>NZ_BONX01000005.1 GCF_016862935.1 Plantactinospora mayteni
GGGCGGTCGCCGGTCACCTCCCGCATCAGGGAGCGGGCGAGCGCGAGCCGCTGCCACTGGCCTAACGACGGCTCCACCCCGTCGAACTCGGCGCCGAGCTGGCTGTCGAGGCCCTGCGGCAGGCTGGCGAGTACGTCGGCGGCATCGGCCCGATCGACGGCCGCCCGGAGGGTGGGCCGGTGGCGGATATACCGGATGCTGCCGACGCCGATCGTCTCACGGGTCAGCAGTCGGATCCGGGCGAAGTCCTGGAAGACGCCGGACAGGCTTGCCCGCCAGTGGGTCCGCCCGATGCTGGAGAGGGGCTCGTCGTCCACTGTGATGTGTCCGGCCGTCGGCTCGTGGACGCCGGTGAGCAGCTTGATCAGCGTCGACTTGCCGGCGCCGTTGGCGCCGACGACCGCGACGGTGCTGCCGGCGGGCAGCCGGAGGTCGATGTCGCGCAGCACGTCCTGCTCCGACCCCGGGTAGCGGAACCGGACGCCGTGCAGAGCGATGCCCCCAACCAGGGTGTCCGGGGCGGGACCACCGGGGCGGGCCGTCTCGTCGACATAGCGTCGGAGCCACCAGTAGTGGTCCACCACCTGGCCTGCCTCGGCCACCGCGGTGAGGCTGTCCAGGACCGTACGCAGCTGGTTCTGCAACTGCGTCGCCAGCGTGACGACCATGACGGCCGCGCCCACCGTCGTCCGGCCGGCGCTGATCAGGTCCGCGACCACGAGCAGTGCGGTGGCCAACCCGGCCGCGTACAGCAGCCAGGCGCCGCCCTGGTAGGCGGTGGCCCGCAGCCGGGCGCCGGTCTCCCGGGCGACGGTGGCCTCCCACAGCTTCGACGCGCGTAGGCTCAGCGTTTCGCCGCTGCTCGCGAGCATGACCTCCTTGGCCGGCTCCGGCTGGACGCACAGCTCGTGCAGCCGCTGCTCGTGCCGCAGCGTCTCGGCGCTCTCGTCCCGGGCCTCCCGCAACAGCCGGTCGGCCCGCCGGGTGGCCAGGAACAGCGGTACGCCCAGCACCGCCAGCAGGCACAACACCGGACTGACCCAGGCGAGCAGGCCGATGGTGACCACCAGGCTGACCGCCGTGGTCACGGCGTTCAACGTCGACCAGGGCAGCGCGGCGATCGATTGCGAACTCCTGAAGATGCGGTTCCACCGGTCGATGTACGGCCCGTACTCGACGTGGACGATCGTCGGGATCGACGAGACGGCGTACTGGATCTCCGCGTTGAACGCCATCCGCACCCGGCCGGAAAGGTAGATGAACAGATTGTTCTCCACCCGGCCGGCGGTGGCCGACACAGCGGCCCCGGCGGCGCCGAGCGCTACCGCGCCGACCACCGCGCTGACCTGCCCGGCCGCGCTGCTGTCAACCAGCCACCGCTGGCTCAGGCCCATCGCGGCGATGACGCCGGCCTGCCCGATCGTGAGGGCACACAGCAGCATCGCCGCCCGCCGGTCGCTCCGGACGGCCAGCCCGGTCACGTGCCGCAGCAGCCGCAGCCAGTCGGTCATCGAGCCCCCGCCCGGAACGCCTCGGCCTGTACGGCGAAGAACCGGGCGTACTCGCCGCCGGCCGCGATCAGCCCATCGTGCGAGCCGTCCTCCGCGACCCGCCCGTTCCGCAACAGGACGATCCGGTCGGCGGGTCGCACGGTGGAGAGCCGATGCGAGATGAGCAGCGTGCTGACGTTCCGGACCCGGGACACCACCCGCTCGTGGAACTCGGCCTCGGCCCGGACGTCCAGGTGCGCCGTGGGCTCGTCCAGAACGAGTACCTGGCGGCCGGCGGCCACGGCGAACAGCACCCGGGCCAGGGCCACCCGTTGCCACTGGCCGCCGGACAGATCCGTACCCTCGGCTCCCTCCCGCCACAGCAACGTGTCCAGGCCGCCGGGCAGGTCGGCGAGCATCCGCGTGCCGCCGGCCCGGTCGAGGGCCTCCCGAACCGCGTCGTCACCGGACAGCTCGGGCGCCGCGAAGGTGACGTTGTCCCGCAGGCTGGCCGGGTAGTGGACGAAGTCCTGGAGGAGCACGGCCAGCCGGCGCCGCCAGGCCGGCAGGTCGAGCGTCCCGAGGTCGACACCATCCACGGTGATCCGACCCGAGTCCGGACGGTAGAGACCACCGAGCAGCTTCACGAAGGTGCTCTTGCCGACGCCGTTCGCGCCGACCACGGCGACCGTCTCGCCGGGCCGCAGGGTCAGCGTCAGGCCGTCGAGCACCGGCCGCGCGGATCCCGGGTACGCGAAGACGACCTCCTCGAAACGGATCGTCGGCGGCGCTGCTCCCGGCCCGCCCGGTGTTCCGGCCGACCCGGATCGCACAGTCGGCCCGGATCGCGGGGCGATCCCGGGTCGGGCAGTCGTTCGATACTCGGCAGCCAGTTCGTCGGCGGCCTCGACACCGCGTAGTCCGTACTCAATGTCGTACGCCTCCCGGCCCATCGCGCTGATCGACATCACGCCCAACCCCGCGAGGACGAAGGTGATCAGCTCGGCCCGGTCCAGCGAACCACGTAGCACGGCCGCGGCGGGTACGGCCAGCGCGGCCAGCGCCGAACCGCCGGTGAGCAGCACCGTCCACCACTGCCGCCGCAGCACCGCCAGCATCTCCCGGTAGACCGGCGCGTAGGTCCGGGTGGCCATGGCCCGGAACCGCCCGAGAAACCAGTCGCTCAGCCCGAACAGCCGGACGTCCTTGGCCGCGCCGAAGACGGCCTGCTCGGAGACGTAGTATTCCTTGCGTTGCCCGGTGGTGTCCGCGTCCAACCGGTCGATGATCCCCATCCACTGCCGGCGCAGCACCGCCCGGATCGCCAACGAGACCAGCAGGAGGGCGAGGGCGAGCGGCACCGAGAAGGTCGCCAGCAGCACGGTGGCGGCGAAAGCGCTCACCATCCGGAACACGAGTTCGAGCTGGCCGGTCGCGGCGTTGCCAGCCGACCGATCCCGGGCCACCCCCATCCCGCCGTCCACCGCCCGGGCCGCCCTGTCCTGGAAGCCCCGGCTCTCCAGCTGGTCGAGTCCGGGCAGGTTCACCGCGAGGGTACGCACCTCAGCCCGCAGATTGCCGTCGATACGCTTGACGACCAGCGGTCGTACGGTGTTCAGCAGCAGCCAGACGAACTGGTCGGCCAGGAACAGCCCCGCGACCAGACCCGCCGCCGCGAGCGCCCGCCGGTCGAGGTGTCCACGGCCGAGCACGGCGACCAGGTAGCCCACCGACAGCGCCTGTGCCGCCGGGATCATCGCCCTTGCCAGTTGCAGACCGACGAGAGTACCGACCGCCGCGCCACCGGCCCGTGGCAACAGTCGCAGCAAGCGGATTCGCTCCGCGGTCACCCGCGTGGTCATGGTGACGACGCTGCCCGGCGACCGTACGCCCCTCGCTGACAATCGACCCCCATCCGCCGCGTCGCTTCCATGCCGCCCAGCCTCGACGTCGGATGACATCGGCCCTTGAGGTCGGATTACCTCGACCGGCACCACGCCCGTTCCTTCAGCCCAACCGACGGAAGGACAGGCCGGCTACCTGTGGCGGCGACGTGTGCACGCCTCGCAGCGTATGGACCACGAGATGCCCCATCACGCCCCAGGAAGAGGGGACAGTGCCGCCCCGTCCCCCCGAGCCGCCGCCTCGCTACCTTGCCAGGCATGACGGTCACCGCACCCGACGAGGTCGTCGCCACGATGCCCGGCGCTGTCGAGAGCCCCGGCGGGCGGTCGACCGCCCTGGTCGCCGGCTCCTTCGCACTCTACTGTGGCCGGTCGCCGGGGCGCACCTGCCGCCCGAGGTGGCCCGACCCCGACCGCACGGTGCCGGAGCAGCGCAGGGCGCCACGCGGGTCGAGGCACGGTGCGCGGGGACGCGATGCCAGCCTCCGCTGACGCCATCAGGCACATCGTGCTGACCAGCGCCGACGCGGTCGCCGGCTTCGCGTCTCAGGGGCTGTCACAGGTGCTTCCCCAGGGACGGCTCCGTGAGCTCTTCCGACTGGAGTACGCGTGGCGCAGCGTCGACGTGCCGTCGCGGTACGTACTGGCGCTCGATGATCGCGGGGTGCTCGGCGCGCTCGCCGTCTATCCGGCGCTCGGCCGGCACCACGCGGGCTGGACGCCGCAGCAGACGTTCGGCGTGCCGGGATCGGCCACCGGCTGGACGCGCGGAGTCCTGCTCGGCTCGGACGCGCTGGCGGCAAACACCATGGCGATCCGCCCGGACGCGCCGGAGGCGGCCGGAACGTTGATCAAGGGCGCGTTCCAGGTCGCCGCCGAGCATCGACCAGACTTCGTCTGCCTGCCCCGGGCGATCGGGTGGCAGGCTGGGGCGGGGGCCACCGCGCCCACCGCGCCCAGCGGGTGCGCCGAGGATTTCGAGGCGATCCTCGACCTCACCCCCGGGCCGTTCGACCGGTACGTGATGTCGCTACCGAAGGCGCGTCGGGCTGACATCCGACGGGAACGGCGCCTCTTCCTGGAATCGGGGATCGAGGTTCGGGAGGAGCCTCTCGACAAGCGGCTGGTTCGCCGGTTGGCGCCGCTGCTGCACCAGGTGAACGACAGGTACGGCGCCGGGACGGGCCTGGCCGACGACTGGCGGTACCTGGATGCGATGCGAGTCACGATGGGCGACACCGTCCGGGCTCTCGTGGCGTACGTGGATACCACGCCGATCGCGTTCTCGGCGCTGTGGGACACCGGGGCCGAATGGCGCAGCCGCTGCTGGGGCTGCGACTACGCCCGGTCGGAGATTCGGGACTACGCGATCTACTTCAACATCCTCATCCATGAGCCGGCGCGGCGCGCGGCAGCGGCAGGCGCGCCTCAGCTGTGGACGGGATCCGGCTCGACGCTGGCCAAGCAACGACGCGGGGCGCGGCTGCATCCCGTGCGGACGCTGGTGTGGCGGGACGCCCCCGGCACCACGACCTAGGATGGCCCACCACCAGGCCGAGGCGCGGATACGGTACCTCCGACGGCTACCTGCGACCGGCTCGTCGGGACGCTGCCTCCCACGCTTGGCAAGCGACCTGGTGCGGGCGTTGAGGTCCGGCGGGCGGTTTGACCGGTGGTTTCGCCGCCGGCCGACTCGACCCGCCCGTCCTCCATTTCTGGGACGGGGCCGGGCCGCGGGTTTCGCCGTACCTTGGCGGCATGGTCGCAGCTGCCTTCCGCCCCGCCCGAGCCGACAGGTGACCGGGGCTCAGCAGCCCGGGCTGGTGCTCACACTCGACTACCCAGGCTACGAGGAGCGACCGAGGATCTCCAACCTCGTCGCGGACGTTCCGGGGGTCGAGGTGCGGCACCTCATGACCCACCCGTTGCCCGCCGTTCCGTCGGCCGTCGAGTACGCCGAGGCGCTGGTCCGGGAGGTCACCGCCGACCGGCGGGTCGACGCCGTCGTCTCGTACTGCCTCGCGTCTCCGATCGCGCACGAGGTGGCCCGGTTGACGACGGGGCGCCAGCGGTGCGCGCCGATCCTCATCGCGCTGGACGGCGCACCCTGCCCTGCCACCACTGTCGTCGACGAGTACCGGAGGGTGTTGTCCGGCTTCGGTGCCCCGGACACCGAGCCGGCGGTCGCGCTGAGCGGCCGGGCGATGGTTGACCGACCCCGACTTCTGCTCGCCGAAATGGCGTCCGAGCTGAGGCTGCACGTGGTACGCGCCATGTCGGGCGTGGCGGACGAGGTCGACGAGGTCGCGTTGTGCCTCGTCGAGGAGTTGGTGGGCAAGGCGATCGACTGGCTCACCCAGCTCATGGCCGCGCACAACGCCCCCTTCCTACCCTGGCCGGGCGAGGTACTCCTGGTACGTTCCCGCGACCATCCGTTCAACGGGCCGTGGCCACAGGTACCCACCAGCCGAATGTGGTCGGTCGACTGCGACCGTGAAGATCTGCTGCGACACCCGCACGCGCGGCGCCTGATCGCGGAGGCTCTCCAGCAGCGCTCCACGGACCTCGGCAAACCTCTATAGCTAGGAAGACTCACCGATGGGGCACACGTCCAGGCTCGCACGCTATTCCGGCATCGACCTCGAATCGGATCGCTCCGACCCGATCCTGGTCTGTATCGGCCAACTCGTCGTCGACGTCGTCGTCAAGGACGTCTCCAACCGGTGGCCCGACGGGTCCTGGACGCAAGAGGACTGCTCGATCTCCATCCAGATCGGCGGCGCCCCGCTCCACGCGTGTGCGGGGTTCGGCGACGCCGGGTACGGTTCGGTCGTCGTTTCCCTGCTGGGTGGCGCGGAAGCGATCCAGGGCGGCGTACGCCCCGATGACCTCGGACAGTACGTGCTCGCCTGCCTTGAGCAGCGAGGACAGGCATACGACCTGGAGATCAGGGCGGGAGTTCCGACCGGGCGAATTGTTCTCCTCTATCCGCGCCACGTCGGAAGGGTGATGCTGACCGACGCACCCGGGTTGGCGCGGATGTCACCGGAACACGTGGCGGGAGCCATCGAGCGAGCCGCCGCCGCACGCCGTCCGCTGGTGGTCTCGTTAAGCGGTTACGTCCAGTTCGAGGACACCTTCGCCGAGATCTCGGCAGCCGTGCGGAGCGCGGCCAAACGGACCGGAGCCCTTCTCTGGATCGATGTCGTCCCCCACGACATCTACCAGGACATCTCCTTCGCCGATTTTCTCGAATCGGTGCGGGAGGCCGACATCCTGTCCATTGACGAGGAAACCTGCGAAGGTTTTGCCGGCAGCTCGGGTACCAGCCTTTCGCGGGTCATCAGCCGGCTCTGCGAACTGGAATCCACGCTCTTCGTGAGTCGTCCGGACGGCCTGGTGCTGGCCTGCGGCGAACAACGGAGCACCATGATTCCGGAAGACCATCAGAGTGGTAGCGGGTTGCCGGGCCACGGCGACCGGCTGGTCGCGGCGGCAGTAGCCCGACACGTCCGTGCTCGGTTCCGCGACGCTGCCGACCGATCCACCCAGGTCAGATGATGGACCGCCCAGAAGGATCCGACCGGACCCCGCCGACGGCACAGGCATCTGACGAGGTACGGGTCGAGCAGGTGCTGGACGTCTGGTCACGGGTTCTGGGAGCGGGCAACCTGACGGCGGCCGACAATTTCTTCAGGCTCGGCGGCAAATCGTTGCAGGCGGCACAGGCCGCTCTCCTGCTACAGCGGGCTACCAGCCGGCCGGTGGGGCTGGCGGCCATGCTGGAGCACAGGGACGCGACCCACCTGGCGCAGATCATCGGCCGACTCGAACCGAGCCCCCCGGTCAGCGCCACGGATGTCGGTACGGCACCGCACCTGCCGGTGAACCTTTTTCAACCTGAACCGCGCGGCGCTCACACACCGCCTCCGAACTTGCGCTCCGACGGACCGCAAGGGGAGGTTGAAAAAGGTTCAGTGTCATGCGACCAGGAGCGGAGGCTCCTCCGGGACCGCAGGTACGGAACCGCCTCCGACTGGCGCCTCGACTTCGGCTTCGAGATATCCGGTCCAGTGGATGTCGAGCGACTGAGTCGGGCCGTCGACGGGCTCCTCGCCAGGCACGAGGTGCTGAGAAGCAGGTTCTACTTTGACTCGTCCGGGCAGCCACATCAGGAGGTCATGGCCCTACGCCCAGGGGCGCTGAGCCAGACAGACCTGCGGAACGTCGAGTCGGACCACGCCGAGAGCGACGTCGCGCAGAGCTTTCTCGCGGAACCCTTCGACCGGGCGGCGGGTCAGGTTTTCCGGGCACTCCTCGTACGGCACACCGAGAATCTGTGGCACCTGCTGTTCAGCGTCGACCACCTGGTGTGTGACCTCCGGTCGAAGGAGATCCTCCTGCGCGACCTGTCGTCGTTCTATGGCTTTCCGGACGCCGTTGGCATGGCAGACCCGGTCATCCCGTTCCGCGCATTCGCCGCCTGGCAACGGACTCTGTCGGCGTCGCCGAGCGGGGCAGCACTGCGGCGTTTCTGGAGCGACTACCTCGGTAGCAGTCTGTCGGATTCTCCCCCCGTCGTCACCGCTCTCAGCGCGGCCACGCGAGGGGCGGACGCACTGCCCGACCTCCCAGAGCACGGCGGCGGACGGTCGGCATGGTTCCATTCTCGCCTGCCGGCTCCGCCGGGCGGGGAGCCGGTCGGACGGGTTCGGGAGGGAAACCGGACCCCCGCGCTGGTGGGCCTGGGCGCCCTGTACCTTGTGCTGGCCGCGCTGACGGGGACCCGTGATCATGTCGTCGCGACTCCGGCGGCCAACCGGGAGAACGATGACTTCAGCGGTACCGTCGGCTGGCTGTCCAGCCTCATCGCCGTCCGAGCGACCTGGTCGGCAGGCATCACCGTGCACGAGTTTCTCCAGACCACGACATCCGCGTACGTCGCGGCTCTCCGCCACTCGCAGCTGTCCTGGTCGGAAATCATTCGCACCTGTAACCCGACCGGCTATGCGAGCAACCCTCGAAGCCCGGAGGTCTACTTCGACGTCCTGGGCTCCGGGCCGTCCGAGACCTTCCGCCTTGGCGAGGCGAGCTGTCGACCCCTCCCGCCGGCAGGCGGGTACGGCGGATACCCTGCGTTCAACATGTTGGTCACGCTGGCCGAGGATGGCTGGCAGCTGTCCGCATCGGTAAACGAAGACCTGTTCAGCCGATCGGCGGCGGAGCATCTGCTCCAGGGATACTCATTGGCTCTCGGCTGGCTGTTGGATCCGCACGATCACTGGATTGATGACCGGCAGCGAGAACTCGCCCGCGTTCTACAGGGGCCCTGACCCTGCCACTGGCGCGTTTCGCCCAGCTGCGCCACCACATGCTCGTGCGACAGCCGCTATCCGCCATCCTGCCGGGCCGCCGACACGTACCGGACGAACGCCGTGGCCGTCGGATGGTCGAGCAGGCCGTCGAGGGTGAGGCGAACACCGGCCGACCGCGACACCCGGGCCAGCATCCGAACGGCGGTGAGCGACTGGCCGCCAACCAGGAAGAAGTTGTCGTTCGGTCCGATATCCGGGTTGTGCAGCAGGTCGCGCCAGATCGCCAGCATCCCGCCGACCGGTTCGTCGACCGCACCGTCCCCTTCCGGTGCCGCGACTCTCGTGGCCATCGGCCGAGCCACCAGCGACCGGTAGTCCACCTTGCCACTCGGCGTTAGCGGGAGCCTGCCGACCTCGAGGTAGGCCGGTAGGGCGTAGCTGGGCAGCTTTGCGCGCGAGTGCCGCCACAGATCTTCCAGGAGCCCGGGCGGCGCGCCCGGAATCGGCTGCACGAACGCGGCGAGGCCCGGGTCACCTGGCATATCCTCGCGGAGCACCACGGCGGCGGCGACAACCCCGGGATGCTCGGTGAGCGCCGCCTCGACCTCGCCCAGTTCGACGCGGTGAGCGCGGACCTTCACCTGTCGATCGGTACGCCCGTGCAGGGACAGTGTCCCGTCGTGCCGCCAGCTCGCCCGGTCACCCGTCCGGTAGTACCGCCCGAACCGGGGCGACACCCCAAACCGGTCACGGGTCAGCTCCGATCGATTCAGGTAGCCGGAGGCGACCCCCTGCCCAGCTATGCACAACTCGCCGACGACACCCGGCGGCAGTTCGGCGCCCGCCGCATCGACCACGAAGGCCACGGTGTTGCTGATCGGCGTGCCGATCGAGACGGAACCGATGTCGTCCAGGGTCAGGGTGGCGGCTGTCGACCAGATCGTCGCCTCCGTCGGCCCGTACACATTGGTCAGACGGCAGCCAGCTCCGAGCAGCATGGCGGCGAGCGAAGGCGGCAGCGGTTCGCCACCACACAATACGGTCCGACCCGACAGACCAGCCGCGTTCTCAGGGGTGAGTTGGGTGAACGTGGTCGGGGTGCCCTGGATGACCCGAACGCCATGCTCTCGCATTAGGTCCATCATCCGGGCGGCGTCGGCCCGGGCCGCGTCTGGTGCGACGACGACCCGGCCACCGACGGTGAGTGGCAGGAACAGTTCCAGCGCGGAGATGTCGAACGCGAAGGTGGACAGCCACAGCATCGCATCCTCTTCGCCGGCGGAAAGGGCGTGCGCGAAGTGCCGCACCACATTGGCCAGGTTGCCGTGCGTCACCCTTACACCTTTTGGCCGTCCGGTCGAGCCCGAGGTGTAGATGACGTACGCGATGTCCTCGTTGGAGGGCCGTGCCCCGAGCTTTGTTTCCTGCCGTCGCGGTAGGTCGCGAATCGGGAGTACGGGACACCGGACCGTGGTGTCGGGTGGCAGTGGCCGGTCGGCGAGCACCGCCGCGGCCCCCGAATCCATCAGCTGAAAGGCCAGCAGTTCCGCCGGATTATCCGGATGCAGCGGCAGATAAGCGCCTTCCACTCCCCAGACGCCGAGGGCGGCGGCAGCGAGTGACAGCCCGCGATCCGCGTAGACGGCCACCACCTGGCGCCGACCGACACCGGCTGCGGACAGCCGGTCGCCAATTTCCGCAGCCGCGCCGAAAAGCTCGCCGTAGGTGTGCTCGCCGGCGTCGTCGATCACGGCGACAGCCTTCGGATCGGCGCAGCCGGCCGCCTCCACGGAATCGATGACCAGCGGAGGGTCGCCGTGGCCGGCCGTACTGTTGGCGGCGTCCACCACAGCCCGGTCCCGGGGTGACCACCATTCGACCTCGGTCAGTGGCCGCCCCTCGGCGTCGGCGAGTCGCTCCAGGAGCGCCTCGTAGCGCTCCTGGAGCGCGGCCACGTCCGCGTCGTCGAAGACCTCGGTGCGATAGACCGCCAGCACCGAGTCGTACCCGGGGCCGGTTTCCACCGTGAAGACGAGGTCCTGCAAGCTGTGGCGCGGCGGCGCGGCGACGATCTCGACCAGATTGCCGCCCAGCAGGGTGTGCTCGGGTACCGGGACCGGCCGGTAGTTGAACATGAACCGGAAAAGCGGCGACCGCCAGTTGGCGCCGGACTCGGCCAGGTCCGGTAGCACGGCCTCGTAGGACACCTCACCGTAATTCAGGCCGGACATGAATGCGTACCTTGTCGCGGCAACCAGGTCGCCGAAGCTGCCAGCCGCCTCGACCAGGACTCGGATCGGCAATGAGTTGACGTGGTATCCGACCGAGGCCCGTTGCGTGACGTCTCGTACGTCCACCGACACGCCGACGACGACATCCGGACCGGCTCCGTGTCGGGTCAGCAACAGATAGTAGGCGGCGAGCAGGACGATGTTCTCGGTCGCCCGGTACCGTCGGGCCATGTTCCGGACGGCGGCGCGCGCCACCACGGACAGGTCGTGGCGCCGGGAGGCCCCCGCGAACGTCTCGGTGCGGTCGTGGAGCCGACCCATGGCCATCTGCTGCCGATCGGCTTGGACACCGATCATCCGCGACCGCCAGTAAGCGACCGCCCGCTCACCCGGCACGGGCTCGACGTAGGTCTCGACGGGCTCAGCCAGGTGGGCCGGGAGCGCCACCCCGGACACCTCGGCGTTGTATCCCTCCACGAGATCCCTGAACAGAACGCCGGCCGTCCACGCGTCGTACACCAGGTGGTGCAGAGCAAGGCAGCACACGTCCCGATCCGGGTAGCGCCATAGTCCCACCCGGAAGGGCCCGTCCCCGGCGAGGTCGAACGGTGCGCTGACGAAGTCGGCGACCGCCTGCTCCAGCGGCTCGGCCGGATTCTCGACGACGCTGATGGAGACCTGCGCCTCCGCCGCGGGTGACACCACGGCGTACGGCTCGCCGTCGATCTCCGGAAACGCCGTACGTAGCGCAGGGTGCCGCCGTACGAGCAGGCAGACCTGGTGGCTGAGTACCCCGAGGTCGAGGCGGCCGGACACCGATAACGTCAAACCTTCGTTGGAGATGCCACGGTCTGGAAACAGTCGTTGTAGCATCCACAGTGCCCGCTCCTTGACCCCCAAACGCCGGGGAGGCAAGCCGGCTGCCGGTGGCGACGTCGTGTGCACCAGGCAAGCGTATGGATCGGGGGGTCCCGTCTCACGCCCCGGGAAGAGGGGACAACGCCGGTAGTCCTCCCTTTCGGGGACATGGGGTGTACCGGATGACCAGCGGGCTCTAGGACGGCTCCTCTCCTGTCAGCGCGGCCTGGTTGGATGTAGGACGGCGATCAGGAGGAATCATGACGCAATGCCGTTCAGATAAGGCGTCTGCTGGGGTCAGCGTGGTGAGCTGACGTCGATTGTGGAGGCCGGTACGGTGGCTGGCCGTGACGTCAGCGGTGGTAGGCGCAGCAGAACGGCTGACCCAAGATCCGTAGTCACGAGAGTGTCATCCGAGTCGCCGCCGAGCGAACGTCACCGATCTTGAGGGCAGACAGCGCGGACGTAGCCGATGAGCGGACGCTTCGCTCATCCGTGTCTGCTTGAGCGATTGCAGCGCGGGTTGGGGGCGGCTCGGCCCCTGCCGGGCCGAGCCGCTTGGTCAGGCTCGGGTGAATTCCATGACCCAGTTGGACTCCCAGGTCTGTCCGCCATCGGGGGAGAACTCCTGCTCCCATCGCGCTGAGGTGGGTGTGATGTCGGACCAGATGAAGTGTGCCTTGATCGGCATGCCGTCGTGCGTGTCGTCGCCGTAGAAGTCGCCGCGGCCGTCTGCGAAGGTGCCGGCGACCGGTGGGAAGAGCAGGCCGGTGCGGCTGTTCGCCCAGTAGATTGACCATTCCCTTCGCTCGGTGTCGAACAGGCGCAGGGTGAAGCCGCGGCTGCCGAGCGTCGGGAAGATGATCTCCTCGGTGTTGCCCGCGCCGTTGAAGATCGGCTGGCAGGTTGTGGTGCCGGGGAAGGTCTCCCAGTCGTCGCTGTCGGCGAACAGCGTTTTGAGCCGGCGGTTGACCACGTTCCACGAGCCGATGAAGAAGTCGAAGTCGTTCATGTCAACGATCGTGGCGGACTACCCCTGACAGCTTCTGTCAGTGGTCTGGCAGATTGTCTCGGTGCGCGCGAGTCGACGGCTGTCAGGCCGACTATGGTCGACGGAACTCTGGGGCGTGCTGTCTCGGGTGCCTACCAGACGACGGGTGCGCCACCTGCCTCGGCGGCAGCAAAATGTCCGCCCGGCAGGTGCACCCCCTCGCGCGCAACGCCCTCGGCTTCGGGCGATCATGCCCGGCACTCACCCGCGGCTCGATCTCGCCAGGGCGGTGGGCATCGTCGGGCAATCCGCAGCATGCTGGTCGAGAAGCCGCCGAGCGGGTTCGTGCCGGCGCCGGAGAGCTGACCGGCGCCGGCACGGACCGCTCGACTCAGCTCACCGGCTCGACACGGAGATCGACGGAGAGCGTCCCGGAAAAGCTGATGGTGAGGATGCGATGAGTGCGATTGCCCAGGTATGACCGGTCCATCGGCGCATACTTCGCTTCACGGTCGACTCCCCAGTCGATGATGAACCTCATGCTTCCGCGGGTGAGGGTGAGCCCTCGGGTGACGGTGATCGTCTCCTGTCCGTAGGGCGCCGGCGTACCGTTCGCAAAGACCACCTGATCTCCGGTGCCGACGATGAGGGGGATGCGTTCGCGGGACGCTCCCGGCGTGGTCAGCACCCGCCTGATTCCATCAGGACGATGCGTCACGTCCGTCCTCACCGCGCCGTCCGCGGTCACGTACCTCGTGGTGAACACGCCCCTGTATCCGGTCAGCGCGTCCGCCGAGATGACGGCACCGGACGCCGTCGCCCCGGCATGGTGCGTCGCACTCACCGGGCCACGTGAGGAGGCGGTGCCGACGGTGTCGGCGACGGTCGTCCAGTCATCCGGACCCGTGCTGTTGACGGTGAGGGCGAGCATGCCTGCGACGGGGTGCCAGAACGCGTTCGTCCCCATCCGCTGGAGCGAGTTCTGCCGCACGCCGTAGAGACCAGCGGTGTAGTACCCGGGACGGCGGACGAACACGTACTGCTGGTCGAGGGTGCCCTTGCGGAGTTCGGTGAACCTGCTCTCGCGCAGATAGCGCAATGCGGCGACCTGTGCGTCGCGCTGGGCTCCAGGGATCCCGAGCGGGGCCTGCGGGACGTGCATGTGCAGCCGCGGCGACGAGTCCTGCTTCTGTCTGGGCGAGACCGGCGCCGTGGATGCGTTCCAGGCGTTGCGCACTTGCGTCTTCTCCTCCGAGCTGGCGAAGAACGCGCCCAGCGCAGGCACGTGGGGCAGCAGGGTCCGCGCGAGCGCGCTGCGGTCCACGTCGTCCACCGGGGTGGTGACGAACGTCGCGACGATGTTGCGTGCGCTCGTTCCGGAGAGGATGAAGCCCTCGTTGCGTCCGGGTTCCATGACGACGACGTACCCAAACCAGGCGGCAAACCGCTCGGCCAACTGGATGATGGTCGGGTCCGGCAGCCGCTTGTACAGCGCGCCGAGATCGGGGAGCATCACGTCGAAGTTGTACCCGGCGTCCGGTGCGAGGGGCTCGTGGAAGAACCCGGCGGGCGCCTGGCCATCCTTGAGGATGATCTGCAGCCGGTTCGGGACGGAGGCGCTGACGGCCGGTTCGCCGAGGATGTGCGCCGCTTCGACGACGCCGGAGAGCCCTGCGACGACCTGGTTGGCGAACTGGACCGGGCGGTTCCAGTGCGGACGAGAGGTGTCGACGAGCCACGCGGAGCTGTTGCGGATGGCGTCGCGGATCTGCAGTCGGCGGTCGTAGAGCTCACCGGCTGCGCGGAGGTCCCGGAGGACGGCGGCGAGCGCGACGGTGCCGAACCCGGTCGGGGAGAGGTGGTGCTCGGTCGGCGAGTACTCCGGGTACGACCCGTCGGCGTGCTGCAGGGAGAGGTAATAGCCAAGGGCGGCGTCCAGGCGCGCCAGGAGCGCAGGATTGCGGTAGTACGGGTTCCACGGTCGATCGTTGGCGTAGAACCAGGAGAGCGTGGCGACGTGCTCCATGATCCGGGAGTTGTACGGCTGGTTGGGCGTGCGCTGCCAGCCGTCCTCCATCCACCCGTAGTTCGGCGCGACGTCCCGGACGCTGTTGGCGAGCGGAGCGACGATCATCAGGTACGCAGCCAGTACCTGCTCGTTGGGCGCGAACTGGGTCCGCACCGGCTGCCCAGCCGGGAGCGGGGCGACGAGCGGCAGTACGGTGCCGTCCGATGTCGCCATCGCGGGCGGCGCTCCCGCATTCCCGATCGCGAGCAGCGCCGCGGTGGTGCTGACGCCGACCAGGAAGTTCCGTCGGCTGAGCGCCGGCAGCATCGGTGGGCGTGTCTCATCCTCATGCATCATCTCGACTCCTTCGTCTCTCGACCGGGACGATGAGGTCAGCGGCGGCACCCGGTCCGCGTCGTCGCTGTGGTGGGTCAGCTCATCCCTTGAGCCCCGTCTGGGCGAGGCCCTGGACGAACTGCTTCTGCGCGATGAGGAACACCACGAGGATCGGGACGACGGTAAGCGACGCGGCGCCGAGCTGCGTGTTCCACATCTGCTCGCCGTAGAAGTCCTGATAGCGCGTGATCGCGAGCCCGAGCGTGAAGTTCTCGGGGGTCCGCAGGAAGATGAGCGCCTCGAAGTACATGTTGAACGAGCGCAGGAACGCCATGATCCCGACCGCCGCGATCGCCGGCTTCGCCAGAGGGAGGGCGATCCGGAAGAACACCCCGGCACGTGTCACGCCGTCCAGCCGTGCGGCCTCCTCGTACTCCTTCGGGAAGCTGAGGAAGTGCTGCCGAAAGATGAACACAGAGACGACCGCCGTGGGCCCGAGGATCGGCAGGATGATGAGCGGCCAGTGCGTGTTATTGAGACCCATCGCGTTGACCGCCGTGAAGATCGGGATGATCGTCACCTCGGTCGGCACCATCATCGCCGCGAGCATGAGCGTGAACGCCACGTTGCGCAGAGGGAAGCGGATGCGGGCGAAGGCATAGCCCGCCATCGCCGACAGTAGGATCGATGCCACGGTGACGATCGCCGCGATGTACATCGAGTTGCCGTACTGCTGCAGGAACGGCTGCGCGGTGAACACCTGCGCGAATCCGTCCAGCGTCCACTCCCCGGGCAGCAGCGTGGGAGGCTGCAGGAAGATCTCGTTCGCCGGCTTGAACGACGAGAAGAACATCCACAGCGTTGGATAGAGGAACGGGACGGACGCGGCCACGAGCAGCACGTACAGCGTGACGGCCGTCACCCGCGAGCGGCCGCGTGCCGCGCTCGATGCATCAGACCTCATCGTGTACCCACTTCCGGCGGGAGGTCCATTGCAGCATCGTCAGCGTCAGGATGATGGCGAAGAGCACGACGCCGATTGCGCTGGCGTATCCGAACTGCTGGCTGACGAAGGCCGTGCGGTAGAGGAAGAACGGCAGGACGTTCGTGGCATCCCCCGGCCCGCCGCCGGTGAGCAGCTGCACGGGAGCGAACACCTCGAGCGAGCCGATGGTGGTGAGGATCCCGGTGAGGAGGATCGTCGGCGCGATCATCGGGACCGTGATCGACCAGAACGATTTCCACGGCGACGCGCCGTCTAGCTGCGCAGCCTCTCGGATCTCCTCCGGGACGCTTTGGAGAGCAGCGAGGAAGAGCACCATGTTCATGCCGACGCCCTTGAACACCTGCACGACGACGAGGGAGATGAGCGCGGTGGAGGAGTCGGCGAGCCAGTTGGTCCCGTCGATGCCGAGGAGCCGGAGTGCGCCGTTGAGGCCTCCGTCGGGGGCGAGGAGGAAGCCCCATGTCACGGACCAGGCGACCACGGACACCACGACGGGTGAGAAGAAGATCGTGCGGAACGCGGTGATGCCCTTCATCCGCCGGTTGAGGAGGACGGCGAGGCTGATGGCGATCACGAGGTTCAGCACGAGGACGCCCGCGCTGAAGAGCAGACTCGCGATGACCGACGCGGAGAAGGTCGGATCAGCGAAGAGGCGGGAGTAGTTGTCGAGTCCGATGAACTTCATCTCGCCGGTGAGTGGCCGCCACTCGTTGAAGCTGTACCAGATGACGAAGAGGAAGGGGACGACACCGAGGATGATGACGCCGAGGACCTGGGGCGCGACGAAGGCCACGCCGAGCCAGCGGTCCCCGTCAGGACGGGGGCGCCGGCTCGGCACGACTCTTCGGTCGTTCGCCGCGGAGGTGCGTGCGGTCACTTGGGTCAGCCCTTGAGCGTCGGCGAGATCTGCTCGCAGATGCCGGTGACGGCGGCCTTCACGTCGCCTCCCGACCACACCGGGTCGAGGCCTGCGCGGACCTTGTCGGAGAACTGTGAGAGCACCGGGTGCTGCGGCTTCACCTTGGCCTCAGGGACCACGTCGATGATCGCCGACTGGATCTCCTCGGGCGAGAGCTTCGGCGCAGCCTTGGAGAGCGTCTTCACATTGAGGAGCGACTGACGGGGCGGCGGGAAGAACTGCGCGAGGAGCTCGGCGTTCGTGGGGTTCGTCAGGTAGGCGAGGAATCCGGCCGCCTGCTTCTGGTGCTTGCTGCGTTCAAGCACGCTCACCCCCGCCTGTCCGACGATGGGGTGGTAGCCCTTCGGCCCTGCCGGGAGGGGGAGGAACGACCACTCGAAGCTGTCGTCGAGGCTCCCCGACTGACTGAGCTGCGCGATGCTGAAGGCCACGTCGCCGCTCGCGAACGCCGCGGGCGCTGCGTTCCCTGAGACGGCGGGGATGGCGCCGCGGCTCATCTGCTTCTGGTACCAGGTGAGGTAGTCGATCATCCCCGGCGACGCGAACTCGCACGTCGCGCCGTCCTCGGACCACGGGGCGGCACCCCATGCGTTGCCGAGCATGGTCACCGCGCTCCAGTTCGTGGGGTTGAACGTCGGGACGTTCAACCCCACGGCCCCCGTCTTGCTGTTGGTCGCCGCGGCGATGTCGGTGATCGTCTCCCACGTGTAGTTCGGGGTCCCGACCAGTGATTTCACATCGGGCTGGCCGGCTTTCGCCAGGAGGTCTTCGTTGATGTAGAGCGCGAACGGCGAGTTGGAGAACGGATACGCGTAGACGCCGCCCTTGTCGTCCTGCCACGGAGCGAGCGCGGCGGGGAGGATGTCGTCGAGGTCGTAGCCTTCGGTGTCCTTCAACGTGTCGCGGACATCGTGCAAGATGCCCGAGTCAACGAACTCGGGGCCGCTCGCCTCGGGGATCCAGGCTAGGTCGGGAACGTCGCCACCGGCGATCTGCGTCGTCAGCCCGGCGATGTAGTCCGGATTCGTGACGGGCTCGAACGTGATCGACGTGACCTCGTCACCGTGCTCTGCGACATAGGCGTCGCCGATCTTCTTCAGCAACGCCAGGTGGCCCTCATTGGACGACCAGAGCGCCATCTTCAAGTCGGCCGGACCTGACGCGTCGGTGTCGCCGCCAGCGCATGCGCTGAGGGACACGGCCAGAACTCCGGTGAGCGCGATGGCAGCCCCTCGGTATCGGGTAGCTCGCATAGGTACTCCTTCAAATTCGTTCCGCGCCCCGTGGAGCGCTGAAAGAAACATGAACGTAACCAGAGCTACCGAGAAAATCAAGAAATATTTTCGAGAACTTGCGGAGCCGCTGTCGAGTCCCGCACGACGAGCTCTGTCGCGAGGTCGGTGTGGAATACGGGAGGCGCTCCACCGAGCAGCAGCTTGTGCGCGACGTCCACCGCGTACGACCCCATGGCCTCGGATGGCTGCCTGATGGTCGTCAGCTGCGGCGCCGTCATCCGCGCGACGAGTTGATCGTCGAACCCTACGACGCTGAGGTCGTGCGGGACGGACACGCCGGCACGTCGCGCGGCTTCCAGGACCCCGGCCGCCTGCGCGTCACTCGCCGCGAAGATCGCCGTGACGCGGTCCGGTCGGCCCAGGAGGGACTCCGCGGCCTGCAGTCCCGACTCGTACGTGAAGTCGCCCTCCTCGACGATGTCGGCGCCGGGCTGGATCCCCGCGGAGGCGAGCGCGGCCAGGTGCCCGTGCTTGCGCGCGATCGACGCCTGCGTGTCGGACACGCCGCCGAGGAAACCGATGCGCGTGTGCCCGAGCGACAGCAGATGCTGCGTGGCCGCCATGCCGCCGGCGAAGTTCGTCGCGCCGACGGAATACGAGTCGCTGTCCGGCAACCGGTAGGTGTCGACCTCGACGAGCGGAACTCCGTTCTTCGCGAGCTTCGCCCGCTCCGCCGTCCTCAGCCGGGATTTCAGCGCGATGACGGCTGTCGGCCCGTTCCGCTTCGTCCGCTCGATCCACCCCGCGGCGGGCACTCCATCGGGAAGGTCGAGAAGGACGAGCTCGAGCCCGGCCTCGTGGGCTGCGCGCATGGTGCCGCGCAGGATCTCCACGGTCAGCGGCGACGACATGCTTGAGCTCGCGAGCACGACCACCACCGTCGCCAGGTCACTCCGGGAGCGCTGCTTCGGAGACAGGTACTGCTTGTCGCGTAACACGGACTCCACCCGCACGCGGGTGGCGGCGGCGACGTCCGGCGCCCCGTTCACGACCTTCGAGACGGTGGAGATCGAGACACCCGCCTCGCCCGCCACCTCGGCAAGCGACGGTCGTCGCTCCTTCTTGCGCATGGGCACCCCTTCGATCACGTCGAGTTCTGGATTCTATGGCGGACGACGTCGCCTAGAGGGATTTTACTTAGACATGATCGAGAAAATTGCCTAGAGTTCCCGGGAAAGAAAGGTGTTCTCCCGTGACTCGACAGCAAGCTGACCTTCTCATCGTCGGCGGTGGCGTCGGCGGCGTCTCCGCCACCCTCGCAGCGTTGCGCCGCGGCAGATCGGTGATCATGACCGAGCAGACGCCGTGGCTGGGAGGACAGTTGACGGCTCAACTGGTGCCCAGCGACGAGCACCGACGCATCGAGACAACCGGCCGCAACCGCAGCTACGCCCAGTTCCGCGAGCTCGTCCGCGAGCACTACCGGACCTACTACCCGCTCACCGCCGCCGCGAGAACCGACAAGCATCTCAACCCCGGCGCGGCGTGGGTCAGCCCGATCAGCGTCGAGCCGAAGGTCATCCTCGCGGTGATCCACAGCATGCTGCGCCCGTACGAAGCGTCCGGACGACTCACGCTCATGCTCGAGACGTCGCCCGTCGCTGTCCACACCGACGGTGACCGCGTCATCGCGGTGACGGTTCGCGACCGTGAGGGAGATGTGTGTGACCTCTCCGCGCCGTTCGTGCTGGATGCGACCGAGCTCGGCGACCTCCTGGAACTCGGCAAAGTCGAGTTCGTCACCGGCCGCGAGGCTCGCGGCGAGACCGGCGAGCCCGGCGCACCGGAGACCGGCGATCCCCTCGACATGCAGAGCGTCACCTGGTGCTTCGCGGTCGAGCACCTCGCCGGCCAGGATCACACCATCGACCGACCCGACGACTACGACTTCTTCCGCGAGTGGCGACCGCCGCAGCTCGACGGCGAGAAGATGCTCGGGTTCCGCCGCGCCGCCCACGACGGATCGATCGCCAGGGAGTACACGCTGCGCGTGAACGACGACGACGACCCGTTCGCCATCGACGTGGACCACCGCAACATGGGCGAAGCCCCCGAGCTGTGGAACTACCGCCGCGTCGCCGCGCGGCGCCAGTTCGAGGACGGCGCGTACGAGAGTGACATCGTCGTCGTGAACTGGCCGATGAACGACTACGTCGGCGGTACGGTGTTCGGCAGCGACGACGCGGCGGTCCACTGGGATCGATCGAAGGCGCTGAGTCGGTCGCTGCTCTACTGGCTACAGACGGAGGCTCCGCGACCCGACGGCGGCGTCGGCTGGCCCGGACTCCGCCTCGCGCCGCGCGTTACGGGGACGTCGGACGGTTTCGCCATGATGCCGTACTTCCGGGAGTCACGCCGCATCCGAGCGGAGCGGACGATCCTCGAACAGGACTTCGACCGGGACCTCCGCGACGGCCGGGGCGCCGAGCGCTATCCGGACACCGTGGGCGTCGGTCACTACTACTGGATCGACCGGCACGCCACGACCGGTGGCAGCGCGGGCGGCGGCGGCCTGCCGGAGCCGTTCGAGATCCCGCTCGGCGCCCTCCTGCCGCAGCGCGTACGGAACCTTCTCCCCGCCGCGAAGAACATCGGCACCACGCACATCTCGAACGGCAGCTACCGGCTGCAGCCCGTCGAGTGGTCCATCGGCGAGGCCGTGGGAGCCCTCGCCTCATACTGCCTCGACCACGGCCTCGAGCCGTCCGCGGTGCGCTCCGATGCGCGCCGGCTCGGCGACTTCCAGCGCGACCTCGAACGCGGTGGCGTGCAGCTGCGGTGGGATCCCGCGCTCCGCTGGTAGATCGCCGCGAAGGTCAGGCCTCGACCGGCGCACGACCGGTCGAGGCTCTGACCTGCAGCGTTGGGGTCGCGTCCTGATGAGTGGACGGGTCCGCACCGTCGATGACGTCGAGAAGTCGGCGCGCGGCATGGGCGCCGAGGGCGACGACATCGTGGCCGAGCGCCGTCAGCCCCGGCGTCACGAGGCGGCAGAGCAGCGAGTCGTCCCACGCGATGATGGAGACGTCGCTGGGGACCGAGAGACCCAGTTCGTGTGCGGTAGTCAGCGCTACGACCGCCATGACGTCGTTGTCGAACAGCAGACCTGTCGGCGGCCGGGGCGACGACAGCACGGTGCGCGCGGCTGCCGCACCGGAATCCGGTGAGAGGTCGGTGCGCACTATGTCGTGTTCGAGGCCCGCAGCGCGAGCGGCGTGCTCGAACGCGTCGTCGCGGATGGCCGTGTACGCATAGCGGCGGGGGGCCGCAACACGGGTGATGCGTCGATGGCCGAGGGCCGCGAGATGCTCGACTGCCTGCTGCATCGCCTCGGCGTCGTTCGTCCACACCGTCGTCAGTCCGGCCGCGACGCTCGGGTCGCCGACGACGACCGCGGGGATGGCACCCTCCGACACGACGGAGATCCGCGGATCATCCGGGATCAGATCGGTGAGCAGGACGCCGTCGACACGACGCGACATGTGCCATCGCCGGATCGCCTCGGCCTCGGCGTCCGCGTCGGGCGCGACCTCGAGCAGGAGTCCCATCGAGCGAGACGTGAGCGTCGCCTCCACGCCGGCGATGAACTGCATGTAGAACGGCTCGACGGAGAGATCACGAGGGTCCTTGGCGAGCACCAGACCGATCGTGTCCGCGCCTGCACCCGCCAGCGTGCGGGCGGCGCTCGCCGGCGACCAGCCGAGCCGGGCCGCCACCTCGAGAACCCGTTCGCGCGTGGCCGGAGACACACCGGACCGGCCGTTGAGAGCATAGGAGACGCTCGCGGTCGACGTCTGCGCCTCCCGCGCGACGTCTGCGATGGTGACCCGCCGGGTCTGCGGAACGCTCGTCATCACCGATGCCAGCTCCCGTCAGTCGGGATCGATGATATCCCTCAGCGAGGCAACGACGAACGCCGCCTGCGGCGAGGCGGCATCGAGCGGCTCCGGCGCGCGGACACGGAAGATCTCCGTCTCCCCCGGCAGCACGGTGGTGAAGCCACGGTCGACCGTCGCCTCGGGATGGATCCGGTCCGGCTGGACGAGCACATCGCGCGCGAGGTGATGCGAGCGGACGCCGATGTCCAGCCCACCGGTAACGGCGGTGACCGTGACCTCCAGCGGCGTTCCGTTGAGCCGTGCATCCCTCGGCGAAGCGAAGTGCCAGACGGCCCGCTCGTCGTCGACCGTCGCGATGATGAACTCGGCGCCTGGATCCGACGACTCGGCGACAGCCGACGGCAGCGTGACACGGGTCACCGAACGCGGAGGAACCGAGAGCGAGTGCGACCGCTCCGCGGCGGGCACGCCGTCGAGGCGCCGCCGAGCGAGGTGCGCCATCGTGTCCCACGCGTCGTCGTCGTCGTTGATGACGCAGAGCTCCAGTGCGCCGTCACACGGCTCGATGGTCACGACCCGCGGCGCGTAGATGTCGCGCAGGGCGAAGTAGAGCGGCTTGCAGCGGCCGGCGCTGTCGATCGCCGACCACGACGTGACAGGCCAGAGGTCGTTGAGCTGCCACACGATAGTGCCCGTGGTCCGCGGCCAGCTCGCGCGCCAGTGCAGCACGCCGGTGCGGACCGCCTCGACCTGCATCCACTGCGTCTGCAGGTGCCACCGGTCGAAGTCCTCCGTCGGCGGGAGGTGCCGGGCGAGGTTGCGCGCAAGCTTCGCGTGTCCGTCAATGGCCTTCTGATGGTGGCGCACGTTCTCGGCGTCGATGCGCAGCTCGCGGTCAGTGACCGCATCTCGGAGTGTTCTCCAAGCCGCTGCGCCCTGCCAACCGAACTCGGACACGAAGCGCGGAGAGCTGTCCCGGTAGACCGCGTAGTCGTACTCGTTCCAGGCGTCCCAGGAATGGAACGTCTGGTGGTCGGTGTCGTTCGGGTCGTGCGCCCAACTGCCCGACCAGGGGCTCCCCTCCGTGTAAGGACGGGTGGGGTCGAGCTCGCGAACGAGGTCCGGGAGCCACTCGAGGTAGTACCGCTCGCCCCAGGTGAGCTCACCTCCTGGCTGCGCCGCCCAGTCCTTGTCGAGGCGCATCCAGAGGTTCTCGTTGTTCCCGTTCCAGATGGCAAGGCTGGGATGAGAGCTGAGCCGCACGATGTTCTCGCGGGCCTCGGCGAGCACCTCGGAGCGGATCGGCTCCTCCTCGGGGTAGGCGGCGCACGCGAAGAGGAAGTCCTGCCACACGAGCAGGCCGAGCTCGTCGCACGCTAAGTAGAACGCGTCGCTCTCGTAGACCCCTCCGCCCCATACGCGGACGAGGTTCACGTTCGCGTCAGCGGCCTGTTCCAGACGGGTCCGGACGCGGTCGGCGGTGACCGCCCCGGGGAAGACACTCTCGGGGATCCAGTTCACGCCCTTGACGAACAGAGGGCGCTCGTTCACCGTGACGACGAACGGGGTGCCGTGAGCATCGGGTGCCCGGTCGATGGCGACAGTCCGGAAGCCGACCCGTGTGCGATGCTCGTCGAGTTGCTCCTTCCCGGACCAGAGCGAGACATCGACCGGATACAGGTGTGGTTCGCCGAGTCCTCGCGGGTACCACCGTCGCACGTCGGGAACGGCGACGACGACGGTCGCGGAGTCCTCGCCCGGCTGGACCTCGGCGTGGACAGCCTGCCCGGCGATCTCGACCTCCAGGTGGAGCGGGAGTGTTGCCCCCGAGTCGGTTCGCTCGAGGTCGATGTGGGCGGTGAGGATTCCGGTGTCCTCGAACAAGTCGACCAGGGGACGGACCGCGGCGATCCGCGCCGTGCTCCACGTCTCCACCTTGACGTCGCGCCACAGTCCGCAACCTGGGAGGGTCGGTCCCCAGTCCCAGCCAAAGCTGCTCGCCATCTTCCGAATGAACGCGAAGGGCTGTGGGTAGGCGCTGGGCCGGGCTCCGAGCACGCGCTCCCATTGCTCCGCCTCCGTGTACGCGGACGTGAATCGGACATCGACGGCATTCGCCGCGGCCGCGGCCGCCGTGATGTCGAACCGGGAGGAACGATGCATGTTCCGGGTGCTTCCGACCGTCCGCCCGTTGACTGCGACGGATGCGACGGTGTCGACACCGTCGAGGACGAGGTCGATCCGCTCCGCGCCAACGGCGGCGGCGAACGTGCGGCTGAGTCGCCAGTCGCATCTCGACACCCACGAGACTTCGTCCTCGTTCTGGTCAACGAAGGGGTCGGAGATGAGGTCCGCTGCCAGCAGGTCGAGGTGGATCGCACCTGGAACCCGCGCATCGATGGCCTGGCCGATGAGCGGGGTGGCCGCTTCTGGCACCGAAGTCTGGCCGTCAGCAACGACTGTCCATGTCCAACGTCCTGCCAGGTCCAACGTCGTGCGCATGCGGACTCCTCCTCGCCGACTTAAGTGGCGATTCCAGCGTAGCCTAAGCGCTTAAGGTCCGCCGAGACAGGACCCGGCCGCTCCATGCGCGCATCTGCGTCTGTCCGTCGTTGTCATCCGGTGACACCGGATGCCGGCGCTGACGGAGGGAAGGCCCGTGGTGTCGGCCCCAGGCATCGAACTCTCGCTTCTCATGCTCTGGGTCGGTCCCGTGCCGGGTTGACCATCAAGCTGCACCTGGCATGTGAGCAGGGACAGAAGCCTCTCGCCGTCGTGCTGACCGCCTGGCAGCGCGACGACAGTCCGCAGTTCGTTCCGGTCCTGGCCGCGATCCGCGTTCCCCGCCTGGCCGCGCCGGCCGTCCGAGGACCCGCCCGGACCGGGTGCTGGCCGACAAGGCGTACACCTCGAAAGCGAACCGGACCTACCTGCGTCGACGCGGTATCGTCGCGACTATCCCGAGCAAGACCGACCAGGACGCCGGCCGTCGAGCCAAGGGCTCCAAGGGCGGCCGACCGCCAACCTTCGATGCCAAGACCTACAAGCAGCGTCACGCCGTGGAATGCGGCATCAACCGCCTCAAGCGCGACCGCGCGGTGGCCACCAGGTTCGACAACTCGCCGTCCGCCACGAAGCGACCATCCACCTCGCCGCCATCAACGAATGGCTTTGACCGACTTCGACATGGACCCTGAAGCAGGGGTTTCGTTCAGGCGTTGGGGCTGGACCGGGTGCGTCGGCCGGCGCATGAGCCGGGCCGGGTGGCTGTCGATCTGGCGGTGTTGCTGGCCGACGGTGGTGAAGCCATCAGCGATCTGGCGGTGTTGCGGCAGCAGCCGGGCCTGTTCGGGCCGGTCGCCTCGGACGCCACCACGTGGCGGGTCCTCGACAGGATCGACGGACCGGCGCTGGCCCGTCTGCGGGCGGCTCGCGCCGGTGCACGGGAACTGGCCTGGGCCCAGCTGATCGAACCCGCCGGGCGCTGCCGACCACACAATCTTGGGTCGGGCGATGCCGGGGCTCGTCCTGGACATCGACGCGACGATCGTGCTGTGTCACTGGCGAGAAAGAGAACACGGCACCGACCTGGAAACACACCTACGGCTACCACCCGTTGCTGTGCTTCCTCGACGCGACCGGGGAAGCTCTGGCCGGCATGCTACGGCCGGGAAACGCCGGATCGAACACCGCCGCCGATCACATCACCGTCCTCGAGCAGGCATTGACCCAGATCCCGGAGCAGCTGCGTTACGGCGACGAGCAGCAACGCCGCCATATCGAGGCGGGGATCCGGGCGGCGATGGACCGGCTTCTACGCGGCAACCTGCCGCCCGGCGGCCGGTGCGACGTCAAGACCCTCGCCGCCGCAGCTGCGGTCACCCGCAACAGCCTCTACACCACCTACAGCCGCCTCAAAGACGAGTTCGAGCGCCGCCGCGAGCGGCAACGCGACGCGGGCGTCACCGCCGACCCAAGGCAGGCGCAGATCGCCCGGCTCAAGGCCGACAACGCCGCGCTGCGCGAACGCCTCGCCGACCGCGACACCACAATCGCCCACCTGACGGCACTGCGTACCACGAGGG
>NZ_BONX01000006.1 GCF_016862935.1 Plantactinospora mayteni
TGGCACCTCACCGAGTAACCCTGACGAAGCGTCACCGTCGGAATGAGCGCGCTGCCGGCCAACCTTGGCGAACTCGACAGGACTGGCGCGCTGAGGCAGCTCGACGACGATACCGCGAGCGCGCTGAGCAGCACCGGACTCGTCGAGGTGCATCCCGAGGGCGGCGGTTGGTGGCGCCTGCTGCCGACTGGCAAGGTCGGCGCGGTCCGGATCGGTGGACTCGACGTCCAGGTGCAGCCAAAGGTGGGGATCGCCCGACTGCTGTTCCTGCTTGGCTACGCCCTGGATCCGGGGTTCCGACCAGAAGACGTCACCGCGATACCCGAACCAGATCTGTGGCCGGCGCTGTCCGAGTCGCTGATCCGGCAGGCTGAACGCGCGCTCGCCCCAGGCGTCCTACAGGGGTACGTGTCGGTCGACGAGTCGCTGCCGCTGGTCCGCGGGCGGATCCGGTTCGCGGATCAGTTCGCCCGCCGTCCCGGCGTACCGCTGCCGATCGAGGTCCGCTTTGACGAGTACGCCGCGGACATTGCCGAGAACCAGATCCTGCGCACTGCTCTGCGGCGCATGATGGCGGTTCCCCGGTTGCCGGCCGGCGCGCGAGCCCGCCTCGCCCATCTGGACGGTCGACTCGACGGCGTGCGGGTGCTTCCGTATGGAGCGCCCCTACCGGCCTGGCGTACGAGTCGGCTGAACGCGCGGTACGCGCCCGCGCTCAGGTTGGCCCAGCTGGTCCTCCGCTACCAGTCCGCAGAGCCTGGGCCTGGCGACGTCACCATGGCCGCGTTCGTCGTGAACATGGCCAAGGTCTTCGAGGACTTCGTCACCACCGCCCTGCGCGAGGCGCTGGCCCCGTATCCGGGGCACACCGATGGCCAGTACCCGGCGCACCTCGACGTTGACCGGACTATCCCCATCCGGCCCGATGTTGTCCACGTCGTCAACGACCGGCCCGTCGCGGTCTTCGACGCGAAGTACAAGCTTGAAGGCGCCAGCTCCGGCTACCCAAACGCTGACGCCTACCAGATGCTCGCGTACTGCACGGCGCTGAAGCTGCGCCTTGGGTGGCTCATCTACGCTCAGGGCACGTCGGAGCCCGGCCGCCGCCGGATCCGCAACACCGAAATCGACGTCGTGCATCACCCGCTCGACCTAGGCGCGCCGCCGCGCCACATTCTCGTAGACATCGACGTCCTGGCACAAAAGGCTATGCACGAATACGCGGATACGCAGAGCCGCTGATTGCTCACGAGAGCTCAGGACCGCGTCGGTCGAATCCGACCGACGAGTCATGGCTCAGTCCCCGCGTTCCCCGACGGATACGGCGAGGGAACGTGGCACGCCGAGGCCGAGGCGGCAGGCGTACTTGGACGGGCGGTGCGCAGCCGCTAGATCGGCGCCGGTGTCCCCGACGACCCATGAGTCTTCTGGTCGAATGCGATGGCTTCCGATCGCTTCCTCGAAAGGGGAGGTTGGGGCTTGCGGCACGAGCAGGCAGCGCCGATATCGTGCGGGCAGACGTAGACGGGTATAGGCGGGCTCCGTGAAACGCGGCTTGCTGTATGAATTCTGCACACATCAAATGGAAGTACTCGATCGTGAAGAGTCCGTGGCTGATCCTTCCTTGGTTTGTGATTATTGGGCAGATGTAGTTTGAGGCCGCAAGGTCGGCGAGAGCCTTGAATGTCCGCGTTTGGCAGCGGCGAGATGGCTCGTTCCCCTCGATCACCGATGGGCTCGGCAGGAGCCGTTGAGGTCGCAGAAGACGGCTCGCATGCTGCCGAGGATAGACTGTCCGGGCGGGTGGCGCGAAGAAGGAACGCGGGAGTATTCGGTGACGGGTGCCGAGGATCTTCAGTTAGTTCGAAAGGTAGTCCAGGCAGGCATGCAGGACCTCTGATTGCGGCTTGTTCGTATCGATGACGAGTTTGGGGCCCGGGATGGGGTGGGCTTGGGCCTTGAGGGTGCTGTGGAGGCTCGGGTCCCGGTTGGCGGCAGGGTGGTTGTCGGCGGTGCGGTCGCGCCGGAGCCGGTTGCGAGCGGTTGTGTCGTCGCAGCGACACTCGATGATCTTGAGGGGCTGACGGAGGCTCGTTGCGAGACGACGAACAGCCTCAACCTGGTAGGTCTGGCTGTAGGTTCGGCCGTCGAGGATGACGGTTCGGGTGGGATCTTCGGCGAGGAGTCGCGCGGTTGTTCGGTAGATGATCCCGACGACGAAGTCGTCTTGACCTCTCGTGTAGGTGGTGCCTTCAAACCCGAAGAGTGCGGCGCGGATGTGATCTTTGTCGAGCACCCGTGCGTGCAGGGCCTTGGCGAGTTGCCTTGCGAGGGTGCTCTTGCCGGTTCCAGGAAGTCCCGTGATGGCGATGATCATGATTGGTTGCCGTACAGCAGGGTGGCCAAGTCGTCGGCAACGTGGGGTGCCGGCGGCCCGATTTGGGGGTCAAGTTTCAATGCGTTGGTGATGTTCGATCCCATGGCCCTGTCGAGGCGACGGAATACCCAGTCGGCTTGGGATCGCGCATTGTGGTCGACGATTACTTGGCGGGCAGCATCGGCCTCGCCGGCTTGGATTGCGTGGTGCCAGAGCCGTAGAAGGTCCGCGCAGGAGAGCAGGGTGAGTTGGCGCGACCGGTGTGCCTTGTCCCAGAGGGCGATGGTGGCGTATGCGGCGTGGACAGCTCGTTGGGGCACGGAGAGGAGGACATCGGGAGATCCTGGGATTGGTTGTGCGGTGCGTCGGCGTACCATCTCTGCCATAAAAGGGGCGTAGTCGACCGCGACTTCGTTGAGCTGGTGGGTGAGGTCGACGACGATCCGGGGCACGAGCGGGTCGGCCAGGGTTCGGGTGTACGGGCCGACGCTGCGGCGGCGTGTTTGGCCGATTGGCTGGTATCCAAGCTTGGTCAGGACAGTGTCCGCAGCGGCCAACCGGGAGTGCTCGATGACGAGGTCGATGTCGCTGAGGGGCCGCTCGCCGCGGCCGTAGTACAGGGTTGATTCGACAGCGATGCCGGAAACGGCGGCATAGGGGATGCTCGCGTCAGTGAATGCCTGCGCGATTCGGGCGGCTTCGCGGCGGTGGTAGTGCAGGGTGTATTGATTGAGCCGGAGTTGGCGTGCGAGGAATCGGGCGCGGTGCGGTTTCTGCTCATGGAGCAGTCCGGTATGGGTGAGATAATCGGCAAGAAGGCAGAGCACCTTGTGGTCGACCGCCAGTTCGATTAGCCCTCCCCACCGCAGGTGCGGATGACTCAGGGTGAGGCTGGCGAGCGGATACGTCTGCTCGTAAGGAGTGGGTAGACAAACGAGTTCGAGCAGCGCGATCTCAGGATTGGCGGGCTGCTCAGGGCGTGGTGATGGGCTGGTGGGGACCATCGTTTACTCGGTCGAATCCGGCAAGTCGAGATGTCGACCTATCAGCCTCATCAGGTCGTCGATCGTGCGGGCTGTTCCGCCCCCGAGGGCGTAGTCGATCATGAGGTTGTTGGAGTCGGTGCCTCCGAAGCGGCGTGAGTCGGTTTGGAGGCCGAAGCAGGGCTTGTCCCAGGCGTATGCCATGCCGAGTTCCACGCAGCCTCCTTCGTCGGGTACGCGGCCGTCGAGGATGAATACCAGGAGGTCGCAGTCGCGGACGGCGGCGACGTCCCCCGCGAAGAGGCGGCTGCGAACGGTGTGCTCGTCAAGGCCCTGGCGGACGAGGGGGGCGGCCTCGCCTCCATCGCGTTGTGGCAGGTAGGTGCGTAGTCCGGCGTCGCGGAGCGCTTGGTCGACGGCGAGGTTGAACGCCTTCTCGGCGTCGTTGAACAGGGGGGCGGCGATGTAGGCGCTGGGCGTTGCCACGATTGCTCTCCTGGGGTGGTTCGGGTCGAGCGGCCGGTCAGGGGCGGATGCCGACGGTGGCGAGGGCGGAGACCAGCTCTGCGGCGCGGTGCTCGGGGTAGCGGCCAGCGCGCATGGCTGGCAGGTAGTAGTCGGTGACGCGGTGCCACTGCCAGGGCGGCGAGGCGAACTCTGCGGTGGTGATGTTGTTGTTGGCCAGGGCAATCCATCGCCGGAGACAACTCGGGCAGGTGCCGCAGTGCACGCTGGCGTTGCCGGACTCGGTGCACGAGAAGGTGAGTAAGAGGTTGTCGGCGGGCAGTCCTTGGGCGAGGTACCAGGCGACGATGTCGGTCTTGGTCATGTCCCAGAACGGGCTGGCGATGGTGATGGGTCGACCGGCGAAGGAGCTGAGGGACTGTGACATTTGCTCGAAGGCGTCGGGCGACTTGTCGAGGGTGTGGTCGCCCTTGACGCCGATGCACCAGATCGCGTCAGCGTGCCGTGAGGCGATCATGGCGAGGAAGACGTTGCGCATGGGGATGATCACGTCGTCGCCGTGCCAGGCGGACAGGTCGAGTTCGGTGCTGATGGTGAGGTTGATACCGCACCGGTCGGCGAGGGCGGCGATGGCCTGTAGCTCGGGTGCGCGGTAGCGATGGCGGATGTCGACGTATAGGGCGGGTGGTTGGCCGAGGTAGTGCCAGGCGGGAAAGCTGTCGAGGCCAGCAGAGAAGAGCAGGAGCTGTCGGTCGGTCATGGGGCTGGTCCTCATTCGGCGGGTACCTTCAGGAGGTGGCGGGCGTACTGGGCGGCTTTGCAGGCGACATCGTCGGCGTCGCGCAGGCCGACGGTGATGCGACGGACCGACCCGGGACGCTCGGCTAGGACGCGCTGGTAGTTCTCGGCCAAGGCGGGCAGGAAGAGCAGGCGCTCGACGGCGGCGGGGTTGCCGTCGCCCCTGCCGCGGGCGATGGCGCGTTCCCGGGCCAGGGGCCAGGGCACGTCGAGGTGGATGGCGAGGTCGGGGTGTAGCCACCACAGGTCGGTGCACGCGCGAAGTTGGGGCAGCAGGGTGTGTTGGGGTACGTCGGGGTTCCGCTCGGCGAGGATGGTCAGGTAGTAGGCCATCTTGAGGTAGACGCCGTGGTCGATGATTACTACCTGGTTCTCCCGGCATGCGGCCTGGTAGACCCGGGTCTGGTGGTCGGCTTCTCGGCACAGCCGCAGGAACAGGTCGATGATGGCGTGGTGCGGTACGGTGAAGCCGCCGATGCCGGTGCGGCTGCGTAGCGGGTGGTGTTCGAGGAAGTCGGAGAGGTCCGCGAGGACACCGTGGCGGGCGCCGTAGGCGACCACGCGGGTGGTGAACCCGAGTGAAGCGAGGTGTTCGCCGAGCCGGCGGGCGCAGGTGGTCTTGCCTGCACCCCATACGCCCTCGATCGTGATGACCGCGGCACGTTGTTGGACCGTCGTCCGGTCCCGCGTGCTTCTGGTATTGGCGGTTGACATCGTGGTCACTGGATCTCACTCCCGCTTGGATGTGGCCCTACCAGTCGACCAGTGGCTCGCGGCGGGGTGAAGGCTGGAGAGGCGTGAAAGTTGTGAATGTTGCCCGTGTATCGGGTGGTCGACCGGCTTGGGCGAGAAGACTGGTCGCGTGGATGTGCCAGACCAGGTGATACAAGCGGGCCGATCCCGTGAGGGGCATGATCTGGATGCGTGGTTGGCGGTGGCGCGCGCAGCGGTGGCGTGCGCGGCTGCCTACGTGCGCGACCACTTGCCGGGGGCGGTTGCGGCGAAGGGTGATCGGGATCTCGTGTCCGACGTCGATCTCGCGGTCGAGCGGCTGGTGCGGGACTTCCTTCATCAGCACGCACCTGGCGTGGCGTTCGGCGGCGAGGAGTACGGCTTCCCGCCGGGTGTGGTGGATGAGCAGTGGGTGCTGGATCCGGTGGACGGCACGGTGAACTTCGTCCACGGAATTCCGCTGTGCGCGGTCTCGCTGGCGCTTCGGCGCGGTGACCGGGCGGTGCTCGGGGTCATCGCGGCGCCGTTCCTGGGCACCAGTTACTGGGCGGCGGAGGGGCGGGGCGCGTTCCGCAATGGGCAACCGATCATGGCCTCTCGCCGGCATGCACTGGATCAGGCTGTTGTCGCGGTCGGTGACTACGGCACGGGGGCGGGGGCAGCGTCCCGGAACCGTGCGGCGGTGTCGTTGCATCGTCGCCTGGCGGACCAGGTCCAGCGGGTGCGGATGCTGGGGTCGGCGGCAATGGATCTGGTGTGGGTTGCCGAGGGTGCACTCGACGCGAGTATCACGCTTGGTAATCGGGTGTGGGACATGGCGGCGGGTGTGGTGATCGCGCGGGAAGCCGGGGCGGTGGTGGTCGACGTCGATGGATCGCCGCACGACTGCACCTCGGCGATCACGATCGCCGTGGCCGAACCCTTGGCTCTGCCAGTCACGGAGCTGGTGCGGGCGGCGATGCGAGAGGGCGGGCATCTGCCGGCCTGATTCCTTACCCGGTGGCACGCCAGATCACCTCGGCGAGTCCAGCCGCCGTGCCGGCAGGACTCGGTCCCACAGGGAGGCGGAAGCAGGGCACCGTATTTGCGACAGCTTCCGCCGCTGCCCGGATGTGCGCGTTCCGGTCCGATTCCGGCTGTGGGATGAGCCAGTGGTTGATGCGGGCGGCGTACCCGCGAGCCCGGTCGACGGTGAAGAACCGGGTGCCGATGAGGGTTGCGCGTACCTCTTCCGGCTCCACAGGCTCAGCGGCCCCAGGCGTTGGCTGATCGAGTGTCAGGGTCGGCCACAGCATGACCGTGAGGTGGCAGGCGTTGCGGATGCTGCCCGAGGTCAACAGGCCGGGGATGTCGGGTGGTTCGACCGTGGCTTTCGTGTCGGACGTGGCGGCGAGCGCGGTGAAGTCGGAGTAAGCGTGCAGCGTCCCGGCGCCGATGTGGAGCCGATGGGGCCATGCGTGTCCGACGAGCGTCTTGCCGTCGGTGTGCAGGAGGAGCCGGTCGTTGGTGACGAAGTCGGCGCCGAGGTGTCGTAGGGCGGCGATCAGTGTGGTGGTCTTGCCCGCACCCTTGAGCCCGGCGACGGCGATGCCCTGCCCGCGGTAGATGAACGCGGCAGCGTGGGCGTAAACGACGCCTTGTCGGAGTAGTTGGGCGGTCATAGCCTGCCGGGTCAGCCGGGTGGACCAGTCACGAGCGGCATCGGGCGGGCAGTTGACCAGGATGAGGCGGCGGCGGGGGTCGAGCCGGATGAGGCTCGACCGGTCCGGTATCCACCACACATCGAGCCCGAATAGCGCGAGCTTCCTCGCGGAGACGTTGGGGCCGATGTCGCGGGTGATGGTGCCGGCAAACGCGCAGTCCCACGCGGCGGGATTCGTGGGCGGTTCGGCGACGATGACGATCTGCCAGGCGGCGGGTCCGGCAGGATGGGTCGTGTACGAGTAGAGGGTGCTGGTCGCGGCTGTCAGCGCGGTGGGCAGGTCGCAGGTCAGGGCTACCGATGCCGTGTGCTGTCGGAAGACGATGGTGGTGGGGCTGGCCCCGGGGGCGGGAAGCTGCGAGATCGCGGCACGGAGCGGATCGGTCATCCGAAGGGCCAATCCTGGTTCTTCCAGGCCGTGTCGGCGGCGGTCATGAGTTGCTCCAGCAGTCCGACAGATCGGGTGATGTACAGCTCGCACAGCGACTTCTCTGGACCGAGGTTGTGGCTGAGCCAGTGCGGGATGCCGTCGCAGGGCTGCGGCCTACCCCACGGCGTGAGGTCGGGCCCTTCAAGGCATAGTCCGCCGTCGCGGTTGCGCATCGCGATACGGAGAGGATCGCGGCGCCCGTACTTGAACTGGCTGTCCTTGCCGGCGGCGCGGCTGCTGGGTCCGCGTGCGGGGCGGAGCCGATCGGCGTAGATGTTGAACACGGCGGTGGGGGCGTCGAGCACGTAGGTGAGGTGCCAGGCACCGAAGGGCACGACCACCAGGTCACCTGGCCCCGAGGTGTGCTGGTAGAGATAGCGGCTGCCGTCCGGCCGCCACCCACTGACGATCATGAGGTTGCGTCCGGCAAGGGTTTGAAAGATCTCCAACTGGTTCGCGCCGTTCCAGTGGCCTGTTGAGCGGATCGGCTCGCCGGTTGCGAGGACACCGGCCGGGTAGATCACCAGGTCGGCCGACCAGCCCTCGCCTATTTCCGCGTCGGTGCAGGCGGGTCGCTGCGGCAGGATGTCCCGGTAGGCGTCGTACATGACCGGGTTGTCTCCGGTCCGGACCGCCTGATGGAGTGCGGGGACGTCGAGGAAGTAGGGGCCGCCCGGTGGCCGGAGCATGTCGGCGAGGCGACGCGTGGTGCCGGCGTACGGTCGGCCGTTGAGGCGCAACCCGTGGCCGGGCTGGTAGGTGGCGTGGTGGAAGCCCCAGCCGAGCGGAAGAGCGGCGCGGAGGTCTGTGCCACGGCTGAAATTGGTAGCGGCAGTCACGAGATCGGGCCTCCTGCGACCTTCCGGGTGGGTCGGCGTGGGAATGGGGCGCTGTCGGGAGCGGTGGAGGGCAGGTCGAGCAGGGGCACGAGCATGTCGAACCGGGCGATGTCCTGGACGACTGCCATTGCCGGTGCCGTTGCGCCGGCAGGGTTGAACCAGACGGCCTGCCATCCGGCCTCGGTGGCGCCCCGCACGTCGGTACGCCAGTCATCGCCAAGGTGCAGGATCTCCGTCGGATCAGCGTGTACCTCATCGGCGACAGCGCGGAAGTAACTGGGATGCGGCTTGGCCACGCCCAGCTCGTCGGAGAAGTACACGCCGTCGACGAGGTCCGCAAGTCCCCGGTATTCGAGGATCGAGCGTACGACCTTTCCGACGCTGGTCAGCGTGTTCGAGCTGACCACGACCCGGCGGCCCGAATCGTGGAGCTGCCGCAGCACCTCATGGGCGCCCGGCGCCGGTTCCGGACAGGCCCGCAGGACGGCGTGTGTGTGAACGACGACCAGCACGTCCAGCAAGTCATCCCGGAACGGCACGTCCAGCCGGGCCAACACGTCGGCAATCTGGGCGCGCGGAGCGAGCTGTTCGCCGTGGTGCCGTTGACGACGCAGGTGCTCTCGGTGCGCGTCGTCGGTCGCTTCCTGTAGTGCTCCGGCGTCCACGGGATGGCCGAACTCCTCTAGGACGAGCGCGAACTCGCGCAGTCGCCACGCGCGGGCAGCGTCCCGGTCGCCCATGTCGATGAGGGTGCCCCACAGATCGAGGCTGACCACGCGGATCATGAGCCGGCCGCCCACAGACCGGCGGCACGCAACCAGTCAACCGTGTCGGCGGGATCGGGTGCCTCGAACACGAGCGAGCCGGCCACGACGGCGTGCACGCCGGCCTCAGCGAAGCGGGGAACGGTGTGCCGGCGGATTCCGCCGTCAGCGACGATCCGGATCGCGGCGCGGCGTGGGTGCTGGCTGATCAGGTGCCGCAGGGCCTGTATCCGCGCTGGCATTTCGGAGCTGGCGTCGGTGCCCTTGCTGCCCAGCGGGGTGCAGATCGCGACAACGGCGTCCACCTGGGCCAAGTGGTCGACGATGGTGGCGGGGTCGGTGTCGAGCCGCAGTGCCAGCCCCGCTGCCTTGCCGTGACTTCGGATCACGTTGATCGCCTGCGATACGTGCTCGGTTTCGGCGTGCACGGTGATGAGGTCGGCGCCGGCCTCGGCGAACGCCGGGGCGATGCGGGCAGGATTGTCGACCATGAGGTGGACATGCATTGGTGTGCTCGTCAGACGCCGCAGCGCCGCGACCACGTCGGGGAAGAACAGCAACTGGTCCACGAAGTGCCCGTCCGCGACGTCGATGTGGAACAGGTCGGCGAACGGGGCGGTGCGTCGGACGTCTGTGGCGAGGTCGGTCAGGTCAGCGGACCACAGCGACAGGTCGACCAGCAGGCGGTTGGAGGGGAAACGATTCCAGAACGACATCAGCGATACCTCATGAATGGGGCGGTACCTGGGTGCCTGGTCAGGCAGGGATGTACGGGGTGCAGTGGGCCACCGAGCTGAGCAGCGTGGCGCGCACCTGGTCGTCGTCGTCCTCGAACCGGGGGTAGATCTCCAGCATCACCGGGATGTCGGCCAGCCCAGCGACGTCCAGGCGGGCGGCGAAATCGGCGACGTCGAAGCGACCCCGCTCGTGCGGCCAGCCCCAGTGCGGGTCACCCTGACGGTCGGTGTTGTCGAGGTGAATCAGCTTGGTGTCGCTGGCGAGAGCGTCGAGCCAGTCCCCGACGTTCGCGTTCGGCCCGTACAGCGGCTCGTACACGGTGTGGCCGGTGTCCACGGCGAAGCCGAACGGCACCCCGCGCTCGTGCAGGTCGGCGGCGAGTTGCTTGCACTGGGCGACGTTGTGGGGGATCTCCCGGGCAATCGGGGTGGGTTCGATGAGCAAGTGGTCGAGTCCGGCCTGTCGCACCTGCCCGCCGATGACGTCGAGGGCGTCCAGCAGGTCCCGGTAGCGCTGCTCACGGTGGACGAAATCGGCGGCGTCACGCACGCTCATTGTGCCGAGGGGGCCACCCACGGCGGTGGCGCCCAGCTCGCCGGCCATGAACGCGGCTCGGGTCCACCACGTGATAGCCAGCCGACGGGCGTCCGGGTCCGGGTCCAGCAGTCCGGCGGGCACGTAGTGAGCCAGTCCGACGAACGCCGAGTGGATGGTGAGCTGCCAGTCGTCGGCAGCCTTACGGACCTGCTCGACGATCCGGGCACGGTCGTCGGCAGGCCACCACGGGTCGGCCAGGTCGAAGGTGAACTGCACGACGCTGAGGCCGAGGTCTTCCCGGACGAACCGGGCCCAGGCGTGCGGTTCGAGGTAGCGCTTGACGGCGAAGCACAGGTTGATACCGAGCACGAGAGGGTCCTCTCCAGGGTTGGTACCGCAACGGGGTCAGGGCAGGTCGGTGAACAGGTGCCGGACGCGGGTGAGTTGAGTGCCGAACTCCGCGGCTCGCTGGTCGCGTTGCTTCCAGAGCACGGCGAGCCAGCGCAGCGCGCAGGTGCGCTGGCAGGCGCGGAATCGTTGTTGTTCCTGTGGCGCGACGCCCAGCTCGGGTAGGAGCGCCTGCCAGATGTCGTCGGGGATCAGTCGGCCGCTGATGTGCTCGATCAGGTCCGCGGCGTCGAACACCAGGTCGCTGTGGCCGCAGAACTCGAAGTCGACCACCCGGATGGTGTGACCGTCCCACAGCCAGTTGATCAGGTTCGCGTCGCCGCGTGAGAAGGTGCGGGGTCGCCACTCGCAGGCCACGTCACCATCGCCGCTGCGGCGCCATCGGCCGAGCAGGCCACGCAATTCGATGGTCAGCTCGTCCCGCTCGTGCTGGAGCAGTTGCACCGCCCATGTGCGGTTGATCCGCTCGACGTAGTGCTCGGCAGAGTCGATACGGGGCAGCCGGGAGAATCCGGCCGTCAGCGGTGCGGCGTGGATGCGGCGGAGCAGGTCCGGCATCGCGGTGACCGCCGGTACCGGATCAGGCAGGTCGGGAACCGATGTTCCGGGCAGGAGCGTCATGCCGATCACCGGCATGGCAGGGTCATCGAGGCACCACAGCGGGCGGGGAATGCCGTCAACGCCCGCGCTGGCGAGCAGCGTGAGAGCGTTCCACTCCCGCTCCAGGCGGCGTCGTTCGTCGACCCGGTAGACCTTCACGCAGATCGGTGTGGCGTCGGCGTCCGACCACTGGTAGACGTCGTTGTTACGGCCGCCGGCGACGGGATCCAGGCCGAGGTCGCGCAACGCCTGCGCCTGATGCTCAGGCTGGTTGATACGTGCGTCGCGCAGCCCGCCCAGTAGCCGCCTTGCTCGGGCGGCTCGGGCTTGCTCACCCTGGGCGGTTACCAGGTTGTCGATCATGGCAATCTCCGACACAGCTCTTGGTAGACGTGCTCGTGCACCTGCTCGGGGCCGAGGTCGCGGACATCGACCGGAATGATGGAGGGGTCGTTCGCGGTGAGCTGTTCGTAGGCGCGGTCGACGTAGCTCAGGTACGACATCTGCTCACCGCTATAACCCAGGCCAGAGCGTAGGGTCGCGCGGCGGACCGCCGTGGCGACCGGCGGTCGCAGCCACACCACGATGTCGGCCCGTGGGCCGGCGAGCTCCCCCACCGAGCGCAGCCACGACTCCACGCGAGGTGCGTCGAGGTCCGGATAATCCCGCAGCGCGGTCGCGAGGCTGTAGGCGTACATGGTGTGCACGCCCCGGTCCTCGATGATCACGTCGTAGTCCGCCCGCGCCGGCTCGATGGTGGTAGCGACGATCTCAGCGCGGATGGCGGCAGCAAGGAAGCTGTCAGTGAGCAAGTCGCCGTGGCGGCGGAACGGGTCACCCGAGGACGCGAACAGGGCGTTCAACCGGTCGCCCACGCTGTCGAGTGACAAGGTGGCCAGGTCGGGCACGAGCGCTACCCGCAGTCCTCGCCGGGTGAGCCGATCGGCCAGCAGGGAACTCTGTGTGGACTTGCCGGAACCTGGAAGTCCTTCGAGGCTAAGCAACATCACGGACACCCCGGTTGCTCGCTACAGGTCGGTGCGGCGGAACGCTGGGCGTCGTGATGGTGCCTGTACGAAGCCGTGGCTGGGCGCCGATGACCTGTTCCAGATCGGCGATGGCATCTGCCACGGCAGGTGTACGTGCCTGCCGGATCAGATACTCGCGCAGGTGCCGCCGGAGGCGCTCGCACCGGCCGGATCGAACCGTGACCAGCAGCGGAGAAACGGCTCGCACAGTAGTTGCGGCTTCGTCGACAGCGTCAGTCATGATCTGCGCCTCTGCCAGCACCAGCCCGTAAAACAGCCGCTCCCGGGCGCTCAGCGATGAATTCGGGCAGACACGACTCAGCACATCCACGGCACTCCCAAGGAATTCGGCGGCATCGGGGTTCCGGCGTGCCAGCAGAGTCGCCGCGTGGGCCGACTCGACAGTGAGTCGGTTGCGCTCCGGATGGTCATCGACCATCCGGAGGTGACCAGAAATTACCTGAGCCATCGCAGAGAAATCACGCACATCACCATTGGCTGCTGCCGCCATAGCGGCACGGGTAAGAAGCCGCGCACGCAGCAGTGTCTCGCCACGTGGACACAGGCCGATGGCGCGGGTGGCTAGTTTCCTGGCTGCCTCTGGCTGTGGTCCATTGCAGACCACTTCGGCCAACGTGCCCAGCGTGGCAGCGATCCCTACGTGATCGGCGGCGGCATACCTGAGCCGAAGCGCGGACAACAGGTATCGCTCGGCGAACCCGTTTCTACCCGCATCAAACTCCATCTCACCAAGCAGGTGAGCGAGGTCAGCAACGACGACCAGTGTGTCGCTTGCTGGCACCTCAGCGGCGACGGCTGCAAGAGCGGACAACTCGGCCCCGGCGTAGTGCCGCGTGACCCGGTCACTGCCAACCGTTCCGAAAAGCTCACGCAGCCCAGAGGTGTGGGCGGCTACCAGCGGCAGCAACGGTGTGCTGTCCTCCTGCTCCTCACCAGGCCGCTCCTTCCAGCCCTCACCTGCTGCGGCCTCCACCGCAACGGCCAGCTCCATTGAGGTACTCATCCGCAGATGCCCAGCCCGGGAAGCCGCAGCCGCCGTTAGCTCACGAAGCGTCTGGGCCTCACCCTTCACGGATCTAGCTACGGCCACCATCGGTAGTCTCTCCAGCCGCCCCCCGACCTCGATATCAGGCCAGAGCTGTGACGCGGTGATCGGGACCCCGAGATGGTCGGAAAGCACGGCCGCTGCCGCGTATGCCGTGATCGGTCTGGGCCGCCGCCCTTCGCGTAACCACGAATACGGTGTCGTCTGGTGAATCCTGTCCCGCGCCAGTCCCTGCGCGGACATCCACTCATTGATCTTTGTGGCGAACTGCCGGGGTGTGATCGCCGCCCGGTGAAACGCATCCGCCAGGCCATTCACCTCAGCGTCCACGTTCGTCTCCCCACAGCAGGATGTGCAGGCGAGGAGTCAGGTTCCACCCACGCTGAATCACCGGCGCCGCAAGCGCCCGCAGGCGTTCCAATACCAGCTCGCCCGTGGTGCCCTCGGGCATCACCCAGACCGGCCCACCCCAGCCATCACTCCCTGCGCCGATCTGCGTAAGCAACTCGGACACCTCATCCAGATCGGGTGGGCCGGTAACCACGAACTTCCACACGACCTTGCCGGTATCCCGCAGCGCCCACAGCGGCTTCGGTCGGACTCGCCGGTGCTCTGCTAGGCCCGAATGCGCCAGCTTCGGCGAGACGTTGAACACCGTCACCAGCTCCACCAGATCCGCTCGCGGCTCCAACGTGCCCGACGTCTCTACCTCGACCCGGCAGCCACCCCCTTCGGCGGCCAACCGCTGCAGAAAGTTGACCAGCGCCGGCTGTTGAAGCAGCGGCTCCCCGCCGGTGACCACCACCAGGTCAGCCCGCTGCTCCAAAAACGTACTGACCAAGTCGTCAACGTCGACCGCACGCCGCTCGGCTGCGAGGTCGAACCGCCCCTTGTCCCACGTGTACGGGGTGTCGCACCAGACGCACGACAAATGGCAGCCGGAAAGCCGAACGAACAAGGCACGGCGCCCAAGGCTAGGCCCCTCGCCCTGAACACTTACGAACGTCTCAGCGACCCACAACGTCCGGTCGCCTGTTCGTGGCAGCAGATCCGTCACGACAGGTCCTTGCGTCGGTATTCAGCCCACGTCGAGGGCGTCTCCGAGACGCGGACCGCAGCCAATCGTACCTTCGGCAGATGCTCCTCACACCACGCGAACAGATGCTGCGCGAGATTCTCACTCGTGGGCGGGACCGGAAACCACTCGTTCAGATAGCGGTAGTTGAACCCTTCCTTAAGATAGTTATCCAGGGGAATCAGCATTTCGTCCGCGAAAGCGGTGCCGACATCAGGCGACTCGTCCGGGATGGCAAAGACCTGGTAGGTATGTCCGTGAACCCGCGAACACTTGTGTGCGTCCCCGAGGCCGGGAAGGTGATGGGCGGCCTCGAATCGTCGTCGCCAGGAGGTCAGAGGAACATCCTCCCAGCCCGTCCCTCCTTCGGAGACCACCACGCCCGCAAGGGTTACCCCATCCGGCAATTCGAGGTTGGACCTGCACCAACCCAACAAGTGAGTGGCGACATCTCTGCCGGCCGACATTTCCCCCAGGACCTCGTTGAGATTGCGGTGGTCGAGGGTCGCGTCGATGTAACGTGCGATGACCTTCAACGCACCGAAATCAACGACGAATCCCGGCGCGCGTAAGCGGTCGGCCTTGAGACGCGTCACGGCTGTAAACGTGTGGCCGTGCAGTCCGCGGGCAACCGCCGAGACGAGATGGGCTGCGTCGAATCGGTGGATCACTCCTATCGAATACACCGTTCTGCCTCCTTTTTCAAGCAGCGAGGGTACCGTCGGCACCAGTTCCGGCCAGCTCCAGTGATCTCAGACTCCGGTAGCGGCATGGGTCCGGCGAATGTAGTAGGGCGGCGGGGTAGGTGCCGCACGGATGAAGCCGGGCGTGTTAGGGGGTGGCCGGATATTCGGGGTCGACTGCGCTGGCTATATACGCAAGTGCGATCAATATGAGGAATAAGGCCAGCCCGGCGGTCAGGAGTCGGGCGAGACGCAGCCGAAACAGCGCCCATGTCACGGAGGAGGCGCCGGCCCTGGCTAGTGCGGCGACCAGCAACAGGACGCCGACAATGGCTGACAGTTCGCTCAACGTCTAATCCTTGTCTGAACGCGAAGAGATGCACCGGGGGTAGGGCTCGCGGTTTACGAGGTTCACCAGTTCAAGCGGGATCACTGTGGCGCGAGCGCCGTGAACATCGAAGATCCAGGGAGTTCGTCTGGGTGGCCTGCTTGGGTGAGAGTTGACGGGCGTTTGGGCGGTGGCGGACCCGCCCAGAGGGCACCGACGGGGCGGGTCCGCCACCTGGGGGTTAGGGCCGTGTCGCCCAGTGGAGGGCGGGTCATGCGGTGGACGACCGGACCGGGTTACCGCTGCTGGTTGCTGCAGGGACCTTGTGCGTCCGGCGCCGTTTGGGTTGGGCGCCACATCGGCGCGATCTGTCCCGCGTCGTCGGGTAGCGCGACGGGGTCTCGGCCGACGAAGCCGTGTTTGGTGAGCAGGCGGATGCCGGCTGGGCTGATGGCCTGGCTCCAGGCCGGCAGGCTGCCGGGCTCGTGGTGGCGCAGCAACGTGTTCGCGTGGCCCGCGCCCTGGTGGTCGGGGTGGGTGGCGAGGAAGACGAGGTGGTGGTGTGGCTCGGTGGGACGGGTGCTGTCGAGTAGTTCGTCCAGGATCTGGAAGCGGTGCAGGTGGGGGCCGCAGGCGTTGGTGAGCCGACGCTGGTAGTCGACTGGTGCGATGGTCGTGCGGTTGTGGGTGAGCCATACCGCGACGGCGGTGCGGGTGTCGTGGAGGTGGATGTGGCCCCAGAGGAAGGCGTGCTCGGTCCAGATCCGCGCCCATGCAGTCAGTACAGGTCCGCGGTGGTGCTCGTCGGGGACGAGCCAGGCGCCGAGCGGTTGTGGGTGGAGGGCGGCGGCGATGAGCGCTGCCGCGTCGCGGATCTCGATGGCACTGGCCCGCACGATCGGCAATACGGTGGTCACCGTCCGGCTCCTTCCTCGCCTGCCGCTGCTGGGTGCAGGTGCATGGGCCAGATCGGTGGGCCGTTCTCGGGCAGGTGGACCGGCCCGTCGGTGCGGTAGCCGTGTCGCAGGTACAGGTCCCGGTTCCTGCTGTTGCTGGCCTCGAGGTAGGCCGGCAAGCCGTGGGTGGCGAGGTAGGCGTGGTGGTAGTCGAGCAGGGCGCTGCCGATTCCCTGCCTCTGCCGGCCTGGGGTGACGGCCAGGAACGCCAGGTAGTAGTGCGGCAAGGTCGGGTGGTGCTCGGCGAAGATGTCGCCGAGCAGGTCGAACCGGCGCCACCACCGGCCGCAGGCGGCGGCGAGACGCCCGCCCTCGCCCGGTTCCGGTATCGGGTCGCGCATGTCGTACCACAGCGCCACCCCGGCAACGTCCTCGCCGAGCTTGACGGTGTCGACGATGCCGTACTGGAGCGCGTGCTCGGTCCAGATGTGGAAGTAGTCGCGGTAGACGGTGCGGCGGGCGGTCTCGTTGGGGACGAGCCAGTCCGCGACCGGACCGGGAAAGAATGCCTCGGCCAGCAGCTTGACGAGCTGACCGTGGTCGTCGCGGGTGGCGCGGCGGATCACCAGCGGCGGCGCGGTGTTGGTCATCGGAACGGGTACCTCTCAGGTCAGGCGTGGGTCGGGTCGACAAGTGGAGGACGGGTGGCGCCGAACGTGGCGCCGCTGTGCACGCCGAGGCCGATCGCCTCGTAGACGGCAGGGTTGGAGGCGCGGAGGATCAACGCCCAGCCGACCCCGACCAGCGCGGCGACCGCGTAGACGGCGGGAAATATCCAGCGCAGCGGCGAGGCTGGGGCGACGCCGAGGAGGGTGGAGAACTCGGCCAGGGTCACCCACACCACAACACCCAGAAGGGCCGTCGCCAGGGCGGGGGCGATGCGCCGGCGCCAGACGCTCTCGCCATGCCGCTCCCGGTTGAAGTAGCCGAGGACTGCGGCGGAGGTGCCGGTCATCAGGATCAACACGCCGAGGCCGCCGGTGACGGTCACCCAGAAGAACAGGTGGACGATCGGGTCCGCCCCGAGTGCCGCGTAGACGATCAGCGCCACGAGGGCGAGCAGGGTTTGGATGAGCGAGCCGGCGGCCGGGGCACCGCTGCGGCGGCTGGTCCGTCCCAGCCAGGCCGGTAGGACACCCTCGCGGCCGAGCGCGAAGCTGTAGCGGGCCACGGTGTTGTGGAAGCTCAGCAACGCAGCGAACAGGCTGGTGATGAACAGGACGTGCCCGCCGGTCACCATGCCCTGTCCGACGTGTGGGAGGACGAGGTTGAAGACCAGCTCGGTGCCGTCCTCGGTGGCTGCGGTGACGATCCGGTCCGGCCCAGTGGCCACCGACATCGCCCAGGCCGACAGGCCGTAGAGCAGGCCGGTGACGACGACGGCGATGTAGGTAGCGCGGGCAATCGTCCGCTTCGGGTCGCGGGTCTCCTCGGAGAAGACCACGGTGGCCTCAAAGCCCACGAAACCGGTGATCGCGGTGACCAGGGCGGCGCCGATGCCGGCCGTGACCAGGTGGTGCGGGGACAGCGTGGCCAGGCTCAGCCCGGCATCGGCCGGGTGGCTGACCATGACAGCGTCGAAGACGACCGCGACCAGGATTTCGGCGGTGAGCATCACCGCCAGGACCAGGCCGTTGAGGTCGACCCGCGATACCCCGAGGACGGCCACGATCGCCCAGGCGACGAGCGCGTACACCCACCAGCCGAGATCCAGTCCGAGGCGGGGGTTGAAGAAATCCGAGGTGACGGCGCCGAATCCGCCATAGAGGCCGATCTGCATCGCGTTGTACGCCAGGAGAGCGACCATCGCTCCGGCCACGCCGGCGGGTTTGCCGAGTCCGCGGCTGATGTAGGTGTAGAACGCTCCGGCGTTGAGGATGTGGCGGGACATGGCGACGTAGCCGACGGCGAACAAGGCGAGGATCGCGGCCGTAGCCAGGTACGCCACCGGGATGCCGGTCACCCCGGTGATCGCGTAGCCGGTGGTGGCGCCGCCTGCGACGACGGTCAGCGGCGCGGCGGCGGACATCACGAAGAACACGACGGCGGGAACGCCGAGCCTGCCGGCGGCGAGGGTGGCGGTGACGGTGCTGACTCTGGTCGGGGGGCTGGTCACAGGACAACTCCGGGAGAGGTGAGGGGTGATCGCAACAGCGGGTGAGGTTCAGGTGCGCTGAGCGAGGACCGCGTCGCCGATGGTCGCCTCGGTGTGCGCCAGCAGTTCTCGCATCGGGGGCCACAAATGCGCGGCCACGTACTGGAGATACTCAGAGGCTGCGGGTGGGGCGCCTTCCAGCACCCATTTGTCCAGGCCAGTCGCCAGAATGAACCCGGCCAGGCACGCGCCCGGGAAGTCCAGCTTGTGTCTCTCGCGTAGCCGCCAGGACAGCGAGAGCCAGGGCCAGGCCGCCTTGTTCATGTCGGTGGGGACGTATCTGGTAATTACCGGGCCCAGGAGACGGCGCGAGGTCACTGCCTGGAGGTCGCCGGAGCGCACCAGGCGTCTAGCCACGTGCGTCCGCGCATCCTTCTCTAGGTAGAGCAGCCAAGTACGTACGCTGTGTCGCTCCAGCTCCGCAAGGACGCTGTCCAGCACGGTGTGCGCTACCGCGTCCGTCGGCGGCGTGCGGTTCGCCGCCACCAGCTCGCCATCACGGATTTCCAGGTGGCGAGTGACGAGCAATTCCGCGATCAATGCGGCGGCCAAGCCGATATCGACTGCGCGGGCATGCAACCGGCGGCGGCCGTTAACATCGTGATGGGCCAATCGGAAAAAGTCATCAGCGAGCACAGCCCTCACATCCTTTCGCGGGCGAATGACGGTCGAATCGACTACTTCTGCCCGTCGCCAACTCCCACCTATTGCGGGACAGTGACGGACCTAAACATCAGATCCGCCAGACGCAGATAAGTTCGCTCGGCAGCGCTCCAATTCGGACGGCCACCAGTGTCCGCACGAACAACCATCCCCATTTCGCTTCCGGAACACCGTCGACCGGGACAAGGCCACGCCGATCGATTGCGTCGTAGGTCAGGCGTTCGACCTCGGCTGCGGAGACCGGGCTTAGCCGACAGCCACACGGCGAGCGGTAACAGCGCCCGTCAACCGTCGCCAGCGGACACAGACGCCGATCGCAACCATCGCAGACCAGCAATCCCCACAGGGGGTATGGACGATCTGAGCCAGGTACGCTGATCTCCATCGCGGTGAGGATCTTCGCAGAATAAAGCCGGCAACGGCACTCCGGGTGCCCGCAGGAGCACCCGTCCGCCGTTGGCTGATGCGCCTGGTAGACCGCGACCGCCATCCCTGCCATTGACGAACGCCGACTGGCAAGGGACCTCCTGGTGGCGAGCCTGTCGACCTGTCCTGTCGACCTGGTTGCAGACGTAACCCGAGTGCGGACCAGGGTTCGGCTTGCGGCGTTCACGTCGCCTCCTCCGCACCTCGTTGCTGGGGTGTGCCGCGATCCCATCGGATCGCTACGGCAGACAGAGATGTCCGCGTTTGAGTGACCTATGGCCCTTGCTCGGTGCGACGAAGGGCACTAACTCACAATCGGGCATAGCCAGCATCGGCGGGAATCCCGACCTACGGTTCGACCTTGTGTTCCGACCTACGGACCTACCAGCGCCTGACCTGCGGCTATGTGGAGTCGGGGCAGGGCAGCGAAGATCCACTGGCACGGAAGGCGGGGTACAGTCGTCCTACTCGATTAGCCCGGTGTCCACCGCGGCTCATGGATGTGCGGGAGGCTGCCGGTGACCGGCCCGAGTCCGTTCGTTCGACGCCGCTGGCTCGGACAGGAGATCCGTCGGCTCCGCGCCGAGCACGACATGAGCGCCGAGCAACTCGCCCGAGCCCTTGGCTTTCCTCGCCAACAGCTCAGTGCGCTCGAAAACGGCCACCGCGGACCCGACATCGATCTCGTGGACGGAATTTGCGACTACCTACGTGTGGGGGCGAAGCGGCGCGAGGAAATCATCGCCGCCGCGACCGACGGCTGGGCAATCGGATGGTGGGAGCCGGACGCGGCGAAGATGGGACATCGGCAGGCCCGATACGCCGACCTGGAAAGCGGCACCCAGTCGATCAGCGAGTACGCCTTGGCGTTGATTCCTGGCCTCCTTCAAACCCCGGAGTTCACCGACGCGCGCAACCGAGCCGACCCCGCACGTCAGCCCGACACGTTCGACCCCATGACATCGGTCCGCGCGCGGACACGCCGCCAGCAACTACTCCTCGCCCCTAGCGGACCTGTCTACGACCTTGTCCTCGACGAGATCGCCGTGCGCCGCTGCGCGGCCGAACCACCCATCGTCGCAGCCCAACTTCGACACATCGCCGACCTGTGCGCCACGCATCAAAACATCTCGGTGCGTGTCCTACCCGTTGATGCCGCCATCAAAGGCCACAGCGCACCGCGCTCCGCCTACTCGCTCTACCGATATCGCGATGCTAACGCCACGTTCGCCGTCGCCGTTGACACCCTCACCAGCGATCTCGTGCTCACCATGCCGGATGAAGTAGACGCATACCGGCAGTTGCACAGCCGACTGAAGGTCGTCACACTCACCCCGGAAGCAAGCCTGCGAATGCTACAGGACGTAGCGGAGCAGTTGGGACGAAAAGAAGGAGCACCATGATCCGGAATCTTCGGTGGCGCAAGTCGCGCCGCAGCGACGCGGGTGACAACTGTGTTGAGGTGGCCATCCCATCCCAGTCTGGGCTCATCGTGCGAGACTCCAAGGATCCCGGCGGCGGAACGCTCTCCTTCAGCAACAACTCCTGGAAGAAGTTTCTTGACGGTATTCGCTGCGGCACATTCATTCAATAGCGATACGGAGAGCTGATCCTGGTAAACCGCCAACAGCAGACACTGGCCAGGTATTGGAATAGGAAGCTTATCGGAGATGGAGCGGGGGCTCTGGGTGATTGGCCCGGGGCCCGCTCATTATAGGAGCCCGAAATCTTGTTCAACCTGTGGCGCCGACCGGCGCAGCCGCAGCCGCACTTCTGCACTCCGGGGCGAAGTGTCGAGCAACTCGAACCCCGCCGACGAGAGGGCTGGGATGACTGCCGCCAGGGCATCTGGTGGCGAGCTTCTCCGCACCGCAATAACAATCTCGTCGACACAGTCCAGATTGTCGTGGAGCAGGCCGGCATGACCATATCCTGTGAGGAGAACGCTCCGTGCTCCTGACGCATAGCAGGCTGACAACCATTGCCGCAGGTCGTTTTCCAGGGGGCCGGCTAGTATAAAGTGGGCGGAGGCGTGGCCACCGGGGACACCCTCCTCGGTCACCTTGTTCGCAAGTACGAGATCTGCTCCGCTGCGCAGGTCAGCGGCGAGTTGCTCACCAACGTGGTGGTCATCTTTCTCGTCGACGACGTAGGCCCACGTCAGGTACGGTCGGCGTCGCCGGGTTGCGATGAGCCAGGGGCCGAGAACAGCGAGCGTTTCGCCAGGCAGGACGTTGGTTTCGACATCGATGCCGTTGGCGGCGAGCACCGCGGCGCCCCCTTCGCCTCTGGACGTGGGGTCGATCACGCTGATGACGACACGGGATATGCCGGCGTTGATCAACTCTTGGCGGCAGGCCGGACTGACACCGACATGGTTGCAGGGTTCGAGCGTGACAACGGCAGTGCCACCTCGTGCCTCGGCGCCAGCTGCGGCGAGGGCGTGTACCTCGGCGTGCGACTCTCCTTTGCGTCGGTGGTAGCCAGCTCCGACGGCTATTCCATGGCGGTCGAGGATGACGCATCCAACGGGCGGGTTCGGGCTGGTGGTGCCCAGTCCGAGCGACGACAGCGTGATGGCTTGTCGCATCGCGCTCAGCTCGACTTTGGATGCCATCAGGCGGTCTCCTTGAGATCTTCGAGGAAGGCGCGAACGTCGGGGAGGTGACGATGCCCGCTGACCGCCGTGCCCAGTTGGGCGAGTTGCTGCACGAGTCGGCGTGACCCTGCCCGGCGGGCGATAGGCAGCGCGGTGTGCGCGGTGGCGGCAGCGAGGTCGGGCTGACTTGCTGCGGCGTGTGCTGTGGCTTTGTTCAGGAGTGCCGAGGCGAAGTCCTGGCGGTGTAGCGGCGGAATCATGGGCAGGGCATCGTCAAGCACAGTGATTGCCTCGTGTGGCCGCTGCGCCAATTGCAGACACGCCCCCCGGTGGACCTCGATGTACCCGCTGGTGCAGTAGGAGCCGTGCTCGCCCTCGGGCTTCCCAGGGTGGCGGTCCGCTGCCCAGCGATGCGCCTCGTCGAGCAGCCGCAGCGCCTCGCGGTGCCGGCCATTTGCGGCGAGGGCGTGAGCATGCTGGACGCGCAGCGCCGCCCGCATCGGTCCCGGCAACTTCTGGTCGTAGCGCAGCGCTGCTTCGGCCTGCTCAAGGGCTCGGACAGGGTCCCCGCTCGTCAACCACTGCTGGCTGCCGCGATAGGTCGCCCATGCAGTCATGGCCGGATCAGCAACCTGGTCCGACCAGTTGAGTGCTTTTCGGGTCCAGTGGTGTCCTGCGGAGTAGTCGTTCAGGGACTGGTTCAGCCAGGCCGCAGACTCGGCGTACTGGGCGGCCAGACGCACGAGGGCGGGCCGGAGCGCTTGTGGCACGTCGCGTAGGAAGCCACCTATGACCGTCAACTGACTGGTCACGCCGACGAGCGCGTACTCCGGGCCGAGTATCTTGTCGTTCTGGACCAAGAGGTGCCACTGTCCGCGCAGCAGGTAGATGGTCTCGTCCCAACTACCCGGCTGAGGATGGCTTGGATTGCCGGCAACCTGCTTGCTGTCGGTGCGACGAGGGCTGTAGAGGTCAAGGTCCGTATCAGTGGCCGTGCCGAGAACCTGGCGCAGCGCGGCGCGACGCGCAGCGCTGGGCCACCGGTGTTCGCCGCGCTCAAGTTTGCCCACCCAGCGGAAGTCGACGTAGTGGGCGGTGACGTCCCGGCCCAGGTAGATCCGGTCGAGAGCCGCGTTGATGGCATCCGCCAGTTCGCTACGGGACATGGACTGCCCGGAACGCTTGGGCGACGGCAACCGCTGGCGAGCGCCGCTGAGTACGGTATTCGGCGTGATCATCGCATCCGGATGGCGAGGCACGGTCTCTCCTCTCGGCCCACGTTCCGTTTCGCTGACTATGCCACCAGCTGTCTAGATCATTCAGCTGGCAGGGTCCTGGCAGGAGATGCGACACGCCTGCCGGATTGCGAAGTCGGACCACAAGTCGGTATTCCCTGTACGCCTACCTCCGGCAATCATGTGAGGCGAGCTCGCGCCGAGCGTGCCCTCGCGTCTGCTTGAGTCCAGTTTGGCCAGCTGAGAGGAGGGCCCGTGCCTCGTCATCCAGAGACGCTGATCACGCCGAACACGGCTCTCTCCGAGGGACGTGCGCGGTTGCCGTCGCCCCGGCGACCTGGGCAGCGCATGTCCCGGACGGAGCTGGCGGATGCTGTCAACGCCGCCCTGGATCGGCTCTACCCGGGCCGGGACCTTGCCGCCCACTACGTCGACCACCGCTGGGTCGGCAAACTGGAACGTGGCGAACACCGGTGGCCCAGCTGCGAACGCCGTACCGCCTTACGGCACGTCCTCGGCGTCACCACTGATACGGATCTTGGCCTCTACAGCCCACGGCGCTCCCGCAGTAGTCCGACAGCCGCCGTTGATCGGTGGCAAATGGCCCACTCCGGTCCACGGCCCGGCCTGCGTCCGGCCGGCGATCTGCTCCAATTCGGGAGTTCCACCACCGGGAAACAACTGCTGCCGAGCAGTGATCAATCGTGGTTCCGAGCGGTCTCGGCGCCGGGAGGAGAGCACTTCCCCGGAGCGGAGATCGACGTTGAGGTGTACCCGGCAACGGACGACGGCCGCGTCCTCGCCACCATCGGGCATGTGGATGCGGGACAGAGATGGCGCCGGCCCGTTCAGCGGCGGCTCGTCCTCGGACATGTTGACGCACCTGATGGTGTCGAGGTCTTTGCGCTGGACTCCCGGCAGGCGTACTGGTGCCTGGTCGCAGCCGGGCGGGGCGCCCGGCTGCTCATCCCTCGCGTGTACCAGCTCGATGCGATTACCACCGGGGTCCTGTGGGCAGTGGCGAACCTCGACCTGTCGCTCCTGCTGGACGACGCCCGGTTGGACGCTGCCCAGGCCGCTGCATCCCCGTACCGAGGCATGGCCAGATCCGCCGCCAGCCGCGACATCACCGAGGATCTGGACTCGGTGTCACGGTTGTGGATCGGCTCCGCGTTCTGCGCCGACTACATCCGTAGCCACTACGACATCCTGTCCGACGTACCGATCTACTGGACCCGGGAGCAACGCGGCGAGGAAGCGAGCACATGGCTGCTCTTCAGCCACAAGCTGCGGTACCTGCGCGAAACCGCCGAACAGTTCCGCAGCACCTCCCAGCCAATGACCAGGATGTTCTGCCTCCCCGAGCAAGCGGTGGCGACGTCATCAGTGCCTGAACGGATCCTGCTGCTGCTCGCCATGGCCTTGATGGAGTCCCTCGGGATCCAGACCGCAGTCACCGATGATCCGGAGTACATCGCGCTGCCTGGACTCGTCCTGGACCAGCGGCACATGATCATGGCCACCTGGATCCGAGCCGACGACGCATGGCACGTTGACGTCAGCGACCAACCTCACACTGTCGCCGCCTACCGCGACGCTCTCGGCCATGTCCAGGCCCACTCCGTGACCGCCGACGACACACCCGGCGGACGGCTACGGCACCTAGCCGACTACCTGAGCCTCGACTGGCACCGGCTGCAAGGTCGCTGTGCCGACCTCGGCCAGTATGGCTTCGCCGGCCTCGCCGAGCCCCGCAGCCGTCTGCTCTCCCTCGATGGCGTCAACCAAGCATGCCGCTTCATCGGCACCCTGCCGTAATAGGCTTCTGCGCACCACCCAGCGCGACTGTTGGAAGGAACTGCTGTGTCCTCGACCCCAGCCACACCCCCACCGCGGGTGGTGGTGTTCGGACTCGGCGGCACGATCGCCATGACCAGCGGCACCGGCGAAGGCGTCAGTCCCACGCTGTCCGCGCGTGACCTGGTTGACGCCGTACCCGGTCTGGCCTCGACCGGGATCGAGATCAAGGTGGTGGACTTCCGCCGCAGTCCGGGGGCGTCCCTCACGGTCGCTGACATCGCCGCGCTCGCCACCGCAGTTGCCCGCCAACTCGCGACGGGGGCAACCGGGGTTGTTGTCACCCAGGGCACCGACACGATCGAGGAGACCGCGTACCTGCTCGACCTGCTGCATCACCGACCCGAACCCGTAGTCGTCACCGGCGCGATGCGCAACCCCACCATGGCCGGTGCCGACGGACCTGCCAACCTCCTCGCAGCCATCCAGACCGCCGCTTCCCCAAATACCCGGGGCCAAGGTTGCCTCGTCGTTCTCGCCGATGAGGTCCACGCCGCCCGCTGGGTCACCAAGACCCACTCCACCAGTGGCGCCACGTTTCAATCGCTGGACACCGGGCCCATCGGCTACGTCCTGGAAGACGCCGTAAGGCTGCTGACCCGCGTGCCGTACCGGCTCACCATCCCTGCCCCAAGTCAGGTCGAGCGGGCCCGCGTCGGCCTCTACACGGTCACCCTCGACGACGACCCCACCTTCCTCGACGCCATCGGTCCCTGTTGCGACGGCCTCGTCGTCGCCGGGTTCGGAGTCGGTCACGTGCCCAAACCCCTCGTCGCCACCCTCACCACCCTCGCCGGACGAATCCCCATTGTCCTCGCCTCCCGCACCCCGGCCGGCCCGTTGCTCACCAGCACCTACGACTTCCCCGGATCCGAGCGCGACCTCCTCGCCCGCGGACTCATCCCCGCCGGCTGGCTGCACCCCTACAAGGCCCGCATCCTGCTCCGCGCGCTCCTCGCCGCCCAGTCCAAGCCGCAGGACATCGCCGCAGCGTTCGCCGTCGCGGGCAACCTCGGCGAACCTGCCTCATGGCCCTGGCCGACACCGAACGGAGACAGCAGCAGCGCATGCGTAGCCGCGACCTGACCCCAGGACGAATGATCGGCGTGGTCTTCGACCACGGCGACGACTTCTTCACCGCCCTCACCGACGCCTGCCGCGTCCACGACATCAAGCAGGGCTACGTCCCGATGTTCATCGCCGGTCTCTCCACGGCGAAGATCGTCGGCACGTGTCAGCGCCTCGACAACCCCGAGGCCCCTGTCTGGGCGCACGTCGACCTAACCAACGTCGAAGCACTCGGCGGTGGCACCATCGCGTGGGACGACACCAATCAGATGATCGTCCCGCACATCCACCTCACCGCCGGCCTCAAAGAACACAGCGCTACCGCACGCACCAGTCACCTGCTGGACGCCACGGTCCAGTTCCTCACCGAGATGCTCATCATTGAGATCAGTTCACCGGCCATGCGCCGGGTACCGAACCCGGACCTGTACGACGTACCACAACTGCGCCTCGGCTAACGATCGTCGAACGTTGCCTGCGGAGGAGCCGTAAGCCCCGCTCGTACTCGACCGAACTGAGATAGCCGGGGATGAAATTCCGGCGGCGAGGCATCCATCCGTTCCTCTCGGCATGCCGGACGTCCGTCGATCCGTCGGCCGATCGACCCCAAGCGACGACCCGCGGTGAGATATCGGCGCCGCCCAGACGGGCCATGGTCGGCAACTGGGGCTCGGGCGGGTGCAAGCCGGCACGCGACCTTCCCGGCCTGACCGCGACAGGATGCATGGCATCAGAAGCTGATCGACGCTCGAAAGGCGTGGACCACGCTCTCCCGCATCCCGTTCTCCGGTTGACGCGCGCGTCAACCGGAGAACGGGATAGCTCCGCAAACGGGGATTCGCCGCGACCTGTAAACGCAAAAGGGGTTTCGTTGCGGGCCGCAGCGCGGCCGGGAGCACAGGTCGGCTATGCCTGTGCTCCCGGCGCTAGCCGACTAACTAGCTGTCCGCAGCCGCTGAGCTGTCGTTCTCAGCTCGTGGTCGGCGGGCTGTGCCGAGGATCCGTACGGTGGTGCTGGGTTTGATCGGGGCGTCCTCCGGCCCTTTCAAAAATGGGTCGATATCGATCTTCTTGCGGAGGCTGCGGCCGGGGCCGTATGCCTGGTTGCGCTCGTGTGCGCTGACCCAGTAGCGGTGATCTGGTTTGGCTCTGCCGCTCGGGGTGCGGTCATCTGCGGTCGTGGGAGGAGGGCTTGGTCGGGAGGTGGCCGGTTTGATGCGGATGAGTCGGACTTCGGGTGGTGGCCGGTGTGCGCGGGCGTACGCCTTACGGATGGGCGGGTCGACCGGGGTCGGCTCGTCGCGGGTGAGCTGCTGGGCGATGATCAGCCAGGAGGCGACCAACGAGGCCAGGGGGTGGTCCCCGTTGACGGTCAGCTCCTGGCGGACGTATTCGACGTGGATGGGCACAAGCCAGCCGATTTCGTGCCGGACCGTTTCCATGACGGTGGGTAGTAGGTCGAGACCGAGGCTGCGATAGCAGACCATCTGCCAGCCGCCTGGGCGCGGGGTCCAGGAGGCGGCGGCGATGCGATGGCGCCGGTCGAGCGGGGCGGACCAGGCGAGCAGGCCGCTTCCGCCGGGCACGATCCGGTCGGTGATGTGGGTGGTGGGCAGGTCGGCGAGCACCTCCGCGACGAGGGTCGTGAACTGCGGGTCGATCCAGTAGAGCCGGGCCTGGTCGAGCCCGTCGGCGATGAGCCGGCGCGGTTCGGTGTGGTCGATTGGTGTGGGCAGGCCGATCGGTCCGCGCAGCAGCCCGGTCAGGCGGTCGCGGACCTTGGGCAGGGTCGACGCCTTCATCGGTGCCGGGCTCCAGCCACCGGTGGTGAGCAGGGTTCTGCCGGGCTCGCGCATCAGCACGATGGCGCGGTGGAGGACGGCGAGGATCTGTGCCCTCGGGTCGGTGCGACGCCAGCGCATGACGGCGATGCTGGCGTCGGTCAGCGTGCGGTGGTCGTCCTGCTCGATGAGCGCAGCACATCGACAGCAGACGTTCCACCGGGTGCTGTAGGTCTCCATGACCGGGCGGGTGCCGCCCTCGGCCAGGGCCTCGATCTCCGGCGTCCGGTACATCCACACGGGCGCGTTGGCGCTGCACAGGTGGCAACGCCGGAACACGTGAGCGAGCTGGTAGGCCGGCACCGGTACCGGGTCGTGGTCACCGCTGGTAGGTGCGACGGGGTGTTCGTAGGTGACCGTGCCGTCGTCGTCGATGGCGTTGAGCGCGTTGGTGCACACCACGCACGCCATGTCGTGCTCGATCATGCGGTCACCTCGCCGCCGAACTGCCCGTCGCTGTCTGCGGGGCGCTGGTCTCGCCAACGTGGCCCGTGCCGTCTGGCGTTGCGGGGCATCCGCATGTGCGGCTCGTAGGCGCGGTGCGTGCCGCGCTGCTGTTTGGCGTGGTAGAGGGCCACGTCGGCGTGGTGCAGCATCGTGTCGAACGTGCCGTAGTTGCCGTCGTAGACGGCGATGCCGGCGCTGGCTTCCGGATGCACGACGACTTCGCCGTCGTCGGTGGACAGCGTGGCGGGCTCGGCGAGCAGGTCCAGGATCGCCGCGACCGGCTCGACCCGATCGCTGTCGTCGTCGGCCGGCAGCAGCAGGAGGAACTCGTCCCCGGCGAGACGGGCCGCGGTGCCACCGTGGGATTTGACGGCCTGAGCCAGGCGTTCGGCGATGACGCGGAGGAGGTCGTCGCCGACGTGGTGGCCGTAGGTGTCGTTGGTGTGCTTGAACCGGTCGAGGTCGATCAGGGCCACGACGGTCGGCAGGCCCCGCATCTCCCGGATAAGGAAGACCTTCGCGGCCGACGACCGGTTCGGCAGACCGGTGAGCCGATCGTGCCCGGCCATGTAGGTGGCCAGGCGGAGCTGGATGTCGAGGTTGTCGATCAGTTCGCGGAGGTGCGCGTTCTCGGAGCGAAGCTTGCGGAACCCGGGTCGGGTGCTGAGCCGGCCCACGATGAAGCCGAACGCCGCGGTGGCGGCGAGGGCAGCGAGGATGGACACTAGAGTCCTCTCTTTCCGAGAGAACCCGGGACGCCCACGTTTCCTAGGCGATGGCGTCCCGGGTCCAAACAATGACGAAGGCCCGCCGGTTGGCGGGCCACTTTTTGTGTTTGCGCCGCCGATTGGCGGCGCGGCGCGCTCGGCGGTCCATTGCGCGCGAGGGGTTTGCCTCGCTGGTTATCGGAGGGGCTCGGGCCCGATCTCAACCAGCCGTCCGTTCGCGTAGTCGAACCTGGTGGCCGACATCCACGCGGCGGGCAGGAACATCAGGGCCGGTGGTTCGCCGATGGCCGCCACCTCGTACGCCCAGGTGACGGCGAGGATGACCGGGTCGGATTTCTCCATGTCGGTGAACCCCGGCGCGGCGGTGACTTCACTGAGCCCGCGGCGGCGGTGCCGCTCGATGGCCAGGTACGGGCACAGGTCCACGGCGGCTTGCATGCAGTTTGTTATCTCGACAAGCGGCCCGGTTCCGCATTGCTGGTACGCCTCGTTGGACTCGTCTGGGCAGTCGCTCGAGGAGTCCAGGAGGACAGTTGCAGGCGGTAAGAGTGCTCGACGAGCAGGGGATTCTGCGATGGCTGCTCGCCGACGAGGACGGAACGCCGGTGGAGATCGCGGGCCGGTTCCTGCGGTTTTTGCAGAACCGGCAGTTGTCTCCGAACACGGTGGCCGCGTACGCGCGGGATCTGACGTTGTTCCTCCGTTTCCTCGATCATCGTGGACTCGCCTATGAGGTGGTGGGCCCGGCGCTGGTGGTGGAGTTCCTGGACTTCTTGACGCATCTGCCCGTACGCCGGCCGGGCAAGCAGCAGGCCCTCGCCGTGGTCACGAGCGACGCGGCGGGCCCGGGTCGGCGCCGCGCGGGCAGCTCGATCAACCGCACAATGGCGGCGGTATCGAGCTTCTACGAGTTCGTGATCACCGTTGAGGCGTACGACGGCGACAACCCAGTACGCAAGGTCGACGACATCGCCTCCGGCCGGGTCGCCGAGCGGCATCGGCCGTTCATGGGCCGGGCCAGCCGTCAGCGCCCGGTGCGTCGGGCGGTCCGGGTCAGGACCGTGCAAGGCATGCCCCGGCCCATGGCGCCGGAGGACCTGACGGAGCTGTTCGCCGCGTTCACGACGCTGCGCGATCGGGCGATCTTCCTGCTGATGCTCGACGGCGGACTACGGCCCGGTGAGGTGCTCGGTCTACGCATCCCCGACGACGTCGAGTACGGCCGCCGCCGAGTCCACGTGCGTCACCGCGACGATCACCCGCGAGGCGTACGGCAGAAATCCCGCACCGACCGGGTGGTCGACCTGCACGATCCGCGCACCCTCACGGCGGTGTCGCAGTACGTGATGACCGAGCGTCCCCGCGAGTCCGGCTCACCGTTCCTGTTCCTGGTCGGCGGCAGGGGCCGCCGCCGGTGTGAACCATTGGGCTATCAGGCGTTATGGGCCAGCTTCACCCGCCGCTGCGCTCGGCTCGGCATCCGCACGCCGTGGACGACGCCGCACGCGCTTCGGCACACGCATGCCACGGCGATGTGGGAGTCAGGCATGCGGGAGTTGACCTTGCAGAAGCGACTCGGACACGCCTCGCCGGAGTCGACCCGGATCTACACCCGGGTCTCCGACCGGGAGGTGCTGGCCGACTACGAGGCTGCGACCGCGGCCATCACCGCTCGCAGCAGCGAAGGGCGGACCGAGTGAGCCGCGCGCTCGCCGTGGCCGGTCGGGGCTCGGCCTGGCTGCGGCACTTCACCGACGAGGAGTACACCGCGTTGGTCATCCCCGCCGATAAAGGCCGCTACGAGTCGGGCCGGACCCGACGACAGGGGCGCCGTGAGTTCATCGAGCGGTGGCCCGACCTCGGTGTCTGGATGGCCGCGCCGGTGGCGGACCGGCTGATGCACGCCCCGCCATATGCCGAGGCTCGGCACCGTCACGTGGTGGTCCGCGGGCACCGGCTCTACGCGAGCCTGCTGGCGATGCACGGCCGGCTCCCCCTCGACTACCCGTGGCTGTTCGCGAACTCGTTCAAGGACCTGCTCACCGAGAGCGGCAAGCTGCTGGGCATGGGGCCCGACTGGCTGACACCGCTGGACGTTGAGGCGCAGCGGATCGGCTACCGGCAGCCTGCGGCGCACCGCACTCTAACTGGAGCGAGCATCCGCATCGCGCTGCATCGCGGCAACCCGGACTGGCGGACCATCACCGTCGAAGACCTCGACCGGTTCCGCGCCGAGCTGGACGCCTTCGCCGCCCGCGACGATGTGCGCTCCCTACGGCCAGAGTTCGTGGCCGGTGGGAGAGTGCGAGAGTGGTACCGCAACCTGCGGACCAGCATCTACACCACCCAGGTCGTCCTGCACAGCCTCGGCGTGGTCGCCAAGCAGGTCCGCTACATCTCCACCGGAGGCCGGCCGCACCAACGCCCATCCGGGCCGCCAGCGATCGAAAAGGTCATCGACCGGTACATCGAACGCACCGCTCCGGCCCGCACCCACAACAACCTCCGAAGCCGGTTTCGGGTGTTCACCTCCTGGCTGACCGAGCACCATCCCGAAGTGACCAACCTCGCCCAGCTCACGCGAACCCAGCTGGAGGAATTCCTGACCTGGGTCGCCACCGGATACCGCAACTACCGCACTGGCCAGCCGGTCAGCGTCTCCACGCAGGTGCACACCATCTCGGCGCTCAACGTGTTCCTCCGCAAGACCCTCGCCTGGGGCTGGGACGACGTGCCGGACCGGCCATTGCTGAGCCACCTCGACATGCCCAAGCAGGTCAAGACGGTGCCCCGCTACCTACCAGCCCCGGAGCTCGACGCGATCGTCGAGGCCATCCACGCCCTGGCCGACCCCTACCAGCGAGCCGCCTGCCTGATCGCCCGCTGGGTCGGGCCACGCCGCAGCGAGATCCGGCGCCTAGAACTGGACTGCCTCGACGCCTACCCCGACGGACATCCACGACTGCGGATCCCGGCGGGCAAAACCTACACCGAACGCACAGTTCCCCTGCATCCCGAGGCCGCGGACGCATTGCGGGTATGCATCGAGCAGACCGGGGCACGTCACCAGCGGCCGCTCATCGACGAGGTCACCGGCAAGCCCACCCAGTACGTGTTCCAGCTGCGCGGTCGGCTGCTCAGCGACTACTTCCTGTTCGATTCCGCACTCCAGCAAGCCTGCGATCACGCCGGCCTCGTCGACGCCGACGGTGCGAAGACCGTGACCAGCCACCGATTCCGGCACACCGTCGGCACGCAACTCGCCGAAGAAGGCGCCCGCATCCAAACGATCATGGCCATCCTCGGACACACCAGCCCCGCGATGAGTCTCTTCTACGCCCGCATCAGCGACACGGCCGTTCTCCACGACTACCAGACCGCGCTGCAACCCGGCGCCCTCCTCGCCGGCCCCGCCGCCGAAGCCGTCCGCAACAACGAACTGTCCGAACAGGCGGTGAACTGGCTGTCCAGCAACTACTACAAGACCGCCCTCGAACTCGGCCATTGCCTCCGGCTGCCCGAGGAAGGCCCCTGCGAGTGCGTGTCCCGCACCGGGTTTGATGGAGACATCGAAACCTGGGAGGAACACCAGCGATGCCGGCACCGAAGAAGTACAACGATGAGCTGCGTGAGCGTGCGACCCGGTTGGCGGTCGAGGCCCGCCGTGATCCGGCGTCGGCGGTCGGAGCGATCCGTCGGATCGCTGGGCAACTCGGGGTTCACCCGGAGGCGTTGCGCACGTGGGTGAAGAAGGCCGAGACCGACGCTGGTGACCGTCCGGGCACCAACAGCAACGACGCGGAACGCCTCGCGGCCCTGGAACGGGAAGTGCGTGAGCTGCGGCGGGCCAACCAGATCCTGAAGTCCGCGGCGAGTTTCTTCGCGGCGGAGCTGGACCGTCCGTCGCGATGAAGGTCGACTTCGTCGACTCCCAGAAGGCCGAACACGGTGTCCAGCCGGTCCTGCGGGCGCTCGAAAGCACGCCGGCACAGATCGCACCGTCGACCTTCTACGCCGCCAAGACCCGCCCGGCCTCGGCCCGGTCGCGGCGCGACGAGGAGCTGACCGCGCTGATCGAGCGGATCCACGCGGCCAACTACGGGGTCTACGGCGCCCGCAAGGTCTGGCACGAGCTGCACCGCCGAGGCGTGCCGGTGGCCCGGTGCACCGTCGAGCGGTTGATGCGCGAGTCTGGGCTACGCGGGCTGCTGCGCGACAAGTCACCCCGTACGACCCGGCCCGCAGCCGAGACTAGCCGACCCTCTGACCTGGTCAAACGGGACTTCACCGCAGTGCGGCCGAACCAGCTGTGGGTCGCCGACCTGACCTACGTCCGCACCAGTGTGGGCTGGGTATACGCCGCGTTCGTCCTCGACGTGTACTCCCGCATCATCGTCGGCTGGCAGGTGTCCACGTCGCTCTACACGGATCTGGCGCTCGACGCGTTGAAGATGGCGATCTGGCGCCGCCAGAACCAGGGCACTGACCTGGGCGGACTCGTGCATCACTCGGACAGGGGAGTCCAGTATCGAGCGATTCGCTACAGCCAACGGCTCGCCGAGGCCGGCGCCGTCGCCTCGGTCGGGTCCAAGGGCGACTCGTACGACAACGCGATGGCCGAGGCGTTCAACTCCCTGTACAAGGCCGAACTCGTCCGCAACCGAGGTCCGTGGCGTGGACTCGACGACCTGGAGATGGCCACCGTCGAGTACATCGACTGGTACAACAACCGCCGGCTGCACGGCGAGCTCGGGCACATCCCGCCCGCCGAACACGAAGCGCTACACGCAATCACCCAGCCGGTCACCGGACCCCTGAAAACCAGCTAACCAACTCTCCATCAAACCCGGGGCTTGACAGCGACCTGTTCCTCAGCTGCTCCAAGTTCTTCACCACCGCGGAGTATCAACCCCGCCTACGCGACCGGCTCTGCCTGGAGCAACGTCTCGCCGAGGACGCCGCGCAGCGCGGCTGGCTACGTGAGGTTGAACGGCACAACGCCATCGCAAAACGCATAGCAGGGCTGCTGGACGAACTTGCTCCTTGAACCAAATCACGTCCCCTACCTCTCCACATTGGCGCACCCGACTCCGCGCCGGTGTTGCTGCGAAGCCTCGGGACGCTGCAACAGCGGGGGCGAGCGGGCGGCCCACGTCAGCTACTCACGATGAGTAATCGGTGGACGTGGGCTGGCGCCCGAAATGCAGTAAATGAGTAGACCCTCATCGAATCTTGGGCTCCCCTCATGAATAGGAGCCGTCCAGCCTTCAGGCGATCGGGTCGCAGTTACCGCAGTCTGCGAGCATTCGGGTGAGGAACGCGTTGCCTCATGTATGGCGAACGCATGAATACATAGACGTCAAAGGAGCTGAAGAGCGCTGCGGCTACGAGCGCGATATAGTTGACCGCCGCGGGGCGCAAAGCCGTCATACAGTAGATGATGCTGCCGATCAGGCCGATGAAGATGTACCCAAAACCCAGCTCGACAAGCGATTTCCAGGCTATATCGCGCCGGCGTAGGGGTAGCGCCCAGCTAAGATGATATGTGCGTAATGCGTGCTCAAAATCAGCGAAGTCACCGCGCCCGTCGGCCAGCGCAGTAAGAAGAGTCCGCTGAATCAAGCTCCACCTTGCAACGTTGATGTAGCCCTTGGCCGCCCTTGTTGTAAAGTGCGTCCCTAGTACGATTAGGGCTAAAAGTCCGAGCAGCGAGAAGAAGTCAGGGAAGTTCGACCGGCCAAGAATAAACAGGGCTCCGGTCGTGATAATGGTGAGGCCCCAGGTGGTGGCGTTCTGCAACTCGGCAAGCGAGCCGGCCTTTTCTGCGGCTAGAGACTCTAAATAGCTGTTCGCAAAACTGGGGGCGAATGGATTTGGATCGCGGCGAGAATTCCTGCGCCGAATAAATCTCTCGAGCATTCAATCAGCAACCTTGCTGTCGGTTGAAAGCACATGCGCAGTAGTCAACATGTTTTCCCTGCCCGGGAACACCGCCCAGTCCCACAGGTCGGGCTGGCCCTCCAACTCCAAGAGTAGGCGTCGCATGTACTGGGAAGGTAGCCGATCACGCGGAAAATAGGCTCTCATATCCTTGCCCTGCTCAACTAGCACATATGGCCTGCCAGCGGCGATGGAGGGCAGTTCAGCCAGATCGCGTACTCGCGCATATGGCATTCGGTCATCCATGCCGGACATGACGTCTACCGCCGATGGCACCAAATGGATATGCGCATGGTCAATGCAGCCGCCCGCCATGTTTGTACTTGTCCCGCCATGCTCGAACAAGACGGCGTCCCCGAAGTGCTCGTTTAGCATATTGAGCGACAAGCGCCGCCAGCCGTCGGCGTGTGAGGAATGCGATTGGGGTAACTGAGCAAAGCACGAAGCGTGCACCTTCGGAATGAGTAAGAGATACCCTGGACGGAAAGCGCCGATGCCGATAATCAGCGCGAACTCCGAATCCTCGGCCACGGTTCTGCTGACTAGCTCATCACGGGAGAACATGCGCCGAAAATCGCTCGCCTCCACGTCGGAAAGTTCTACGCAGAACGGACAATCAGACACGATGCCTTCCGGCCGGGGAGCTATCGAGTCAGTCATCGTCGCCTATTATCCTTCCCGCAGTAGAACAAAACCTTGATCGAACACTCCCCTCGATCGGGCCTTCTGTACTCGCATTTCTTCGAACGATTCACGCGAGCAGCCAAGCCGGTCAACTAAGGCGAATACGACTTCAATTATGTCGGCCAGCTCAGCAACGTCCTGTGACTCCAGGAACTCATCGACCTCTTCGAGCAGCTTGGCGCGTAGAAGCGTCATCATTTCCGAAGGTTCGGCCCTGCGAAAATCGCAGCTTCCGTCGGAAAAATCAACGATGGCCGGGATCTTGTCTCGGACAAGTTTTTCTGGCAAGACGGCCTCCATCTGGGCGGAGAGTTATGACTGTACTACGCAGTGGCACGCTCCCGCGCCGCAGCGCCATCGGTGTTGCAGACGTCCGGGCTCGACCTGTCATCGGCAGATCCGGTGCGCCGCCGGGCCGGGCGAGCGTCACTTTGTGTAGTCGATGATTTCTGCATGCGGGCGCGGTTCGCGCCCGAAGGCGTGGCAACCGGCAAGGTCTGGACCGCCAACGTCCTTACCTTTCGCCACGTCATCGAAGGCCGCACCGCCGCCGGAGCTGAAGAGAAGATCCGCCTCCTGTTTGGCAAGATCGGTGAGTTGATGGGTCAAGGAAGCGCCGGCCCTATTCGGCGACTACACCGTCCAGGACGGCGCATGGACCCCGGGCTGGCGGAAGGTCTGACGCAGGCCAAGCGCGTCGACCAGAAGGCCAGCTGCGTGTCAACGCCGCCGTCGCGACGGTCTCGACTACGCTCAACTCGCATACGTGCCTAGACCGATCCCAGCGTGGTCACCAGTCGGACTCTGCGGCCAAGTTGTCGAGATAAAGTCGACGTGGCCCGGCGGATCGGTGTACATCCGACGGCGGAACCCACCGAGTCCGCCGACGAACGCGACGCGGAAGTCCTGCCGTTGTCCGCACAGCCCGCACAGCCGATCCCGGACACACTCGAGAACCCGCCGTTGATGACCGCGAAGTTGACGCTGCCGTCGTTCTGCTCGCTGACGTACGGGATAGGCAACCCTCGACGCGGGTCGACGGGCCGGGCGGCAAGCCGCGCCGGGATCGCCGGCCGCTGCCCGCTCATCGGTTCCCTCCCGGCTGGGCCGGCTCGACGCGCCGCCACCCGTTGCTTTCGCACGCCCACATCTGGCCGTGCACGGTGACCGTGTCCCCGACGGACAGGCTCCGCAGCGGGTGGTCTACCTGTTCGGCGAGGGCGAGCTGGATGGCCCTGGCCGGTCCGGCGGGTGCCTGGCCCGGATAGTTGGACGCGACGAACGCCGCCTCAGCCCAGTCCTCTGCGCTGTGCTGCGACCCGTCGCCTTTCAGCGCGATGGTGACGGTCACTTGCCGCGCGCCGACCCGGTAGCCGTCGGAGAAGCTGATGTAGTCAGCGGCGCGGTCGGACTGGGTGAACCCCAAGACGATGATCACAGGACCACCTCGCCGGAGGCCACTGTCCACGGCCAGAGGTAGACACCGAGGGCGTACTGTCCGGCGGGGTCCGGGTGGACCCGGTCGATTTCGACCTTGCGGGTTTCGCGGCCGTCGTCGACCTCCCAGCAGATGACGGCGATGTCGCCGTGCCACGTGACGAGCGGGTGTTCACCGGGCATGTCGCCGACGCGGACGGTGTCCAGGATGTCGGCGATCTGTTCGACGGTGGCGCGGTCGAAGGTGGGCAGAACCCCGCCGAAGACGGTGTAGCCGTCCGCGACCAGGGCCGGCAGCTCGATATCGACCACCTCGCGACAGGTGACCGTGGCCGGTACCCAGGTCGCGTCCGGGGGTGCGATGTCGTCGCGGTGGTTGACGACGTGGAAGCCGTCGCTGGTGTGCGCGGCGCTCGGGTCGAGGACGAACCAGTGTCCGCCGGCCTTGGCGCCCCGGCGTAGGACCTCGATGAGCGGCTTGCGCCGACGGTCGCGGGAGCGGCGGTCGAGCCGCAGGAACCCGGCGGCACCGTCGGGTTGGCCGGGCGTGCCACGGGTTCCGGTCGGGGTGTGCAGCCAGGCGCGGGCCGGCACCCGGCGCGGGCTGCCGTCCTTGTCGTACCAGATGGGTACGCCGTTGCTGCCGAGCCAGTCGTCGTCGGGCTCGGCTTCCCAGATCAGCGCCGGATGGGTGGCCGAGCCGGCGAGTGCCTGCGCGCGGGTGAGCCGCCGTTCCGGGGCGGCCAGCGCGTGCTCCGCCAGGGGTAGTACGTCGTCCAGGTGCCACCACAGGCGGGTGGGCCGGTTGGTCATGGTGAAACTCCTCAGTGGATCGTGGGTGTGCCGGTTGCCTTGTGGCAGCGGCTATCCGCGTACGGCGATCGGGCGCACGCGGAGGATCTGGTGGGGCAGCAGCAGGGCCGCCGAGAGGTTGGTGATCGGGTCGGTGATGACGGTGTAGTCGCGTGCCCAGACGGCGTGCCACGGCTCGGCGGGCTGGCCGGCGCGGCGGCGGGCGTTGTCGCCGAGGACGATGCCGATGCCGGCGAACAGGTAGGTGTGGCCGCTGGCGCGGTAGTGGTCCATCCGCCCGGCTGTAGGGCACGCGGTGATCGAGTAGCCGACGCACTCGGGGTGCATGGCGGCTTCGGCCGCGAGCTGCCGGTCCAGATCGCGGTCACGCATGGCGAGCACGAACCGGGCGGTGATCCACGGCGCGACGAGTCCGGCGTACAGCGGCCGGTGCCGCAGCCGTAGCCGTACCGGTATTGGTGGAACGGCGGAGGCGTTCACGGCTGCTCGACCCGTTTCCAGGTCAGGCAACCTCCGTCGCCGAGGGCGTAGAGGCCGTCGTCGTCGGGCTGGTGCCGGGTGCGCCGCATCTTCGCGCGGTTGCCGCGCGACACGGTGAGCAGGTCGCCGGTGAAGGTGACGCTGAGGCGTTGCCCGCTCTGCCTATCCAGGTCGGCGCTGATGCGTTCGGCGGTGGTGCGGGTGAAGCGGGGCGGCGCATCCGGGTGGGCGGTGTTGGCCAGGGCGGGGTACACCTTGGGGCCTATTTCGGGCTCTACTGACGTTGTCGTGGGTGGTTTGAGCGTGCCGTAGCAGCGCACGCCGTTGCCCGGCCTACGGTTCCGGTTGTCGAGATCGGAATCGGGGCATATCGGGAAACGGCGTGCGTAATGCAAGGATATGGCAGCGGCTGCTGAGGCTGCCACAGGTGGTCATCGAATCGCTGACTGTCGAGGACGATGACGGCGGCGACGTGTTGGTCGTCGGGGTACGGGCCCGCAAGGGCGCGGCCCGCCGCTGCGGACGGTGCGGTGTGCGGGCACCCTGGTACGACCGCGGCGCGGGAGTGCGCCGCTGGCGGCATCTGGACTTCGGTGTCGTGCGGGTGGTCATCGAGGCCGCCGCACCGCGTGTCGGTTGTCCGGTCCACGGTCCGACCGTGGTGGCCGTGCCGTGGGCGCGGCATGGCTCCCGGTTCACCGCCGCGTTCGAGGACACCTGCGCGTGGCTTGCCGCCCACACCGCCGCGTCCACGGTCGGCGAACTGCTCCGTGTGTCGTGGCGGGCGGTGACCGGCATCGCCGCCCGAGTCGTCACCGAGGCGTGTGGCACGACTGATCGGCTCGACGGCTTGCGACGCATCGGCATCGACGAGGTGGCCTACCGCAAGGGCCAGCGGTACCTGACCGTCGTGGTCGATCACGACACCGGCCGTCTCGTGTGGGCCCGCGCGGGGCGGGACAAAGCCACCGTGGCCGCGTTCTTCGACGACCTCGGTCCCGAGCGAGCCGCCCAGTTGACCCACGTCTCCGCCGACGCGGCGGAGTGGATCAACAGCGTGGTCGCGCAGCGGGCACCGCAAGCGGTGCGCTGCCTGGACCCGTACCACCTCGTCGCGTGGGCCACGAACGCCCTGGACAAGGTCCGCCGCCAGGTGTGGAACACCGCCCGCGGGGCAAAGGCCGCCGCAACGCGACCTCCCGCATGCTCAAAGGCGCCCGCTGGGCGCTGTGGCGAAACCCGAGCAACTGACCGACACGCAGAAGCAGACCCTGGCGGCGATCCAGGCCACGAACAAGCCGCTGTACCGCGCCTACCTACTCAAGGAGCAACTCCGCGAGATCGTCGCGGTCAAAGGCGAAGACGGCAAACTGCTCCTCGCCGCATGGCTGCGTTGGGCGGCCCGTAGCCGGCTGCCACCATTCGTCAAGCTCGCCGCCACGATCCGCACCCACCTGGCCGCGATCCACAACATGCTCGACTGCGGACTGTCCAACGCCCGGATCGAGGCGAACAACACCCACCTACGGCTATTGACCCGCCAAGGCTACGGCTACCACTCCGCCGACGCCCTGATCACCATGGCCATGCTCCGCCGAGGCGGCCTATGCCCACCCCTCCCCGGACGATCATGAATCCGACCCACGACAACGTCAGGAGACCCCTATTTCGTGCCCGTGGACGCAGACCGGCGTCCAGCGTTTGTGGGCTCCGGTCGGCAGGCTGGTGTAGCCGACGTGGTGCGCGTGGGCGGAGAACGCGGTGATGCTCTGCCAGGCCAGGTCGCGGGTGGCAGCCAGCAACCGGACCGACTCGTCGAGGTCGCTGTTGCTGGTGAGCTGCGCGGCGAGGATCTCGTCGGTGTGGTCCAAGGCGGTGACGAACCCGGCCGCGTGGGCGGCGGCGAGCAGCGCGCTGGTGGACACATACAGCGGGAAGTCGGATCGGTTGGTGTGCAGGGTCAGGCCGTACCAGTCCCGGACCCATCCTTCGATGGTGGTCAACGGTGGTCCTTTCCGTCCGGATGTTTAAGGTGGGTGCGGGCGGGCGGCCCGCCACCGGGGCCGGTGGCGGGCCGCCCGTCCGGGATAGGGGTGTGCCGGGTGGCGGGGTTAGTGCCGGTTGCGGTGGCGGTGTTGTTCGGCGGCGGCCAGATCCGGGTGGGTGCGCCGCAGCGTGGACCATGCCTGGTCCAGCAGCCGGCTGGTCATCGGGCTCGCCGGGTTGGGCAGCGCTCGTCCATGCCGGCGTCGACGGTGAATGGCCCGGCGGCCAGCCGCCACTTGCCGTCGAGCCAGCCGGTCGGCACTTCGTGACCGGCGAGCATTCGGGTGGCCGGGCGGCGGCAGCCGGGGTGGGGGCAGTCGTCCGGGATGGCCGGAACGCCGCAGGGCCGGTACGTCTGGTACCAGTGCGCGCCCGTTGCCGCTGAGCGCCGTTGCGGGCGGTCGAGCGCGAGGCCGACGTCGATGGTGCCGCCGTCGGTCCACAGCGCCACGGACTTGCGGCACCAGCCGCAGGAGGTGCCGTGCCAGACGAACCGCACCTCGGCGATGACGGCGGTGTGCCCGGTGGTGGTTAGCACCGGCTTCGGTGCGGTGGCCACCCACGGGTTGAGGCCGCCGATGAGCTGTGGGCCGTCGGCGGTCACTGCGGGTCCTCGTCGTCGCCGGCCGCGTCGCGGGCGAGGTCGAGGAGCTGACCCGCCCAGGTGGTGAGTTTCTCGACACGGGCCAGCTCGGCGCCGAAGAGGCGGGCCGCGGTGGCGAACCCGACGGGTGTGGGCCGGATGTTGATGAAGCCGGGCTCCGACGGGTCGTCGGGGTCGGGCTGCTGGGCGGCGGCCTCGGCGGTCTGGATGGCTTCCCGCCACCGCAGCTCGGTGAGCATCAGGCAGTGCCGTAGGAACTCCAGGTCGTTGACGGTGAAGACGACCGCGATACCTTCGCCGGTCGCGACTCCGAGTCGGGCGAGCTGGATGGTGAGGTCGGTAATCCGCTGCCGGTACTCGGCGATGAGACCGGCGACGGCCTCGGTGGCGACCAGCCCGTCGAGGTCGGCGGGCAGGCTGCGGACGGGGACGTTGTGCCGGCGTACGCCGAGGTCGATGGTGTGGCCGCCGAGGGTGCCGACGACGCTGAACGTGACGGACACATTGCCCGGGGCGGCCGGAGCGTTCGTGGCGAAGTCTTCCGATTCGTACTCGACGTGGATGGTCAGCGCGAGGTCGCCGGTGGGGACGGGCAGTGGCACGGTGCCGATTGGTTTGGTCTTGCGCATGGGGGTTTCGTTCTCCAGACGTGCGAAAGGCCCACCCGAGATCGGGCGGGCCGGGCGGTGGGGTTCGACGGGGTCAGTCGCGGTCGGGATCAAGCCGGTGGTCGGCGTGCTCGCCGAGGTACACGGTGGTCAGCGGGACGGTGCCGATCTGTGGCAGCTCGTCGGCCAGGACGCTCAGTTGCAGCCGGACTGCCTGTTCGGCGAGCTGGGTGCAGTGAGCGGCGCGCAGGCAGACCAGGTAGCTGTGATGCCAGGTCACCCGGAAGCTGCGCTCACCGTCGGCGACGATTTCCGGGTCGCGGTGCGTGGAGCTGACGGTGATGGGCAGCCCGAACTGTGGGCAGGTGGCGGACGCGTCGCGCAGGATTCGGTAGGCGGCGACGCGGGCGGTTTGCGGGTTGTCGGCGGTCACGGTGAGCCGGATCGCCGTGGTGATCTCGTACTGGTGCGAGTGCGGCAGCCCGGGGAGCCCGAGGTCGCGCAGCAGGTCGTCGATCAGGCCGTACGGGGCGTGCCGGCCCGGTTGGGCGTCGAGGTCGCCGGTGACGAGCGCGTCGATGAGCGCGGCCCGCAGTTGCCCGGCCAGGTGGTGCCGTGCCTGCATGGCCAGGTACCTGGCGGTGCGCGCCTCGGTGAGCTGCCCAACGCCAAAGAACGGCGGCAACGGGTGTGGCTGGAACGGAGCGTCCGCGTCGACGTCCAGCTCGACCGGGGTGTGCTCGTCGGGTTCGACCTGCACCCTGGCCGCGTTGTCGAGGTCGGCGGTGACGCCGGCCAGTCCGGCGAGTTCGTCGAGCAGCCGGGTGACCGCTGTCGTGCGCGCCTGGTCACCGGTGTCGGCGCGTACCGTGGCGGTGATGACCGGTTGGCTCCACAGGTCGTAGGGCCGGCGGCCGGCGGTCTCGCGTGGGCCGGTGGCCCTCGCCCGCGGTGGCTGGTCGAAGGCGAGGGTGGCGGCCGGGCCGAGGGCCTGGCGCACCGCCACGTGCAGCTCGTCGCGGAACGTCTGCACTGCCTGGTCTGGGCTGGTGGCGCTGGCACGTCGGGTGATGGCCGGGGCGAGCTGGACCGCCCACATGCGCGGCAGCGGCGGCAGACCCGCACGCTGCAAGATCTGGCGCGCCACGCCCAGCGGCACGAGGTTCGCGCGTACCAGCGGGATCAATCGGCGGCGAACCTCGACGCCCAACGCGTGGGTCAGGCGCCGCCACGCGGCGACCTCCTGCCACACGACGGCCGTCGCGGTCACGGTCGCACCGGCGGGCGGCTCGGGACGTGCCTGGCGTGGCGCCGGGGTGTCCGGCGTAGTGGATGTCATGACTTCCTCCTGGTGTGATGCCGACAAGGGACAGCGGGGCGAGGCCGTGATGGCTCGCCCCGCTGGTCGGCGATGGCTTGGATGGATGGCTGAAGGGGTCTAACTCGTCGGCCTGCCGAAGGTGGTGTGAGCGGCCCGGACCGCGCACCGGTGCCGCGCGGTGGGGTCGGCTGCGTCCGGCAACGGCGGCTGCCGGTCGCTATGCCTGCTCACGGCGACGGGCGCGATCCTCGACCTCTTCGATGACCTTGTCCCGGCGGGCTGCGGGGAGGTCGGCGAGGATCTCGACGTACTGCTGTTCCTGGTCGCTGAGCGGCTCGACGAACGCCGCCTTGTAGGCCAGCCGCGCCGCCTCGTGTTCGGCCTCGATCGGCCGGCTGCCGTCGTAGCCGTAGGCGATCTCACGCAGTTGCTCGGCTGCCCGGACCGGGTCGCGGGACAGGGTGATGTCGTAGACGCGGAAGTTCGCCGGGATGTCCGCCGCTTTCAGCGCGGCGAGCAGGCACAGGTCGGCCTGGACGTGGTGGGCGAACGTGTCCGTACGGACGGGGGTCTCGCCACGGGCGCGCACGGCGGCGCGGTCGGCGTGCCAGCGCAGCCGAGTCTCTTTGGCGCGCTGAGCGAGGGCGAGCAGCATGCTGCGGACGGGGTCCACTGTGGTTCCTCCTGCTTTGAAGGGGTACCCCTGCCACGGGATGGCCAAGGGGCAAGGGGTTGGTGAAGAACGGCGAGCGGCGGGCGTCCGGCGATGGCCGGGATCGGGCGCCGTGCTCACGCGGCGCAGGCCGCTGGAGTGCGCTTCGCTTTCAGTCGCCGCTGATCGCCTGCTCGATCACAGACGGTGGAAGCCCGGCTCGGACCGCCGACAGCAGCAGGTCGGCGAGGCTGTACGTGGGATCGGCCTGAAGGGCGCGCTCGGCGGCCATGGCCGCGAGGCCGCCGTCACCGCAGCGCCACGCGGTGACGGCGAGCAGCGTCGCCGGTGCCGGTACCAGTGGCGGTTCGGCGCGGCGGGTGACCTCGGCCCAGAACGTGACGTGCCGGTCGTGCCGCTGGCTGAGTTCCATGGCCAGGTCCCGCACCGAGGTGTCCGCGAGGAGCAGGGTGAGCCAGGCCATCTCGTCGTCGGACAGGTATTCGCCGCCGTCGTGCTTGCGCAGCGCGTCGCGGACCGCTGCCGCGCCGGCCTCGTGCACGGCGTCGTCGCCGGCCTCGACCAGCGTTTCCAGGCGGTTGACCGCCGCGTCGGTGGCGTGGCGCATGCGCTCGCGGGCGTCGCCCTCGACCGGCGCGAACCGCGCTGCGATGGCTGCCCGGTCCGGCAGCGCGACTATCCCGGCGGCGGTGGCCTGGACCGCGATCAGGGACGTGGTCGGGTCGAACGGGGTTCCCTGCGGCGGGCAGCAGGCCGGGTCGTCGCAGGTGAGGCTGAACCACCGTCCGGCGGTGACTCGCAGCAGGTCCCGGACCAGCATGCCGGCGGCGGTGCACGCCTGCGCGACGGTGCGTAGGGCCGGGTCGACCCGTCCGGCGTCGCCGTAGCCGACGATGGCGGTGATGGGCTGCTGCTGCGCCACGATCGGGGTCAGGCAGGCGGCGAGTTCGCGCACCTCGCTGGCGGGGGCGTCGGGGTCGGGCAGGTCGACGCGGGCGACGAACACGATCCGGCCGCTGCCGACCACGACGACCACGAGACTGCCGTCATCGGGGTGGTGGCCGACGAGGTATGGCACCGCCGCCACCAGATCGGCCGGGGATCGCACCGCCAGCTTGGTGTTGGGGAACGCCTTCGTGGCGATCGACGCGTCGACCTCCCGGCACAGCTCGGCGATGGCTTCCTGGTACTCGGGGTCGGTGTGGTACTTGCCGTTGCCCTGGCGGCGGTCGAACTCGGCGACGTTCTGCGGGCGGTGCCAGTCGACGCGGGGGTCGCCGTCGCCTTTGTCCGGGGCGAACCACAGGTGCCCGTCCGGGCCTCGGAAGTAGGCCATGCCGGAGGCCACGACGAACACCGACGGGATCGGGTAGCTGTCACTGAACGCGAAGGTGGCGTAGTCGAACCCGGCACGCACGCCATAGGTGGTCGCCATTGTGGCGATGTTGTTGTCGCTCATGGTGAGTCTCCAATGGGTGTCCTGGGAGGAAGCCAGCGGGGACGGGCCGTCGCGGACCGTCCCCGCTGGGTGGTTGGGAGGTGGTCGATGACCGGTCGGCCGCGCCGGAGCCGGTCGACCAGTCAGGGCCTGGACTGGTGGGTTCAGGCGGCGAGCACCAGGTCGAAGGCCCGCTTCTTGGTGGCGGTCACCGTGCCGTCGGTGAGGACCTTGTTGGCGCGGTGGTGGTCGCTCTTGGCCGGCTGCCTGTGGTCGAGCCACTCTGTGATGGCCTGGTAGCCGGCCCACGCGGTGCCGCGGATGTTCTCCTGGGTGGGGGCGTCCTCGAACAGGTGCTTGAGGTCCCGATCGCGGGCCATCTTGCGCAGGAACGCGGTCTCCTTGTCGTCCTGGTCAAGGGGCCACAGTTCGTCGGCGATGCGCTGGAGCTGGTCCCATTCAAGCTGCTTTTCGATCATCTTCTCGGCTTCGGCCTGGAACTGGTCCAGGTACACCGGCACCAGCTTCAGCGCGTCGCGGACCTCGGTCAGCTTGCCTTCGATGTCGCCGGAGTGGCGCAGGGCGTACTCGCCGACGTTGTTGGCGAACGCGGCGGCCTGGGTGTTCGCGCACACGATCCGGACCGGGGTGACCAGCACCCGGGCCAGGCGGGAGCCGTCGTGGGAGGTGCACATGGCCAGGTACAGGTCCATGGCGTCGATGCCGGCGACCATCATCGAATCCGGCAGCTTCATCGTCACGAACACCTCGCGCCCGCCGCGCAGGCTGCCGGCGGTCTCGAAGTGGGCGCCGGTTTCATCGACGATGAAGTTGAGCAGGTCGCAGGCTTGCTCGTTCTGCACGACCTGATAGGACTTGCCGACCATGCCGAGGACTTCCCGCTTGCCGGTCTTCGGGTGGATGCGGGTGGTGGCCCACCGGTTGGGCACGGCCGCGCCGGACGGGACGGCCTGCACGGTTTCCTTGCGCACGTCCCAGCCGCCGAGGAAGGCGACGTCCATCACCTGCGCGGCGGTGAGGCAGTCGGTGGTGGTGGTGCCGAGCCGGTGCCAGGCGTCTTTGCGGGCGGTGAAGAACGCGGCGGTTCCGTCTGCGAAGGTTTCGATCTCGTGAGCCACGGAAGGCTCCTTCCTGTGTGGAAACGAAGACAGGCGCCACCCGGGATTGGGTGGCGCCTGCGTGGTGCCGTGATGTGGGGATTGCCGGTCGCCGCTGCCGGCGGCCGACAGGTTGGTTCAGTCGGTGTCGGGGTCGAGATGCTCATCGATGCCGTAGCCGACATGGGCGACGGTGACGTCCACCAGGTCGTGCTCGGTTCCGGCCAGTGTTCTGGCCAGGTCCGCGCGGACGAGGGCTTCGCCTGCCGCGGTCGCGTCGGTGGGCTCGGTGTGGCCGCGCAGTCCCAGCTCGTACTCGTGCCGCCAGCCGATGAGCCAGCGGCCGTCGTCGCGGACTGTGCTGCCGGTGAGCCAGCCGCTGGCTTTCCACGCCCCCGCGTTCGAGGGCCTGGCCGCAGTCGGCCGCATGGTCTTCCGCACGGCGAGGTACGCCTCGTGGCTGGTGGCCGTATGCACCCGCAGGCGCAGATCGGCGGTCACCGTGACGTGGTGCGCGCGGGGCAGGCCGGCGAGCCCGAGGCCGTGCAGGAATTCCTCGACGCGTTCGGCGGTCTCCTCGTACAGGCCACCGATCTCGTCGTCGGCCAGCGCGCGGATCGCCCGGCGGCGGATCTTGCGGCGCAGCTCGGCGAGCGCCTCGGTCGCCGCAGCGTGGGCGGCGGTCACGGCGGTCAGGTCGTCCCCGACATCCGGTACCGGCACGGTCGCCGGTCGCGGGTCAGGCTCGGCGGGGTGGATCAGGTCGTCGGGTGCGTCGTAGACCTCCCACGCCAACCCGGTCAGGGTGATGTCCGCGTCGGCCAGCTCGGGCAGCCGGGCGTTCACCAGCGCCGCCGCGCCGTCGATCGCGGCGGCCTGCGACGTGGCGGTGATCGGTGTGCGGAGAACGACCTCGACGGTGATCCGGTACGGGTGCGCCTCGGGGTAGTCGTCGCCGTCCGGTATCGGCGCCACCTCAATCACCCGCGTCGGCCACCCGTCCACCGTGGGCAACGGCCGGAACAGTTCGTCCGGCACGTGATGCCGCGCTTCGTCGCGGGCTTCGTCGTCGTCGGCGTGTATTCGCGTGTACGACAGCTGTCCGACGGCGGACATCGTCAGCTCGCCGGGCGGCGGCTCCAAACCCCAGCCGGTGAGGGCGTCCGCGCAGCCGTTGCGGCAGATCCATCTCTGCTCCCACGCGGCGATGAGCGCGCGGCGGGCTTCGGCGGCGAGCTGGTCGCGGTGTTCGATCGCGGCGATCGTCTCCTCGCGCAGCGCCCGAACCCGAGCCTGCACGTTGCTGGTGCTGGCGGTCATCGCCGCACCGCCGATGCGGTGGCCAGGTGGGCTTCCTTGACCAGGCCGGCGGACTCCTCCAGCCGGCAACTGGCCGCGGCGACGGCCTTGGTCAGCTCAGCGCGGTGATTCGCTGGCAGGGCCGAAAGGTCGGCTCCGGTGGCGGTGTCGACCTGGTAGGCCAGCCGGCCGCTGAGCTGCGCGAGGTAGGCCAGCAGCAGGTTCACGCCGGTGAGTAGCCGGGCGAACTGGTCGGTGTCGGCCACGGCGTGCCGGCCGCCGTGCGGGATGGCGTCGGACAGGTGCTCGGCCATGCGCAGCATGACCTCGACCGCCGTGGCGGTGTGCGCGGGGCTGATGCCGGCGTCGGCACCGAACAGCTCGTCCAGCGTCGCCATCAGCTCGCTCGCCTGCGGCAGGCGCGGGGCGTCGGGGACGCCGTCGAAGAAGTCGGCGTGGGTGATCAGGTACCAGGCGTTTTTGAGCATGGTGGCCCCTTCCAATGGGCACGACGAGGAGGACAGCCACCAGTGGTGGCCGCCCTCGCGGAACAGGGATGTGCCGGGTCGCCACGCGCGCCCGTTCGGGCGCGCGAGATCGACACGGTGTGGGAGATGGGTGCTGGACGGCTGTCAGCCCGAGCATCGGCGGCCGACCCCCGGCGGGGTGGGCATGGTGCCGGCGTCCGGCGGCTGTCAGGTCAGCACGAGGGGTGTTGCGAAAGGTGTGCACCGAGGCTAACTCGACGACCTGTCAGCCCAGACCAGCCCACGTCCGGCGGTCCTGACCGGAGCTGACAGCACCGTTCACGGGACCTGACACCGCAGGTCACCGCAGAGCCGGGCCAGGTGTCATTCGCCGGCGCCGGCCGGGCTCGGCGGTGCGGCGGAGCCGCCCCGCGGCCGGCGCAGCACGTACACGTCCTCATGAGCCACGAGCGCGACCGGGATGCCGTCGGCCCTCGCCTTGCGCGCGGCCAGGAGCCCGAACATGTTCGCCCGGTGGATGAGCTGCCCGTCGCGGACGGCGGCGAGCATGGCCACGCACCGCTCCACCGGCTCCAACCCCACCGACAGCGCCACGGCGAACAGCTCGCCGGGCAGGTCGATCAGGTCGTCCGGGGTACGGCGGACCGGGCGGCAGGTGAACACGAAGGTGCCGCCGGGCCGCAGCATCGTCATGCAGCCGGCCACGATCTGCCGCCACCCGTCCAGCAGCCGCTCCCAGCCGAGGTAGGCCAGGTTGCCGGCGCCCCGGTCGCCGTAGACGTGGTCGCGTTTGTGGACCCGCTCACCCGGGTTGGTGCGGACCAGGCCGTGGGTGCGCCGCCCGTACGGCGGTGAGGTGACCACGAGGGACACCTTGCCGTGCGAGCTGGCCGGCAGCAGCGCGGCCACGTCGCGGGCATCGCCGCAGGCGACCTGCCCCCACGCGGTGAACCCGTGTGCGGCGGCCAGGGCGAGGTTCGCCTGCGCGAGGGCGGTGAACTTCGGCTCGATGTCCACCCCGATGCCGTCGCGGCCCAACCGGACCGCCTCGACCATCGTCGTGCCCGACCCGCACATCGGGTCCATGACGAGGTCGCCGGGGGCGGTGTACGCCTTGATGGCGTGTGCCGCCAGGTCCGGCAGCATCTTCGCCGGATGCTTCGAGGTTTCCTCCACGTACCGGCCGCGCCGCTGGTCGCGGGCCGGTCGCTGGCAGGTCAGCCAGACCGAGGTGACCGGCAACAGCTCAGCCATCGGCGGACCCCCGCAACGCGTCCAGCGAGCTGCGAAAGATCAGCACGTCGCTGTGCACGGACAGGTGGGTGCCGTCGAGCTGCCCGCGCGGTGCGGTCAGGTCGTGCGCGGCCACGATGTGCTGCAGGTAGGTCAGCCCCGCCGCGCGGGCGGCAGCGATGAGGACCTGGTTGACGGTCAGCTCGGCGGCGCGCAGCACCACCGCGACGCAGCCGCCGACCATCACCCGCTGCGCGCAGTCGGCCAGGAACGGTACCGGCTCGGTGTCGCCGAGCGGCCACCCGGTGACGATCAGCGCCGCCCGGCGAATGCCTGCGCTCAGATCCTCGGGGATGTGCCGTGCGTGGTGCCGCTGTGCCGCCCGGACCGCGCGGGCCAGTTGCTCGCCGCTGGTCAGGTCGAGGACCAACCAGCGCCGCCGGGTGAAGTTGCGCACGAGGCGGTCGGCGAGCGTGACGGACATGGTGTCGCCCGCCTGCGGGGCGGGCGCCTGCCAGACGGTGATCGGCACCGGCGGCTCGCCGGGGATGATGTCGCCGACGGCTTCCGGTGCGGGATGACGAGTGGGTTCGGTCATGGGCGTTGGCCCCCGGACCGGGCGGGCGTACTGACACTGCACAGACGCGAGCTGACAGGCGAAACGAACTGCACGCCGAGCTGACAGCACCTGTCCGGGCCGGACCTGACAGGCCGCGAACCTGACCCGACCTAACCCGACCTGACAGAACCTAACAGCGGGCTGTGGTGACAGGTCCCGGTGGCGCAATGAGGTTCTTCGCCCCACACCCGGTGGGGCAGTCCTGCTTCAGGAGCCGCTATGCGCCGCACCGCCCTGACCGTCGCCGAGGACGCCTTCCGGCTGCTGGTCTGCGAACCAGCACCTCTCGCCTTCGACGGCCGCCCGATCGCCGGCCTCCCCGACCGGCACATCCCCCTGGACGAGCTGCGCACGATGCTGCGGGCACGAACGATGAGCCCCGACACGTCCGACGCCATCTGGCGTCAACTCGCCCACCAGGCCCGGCACTGGGGTCCGGCGTGGACCGTCGGTGCCGTCGGCGCCGCCCTGCCCGGCCTGACCCACCTCGCCGCTCGCCTGTCCAAAGGCTTCACGAAACTGGCCGACGACATCGACTCCGAACTGCTCGCCGCGTTCCTGCACGCGCTGCGCACCGACGACCTTCAGGCGCCGAGGGTGTGGCTGCGGCTGTGCTGGGCGGCGTGGCGGGCCGGGGTCAAAGTCCGACGCAGCGACGACCTGCTCGAGTTGCCGCCGGACGTGCCGGTCGGTTCCCGCACCCCGTACCGGCCCTACGGCCACCCGGACCTGGTCCTCGGCCGTGCCGTCGCCGCCGGCATCATCACCGAGGCCCAGGCCGAACTGATCGCCGCCACCCGGCTCGGCGACGTGCTGATCGAACAGATCGCCGCCGAGTGCGGTCAGCCCGGCTCCGCGATCCGGATGCGACGCAAGCGCGCCGAGCGCAAGCTCATCGCGGCGCTGCAACGCGGCGATCTTGCCGTACCGCGCCGGATCGCGACCGCCACCGCCTGACTCGCCACCGTTCGCGGCCCGAGCGATCCCCAGTCAAAACCGTGTCCGGCGGCCCCGTATGCGAGCATTGTCTCATCGGCGTTCCGCGATGGACGGATCTGATGGGAGCTGGTCGGATGGGCAATCGCAAACGAGGCTCACGCCGCCATCGCCGGGAGCCGATCCGGCGCCCGATCCCACCGGCGCGACCACCGGCTTTGAGGACGACGCCCCCGGACGCCTGGTTGATGCCGACGTACGAGCACAGCCCCATGTTCGCGCTCTTGGTCGAGGCACCGGTCGAGCTGACGCCGCTATACGCCGTGTTGGCCGGACTGCATCAAGCCATGAGCGGCAAACCCGTGGGCACCTGCGTGATCAGTTGCCACCAGATCAGTGGGGCACTACATCACCTCGGCTTCGAAGCCGAGCCCATCGCCGCGTGCGCCACGCTGTACCGGACCACCGGAACATTTACCGAAGTATCCGAGGTCGGCGTGTGGAAGCGCCCGCCCATCCTCCGGCTGGATGGCACCACGACTGGACACATGGTCGTCTGGACGCCCTCGTTCGCCCAGCTCATCGACCCGACGCTCGTCCAGGACCCGACGCTGTACGCGCTCGCCGCGAGAGACCCCGTCTACTCCATCCCGGTGTCCGTCGAGGTCTCGACAGATCGTGTCGAGGTGCTACGGACACGTCCGGTCGTGGCCTTGGACGAGCGGCTACACGCCTCGTGGCTTCTACTTCCGGAGTGGACCGAGGTCATGAACACGGTCCTTGACGGACCGGAAGGCACCGCGGCGACGCTCGGCGGGTTGGTGCTAGCCGCGGACGCGCTCGTCGCCCTACGGCACCTCGGACACGAGCGCGACCTGACCCAGCTCTCTGAACTCTATCCCCAGCTCGGAGCGCTCCTCGCCGGTCGGCGGCAGCTCCCGCCATTGCCGGCACAGGTGCCGCCTGAGCTTCTGCACGACTGATCGCGAGCTCGTGCTGCCGGGGCAGTCCTGCACCGCGGGCAACTGGCGGTCTGCGGTGATCTGGAACGCGCGGGCCGGCGGCGCGTACCTGCTCGGCCGGGATCTCCGCATTGCCCTCGAGCCCGTTCCAAGAGCCGAAGTAGATGTACGGCGGTGGGTGGCGCCAGGATTGGTGCCCGGCTGACGAACCCCTCCTTCGCCGCTGCCCAGGTGGACGTGGTTGAGGACATCGACCCGGCCGCGCAGCTTCACCTGCACGTTCGGCTTTTCCCCGACACATCCAACGCGAGTGACGCAGCGGCGTCCGTACCCGCCGCCTCGGCCACGATGCGGTCCAGTTCGATGTCCAGCCTCCGAATCGGTGGTCTCGACATACCGACGGGCTGACAGGCGTCTGCCGCGTCCAGGCGGATCCGCCGGTCCAGGAGCGCTGACCAGCGCGGTTAGGTGCTGTCAGGTTCGGTCAGGTGGGCGGCGAGTTCGTGCGGGCTGACAGCGGATGTCTGGGCGGGTGCATGCCGCTGATGGCGTGCCCGCCTCGGTGGGGACGCAGTATCCCTCTGGCGGTTGGCCGGATTCCCGGTGCGGCGTACTGACCACCAACCTTCGCACACCACGTAGGGAGGAGCGCCCCCACCGGTCAGCACCCGCACGGGGTTTCCCATCGAGGCGGTCCCACGAGTCCCTTGTGGAGACCGCCCATGCACGCGTACACCCTCGTCTCCGTCGCCGGAGACATGCTCGCCGCAGCGCCCGCACCGGATGTCCTGGCGGCGAAGACCATCCCCGAGGTCATCGACGGCCTCAAGTTGTGGATCATGGGGATTCTGGCGGCCGTCGCCACGCTTTTCCTCGTGATCGGTGGCCTGCGGTACATGACCGCCGGAGGTGACCCGGCCCAGGCGGAACAGGCCAAGGGCAACTTCAAGGCGGCCCTGGCCGGCTACGCCCTGGCCGTACTCGCACCCGTGATCCTGCAAGTCTTGCAGGGCATCGTCGGCGGCTGAAGGCCGCCATGACCGATTGGCTGTACAACGGCCTGATCGAGTGGCTCGCCGAGCGTGTCCAGGGCATGCTCGGCGGGCTGGTCTCGCTGCTGACCGCCACCTTCTTCACCAGCCCGGACGTCACCTACTTCCCGCAGGTACAACTGCTGGTGAGCAGGTCGATGGTGGTCGTCAACGCCGCCTTCGTGTTGGCGATCATCGCCGCCGGGGCCATCGCGATGACGCACGGCACCTTTCAGATCCGCTACCAGGCCAAAGAGCTGTTGCCGCGGCTGGTGTTCGGGTTCGTCGCGTCGAACTTCGGCGTCGAGCTGTGCCGGATGTGCATTGAGGCGGCCAACGCCCTGACGGTGGCGATGGTCGGCGAGACCGCGTCGGGTCCGCAGGTCATCGAGTTCGTCAAGGCACGCATCGTCGGGGCGTTGACCAGCCCGTCGTCCGCCGTCCTCGCGGTGGTGATCGGGCTGATCATCGTCGTGCTGTTCTACATGCTGCTGGTCGGCTGGTTCGCCAGGATCGCGACGCTGATCGTGCTCGCCGGGATCGCCCCGATCGCCCTCGCGTGCTACGCCCTGCCGCATACGCAGGCCGTCGCCGGGCTGTGGTGGCGCTCGCTGCTGGGGTGCCTTTCCACACCGCTGCTGCAAGCCATCTTCTTCACCACCGGCGTGAACCTGCTGCTCGACCCCGAGCACAACGTGCCGATCCTGCTCGGCCTGCCCGGCGGCGCGAGCACCGACGTGTTCAACCTGTTCATCGCCGCCTGCCTGCTCATGGTGACCGTGCGCATCCCGAAGCTGGTCGGCCGCTACGTCACCCGCTCCGGCCAGGCGTCCACCGCCGGAGTCGTACTGCGCGCCGTGATCATCCAGTCGATCACCCGCCGCATGCGCATCCCCGGACGCCGCCCCTGACATCCCTTGCTGACAAGGAGTTCCGCCATGGACGACGACATCCCTCGGGCCGCCGTGCCCGCAGACATCGGCACCCCCGACAAGATCGCCTGGGGTTTGACCTTCCGGCAACTGGCCATCATCGGCAGCGTCGCCGGTGCCAGCTGGCTGCTGTACACCAACTTCGGGCCGCTGCTGCCCCCGATGGCATGGGTGATCGCCGCGATCCCGGTCGCCGGGGTCACCGTGTTCGTGGCGCTCGGCCGCCGCGACGGCCTGCCCCTCGACGTGTGGCTGCGGCACGGGTTCGCGCTGCGGCGGGTGCCGAAGCTGCAAACCCCGGGCCGTGTGCGTGCCGGGCATCCACTGCTCGACACGGCGGCGCCGCCGAAGGTGCCGGCACCGCTGCGCACCGCCGCGACCAGCATCGCAGCCGACGGCACGCTCACCGTGGACGGCACCGCCCGGTCGGTGATCGCCTGCGGCACCACCAACGTGGTGCTGCGCACCGGCAAGGAACAGGGCGCCCTGCTGGCCGGCTTCGGCGCCTGGCTCAACGCGTTGAACGGCCCGGCGCAGATCGTGGTCTCCGCCCAGCGGCACGACCTGACCCCGTACGCGCAAGCCGTCGTGGACAACACCGCCCGGCTGCCGAACGAGGCGCTGCGGGCGGCGGCCGACGACTACGCGGCGTTCCTGCTCGACCTCGACCAGACCCGTCAGCCGCTGCGCCGCCAGGTCCTCGCCGTGGTCCCGGCAGGCCCGACCCGGGAGGCGACCGTCCGCGCGTTCGGCGCCCTCGGCGTGTCCGCCGACCCGCTCGACGGCGGCGCGGTCGCCGCCGCGCTCGCCAGCGCGGTCGACCCCTACCAGCCGCCGGTGCCCGGCCCTCGGGCTGTGCCCGGCATCCCGATCACCACCCGGAGGACGCCATGAGCCTGTTCACCCGCAAGCGATCCACCACCACCGTGAAGGCTCCGGCCGACCTGGCGCCGGCGCCAGCGGCGTTGGAGGTCACCTCGACCCATGTGCGGGTCGGAGACGACTACTCCGCCACCTACGCGGTGTGCGGCTACCCGGCCGAGGTCGGCCCGGCCTGGCTGGTCCCGCTGCTGTCCTACCCGGGCCGGGTCACCGTCGCCGTGCACGCCGAGCCGATCCCGGCGCCAATCGCCGCGCCGATGCTGACCAAACAACGCGCCCGCCTCGAATCGACCCGCCGCATCGACGCCGAGCGTGGCAAGCTGTCCGACCCGACCGTGGAGGCCGCCGCCACCGACGCCGCCGACCTGGCCGAGCGGGTCGCCCGGGGCGCGTCGAAGCTGCACCACGGCGCGGTCTACGTCACCGTGCACGGCCGCACCCTGGACGAGATGCACGACACGGCGGCCGGCGTGCGGTCGGCTGCCGCGTCGATGTTGCTGGATCTGCAACCGGTCACCTTCCGCCACCATCTCGGCTACACCAGCACCCTGCCTTTGGGCGTTGACGGGCTGGGGATGCGACGAATCTTCGACACCGAGTCGTTGGCCGCAGCGTTCCCGTTCGCCTCCGGCGACCTCGCCGCCCCCGCCCCCGGCAAGCACACCTCCGCCGAGGCGGTGCTGTACGGGGTGAACACCACCTCCCACGGGGTGGTGATGTGGAACCGGTGGGCGCAGGACAACCACAACAGCGTGGTGCTCGCCCGCTCGGGGGCCGGCAAGTCGTATTTCATCAAGCTGGAAGTGCTGCGGTCGTTGTACCAGCAGGTCGAGGTCGCGGTGATCGACCCGGAGGACGAGTACACGCCCCTCGCGGAGCATGTCGGTGGCACCGTCATCCAGCTCGGCGCCCCCGGGGTCCGGCTGAACCCGCTCGACCTGCACGCCGACCCCACGGAGCTGACCGCGTTCCGGGACCACCAGATGGCCGTGCACACGATCATCCAGGTGATGCTCGGCTCGTCCGGGAGGGAGGCTGCGTTCAACGACCGGGAGAAGGCCGCGCTGGACCGGGCGATCGTGGCCACCTACGACAAGTACGGCATCACCCACGACCCGGCGACCTGGTGCAGGCCGGCGCCGCTGCTACGGGACCTGGCCGCCACCCTGGCCTACGACGGCGACCCGGCCGCGCAGCAGATGGCGGTCCGGCTCGCCCCGTGGGTGTCCGGCACGTTCTCCGACCTGTTCGACGGGCCGACCAGCACCCGCCCGGAAGGCCGGCTGGTGGTCTGGTCGTTGCGGCATCTGCCGGACGAGCTGCGCACCATCGGCACCCTGCTGACCCTCAACCACATCTGGAGCCGCATCGAAACCACCGCCGCCACCAACCAGCGGATCAAACGTCTCGTCGTCGTCGATGAAGCGTGGTTGTTGATGCGTGACGGCGAGGGCGCCCGGTTCCTGGCCAAGATGGCGAAAAAGGCCCGCAAGCGCAACGCCGGCCTGACCGTGGCCACTCAGGACGCCTCCGACGTCCTCGGCACGGACCTCGGCCTGACCGTCGTGTCCAACGCGGCGACGCAGATCCTCATGCGCCAGTCCACGCAGGCGATCGACGCGGTCACCGACGCGTTCGGGCTGACCGGTGGGGAGGCGCGGCTGCTGCTGTCCGCAGGCAGGGGCGAGGGCCTTTTGGTCGCGGGACGGTCCAGAGTGCCGTTTCGGTCCCAAGCCTCCGGCAAAGAGCACCAATTGGCCGTCACGGGAATCGGCGGTGACCAGTGATGAGCGGGCTGTCCTGGGAATCGTGGACCTCGTGGGTGACGGACCGGCCGTGGCTCGCCGTCGTCGCGGCGCTCGGCCTCGTCGCGTACGTGTTCGGCCGGGACCAGCTCCTCGCGTGGCGGCACCGCCGCCTCGTTGATGGCGCCCGGTGGGTGACGATCGCCGCGCCACCCGAGGTCGATGAGCACTCCGCTGCCGCGCTGTGGTCCACCATGACCGGGGTGCTCACCCCGTCGGTGTGGCGGCGTCGGGTGTTCGGCACCCCGCACGTGGCGTGGGAGTACACCTGGACCGGCCGTACCCTGACGATCCGGCTGTGGGTGCCCGGCACGATACCGCCCGGTGCGGTGGAAAGCGCGGTGCGCGGGGCGTGGCCCGCCTGCGCCGTCGCGGTCGACGAGACCGCCGGGCCACCGATCCCGGCAGCCGTGGCAGAGCAGGCCGGTGGGGCGTTGTGGCCGCAGGAGACCGACGTGCTGCCGCTGCGCACCGAGCACGAGGCCGACCCGTTGCGGGCGCTGCTGTCCGCCGGGGCCGGGGTCCGCCATCGGGAGCACGCCTGCGTGCAGATCCTGGCCCGGCCCGCCTCGGCACGGCGGGTCCGCCGCGCCCGCCGCACGGCCGTGAAACCCGCCGGCACCCCCGGCGGCGACGTGGCAAACAAGGCGGTCAACAGCATGGCCCGCCTCGCGATCGAGCCGATCCTGTGGCTCCTCGAAGTGTTCCTGCCCGGCCCGACCCGCCGGCCCACCTCGCCGCGTACGTACGCCTCACGGGCTGAAGTGCGGGATCCGGTGGCCGATGCGCACCAGCACGCGGTGGTGGACAAGGCGGTGCGGGTCCCGCACTTCGAGATCGCCATCCGCCACGCCGTCGCCATCGACGACGACAGTACGAACGACCGAAGCGGGAAGGAGGCCAAGGCCGAGAAGGAGGACAAGCGGACCCGGGAAGCAAAGCGGCGGGACGACGAGCGGCGCCGGCAGATGCGGGCGCGGCTGGCCGGGCTCGGGCACACGTTCGCGTCAGCGGCGGCCACCTACACCCGCCCAAACCGGCTACGACGGATGAAGATGGGAGAACCGGTCAGCGTGCTCGCCTCCCGGCGGCTGCTGCGCGGCTTCCTCGCAACGGTGGAAGAGCTCGCGGTCCTCGCGGCCCTGCCGCAGGACCTCGCCGTGCCCGGCCTCGACAGGGCGCGGGCGAAGGCGATGCCGTCGCCCGCGGCGATCCCGTCGGGAGGGCGCGAGGTGAAGGTGCTCGGCCGCTCGCAGATCGGTGGGCACTCGGTCGGGCTGAACGTGGTCGACGCCCGCCAACACGTCCATCTGATCGGCAAGACCGGGGTCGGCAAGTCCACGCTGCTGCTCAACATGATCCTGTCCGACGTGCACGCCCGCCGGGGGGCGGTGGTCATCGACCCACGCGGCGACCTCGTCCTGGACATCCTGGACCGGTTACCCGCCTCGTACGCGGACCGGATCGCGATCATCGACCCGGAGCAGGACAACCCGGCCTGCTTCAACCCCCTCGATGACGGCGGAGACGCGCACCTGGCGGTGGACAACCTCGTCGGCGTCTTCTCCAAGATTTTCCAGCGGCACTGGGGGCCGCGCATCGACGACACGTTGCGGGTCTCCTGCCTGACCCTGATGCGTCATGCCAGCCCGACGCTGTCGCTGGTGCCTCCGCTGCTCAACGACCGGCAGTTCCGTGGCCGGTTCGTCTACGACCTGTCCGACCCGGAGGGCCTGGGCGGGTTCTGGGCCTGGTACGACTCCATGAACGAGGGCCAACGCGCCCAGGTCATCGGCCCCGTCCTCGCCCGGCTGCGGGCGTTCCTGCTGCGCGACTTCGTCAAGAACGTCATCGGCACCGCGCACACCTCGTTCCAGATGTCGCGCATCCTCGACGGTGGGTTGCTGCTGTGCCGGCTGCCCAAGGGGGTGCTCGGTGAGGAGACCGCCCGGATCCTCGGCTCGCTGATAGTGGCCCGGGTCTGGCAGGCCGCCATCGCCCGCGCCGGGCAGCCGGAGGACGAACGCCACGACGCCACCCTATATATCGATGAATGTCAAAACTTTCTGAATTTGCCGGGTTCGGTGGACGACATGCTCGCCGAGGCCCGGGGGTTCCGGTTGGGACTGGTGCTCGCACACCAGAACCTGGCCCAGTTGCCGAAGGAGACCGCCGACGCGGTCTCCGCGAACGCCCGATCGAAGATCTTCTTCAACGTCGACCCGAACGACGCCCGGGAGCTTTCCAAGCACACCAGGCCGGAGCTGGACGACCACGACCTCGCGCATTTGGACGTGTACACCGCCTCCGCCCGGCTGCTGGTGAGCAATCGGGAGCTGCCGGCGTTCACGTTCACCACCAACCCGCCGGTGGAGCCCGTCGGTGAGGCCACCGCGATCCGGCAAAGGGTTACCGCGGCGCACGCCCGGCCAACCGAGGAGACCGCCATGCAGCAGGTCGCCCGCAAGGCGCTGCATCGGCGCACCAACCCACGACAGTCCTGAACCAAAGCCGCTGACCGCAGCGCGAGGACCGCCAGCGTGTGTCTGGTGGTCCTCGTTTGGCTGCTCGGCAGGGTTCTCGGCCGGTCGCTCGTTTAGGGGCGTTTGCGAAACGAGCCCCGCAACGAGCCCAAAGCTGGGCGGCTGTCAGGCCGTCCACCAGCGGACCAGTCAACCGATCCGCAAGATCCACCTGTCCAGACTCCCGTACCGGGAGTATCTCTCTACCCTCGTGAGGGGCGACTGCCTATGGCTCCATCCGCATCGGCCACGCATCCGCTGGCCCTCTACCACCGCCTGACCCCCCGTGACCGGGATCTGCTCGCCCTGCTGGACGAGCACTCGGTCCTGACCACCGATCAGGTCCACCGCCTGCACTACCGGGCGCTGCGCACCTGTCAGATCCGGCTGCGTGAGCTGCACCAGCTCGGGCTGCTGGACCGGTTCCGGTTCGCCCGCCTCTACGGCGGG
>NZ_BONX01000007.1 GCF_016862935.1 Plantactinospora mayteni
GCCCGCCTCTACGGCGGGTCCGAGCCGTGGCACTGGGTCCTGGGCCTGCACGGCGCCCGGTTCATGGCCGGAGCCACCGGCCACCCAGCACCAACCGTGCGCGCCCACCGCGACCAGGTCAACCGGCTGGCCGCCAGCCCGCGCCTGCCGCACCTGCTGGCCACCAACGAGTTCTTCGTCCGGCTGGCGTTCACCGCCCGCATCGACCAGCGGGTGCGGCTGGACCGGTGGTGGTCCGAGCGGACCGCCACCACGAGGTTCATGCGCATCCGCCCGGACGGGCACGGGCTGTGGACCGAGCGCGGGCGCACGGTCGGCTGGTTCCTGGAGACCGACCGGGGCACCGAACCATTGGCCCGCGTCATTGGCAAGTTGGAGGCGTACGAACGGCTGGTCGCCTCCGGCGGTCCGCGGTACCCGGTGCTGTTCTGGCTGCCGGGCGCCGAGCGGGAGTCGCACCTTCAGCAGGAGCTGCGCCGCCGGCTGCCGGAGGTGCCGGTGGCCACCGCCACCCACCAGATGGACCCCGCCGGGGCGGTGTGGCTGCCGGTCGACGGCTGGCAGCGGATCTCGCTGCCGGACCTGCCCAGCGAGCACGGCCGCAACGTCGCGGAGAACCCCAACTGGGTCGGCGGTCAGCTCGACCTGTCCGGTCAAGACGACCTCGCGGCCTGACCTGACAACGGGCCGGCGGGCACCTGACCGGAGCTGACAGCACCTGTCAGCCGGCGGCCCGACTCCTAACACCGCAGGTCACAGCCCCGCCGGGAGTTTCCGGCGCGGCTTTGGCTGTCAGGTAGCGAAGCTACGGTGCCAAGCACATCTATTTGTTCCAGCACCGTCCGTCGCCACCTTCGACTCGCGCGCCCGCGCGAACACATCTTCAGCCCACCCGTTCCCGGGTCGGCTGGTGTTCGCCTCGGCGTTGTCCACAGCAGTCCTTTGGCGACGGCACCGGTGTTCATCCCACCTGCCCGCATCCTGCGAAGGGAGTACCCTGCCGTGTCCACCAACACCAGCACCGCTCGTACCGTCATCGTCTGCATGCCCGCCGACACCACCATCGACTGGTTCTCCGCCTCGGAGATCCTCGACTGGCACAACCTGCCGGCTGGCACCCCCCGCACCATGTTCCCGGTCCGCCGGCCGCGCATCATCGGCTGGTTCACCCGGTGGTCGGCTCGGCACCTGGTCCAGGCCACGCGCCGCTTCGGCGCGGTCGTCTGGGCCGCTGGTGGCCGCAAGAGCCGGCTCGACCTGACCGCAGCGGTAACCGCCGCCAACACGGCCGCCGTCTACCGGTGGCGGACGTGGGCTCAGGTGGTCCGCACCACTCCGGTCGCCAAGCCCTGGGGTGACTACCTCGCCCAGCACAAGGCCAACCCCACCAAGGTCACCTTGGAGGAGGCCCGCCGCCGGTTCGAGGAACAGCCCCGCGTGCTGGCCATGCTGTCGTACAACTCCCACCCGGCATCGCGAGTCGAACTCGACCCGTACGAGCTGGACGCCTACCAGGCCGGGGAGGCGACCTACACGGTCGTGCACTGGCAGCAGGCCATCACCGGAGACGCGGTCGTCACCGACGACGGGCGGCTGCTCGAGCCCGCCTCACCGTCGCTGGCCGACAAGCTGCGCTTCCTGGCCGAGGCCGGCGCGTATCTGAATAAGCTGCGCCGCAGCCACCAGATCATCGCCGTCACGGTCGGAGCACAGCCCTAACCACACCCACTCATCCATCCCACTCTCCTGTGAGGACAGCCGGTCGCATCTTCGCGGCCGGCTGTTCGCCGTTCGAGCCCTCCAGCCGCGCCTTGACCGGGCGTGCGGATGGAGCGGCGATACTCCCCGGCCATCGCCGGGTGGCCCATTTTCGGCCGCCCGTCGGGGCGGCCCGAACGCCCGTGAGGAGACCCACACCGTGCCGTACGACCCCGCGCTGACCGCCATCGCGGTCGCCACCAACGACGCCCTGACCGAACACCTGTGGCGCTACGACACCGGTGAGACCGACAGCGGCGACCCGATCGCCTACATCGCGATCGAACTGGCCCGCGCCGCGCACGACTTCAACACCACCGCCGACCTGCTGACCCGCGTGCTGGTCCATGTCGGCGAGCTGTGCCGCCGGCACACCAGCACCGTCACCGACCTGGCCACCATCTACCCGCACTCGCTGGACAGCGACACGGTCCGCCTCGTGCAGCAACTGGAACGCTTCGACGCCCAACGGGAGGCGCTGCTGAAGCTGTACGGAATGTGGCGCCGGCACCGGCACACCACCCGTGACCCTCGCTCACGGCACCTGCTGGTCCAGCCGTACGACCCGAGCAAGGGCATGGTCGCGCTCAGCGCCGACGAGACCGGAGTCGGATGGTTCGTCGCACCGGACCAGGTCGCCGCCAAGGTGCACGGCCTGTCCGCCTACGGCGCGCTCGTCGGCGGGATCTGGCACGGCAGCGCCGGCTGGCAGGCCACCGCCTTCACCCACCCCGAGCACCGGGCCACCTGCCCGCACCTGGTCTACCCGCTGCCGCCGGCCGACACCGAGGCCGCCGCCTGCCGAGCCCTGCTGCGCTGGTGGGCGCTGCGCGACTCCGAGCAATGGCACGGCCGGACACCGGCCGAGCTCACCGCCGCCGAGCAGGCCGCGCTGGTCGCCTGACCAGTGGCGCCGCTCGATCAACCCAGACCGCTGATGCATCGCTGAACCACGGCCGACGCCCGGCCAACCCCGCGCCACCGCGCGCACCGCGGGCGTGGCCGCACGGCCATGCCCGGGATCGCCCACCGCTGAAGGGAGTCCCTCTGCCATGGCCACATCACTGCACCGGCCCACGCTGACCGGCCGCCGACACCGCCCGAGCTTCGACGCCGGTCTCGTCGACCGCACCCGCTGCGGCGACCGGGCCGCGTTCGCGGAGCTGTACCAGCTCACCCTGGACGCCGTCACCCGCTATGTCGCGGTGCGGATGCGCGAACGCGACCGCGAGGCCATCGGTGACCTCGTCCACGACGCGTACTGCTTCGCCCTTGCCGAGCCGACCCTCATCGGCGACGACCCGATCGGCTCCATGCTGCGGCTCGCGGCACGGGCGGTGACTCGCCACCAGTGGTCCCACCGCCGCTACCTGCGAGCGGCGTACACCGTCGGCGAAGACCAGCAGACCAACCCCGCCCCGGATTCGCTGGGTTCGGCCGCGCCGACCGTGTCCGAGGCCGTGACGCGGATGACGTTCGTGCACGCCCTGGCCCGGCTCACCTCCGACCAGCGCCAAGCCATCCAGCTCCGGCACATCGACGGCTACCCCCGCGACGCCACCGCGAAGGCGATGGGCCGAACCGTCAACGCGGTTCGGCACCTCGAACGCGCCGCCATGCGCCGGCTGCAACGCCAGTTCACCACGGCCGCCGAGGATCCCGCGCCGGACGCCGGTCGGCTGACCGCACTGGCCGGCACCACCTCCGCCCGATAGCCGGGCGGCCCGCAGACGAGCCCGACCCCAGCACCTGGGGTCGGGCTTTGACCTATCCATCAACCCGAAGAAGGGAACCGTCCGCAATGGACAACCAGAAGCTCTCACCCAGCGCGAAGCTCACGCTCGACGCACTGAACGCCGGCCCCGGTAACGTGCACGAGCTGAGCGAGCGCACCGGCCGCAGCCGCTCGACCACCGACAAGGCGATCAACGACCTCGCCAAGGCCGGCCTGATCGTCAAGGTGGAAGACGGCGGCGACCCCGCCGACGGCGCCCCGGCCCGCTGGCAGCTCGCCGACCCGGCTTCCGCTGACGGCGATGCGGTCCAGCCGGAGCCGAACGGTGGCGGCGAGGCCGCCGAGCCGGACCCCGACGGGGCGGCCGAGGCCGACCCGGCGACGCCGGATGATCCGGCCAACCGGGAGGCGTCGCCGGAGCTGGCGGCAGACGCACAGCCCGCCGACGCCGGGACAAGCCCCGAAGACGGCCAGGACCGCACCGCGCTGGACGGCGAGGCTCCGCCCGACATGCAGACCGCGCCGGACGGCGAGGCCGCTGACCAGGAGCAGGCCACCTCCGACGGGGACGGCACGCCGGCCGGGGACGCCAACCCGGACGGCGAGAAGCTGGCCGAGGCGGAACCGCCGAAGTTGTGCCGCGGCTGCCAGGCCCAGATGCCGAAGATCTGCGAATGCTGCTGGCAGAAGACCCCCGCCTACTGCGGCACGTGCCGCCGCAACATGCCGCAGGTCCGGCGCGGCGAGCCCGGCGAGCCGGTCATCTTGTCCAACGGACTGCCCAAGCTGCGCCCCGGCGAGCTGGAGGCCATGGTCGAGAAGGTGATGCGGGAGCAGCCGATGCCCGCCTTCGCCGGCATCGTCGGCTGGACCGGTGGCCGCCTCGCTGTCCACATCCCCGGCCGCAGCCCCGGCGCCATGACCAACGCGATGCGCAAGTTCGCCAAGGAAGGCAAGGCCGAACTGATCGGCGACGACCCCGAGCGCTACAAGCTCATCGACGCCGCACAGCCCGACGCCACCACCGACACCAACGGCGACACCGGCAGCGACGGCCACGGCACGGCGGGCCAGCAGGAGGCCGGGCAGCCGGACGCCGCCACCGAGCCGCAGCCGGACAACGCCGGATAGCCGCACCGCGCCACCAGTTCACCCATGGTCGGTGGGCCGCCCCGTGAGGGCGGCCCACCGGCCCTTTTTCCGCTTCACGCCCCCGGAAGGAGGCGCCGCCATGCGCAAGCTCATCAGCCTCATCATCGCGCTCCTCGCCGCCATCATCGCCATCCCGCTGCTCGGCGGCGCCGCCATCTTCGGCGGCGGCGGCACGACCTGCATCCCCACCACAGCGGCACCGGCGACAACCGCACCGGCGGCGCCGGGACCGGTCGCGCCGAGCGGACCGATACCGCCCGTCGAGGGCTGGGACGCCGAGCAACTCGGCAACGTGGCCACCATCCTCACCGTCGGCAACAGCAAAGCCGTGCCGCCGTCGGGATGGGTGGTGGCCACCGCGACCGCCATGCAGGAATCGACGTTACGGAACCTGCCCGGCGGCGCGGACGACTCGATCGGCCTGTTCCAGCAACGGCCGTCGCAGGGGCGGGGCACCCCGGAGCAGCTTCGCGATCCGGCCTACCAGGCGGGCAAGTTCTTCGACAAGCTCGTCACGATCGAGGGCTGGCAACAAATGCCGCTCACCGAGGCCGCGCAGGCGGTGCAGCGGTCGGCGCACCCGGACGCGTACGCCAAGCACACCGCCGAAACGATCCGCCTGGTCAGCCACGTCGGTGCGGCGCTCGGCCTGTCCACCGTGTGGATCAACCCGTGCGGCGAGGTCTCCGCCCAGGGCTGGACGCAGCCCGTGCGTGCGCTGGTCGTGTCCGGGTTCCGGACCAGCGCACGGCCCGGCCACGACGGGGTCGACCTCGGCGCGGCCCGGCACACCACCATCGTGGCCGCCGCCTCCGGCACCGTGCAGCGGGTGCGCTGCAACGCCATCGACAGCCGCACCGGCGGCGACTGGGGCTGTCACCGCGACGGAAACCCCAATCTCACGAAGGGCTGTGGCATGTTGACTGCACCAACCAGTCGTGAGCTGCACGTGTATCCGTCATGGACTCTCGCTCGTTCCCTCATCAATGTTCGCGGTTCGAGTGATGGGAGCGGGCGCTGCGATGGGTGTGCGCGAGGAGTTGTTGGAGGGCTGTGGTGGGCTGCCGCAGCTGGGCGAGGTGGTGGCGACCGGTCGCGGTTCGCTGCCGTTCGCGTTGGTCGACTGCGCCGGTGCTGAGGTGGAGGCGGTCAGCCGGTTCCTCCGAGACTTGGCGCTGTCGGACTGCAGCCCGTTGACAGTCCGCTCGTATGCGATGGATCTGCTGCGCTGGTGGCGAATCCTGGTCGCGTTACAGGTCGACTGGCAGCAGGCGACGGCGGACGAGGTGGCGGTGATGGTGGGCTGGCTACGCAGCGCGCCGAACCCGCAGCGGCGCCCGGCTGCGGATCATGCGGCGGTCAATCCGAGGACCGGCAAGCCGCTGTTGCAGGCGGGGTATGCGCGGGCCACGATCAATCACGCGTTGTCGGTGGTGTCGGCGTTCTACACGTTCCACGCCCAGCATGGTCGCGGGCCGGTGGTTAACCCAGTGCCGGTGTCGCCTCGGCGGAGGGCGTTGTTGTCGCATCGCGGCCCGATGGTGCCGGTGCCGGTGCGGCGGCGGGCACCGCTGCGGCAGAAGCAGCCCGATGCTCCGCCGCGGGCGATCCCGGATCTGTTGTGGGATGAGTTGTTCGCGGCGCTGTCGTGTGTGCGGGATCAGGCGCTGATGGCGCTGTTCGTGTCGTCAGCGGCGCGGGCCAGCGAGTTGCTCGGGCTGACTGGTGATCGGGTCGACTGGGCCGGTCAACGCTTCTGGGTGGTGTCGAAGGGGTCGCGGCTGGTGGAGCCGGTGCCGGCGTCGCCGCAGGCGTTGACGCTGTTGGCGTTGTACTTGGACGAGGCGGGCTTGCCCGCACCTGGGCAGCCGGTGTGGCGGACCCTGCGTGGCGAGCCACGCCCGCTGTCGTACTGGGCTCTGCGGCGGATGCTGCAGCGGGTCAACACGCGGTTGGGCACCAACTGGACGTTTCATGACCTGAGGCATACGGCGGCCACCAGGATGGCCAACGACTCAGCACTGACGTTGCCGCAGGTGCAGACGATCCTGCGGCACCGCAACATCGCCGACACCCTGCGCTACGTACGTACCGACATCGATGAGTTGTTCAGTCGGTTACAGCAGCATTTCCGCCGTCCCCGGGTGGAGCAGATCCGTCCGGCGGCCGGGTACGCGGCCGAGGACATGGCGGTGGTGTTCGGTGGCTGAGCTGACCAGCACCGGTAAGGTGCGCCGCACACTGCCGGTGGATCTGTCGCTGGTCGACGGCAGCCGCTACCGCCGGGGCCGGATAGTCCCCGAGGTTCCGGCACCATCGTCGGCGGCGATGCCGCACGGGGACCTGTCGAGGGCGAGCGAGCAGCAGCTGGTCGACCTGGCCGAACAGGTATGGGCCGGGCCGCCCCGGGCATTGGCCGAGCGCCGCCGCGACCTGCGAGGGCTGCTGCGCCTTCTTGCCGGGTTCGACGGCGACACGTGGCAGCAGCGGTGGGACGGCAGCGGCTTTGTCGACGGCGGCCTGCCTCGCGAAGGGCTGGAGCCGGCGCCGCAGGCCCGCTTGATCTACGCGTTCAGGATGCTGATCAGCCTTCGTGTCATCCGGCCACGGCTGGGAGCGGTCAACCGCGCCCACGCGGCCAGCTTTGCCGAGATGTTCCGTCACGCTCAACGCGATCCGGCGCTGGACGCCTACTTCGCCGCGGTGGCCGCGTCCGGCTCCGGCAAGCTGGCACAGGCGACCGCGTTGTTCGACATCGCGCGGGTGCTGGCAGTGTTCGGCATCCAGCTGGCGCAGCTAACCCCGGCAGGGCTTCTGGCCTACTCGTGGCAGTGCCGTGACAGCGGAACCGGGTTGTACCGCAGCGGCAACCGGACCAGCTTCTCCGCGCGGCTGGCGTGGGCGGTGCTGGCCGAGACCGGCCACTTCCCGCCCGGCACCCCGCCGACGATCAACGCCGCCGGGCAACGCGGCCAGCTCACCGTCACCGAACTGGTCGACCAGTACCCGATCGCCAACCGCGACGTCCGCCAGCTGCTGATCGACTACCTGACCCGCCGCGAACTCGGCATGGACCACAGCACCATGCGCAACCTGGCCCGGATGCTGGCCGGCCTGTTCTGGTTGAAGATCGAGCACCTGCTACCCGGGACCGCCGACCTGAAGATCCCCGATCACGTCTACGAGCAGTGGCGGGAGGCGATCCGGCTGCGTGAGGACGGACGGGAACGGCTATCGGTCGATCCGATCCTGCTGGCGGTACGCAGCTTCTACCTCGACCTGCACACCTGGTCGGTCAGCGAACCCGACCGGTGGGCGCACTGGGTCGCGCCCTGTCCGATCTCCGGCCGGGAACTGGCCGGCAGCGCCCGCCGCGATCGCAAACGCATCGAACGCTCCCAGGAACGGACCCGTTCCCGTCAACCCCTGCTGCCCGTCCTGGTCGCACACGTCGAGGGCCGCCTGACCCACCACCAGCAGCTACTCACCGGTGCCACCGCAGCGCAGCCCGGACAGCGGTTCACCGTGGAAGGCCGCGCCTACGAGCGGGTCTGGACCGACTACGACCAGCAGTGGAAGGCCAACGACCCGACCCGGGCCCGCGACCTCGCCACCGGGAAGATCATCAACGTCCGTTTGATCGAAGGTGCCTGCTTCTGGGACTGGGCCCTGGTCGAGGTGCTACGACACACCGGCTGCCGCATCGAGGAAGCTCTGGAGCTGACCCAGCTGTCCATCCGCCGCTACCTGCGGCCGAACGGGGAGACGATCGGCCTTCTGATAGTCGCTCCGTCGAAGACCGAACGCGAACGGGTCATCCCCATGTCCGGTGAACTGTTCGCCGTCATCGCCGCGATCATCCGCCGCCATCAGAACGCCACCGGATCGGTGCCGATTCTGCCCCGCTACGACTACAACGAACGCGTCCACACCGACCCGATGCCGTTCCTGTTCTCCCGCCGGCACGGCCACGCCCGGCAGGTACTGGGCCAGCACCAGGCCGTCGCGATGCTCGCCCGCCGGTGCCGCGACCTGTCCACCACCCACCCCGAGTTCGGCCACTCCAGGTTTACTCCGCACGACTTCCGCCGCCTGTTCGCCACCGACCTGGTCAACAACGGGCTGCCCATCCACATCGGCGCCGCCCTGCTCGGCCACCTCGACCTGAACACCACCCGCGGCTACGTCGCCGTCTTCGACGAGGACCTCGTCCGCCACTACCAGACCTTCCTGACCAACCGGCGCGCCCTGCGACCAACGGAGGAATACCGGCCCGCCACCGACGACGAATGGCGCGAGTTCGAGACCCACTTCGACAAACGCAAGGTCGAACTCGGCAACTGCGGCCGCCCGTACGGCACCGGCTGCGCCCACGAACACGCCTGCCTGCGCTGCCCGATGCTGCACGTGCACCCCGACGCCCTACCCCGCCTGGATGCCATCGAAGCCGACCTGCACGACCGCCGTGCCCGCGCCGAGGCCGAACAGTGGCTCGGCGAGATCGAAGGCATCGACATCACCCTGGACCACCTACGCCGCAAACGCGCGCAGACGATCCGGCTCACCACCGGACCCACGATCGCGATCGGCCCACCCCACGAACCCTGCCCCGCGCACCGAGGAGACCACGATGACCACCACCCCTCACCTCAACCCCAGCCACCCCCACCACCCCCGGAGCCGGCGATGACACCCCTCCGCATCGGCGTCGCCGCCGGCCTCGGCGGCCTGCTGCTACTCATCTGCACCCCCGTGCTGCTGATCGGCGCCGTCGCCAACGCCTGCATCCCACCGACCACCGCGACATCGGCAATCACGACACCGAGCACCGACCTGAACGACCTGGACGCGCGGCAGGCCGCCAACGCCGCCACCATCCACCAGACCTCCATTCAACTCAAGCTGCCCACCCGAGCCGCGGTCATCGCCACCGCGACCGCGATACAGGAAAGCAACCTGCGCAACCTCGCCAACAGCAACGTGCCCGCCTCACTCCAGCAACCACACGAAGGCATCGGACACGACCACGACTCCGTCGGCCTGTTCCAACAACGCCCCCTGCCACCCGACGGCGACGGCACATGGGGCACCGTGGCAGAACTCATGACCCCCACCACCGCGGCGACCAAGTTCTACCAAAAAATGATCACCATCACGGCGTGGCAGTCCCTGCCGCTGACCGACGTCGCCCAACGTGTTCAACGATCGGCCTACCCCGACGCCTACGCCAAACACGAACCCAGAGCCACCGCGATCATCACCGCCCTCACCAGCGGCTTTACCGCCTGCGACGACAGCGCGGTCTCGGCCGCCGGATGGACCCACCCGCTGCCCGGCCACCCCATCGTCTCCGGCTTCCGCACCACCGAGCGACCCGGCCACGACGGCATCGACATCACCGCCCCGAAGGGAACACCGATCCGGGCCGCCGCCACAGGCGTGGTCATCAAGGTCCGCTGCAACGCCAGCCTCAACGGCAAGCCCTACCCCTGCGACCACGACGGATCACCATCCGTGACCGGATGCGGCTACTACAGCGAAATCCAGACCGGCAGACACGTCCACCGCTACTGCCACCAACTCGTCCAGCCCCACGTCACCGTCGGCCAGCACGTCACCGCCGGGCAAGTCATCGGCCTCGTCGGCACGTCCGGACACTCATCCGGACCCCATCTCCACTGGGAGATACACGACGGCAACCCCGCCACACCCGACAACGCCATCGACCCCGCGGTGTTCCTCCGCAGCGTCGGCATCACCCTCCCCTCTTGATGATGCTGTAGGTTCTCAATCTCGATGACACGTTCTCAAGATCACGTCGCTGTGGATGTCGCCTGCGACATGAACCGGTAAAGCGCCGGCCTAGCGCGGGCTCCACTTACGACGCGAGGTCGTAACGATCGACCGGCGTCGCAACTCACGCATCGACCTCCCCCAAACCTGCAGTTCAGGCGCGATTTGAGGCGATGCCGCGTCTCCTCAATCATCGTTGACGTGGGGCCGTGATCTAGCCGCGGTCGTGGCGTGGCGAGAGGTCCGATGACATGAATCGGGTCCGGATTCCGACACGGGATTGTCGTGGCACCTCAGACCCGATATGCAGGTTGTCCGACCGATCGATTGCTGCGGACTGCCGCCGACCAGGAGCGGGCCACCGCGGCGCTGGCCGCCCAGATCCTTGACACACATATCCACCGAAAACGCTACCTCGGTCCGTCGCCTCCACCGGACGATCCGCACTGCATGCGCCCCCGTCGACGAACTATGCGGAACCGTAGGCGACAATGTACTAGTGACCGCAGATGATCGACTGGTTTGCCTCTATGCGCTGCCTCAGTCCCTCCTCATCTCCGAGGAGATACTTGACGATACATACCAGGTCCGGATCGCTGGCAGGAGTGCCGTACTGCATCTGCCCATCCAGGCGCCCGATTCAGAGGACCTTGCAGCACCGGCCGTGCTGAGCACCGAGGAGCGAGTAGCGGATTTTCAGCCAAGGCAGGGCACCTGGGGAGCCGTGCTGCCCGGCGAGCCATTCACGAACGACGGCGCACACCTGCAGACGGTAGTGATCATAATAGAGTGTCCTACGAGCGAGACGCAGTCGATCGCCGAGGACCTGCCTGACACGCTGGCTGAGTGGTTCAAGCGGCTTCGGGAATGGATTCGGGTGCTAGTGAATCAGCCCTTGCGACCCATTTCGCCGATTCATAACCGTGGACACGGACTTACGATTTTTCGCGAAGCCGGCACTGAAGTCCCGGAACGCATGTCATTCCGTCAGTCAATCCGATTGGTCCGCCGTGAACGCGAGACCTTATCGCGTGATCTCTGGACCGTCGCCCTGAAAGCCGTCTCGGCCAGCGAACTGCCAGCCCCCGCTCACACCTTTGTCGCTGATGCTCGTGAAGCCTTAGATGGTGGAGATCACCGAAGGGCAGTGCTCGATGCCGCGACCGCTGCGGAACTTGCGCTAGCCCACCTGTTCGACGTCGCTCTGGGTGCCCTTGATACTGGCATCCGCGGAGCCATCCTCCGTGAACGCCGGACCCTCGGAAGCTTCATTGCCACGATCGCGAATGCCGGCATGTTGCCGCCGGGGGTGACGCAAGATGGGCTCTCCAACGGGCTGACGCGGGTTCGTAACATGGCGATTCATAAAGGGCGACCACCAGGTCGCGATCAAGCGCAGACCGCTGTCGACATCGGAGCCGCTGTGGTCAGAGGCGTTTTTCCTCTCGGCTGAGGGGTTCGGGCGTCGATGGAAATTACGGAAGCGCTTGGCTGGTTCCCGACCTATGCCTTCTGCCGAGGAATCGGTATCCTGTGCACGACGCATTCACTCGGCACCGGCCCAGCGTCCGATTGGACGGACGGGTTCCGAGTCACGGTGACGAATCACGATCGCAGACGCCTGCCTGGACCCCTTGAAAAGTCGGCAATTACCTTCAAATCATTGACAACACCAATTGAAACAAGTGCAACTCCCAACAGGAGTGCGTTTTTCGTCAAGGCAAATCGACCTGCCGGTGTGCTTATCGCCTGGCAGTCTTACGAGATCCCAGGACGCCCTGAAATGCCGTGTCTCATTATGTTTGAAGGTGCACGAACCGCGAGAATGCGACAGACCGGGCCCAGCGGGTTTCGGCCCTGCCCGGCATCCTGGCGGCGGACGTGTTCGCCTACGCTGTGGAGCTGAGCCTGTTGCCAGCGAGCGCAGCAAGGGTTGGCGCCGCTCTGGCGGGCCCGCGGCCGATTTATCGTCTGTTGCTCGCCCGTCCCTGGTCGAGCAGTCGGACGGCCTGGTGCTGACGGTCCCGGTGTCCGGCGCGCCGGGCGTGAGCCAACGCGTACTGAAGGAACCGACGAGCCACGCGGGACTCGCGCTGGGCATCGAGCACACCCGCGACGATGAGGAGGTCGGTGGCGGACGCGTAGGGGTGTACGCGCAGGTAGTCGGCAAGCAAGGTTTCCCGCAGGCGCTCGACCAAGCCGTGCTGGTCGGCGACGGCCCGCACCGCAGTGGAGACGAGCCGGATCCAGCCGGTGACGTGACTGGCCCGCCGTTTCCGGATCAGACGCTCCGCGTCCCGGGCCGCAACTTCCGCCGCCTCTGGGCGACCGGAGGCCAGCATTTCGAGAGCTCGCAAGCTGTACATGTGGGCCAGGCCGACCCCGTCGCCGAGGTGATCGAAGGTATCCAGAGCCTCGTCGATGTACGGACCAGCCCGGTGTCCCTGTCCGAGCAGGAGGTAGGCCAGGGCCAGCGGCCGGAGCGTCCACGCCGTTTGCGGCGGTCTACTCAGGGGACGGGTGAGGCGCAGCGATTCTTCGAGGGGTGCGATCGCGGTGGCAGGACGGCCACTGCTGATCTCCTGCCAACCCCGGGTGTACAAGCAGTAGGAGATCTCGCTTGGGTCCCCTGACAGTCGCGCCGTTACCTCCGCCTGGGCGAGGTATCGGGAAGCCGCGTCTTCCTCGCCCATCGCGCACAGGATGTCGGCCAGTTGGCAGAGGTGGTTCGACTCCTCCAACGGTTCTCCAAGCCGTCGACTCAGTCGAATCGTCGCCGAATAGTGCCCGATTGCACCGCGCGAGCGTCCCCACTCTCCGTAGTTCATGGCGATAACGGAGTGCGCGTCACGTATTAAGCCGGAGTCCTCGGCCCGGCGCGCGGCGAGTAGCGCCGCCCGTCCGTGTTCCTCGGCCGCCCGGTGGTCGCCTTGGTAGCACCTGACGATGGCGAGCCATCTGTGCGTCTTGCTGGGCCCGGCCTCATCCCCCAGGGTCCCGTACTCCTGAAGTGCAATGCTGAGCCGCTGTTCGGCTACCTCGTAGTCGTCCTCTGTGTAGCCGAGGAGCGCGAACTGCAGGTGGCCTTCGGCCAGTAACGCCCGGTTGAGCCGGGCGATTCGGTGGCGTTGCTCCGGCGCGGTTACACAGTCGACGAGCCGGAGAATCTCTTCAAGATCCCGTCGTCGTCGCGCTTCGCTCAGTGCCTCGCGCCAACGGGGCACAATGTCGTAGTCGGCCGCCGCGAACCGATGGTAGCTTTCCTCGGCGAGGTCGCCCGTCCGATGGTGGTATTCGGCAGCGGCGCGGTGCAACTTTGACAACCGCAGCGGCTCCTGCCGCTCAAGGTGCATCAGCACGGCCGCCCGAACCATCCGGTGGACGTGGCGGTGACCTGCCAGGTCCGTGGCGGTCGTGGCGCGGACAAAGGAGTGCCAGCAGAATCGGTCCCACCAGTCGTCGGGCACGTCGATGCCGGACAGCTCCAAAAGATGCTGCACGAGTTCAAGAGTCAACTGCCGTGGAATCACCGCACAGTGGATTACCTGCCGCTGCACCGCCGGCAGCCGGGCGAGAAACACCTCGGGCAGCCACTGCTCGGTGGGTCGACTGTGTGCGACGCTCCGCAACCACTCCGCTGGCGGCTCACGCGATCCGAATCGTAGCGCGCATGCCTCGACCACCATGGCGGTCCAGAGCGGTACGCCGACGCACAGCTCGTGCACCGCCTCAGCAAAGGCCGGGTCTCGGTAGCCCTCGGCCACGAGGTAACTAGCGGTCTCGGCGGGGGTCCACTCGGCAAGCTCCACTTGCTGGAACCAACTGTCTCGTCCGGGCAGCCGGTCTCGCCCGGCCAGTATGACGCGCAGGCCTGGTGCCGCGCCGACAAGGTCCGGGAGGAACTCGTGCACGAACCACTGCGAGAGGCCCAGCGAGGGCTCGGCGACCAGCCGTTCTGTACCTGCATTATCCGTCTCGTCTGCCAGCCGCATCCGCTCGACGGTGTCGACGAGTAGCAGCACGCGTTGGCAGCCAGCCTCCCGCACTTGGTCGAGCAGGGCCCGGACCAGGGACCGCCGGTACGCCAGCAACGCCGCCGTCGGGATGCCAGGATCCGCGTAGACGTGGACGTGGGAATCCCTGACCTGCCCGCCCAACGAAGCCGACTGACTCACCCGGACGTCGGTCGTCGGCGTCAGGAAACCGCGGGCGGCGCGGGCGGCCCGCTCCTCGAAGGTACGCAGCCTTCTGTCACCCGCTTCGCCGCAGGATGACAGGAGCAGGCGGGCCAGGCTGAACAGCAGACCATCGTTCAGTGCGGACGACCCGCCCGCATTGGCCAGTGGAAGGTTCGTCGCCTCCAAGTCGAACAGCCGGACCTGCCACCCTCGCACCTGCGAGGCGATGTACCTCAGCAGGGCGGACTTTCCGATACCCGACTGCCCCCAAAAAGCCAGGACTCGGATGCTCGAACGGGATGAGAGGAGTTCGTCTAGCACCGCCAGTTCGCTGTCACGTCCGACGAATTGCCTTTCGTCCGCGGTGCTCACTCTGCGCTGATCTTTCCGCCCCGGATCTTCCCCTTGCGAGCCGCTCGACGGACCTCGGCGTTCTTCGCCGTCGTGTGTACGTCCTGAATTTCACCGCGCCGCCCGACCCGCTCGGCGACGGTCGCACCATCGGCGGCCTCAACGACGCTACCCACGATGGCACCGCCCCGGGCGTCCTGTGTAACGACCGTCCTGCCAGCCACGGAGTTGGTACCGCCCGCCGACAGCGCTGCCAGCACCGCACCCGCGAGCACCAGGCCGACCAACGCCACCGCCAGGACCCAGCTCCAGCTAGCGGTGACAAGGTTGGTAACGACGCCAACGGCTGCGGCTGCGACGGCCCCGATGGCCGCCGTGATCGACCGGGCTAGCGGCCAGTTCCGCATCACGACCTCTCTTCGTCCTGCCGTCCACGGTAAGGCACGGATCCAAGGTAGTAATCAGATGATCGCCTGGTTTGGGTGCCACTCTGGCGGCCGGTCGCTGACCTGCCATGCACGCACATAGTGCAGAGAAGGCTGGTACGTGGACATCGGGCATCCGGGAGGGATCACCACACGGTACTGCCACATGCAGACCGAACCGTACGTGAAGGTCGGTGATCCGGTGATCGCCGGACAGCCGATCGGCGAGGTCGGCTCCACCGGACACTCCAGCGGTCCCCACCTCCACTACGAGGTTCATGTCAACGGCGGGCCGGTGGACCCGGAGGGCTGGATGCGCGCTCACGGGGCGGCGCTCGGTCAACCCTGACGGTGACAGCCATCGTTGTCGGCCAGCCCTGAAGACAACCTCAGCGATGCCCCCGCAGGTGACGCACGGGCAGCCGAATGTTCAGCAGGGTCGCCCAGTACCGCTGCCAGAGGCTGTGCCCTTCCCGGCCGCGCTCGGCAGGCACATCCCGAGCGGTGTACCCGCCGATCAGCCGTCGCCAATACCGCCTGTCCAGCGGGCCATCGCTGATCACTCCTCGGACCGTGTCGCGCGGTCGGCGCTCGCACCGTTGTGAAGCGGAACGGGCGCCGTCGCTGGCGACGACCGGCAGTGTCCTCCGCCGCTCTCAGGACAACCCGCTGCGCGGTAGGCGCCCGGGCTGCTGCGGCCGGTGGCTGGTCGGGATGCGGTCCTCCGCCGGCCTTGACAACCGGGGCGGATGGAGCGGCGATGCCAGCCGCCGCACCACAACGGCGGCACGCCTATCACCTGTCCGGGGAGCGATCATGACCGTCACGCCCGACCCCACCCCGTTGCCCACCGTGGCCGACCGCGCCGACGCCGTCGCCACCGACCTGCGCCGATTGGCAACCAGCGACGGCGCACCCTCGACCCGCGATCTGATCGACCTCGCCGCAGCCACCGCCGCGATCACCGTGACCCTGCTGGAGACGGCACTCCCGTCGGTGGACCACGACGAGCCCGGCACCGGTGAGGCGTTCGAGCGCGCCGCCGAGTTGGGCGACGACGCCCGCCGGCACCTGGTCACCGCGTTCCACCTCGTTGCGGGCGTGCACGGCATCGTCAGCGTCCGCCCATCGACGACCTGACCGCCCGAGTCAGGTTTCCCCGCCCTGCCCGCCCGCGCCGCGGGCGCCCTTCGCGGAGGCGGGGTCAATCCCTATCCCTGTGCGCCTCGCCGCTGTCGTGCGGCGAGGCGCCTGTTCGTGAAGGAGCAACCAACCCATGGCCACATCGCACCACGCCACCTCCGCCTACCGGCGGCCTCGACCGGGGTACGCGTCATGAGCTACGCCACGGCCACGTCAGTGAGCCTGTCCGGTATCACCGGCCGTCTCGTGCCGGTTCAGGCCGCACCCGCCACCGGCCAGCCCGGCGGCGTCGTCATCCTCGGCCCGGACGGGCGCAGCATGGAAGAGGCCCGCGACCGGGTCCGCGCCGGCATCGCCAACGCTGGCCTTTCCCTTCCCGGGCATAGGGTGACCGTCACCCTGCCGCCGTCCGACGACCCGGCACCAGGCTCCGGCACCGATCTGGCCATGGCGGCGGTCATCCTGTCCACCGCCGGGCTGTTCCCACCGAGCGTGCTGGACGCGGCGGCGGTCATCGGCGAGATCGGCCTCGACGGCACCGTCCGCCCGGTGCGGGGCGTGCTGCCGATGGTGACCGCTGCCGCCGACCTTGGCATGCGCACGGTCGTCGTCCCGGCGGCCAACGCCGACGAGGCCCGCCTCGTGTCCGGCGTCACCGTCGTCGCTGTCGCGTCCCTGCAGCAGTTCGCCAGGTGGGCCAGCACCGGCGCGCACCCGCCGACGCCGACGTCTGCCACCGACCAGCGGCTCGGCAACGGTGACGGGTACGTCGGCGATCTGGTCCACGTGCCCGCCGCGATGACGAAGGCCCGCCGGGCATTGGAGGTGGCTGCGGCCGGCGGTCACCACCTCGGCCTAGTCGGGCCGCCCGGAGCCGGCAAGACGCTGATCGCGCAATCCCTGCCCTCGCTGCTGCCGGACCTCGACGACGCCGCCGCGTTGGAGGTGGCCGCGCTCCGCTCGGCCGCCGGGGTGACCCCGCCCGGTGGAGGGCTGATGCGCAGGCCACCGTTTCGGGCGCCGCACCACACCGCCAGCCTTCCCGCGCTGCTCGGCGGCGGACCACGCGACTCGTACCCGGGGGCGGTCAGCCTGGCCCACCACGGCGTGCTCTACCTGGACGATGCCCCGGAGTTCGGCAACCGGGCACTGGCGGCGCTGCGCCACCCGCTCGATATCGGTCAGGTCATGCTCGCCGGAGCCCGCCGCGCCGTGACCTACCCGGCCCGGTTCCAGCTCGTCCTCGCCGCACAGCCCTGCCCGTGCGCCCGCCCGAACGGCGTCGACTTGTGCACTTCGTGTTCGGACCTGGACCGACGCCGCTACCTGGCCCGGATGGCGGACCTGTGGCGGCGTACCGACATCCGCCTGCGCCTCGATGTGATGAACCCGACCGACGCGGCGGTCGGCGATTCCTCCGCCGTGGTCGCCGCACGGGTCGCCTCCGCCCGCGAGCACGCCGCAGACCGATGGGCCGCGCTCGGCTACCGCGTCAACGCCGAGATCCCCGGCGAGATCCTGCGCACCGGCGTGTGCGCGCTGCCCACCTGCGACATCAACCCGCTGCTGCACCTGCGGCATGTGGGCACCGTCTCCGACGACGGCCATGACCGCATCCTGCGCATCGCCTGGACGCTCTGCGACCTGCGCGGCGCGGACCGTCCCGACCTCGACGACGTCACCGCCGCCATCGACCTGCACATCGACCGGCAGCCCTGACGGCCGACTCCAACCACCCGCGCGCCGCGGGAAACCGCCGTGCGTCTTCGCCGCCCGCCCGGACGGCGAAGACGCCCATCGCACGAAAGGACGCTGACCCTTCCATGACCAGGCCACCGAAAGCCATCCCACCTTGCCTCATCTGCCGGCAAGCCCCCGGGCACGGCGAGCTGTGTCCGTCTGACGACGACGAAGCTACCTACTACCTGCAACATCCCCTTCCGGACGGCCACCGCGACTGGACCCCCGCCGGCATCCGCTACACCGGCACCCCCGCGCGCCGCACGGCGGTCCGCGCGGTCATGGCCACCACCTGCTGGGTCCGGATGCACGGCAAGCCGAACCTGCCGATGTCACCCGGGCTGCTGATCAACCAGATCCTCGCCACGTTCGGCAGCTCCGCGTCCAAGACCGCCCGGATCGGCTACACCAGCGACTTCCTGACCACCCTGGACTGCCGCTGCGATCCGTGGCGCTGCATCCACGACCACGACGCCCCCAACGGCGTTGCCCCGGACTGGCTCACCCACCCCAGGCTGGACCCGGACCTCGTGGTCTACGTGCCGCTGGTCGCGGTCGAGATCCGCTGGGCCGACCTGTGGCAGACCTACTGGTTCGCCGACGCGGGCGGCGGCGCGGTGAGCCTGGCCATCGACTCGATCCCTGAGATCAGTCCGCCCGGCATCACGGTGGCGTGTCACCGCCGCTGGTGTGACCTGTGTCCGGGAAGCAGCAAGCCCGGCGCTCGCGCCAAGGCTCCCACGCCATGTCCGTGTTCCTGCCACGCGGGGACGCCGTCGTGACTGAGGCGCGGGTGATGCGGATCGCCACCGGCGAGACCCGACAGATCACGACGTGGTTCGTGGGCGGCTGGTTCAACTGCCCGTGGTGCGGGGCGGCGAACCCGCCCGAGGCGCAGCACTGTGACAACCCGGCGTGCTGGGCGTCGAAGCACGCCACCGCCGAACACGTCCGCGCCGAGCAGGACCGCCGAGCCCGTGAGGCCGCCGAGCGTGAGCAGCGGCTGCGAGCCGCCGAGGCGCAGGCCGCGGGGCAGCAGCGCTACCAGGAGCAGCGGGCGGCGCTGTGGGCCGAGCGGGTCGCCACGGCCACCGAGCGGGGCGCCTGTCTGACCTGCCTGCGCCGCTCGCGGTGGGAGACCGAACCGCGGTACCGGCGGCACCGGCGCACGGACTTCCACACCGCGAAGGCGTGAGCCGTGGCAGCCCGTGCGGGCGCCTGCCAGTCCCGGGCACCTCCACCCACACCTGCGTTGCACCGACGATTCCTACCACGACAAAGGAGACCATCGAATGCCACTCATCGAGGTGCGTGACCAGGCGTAGGGTGCCCAACGACGCCGACGAGTGGCACGCCACCCACTTCGACGGCGCTGGTCACCGCGACTACCACCGGTGGACGTTGGAGCGTGGCGCCGGCCGCATGTACCGATTCTGATCCGCACTGGTGCCGGGCATTCCCCGCGTGGGGGTGCCCGGCACCATCGAGTGCGGCCTTCCGGCCGCGCAGCCGGCCCTTTCGTGTTTCTGGCGAAATCATCCCAGCCCAGCCGTCGCTGACGGGTGCTTCACACGGGTGGGATGACCGTGACGCCCGGCCAGCGCTGTTGGGGTTGGTGGCGGGCGAGCCTGGCGAGTGACTGTTGGACGCTGACGCGTCGGGGGTTGCGCCGCCATACGTTGAGGAGATCAGCCAGGCCAAGTGGGGCGCAGATCCCGATGTCGCTGTCTTCGTGCAGGAGGACCGCGACAGCGGTGGCGGTTTCGGGCCAGGTTGCCACCGCGTCCGCGATCGAGGTCAGCGGCTCGACCGGACCACCGCCGAACTTGCTCGGATACCAGGTGTGGACCGCCGCCTGGTTGCGTGCCCCCCCCACGGCACCTGCGGGCACCGTCGATGCAGCCGCCCTGTGATCCGATCGTCGTTGGCTCGGTTGAGATCATGCGGGTCGAAGAAGGCGACATCGACGTCACGGACCCGCTCGGGCGAGAACCCTGACCCGTACCGTTCGCCCCAGACCAAGCGGCGAAGGACCTCGGCATTGGGGTTGGCCGTGCGCGGGGTGGCCAGGAGGGCGTCGGCGGCGGCGAGGCTGACACTTCCGCCGCGTAGGGCGACGACCTTCGGCGCCGCGCTCAGGCCGGCCGTCGCGCGCCGGTGGTGATGTACCGGATAACGTGCCGGACGTCGCGGTGGGCCGCGTATATCTCGACGACGCCGCGGATCGCGCCGCGCAGGCCCTCACGCACGGCCGGGCCCTGCCCCGGCTCGGGCAGCTCGTTGGCCCAGATCCCGAAGCCGGACTTGGCGTCGAAGTGGTCGCCGCTGCGCTGCGCCCCGCTGATCGAGACGTTTGTGAAGATGGTGTCGGTGACCGCGTCTCCGGTTGGCTGCCGGTGTACACCCCGAGGCGGCACGGTACCCAAACAACATGCCGATCATGAACGTCGCCGAAGTGTTACCGAAAGAAGCTAACGAACTGTCCTCTGCCAATGAAGGTGAGGTAGGCCAAGCCGCTGACCTGCGGTGCCTCATCTTCGATGGCGAAGTGTGGCGACATTCTTGCCATCAGAGTTGAGGCATGTTCGTTGCGCCGTGGCGGACTACTCCTCGAAGGAGGCTGACGCGGTCAAGCGATCGACGAAGGTGCGGAAGTCCGGTGCGAGCACCAGCTCATGGCCCATCTCGTTGTCGATCCAGGCAACCGGTGGCTGTCCGGCTGGTCCGCAGTCTCGGTAGTCGAGGGCGAGCCAGTAGTGTCCTTCGCCGCTGAGCAGGACCACTGGTGACGGAAGCTCCCACTCTTGAACCAGGTATGGCGTGTCGAGCAGCGTGATCGTCTCAGCTTGCCCGGCGGGTCCGATCCCGTGGAGGTGATTGAAGGGAACGTGATCTTCTGCGTAGAAGTTCGCCTCGGCGGGGCAGGCGTCCCAGGCGTCGGCGATGATGCCGCCATTCTGGATCCGAAGCAGGTGGATGAGGTCGGGCGGCAAGGTGACACCGAGTTGCGCTTCTGCGTCGACGATCAGTTCGTCCGTTAACGGCGGCAGGCGGAGATGCTCGATCTCCGGGTGCCAGAAACTGACCGCGACTTGGTCGAACGATGCCATGCTGATCATGGTGTCATGCCTGCCGTATCGATATCTCCGCCAGCGGGTAGGAGGTCGGCGGCCGTCGTTCGGGCGGGTCGGCCGGCCCAGGCGCGGATTACCTCTGCGGCGAGCCAGTGGCCTCGGGACTCGGCGTCTTCTAAGGGCGTGGCGCCGGTGGGGTCGCGGCGTTGTGGATCCGCGCCCCGAGCGAGCAGGAGAGAGGTCATGTCGGCGTGGGCGTGTTCTGCCGCCCGGCGCTCACGGCTGGCCGAATGCCTGCCTGACGACGACGTACGGCGTTCCATAGAGTCGGAAGCCGACCTTTGCGAGTGACCATTGTGACATCAGTCCACCCTCGGCCTCGCACGCCTTGACCAGGTGGTTGACGAGTTCCTCGTCGTCGAGAGGGTCGGGGATCTCGCAGACGACGGCCAGCCTCTCCGGGGAACGGACCGTCAGCTGCCACGTCTCGCCGGTCTTGGCCGGCGCCTGCACCTGTGCGGAGTGGAAGTGGTACTCGGGTCCACCACCGACCTCGAATGTCCGCCCGATCGGATCCAGGTCGACACCGAGGTAGACGGCCATGTGGGCCAGCTGCCACAGGTGCCGGGAGACCTCGGCGGCGCGTTTCGGGCCGAGAGCAATCTGGGCCTTACGCAGGGCTTGCACGTCATCGCTGTGCACTGCCAGCCCGGGGCCGATAAGGCCGAGCGGCCTCGGGTCGGGCCCGGAGCCGCGAAACACGCGGTCGGCGGGACGGCCGGCGTGGAGGTTGAGCAACGATCGGACTTCTTCACCAAGTTCTTCACTGACCCCGGCCGCAGCCCGTTCCGGCAGCAGGTCCAAGACACCGTTGATGCCGCCGAGCTCGTAGGTGAGGACGGCGGTGATGTAGCTGTACCACAGGCTGTGGAAGAACCCGCCAGTCAGCTGCTGCCCCGCCGCGTCGTCGAGGAACACGCGCAGGTGCAGGTCAGGGAACTTCTCGTGGGCCTGGCGCGGGTTGCCGGTCGGCTCGGTCGTCCTAACGACTGGTTCGGCGGCGCACGCGGAGATTCGATTGAGCCGGGCGACGAGGTCGGTGGCTAGACCAAAGTCGGTGACTGTGGTGACCGTGACGGTCGCCGGATACCCGTTCGGGGTGAGGAAGGTGGCCAGGACCGGGAACCGGAAGCGCTGGTCGCAGTTGACCGAGTACAAGGTCATCAGGCGCCGAGGTCCTTTCGCCAGTCGAGCCCGATGCCGCATCGTACGGCAACAGACCGGCACTCGGCCCGCCGAGGTTCTAATTGCACGTCCAACAGACCAGGTTCACTGACAAAACCGCGCGTCGGACATCCTTTGTTGGCACGGACACAGTTCACTGGCAAAGGACAGTCGCGGAGCTTGTGGAAGGCGGCACGGCCGGCGGAGCCTGCCGTGTACTGGGTTGCCATCGGTCTTTGCCAGTCATGACCGGGTGAGCTCAGAGGACGCCCGCGACGACCACGATCAGAAGCGACCCGGCGATCAGGTAGGTGCCCAGAGGAACCGGTGACGGCGCCGTGCCGGTCATCCGGCGGATGGGAATGGTGGCGGCGGCCAGGCTGTGTCCGAGTACGGCCGCGACGGCGATGAGGCGCCAGTCCAGCCAGCCGACGCCGATGCCGATTGGGACGGCCACGGCCACGTCGCCCAGGCCGAGGCCGCCGCGTGTGGCGGCGTGGATGAGGGCGTAGAAGCCGGCCAGGCACGCGGCACCGACGATCGCGCTCCACCAGGCCGAGGCGGACGCGGTGACGGGCGTCAGCAGCAGGACCGTGCCGGCGGTTGTTGCGAGGGTGAGCCGGTGCGGCAGGCGCAGCACGGCGGCATCGATGAGGGCCAGCACGAGCAGGCCGAGGCTCCACCAGGTGTAGGCGGCCAGCTCCCAGCCACGCGTACCGCTGGCGGCCAGCAGCCCGAACGCCACGACTGCGACGAGTTCGACGGCGTACGGTGGAGCGCCGACTCGCGCCTGGCAGGTGCGGCACTGGCCCGACGGCGTGCACGCGGCGGGCCACAACGCGGTGGCGCAGACCGGGCACCCGGTCCGCCACGGCTGGTCTGCGGGAACGCTGTGGTGGGCGATCAGCCAGCGCAGCAGCGGCGTGACGGCGAGGGCGTAGGCGAGCTGGTGCGGCCGGTGCCGGATGGCGGTCGGGGTGCTCACCGCTGCTCCAGGCTGGTGCGCAGCTTGGAGGCCAAGTCGGTGGTGGCCTCGGCGGGTTCGGTGTCCAGGTCCGCGAGGGCCTTGGTCAACGCGCGCAGCAGGGCGCGGATGCCGTCGGGGTCGCGTAGGGCGTGGCGGGCGTGCATGGCTTTGCGGTACAGCTCCTCGTTGTAGCGGTCCAAACCGATCGCCTTGTCGAGCAGGTCGGACGCGGCCTGCGGGTCGGATTCGAGCAGGTCGTCGGCGAGCAGCAGGTGGGCTTCGGTGCCCCATTGGCGGGCCTTCTCTCGGTGCGGGTCGACCCATTCGTAGTCGCAGCCTTCGGCGAGCGGCGCGGTGTACAGGTCGCAGGCTTCGCGTAGCAGGTCGGTGCGGGCCGGGGCGGAGGCGAGTTGGGCGCGGGTGAGCAGGTCCCGCAGCTGCCACAGGTCGACCTGCACGGTGGTGGGGTCGAGCCGGTAGCGGGCGGAGGCGCCGCGTTTGAGGACGTACCCGCCGGTGATCGGTCCACCCGCGCGGCCGAAGACGTGGCGCAGGTTGGAGGCGTTGGTGTGCACCAGTTGCTTGGCCTGGCGGCGCCGCACGTCGGGCACCAGGTGTTCGGCGATGGTCTCGGTGTCCGCGCCGTCGGGGTGGCAGGCGAGGTAGACGGCCAGTTCGGCGGCCCGACTGCGTAGGTCCCGTCCCGGCAGGGTGATGTCCTTCACCTCCGGGGTGCCCAGCACCCGCAGGCGCACCTTGACGCGCGGCGTGCCGTCCACGGCAGGCGGTGGGGCGTCGAGCGGATGCGCCGCCGGTGCCGTTTCGCCTGCCGGCCCGGTCGTGGTGGGTGGAACCGTGGCGGGCTCGTTGGCTGGGGCGGTGGGCCGCGGCGGGGCGGGCGGCCGGAGGACCGGGTTGGGTGGTTCGCCGGTGTGGGCCTCGCGCAGGGTGGTCAGGATCGCCACGGCCTCGGCGGTGTCGAGCACGGCGACGCGTTCGCCGATCGCCTCGACCGCCGGCCCGTCGGCGACGCTGGTGTGCCCGCCGCTGCTGACGGTGATGGTGGACCCGTGCGGCCATTCGCCGAGCAGCAGCGCGGAGACGTCCAGGCCCTTGCCGAGGCCGAAGCTGACCCGGGCGCGCATCCGCGCTCCGGCGGGTGGGGTTTCGCAGATCAGCAGCACCGGTGGAAGGGCTTCTTCGTCGGGGGCGCGTTCGCGCAGCGCGTCGAGGTCGGTGAGGCTGTGTTCGTCCAGGACCCGGGCGCGGTGCAGCAGTCGGGCGTCCAGCAGGGACAGGGCGTGGTCGATGTCGTCGGCGATGTGCAGGCGCGGCCAGGGGCCGAGGGCGGCGGCGTCGGCGCCGATCAGCGTGGTCAGGGTGGTGCCGTCGATGACGACTTCGCCGCGCCGGTCCGGTTCGCGGGGGCCGCCGGAGGCCAGGGTGGCGATGAGGGCGGCGCGGGCGGCGGCGTGGGCGCCGTCGCCGACGAGCCCGACTCCGTCGGGCGGCAGCAGGGGCAGGGCGGGCCCGGCGGCGGCGCGTTCGGCCGGGTCGCTCGGGGTGGGCAGATCGGGGTTGCGGGTGACCTGGCGGTGCAGTTCGGCGACGGGTGGGGGCAGCTCGGGCGGTTCGTCGTCTTCGTTGACTTTGCCGGGAATGAAGCGGCGGCGGCGTTGCAACCACACCATGGCGGCGGCGGCGACGATCGCGGCGGCCAGGGTCCACGGGACGAAGCTGCCGCCGGGCAGGCGGACGCCGTCCTCGTCGGCGGACGGGCGGTCGTCCTGCGCGTCGTCGGCCGGGCTCGCCGTCGTGGTGGGGGTCGCCGTTGTCGGTGAGGCCGGGGCGGACTGGCGCGGCGTGGCCGGCGCCGAGCTGGTGGCCGGCGTCGGGGCGGCACCCGGCGCGGCGGTCGTGGCCGAGGGGGTGGCGGACGGCGTGGTCGACGGGGGTTCGACCACGCCGTCCGGGTCCTGGGTGGGTGCCGTGCTGCTGGCCGACGGTGCCGGGGTCGGCTCCTGGGTGGGGGCGGGGTCCGGGTTCGGCTCGGCGGTCGGCGGCGGTGAGGTGAGGGCTGGCGCCGCGTTCGCGGGAGGTTTCGCGTCGGCGGGTAGCCGCAGGTCCCAGCCAGGGTAGATGAGGTTGCAGTCGCGCAGCGTGCCGCCGACTTTCGGGAAGTGGCGGTGCCAGTTCAGCTCGCAGATCTCCGGCCAGCGGTTGGCGTCGCCGAGCCACTCCTTGGAAATCTTGGACAGGGTGTCGCGGCGTTCGACGACGTAGCTGTACGTCTCGTCCCCGACGTGGATGGTGGCCGGGCCTTGCTGCACCAGCACCGGTGGGGTGGCCTTCACGACCTGGACAGCCGGAGGGCGGGCCTGGGCGGGGGCGGGACTCGCGGCGGCTGGGGCGCCACTGAACAGGGTGCCCAGCGTCAGCGCCGTGATCAAGGTGGCGGCGGCCAGCCGGAGCGGGTTCGCGGTGCGGCGGGTGGTGGCCCGGGTGGGCAGGCCGCGCCAGGCGGCGCGGGCCTCGGTGGCGATGGCGTGCAGGAACGCCGCCCACAGCAGCCAGGCGGCTACCGCGAGGGCGTCGAGGATGACCGCGTCGGTGACCGGCGTGGTGATCCACCCGGCGAGTTGGTCACCTGTCGGAATCCGGGACGGAAGCGGCCAGCCGATGAACGCGACGAGGGCGGCGGGCAGCCCGGCGACGGCCGCCGCCAGCAGCACGGCGGCGACGGCGCGGACGGCGAGGCGGCGGACGGTGCCGAGCATCGAGACCCGCCTCCCTTCTACGGTTCCACGGCGGTGGCGGTCGCCTGCGCGGCGATCGGGATGGAGGTGATGCCGACCATTTGCAGCAGTTGCGTTTGCCGGTCGGTGGTGACCGTGACGGTGACGGTGTTGCCGGCCACGGTGACGGTGCCGGACAGTCCGGCGTTGGCCACCCACTGCTCGGCGGTGTTCTGGGCTTTGACCGGGTCGAGTCGGATCACGCCGGTCTCCCGCAGGTACAGCACGTCGAGTTCCCGGGCGCCGGCACGGGCCGATGACTGCGCGATGGACACGGCGTCGACCTTCGTGGCGATGGCGAGGCCGGCGTCGAGGACGAGCGCGGCGAACGCCAGCCCGGCCAGGCTGGTGATGACGGTGTAGCCGGACACCGATCCGGCATCCTTCGTGGCGATGGCGAGGCCGGCGTCGAGGACGAGCGCGGCGAACGCCAGCCCGGCCAGGCTGGTGATGACGGTGTAGCCGGACACCGATCCGGCATCACGGTCGCGCCGGTTGCTCCACTGTGGCTGCCTCATGTGTCCGCCTTGTAGGTGGCGATGGGTTCGGTCGCGGTGCCGTGCACGGTCTTGCTGGCGCCGACTGGTAGGCCGAGGTCGGACATTGGCACCACGCAGGTCACCGTCACGGAGACCTGCCCACCGCGATCGTGCTGCGCCGTGTTCGTGCTGGTAGTGCAGGTCCATGCGCTTCCGGCGGTGGTAGCGGTGACCGCGTCTTTCGCGGCCGTGACGGCGCCGGCCGGCGTGGGCGCGTCGGCCGCCGCTCGGGCCGCTGCCGCCGCTGCCGACTCGACGTCTATGACGGCAGAGGCTGCCCGGCCGCAGAAGATGAGGAACACCGCGACCAGGATCATGAACGGTGTGGCGAGCACGACCATCTCCGCCGACACCGATCCTCGGTCCGACACCGTCCCGCTGGCGCGCTTGGGAGTCATGGCATTCCCGGTACCTTCTCGCGGGGAGCGGTCACGCTGACCGTGATCGGCAGTGACAGTCCGGGCACCACGGCGGCGGCGTTGCCGGTCACCGTCACCGTGGAGGTGGTCGCGGTATTGTTCGCGGTCACGCTGCGGTTGACCAGGATCGACCCGGCCGTCTGGTCGAGGATGGCGTTGGTGTCGTCGACACCCGCGCTGGCGGTGGACCCGTACGCGCGGGCGGTCTGCACGCCCTGGTTCGCGGCAGCCTGCGCGACGTGGGTGGCGTGTGCCCAGAACGCGAACTGCACGATGAGCAGCAACAGCAGACCGAGCAGCGGCATCGCGAGGGTCACCTCGACAGTGGCCGCGCCCCGGTCACTGCTGCTGCGCTTGCCGGGTCTGGTCATCCGCCGGGTGCCGGTGCCGGGGCGTCAAGGTCGATGTCGTTGGCCTTGTTGGTCACGGCTGTTGCCAGGATGGCGAGCACCGCGATGGCGAGCACGACCAGCAGCGACGCCACGAGGATGGTCTCGGTGGAGTATCCGTCGTCGCGGTAGCTGCGCACCAGTCGCTGCCTCGCGGTGCGGATGTGAGTGAGCAGGTAGTTCAGAGCCAGGTACGTCATGGTGTGACGCCTCCTTCAAACATGATCTAGAGCGCTTCCAGAACCGTGGCGAACGCGGGATAGCCGATGAAGATGAGGAACCCGCCGAGCAGCCCGACCACCGGCAGCACCATGCGTTCGGTGGCCGAGGTGGCGGCGGATTCGGCCTCGGCGAGCTGGTGCGCGGACAGCGCGGCCGACCGGGCGGTCAGGGTCGCTTTGATGCGGGCGCCTTCACTGCCCGCGAGGGACAGCGCGGCGGCCAGTTCGGCCAGGGTGGACACGCCGGTGGTGTCGCCGAGCGAGCCGATGGTCTGCCACGGCGGGACGCGGGTCAGGTGCGCCGCCTCGACCGCCTGCCGCAGGGCGCGTTGCGCCCAGTCGGTGGGCTCGTCGGTGGCGTCGCGTAGGGCTTGGTCGACTCCGGCGCCGCCGGCCAGAGAGATGACGACCATGTCGAGCATGCTGGCAGTGGCGTCGCGCAGTTCCTTGCGCCGCTTGGCCGCCTCGGAGGCCAGCGCGAGGTCGGGGACGAACAGGCCGAGCGCGGCGCCGACCAAGGCGGCCCACAGCGGGGTCTGCCAGCCGATGGTGATCCCACTGAGGTACAGGATGCCCGCCAGCGCCGGCACGGCGAGGAAGCCGCACAACGCCATGGCTGCCTGCTCGGCGAGGTGGCGGGCCGGGTCGCGTCCACAGATGGCCAGATCACCGATGGTCACCGTACGCGGAAGGCCGGCGCGGGCCAGCAGCTGCACCGCCGGATTGCCCAGGCCGGCGATCCAGCCGCCGGGCTCGGGCGGCAGCAGCAGCGGCATCGGAGTCACGGTCGGCGCGGGCGGGTGCAACGCCGCGAACGCCTGCGCCAGGGTCAAGCGGGCCGGCAGCAGCCAGCCGACCAGCAACGCGAAACCGGCACCGAACCCGGCACCGAGCAGCAGCGGCCCGGTCATGACGGCCTCCTCGGTGTGTCGACCCCGACGCGGGCTAGCCGCGAGATACCCACGAACCCGGCGGCGAAGATCAGCCCGACCACGACCAGGACGAGCTGCCCCATCAGGTCGTCGTACGGGGCGAGGAACTTGCGGTTGAACAACGTCAGCCCGGCGGCCATCGCGAGGGTGAAGATGACGATGATGCGGGCGTTGGTGCGAATCCGCGCGTGGCCAGGGGCGATACGCAGCCGCAGGTTGGCCCGCTCACGTGCCCGGCGGGCCATCTCCGACAGCAGCTCGGCCAGTTGCCTCGACTGGCGTTGGCTGGCCTGCAACAGCGCCCGCACGACCAGGCGTCCGGTCGGGTCGTCCATCCGCTCCCGCAGCTCGGTCAGCGCCACCGGCAGGCGGGTGCCCAGCCGCAGCGAGGCGGCCAAGTCGGCGATGTCGTCGTGGATGGCCGGTGGGGCGAATGGGGCGGTGACGAGGATGGTCTGCTCGAGCCCGGCCGCGGTGGACAGGTTGTCACGCAGCATTTCCGCCCACGCCGCGACCGCCTCGGTGCGGGCCAGGGCCTGCTTCTGGTGCCGGTCCGAGCCGAGCGCGGTCGGCAGGGCGTAGGCGGCGATGCCGGCCAGCAGAGCCCCGACCGGCCACCGGGTCCACAACCCGACGGCCGCCGCGATGAGCACCGCGATGGCGGCCCGGATCAGCATCTCCCTCGTGAGTACCGGGGGGCGCAGCACGGTGGGCTGCACGGCCCGCCTGCGGAGGCCCGCGACGACACCGAACACGCTGAGGGCGAACCCTGCGCCGAGCAGCGCGACGACAGCGACCATGCCCGTCACCACCCGATCCGTTCGATGGTGGCCGCGCGCAGCCCGGCGGCCTCCAGCCGGTCAAGGGTTTCAGCGCGCAGCGGGGTGTTCGGCACCGCGCGGCGGTCCGGGCCGGGCCGCCACACCTCGTTGGAGGCGACATCGCGGCCGTCGAACCCGACGACCTCGCGGACGCTGGACACCACGCGCTTGCGGTCCGGTGTCCAGTCCAGGTGCACGACCAGGTGCACAGACTCGGCGATGAGCATCGCCGACGCCTCGAACGTGAGCCGTTCCGGGGCCTGGACCGCGTACATCATCAGCCGGGTGAACGCCTGCCCCGACGAGGACGCGTGCACCGTGGCGAACGAGCCGTCGTTGCCCTGCGACATCGCCTTGAGCAGGTCGATCACCTCGTCGCCGCGCGCCTCACCGACCACCACCCGGTCCGGGCGCATCCGCAGCGCGGTGCGCACCAGCGCCGACATGCTGACCGCGCCGACGCCTTCCAGGTTCGCCCGCCGGGACTGGAACGCCAGCACGTTCGGGTGCACGTCGGGGTCGTACAGCTCCAGCTCGTACGCGTCCTCGATGGTGATTAGCCGCTCCGTCACCGGGATGGCGCGGGCGGCGGCGCGGGCGAAGGTGGTCTTGCCGGTGTTGGTGCCCCCGGCGAAGATCGTGTTCAGGTGGGCGCGCATCGCGGCCTGGATCACCTCGGCCATGCCCGCCGAGAGCATGCCGCGGCCCACCAGGTCGTTGAGATTCGCCTCGATCATCGTGGCGCGACGGATCGACAGCGACGGCCGCGCCGACACCGACATCACCGCGCACAGCCGCGACCCGTCGCGCAGCCGCAGGTCCAGCACCGGGTTGTTGCGGTCGAAGGTGCGTTCCTGGCCGGTGCCCTTCTCGTCGTCGCCGATCGCGGCCTCCGAGGCGAACGCGCGGATCAGTTCCACCAGCTCGTCGTCGGACTCGGCGATCGGCGAGACCCGTTCGTAGCTGCCGTCGGTGCGGTGGACGAAGACGTTGTTGCAGCCGTTGGCCTCGATGTTCTCCACGTCCTTGTCGCCGAGCAGGCTCTCCAGCCCACCGGCGCCGGCGATGCGATCCACGATGGCCCGGCTGACACGGGCCTCGGCCTGCGCGGACAGCGGCGCATCGCCTCGGGCGACGGCCTGCTGGGCGTGGGCGTCGAGCACGTCGGCGGTGTACCGCTCGGCCAGGCGCCGCCGTTCGGCGATCGGCATCGGCCCGGTGCCGGCGTGCGCGGCCATTTGCCCGGCGACCAGGCCGCGTAGCTCGACGACGAGTTCAGCCTCGGTGGCCATCACGCCTCACCCCTTGCGCCTCGGTTGTTGCGGTTCACGGCCGGTGTGGGGACGGTGGGCGGCGTGGCGAGACTGGTGGCCAGGGCGCGGGCAGCGGCCGGCAATCCACGGCGGGTCCACACTTTGCTGAGCTGGCGCCGCCCGGCGACCACGTCGGCGGCCCGGTGGTCCCACGGCACCTCCGCCGCGACCTGCAGGCCGGTCCGTTCGGTGATTTCGGCGTGTGTGTAGCGGCTCCCGTCGACCAGCACCAGCCGGGTGGTCTCGGCGGGTAGGTCGGCGTCGGCGAGCCGGAGCAGCGACCCTTCATCACCGCGTGCGAGCACCAACACCGTGTCGGCCTGCTCGACGACGGCCGCGCTCGGCGCGCCGGGTTCCAGCCGCCCCACATCCGCGATCGTGGGCCGCTCCTTCGTCCACAGCGCAAGGTTCGCCTCCAAGAGCAGCCCCACCGCGACGGTGGCCAGATGCCGGCCCGCCGGGGCGAGCGCCACATCGGCCCCGCACGGCAGGCGGGTCAGATGCGCGTCGAGGGTGGCGCTGCCGGTGCGGCTCTGCGTGGCGAGGGTCGCCACTCCGGGGCTGTCCGGCAGCCAGTGCCAGGCACCGAGGTCCCCACCGGCGCAGTCTGCTTCGACGACGATCGGCGCGTCGTCACCGGGCCACACGGCCGCCAGCACCACGGCCAGGGTGGTCACCCCGGCCGACCCCTTCGTAGACGTGACCGCGATCAGCATGGCTCAGTCCTGCGCAACCGCGATCGACATGTCACCTGCGGCGCCGGCCACCCGGGCCGCGTCGGCCCGCGCCACGAGCAGCGACACCACGAAGGAGCCAGCGCCGTCGGTGGCCGCGACGCGTACCACGGTCGCCTTCACCGGATCGGGCGCCGCCGACGCCGAAGGCGCCGGCTGGGCCTCACCTTCCTTGGCCACTGGGATCACCAGCACCCGCACGCCTGGAGTCACCCCCGATGCGAGCCGACCGGCCTTCACCGGGATCGCCACCACCGCCTGCCCCGACGGCGGCCACGCCGCTGGTCCGAGCTGCGACTCGGTCAGCAGCGACCCCGCCGCGAGCGGCACCACAGCCGTCGCGCCGATCACCTGCGACGCCCCGGATGCCGGCACCAGCGCGACGCCGGCATCCGGTACGACCCGAACCACGCGAAGGTCAGCCACCGCGATCGTCTGCCCGGCCGCCACGGCACGCGTGACGGCGAGCACCTGAACCCGGGTGTCAGCGCGTACGTAGACCAACGCGAACGCCCCGGCGCAGACCACCATCGCGAGCAGGCTTACGATCAACAACCAGACCCGTCGCTTCGGTCGAAGCGACGGTGTCACCGCACGCGCGGTCGTCGGCTGGGCGCGCGACGGCACCACTCCTACGGTCATCGGCTTGCCCCCCGGTGAGCTGGAATCCCTTCCATGCGTACCGGATCAGCGAGGGCACGGTCTACGGACATTCGCTCGCGTACACCGACGTACGTGCGCCGCATATGTACACGCCTGCGAGCGGCAAATCATGAAATGTCTTCCTATGTCCTCGATCAAACGGCCACCCGAGTCAACACACAGACGGACAGACTCCGTTGTGAGACCAGGATGTATAGGAATATTTACTTCTTCGATGTGGCGCGGACGTGGCACTGTCGAGCCTTGGACTTCGCGGTACTGCTGCTGTCGGCGGGCGGGACCGCCATGGGTGAGACGGCCCAGCATTTGGTTGATGGCCGCCCACCGGATCATGGCCTCGGAGGTACGCGGGTCGCGCTCGTAATCGCGGGCCAGGCGGCGGTGCGCGGTCAGCCACGCCGATGGGTGGGCCGCGCAGCGAGGTGCCAGCCGTTGGGCTGGCCCTTTTCTGCGCGGCCTCCCGCCGAACCGGATGTGATGGTTTCCCGATCGTCCGGCTCTCCAGTGACTACGCAGGACACCCGGCACCGTTGCGGCGCTCTGCACTACGCGGCCGACCCCATCCACCACGGCCACCGGTAGGCAGATCGCGCCCTCACTAGACGACAGGACGCCACTCGAATCGGCGGACTTCTCCCATCCAGCCGCCGAACCGTACGTTCCTCGGCCTGAAAGCCCGAATGATGACCATGAACCCCATCCCCGACCCGACCACCATCCATCGTGCTGCGTTGACCGCCGAAGCCGCGTTCGGGTCTCGTTCGCCGATCAGCCGTTTCATCCATGATCACGAGGGAGAACGAACCGGCACTACTCGAACTCGACCGCATCTGCCGACTCCCCAGCACTTCAAGATCAACGGAGCCCGGTTGCCGAGCAGGCCGCCTAGGCGTCCAGACCGTGGTCGGCGTGGGACGTGACGGCCTGGGCTTCACAGGTGTCCGCCATCGAGCACCTCCACGACCAGGACCTTATGAACACACAGGCATGTCGGCACGTCAGCCCAGTTCACCGGGGGCGGATCCCCAGCGTGCGACCTGATTTGTACAACTGGTCCCGAATGATAGGCGGCCTACGCAGGCTCGCCGGCTCTTCGCCTAGAATACGAACAACGCTATGTTCGCCGCGCCGCCACTGCAGATCATAGGGGCACTTATGGATCTAATGACCTATGAGGTGATTTCGCCACGCGATAACCTCGCTCTACCAACTGCCGTCATTGATGAACTTGTCGACCTCGCCGTAGCCTGCAACTACATCGTCGACGCCATCCAGACTGCCAACCTCGGCGAAAGTAGGGCCCAGGGTCTAATCTATTCGGCAAATTCAGACCGCCGCAGCGCGAGACACACGCGGAAAGCTGCCAACGAACTGGCACTGTCCGCGTTGGACTACACGGAACATCTGATTCTTATTTACGCCCGACATGCAGCCACCTACGCGACGTCTACGGTTCGAGTTGCTGGAGCCATAGCAGCCGGCAGGCCGGCCCCAGAATCCATGGACACACCTATCGAACCCTCGCAAATCATCAAGGAGCCGCACACCTATGTCCCGCTGGTGTGTCTAGGGCAGGACCACGAAGTGCTAGCATCCACCCACGAGGCGGTCATGGGCGCGCTATCGCGGATGACAGCTGACACTGCAATGTTTTATGAAGGCGACCGCGAGCGGAGCATGTGGCGTCGCCCGACAGGGTCCGTAGAGGTTGATGCCGCTCTGCCCAGCGCTCTCCATGCTTACGCTGCAGCGCTCGCGTTTGCCGTCAGCAGCCATTTCGATTCAGCATAGCGGCGACCACCGCCACGCTACAGTAGTTGCTACTCCGTCCTTACGGGAGGCCATGGGATGTCTTCATCGATCGGCATCGCGAGGTCCTTCAGGGGCATTTTCAACGCCTCACACAGGATTCGCCGGTTCACCTCGTCCGGCTTTCGATGATCATTTTCCCATCTGGAGAGCATGGATCGAAGACACGCAATGCTGGCAGGCTCAAGTGCATACGCCTTGGCGACACGTGCCATCTCGTACGCGAGTCGATACTGGGTCCACCCTCGCTGTTTCCGGGCTCGCCGAATTACTGCGCCCGGCGTCATGGATCTGCCCCCTGTCGAGAATGAAGTCATGAACATACCCCCCCGGCCTAGCCGCCCCCAAAGAAGATCAATAAGTATCCGGCCGCCCCCTGGAAGCGCACCCCGAGTGCCGCCAGCGGGCGATAACGTGATTGCAACGGTCGGGATCGCCCAGGAACTCGCCTCATGGTCGGGTCGACTCTCTGACACGGCAGATCGCCGCGAGGGCGACCTGGCCACCGACTGTCATTGAGCTCGTAGCGTCCCCCGGGCACTGGTGCTCTGAGGACTGAATGACGGCTACCGGGCGCGTGCATCCAATCCGAGCAGCAGTGCCCTGTTTGTCTGAGTCCAGATTGGCCAGTTTGGCTAGGGCGTCGCGCCGTCTTCCTTTGTCAGCACACGGACTCGACGTGGTTGGCGATGCTGCCCGCGTTCTGGCCACGATTTCTCCCCGACAGAGACAAAGTGATCTTCCAGCAAGAACGCCGGCCGCACGCCCCCCGCGCGCGGACAGATGAGCGCCCGCCAGTGCGCCGACTCTGTCCGCACAGGGTTGGCGCCTCGCTTACGTGAATCTACGTGAATCACTCTCGCTCCGAGTGAAGCAAGATCACGCTGTGTTGTCAACTATTGTTCGCACCGTGGTTGCGATGGAACAATAGTCCAGAGCCGAGAGGGAGGGCCGCCGTGGCGACCACCACCGGGCAGCAGGAAACCTTTGCCGACAGACTGAACCGGCTCTTCGCGAGCGTGGTGCCCGCAGGGCGGGGCCCCTACACGGAGGCTGAGGTAGCCGCTGCGCTCGCCTCCGCTGATGATGCACGGACGATTTCGAGCCGATACGTGCACATGCTACGAACGGGGCAACGCGATAACCCCTCCATGAAGGTCATGGACGGGCTTGCCCGCTTTTTCGGCGTGCCGCCTGGGTACTTCTTCGATGATCAAACCGCCCTGCAGGTCACCAGCGATCTTGAGCGGTTGGCGCAGATCAAAGAGCTGAACGAGGTTCAGCAGGCACTCAAGGATCCAAGGGTTAACGAGATCGTCCGTGCTGTCGGATGTCTCTCGCCTGCGTCTCTGGAGCTGGTCGCAGGAATCATTGACCACCTGATCGCCATCGAGCGCTCCGCGACCGGTCCTCACCGCGCCTCAGCTCCTGCCGGAGTAGGCAACAGTCCACCGTAGACCCTGCGTCGGCCGGCCTCGTCCTCGAAGCAGATCCAGGCTCTGCGGGCCGCCGCTAACCTCTTACCGACGGCCACCGCCGACGGTGCCAACTGGCCATCGCCTCGGGGTCACGTTCGATCGCCCGGCGGGTCGGGACCTGCTGGCTGTAGCCGAGTCGGTGCAACAGGTACGACACCCCGCGCAGGGTGTAGGAGACCTCGAAACGGCGCTCGATCACCTCGGCCACCCGGGCCAGGGTCCAACGGGCGTCGGACCAGCCGAGGGCAAGCGGACCCTCGTCGAGCAACCGCGCGAGTTGTTTCTGCTGCTCATCGGAGAGTTTGCAGTCCGAGCCGCCTGGCCCGGCCGACGCCAGTGCGTCCGCGCCCCCAGATGCCCATCGACGGCGCCACTCACGGGACAGATTTCTCAGAAACCCGCAGCTCGGAAGCGATCTGCGTGGTCGGTTTGGACGCTTCGAACATGCTCGCGGCCTGCATCCGAACCGTCTCACGCTTGGCCCGGGCTGCCGCGTTCATGCCACCACCAGCCGGATACCTCATCTCCCTGGCCTACCCAGAACATCGACCTCGATCACATAGGCACACCACAGGACGTCAGCCTTTCAACCTCTGTAGTCACCGTTGGTGTGACCTCGCCAGCGGCCGTTGTCGGTGATTTCGTTCTGTTCGGCACCGACGATGTGGAGAACCCCGGGGAGGACTACGAACTGAGCGAGAGCGTGGTTGTGGCACACGATCGTGGCACCGGCCGGCAGGTGTGGAACGCCGGCGCGGGCTCGTGCCCAGTTGTCGTCGATGACCTCTGCCTCGCCATCGACGCCCCGGGTCTGCGCGCGGTGGAGCTATCCGAGCGGAGCGAGCTGTGGCGCAGAGTGGACGACTTCGGTGTGCTCACCGCACCGCCAGCCATCTACGACGACATGGTGTTCTTCACCGAGGGCTTCGAAGCTCAGCGCAACAACGGTGGACTCAACGCCCTGGAATTGCTCGACGGCGCGCGACGGTGGGGATTCAACCAGGACGACGTCGACGACGATCAGTGGGAGAACTGGGAGCCACCGGCGCCGTTTCACCCAGTCGTCTGCAACGGTCTGGTCTGGGTATCCCGCGCCTGCCGTGAGTACTGTGCTGTCATCGGTTTCGACACCGCCACCGGTCAGGAACGCTGGCGATATCAACTTGACGGCGCCCCAGGCGGATCCGCCGCGATCAGCAACGGGACGTTGTTCATCGAGGAACGCAACGAGGGCGCTGGACACCTGCTCGCGATCAACATCGCCACCCGCGAGCCGATCTGGCGCACGCCGGTACCGACCCTATGCGGATCTCCAGTACTCGCCGGTGGTCTGGTCCACGTCGCTGCCGAAACCGGCAAGGTTCTCACCCTCGACGCCATCACGGGCGCCATGCGGTGGAGCTTCGACAGCGGCGAACCGATCAACCCCGAGGCCGATGATTACCGGGAAGTCGATTCCCCACTCACAATCAGTGACAATTCGCTCTACCTACGCACGTCCAGGGCGATCCACGCACTTGGCTGACCACCCTCGCTCATCCACGACCACCGAAACCACCGACGCCGACACACCAGCCGGCAAACTCGACACTCTTCATCCGTCCACAAGTCTTGACAATTTCTCAGTTGGCTCGGGACGATTCCGTACGCCCCAAACCCCACCTCGCTGGGGTGTTTTCCGATCAGGCGGTCGAGCGCACCGGAGTCTCTTGGCGATCCGCTCGGCGGAGCCCTTGCGGGACTACAGGGGAAGTCGATCACTCCGCGGGCGTCGAGTACGTCGACGTCAAGGCGAGGCGTGGAAGACAGGGTTCGTTCGGCGACGCGCAGAGGCCCACCCGCGAGCGTCTATGCCTGGTGTCGTCGGGCGCTGTCGCCTTCGTCATCACCCAAGCCCAAAACCCTGTCGACCATGGCCGGGTCGAGAGTCGGAAACAGGACCTGGTAGGGCAGTACCGTGCCTTCTGGCTGAAGCGGTTGGACGACTGCATCTTCGCGAGAGGCGACATCGCGCACCGTAACCCACCGACCAGGCGGTGCCACAACCTGCCCATCCTGGCGACGCAGACGGGCCCGTTGCAGACTGAGCCCCCACAGGCGCAGCCGTGGGCTGCGTCGACGTGTCGGGTAGTTCATCGGCGATCCTCTCCAGGATGGCCTGCCCGGCCAGCCAGACAGGCTGTCGATTCAGATGCAAGATCCCCCGCGTCTCAACTGCCAGTTGAACCAGAGCAGACCTTGCGCAACTCTACGCCCTCACGTTGCCCTCTCGGCACCCCCTTTCGCGACAGTATCCATCGACTGGGCGTTTTTGCCGTTTTGCCCGGATCCCATTCAGTGACCAAAGCTGAGGCCGCCATTGATCAAGCAATCCGGGAGCAGCACCTCCTCCATGCCATTCCAGTCGCCAAGGGGCACCACAGATCGACACATCATCCGTGGTCAATGCTGCTGCGGATGTGCCGCCGTGGAGCCCGCCACTACCCGACTCTCCGCAGAAAGCTCGCCGTCGCCGCAGACCCGATCACCATCCGTTGCTCCAGCACTCTTGACGGTCACGGGGACGTAGTTGATGCTGGGCGTACTGCAATCAACTGAGCCCGTCGCCGCGGCTATTGATCAACGCCGACAGTGGTGAGCCAAGAGCAGATCGAGGAGTCGTGTGGTCGCCAACGAGGGCCCCGACAACATCATCGCGCGCCGACTGGACCGCCTCTTCAGCACGGTGACCGACGCCGATGGACGCCTCTACAGTCTGCAGGCCGTCTCGACCGCATTGCGCGATCGGTACGGCATCGACCGCAGCCCGCAATACATTCAGATGCTGCGCACCGGCATCCGCGCCAACCCAACAGTCAACGTGCTGCACGCACTTGCTGACTTCTTCGGCGTGCCGACCAGCTATCTGCTCGCCGACGACGACGAGGTACGAAGCATCGACGAGCAGCTCGAACTACTCGTGCAGCTGCGACGACATGGGGTCACCCGGATCGCAATGAGGGCAGCCCCGCTGTCCGAGGCTTCGAGGCGGTTCATCCTGCAGGCAATCGACACGGCACGGAGGGCCGAAGGGCTCCCGGCGCCTGACAACGAGGTGGCAGGGGAGGAATAGTGAGGAACAAGGTCCATCTGCGGCGGCGGTGCGAACGAATTATTGAGCGCATCCCGCTCCCACAGCCGTTCGACGTGGACGCGCTTCGGCTCGCCCTGGCAAAGCACCGCGCGCGACCCTTGAACTTTCACGCCCTGCCCCAGCCAACCACCCCCGGGCTCCCCAGTGGCATGTGGCTCGCCACCGACCAGGAGGACCACATCTTCTACGACGGCCAAACCAGCCCGCTCCATCAGCGCCACATCATATTTCATGAGATCGGTCATATCCTGTTCGACCACAATGACCGAATACTCCTGGACAATGCCGTGTTGCACTCCTCTGCCAACTCACTTGACCCAGACATCGTTAAGCGTTTTTCTTCTCGCACGTGCTACTCCACACGAGAAGAGCAAGAGGCCGAAATGACGGCCACACTTCTGCTGGAGAAGGTTGGCAGCCACTCCACTTCATCACCCTCGAACGGCGTCCTGGCCAATCTGGAGCGCGCACTCGGCTATCGGGGCCGCCGCTAAGGAGTCCGCGCATGATGACCCTCATCAAGGAGGCCGGTCTCATCTGCCTGTGGGTGGCCACCGTGCTGCTGATCGCGCCCGCAGTACGTAATCGCCAGCGGCGAGTCCTGTGGGTGGTCCTCGCCCTCGTCGCCGCAGAGATCACACTCTACCGGCCCGAAACCCAGGCCCCGCTGTACGACATGATCAACGGACACGTGGTCTTCATCGGCGTCCATCTGGTCAGCGTGGTCGAGGCCACTGGCGTGCTGTACCTGCTCACGGCGATGACCAAACGGCCCCGCTACCGTCTGCTGGCCATCGGGTCAGGCGTCGCTGTGGCCGCCACGATGATCGCCATATACGCCAGTGCGGAGCCGGCCGCCCCGACGGTCGACGTCCCCCCGGAGGTGCCGCTGTCCTACTGGCATCTCCTGTCGATCTTCCACACGCTCGCGCACCTCGCCGCCCTGCCACTGTGCGCGTATGCCGCCCGGCGGGCCCACACTGCGATGCGACTGAGCCTGGTTGCGCTGGGCGTAGGCATGCTGCTGCTATGTATCCCGTGGGCGCTCAACCTCGGCTGGCTGCTAACCGGTGAGACGGCGTGGCTCGACCCCATCGGACCCATCGACGCCGTAACGGGGCTGTCTTTCGCCGTGGCTGCGGCGCCTCCGCTGCTGGTATCCCTACACCATGGTTTGACCTACCGCACCGCCATGCGCCGGCTCGAACCGCTGTGGCGTGACCTCGTCGCCGCCGTACCCGATGTCGTGTTCAGCCCGGCGTCGACGGGTGTGGCCATGCCCGGACGAGCAAGGTTCGGGCTCTACCGTCGCATCGTCGAGATCCGGGACGCCCTACTGGTGCTGCGCAGTTACGTCACCGAGCGAGCCCTGCAGGTGGCCGACCGGCACGTGCGGGCCAGCGGCCTGACCGGAACGCAGGCACAGGCTGCGGTCATGGCCTGCTGGCTAACGGCGGCAAAGGCCGCCAAGGACAGCGGCGAGCAACCCCAGGCACAGATTCACAACCTTGCCGGGCCGACCGGCGATGACCTCGACGACGAAGTCGGCCATCTGCTGCAGGTGGCGCAGCTATACGGCTCACCTCTCGTACGGGACTACCTGCGCGAGTTGCAACCCACATCCCGATAACCCCGACGTACCAGTAGCGGAAGGAAGCTCGTGGCTTTCATCCAGATCATCGACTACCGCACCGACCGCCCCGACGATGTCGACCAGGTGCTCACCGACTGGATCAACGCAACAACGGGAATTCGCACAGCCCGCCGCACCCGGGTATGCCGCGACCGCCATGATCCCACCCACTACATGGAGATCATTGAATTCGACTCTGTCGAGGATGCTGCCATCAACTCCAACCTGCCGCAGACGCAGGCCACGCATGAAGCGTTCGTCCCGCTGTGCACCGACGGCCCACGGTTCATCGACCTCGACGTCCTGCGGGACGAACAGTTGTAGCCCTTCATCGAAGGTGTTACCAGGCAACTCCATGCGTGGCGGACGCGTCTTCCTATTCCCCGGGTAGGCGCGTCCGCCACGCTCTCCTTGTTACAGGATGGATGTCGAATCAGAAGTCAACGACTCCGGATCCGCCGCCGTGCGGGTGGCATCCACGTTCCCTCCACGCGGATTCGGATGTCAGGTGTTGTCGATCCTGATCCGGTCTTTCCAGCAGGCCATCGAGATCTGTGCCTTGTAGCTGCCGTAAAGGCCGCCGATTCGCCTGGTCATGTGCCCCCCCGATGGGGTTCTCCCGCTGGCAACGGTCACGCCGGTGCCGGTGTCCCACACCTTCCAGCGCGTATCACGGCAGCCCCAGTAGGTGACGTCGATGTAGCGCCCACTGGGGTGTGCCGAGATTGTGCCGGTGGTGCAGCCACGAGTACCCAGAGACCAGAACGGCGCGCTACATTCGGCGCTGGCGGCCTGGGCTGGAGTGCCGGTGGCGATGAGAGCGCCGCTGAGTGTGATGAGGAGCGCGGCTGCGCTCGCGAGGATCCTTTTGCGCATGTTGTTTCCCCCCTTCATGCGATTCCTGTTTCTTCTCGCTGTCGTTTGGTGTGTGGGCGCGTACCGACCACCTCCTTCCGCAGTCGTTGCTGGTCCGCCTGATGGCGGAGATCAGGTGCGCTGGCTTGAGCGCGGTTTGGTGACAAGGAGCGTTCGGTGCGACCGGAAGGCCAGATTGGGCTTGAACCGCGACTGGTGGCCGGGAGCGAGTCGGAGCTCGGGCATCGCCTCGGCGAGTCGCACCAGGGCGACCCGGGCTTCCAGTCGGGCCAGGGCGGCGCCGATGCAGAAATGTGGCCCGTACCCGAAGGAGAGGTGGCCCCGGCGTGCGGTACGCGCCGGGTTGAAGCGGTCCGGATCGGCGAAGGCAGCTGGATCCCGGTTGGCCGCCCCGATTAGCAACAGGCACCGGGCGCCGGCCGGGATGGTCACCCCGCCGATGGTCACCGGCAGGCGGGTGACCCGTAGCCAACCGTCGATCGCCGGCCCGAACCGCAGCACCTCATCTAGATAGGCCGGTACCTCGTCGGGGTTGGCGGCGATGCGCGCCCAGCGTCCTGGCTCGGACAACGCCCGGTCCAGGCCGTGCGCGAGTAGCCCGGCGGTGGTCTCGTGCCCGGCCACGAGGAGGTTGAACGCCATGCTCGCCACCTCGGCGGTGCTCAGCACGGTGTTGTCGCCAGCGCGGTGGCGCAGTGCCCGGCTGACGAAGTCGTCGCCGGTAGCGCCCTCGGCGGTCCGCCGCGCAACGAGCGCCTGGCAGTAGTGCCAGAAGTCCAGTAGTCCCTGGGCCAGGCGGACCTGCTCGGACGGATCGGGCTGGCCCCAGATCAACGCGATCTGCTCGTCGGCCCAGCTCCGGATGCGCGGCACGTCCCGCTCTGGCACGCCGAGGATGTCCACCACCACCAGCAGTGGCAGCAGCGTGGCGAACTCCGGCATCAGATCGACCGTCCCGCCCGGTCGGTCGGCGATCCGGGCTACCAGCTCCGCCACGCGACGGTGCACGATCGGGCCGTACTCGTCGGCCACCCGGGGAGCGGTGTTGGCGAAGATGGCCCGCAGCGCCCCCCGGGTCCGGACGTGTACCGGTGAATCCGCCGCCGCCGTGGTCGGCGGCACGTCCAGGCGCGCGACGACGGCCAGCGCCTCCGGGCACATCTCGTAGACCGGGGCCAGGGTGAGCGCGCTGCTGAAAGCCTCCGCGTTCGCGAATGCCCGGCGCACGTGCTCGTGCCGGCTGATCAACCACAGGCCGAGATCGTCGGCGAAGTGCACGTCCGCCGGGGCGTGCAGCAGCTCGCGCCAGACGACGCCCGGGTCGGTTAGATAGGTGCCGGTAAAAGGCCGTAACTGCATGCTGGGTCTCCGCTGGAAGTGATTGTTGAGGGCGAATGACATCCGCCGCTTAAAGACGGAAACCGATGAGCTCTATTGGCCCGACTTCGGCGCCGCCTACGTTGAGGAACGTAGCGGGAAAGGCCGGCTACGACTAGGTGCCGCCGTGTTACGCGCAATCAGCCTCGACGCTTTCGATCAGGGCAAACGGTAAGCACGACGCGGCACCATGCGGCACATGCCGAAACATCTAGGCACCAGCCGGCATCTAGCCATCGGCATACGGGGCGGGGCAGATTGCGAAGGGTGAGACCTGCGAGACGCACGATGGGGTCGAAAGTGATCTCTGTGAGGGGGACCGTGCGCGCGGGAATCGCAGCCGTGTCGGGTGTCTGCTCCCGACACCCGACACGGCTCATATCTCGCTTGATGCGGCAGAGGAATGACGAGTTCCGGAGGTGGCTGTTGTGGCCGAAAACGGTGACGTGTCCGACGAGCTCCGGTCGTCCCTCGACGTCTGCGGTTCGGTCGACGACGCCAGTTCGGGTGATCAGACAAGCCACGTCGAGGGAGGGCTGCCGATGCCGCCGGTGCCGAGGCGCTTCCGATCCGATGGTGCCGATGTGCTGTGGTTGCGCGCCGCGTGGCTTAGCCCGCCGTGCGCCGTAGTCGGCGTCGGGTCAGCCGACGGTGGCGTTGGTCGTTCGGCCATTACCGCAGCTGTGGGCGGGGTCTTGGCGCTCGCCTGTCCCGATCCCGTTATAGCCATCGACGCCACCGGTCGTAACTGGGGCGGACTCGGGGTCCGGGTCTCCACCGTCGCGCGCAGCGTTTGGGATGCCGTGGACAACGCAGACTCCCTCATCGACAGGCAGTCCGTTGAGCGATTCGTGCAGCAGGGCCCCACTGGTCTACACGCGCTGGCGGCGGAGAATGCGGCGGCCGGGGGCGCGCGACGTGCCCCGATGCTGCACGAAACGTATGCCCTGGTCGAGCGGATCCGCCAGGTCTACTCGATCGCCCTTCTCGATCTTCCACAAGTCGAGGTCCGCGGTATGTGGTCCCCGTTCGTGGGTTGCACCGTTCCCGTCCTCGTGTCTCGGGCGACGCGCGAAAGCGTCCAACACACACTCCGCCTGCTGACACAGCTCCGTCAGGTCTCCAGCGCGTTAGCCGACGAGGTCATCCTCACCCTGGTCGCTGGTAGACCGCACAACCCGCGAGAGCTGCGGTTCGCCGAGCAACAAGCCACCGACGCCGTGCATGGCGTCGTCACCGTGCCCTGGGACCCCGTACTGGCAAGGCCCGAACCAATCGATGTACGGCAGCTCGGCGCGGCAGCTCGCCGGGCGGTAGTCAACTTGGCCGCCGAGATCGTGACCAGATGCCCATCCGTTCGGGGGGTTACAGGCACAGAGAAAAAGGTCCAGATGTCGGGCACGTCGGCGCTAGAGGCTTGAGCAGACAAGGAGACCGGGCAATGTCGTACCTCGTAGATAACGACGGCACGTCCTCCGCCAGTCGTGGTCAGGATGTGCTCCAGGAGTTGACGCACCAACGGCGGCGGTCTCCTCTCACGGTTGTCGCTCTGGTGGCGGCAATCGCGATCGGCTCCGTACTCGCCACCGCGATCCTCTACTGGCCGGCAGACCGCCGAGAGGGGTCGCCGCTGGTGGAAACCTCCGACCTGCAACCGGATCCCGGTGCGGCGGGGATCTCGGTCTCGCCCGGCTCGACCCGTGGCACCTACAGGGCCGTGGACCGGCCCTGTGCGGCAGTGGGGTGGGCTCCGATCGCGGCGGAGGTCGGCAGGTTGGGCACCGACTCTCAAGAGAGCAGCACCTCGTCGGGCTCCGTGGCGACGATGAGATGCAGTGTCGCCCTCGGCGAAGGCGGGAACCACGGTGTGGCGATGGCCGAGATAACGATCTTTGAGAACAGCAGCGCCGAAGACGTATACGAGAATCTCCGGCGCGCACATTCCGAGGAGGTTGTCCTGACGCCGGTGGCTGGACTCGGCACCGCCGCCTACGCCTACGTCGAGAAGGCTGATGGGCCAGCGGTGGCGACGTATGACGGAAACCTCTATCTGAGGCTCGTCTGGGTGTCACTGCAACGGCAGATGCCGCCCGTAGATAGTGGTATCACGCGAGCGCTCGCGGAGGTTGCTCGCCAAACGCTGGATTACCTCCGCGTCTGAATAGGTGTGCCGATGAGATCAGCGGGACCAGGTCGTACTCGGGTGCACATAACCGATTGCGCCGTAGGGCGGAAAGGGCGCTACCTCGTCGGCGCTCATGAAATGCAATGCGTCCTCGCCGTGCTTCGCGTGGGAGCCGAGGGGGAGTCGCGGGGTGTCAACAAGTGTCACCTGTCGCTTGCTGGTGCCCCGCCGCATGATCGGGGACAAGACCTGAGAGGGTGTTTTCGATAGGTGTCAGTCGGGCCAGTCGAAGGTGCGCGGGGGAAAGTTGTGATAGACGTCGATGTTTACTTAGAAATTTCTGATCTTTTCCGCTTCCGCTACGACCCGGCCGTGCTCAGCGCCATCGCCGAGCGGCCATACCGCTTCCGAGAGCTGGTCAGCCGGTTGGAACGCCAGACCGACGGCAGACACGTAGACGACAACGCCGTCGGCCGCAGCCTCCGGCGCCTCGCCAACGACAACCACGTCCGCAAGTCCAAGATGCGCGACGGCGACCGCCTAGTCCCGGTCTATGCCATCACCGACGAGGGCCGGCTACAGGTCCGCCTCTACCAAGCGGTCATCGACGTCTATCGTCGTATCCAACGGGATGACGACGCCGGCTGACACGAACCCCGACAGTCACTGCCAGCGTGTACGTGCACACGTGACAGTAGCGGCGAACCGACATTCCGAGGTACGAACAGAAGCGGCGCTGGAGGGCACATGAACCGCACCACCCGCACGATCACCCTGACCGCCCTGCTCGCCGTCGCAGCTACACTGACGGCCTGCACCGACCCCGAAGAACCGCCCATCACCCTGCCCAGCGCCACCAGCTCATCATCTGCGCCGAGCCCAACCGCCAGCGTCACATCAACGACCACACCACAACAGCAGATCCTCGACGTGTACCTCGGCATGCAGCGCGCGTTCCTCAAAGCCAGTGAGACTGCGAACCCAGACGATCCCGAGCTACCCCGATACACCGCAGGAACAGCGCTGAAGCGGCTTCGGGATGGCCTGACGTCGATGCGGCAGCAAGGTCTGAGGGGTCGAGGCGAGGCGATCTTCCAGCCAAAGGTCGAATCATTCCAGCCTGCCGACGCACCGACCAAGGCGCGGGTGCGCGACTGCATGGACACCAGCAGGACCCAGCGATACAAGGCAAACGGCGACCCCTACAAGGACACCCCCGGTGGTCTCCGACTCGTCATCGCCGACCTGGAACGCGTTGACGGTGCCTGGAAGGTCACAGGATTGGGGGTGCACGAGGTGGGATCATGCAAGCTCGAAAGCTCCTAACCGCCGCCGTCGCAGCCATCGTGATGGTCCTCATTCCATCCGCGGCCTATGCGGACGGGTACGGCGATGTCAACTGCGCCCTAACTCCGAACGACCCACAATGCCAAGTCGTAGTCATCGATCCAGGCAGTGGTGGCAGCGACGGCGGAGGGTCGCTGACCTGCAAGCTCGGCGGCGAAGTCGTTCCCTGCTACTCCGAAGCGTGGGGTTGGCTCGGCAGCGACGGATGCTACTACGGCAAGGACAGCGGCGGCTTCCTGTCCGAGTATTGGTACATCAGGCTGTGCTACGACCCAGCGAGCGGCAACATGAACTTCGAGGGCACTGTCTTTCTGGACGACCCGCCGCTCACCCTGGCCATCCTCGCTCAGCGAGCCGTGTCGCAGCTCACCATGCCCAGACCCGTCATCGCCTCGAACCCCAGTCTGGACGACCCTCAGGTGGTACATGTGCCGGTGTGGTGGTGGGTCCAGCCCGGACTCTGGAGGACCCACACGGCCACCGCGTCACTGCCGGGCATCAGCATCACCGCGAGGGCGGAACCGACAAAGATCACCTGGTACGCCGGAGACGGCAGCTCCACCGTGTGCCCCGGCCCCGGCACCCCCTGGACCGGGAGCGCGTCACCGCTGTCGAAGTCGGACTGCGGCCACACCTACACGACCACGTCGCGGGAGGCGCCCAGTGGCAAGTTCACCCTCCGTGCCGTCGTCACTTGGCGCATAACGTGGGCCGGTGGCGGCTTCAGCGGCACCGAGCCGGCCGCGACGACCGCTGACCAGGCCACCATCGAAGTGACTGAGTTCCTGCCAGTCATTACGGGCTAACTGGAAACCCCGCCACCTTCACGCCCCGAAAGTAGCTCGCCGAGCGGAAACGCTGGGCGAGCTACTTGTCACATTAATCGCCGCACAGTAGTGGTCAACACCCAAAGTTGGGACCGTGAAACTTCAAGCTTGAGGCGGTGAGCTGAAGAGCAAACTAAAGATCATTATCGAATGAATGCCCGCCACGCTCTGTGCTTGGCGGGCATCTCTCGTTCGGTACAGCGGGGCCGCCACCACAAGGTCTTGGATCTGCTGAAAGCAGGCGCTTAGTCGCCTCGAAGAACGCGGGGATTCGCGTGGCGCATTAGTCGTTTTCGCTCCCCGGTCACGCCGCCTGCCCGTCGTGTGCGGTGAGTCTTCCCAGTCCGGCCGAGAACAACCATCCACTGGAGGAATCTTTAGTGTTCTGTTTTGCAGAGAAGAGATTGGCGTGAGTCGTAAGCGACGCAGCCCGTGTTGCCGCGAAGTGAGTCGACTGCCGCGCCTACCAAAGAAAGGGGAGCTGCGCGATGGGCGCGAGCCTAAAATGCCGTGCGCAGACAACTTCAACTAAATGGGGGAATGCTTATGCCAGAATTTCAACCGGATTTTCCGGATCAGCCCGTCCCGGACTACAATTACGATGGCGATTCGGGAACCACGGATACGGCATCGCTGGGCGAACTACGCGTGATCGTTCCGCCGGACCCACCGGAATTCGGACCGGCCGCTGCGCTCGCCCTCCTACGCCTTCTTGTCGCGGTACACCGTCAACGCAAGGAAATTCCCAACGACCCCATGGAGGAAACATGACCATAGACGCGGAACGCCTGGGGCGTAACCTCGCGAAGCTCAGCTTCGACGCACCGAAGCTGAGCTTCGCCTTCTATGGCCGTGTGTCCACCGAGGACAACCAGGACCCAGAGTCGTCGCGGGGCTGGCAAGTTCAGTTGGCCACCAACCTGATCGCGCCGCGCGGTGGCGTGATCGTCGAACAGTTCTTCGACATCGGACACACCCGGGCACTGCCGTGGCAACGCCGACCCGAAGCGGCCCGTCTACTGGCCGCACTGCGTAACCCGCAGCGTGGCTTCACCGCCGTAGTGATCGGCGAGCCGCACCGTGCCTTCTACGGCAACCAGTTCGGCCTCACCGTGCCACTGTTCATCCACTACGGCCTCCAACTATGGGTGCCCGAGGTCGGCGGACCGTTCGACCCTGACAACGAAGCCCACGAGTTGATCATGTCGGTCTTCGGCGGGATGAGCAAGGGCGAACGCAACCGCGTCAAGGTTCGGGTACGTACTGCCATGGCTTCCCAAACGGTGCTGGAAGGCCGTTACCTCGGTGGTCGGCCGCCGTACGGCTACATGCTCAAGGACCTCGGCCCGCACCCGAACCCTGCCAAGGCGGCCGAGGGCAAGCGCCTGCACGGGCTGACCCCGGACCCGCAGACCGCACCCGTCGTGCGGCGGATCTTCGCCATGTACCTGGCTGGCTATGGCCTGTTCGCCATCGCGGAGGCGCTCACCCGCGACGATATCCCGTGCCCGTCCGCGCATGATCGGGCCCGCAACCGCCACCGTGACGGGCTGGCATGGTCCAAGACCGCGATCCGGGTGATCTTGACGAACCCTCGGTACACCGGCCGGCAGGTCTGGAACAAACAGCGCACCGACGAGGTGCTGCTCGATGTTGACGATGTCGCCCTCGGTCACATCGCGGTCATGAGGTGGAACGGCCGCGATCAGTGGCTGGTCTCCAAGGACATCGTTCATGATCCGCTGGTCGACGAGGCGGACTTCGAGCGTGTCCAGCAGTTGATGACCAGGCGGGCTCGTACGGCTACCGCGCCGAAGCGGGCGCACCGATCCCGCCACCCGTACGTCTTCAAGAGCCTGGTCTCGTGTGGCGTTTGCGGGCGGAAGATGCAGGGTCAGCACTCCCACGGCGTCGCCTACTACCGATGCCGATTCCCGCAGGAGTACGCACTTGCGAACAAGGTCGACCACCCGCGCAACGTGATCATGCGTGAGGAGGCGTTGATCACTCCGTTGGACACCTGGCTGGTCCAGGAGTTCGGACCACTGCAGCGCCGCCACACCATCGCCAAACTCCTCGACCAACTCGCCCTCGATACACCCGCCGTGGCTTCGGCAACGCCGGTGGGACCGACGGTGGCCGACTGTGACGCGAAGCTGGCCCGCTACCGGGCGGCCCTGGAAGCGGGGGCGGACCCAGCCGTGGTCGCCGGATGGATCGCCGAAACCCAGGCCGAACGGCAGCTCGCCGAGCAACAGGAGCGGGCAGTAACCGCAGTCGGGGTTCCAGACACCACCGGACACCTCACCGAAGAAGAGATCATCGCCATCGTCGAGGAACTCGGCGACCTCGTCACCGCTGTGCGAGACGCCGAACCCGAACACAAGATGGAGGTGTACCGCAGCCTCGGGCTGCGTCTGACCTACGACCCAGACACGAAAACGGTGCGGGCAGATGTGGATCTTGCCACGCACCGTTGGGATTCGGTTCGTGTCCGAGGGGGGACTTGAACCCCCACGCCCTATACGGGCACTAGCACCTCAAGCTAGCGCGTCTGCCATTCCGCCACCCGGACCTGCAATACGTCGCCGTACCGACGGCCAAGGCGATGATCTCGCTTGTTGGCCGCTCGTGGCGCCGCACGGGGGACAACTGTACACGGCGCCGGTGGATCACGCACGGCGGCATACCCCGCGCCATCCGGGGACGCTCTACCCGCAGAATCGGCACCATGACGATCTCCCGCCAGCAACCCTAACGGCCTCCATGTGACTCCGGGTTACCATCACGTCACGATCGTCTGGCGGGGCGTACCGCCTATCTGGCGGGCAGTGTCCGCTTGACGCCGGAGGTGTTCTGGTCGGTCCGGGCGACTTCGGTGCACAGGTGGATCAGGTCGTCGCGAACACCGTGATCGCGCTCGGCTCGGCGGGTGCTGGCCCGGAACACGTGGTCCGTACGGTGATCTATGTCGTCAGCGCGGACCGGGACGTGCTTGCCGAGGTCTGGCGACGTTTCCGGGCCTCCCCGCTCGCCCCGGCGTTCACCACCGCCAGCACGCTGCTCGGGGTGGCCCAGCTCGGCTTTCCTGGCCAGTTGGTCGAACTCGACGTCACCGCCGCCCTGCCGGCGTGACCCGCCCCGGTCGGCACGACCATCCCGAGCTGGAATCCCTTCGGTGCGGATGGGGTGACCCTACCGGAACGCCCTTTAACCCATCGGGAAAATAGGATTTACTGAACCCTGAACCCTGAACCCTGAACCCTGAACCCTGAACCCTGGCAGGCTGGCACCGCCGACCCCTCCCAAACGGCCGTGCCCGGCGTCAGACAGGACCACAATGGACGGCCGGCCGACATCGGCCACCGGGACGAGGGCGCCGGGATACGGCGCCGGGTGGAGGAGCACGTGAGCGAGATCGTCGTCATCTCCGGCAACCCGCGACCCGGGTCGCGTACTCGAGGGCTCGCCACCTCGGTGGCCGAGGAGGTAGCCCGGCGGGAGAGCGCCGGACCGCCGATCGTCCTCGACCTGGCGGAGTACGGGCCGGCCCTGCTGGTACCAGACGATCCAGGGGTGGCCGATGGCGTGGCCACGGCGCGGGCGGCTCAGATCCTGGTGGTCGCCACGCCGACCTACAAGGGCAGCTACACCGGGGTGCTGAAGGTCTTCCTCGACCACCTGCCGCACCAGGGGCTGGCCGGAGTGGTCGCGGTCCCGGTTACCGTCGGTGCCACCCCGACCCAGGCCGCCCAGTCGGAGCGACACCTGCGGGGCCTGCTCGTCGAACTCGGCGCCGAGGTGCGACCCGGCCTGGCGGTGCCGGAGTCCAGCCTCGGCGACCCGGACCTGGCCGCCGGTTACGTCGCCACACTGCCCGTCCGAGCCTGACGTACGGGCCCACCAGGCCCGGCTCTGGCCCGGCGTCTGCGAGACCGCGGAATCACCACTGTCGCCAGTCGGGTACGCCGACCAGGTGCGGCCGGAGCCCCGGCCCCAGCCGGCGGCCGAGGAGGTCGTCGGTCCGGCACCCCGACCCAGGCAGGCTGCTGTCGTCGGTCCGGCACACCGACTCGGGCGGGTGGTCACTGGTCCCGCGCGCCGGTCCGCAGGCGCGGACAGCCGACGCCGGTGCGGCCACGCCAATCCGCGTCGCCCTCCGGGCGCGGCCCCGACCGGCACGCGATGGCCACCGAGCGCCACGGGGGCCACCGAGCGCCACAGGGGCCACGGAGGCCGCCGACCGGTCAGGTGCCGGCGTCGCCGTCCTGGTCCGGGCGTACGCCGAGTCGGTCGAGAAGGTGCCGGCGCAACGGTCCGAAGCCGGGGTGGTCGGGGGCACGGGGTCGGCTCAGCGGCACCGGTGCGTCCTCCACGATGCGTCCGTCGTCGAGTACGAGGGTGCGGTCGGCCAGCAGCAGTGCCTCGTCCACGTCGTGCGTGACCAGCAGGGCGGCGAACCCGTGCTCGGCGTGCAGCCGACCGAACAGGGTCTGCATCTTCAGCCGGGTGAGTGCGTCCAGGGCGCCGAACGGCTCGTCGAGCAGCATCAGCGCCGGCTCACGGACCAGTGCTCTCGCGAAGGCGACCCGCTGGGCCTGCCCGCCGGAGAGTTCGGCCGGCCACGCCCGGCCCCGCTCGGCGAGCCCGACCTCGGCGAGCGCGGCGGCGACCCGCTGCCGTACCCCGGCGCCCGGCACGCCGAGTGAGACGTTGTCGGCCACCCGTTTCCAGGGCAGCAACCGGTGCTCCTGGAAGACCACCGCCTGGCTGCCCGTCCGGGTGATCTCACCGGTTGCCTCGGGGTCGAGCCCGGCCAGGATGCGCAGCAGGGTGCTCTTGCCGGAGCCGCTGCCGCCGAGCAGCGCCACCACCTCGCCCGGCGCGATGGCGAGGTCGACGCCGTCGAGTACGACGGTCTCGCCGAACGCCCGGCGCACCCCGTGCGCGGTGACGACCGGCCGGGTGGCGGTGCTCAGACCGCCTGGAGTCCGCGTCGCCATGTCAGGGTCCTCCGTTCCGCCATCCGCAGCGCCAGGTCGGAGAGCAGGCCGAGCAGCGCGTAGACGAGCAGGCCGAGCAGGACCACATCGGTCTGGCTGAACTCGCGGGCCTCCATCATCAGGAAGCCGATCCCGGTCTGCGCGTTCACCTGCTCACCGACCACCAGACTCAGCCAGGCGGCGCCGAGGGCCAACCGTAGGCCGAGGAAGAGCGACGGCAGGGCACCCGGGAGTACGACGTGCCGGATCCGGGCCAGTTGGCCGAGTCCACAGGTACGGGCCGCCTCGACCAGGCGTTCGTCGATGTCCCTGATCCCGGCGTACGTGTTGAAGTAGATCGGGAAGAACGCACCGAGCGCCACCAGCGTGATCTTCAGCGACTCGCCGATGCCGACCCAGATGATCAGCAACGGCACCAGCCCGAGGTGCGGCAGCATCCGGGCCATCTGCACCGGCGGGTCGACCAGGTCGTCGCCGAGCCGGAGCAGACCGGCGATGGCGCCGAGCACCAGGGCCAGGGTGCCACCGATCGCCAGCCCGATGCCGGCCCGGGTCAGCGAGTCGAGCAGGTGTACGCCGAGCGTGCCGTCCCGGGCGAGCCGCCAACCGGTCTGGGCCACGGCGCTCGGCGCGGAAAGCTTCTCCGGAGGCAGGAGTCCGGTCTGGGACGCCGCCTGCCAGAGCAGCAGGAGCGCGACCGGGGTAACCGCCCGTCGCCAGCGCCGTACCGGCCGTCGGGGTGTGTGGCCAGACCGTCGGGTGGCCGCCGGGGCGGCGGGCGGTCGCGTGGGCTTCTCGACGAGAGTCTCCGTCACCGGAACACCTCGCCGAACCGGTCGTCCACAAGGGAGGCGATGTCGACCGGTTCGGGGATCAGCTCCAGCTTGGTGAAGCCGTCCGCGATCGCCTGTAGCTCGGCGCCGATCTCGGGGGTCACCGGGGCGAGCGGCCTGGCGCTGCGGGCCAGTGCCCGGGCGGTGGTCGGCTCGTCGATCTTCAGCTCGGGCGCCAGGATCTTCGTCCGCTGCTCCGGGTTGGCGATGCCCCAGTCGGTGACGCTCCGGTACGTCTCCAGGAACCTCCGGATCTGCTCGGGCTTGCGCTCCAACGCCTCGGGCGAGACGAGGACGTACTCCCGGTTGCTGGCCAGCCCGGTGGCGTCGGCCAGGATCTTCACCCCGGGCTGCTCGGCCAGCGCGAAGTACGGGTCCCAGATGATCCACGCGTCGACCTGGTCGTTGTCGAACGCCGGACGCGCCTCGGCCGGCTTGAGGTACTTGACGTTGATGTCGGCGAGCGTCATCTGGTGCGCTTCCAGGAGCTTCACCAGCAGCCAGTTGACGTTCGACCCCTTGTTCAGGGCCACCGTCTTCCCCTTCAGGTCGGCGAAGCTGCGGAAGCCCCTGGCCTCCTTGACCAACACCGCCTCGCCCTGCGGCACCGGCTCCGACGTACCGATGATCCGGAACTTGATTTTGCCGGCCGCGGCGAAGACCGGCGGCGCCTCGCCGACCTGGCCGATGTCGATCGCGCCCGCCTTGAGCGCCTCGGTCAGCGCCGGTCCACTCTCGAACAGCGACCATTTCGCGTCCGGGGCCTCGCCGCGGGCCTTCACCAGGCTCAGCCCGCCGAACCGCTGGTAGCCGACGAGCAACTCGCCGGAGTCCGCGCCGGCGCTGTCGTCGCCGCATCCGGCGATCGCCCCGATCCCCGCCAGGACCACGGCGAGCAGGCCGGCGAGGCGGATATGTCGTCGCCGGCCGGAACGGATCGGCCCGGTCGGCCGGCGGCGACCACCCTCGGCGGACCGGCCACCACCGTCCAGGGGTTGGCAAACGGCGTCGTCGGGTCGGCAAACGGCGTCGTCGGATCGGCGAGCGGCGTCGTCGGGTCGGCGACGGCGGGGAGGGCTGAGGGTGTGGTGGGACATCGGGATGCTCCTGAAGGGGATGGGATCCGGCTACCGGCGCCGCACCGACCTCGGCGCGGCCGGGCCGGTGGCCCGGTCCCGGACGGGCCGGTCTCCCGATCGGGTACGACGGGATCCGGAACGCTGAGGTCGGAAACGCGGGATCGGGTACGGCGTGACCCGGAACGCTGGGGTCGGTTCCGCTGGCCGGCGGGGTGTTCGGGTCGGGTCAGTTTCGGTTGGGGCGGTTCGGTTGGCCGGCAACGAATTCGGGGCGACTCAGCGCGGGTCGGGTGTGGTGCGGGCGTCGGTGCCGGACCGGGGACGCCCGGATGCGGCGGGGCGCACGTCGCTGTGGCCGGGCCGCCAGAGTTAGCCTACTAAACCGATAGGATTTATGGATAGAGTACCGGGACCAGAGATCGGAATGGCGGCACCGGCCGGCCCGCGACCGCCGATGTCCGCCCGACGTCCACCTGTCCCGCCCGCGACCCGGGCGCAGCCTCATCGGAGAGAGACATGACGCTCACCTTCCACTGGTTCCTGCCGACCTACGGCGACAGCCGGGACATCGTCGGCGGCGGGCACGGGCTGCCGGCGGGTACCGCCGGAGGTGCCCGGCCGGCCACCGTGGCGTACCTCGGGCAGATCGCCCGGACCGCCGAACAGCTCGGCTTCGTCGGCGCGCTCACCCCCACCGGTGCCTGGTGCGAGGACGCCTGGCTGGCCACCGCGATGCTCACCGAGGTCACCGAGCGGCTGAAGTTCCTGGTGGCGTTCCGACCCGGACTGACCTCGCCGACCCTGGCCGCCCAGATGGCCTCGACCTTCCAGCGGCTCTCCCAGGGACGCCTGCTGCTCAACGTGGTCACCGGCGGGGAGTCGCACGAGCAGCGCGGCTACGGCGACTTCCTCGACAAGGACGCCCGGTACGCGCGTACCGACGAGTTCCTGCACGTCGTACGGGCGCTGTGGCGGGGGGAGACGGTCAGCCACACCGGGGAGCACCTGCGGGTCGAGCAGGCCCGGCTGAACCGGCTGCCCGACCCCGTCCCGCCGATCTACTTCGGTGGCTCCTCCAAGGCGGCCGGCCCGGTGGCGGTACGGCACAGCGACGTGTACCTGACCTGGGGCGAGCCGCCCGCGCAGGTGGCCGAGAAACTGGCCTGGATCAGGGGGCTGGCCGCCGAGGCGGGTCGGGAACTCCGGTTCGGGATCCGGCTGCACGTCATCGCGCGGGACACCACCGAGGCGGCCTGGGCGCAGGCGCAGCGGCTGCTCGACGGCATCGCCGACTCCGACGTCACGGCCGTCCAGGCCGGACTGGGGCGCAGCGAGTCCGAGGGGCAGCGCCGGATGCTCGCCCTGCACGGTGGTTCCCGGGATCGGCTGGAGGTGTCGCCGAACCTCTGGGCCGGGGTCGGGCTGGTGCGCGGCGGCGCGGGTACGGCACTGGTCGGCAGCCACACCGAGGTGGCCGACCGGATCGCCGAGTACCACGCCCTCGGCATCACCGAGTTCATCCTCTCCGGACATCCGCACCTGGAGGAGGCGTACTGGGTCGGCGAGGGTGTGCTGCCGATCCTGCGCCGCCGCGGGCTGTGGCGGCACCCGGTCGGCGAGGCGTCGGCACCGGTTGCCGAGGTGCCGTTCGCCGCCTCGACGCCGAACGGCACCGCCGGCACCCCGGGTGGCGCCGCCCGGTGACCGCTCGGTGGCCGGGGGCCGGGCCGGTGTCCCGAGCCGGGGGCGAAGAAGGGCTGCGACCACGGCCAGTGCGGTGGCCGGCGGGTTTCGCTCGTCGCGGTGTGCGGCCGGTGGGGATCCGGTGGGGATCCGGCGGGACAGTTCGGTGACCGGGGAGGGGCGCCGGGCGGTAGCCGGACAGGCCCCGCGACGTTCCCGCCGTCGGTGCCGCCATTTCGGAAAACCGTTCCGCGACCTATCCCGGCACCGCCGGCCCGGTGGGCTCTCCGGCATCTATCGGTACGCCCCGGCGCGGCCGAGATTGTTGACAATGTTATTGGCAATAGTGTTGCCCGCACCTATGATCGGTCTGCCTCCGACAAGCATCGCGGCTTCCGCCCGGGGCGTACCGACGCACTCGCGGAACCGCTCGGAAAGGATTGTCGATGACAGCGTCCCCGATCGGGCGAGGTCCGATCCTCGTGGTAAGCGCGCACGCCGCCGACTTTGTCTGGCGCGCGGGTGGCGCCATCGCGCTCGGCGCATCCCGGGGCCAGCAGGTCCACGTGCTGTGCCTCACCTTCGGCGAGAAGGGCGAATCGCAGGGGCTGTGGAAGCAGCCCGGGATGACCCTGGAGCGGGTCAAGGAGGCGAGACGCGACGAGGCGAGCCGGGCGGCGAAGGTGCTCGGCGCCGAGATCGAGTTCCTCGACGCCGGGGACTACCCGCTGCGGGCCACGGACGACCTCTACGACAGCGTCGTCTCGACCATCCGCCGGATCGACCCGGCCGTGATCGTCACCCATCCGGCCAAGGACCCGTACAACCTGGACCACTCGCTGACCCACGAGATCGTGCTCCGGGCCCGGATGGTGGCCCAGGCGGCCGGGCACGACCGGGACACCCGACCGATCGGCGCGCCGAACGTGTTGCAGTTCGAGCCGCACCAGCCCGAGCAGTGCGGCTTCCTGCCGAACCTGCTGCTGGACATCACCCCGGTCTTCGACCGAAAGGTCGAGGCGATGCGGATCATGGGAGCCCAGGGCCACCTGGTCGCGTACTACACGGATCTCGGCGTACGGCGCGGGGTGCAGGCCGTCCGCAACGGTGGCGACCGGTCGATCAGCCACGCCGAGGCGTACCAGCGGGTCTTCCCGGTGGTCGGCGGAGAGCTGCTGTGACCGGCCACGTCATCGTCCGGACCGACGCCGCCCCGCCGGCCGACGCCGTCGCGCAGTTCGCCCGGCAGGGCGTGTCGACGGTGCACGAGGCGCAGGGCCGCACCGGCCTGCTGGGGCACCTGCTCCGGCCGATCTACCCGGGGGCCCGGATCGCCGGCCGGGCGGTCACCGTCTCCGCCCAGCCGGGCGACAACCTGATGATCCACGCGGCGGTGGAGCAGACCCGGCCCGGCGACGTACTCGTGGTCGGCTTCACCTCGCCCAGCACGGACGGCGCCTTCGGCGAACTGCTGGCCACCTCGCTGCGGGCCCGTGGCGTCCTCGGTCTCGTCATCGACGCCGGCTGCCGGGACGTGGCCGCGCTGACCGAACTGGGCTTCCCGGTCTGGTCCCGGGCGGTCTCGGCGCAGGGCACGGTGAAGGCCAGCCCGGGCTCGGTGAACGTCCCGATCGTGCTCGGCGGTGCCTACGTCCGTCCCGGCGACGCGATCGTGGCCGACGACGACGGGGTCGTGGTGGTGCCGCGTGAGCGGGCCCGGGAGGTCGCCGCGGCCGGGGCCGAGCGCGAGGCGAAGGAGGAGGAGAAGCGCCGCCAACTCGCCGACGGCGTGCTCGGACTGGACATGTACCAGCTCCGCCCGCTGCTGGACCGGCTTGGCGTCCGGTACGTCGACGCCACCGACCAGGGCGCCGTGCCGACCACCACCGTGCCGACCACCACCACCGCCGCCGGTCCGACCACTGCCGCCGACCCGGCCACGGCCGGAGCCGGCTCCACCGGCCCGGCCTGACCGGTAGCCGACCACGCGGCCTGACCGGTCGCCGACAACATGTCCTGCCTGGTCGCCAGCGACACGTCCTGACCAGCCCATACTCGGCCGCCGGTCGCGGAACCCTCGCGACCGGCGGCGGCCGAGTCGCACCGAGGAGGCCACGGCCGAATGGAGTTTCTGGTACGACAGCTCAACCGGATGCCGGCGGACGAGGAGTCCCGCCGGCTCCGCGAGGAACTGCGGCCCCGCGAGCGACAGGTCGCGCGGCAACTGCGGGACGCGGGCATCCTGCGCCGGCTGTGGCGGGTGCCGGGCACCCAGCACGCGATCGGGCTGTACGAGGCCGAGGACGCCACCGTGTTGCACGACGCGCTCTCGTCGCTGCCGATGTTCCCGTGGTTGGAGATCGAGATCCAGCCGCTGGCGGTGCACCCGCAGGAGCGCGGGGCGCCACCCGGGCCGGCCGCCGGCTCCGGCACGGCGGGATAGCCGGCGCTCCGGCTGTGGGGCGTACCCGGCAATTCGGGTCGTCGGGCCGGGGCGGGGCGGCCGGATGCGTCAAATGACGTAGCTGGACCCGCCCCGACCGGCCATGCCGGCCCGTCATTTGCGTATCGACCCCGCCCGGCCGGCTTCCCTATTTTCTACCTGACAGGTTTCTACCCGACGGGACAGGACGGCTGGCGGCATCACGGAATCCGGGGAGGATCGTCACCACGATGGCATTCGAACCACTGATCGATCCGACCGGTAACGGCGATCTCACCTCGAACACCACTCTGGCGCCCCGGCCGGGAACATTACGCGGCCGTACTCTCGGCCTGTTGAACAATACGAAGCCGAATGCGGCGGTCCTGCTCCAGGAAGTCGGCGAACAACTCAAGCGCGGATACGGCGTACGCGAGGTAATTCTCTACACCAAGCCCTATTTCGGTACGCCGGTCGAGCAGACCCAGGTCGAGCGGATCGTGCAGGAGTGTGATTTCGCCGTCGCGGCGGTCGGCGATTGAGGCTCGTGCAGCGCGGCCAGTCTGGCCGACGGAGTTCTGCTCGAACGTGCCGGGATCCCGGCGGTGAGCGTCTGCACCGACGCCTTCCGGGTGCCCGCCGACGCGATGGCCAGGGCGCTCGGGTTCCCCGGCTTCGAGTACGTGACCGTTCCGCATCCGGTGGCCAGCCTGACGCTGCCCGAGGTACAGGAGAGGGTTCGAGAGATGATGCCCCGGCTGCTGCGGATCCTGGGAGTGGAGCAGTGACCACCGCCGCTGCCCGCCAGGTGGCGGACCCGAACCGGGTGGCGGAGCCGGCGCGGATGGCGGATCCGGCCGGAGTGGGAGTGGCGGATCCGGAGCCGGCGGCGGAGGTGCCGAACGCGTTCGACCCGGTCTCGGCGCGGCAGGTGATCGAGCACTACTACGACCAGGGCTGGACCGACGGGCTGCCGGTGGTGCCCTGCTCGGAAAGCCTGCTCGCCGAGTTCCTCGCCCAGGTGGACGCCGACCCGGACGAGACCGTCTTCGCGATGCCGCACCTCAACCGGACCTGCTCGGTACGGCTCGCCGCGGTCAACGCCGCGATGGCCGGCTGCCGCCCGGAGTACTTCCCGGTGGTGCTGGCGGCCTGGGCGGCGCTGACCGAGGAGGGGTACGCCGGCAGGGGCATCTGGCAGAGCACCACCGGCAACGGCACCATGCTGGTGGTGAACGGACCGGCCCGGGAGCGGCTCGGCATCAACAGCCGGGGCAACATCTTCGGCTCCGGCTTCCGGGCGAACGCGACGATCGGTCGGGCCATCCGGCTGACCGCGATCAACGCCTTCGGGCTCCGCCCGCACGTCCTCGACCAGGCCACCCAGGGGACCCCGGCGAAGTACACCTGCTGCATTGCGGAGAACGAGGAGGAGAGCCCCTGGCCGGCGCTGCCCGCCGAACTCGGCTTCCCGGCCGGGGAGAGCACGGTGACCGCGATGATGACCCGCTCGGTGGTGCACATCGAGGCCCGGCACACGATCGAGGCGGACCAGTTGCTGAACGACCTCGCCAACACGGTGGCCCGGACCGGCGCGCTGGTGCACGAGACGATCAGCGCCTGCGTCGTACTGGGGCCGGAGCACGCGCACCTGCTGGCCCGGACCGGTCTGTCCAAAGCGGACGTACGCCGGGCGCTCTTCGGCCGGGCGGTGCACAGCCGGGCGTCGCTGGACGCGGTCGGCAAGGGCGCGGTCTCCCGGAACACCCGCTGGCGGATTCCCCGGGACCACCCGGACGCGGTACTGGACGGCGAGACGGACCAGGTCCGGGTGCTCAACTCCCCGGACGCGGTGCTGGTCGTCGTCGCCGGTGCCTCCAACGCGGGCGTCTCGGCGGTGGCCGAGACGTTCGGACCCCGCGGTGGTCGCCCGGCCACCGCCCGAGTGAAGGATGCGCGATGAGCACTGAGCAGAAGGATCCGGCCCTGGACGCCGCGTTCGCCGACATCGTGACCGTGCTGGCCCGGGACGGTTACGCCGCCGCCTGGGAACTGGACCCCGACGGCGCGGTGACCTTCCGGGTCGCCGCCACCGAGAACGCCTGCGCCGAGTGCCTCGTCCCGGCCCCGGTGATGGAGGCCATCCTGGGCAGCGCGCTGGAGGGCACCGGCTACCGGGTCGGCCGGGTCGAACTCCCCGCCGAGCACTGACCCTTCCCATCCGACCAGCCCGGCCGCGCCCGCCGCCACCCGGGTGAAAGGCGATCCATGGCAATCCGAGAGTCCCAGATCAGCGAACCGGCCCGCGCCACCCCGGTACGCGGCGAGTACGACGTGGTGGTGGTCGGCGGTGGTCCGGCCGGGTTGATGGCCGCCGCGGCGGCGGCCCGGACTGGCCGCTCGACGATCCTGCTGGAGCGGTACGGCTTCCTCGGCGGGGCCGGCACGATGGGTGGACTGAGCACCTTCTGCGGGCTGCACGCCCGGGTGCACGGCGAGCACCGCCGGGTGGTCCGGGGACTCACCGACGAACTGCTGGACCGGCTGGCGCGGATGGACGGGCTGAACGCCCCGCACCTCTCCGTCGCCGACCGGATCATGGCGCAGGCGTTCGACATCTCGGCGTACAAGATGGCCGCCGACGACCTCGTACTGGCCGGCGGCGGCAAGCTGCTCTTCCACGCGATGGCGGTCGGGGTGTCGATGGCCGACCCGACCGAGATCGACGCGGTGATCGTCGAGTCGAAGTCCGGCCGCAGCGCCATCCGGGGGCGGGTCTTCGTCGACGCCTCCGGCGACGGCGACCTCGCGGCCTGGGCCGGAGCGCCGTACGAGGTCTCGCCGAAGCTGCTCTATCCGTCGCTGATGTTCCGGATCAACGGGGTGGATCCGGGCCGGGCCGGCGAGGCGTGGAAGACCGTCGCCCGGCTGATGGACGAGGCGGAACGGGCCGGTACGCACCGCTTCCCGCGTAAGAAGCCGATCGTGCGGCCGCAGCGTAACCCGCTGGAGTGGCGGGCCAACCTGACCCAGTTGAGCAATCCGGACGGCAGCGCGGTGGACGGCACCGACGTCGACGGGCTGACCCACGGCGAGATCCAGGGCCGCCGGCAGGTACGGGACGCCTTCGCCTTCATCCGCGAGCACACCCCCGGCTTCGAGGACTCGTACGTCGTCGACCTCTCGCCGCAGATCGGCATCCGGGAGACCCGGCGGATCGTCGGCCCGTACCAGCTCACCGAGGACGACATCCTGGACTGCGTCGACTTCCCGGACACCATCGGGGTGAACGGCTGGCCGGTGGAGGCACACGTCGCCGGGGACGTCGAGTTCCGGTTCCCCCGCGCCGACCTGGCGTCCCGCGGGTTCAACCAGCTCCCGTACCGGATGATGCTGCCGCAGGTGGTGCAGAACCTCCTCGTGGCCGGCCGGTGCGCCTCGATGACCCAGCGTGGCCAGTCCTCGGCCCGGGTCACCGGGCCGTGCTTCGCGATGGGTCAGGCCGCCGGCACCGCCGCCGACCTCGCCCTCTCGGCCGGGGTCCCGCTGCGCGACGTCGACGTGGCGACGCTGCGCGAGCGGCTGGCCGACGACGGCGCCTACCTCGGCACCGACCTCCCGCCGGACCGGGACACCGCAGCCGGCACCGACCTCCCGCCGGACCGGGGCATTGCGGCCGGCACCGATCTGCCACCGGACCGGGTCGCCGCGGCCGGCATCGACGGCGGGCTGGGCCGGGATTTCATGCCCGGCGCCGACGGCGGGCCGGAGGTCGCCCGGACCGGCGGTACGGGGCAGCGCCGATGAGCCGGCCGCTGCGCAGCAACTTCGAGCCGGGTACCACCCGGTGGGCGATGCGCCGGGCCCAGTGGCGGGCGATGGGGCTGAGCGCCGAGGACGAGGTCAAGCCGAAGATCGCGATCGTGAACAGCTCGTCCGGGCTGGCGAGCTGCTTCAGCCACCTGGACGGCATCGTCGCACCGCTCAAGGCGGCGATCAGGTCGGCCGGCGGGGTGCCGTTCGAGGTACGCACCGCCGCACCGAGCGACGCGATCACCAGCGCGGGCCGGGCCGGCCAGTACATCCTGCCCAGCCGGGACCTGGTGGTGCACGACATCGAGGTGGCGGTCGAGGGGGCCCAGCTCGACGGCATGGTCTGCCTCGCCTCCTGCGACAAGACCGCGCCCGCACACCTGATGGCCGCCGCCCGGCTCGACCTGCCGACCATCGTGCTGGCCTGTGGCTACCAGGCGACCGGCCGCTATCGGGGCGAACACGTCGACTTCGAGGACATCTTCCTGCGGGCCGGGCACGTCGCCAGCGGCCGGCTCACCGTCGCCGAACTCGGCGAGATGAGTGAGTGCGCGATCGGCGGCCCCGGGGTCTGCGCCGGGATGGGTACCGCCAACTCGATGCACATCGCCTGCGAGGCGCTCGGGATGGCGATGGCCGGCAGCACCCCGGTACGGGCCAACGGCGACCGGATGTGGCGGGCGGTGCAGGCGGCCGGTACCCGGATCGTGGAGCTGGTCACCGAGGACGTCCGGCCGAGGCAGATCCTCACCCCGGACGCGTTCCGCAACGCGGTGACCGCGATCCTGGCGGTCAGCGGTTCGGTCAACTGCCTCAAGCATCTCCAGGCGGTCGCCGTGGAGGCCGGCCGCGACGTCGACATCTGGCGCCTCTTCGAGGAACTGGCCGGCGACGTACCGCTGCTGACCGGGGTCAAGCCGAACGGCGACCGGCACGTCGACGAGTTCGAGGACGCGGGCGGCACCCCGGCGCTGCTGAAGCAGCTCGCGCCGCTGCTCCGGCTGGACGCGCCCACCGTCACCGGGCCCCGGCTCGGCGAACTGCTGTCGGACGTGCGGGTGGCCGACCCCGAGGTGATCCGCCCACTGGAGGACCCGCTGGCCCGGCATCCGGCCATCGTCGTGGTCCGCGGCTCGCTGGCGCCGGACGGAGCGATCATCAAGCGTACGGTCGCCGACGACGCCCCGCTGCGGTTCCGGGGCCCGGCCCGGGTCTTCACCTCCCGCGAGGAGGGACTGACCGCGATCCGGCGCGGCGACGTACGCCGGGGCGAGGTACTGGTGCTGCGCGGGCTCGGCCTGCGCGGCTCGCCCGGGATGGGGCTGACCTCCGCCTTCGTCTTCGCGCTGGACGGCGCTGGCCTCGGCGAACACGTTGCCGTGATCACCGACGGGCAGCTCTCCGGCCTGGTCAACAAGGGGCTGGTGGTCGGCGAGGTGGCGCCGGAGGCGGCGACCGGCGGCCCGTTGGGGCTGGTCGAGGAGGGCGACGAGATCCTGGTCGACGTACCGGAGCGCCGCGTCGACCTGCTGGTGGACGAGAAGATCCTCGCCGCGCGCCGAGATCGACTCCCGCCACTCGTCCCGGCCGTCGGCTGCGGCTGGCTCGACGTGTACGCCCGCGAGGTCGGCCCGCTGACCGAGGGCGCCACCCTCGGCGGCCGGCCACCGCAAGCGACCGCCGACAGCGGTGGCTGAACAGGTGGCGACAGCGGCGGCTGATGAGCCAGTGGCGGTGGCGGTGGGCACTTGACGATCGCCATATCCTGGTCGAACCACGTTGTCGCTGGTCAGCGCGGCAATCGTCGGCCGGCGGGACAGGAAGGACCATGACGACGGCGCTACCGCGAGCCCGGACCGGGGCCGCCGCCCCGGGGCCCGAGTTCGCGCTGCTCCAGGCCGTCGGACGGGTCGCGGCCGGCGGGCTGGCGCTGCTGGACGAGCGGCACCGGGTGGTCTGGCTCAGCCCCGGCGCGGCCAGCCTCTTCGGTGAGCCGGCGTCGGAACTGCTCGGCCGGCCCTGGCCGTGGGAGCTGACCCCGCTCGACGACACCCCACCGGACCACCCGGCACCAACAGAGCCCGGCGACGCCGCCGACCTTCCTGGCGGAGCGCCCACCGACCTGCCCAGCCAGGCGCTCACGCATCTCGACGGCCAGACGCTGGCGAATCTGCCCGGCCGGGCGCTCACAGATCCCGACGGCCAGACGCTCGCCGACCTGCCCGGCCAGACGCTCGCCGATTCGCCCGGCCAGGCGCTCGCGGACGTGCTCGGCGGCCGGGAGCCGGGTCCGCACGACGCCTGGGTCAGCCTGGACGGCTCGGGGACGCGCCGGGTGGTGCAGTACCGGGCCGCCTGGGTGCGGGTGGACGGGGCCCGGCGGGTGGTCGTGTCGATCACCGACCTGACCGAGAGCCGCCGGCAGCAGCGGCGGCTGGCCGCCGTCGCCCGGGCCGCGTCGAGTGTCGCGGACGCGGGCCAGCTCAGCGCCACCCTCGACGCGCTGGCCCGGGCGGTCTTCGAGTCCACCGGGCTGGCCGCGGTGCAGATCCTCACCCTGCACGGCGAGGAGCGGGAACTGCGGATGATGGGCGAGGCCGGGTTCTTCGACATCGACGGCTTCAGCGAGAAGCTCGCCGAGTGCCGCCGCCGGGGCGCCGAACTCAAGATGCTCGAGGCCGCGGTGCGGTGCGAACCGATCGTCGTACTGCATCGCAAGCCGGACATCATGGCGGATCCCGCCTGGGTACCCCTGCACGGGATCATGGGCGCGGTCGACTGGGACAGCTTCGTCAGCATGCCGCTGTCGGCCCGGGACTCCTGCGTGGGGGTGCTGAACGCCTTCTTCACCCCCGGCGAGGACCCCGGCCCGGCCGAACTGGAGTTCCTGACCGCCATCGCCGACCAGGCCGCGATGGCCGTCGACTACGCCGGACTGCTCGCCGCCTCCCGGGACGAGGCGCGCCGGGAGGAGCGCCAGCGCCTCGCCCGGGACCTGCACGACTCGGTGGTGCAACGGGTCTTCTCGATGCGGATGCAGTCCACCGCGCTCCGGGCCAGGATCAACCAGCGGGCGCCGGAGTCTGCCGGCGACCTCGGCCCGATCGCCGACGAGCTGATAACCCTTTCCCGGACGGCGCTGGCCGACCTCCGCGATCTGATCTTCGAGTTGCGCCCGGCCGAGCTGGTCGACGCCGGCCTGCTGGAGGTGCTCCGGATGCACGTGCGCTCCACCGAGGCGCGTACCGGGATGAGGATCAGGATCGGGCTGCCGGAGTCGCTGGAGGGGGTACCGACCGAGGCGCAGGAGGACCTGTACCGGATCGTCCAGGAGGCGCTGAACAATGTGGTGAAGCACGCCCGGGCGGAGACCGCCTGGGTCCGGTTGCGGGTCACCGGGCCGGCCGGCGAAGGACTGGAACTCGACGTGCGGGACGACGGGTGCGGCGACGGCCGGCGCGGCAACCACACCCTGGGGCTCGGCCTGGTGTCGATGAAGGAACGCGCCCAGCGGTGGGGCGGGTCGCTCCAGGCGGGCCGACTGCCGAACGGCGGGTTCCAGGTCCGGGCCGTCTTCCCCCGACTGCTGGCCGGCGCCGAACCCGGTGCCGGCGACCGCGAGCAGAGGAGCCGGCTTGACCGACCGTGACAACCGGATCGGCGTACTCGTGGTGGACGACCACGCGGTGGTACGCCGTGGCCTGCGCGCGTACCTCGAGGTGGTGGACGGGATCGACGTGATCGCCGAGGCTGGTGACGGGCAGGAGGCGCTCGACCGGATCGCCCGGTTGACCACCGAGCGGCGGGCGCCCGAGGTGGTGCTGATGGACCTCGTCATGCCCCGGATGGACGGGATCGCGGCGACCCGCGAGATCGCCCGCCGCCACCCCGAGGTACGGGTGGTGGTGCTGACCAGCTTCGGCGAGGTGGAGCGGGTGCAGACGGCGTTGCAGGCCGGTGCCGCCGGTTACCTGCTCAAGGACGCCGAACCGGAGGAGGTCATGCAGGCCATCTTCGCGGCGGCCCGGGGCGAGGTGCACCTCGACGCGGCGGTGACCCGTCGACTGACCCGGCAGATGGTCTCCCGGGACGTCGGGCTCTCCGCGCTCACCCCACGGGAGCGGGACATCCTCGCCCTGGTCGCGCAGGGCCGGTCGAACCAGCAGATCGCCGAGCAGTTGGTGATCAGCGAGCGGACCGCGCGTACCCACGTCAGTCACGTGCTGAGCAAGCTCAACCTCTCGTCGCGGACCCAGGCCGCGCTGGTCGCGATCCGGGAAGGGCTGGTGCCGCCACCCGGCGCGGACTGACGCCGAACGCGACGGATGACGTAGCCGGACTGCTCCAGAGTGTCCGTCGGGTGCCGTCATTCGCGTGAGGCCCATGCCCGTTCGGCCGACCTAGTCTCGCCGTGAACCTCTTTTCGACCTCCCCGTCGCGGGTCCCGCGGCCCCGGGAAACGCGGGGCGCGGGCACGCGCCGCCCAGGTCGGAAACGTTCGGTGCCGGGGGAGGAAGGCTCCCCCGCCGGCCGGGAGGGACTTCGTTGGCGGTGGGACCAGCAGCGCCGGCCCGGGTGGCACCCGTCTCCCGGGTGCCGGGCCCGGCCGAGCCGATCGACGTCACAGTGGTCGGCCGTCGGATGGCCGCCGCCGACGTCGTCGAGCTGACCGTGGCCCGACCGGCGACCGAGCCGCTTCCACAGTGGACTCCCGGCGCCCACGTCGACGTCCTGTTGCCGACCGGAGCGGTCCGGCAGTACTCGCTCTGCGGCGACCCGGCCGACGACCGGAGCTGGCGGCTGGGCGTACTGCGGGAGCCGGCCGGACGTGGCGGGTCCGGGTGGCTGTGTGAACACGCCGTCGAGGGGACCTCGCTGACCCTGCGCGGCCCCCGGAACAACTTCGCACTGGTCGACGCCGAGCGGTACGTCTTCGTCGCCGGCGGCGTCGGCATCACCCCGGTACTCCCGATGGTGCACGCGGCCGACCGCGCCGGCCGACCCTGGACGCTGTGGTACGGCGGACGCCACCGCTCTTCGATGGCCTTCCTCGACGAACTGACCCGGTACGGCGACCGGGTGCGGATCCGCCCCGAAGACGAGTCCGGCCTGCTCGACCTGGCCGGGGTACTGGCCGACGCCGGGCCGGGCACCCTGGTCTACTGCTGCGGGCCGGCCGGACTGATCGACGCGATGCAGAACCGCTGCCGGTCGCTGCCGGCCGGAACCCTGCGGGTCGAGCGGTTCACCGCCGTCAGCCAGCCGGTCGACGACGGGGCGGACCGGGACATCGAGGTGCTCTGCCAGGCGTCCGGGCTGACCGTCCCGGTGCCGGCCGGGTGCGGCATCCTCGACGCGGTACGCCGGGCCGGCCTGGACGTCCTCTCCTCCTGTACCGAGGGGATCTGCGGAACCTGCGAGACGACGGTGCTCGACGGCGTGCCGGAGCACCGGGACTCGCTGCTGACCGAGGAGGAGCGGGCGGCCGGCGACACGATGATGATCTGCGTTTCCCGGGCCCGCGGTGACCGTCTCGTCCTCGACCTCTGAGCCGTGGCCGCAGCGATGCCGTCGGCGAAGTGGGAGTACCCGGGCCGGGTCCGGGGCGTCCCGGAGACTGTCAAGGAGATCTGATGCCACACGTGCAGAACGGCTGGTACCTGGCCGCCTGGTCCGACGAGGTCGGGCGTACGTTGACCCAGCGGTGGATCGCCGGGAACCCGGTCTGCCTGTACCGACTGGGCGACGGTACCCCGGTCGCCCTGGAGGACCGCTGCCCGCACCGGAAGTTCCCGCTCTCGCTGGGCCGGCTCGACGGTGACGTGCTGGAGTGCAACTACCACGGCTACCGGTTCGACGGCACCGGCGCCTGCGTCGGCGTCGCCGAGCAGCAGGACCGGCCCCGGGCCGCCGCCCGGCGGTTCCGGCTGCTGGAACGGGACGGCATCGTGTGGATCTGGCCCGGCGACCCGGATCGGGCCGACGAGTCGCAGCTTCCGGACACCTCCTGGCTGACCGATCCGAACTGGACACACGTCCAGGGCGTACTGCCGCTGAAGGCCCGGCACCTGCTGCTGGTGGAGAACCTGCTCGACCTGTCGCACGAGACGTTCCTGCACCCGACGACGATCGGCAACGCGGCGGTGGCCGCCACCCCGATCGAGGTCACCACCGCCGGCCCGAAGGTCTATTTCCAGCGCCGCATGATCGGGGTGCCGGCGCCGCCGTTCTACCAGAAGTCGATGGGGCTGACCGGACTGGTCGACCGCTGGCAGGACGGCGAGTTCCACCCGCCGGGGATCTTCGTGCTGAACATCCGGCTGGCCGCCACCGGCACCGAGGAGCCGGAGGGCTTCCACATGAAGGTCCTCTATGGAATGACCCCGGCCACCGAGCACGAGTGCCACGACTTCTACGCGCTGGCCCGGGACTACGCGATCGACGACGAGCAGCTCACCACCTTCCAGCACGAGCAGCAGCTCGCGGTGATGGCCGAGGACGTGCAGGCGCTGGAGGTGCAGGAGGTCATGTACGCCACCGAGCGGCGCCGGGTGGCCGAGTCGAGCATCCGCTCCGACCTGGCCGCGCTGCGCGGCCGGCGAGTACTCCGGAAGATGCTGGCCGCCGAGGCGGCGGAGGAGGAAGCGGCGGCCGGTCGGATGCCGGCGGCCCGGTAGCCGCCCGGCGAGCAGGACGGGCGGGACGAGTACGGCGAGCGGACGACGAGACGACGGGAGAGGGTGGCGATGGCAGGCAACCGGGCGGTGGCGTACGTCGAGCCGGGCAGGGTCGAGGTGCAGGAGATCCCGTACCCGACGCTGGAACTGCGGGACGGGCCGGGGGTGCACCCGGCCAACGTCGGCCGGCAGTGCCAGCACGGGGTGATCCTGAAGGTGGTCACCACCAACATCTGCGGCAGCGACCAGCACATGGTGCGGGGCCGGACCAGTGCGCCCCGCGACCTGGTACTCGGGCACGAGATCCTCGGCGAGGTGGTCGAGGTGGGCCGGGACGTCGAGTTCGTCAAGCTCGGCGACCTCTGCTCGGTGCCGTTCAACATCGCCTGCGGCCGGTGCCGCAACTGCAAGGAGGGCAAGACCGGGATCTGCCTCACCGTCAACCCGGATCGCCCCGGGTCGGCGTACGGCTATGTCGACATGGGCGGCTGGGTCGGCGGCCAGGCCGAGTACGTGATGGTGCCGTACGCGGACTGGAACCTGCTCCGGTTTCCCGACCGCGACCAGGCGATGGCGAAGATCCTCGACCTGACGATGCTGTCGGACATCTTCCCGACCGGCTTCCACGGCGCCGTCACCGCCGGGGTCCGGCCCGGATCCACCGTGTACGTCGCCGGGGCCGGTCCGGTCGGGCTGGCCGCCGCGGCCGGTGCCCGGCTGCTCGGCGCGGCAGTGGTGATCGTCGGCGACCTCGTCCCGGACCGGCTGGACCGGGCCCGCAAGGCCGGCTTCGAGGCGGTGGACGTCTCGCTCGGCGACCCGAAGGACCAGATCGCGCAGCTTCTCGGCGTACCCGAGGTGGACGCCGCGGTCGACGCGGTCGGCTTCGAGGCGCGCGGTCATGGTGCCGGTGCGGCCCAGGAGGCACCGGCCACCGTGCTGAACTCCCTGATGGAACTGACCGCGGCCGGCGGCGCCATCGGCATCCCCGGGCTGTACGTCACCGAGGACCCCGGCGCGGTCGACGAGCCGGCCCGGCGCGGCTCGCTCAGCCTCGGCCTCGGCACCGGATGGGCGAAGTCGCTCTCCTTCACCACCGGCCAGTGCCCGGTGATGCGCTACAACCGGGGACTGATGACGGCGATCCTGCACGACCGGGTCTCGATCGCCGACGTCGTCGGCGCCACCGTGATCTCGCTCGACGACGCGCCCCGGGGCTACGCGGACTTCGACGGCGGTGCCGCCCGTAAGTACGTCATCGACCCGCACGGCCTGGTCGGGAGCACCGCATGAGCACGTTCGTGCTGGTGCACGGTGCCTGGCACGGCGGCTGGTGCTGGCGACGGGTCACCCCGCTGCTGCGGGCGGCCGGCCACGAGGTGCTGACGCCGACGCTGACCGGGGTCGGCGACCGGGCACACCTGATCAGCCCGCTGGTCGGGCTGGAGACCCACGTCGAGGACGTGCTCCGGACGATCGACGTGGAGACCGAGGCCGACGGCGAGGTGGTGCTGGTCGGGCACAGCTACGCCGGACTGGTGGTCACCGGGGTCGCCGACCGGCGGCCGGCGAAGGTGGCCCGGCGGATCTACCTCGACGCCTTCCTGCCGGCCGACGGCGAGTCCGGGATCGGGCTGCTGCCCGAGCGGATCGCCGGGCACTACCGGGACTCGGTCGCCGGTGCCGGGCACGGCTGGCTGATCCCGCCGCGCTCGCTCCAGGTGCTCGGCGTCACCGAACCGGAGGACCTGGCCTGGCTCGCCCCGAGGCTGACCCCGCACCCGTGGCGCAGCTACACCGAACCGCTGCGGATCGGTACCGCCGTCGACAAGGTGCCCGGGGCGTTCGTCGAGTGTGTCGACTGGATGCGGGTCTTCACCCCGTACGCCGGGCGGGCCCGGGAGCGTGGCTGGCCGGTGGTGGAACTGCCTACCGGGCACGAGGCGATGGTGACCGCCCCGAAGGCGCTCGCCGAGACACTGCTGCGACTGCGATGACGAACGGACCGGACGCCGGGGTCCGGCCGGCGGACGGGCCGGCGGTGCCGGAGTTCTCCGCCACCTGGACGCCCGGGTCGACCGACCTCACCGGTACCTGCTTCTGCGGCGCCCGGCACCAGGACCCGGACCCGGTGGCGATGTGGGACTGGCTGGACGGCCACCCGCAGAGCCACCACGCCGGCCCGGACCGAGAGGGAGGCGCCAGGTCGCCCACCATGGCCGGCCCGGACCGAGAGGGAGGACTGTGACATGAGCACATCGGGGAGCCGACATGGCTGAGATCGTCGCGGCAGCCGCCGCCGTGCACGCGCCGCAGCTCATCAGCCGGCCGCAGAACGAGGAGTTGGCGAAGCTCGACCGGGGCACCGACGCGCTGCACCGGTTGGGCCGGGTACTCGACGAGACGGCGCCGGACGTGCTGCTGGTGATCGGTCTCGACCACCTGGAGACGTTCTGGCTCGGTGCGGCGCCGACCTTCACCGTCTTCGTCGGCGAGCACGCCGAGGCCGACTACGCCGGGCGGGTGCACCGGAAGGTGCCGGTGCACACCGATCTCGCGGTGGACCTGCTCAAGGGGCTGGTCGCCCGCGACTTCGACATGACCTTCTCCCAGGAGGGCACCCTCGGGCACGCCTTCCTCACCCCGTTCCAGTACGTCCTACAGGACCGGCCGATTCCGGTGGTGCCGCTGCTGGTCAACGTCTACCTGCCACCGTTGCCGAGCCCGCGCCGCTGTTACGCGCTGGGCCGGGCGATCGCCGACGTGCTGGCGTCCCGGCCGGAGCGGGTCGCCGTACTCGCCAGCGGTGGCATGTCGCACTTCCCCGGCACCGCCCGCTACCACGACCCGCAGCTCTCCTTCGACGAGTGGGTGTTGCAGGAGGTCGGCGCCGGCCGCTGGCAGGAACTGCTGGATTTGACCCCGGTGCAGCTCGACGAGGTGGGGGAGGGGGAACTGCTCACCTGGTTCGTGATGCTCGGCATCACCGGCGAACTGCCCGCGTCGATGCTCTCCTACCAGGCGCTCTCGCACCACGGGCACGGCGTGGTGCAGCTCGTCCCGCCGGTCGCCGCCACGGCGCCGCCGCCGGAGCCGACGGTGCCGCGCTATGGCGGGCACGTCTTCACCCAGACCGACTACCGCTGGTACAGGTTTCCCGAGCCGAGCAGCTTTGCCCTGAACCGGCTGCTGCACCAGATCATCGTGAACCCGGCCTTCCGCTCCGAGTTCGTCCGGAACCGGGCCGCCGTCGTCGGCGCGGCCGAGCTGACCGATCCGGAACGCCGGGCGCTGCTGGCCGAGGGCTTCGACGAACTTGTCTTGGTCGGCGCCCATCCACTGCTCGCACTCTCCGCCCGGCAGGTCGTGGCGCTGGAACTCCAGAAGGACGCGCCCACCGGGACCGCCCCGCCCACCGCGACGGTCGAGGCGGCACCGCCGAGCTTCCCGACCTCGACCTGAGCCGGCGCGACCTGTCAGCCGGCGCGACCTGCCAGACGAAAGGGTTACCCGTGAGAGCTGTGCTGCTGACCGGCGCGTCGGGGGAACTGCGGCTGGCGGAGTTGGTCCGTCCGGAGCCGGGGCCCGGGGAGGTACTGGTCGAGGTCGCCGCCTGCGGGGTCTGCCACACCGACCTGCACGTGCTCAAGGGCGAGGTGGCCTTTCCCACCCCTGCGGTACTGGGGCACGAGGTCTCCGGGCTGGTCCGGGGTACCGGGGCCGGGGTCACGGGCCTCGCCGAGGGGGACCGGGTCGCCGGCAGCTTCATCATGCCGTGCGGCGCCTGCCGGCACTGCGTACGCGGGCACGAGGATCTCTGCGAGCCGTTCTTCGCGTACAACCGGCTGCGGGGCACGCTCTACGACGGGCGTACCCGGCTGGCCCGGCCGGACGGCTCCCCGGTCTGGATGTACTCGATGGCCGGCCTCGCCGAGTACGCCGTCGTACCGGCCACCGCCGTGTTCCGGGTGCCGGACAACCTCTCGCTGCGGGACGCGGCGGTACTCGGGTGCAGTGTCTTCACCGCCTACGGGGCGGTGCACAACGTCGCCCGGCTGCGACTGGGCGAGACGGTGGCGGTGGTCGCGGTCGGCGGGGTCGGCTCCAACATCGTGCCGCTCGCCCGGGCCAGCGGCGCGGCCACGGTGATCGCGGTGGACCGGAGCCCGGACAAGCTCGCCGCCGCGGCCGACCTCGGCGCGACGCACCTGGTGGACGCCGCCCGGGAGGACGTCCGGGCCAGGATCGCCGAGATCACCGGCGGCCGGGGTGTCGACGTCGCGTTCGAGGTGCTCGGCCGGACGGAGACCTTCGAACTGGCCCTGGACCTGCTCGGTGACGGTGGCCGGGCGGTGATGGTGGGGATCGCCCCGGCCGGCGTGACCGGGCGGATCGACATCACCCGGCTGGTCCGGCGCAAGCTCCAGGTGCTCGGCTCGTACGGCGCGCGGGCCCGTACCGACATGCCGGCGCTGTTGCACCTGGTGGCGCAGGGGGTGATCCGGCCCGGCCAGGTCATCAGCCGGCGGTACGGCCTGGCCGACGCGGCGGCGGCGTACGCGGCCCTGGACCGGGGCGAGATCGTCGGGCGGGCCGTGGTCGAGGTCGCCGACCTGGAGTGACGTGGGCGCGGCCTGCACGAGTCAATTGACCTGGCTGGACCGACCCGGACTGGCGGTGGCGGCCCGTCATTTGCGTATCGACCGGTCCCGTACCGTTTCATATTTTAACCGGGACGTAACGTTTGACGAACGTCAGGGATCCCGGTCGACCTGGAGTGTCGCGGACCGCCGGTTGGCGTCGACACGACCAGGGGCGGCGGCACCACCAGGTACGACTCTTGCACGCATCCCCTGGGCACCGGTCGCCCCTCCTACGGATGACGCCCAGCCCGACCGTCGACAGTGGTCCGCGCCGCGATCGACGCCCGCAACCTGCCGGAAATCAGCACCGCCGTCGTGACGTCCCGCCAGGGCCGCGTCCCGTTGCCGGACCTCCGACGGCTCGCTTGCCCGTTCCTGGGCACCTGACGCATAGGAGACAGCGAATGGACACGTCGGCTTCCCGGAACCGCGGGCTTCGGTCACTGAACCTTCTTCCATCTGAACCGCGCGGCGGGTGCGCCCCGACTTCCGCCCGCGGCCACGACGGACCGCAGGGGGAGGTCGAAAAGAGTTCACTTCCCCACGGTCGCCGGGCGTTTCTCGGTATGGTCGCGCTCGGACTCGGCGCGCCGGTGCTGGCGGCCTGCGGCGACGACTCGGCCGCCGGCGGCGGCGGTTCCGGCGGTGGCTCGTCCAAGCTGACCTTCCTCAGCGTCATCCCGCTGGCGAGCATCTCCAACGCACCGGAACTGCTCGCGGACACCGGCGGTCACTTCGCCAAGCAGGGACTGGACGTCACGTTCCAGGTGACCCAGGGTTCCCCGCCGGCGATCCAGACGGTGTTGGCCGGCTCGGCCCTGCTGACGAAGATCGGTGACATCGAGACGATCACCGCGATCTCGGACAAGAACGCTCCGTTGGTGAATCTGGGTGGGGTGGAGAAGCAGGGCCTGCTGCGGTTCATGTCGAGCAAGCGGAAGCCGCTGACGAAGCCGGAGGACTTCCGGGGCGTGACGATGGGGTTGCCGTCGACGGGTGGGACGAGCGAGAAGACCCTCGATCTGGTGCTGGCTTCGGCGGGTATCCCGAAGGACTCCGTTAAGCGGCAGGTGGTCGGGTTGGCGCCGGGTGTGTTCGAGTTGGTGAAGTCGGGTCGGATCGACGGCTACATCGTCTCGCTGGACACCTCGCTGTCCGTGCTCCAGCAGCAGCCGGACGCGGTGGCCTTCGCGCCCAGTTCGGTGATCGCGGCCGGCAGCCAGGCGTACGCCACCTCGAAGGCGCAACTGGCGGAGGCGGGCAACCAGGACAGGATCCGCAAGTTCCTCCAGGCGATCGCCGACGCGATCACCTTCATGGTCGACGACGAGAAGAACGAGTTCAAGGAGACGCTGCGGCTGATCGGCAGCAAGCACGACGTCCCGTCCTTCAAGGATCCGGGAGTCGCGGTCGAGGCGCTGAAGCTCTTCGTGAAGTCGTGGACCGTGGACGGCGTCGACAAGGTCGTACACACCAACCCGCAGACCTGGCGCTCGACGTACGACGAGATGGCCAAGTCCGGGCTCGTACCGGCCGGCAAGGACCCGGTGCAGTGGTTGAACGCTGACTACGCCCCGACCGTCTCCTGACCACGGAGCTGATCACTACCCCGCGATACGCAGGTACCGCAGGGTAGTGATCAGAGTAGTGGCAGTGATCAGCGTGGTCGGCCCATGCAGGGACAGCCCACCGTGGCGGGGGCATCGGCGGGGACCGCCCTCGCCGCGGCCTCGACCTCGGCGAGCATGCGCTCCCGCTCTTCGGCGGAGATGTATCGGCCCCGCACCACCACCGCCCGGATCCGCTGGGTGTTGCGGATGTCGTCGAGCGGGTTGGCGTCCAGTAGCACCAGGTTGGCCAGATTGCCGCGCCGGATCGTCCCCTCGAGGTCCTGCCGGCCGAGGAACCGGGCCGGCTCGAGGGTCGCCGCTTGAAGCGCCTGGATGGGGGTGAGACCCGCCCGCACGAGCAGCGCCAGCTCGTCGTGCAAGGCGAACCCGGGAAAGCACCCCGGCGTGGCGCTGTCGGTGCCCGCCAGCATCGGCACCCCGGCCCGGCGCATCTCGTCGACCAGCCGGAGCTGGCGGTCGAAAAGCTCCCGGTGCTGGGCAACCTCGGTCGGACCGCGGCCGGCCGCGAACAACTCGTCCAGCGCCCACCACCATTCCCCGGCCGTGACGGCCGGCAGATATTTCAGCCGCTCGTCGGTTCGCGACACCTCGTCGGGCATGGCGATTGCCCGCATCGCGATGAGGGTCGGGACCTGCCTGGACTGGTTGGCGACGAATCCGGCGAAGACCGCAGCCGCCTTGCCGGGATGGTAGCTCTGCGCGGCCAGCCAGTTCAACGGATGTACCTGGTTGAACCAGCTATTGTAGTCACCAGGCTCGATCCGGATCTCGGCGATCGCCCGGCGTATCTCCGCTTCCCGGCTGGAGGTCGAATACCACGTCCCCCACATGTGTTCGAGGCTGCGCTGCCCGGCCTGACTGGCCTCGGTGATCGGCACGTTGTCAGGGCAGTGCCCGGCGAACGGGATTTGTTGGCGTCGAGCCTCGTCGACAACGGCGAAGTATGCCTCGGGAGACAGTCGTGAGTAGACCTTGACGAAGTCCGCACCCTCCCGCACGACCCGGCGGACCGCCGCTCGCGCCTCCGCCTCGTTGGTCACCTCGATGTACGACACCGCGTTCAGGTCCGCCCAGAGACTCGGCGCGCCGTCGATCAAAGGGCTCGCGATGATCGAGCGTGGGCCCAGTAGGCTGCCGGCCTCGACCCGATCCCGCCACCGGTGGAGATGGTCGGCTCCCGCCATCTCGCGCACCGTGGTGATCCCGTTCGCGATGTACAGCGGTGGGATGATCGCCTCATGCACGTCACTGTGGACGTGCATGTCACACAGACCCGGGATCAGGAACCTTCCCGTGCCGTCGACGACCGTCGCACCAGCCGGTACGCGGATATCGTGCCGCCCAGCCAGCCCGATGATCCGATCCCCTTCGACGACCACGGTTTGGTCTGGCCTTGACGGCCCACCGGTGGTGTCGATCACCGTGACCCCGACGAACGCGATCACGCTTCGCCTCGCCGCACTCGCGGGCGCCGATTGAGTCAGTCCTATCACTGCGCCAGCGCCCGCGGCCAACCCGGCCCGCAAGACATTCCGACGAGAGATGCTGTGCAGCACTAACTCCTCCTCTGGTAGCTGCCGTCACCGTGTGCCAATCACGCTCGTCGGGATCGGGCGCGATGTCACTGGACCTAGGTCCCGGAACGGAGGTAGGGCCTACCCCCCCACTACGCGCCCGCGCTTGGCGGAGCGAGGAATGGCGGCCTGAACCGGCGATACCGGTTCAGGCTGCTCGGTTGGGCGTTCGTGCTGATGCTGCTGAGCCTGCCGGCCGCCATCAACAGAACCAGCACGCCCGACCATCGACCCCGGCCGACGGTCCGACCGGGGTCGATGCGCTAACGCAGCGAGACCACCAGTTGTTGGGGGCGGTGGTCGGAGACGCCGTTCGTCGACCCGCCGATCCGGTAGGAGTGCACCCGGACCGCCGCCGAGACGAACGCCCAGTCCAACCGCCACCAGCGCGGCCAACTGGACGCGTCCGACCAGGTCGCCGGATAGCGCGCCGACGACGCGTAGCTGGCGTCCCGGAGCCGGTCGGGCAGCTTGGCCAGGTCACCCATTGCCGGGCTGGTGTTGAGGTCGCCGGCGACCAGCACCGGAAGCGGATTTGCCGTCACGTCCCGGGCCAGCGCCCGCCACTGCGGTTCGCGCTGTGTGTGCTGCTGCCGGATCACCCGGTAGAACTCCCCGCCCAGCGGGCTGTGGTCCGGAACCAACTGCACCGGCATGTGCAGGTTGTAGACCGACAGCACCCGCCCCGCCCCCAGGTCGAGATCGGTACGCAGCACCTTGTACCGCCACTGCTCGGTCGTGCCCCACAGTGGCGGCGGCATGTCCGGGGCGTCCAGCGGCAGTTGGTGCAGGATCGGGTACCGGGACAGCGTCACCAACTCGCCGACGACCGCGACGTGGAAGCCCGGGAACTCGGCGCGCAGCCGGGCCAACTCCGCCACATCCGGCCCGGACGAGTGCTCGTACCAGTACTCCTGGAGCAGGTAGACGTCGGCGTCGGCGGCCCGGAGCATCGCGTACAGCACGTCGGTCTGGCCGCCCTCGTCCCAGTACCCGGTGTTCCAGCTGAAGACCCGGACCGCGTCCGCCGGGGCCGGGCCGTCGCCATCGGAGAACCCGCGCAGGTTCAGTCCGGCCAGCGGCCCACCGAGCAGCAGCGCGGCGGCGGCCAGCAGCGCCACCGGCCGGCGCGACCGGCGGCACGGCGCGGCGGCCCCGGCCAACAGCAGCGGTACGCCGAGGAAGGCCGGCGGCGGCACCGCGTCGACCGCCAGCCACAGCCACCACTGACCGCTGAGCACCAGGTGCGCCACGGTGAAGGCCAGCCAGAGCGCCCCGGCGGCGACCAGTCCGGTGTAGAGCCACCACCGCCACCCACGCCGCCCCGCCCGGGACCCCCCGGCCACCGGCCCCGCACCGGCCGACGGTGCGCCGCTGACCGGCCGTCTGCCGCTGACTGACTCCGTGCCGCTGACCGCACTCGCGCCGTCGCTGACCGAGCCCGCGCCGCCACTGACCGAGCCCGGGTGGCTGGCCGGCGAGGTGGTGCTGGCCTCGGCCGGGGCGACGGTGCCCGGAGAGCCGGTGGCCGGAGAGCCGGTGCCCGGAGAGGCGGTGCCCGGTCCTCCGGGCAGTAGTCCGTCGCTGCCGGGGGCGGCGATCGTCACGCCGGGCCCCGCAGCGGGGTCGGGTCGACCGGGAACGAGGCGTCGTAGAGCCGGCGGAACGTGCCGGAGGCGAGCCACTGCACCGTACCGGTGGCGACCCCGGCGGTGATGGTGACGTTGACCAGGAAGTGCAGCCCGGCGAAGAAGACCAGGAAGGCCACGCCGTGCCGGCGCCGGACGAAGCCGTACATGCCGGCGTCGCAGGCCAGCGAGGCGGCCAGCAGCCCGGCCGGGACGACCAGCCCCCACGGGCCGAGCAGCAGCGGCAGCGCTAGCGCCGGCAGTACCCCGAACGCGGCCAGGCTGCCCCAGGCCCGGGCGGCGGTCTCGAAGCCCTGCCCGAACCGGCGGGCCCGGGCGTACAGCGGAATCCGCAGCCGGCCCCGGTGGAACAGCTTGCGGAGCAGCCCGCGCAGCTCGTGGTCGTGGTCGTGTCGGCCCCGGACCAGCGAGGTGAGCACCAGTCGGTAGCGGCGGCTCAGCCGGTAGCCGTAGTCGACCTCCTCGGTGTGCCGCAGCTCCGGGTTGAACGGGCCGATCTCCTCGAATACGGGCCGGCGCAGCACGCAGACGGCCGGGAAGAGGAACGACACGTCACCTTCCGAGCTGATCGACCAATAGTGATATTGCAGGCCACGGTACCGGGCCACCGCCGTGTCGTGCAGCAGCGGCTCGGGGTCCTCGATCCCGCAGACCGCGCCGATCCGGCGGTCGCCGAGGATCAGCCGTACCGCGTTCGCCACCGCGTCCGGCGCCAGCACCAGGTCGGAGTCGACATAGCAGATCAACTCGCCGGTGGTGTGCGCGGCGCCGATGTTGCGGGCCCGGCCGCAGCCGCCGTTGCGCCCGGTGCTCACCACCCGTACGCCGAGCGCCTCGGCCACCGCCACGGACTGGTCCGTCGAGCAGTCGTCGACCATCAGGATCTCGACGTTCGGGTACGTCTGGTCCAGGATCGACCGCAGACAGAGATCCAGCGACTCGGCGTAGTTGTAGTTCGGCACGATCACCGAGACCAGCGGGCCGTCGCCCGGTCGCGCACCGTTCACCGTCGTCATCGGGTGGCCACCTCCGGCCGGTCGTAGAGCCCACGGAACCGGCCCGAGGCGAGCCAGGCGGCCACCCCGGAGATCGCGGCGACCGCGATCACCAGGTTCAGGAAGAAGTGCATCGCGACGAAATAGCCCAGGAATCCTATCCCGCGTTCCCGGCGTACGAACCGGTACATCGGCAGGTCGCCGGCGAGACAGGCGGCGAGCGCGGCCAGCGGCACCGCCAGGTACACCGGGCCGAACAGCACCGGCAGGACCAGGGTCAACACGGTCAGCAGGGCGGCCACGCTCACCCAGGCGCGCGGCCCGCTGCTCAGCCCGCCGGGGAACTCCGGCTTGCGGGCGTACATCGGGATGTGCAGCGCGGTGCGGGTGAAGACCTTGCGGACCAGCACCCCCAGGTCGGCGTCGTGGTCGTGCACGCCGCGCACCCGGGGGGAGAGCCAGATCTGGTACCGCTGCGCGAGCCGCATCCCGTAGTCCGCGTTCTCGGTCTCCCGCAGCCGAGGGTTGAACGGCCCGACCTCGGCGAAGACCCGGGCCGGGATCGCCAGCAGCGCGGTGTAGAGGGTGAAGATCCGCCCCTCGTCGGCGATCAGCCAGTAGGACTGCTGGAGGCAGCGGTATTCCTCCAGCAGGCTGTCCCGGACCAGCGGCACCGGATCGTAGTTGCCGCAGATCGCCCCGATCTCCGGGTCGGCGTCGAGCAGTTCGACCGCGTTGGCGACCGCGTCCGGCTTGGCAGCCACGTCCGAGTCGACGAAGAACAGGACCTCGCCGTGCGCGTTCGCCGCGCCGAGGTTCCGGGCCGCCGCCGGTCCCGAGTTGGTCGGGGTACGCAGCACGCGTGCCCCGTACGACTCGGCGACCGCGACCGAGTCGTCGGTACTACAGTCGTCGACCACGATCAGTTCCAGGTGCGGATAGGTCTGGGCCCGGAGCGCGCCGAGGCAGAGCCCGAGCGCTCTGGCGTAGTTGTAGTTCGGCACGATGACCGAGACGAGCGGTGTGTTCATCAAGAGCCGCCCGAGAAACCCCTGGCTTCAGCCAGGGGGAGGAATGGGCGGTCCGGCGTGGTGTTGGTTTTCGGCATGGGGTCGACTCCTCCGTGGGCGAAACTGTCGGATGCGGCTGGGATGCTGCTAGGTGTGGGCGAGACGGTGCGGTACACCTTCCGGTTGCGCCCTGGCGCGACTGCGGAGGCGGCGCTGTTGGCCGAGTGGGGGCGGTGTCGTTGGCTGTGGAACGAGGCCGTCCACCAGCAGCGATCCGGGCGTGGGCCGACGTTCTGCAGGTTGTCGAAGTTGCTGACCGAGGCGCGGGCCCGTTCGTCGTGGTTGCGGGAGGGCTCCCAGGTCGCGCAGCAGCAGATGTTGCGTACCTACGCTCTGGCTCTTCAGCACTCTTTCAAGGTGAAGGGACGGGGCCGGCCGAGACCGAAGCGGCGTAAGGACACCCTGGCCAGCCTCGAATACACGACGCGCGGATTCTCGATCCGCAGCCAGCGGCTGCGGCTGCCCGGCGGCATCAGTATCCCGGTCGTCTGGTCCCGCGAGTTGCCGTCCGATCCGACCAGTGTCCGGATCTACCAGGACTGCCTCGGGTACTGGTATGCCTCCTTCGTCGTCCGCCGGGAGACCACGCCCGCGCCTGACGTCGAGGGGGCGATCGGTATCGACTGGGGTGTCACGACGACCGCGACCACGACGGATGCTGCCTACGACCTGCCGTACCTCGGCCACCGGAAACGGTGCGCCGCCGAACTGGCAAAGATGCAGCGCCGGATGGCCCGGCGTCGCCGGGTGAAGGGCGCCCCGCCGTCGAACGGCTACCTGCGGGCCAAGCGTCGGGCGGCGAAGAGGGCGAAGAGGGCGGCTCGGCAGAATATCCACGACGCCCGGGTCTGGGCGAATAAGGTCGTCGACAACCACGCGACCATCGCCGTGGAGGACTTCAAGCCTAGGTTCCTCGCCAGGTCCCGGATGGCGCGCAAGGCCGCCGATGCGGCGATCGGTGCGGCGAAGCGGGAGTTGGTCGACCGTGGCTTGCGGGCGGGCCGGAGGGTGGTGTTGGTGCCGCCCGCTTTCACTACGATGACCTGCTCGCGTTGTGGTACGAGAGCCAAGCACCGCCTCGGGCTGGGTGTCAGAGTCTTCCGGTGCGACGACTGCGGGTATACCGCGTGTCGGAACCGGAACGCCGCGGGGACGATCCTCGCCACGGCAGAGCGCGGCCGTGCTGGTGCTGACGACGTGAGACATGCGATCACCTCCTTCCGGGACGGCGCTCTCGTGCGGTCCGAGCCAGAAATCCCCCGGCTTCCAGCCATGGGGAAGCGTTAACGGTCCATCCAGTTCAGCAGGGCGGGATAGCGGGCACCGAGTTCCGCCAGGGTCAGCGTGGTGCCGATCAGGACGCCGCTGGCCACGATCATCCGGTCCCGCAGCAGGGCCCGGATCGGATCCCCGCCGGCCTGCCGGACCAGTACAGCCTGGAGATAGCGGAACGCGGCGAGCAGGCCGAGCGGCACCACCACGGCGAGGGTGACCGGGCGCCAGGCCCCGAGCGGCGCGTCGGTGTTCAGGTAGAGCAGGAAGGTGGTGCCGGCCAGCGCGGTGTTCAGCCCGAGCAGGTGGTCGGCGAGCAGCACGTTGTAGCCGGCCAACGCCGGCCGGTGCGCCGATCCGGCGGCGGCCAGCTCGTGCCGCCGCTTGCCGAGGATCAGCACCAGGCAGCCGGCGAAGACGGCGGTGAGCAGCAGCCCGGACGGCGGCGCCCCGGTGGCCGCGTACCCCTGGAGGACCCGCAGCACGAAGCCGGCGGCGACCACGCAGATGTCCAGCATCGGCAGGTGCTTGAGCCACCTGCTGTAGGCGACGCTGAGGCAGAGGTAGCCGACCAGTGGCCACCACGGCAGCTCGGGGCCGAGCAGCACCAGCCCGAGCAGCAGTCCGGCCAGGCCGACCGCGAGCAGCCAGGCCAGCGGCACCGACACCAGCCCGGCGGCCACCGGGCGGTGCCGCTTGACCGGATGGAGGCGGTCCAGTCGGCGGTCGACGATGTCGTTGACGACGTAGATCGTCGACGCGGCCACCGTGAACACCAGCACCGCCCAGCCGGTACGCAGCACCGCCAACCCGGTCCACAGTGGCGTGTCGAGCAGCGCCAGCGGTACGGCCAGCAGGTTCTTGACCGCGTGGCCGGGCCGGGTCAGCACCACGAGCTGCCGGGCGAGCCGGGGAATCCGGAGGCTCCGCCTCTGGGCAGCCGGTACGGCGGCCTTGACGGCGGTTTCGACGACGGTTTCGACGGCGGTCACCCTCGACTCCGATCAGCAGCAGACACCTTCGACTCCGATCAGAAGAAGATCTTCGCGAGGGAGAGCACGCCCTGCCGCCACGGGTCGCGGCTGGTCCGTCCGCCCCGCGACGGCCGCGTCAGGTGGCGTTCGGCCCGCCACCACTCGTAGGTGCGCAGGATCGCGTCCTCGTTGGAGAGCTTGGGGGCGAAGCCGAGCCGTTCGACGGCCTTGTCGATGCTCACGTAGGAGTCGTGCCGGAGCTTGTGCAGCAGCCGCCCGTAGACCGGGGAGAGCCGGCTGCGTTCCAGCAGCTCCAGGGTGACCAGCGCCGGCCGGGCGGGTACCCCGACCACCCGCCTGCCGTGCCCGGCCGCGTCCAGCACCGCCTGGAAGTCCTCCCGCAGGGTACGGAACCGCTCGGCGGCCAGGTTGTAGGTGTCGCTGGCCAGCTCGTCCGGTGCGGCCAGCACGGTCAGCACCGCCTCCACCAGGTCGTCGACGGCGAACATCTGGATCCGCACGTCGCCCCGGCCGAGCACCGGGAAGTTCCGGCCCTCCTCGGCCCACTCGAAGAGCATCGCGAAGAGTCCCATCCGGCCCGGCCCGAGGAAGGTCTTCGGCCGCAGGATCGCGATCGGCAGCCCGTCGGCCCGGTACCGTTCGGCGATCTCCTCGGCCGCCACCTTCGCCGCGCTGTACGTGTCGACCGGCTCCCGGGGGTGTTCCTCCGGCGTCGGCACCTGGCGGGGCAGCCCGTACACGGCGGTCGACGAGACGTGCAGGACCCGGTCCACCCCGGCCTTGCGGGCGGCCCGCAGCACGTTCCGGGTGCCGTCCACGATGATCGAGCGGATCTCGGCGGCCGGATAGCTGGGCAGCGCCGCCGCGCAGTGCAGTACCGCCCTCGCGCCGTCGGTGGCCCGGTCCATCACCCGGGGGTCCCGGATGTCGCCGACCACGGTGACGCCGGGTTCGGCCCGCAGGTCCACCCCGCACACCTGGTGCCCGTCGGCGGTGAGCCGGTCGACCAGCCGGGAGCCGAGCATCCCGGCCGCCCCGGTCACGGTGATCACCACAATGTGGACCCCACCTTCTGCGCGACGAACCGGGTGACCAGCTTGGCCAGGCCCTGCTCCAGCACCTCGCCGAGCGCGTCGGTGGCGCGCTGCACGTCGGCCGGGTCGGTGACCAGGGACGGCCCGAGGATCAGCGGGTTGCGGCCGTTCAGGGTGTAGTAGGTGAAGATGTCGTGGTCCCGGTAGAGCGCGTTGATCACCGCGCAGGTGACCAGCTTCGCCTTGAACCTCGGGTCCCGGGCCATCCCGGCGGGGGCGAGCCGGGCCACCAGGTCGAGGATCTTCGGCCCGCCGTCGATCTGTACGCCCCAGAGCGCGCCCGCCCCGGCGACCCGGCCCACCGCGTCCGGGTACTCCTTGGCCAGCCGTTTCAGCGCCGGTTCCAGTACCCGCTCCAGCTCGCGGGCCCGGGCCGGGTAGTCGTCCTCCACCACGATGTTGATCGCCTCCAGCGCGGTGACGCACTCCTCGCCCATCCCGTAGTAGGTGGTGCTGGTGCTCTGGAGAAGCGCGTCGGTCAGGTTGTCGTACGCCTTCCGGAACACCCTTTCCCGGGCGACGAATGCAGAAATCGATGACTTTCCACCGCCGAATGACTTCGATGTGGTAAGGACGTCCGGCACCAGCCCCGGATACCGCATGAAGTAGAAGAGGCTGCCGGTCTTACCCCAACCGGTGTAGATCTCGTCGAAGATGAGCACGATGTCGTGCCGGTCGCACAGCTCACGAATGCCGCGGAGGAACTCTTCGTCGCACCACGTCACCGTGGAGGCGCTGAACGGCTCGACGATGAGAGCGTAGACATCGCCGGGATGTGCCTCGACCGCCTCCCGGACCGAGTCCAGATTCCCATAGGTAAATGGAACTATGCCGGGAATGGTGGGAAAGTTGAACGACGGTTGTCCGGTCAGCCCACCCGATCCGAGCAGCTTTCCGTGGAACCCGCAGTCGGCCCGCAGGATCGTGCCACGCCGGCCGCCGTGATACTTGTACGCCAGCTTCACCGCCCCCTCGACCGCCTCCGCACCCGAGTTGGGCAGGAAGGACATCCGCAGGTCACCGGGGAGGAGTTGGGCCAGGTTGTGGCCGAGCGCCGCCAGGTACGGCGAGAAGTACGTCTTGTGCACCTCCATCCGGCGCTGCTCCGCGAACCGTTGCCGGGCCGCCAGGATGCGCGGATGGTTGTGGCCGTGGTTGAGTACCCCGACGCCTCCGGTGAGGTCGAGGACGCGGCGGCCGTCCCGGAGCACCAGGTGTGCGCCTTCGGCGTGGTCGACCAATTCCCGGCCGAACCCGAACGAGGTCATCAGGCTGACCTGGCTCGCGTTGACGTAACGTCGATAGAGGTCGTGCACCTCGCGAACGGTGAGTCGCTCGCAATCGGACAGGCTGACCAGATTGGGCATGTCGGTGACGCTATCGATTGGTACGGGATCTTCTCTGGATCGGTGCTGTACGCAACCTTGACTACGTAAGGCAACGCTTGCCAGTCGACAATACACTGGATAGCTTGGTCGCGACGGAGTAGATCTCGGAATGTCAATGTCCCTGACGGTTGTACCGCACTCCCGGTGAGGTGGGCGAACATGTCGCCGACAGTGTCGGTCATCATCCCCGTACACAACGGTTCGAAGACTCTCCGCGCGTGCCTGGCGGCCGTCTACGCGCAACGGCACCCGGTCACCGAGGTCATCGTCGTCGACGACGCCAGCACCGACGACACCCGGGAGATCGCCGCCGAGTTCCCGTGCCGGCTGCTGGTCACCGACCGCAACACCGGACCGGCCGCCGCCCGCAACCGGGGCATCCGGGCCAGCGGCGGCGAGCTGCTGTTCTTCCTCGACTCCGACTGCGCACCCGAGCCCGACGCCCTGGGCAACGCCCTGGCGATCCTCACCGCGCAGCCCGACGTCGCCTGCGTACACGGCATCTACGCGCTCCGGCCGCTGTTCGACGACGGCCCGGTCGAGGCGTACCGGCTGCTGCACGGGCACTACTGGCGGCTGCGCCACGTCGGGCGGGTCCGGACCACGCTCTTCGCGGTCTGCCTGATCCGCCGGACGGTCTTCGCCGACGTCGGCCTCTTCGACGAGAAGCTGCGCGCCTCCGAGGACGTCGAACTCGGCGACCGGATGGGCGACCGCTACGGCATCGTGCTCACCGACACCGTGGTCTGCCGGCACGACGACGACAGCCACCTGGGCCGGCTGCTGCGCAAGCAGTTCGGCCGCTCCCAGCTACTCGTGCCGGTCGCCCGGGCCGAGCGTGGACCGGCCGGGATCCGGGCCAACACGCCGGCCGGACTGCTCAGCGCCGCCCTGGTACCGCTGACCCTGCCGCTCGGCCTGCTCACCCCGGCGCTGCTGGCGGTGCCGGCCGCCCTGCTGGCGGTCTTCGTCGCCGCCGACCCGGGACTGCTGCGCTTCGTGCTACGCCGGCGCGGCCCCGGCTTCGCGACCTTCTTCTACGCGGTGCACCTGCTCGTCCAGTTGACCATCGTCGCCGGTGCCGTCGTCGGCGGGCTGCGGCACCTGGTGGACCGGGACTTCGGCCCGGCCCGGGTGGCCGCGAAATCGCCGCGATGAGCGGCTCGATCGCCGGGCGGGCGCGGTTCCCGGTCCGGCGGAACTTCGGCCCGGACGAGGCGGGGCGGCGATGACCGCGGAGCCGGGCACCGGGCGGATCTCCTGGCCATACCTGTCGGCCCAGGCGTTGCACTACCTGTTGTTCGCGCTCCGGGCCCAGCAGTTCCGGTCCCGCCGGCCGATGCTCGGCGACGGGCACCGGCCGGTCTTCGGGGTGTCCGGGCACAGCGTGGCGCTGACCGTCGACGACGGGCCACATCCCGAGTGGACGCCCCGGATGCTGGACCTGCTCGACCGGCACCGGGTCCGGGCCACGTTCTTCCTGATCGGTGACCGGGTCGCCGAACACCCCGAGCTGGCTCGCCGGATCCGTGACGCCGGACACCTGGTCGGCAACCACTCGATGTCGCATCCGCAGCCGTTCGCGGCGCTGCCGGCGCGGCGGCTGCGTACCGAGATCGTGGCGGCGCAGCGGCGGATCGAGGACGCCGTCGGGATCACGCCCCGGCTGTTCCGCGCGCCGGGCGGCAACTGGTCGCCGGCGGTACTGCGGACCAGCGCCGACCTCGGCCTGGTGCCGGTGGACTGGACGGTCAACCCGAGCGACTGGCGCAGCCCGGGAGTGGACCGGATCGTCCGGCGGCTGTCCCGGAGTCGACCCGGGCACGTCCTGCTCTGCCACGACGGCGGCGGCGACCGGTCGCAGACCGTGGCGGCCCTGGAAACCGTACTGCCCCGGTTGCTCGACCGGGGACTGCGGTTCGTCGTACCCGGTGCCGACCGGTAGGTGACGACGTGCCGTTCTGTCGTACGACGACGCCGGGCAGTGCCGCCCGGCAGTGCGGGGGGAAGCAGCGATGCCTGTCTAGGGGGAAACGAAGATGTCGGAAGACGACCTGAAGATCCTGCTGCTCGGCCCGATCCGGGCCGAACGGGGCGGTACCAACCTCTACCTGGGTACTCCCCGGCAACGGGAGGTGCTCGCCGTGCTGGCGCTGCGCTGCGGGATGGTGATGTCGGTGCCGCAGATCGTCGACGCGATCTGGAACGGGCGCCGGCCCGACTCGGTGGAGAACATGGTGCACACCTACATCGGCCGGCTGCGCCGGGTGCTGGAGCATCCCGGCCGCCCGCCGGCACTGGCCCGGGTACTCCGCTCCACCCGCCCGGGGTACACCCTCGACATCCCGACGGTCGCGGTCGACGTCACCCGGTTCGAGCACGACGTCAGGGTGGCCCGGGCGGCCCGGGCCCAGGGTGAGCTGTCCCGGGCGCTCGACTGTTTCCAGCAGGCGCTGGCCCGCTGGTCCGGCCTGGCGCTCCAGGAGGCGACCGGGCCACTGGCCGAGGCGGAACGGATCCGCCTGACCGAGCTGCGTCAGGACGCGGTGGAGGAGGCCACCGGGGTACGCCTGCTCCTCGGCGACGTGGAGAACCTCGTCTCCGAACTGCGCTGCATGCTCGCCGAGCAGCCGATGCGGGAGCGGCTCTGGGAACTGCTGCTGGTCGTCCTCGGCCAGACGTCGCGGCGGGCCGAGGCGCTCACCGCCTTCGAGGACGCCCGGCTCACCCTGGCCGACCGGCTCGGCGTGGAGCCGGGGCACCGGCTCCAGGACCTGCACCGGCGGCTGCTGCGCAGCGAACCGGTCACGGTGCGGCCGTGGTGGGAGCGGCGGGTCCCGGTCTAACCCCGGCGACCGGCCCGGCACGCCCCGGCTGGACGTGGCCCGGCTCGATGGCCGACTGGGCGTGGCCCGACTGGGCGTGGCCCGGCTCGACGGCCGACTGGGCGTGGCCCTGTTGGACGTGGCCCGGCTCGACGGCCGCCTGAACGTGGCCCTGTTGGACGTGGCCCGGCTCGACGGCCGGCTCGGCGGAATCCCACCCGGCGGATCCGCCGCGCCTCCGGCCATCGGCCGGCTCGGTCCCCTCCGGACCGGTCAGCACGAAGAAGGCACCGGCAGGACTGTCCCCGAGGCGCGCGGGGACCTCCTCGGCGGCGGAGAGACCGCAGGCCCGGACGATCCGGGCGAACTCTTCGGCCGGGGCGTCGTCGTAGATCTGCACGACGATCCGGCCCCGGGGTGTCAGCATCGCGGGCAGCCGGCGCAGCAGGTCGGCGGCCTCGGCCTCGGTCAGGTAGTAGACGACCTCGCGGAGCAGGATCGCGTCGTACCGGCACGCGGTGTCGAAGGTGCGGATGTCGGCCACCTCGAAGGTGCTGTCCGGCCGGTCCAGCGCCCGGGCCGCCTCGATCGCCCGCGAACTGAGGTCCACGCCGTGGTAGTGCCGGTAGCGACCCGGCGCCAGCGGCAGGTTCGCACTGGTACCGCAGCCCAGGTCCAGGATCGTCGGCCGGGGTGCCCAGGTCTCGATCAGCGCCAGCGGCATGTTCCCGTCGGACATGTCGTCGAGATAGCGCCAGAACCCCAACGCGTACTGCGCGTTCCACCACGCCCGGTTGAGCCTGGGGTTCGATCGGATCAGCACCTGTACCGGAACTCGGATCAGCCGTGCCACCGCACGGACCAGCGCATTCGACATGGTGTCACCGACATTTCTCGACGTGGGACGGATCCCGACGGCTCCGGGACTGACGCTATCGACGTTCCTGGCTGGCCGACCCGGCGGAAGGGGCTCGGGTCAGCCGGTCAGCGCGGGGTCGACACCCCGGCGTGGGCCGAGCCGGCGCCGGTGCACGTACTGGGCGAGCAGCAGCCCGCCCGCGCCGACCGCCACCTCGCTGAGCGCGCAGACCAGTCGACTGGTCAGCACCACCGGGGCGGCGACCGACACCGGCATCACGGTGGCGAGTCCCACCATCAGTACCGCCTCCCGGACGCCCAGCCCGTCCGGTACGACCATCACCAGCAGCCCGGCCACGGTCGCGGCGGCGAAGCCGGCCACACAGACCAGGTAGGAGCGCAGCGGCGGGGCGCCGGCGGTCACCGCCAGCAGCCAGAGGTGGTGCCCGGAGATCACCCAGGAGAGCGACTGCGTGGTGATCGCCCGCCGGATGCCGGTCCGGGACGCGCTGACCTGTGGCGGTGGCCGCCGCAGCAGTCGTGCCGCCCCGGCGAGCCCCCGGTTGAGCAGCTCCGGGCGGACGAAGAGCGCCACCAGCGGCAGTACGGCGAGCAGCATCCAGCCGGTCGCCCGGTCCAGTACCGCCGGCCCGGCCGCGAGGCCGACGGTCATCCCGGTCAGCGCCACCACCACCCAACTGAGCAGGAAGACACCGGCCAGCCGGACCGCCCCGACGTTGATCTCCTTCCCCATCCTGAGCAGCACCGGCAGCGCGACGAACCGGCCCGGGACGAACTTGGCGAGGAACCCGACGAAGAACAGCCGGGCGGCGGTCCACCGGTCCACCGCCGCGCCGAGGTCGACGAAGAGCGCCTGCCAGGAGTGGTACCCGAGCAGCAGCCCGACCGAGTTGACCAGCAGGGCGCCGCCCAGCACCAGTCCGACCTGGACCGGGTCGAGTCGCTGCGCCAGCTCGCGGACCGGGGTCCAGTCCTGGTCCCGCAGGAACAGCGCCAGCCCGACCGTCAGGGCCAGCACGAAGACCACGACCAGCAACTGGTTGACTCGCCGCCACCAGCCTGACCCCCGCCCGGCCAGCCGTCGCACCAACTCGACCGGCCCGCCGCCGCCAGGCCCGCCGCCCGCCCCGGTCGGCCTGCCGGAGGCGTCCGGGCTGGTCGAATCGCCTGTGCCGGTCGGGTCGCCCGAGCTGGTCGGGTCGCCTGTGCTGGTCGGGTCGCCTGTGCTGGTCGGGTCGCCTGTGCCGGTCGGGTCGCCCGAGCTGGACGGGCTGCCTGAGCTGGACGGGTTGGTCCGGCTGGTCGGGTCGTTCGAGCCGCCCGGGGCCGGTGCCGTCGCCGGTTGGGGCGCGGCGGGGTCGACGGCGTCCGGGTGATCCGTCGCGCGGTTCACCGGGTCGACTCCGGGGCCAGCGGGGCGACCCGGCCGGGCCGGGGGCGCCGCAGCAGGGCCCGGCCCAGCCCGAGGGCCAGCCCGACGAACTCGGTCAGGTGGGTCAGGAACCGCATCGCGGTGGCGAAGAGCAGGAAGCCCGGTCCGCGCTGCCGGAGCGCGAAACCCAGCAGCGCCCGGTCCGCGCCGAGGAAGGCGGACAACCCGGCCAGCGGCACCAGCAGCAGCCACGGCGACCAGGCGGCCAGCGGCAGCCCGGTCACCGTCACGGCGCTGCCCAGCAGCCCGACCACCGAGCCGAGGTCGATCCGGTGCGGGGCCCGCCGGTCGGCGGACTCCACGCTGGGCGTCGCCGGCCGGGGCGTCCAGCGCGCCGCGACGACCGCCCCGGCGTACGTCCGGGCGCGGCGGAAGTGTTCCGACAGGTACGGCCCCAACCGGTCCACGTCGTCGTGCCGGCCCAGCATCCGGTCGCTGGTGCGGATCTCGTACGACGCCGGCAGGCGGGTGCCGAACTCGACGTCCTCGGCGTCGCGCAGCCGTTCGTCGAAGCCGCCGACCAGCTCGAAGACGTGCCGGGGGACGGCGGTCAGCGCGAACATGGTGATCGCGGTGACCCCGACGTCGCGGCGTCGCCAGAAGTGCTCGAAGAGCGTCTTGTAGGACTCGACCGGCCCGTCCGCGAAGAGTGGCGTCAGGTCGTAGATCCCCTGCACCACGCCGCAGCCGGGATGTGCCCGCAGCTCCGCCACCGCCCCGGCGAGCGCGTCCGGCGCCAGCGCGATGTCCGAGTCGACGAAGAACAGCAGGTCCCCGCCGGCCCGGGCGGCTCCGGCGTTCCGGGCCGCCGAGACGCCCCGGTTGACCGGGAACGCCAGCAGGGTGCAGGGGAACTCGGCCGCGATCTGCCGGGACCGGTCGGTACTCGCGTCGTCGACGACGATCACCTCGGCCGCCGGCCGGGTCTGCGCGTAGATCGCCGCGAGACAGGCCCGGAGAGTCTTCTCCTTGTTGAAGTTCGGGACGATGACCGACACCCGCGCGAACTGCGGGTCGACGGTGTGGTCGAGTGGAGACAATGCGCCTGGTCACCCCCTTTGCCCCACCGGGCCGGTAAACGGTAGCAATCGGCGTACCGCGATTTCTGGAGTCGGCCTGGATTACCGAGTGCGACGGCGACGGCGAGCCGGCGGGCGACGGTAAACAAACCGCAAGCCAGCGCCCGCACAGTTGACGGGCCGTCGAGCGGACGAGGGAGGACCCGGCTGCGACCGATCACGACGAGGACGGCTTACGGTCGGAGCGTAAACAAATCGTAAGGCCCGCTCCGCAGAGTAGGAGGCGTCGAGGCCGGCGGCACGGGACGCCGGATCGACGGACCATCCGAAAAGGGGACAGTACTGTGAGATTTTCGAGAGCAAGGCGGTTTGCGGTGGCCGCGATCGTGACGGCGGCCGTGCTGGCCGTACCGTCCGGCACGGCCGGGGCGGCCGGGCCAGCCGGTGCCGGGGACTGGTCGGCGGCCTGGGCGACCGGCCTGCACCACCCGGTGCCGGGCAACGACTGGGACGGGCCGAACTGGTCGGTCGACGGCTTCACCGGCGAGTCGGTACGGCAGGTGGTGCGGGTCAGCACCGGCGGCTCCCAACTGCGGGTCCGACTCTCCAACCGGTACGGCACGCAGCCGCTGCGGCTGACCGGTGCGACCGTCGGCAGCTCCGGTCCGGGCGCCGCCGTCCGACCCGGTACCCTGCGACCGCTGACCTTCCGGCACCGGCCATCGGTGACCGTCCCGGTCGGGGCGGAGCTGGTGTCCGACCCGGTCCGGTTCGGGGTCGCGGCGCTGGACCGGCTGACCGTCACCTTCTACTTCGCCGACCCGACCGGGCCGGCCACGTTCCACCAGGGCGGCCTCACCACCACCTACCGGGCGACCGGTGACCGGCGTTCCGAGCCGGGCGCCGACGCGTTCGGCGGCGACACCAGCCACTCGTGGTACTACCTGGCCGGCGTCGACGTCTCCGGGCCGCCGCCGCGCGGGGCGGGACGGGGCGGGTCCGACGGTCGGGACGCCGCCCGGGACACGGTGGTCGCGTTCGGCGACTCCCTCACCGACGGCTACGGCAGCACTCCCGGTGCCGACAACCGATACCCGGACCAGTTGGCCGAGCGTCTCGTGGCCGGCGGCCACCGCCTGGGCGTGGTCAACGTCGGAATCAACGGCAACAAGCTGCTGGCCGACTCGCCCTGCTACGGCGAGCGGGGAGTGACCCGGTTCCACCGGGACGCGCTCGGCCAGCCCGGCGTGCGGGCCGTGGTCGTCCTGATCGGCACGAACGACATCGGCGGGGGCGGCTTCCCGGACTTCGGCTGCGGCGCCTCGCCGGTGGTGACCGCCGCCGAGGTCGTCGACGGGCACCGGGCGCTGGTCCGGGCCGCGCACCGACAGGGGATCCAGGTGGTCGGCCTGACGATCCCGCCGTGGAAGGGCGCGTTCGGCTACGACACCCCGGCGAACGAGGCGGTCCGGGACCGGGTGAACGATTCACTCCGGGCCGGTGTCGGGTACGACGCCCTGGTCGACCTGGACCGGCTCCTCGCCGACCCGGCGGACTCGGACGCGCTGCGACCGGAGTTCGACGCCGGTGACCGGCTGCACCTCAACGACGCCGGGGCGGAGCTGATCGCGACCGAGGTCGCCCGGGCGCTGCGCTGAGCCGACCGGACGAGCCGGTGGCCGGGCGGTCAGCGCGGGGTACGTCCGACGACGTACCGGAACGCGTTGTCCAGGCGGTAGCCGCCGCCCGGCTGCCGGAACGGCCGGGCCGCGTCCCGCACCGTCGACGCGGTGCCGGCCACCGTCTCCGGATCCTCGCCGAGCAGGACGCCCCGGACCAGCGCGTCGTCGTCGGGCGCGTACCAGGGGACCGCCACCAGTCCCGCCGCCACCACGTCGAGCCCACCGTCGGCGAGCAGTCGTTCGAGACCACCCGGCTCCCGCAGTTCGCCGTCGGGCAGCGGCTCCTCGCCGGCGGCGTACGCGACCGCCCGCTCGACCGCGTCCAGGTCGTTGTGCCGCCCCTCCGCCCAGTTGGCGATCGCCACCAGTCCACCGGGCCGGGTGACCCGGACGAACTCGGCCAGCGCCTCCAGGGTGTCGTCGGCGAACTGCACGGCGTTGACCGAGGCCACCAGGTCGAACGTGTGGTCCGGCCAGGGCAGCCGCTCGGCGTCGCCGATCCGCAGGTCGGCGGCGGGTACCCGGGACCGGGCCAGCGCCACCATGCCGGGCGCCGGGTCGACCCCGGCGGTCGCCGCGCCGAGCCGGTCGAGATAGCCGAGCAGGTCACCACCGCCGCAGCCGACGTCGAGTACCCAGGAACCAGGTCCGATCCCGGCCGCCGCCACCACGGCCCGCCAGACCGGCTCGGCGAAGCTGCCCCACAGTTCGGCCCAGCCCGCCGCGACCGCCGACCAGCGGTCCGGGTCCGCCCCGTCCACCTGCCCCTCCTCCGACGATGGTCGACCGGGGCGGCCGGCCCCGGTGCACACCCTCCCGCCCTCGCCGGGCGGGAAGAGGACAACCGGGCGGCCACTCGCCCGGGATCCCGTTGCCGCCTCGGTTCAGCCGTCGCGCTGGTCGCGGCCGACCTCGCGGTCCCGGCGTACCGTCGCCTTGCGGCCCTTGATGGTGCTCTGCCGGAGCCGGGTGATCACCTCGTTCGCCGCGGACCTCGGCACCTCGACCAGGGAGAACCGGTCGGCGATCTCGATCGAGCCGATCTCCCGGCCGCTGACCTGGGTCTCGCCGGTGATCGCACCGACCAGGTCCTGCGGGCGGATGCCGGCCCGCCGGCCGACCCCGATGAAGATGCAGGCCATGTCGCCGGAGCGGGGCCGGCCGCCGCGCCCGTCCCGGGCACCGTCCCGACCGCCGTCCCGCCGGGCCCGGCCGTCCCGGTCGGCCCGGAACGCCACCTGCGGGATGTCCTCCTCCTCGTCGACCGGGCCGCCGGCCGACTCGTGCGCCAGCTTCACCGCCGCCAGCGCCACCTCCATCACGTCGAACTCGTCGGTGAGGGTCTCCACGATCACCCGGAACGGTTCGAGGTCGTCCTCCAGCAGGCTCTCGTGCAGCGCCGCCCGGGTCATCTCCAGCCGCCGGGTCCGCAGGTCGGCCACGGTCGGGATCTTGTCGATCGAGATCCGCTGCCCGGTGGTCCGCTCGATGGTCTTGAGCATCCGGTGCTCCCGGGGCTCGGCCAGGGTGATCGCCACCCCCTGCCGGCCGGCCCGGCCGACCCGCCCGATCCGGTGCACGTACGACTCCGGCGCCGGCGGCACGTCGTAGTTGACCACGTGGGTGAGCTGCTCGATGTCCAGCCCCCGGGCGGCCACGTCGGTCGCCACCAGCAGATCGGCGGTACCGGCGCGGAGCCGGCCCATCACCCGGTCCCGCTGCTCCTGGGTCATCCCGCCGTGCAGCGCCTCGGCCCGGTAGCCGCGACCGTTCATGGTCTCGGTGAGCCGGTCGACCTCCTCCCGGCTGCGGCAGAAGACGATCGCCGCGGTCGGCGCCTCGACGTCGAGTACCCGGCCGAGCGCGGCCGGCTTGTGCGCCCGGGCGACCACGTACGCGGTCTGCCGGACCAGCGGGGCGGTGCCGGTGGGCGCGGGCTGCCGGCCGATCTCGATCCGGGCCGGGTCCCGCAGGTACTGCCGGGCCATCCCGTCGATCCGGGCCGGCATGGTGGCGGAGAAGAGCACCGTCTGCCGCTGCTCGGGTACGTGTTGCAGGATCGCCTCGATGTCCTCGGCGAATCCCATGTCGAGCATCTCGTCGGCCTCGTCCAGTACCACCGTGTCGAGGCTGTCCAGCCGCAGGGTGTCCCGGGCGATGTGGTCCAGCGCCCGCCCCGGGGTGGCCACCACCACGTCCACCCCGCCGTCCAGCGCCCGCAGTTGCCGGGCGATCGGCTGGCCCCCGTAGATCGGCAGCACCCGTACGCCGAGGTCGCGGCCGTACCGGTGGACCGCCTCGGAGACCTGCACGGCCAGCTCCCGGGTCGGCACCAGGACCAGCGCGACCGGCGCACCGGAACGCTGCCCCTCCGGCAGCCGCTGCAACAGCGGCAGCGCGAAGGCTGCCGTCTTCCCGGTCCCGGTGGCGGCCTGGCCGAGCAGGTCACGGCCGGCCAGCAGGGGTGGGATGGCGGCCCGCTGGATGGCGGTCGGCTCCTCGTAGCCCAGCGTGCCGAGCGCGTCCAGGAGTTCGGTCCGCAGCCCGAGGTCGGCGAAGGTGCCGGAGTCGTCGTCGGGGTCGTTCGGGATCGTGCTGACCGGCGGAGCGGGTGGTGCGCTGTCGGAACTCATACCCGTCAGCTTTTCACCACGCCCAACCGGCCGACGCGGCGACCGGCGATCCCGGCGCGCCGCCGGCCCGGACCCACGGGTACCGGCGGGTCCGGCTCGACCGCGCCGGTACCGGCGCGGCGCCCGCCCGTCCGGGTGCCGCCCTCGTCCCGAAAGGTCGTTCCGGGAGGTGGACGCGGCCGGCGACCGCCCTCGGCGTAGCGTGTCGGATTGTCGTCGTCCGGGAGGTGGGAGCATGGGCCGGCCCAGCCTGGACCGCGACACGATCGTGCGTACCGCGCTGGCGGTGATCGACCGCGACGGGGTGGCCGGGCTGACGATGCGCAAGTTCGGCGCGGAACTCGGCGTCGACCCGATGGCCGTCTACTACTACCTGCCGGACAAGGGCGCGCTCTTCGACGCGGTCGTCGAGGCGGTCCTCGACGAGGTCGGGTTGCCGGAGCCGGCGCCCGGGGCGACCTGGCAGTCGGTGGTCTGGGACGCCTGCCAACGGCTGCGTACGGTGCTGCGCCGGCATCCGCACACGGTGCCGCTGATCGGTACCCGGCCGGTGCTGACCCCGAGGACGCTGGCCAGCAGCGACCTGCTGATCAGACAGTTGGTCGACACCGGGCTGTCGGCGCCGGAGGGGCTGCGGATCCTCACCTGCGCTCGCGCGTACACCCTGGGGCATCTGCTGGTCGAGGTGGGGGTGCCGGCCGGTCCGCCGCCGGAGGCGAACGTCGCCCCGGCCGAGGTGATGGCGGCCTACCCGGCGCTGGCGGCGGGGATGGCCCAGGGCTACGACCCGGACGGGCAGTTCGACCTGGGATTGCGGGCGCTGATCGACGGACTCGGCGGGCGCTGATCGACGGACTCAGCCGACGGTGAGGTTGCCCATCATCATCATGTCCTCGTGTTCGAGGTTGTGGCAGTGGAAGACGTACCGGCCGGGGTAGTCGGCGAACGGCACGATGATCTCGGCGGGCTCGCCGGGCAGCAGGTCGAGGGTGTCCTTCCAGCCGGCGTCGGTGCCGCGCGGCCCGCCGGTGCCGCGGGAGAGCACCTGGAAGTGGCTCAGGTGCAGGTGGATCGGATGGTGCAGGTCGCCGACGAGCCGCCAGATCTCGACGCTGCCGAGCCTCGGCGCCACGTCGACCCGCTCGGGGTGGAACGGCCGGCCGTTGATCAGCCAGTGGTGGGCGCCACCGGTGTCCCGGGACTGGAAGACCAGGCTGCGGGTGCGGGTCGCGTCGGCGCGCCGCAGCGTCCGGTGGTCTGCGGAGAGCCGCGCCGGCACCCGGGCCGGATCGGCCACCGCGTCGCCGACCTCGAACCGCATCACCCGGCCGGTGCCGGCGTCCTCGCCGAAGTCGTTGACCAGCGTGACGTGCTGCCCGGGGCGCCAGCGGGCGAAGTCGACGACGACGTCCACCCGCTCGGCCGGCGCCAGGTCGATGCTGTCGTGGCGTACCGGGCCGGGCAGCAGGCCGCCGTCGGAGCCGATCTGCACCAGCGCGCCGGGCGGGGCGGGGTCGAGCCGCAGCCGGTACCGGCGGGCGTTGGAGGCGTTGAGCAGCCGAAGCCGGTAGTGCGTGCCGGCCACCTCGGCGGTCGGCCACGGCTGACCGTTGACGAGTATCACGTCGCCGAGCACTCCGGCCTGGTAGGGCGGGTGCACGCCGGGGGAGCCGAGCAGGTCGTCGGAGCGGCTGGGATAGCGCAGCGTGCCGTCCTGGTCGAAGGCCCGGTCCGCGATCATCAGCGGCAGGTCGCGCTGCCCCCGGGGCAGTGGTAGCGCCTCCTCCTCGGCGTCGCCGACCAGGTGAAAGCCGGCCAGGCCACGCCAGACCGCCGGTCCGGTGAAGTCCATCCGGTGGTCGTGGTACCAGAGCGTCGCCGCCGGCTGGTTCATCGGGTACGCGTAGCCGCGCCGCCCCACGGTCACCGCCCCGCCGTGCCCGGCCGGGTGCTGCCCGGCGCTGCCCTCCGGCAGCAGGAGATCCGTCGGGTAGCCGTCGTGTTCGGCCGGGGTGTGGCCGCCGTGCAGGTGCACGACGGTCGGCACCGGCAGCGCGTTGCGGTGGTAGACCACGACGGGTCGGCCGCTGCGGCTGCGGATCGTCGGGCCGGGGAAGGTGCCGTTGTAGCCCCAGATCGGCGTGCCGACCCCGTCGAGGATGTCGGCCCGGCCGACCCGCTGCTCGATCTCGTAGACGTCCGCCTCGCCCTCCCGGCGGACCGGGGCGAGTTCGGCGGGGATCGTCAGCCGCCGGCTGAACGGCCTCGGCAGTGGCCGGCGGCTGCGCAGCAGCGTACCGGTCGAGGAGGACCCGGCCAGGCCGGTGAGCAGCGGTACGCCCAGGCCGGCGGCGCCAGCGCCGATCGCGGCACCGACCAGCAGGTGGCGGCGGCTCACCCCGGTCACCGGTCGGTCCCCGGTGTCCCGACCGGCGCGGCGTCGGCCCGTGGCGACGCGCGCCAGGCCCAGGCCGCCACGCCGGTCGCGGCGATCACGATCGCCACCCCGAGCGGTACGTGCACGGTGAGGATCCGGCCGAAGCCGAGCCAGTTCTGTGTGGAGGTGAGCCCGAGCAGGCCGGCCGCGAACAGTACCGGCCACCACGGTCGGCGGCCCCACAGCGTGATGACCAGCGCCGTCGGGATCGCCAGGATCAACAGCATGTCGATGACCGCGGCCGTGTTCTGGTGGGCGAGCAGCGACCCGTACGTCCCGGACAGGAACTGCCCGGCGAGGATCGCCTGGAGGTAGCAGAGCAGGGCGACCAGGGTGAGCAGGACCCGGTACGGCCAGAGGAACCAGTGGACGTTCCGTCTCGGTGCACCACGCATCGCTTCCGCCCCCCGGGTTCTTCTACGACGTAGAAAAGTACCACCAGGGTGCCCGGGGAACCAGCCCCGCCATCCGAGCGGACCCGGGTGGCGGGCGCGGTGCGGATACCATCCACATCGTGAACACGGGAAGTCCCGGATTCGTCCTGCCCGGCGCGGCCGTGGTGGTGACCGGGGCGGGTTCCGGCATCGGCGCGGCGCTGGCCACCCGGTTCGCCGCCGAGGGTGCCCGGGTGCTGGTCAACGACCTCGACGCCGACGCGGCCCGGGCGGTCGCGGCCCGGATCGGCGGCGAGGTCTTCCCCGCCGACATGGCCGACCCGGCTGCGGTGGCCGCGCTGGTCGGGTACGCCCGGGGCCGGTTCGGCCGGATCGACCTGTTCTGCGCCAACGCCGGAGTGCCCGGCACCGGAGGGCTGGACGCCGCCGACCACACCTGGGAGCACGCCTGGCGGGTCAACACCATGTCCCAGGTGTACGCCGCCCGCGAGCTGCTGCCCGACTGGCTGGCGGCCGGGCGCGGTCGACTCCTCGTCACCGCCTCGGCGGCCGGCCTGCTCACCCTGCTCGGCGCCGCTCCGTACTCGGTCTCCAAGCACGCGGCGGTGGCGTTCGCCGAGTGGCTGCGGGCGAGCTACGCCCACCGGGGAATCGTCGTGCAGGCGCTCTGCCCACAGGGTGTCCGCACGCCGATGCTGGAGCAGGGCGAAGGCCCCGGCGCCGCCCTGCTCACCGCCGGGGCGATCACCCCGGAGCAGGTCGCCGAGCTGGTGGTGGCGGCGCTGACCGACGACCGGTTCCTGGTGCTGCCACATCCAGAGGTGGCGACGTACTACACCCGGCGGGCCACCGACCCGGACCGCTGGCTGCACGGGATGAACCGGGTACAGCGCGACCTCGAACGGTCGGCCGAGGACTGAACCTTTTTCAACCTCCCCGTGCGGTCCGACGAGCCGCAAGGTCAGCGGCGGTGCGTGCGCGCCGCGCGGTTCAGGTTGAAAAGGGTTCACCGAGTGGTCGCTACCGGCGATCCGGCCCCGCCGTCAGGGGAGCGCGGCCCCGATCCGTCGGCGGAGTCCGGCGGAGTCGCCGGGACCGGCGTGCAGGAGCACCCGTAGCCCCGGCCCGCCGGACGGGTCGGTCGTGTCGGCCGCGATCGTGTCGAGGACGGCGAGCAGCACGCCGAGCTGCTCCGGCGGCTCGTCGGCGAGCAGTTCCGTCGGGTCCGTCACGACCAGCGTCCGGGGCCGCTCCGCGACGAGGTCGGTGAGGCACTCCTCGAAGGCGTCCCAGTTCCGCCCGAAGTAGTCCGGGAAGCCCAGCCGGGCCGCCCACTCGGTGAACAGGGCGGCCCGGGTACGACTGCCCGCCCCGCCGAGCACGGTGGCGTCCCGGGCCGGCGGGTCGGCCGACACCGTCAGCCAGCGCGGAAGTACGACGTCGGACTGGTCGGGCATCGTGATCCCTCGGTCGGTCCGGCCTCCCGACCGGACAGGTGCTGCTGCCACGGCGACGGTACGCCGGGGGCGGGAGGCCGGGCGTCCGGTGGTGCGGTCGTCAGAGCCGGTAGAAGTCCGTGTAGTGGTTCGGGGTGAACCAGGTCGCCCCGGTCGCCTTGTTCACCACGATCCGGTACGCGTCCCGGGCCGCACCACGGTTGCGCGGGTAGACGTCGTACTCGTAGTAGGTGGCGTTGGTCGGCAACTGGCCCTCGCGGTTGAAGTGCTGGCCACCGGCGTAGTTGTAGAGCCCGCCGCTCCACGAGTACCAGTTGCGGGCGGTGGGGAAGCCCCGGCTGGCCCAGCCGCTGCGGGCGGTCCGGGCGTCCGCGCAGCGGGCCATGGTGCAGGAGCTGTAGACGGCGGCCGACGCGGAGTCGGTCTGGGTCGGCGCGACCACCGCCGGTCCGACCAGCAGGCCGGCGACCAGGGCGGCCAGCATCGCGAAGCTGGTCAGGAACCGGCGGGCCCGGGCCGGGGTGGCCGGGAGGGGACGGACGGTCCAGCGGGGAGTGGCGGATACGGCCAAGGTGTCCTCCAGTTCGGACGGAGCCCGCGGGGTGTGCGGGTCGGCTCCATCTTCGACAGCCGAGGTCCCGACCGGTAGGGGCAGGCGGTGAAGTTAATCGATGCGCCACCGGCTGTTCCCGCCGAAGATCACTGCGTTCGGCGCGCGACGACTGCTGGCGGCTCCGGGGCGGAGGTCCGCGACGCCAGGCACCGGGCCGGACAGTGGTCGAGCCAGGGTCCGGGAAGCGGCCCCGGGTGAAACCACACAAACGGAGATTGCTGTCGGTTTGGTTCCGTCATCGCCTCCGGTGGTCAGTAGTGCCCAGCGGGTGGTCGCCCCCGGGAGAACAGGAGTGCCACCACGGGCGGAATGTCCTGGATCACGCGCTGCTGCGTCCGGCAGATGACCAAACTGTTACGGCCGGATGTTGACTGCCCACAGGAACGGGCGTAAACAGAAGGCAAGCAAAAACGATCGGGCGGGAGATCCAACAGATGTACGCCGAGGAACGTCAGCAGGAGATCCTGCGTCTGGCCCGCGAGGCGGGTCGGGTCGACGTGATGGCGCTGGCCGAGGGCATGAACGTGACCGCGGAGACGATCCGCCGGGACCTGACCGTGCTGGAGCGGGCCGGAGTGCTCCGTCGGGTACACGGCGGGGCGATCCCGGTCGAGCGGATCGGGTTCGAGCCCGCACTCGCCGCCCGGGACGCCGTACTCATCACCGAGAAGGAGCGGATCGCCAAGGCGGCGCTGGCCGAGGTACCCGACGAGGGTGCGGTCATCCTCGACGCCGGCACCACCACCGCCCGGCTGGCCCACCTGCTGCCCTCGGACCGCGAACTGACCGTGGTGGTCAACTCGCCGGTACTCGCCTCCGCGCTCGGCCTGAAGCCCAACCTCACGGTACTGCTGCTCGGCGGCCGGCTGCGCGGCAAGACGCTGGCCACCGTGGACGACTGGGCACTGCGCCCGCTCGCCGAGCTCTACGTCGACGTCGCCTTCATGGGCACCAACGGCTGCTCGGTCGAGCGCGGGATGACCACCCCGGACCCGGCCGAGGCGGCGGTGAAGCGGGCGATGATCGGTGCTGCCCGCCGGGTGGTACTGCTCGCCGACCACACCAAGATCGGCAACGACTACCTGGCCCGGTTCGGCACCCTGGCCGACCTCGACCTGCTGATCACGGACAACGGCGTGGACGAGGAACTGGCCGACGACGTGGAGGCGGCCGGCGTACGGGTGGTGCGGGCATGATCCTCACCGTCACGCTCAACCCCAGCCTGGACCGGGCGATGGAGATCGACCTACTGGCCCGGGGCGAGGTGATCCGGGCCGCCTCCGCACACCTCGACCCGGGTGGCAAGGGCGTCAACGTCTCCCGGGCACTGCTGGCCAACGGGGTACCGTCCCGGGCCGTGCTGCCGGTCGGTGGCGAGGAGGGGGCCCAGCTCGTCCGGCTGCTGGAGGGCGAGGGCGTCGAACTGCTGGTGGTGCCGATCGCCGGTCGTACCCGGTCGAACATCACCCTCGCCGAGCCGGACGGCACGGTAACCAAGATCAATGAGTCCGGCCCGGTCCTGGCCGGATCGGAGTTCGCCGAGGTCACCAGGGCGGTGCTGGCGGCGGCCGGCTCGGCCGACTGGGTGGTGGCCTGCGGCAGCGTGCCGCCAGGGCTGCCGGCGACGGCCTTCGGCGACCTCTGTGCCCGGCTGGTCGACGCCGGGGTACGGCTCGCGGTCGACACCAGCGGGCCGGCGCTGCGGGCCGCCGCCGAGGCCGGCGTGGCGCTGGTCAAGCCGAACCGCGAGGAGTTGGCCGAGGCGGTCGGCGTCCCGCTGCGGTCCCTCGGCGACGTGGTCGACGCCGCCGTCCAGCTCCGGAGCTGGGGCGCCGGCACCGTGCTGGCCAGCCTCGGCGCCGACGGCGCGGTGCTGGTCGACGCGAAGGGCGTGCTCACCGGCGAGTCGCCGGTGCCGCAGCCGAAGAGCACGGTCGGGGCCGGCGACGCGCTGCTGGCCGGCTTCCTGGCGGCCGGTGCGCGCGGCCCGGACGCCCTCGCCGAAGGGCTCGCCTGGGGTGCGGCGGCGGTCAGCCTGCCCGGCAGCCGGATGCCCGGCCCCGGCGACCTGCTCCGGAAAACCGTCCGACTCCACCCCCGACCGGACCTGGTCCGGCCGCTGCTGCCGCAGGGGTGAGCCGGTCATGCCAGCAAGACAGCGACAGCACTTCCGACGTCGGCCGACCCCCGGTGCCGACGGCATGACATCCGCACCCGGCCGCGTTCGGTAACGCGGGCCAACCTCTGCGAAGGAGTCCCCCTCATGGCCATGTCGTACACCCCGGAGGTCCGGGGCACCGGCTTCAAAGCCCAGGTCCAGCGAATCGGCGGTCACCTGGCCGGAATGGTCATGCCCAACATCGGGGCGTTCATCGCCTGGGGCCTGATCACCGCGCTCTTCATCCCGACCGGCTGGCTGCCCAACGAGCACCTGGCCAAGCTGGTCGATCCGATGATCTTCAGTCTGCTGCCGATCCTGATCGGCTACACCGGCGGCCGGATCGTGCACGGCCAGCGCGGTGCGGTGGTCGGCGCGGTGGCCACGGTCGGCATGATCGTCGGCGCGGAGATCCCGATGTTCCTCGGCGCGATGATCATGGGCCCGGCCGCCGCGTACCTGATCAAACTCTTCGACAAGCTGATCGAGGACCGGATCCGACCCGGCTTCGAGATGCTGGTCGACAACTTCTCCGCCGGCATCGTCGGTGGCGGTATGGCACTGTTCGGCGTCTGGGGGGCCGGCCCGGTGGTGGGCAGGCTCAGCGACTGGGCCGGCAGCGGAGTGGACTGGCTGATCGGGCAGAACCTGCTGCCGGCCGCCTCCGTACTCGTCGAGCCGGCCAAGGTGCTGTTCCTGAACAACGCGATCAACCACGGCGTACTGTCGCCGCTGGCGGTGGCGCAGGCGCAGGAGAACGGCAAGTCGATCCTGTTCATGATCGAGTCGAATCCCGGCCCGGGTCTCGGCCTGCTGCTCGCGTTCTTCCTCTTCGGGCCGCGCTCGCTGCGCCCGAGCGTACCGGCGGCCGGCATCATCCACTTCCTCGGCGGCATCCACGAGATCTACTTCCCGTACGTGCTGATGAAGCCGCGCCTGATCCTGGCCACCATCGCCGGTGGCGCCGCCGGAGTCGGCACCTTCATGGTCACCGGGGCCGGTCTGGTCGCCACCCCGTCGCCGGGCAGCATCTTCGCCTACGCGGCGGTCACCCCGCGGGGCGGCTGGTTCGGCATGGTGCTCGGCGTGCTGATCGCCACCGCGGTCTCCTTCGTGGTCGCCTCGGCGCTGCTCGGCTTCGGCAAGCTGACCGGCGAGCCGAAGACCGACGAGGTCGCCGACGGCGAGACCGACGACCCGACGCCGGCACAACCCGCGACCGAGGGCCGGGACCGCGAGACCAGCCCGGCCGTGGCCCGGTCCGCCGCCGCCGAGAGCTGACCGGAACCGTACGAAGGAGAGGGGTACTGCCATGGGCAGCATCAACGGTAAGGACATCCACAAGGTCGTGGTCGCCTGCGACGCCGGGATGGGCAGCAGCGTCATGCTCGCCAGCCAACTCCGCAAGCAGCTCAAGAAGTACTCGGTCACGGTGGAGCACACCCCGGTCAACTCGATCCCAGGCGACGCCGACGTGGTGATCACGCACAACGGGCTGGCCGCCCGGGCCCGGGCCGCCGCGCCCGACAAGATCGTCGTGCCGTTCCAGGTCTTCCTGGGCGACCCGGCGGTGACCGCCGTGGTCAAGGCGATCGAGTCCGGCGGTGAGGTCAGTGGCTGAGTTGACCGGCGACCTGCTCGACCGGCGGGCGATCCGGCTGGCGGAGGTGGCCGAAGACCGCGACGACGCGATCCGGCGCTGCGGCGAGGTCCTGGTCGACGTCGGCGCGGTCCACCCGGAGTATGTGCAGACCATGCTCGCCCGGGAACGCTCCGTCTCCACTTATGTGGGCGAGGGGGTGGCGATCCCGCACGGCACGCTCGCCGGCAAGGACCTGGTGCACCACGACGCGCTCGCGGTGCTCCGGTTCCCGGCCGGGGTCGACTGGGGCGGCCAGCCGGTCACCGTCTGCGTGGCGATAGCCGCCCGTGGCGACGGCCACGTCGAGCTGCTGGCCAGCCTCGCCGAGATCCTGCTCGACACCGACCGGGCCCGCGCGCTGCGCGAGGCCACCGACCCCGAAGACGTGCTGGCCCTGCTTACGCCGGCACGGGAGGAAAGTACCTGATGAAGGCCGTTCGATTCCACGCCCCCGGCGACGTACGCATCGAAGACGTCCCCGAGCCCACGCCGGGCCCCGGCGACGTCAAGATCCGGGTACGCAACTGCTCCACCTGCGGTACCGACGTCAAGATCTCGAAGTTCGGGCACCACCACATCCACCCGCCCCGGGTGATGGGGCACGAGATCGCCGGTGAGGTGGTGCAGACCGGGGCCGAGGTGACCGGCTGGGCGGCCGGCGACCGGGTGCAGGTGATCGCGGCGATCCCGTGCGGCACCTGTGCGGAGTGCCGGCGGGGCCGGATGACCGTCTGCCCCCACCAGGAGTCGATGGGCTACCACTACGAGGGCGGCTTCGCGCAGTACCTGGTCGTGCCGGCGAAGGTACTGGCGGTGGACGGGCTGAACCGGATCCCGGACGGGGTCGGGTACGCCGAGGCGTCGGTGGCCGAGCCGCTGGCCTGCGTACTCAACGGACAGGAGCTGGCCCGGGTCGGCCCCGGCGACGACGTGGTGGTGGTCGGCTCCGGACCGATCGGCTGCCTCCACGTCCGGCTGGCCCGGGCCCGGGGTGCCGCCCGGGTCTTCCTGGTCGAGCTGAACCGGGAGCGGCTGGAACTGGCCGCCGCGCTGGTACACCCGGACGCGGCGATCTGCGGGTCCGATGTGGACCCGATCGACGAGGTACTGAAGCTGACCGACGGGCGCGGCGCCGACGTGATCATCACGGCGGCGGCCTCGGGGGCGGCCCAGGAGCAGGCGGTGCAGATGGCCGCTCGGCAGGGCCGGATCAGCTTCTTCGGCGGCCTACCCAAGGACAACCCGGTCATCTCGCTCGACTCCAACCTGGTGCACTACCGCGAGCTGACCATCGTCGGTGCCAACGGCTCCAGCCCGGCGCAGAACGCCGAGGCGCTGCGGCTGATCGCCACCGGCTCGGTACCGGTGTCCGACCTGATCACCCATCGGCTTCCGCTGGAGCAGGCCATCGACGCCCTCGGCGTGGTCGCCCGGGGCGAGGCAATCAAGGTCACGATCGAACCCTGAGAGGGAGGCCAACATGGCTACGCGTACGGTCACGGTCGGCTCCGCCAGCGGCCTGCACGCCCGGCCGGCGGCGCTCTTCGTCGCGGCGGCCGGGGCGGCACCGGTCCCGGTGACCATCCGGACCGGCGAGAAGCGGGCGGTACCCGCCAACAGCATGCTCTCGGTGCTCTCGCTCGGCGCCAAGCAGGGCACCGAGGTGGTGCTCGAGGCCGACGGCGAGGGCGCCGAGGCGGCCCTGGACGGTCTCGCCGAGCTGCTCGCCCGGGACCTGGACGCGGAGGAGCCGGCCGATGCCTGACTCGGCCGAGCCGGCACCGCTGCACGGGATCGGGGTCAGCCCGGGAGTCGCCGGTGGGCCGGTGCTCCGGGTCGCCGGGGTGCCGGCGCTGCCCGCACCCGCCCCGGTGACCGACCCGGCGGCCGAGGCCGGGCGGGCGGTGGCGGCGCTGCGCGAGGTGGTCGCCGAACTGCACCGCCGGGCCGGCCGGTCGGGGGAGAAGACCCTGGTCGACGTACTCCGGGCCCAGGCGATGATGGCCGAGGATCCGCTGCTGCTGGAGGCCGTACGCGAGAAGGTGCTGGCCGGATCGGACGGCCCGCACGCCATCGACGCGGCCTTCGCCACCCACCGGGCCGCGTTCGAGGCGGCCGGCGGATACCTGGCCGAGCGGGTCGCCGACCTGGACGACCTGCGCGACCGGGCGGTGGCGGTCTGCCTCGGCCGGCCGATGCCCGGAGTGCCCTCCCCGGGCCACCGGTACGTGCTCACCGCCTGGGACCTGGCCCCGGCCGACACCGTCGACCTGGACCCGGAGCAGGTGGTCGCGCTGGTCACCGAGTCCGGCGGCCCGACCAGCCACACCGCGATCCTGGCCCGCGCGCTCGGGCTGCCCGCCGTGGTCGCCTGCCCCGGCGCCCGCGACCTCGCCGACGGCACGACGGTACTGGTCGACGGCGCGACCGGACTGGTCCGGGTCGACGTGGACCCGGTGGAGGTGACCGCCGCCGAGACGGCCGACCGGGAGCACCGGACGGCGGTGGCCGCGATCTCCGGCCCGGGGCGTACCTCGGACGGGCGCCCGGTCGCCCTGCTGGCCAACATCGGCTCGGCCCGGGACCTGGCGGCGGCGGACGGCGCCGAGGGGGTCGGGCTGTTCCGTACCGAGCTGCTCTTCCTGGACCGGAGCCGGGAACCGGAGCTGGCCGAGCAGGCCGAGGCGTACCGGGAGGTCTTCGCGGCGCTGGCCGGGCGGCGGGTGGTGATCCGCACCCTGGACGCGGGCGCCGACAAGCCGTTGCCGTTCCTGCACCAGGCCGACGAGCCGAACCCGGCCCTCGGGGTACGCGGCCTGCGGCTGGTCCGGCAGCGCCCGGAGCTGTTGCGTACCCAGTTGGCGGCGATCGCCCGGGCGGCCGAGCAGACCGGGGCGGAGGTCTGGGTGATGGCGCCGATGGTCGCCACCCGGGCCGAGGCGGCCGAGTTCGCCGACGCCGTGCACGCGGCAGGACTGCCGAAGGCCGGGGTGATGGTCGAGGTGCCGGCGGCGGCACTGCGCGCCGGTCAACTGCTGGAGGTCGTCGACTTCCTGAGTATCGGCACCAACGACCTCAGCCAGTACACCTTCGCCGCCGATCGGCAGTCCGGCCTGCTGGCCGAGCTGTTGGACCCGTGGCAGCCGGCCCTGCTGCGGCTGATCGCCGAGGTCGGTACCGCCGGACGTGCCGCCGGCAAGCCGGTCGGAGTCTGCGGCGAGGCGGCGGCCGATCCGCTGCTCGCCCCGGTCCTGGTCGGCCTCGGGATGACCAGCCTGTCGATGTCGGGCCGCGCGCTGGGTCCGGTGCGGGCGGCCCTCGCCGCGCGATCGTCCGCCGACTGCGCGCGGCTGGCCCGGCTGGCCCTGGACGCCGACGACGCCCAACGCGCCCGCAAAGCGGTTGCCTGACCGCACTACGTCGCCTGACCTCGCTGCGTCGCCTGAGCGGCTACGTTGCTGACCTGCTGCGTCGCGTGATCCGCTACGTTGCCTGACCCGCTACGTCGGCGGGACGCGTGTGGGTGGTCGTGGTGGGTGTGCGGGGTTCCGTTGACATGCAGCCGGATGGCTGCCTATGGTTTTAGGCAACCAGTTGGCTGCATGTTCGGGGGATGGCGAGGATGGACGAGGTGTTCAAGGCGCTGGCCGACGGCAGCCGCCGACGGCTGCTGGACAGCCTGAACACCCGTACCGGGCAGAGTCTGCGGGAGCTGTGCGCGGGGCTTGCGATGACCCGGCAGTCCGTCAGCAAGCACCTCGCGGTGCTGGAGGCGGCCAACCTGGTCAGCACGCTCTGGCGCGGCCGGGAGAAGCTGCACTACCTCAACGCCGAGCCGATCAACGCCATCGCGGACCGCTGGATCGAGCAGTACGACCGGGGGCGGGTGCGGGCACTCGCCGACCTCAAGAGCGCATTGGAGCAGGGACCCATGGGCGAGCGCGAATTCGTCTACACGAGCTACATCAACACCACTCCGGAACGCCTCTGGCAGGCGTTGACCGATCCCGCCTTCACCAGCCAGTACTGGGGGATCACCTTCGACACCGACTGGCAGGTCGGCTCGGAGATGGTCTGGGTGCACAACGGCGTACGGATCGTCGGGCCGGAGCAGGTCGTGCTGGAGGCCGAGCCCTACCGCCGGCTGTCGTACGCCTGGCACGACTTCAGCCCCGAGTTCGCCAGGGCGTACGAGATGGATCCGGCCGAGGTGGCGAAGCTGGCCGAGGAGCCGCGCAGCAGGGTGAGCTTCGAGATCGAGCCTCGGGGTGGGGCGGTGCGGCTGACCGTCGTACACCAGGGTTTCGTGCCGGGCAGTTCGTTGCTGGAGAGCGTCAGCGAGGGCTGGTCGGAGCTGCTCTCCAGCATGAAGACGCTGCTGGAGACCGGCGAGCCGCTGCCGCAGGGCGAGCCCGAGCCGGCCACCCCGGCAGCCGGCTGACCCGCCCGACGCGCGGCAGACCGGCCCGCCGTCGGCCGGTTGACCCGGGTGGACCGGTCCGCCGTCGGGTCGGCGGCGGACCGGTCCCGGTCTCAGTACCGGCGCAGCACCCGCTTGTCGGCGTCCAGGTCGTGGTCGAGCTTGAGCACGATGAACTCGTTGTCGTCCGGCTGCCCCGGCACCCGGCCGTTGGAGAACGGGAAGTTGTTGTCGTTCAGCACCGCGATGGTGCGGTCGTCGAGGATCACGACGTCCTCGATGGTCTGGAACGGGAACGTGAAGGTCTTGCCGAAGCCACCCACCCGCTTCGGGTTGGCGATATCCATCAGGTCGGCGACCAGCGTCTTGTCGAGTTGGCCGTCGCGGTTGCGGTCCCGCCGGTCGGCCAGGTAGATCTTCTTGACCTTGGCCGTCGCCCCCTCGCCGTTGTCCCGCTCGATGATCAGGAACCGGTCCTTGTCGACCGCGATCGCGTCGCCGATCGCGTTGCCCGGCGCGTCCAGCAGGTAGGTCCAGCGCCGCCCGGTGTACGCGTTCGCGGCGATGTCGAACTCGTGCAGCCGCAGCGTGCCCGGGGCGTCACCGGCGACCGTCCCCTCCAGCAGCGGATAGAGGGTACGCCCGTCCGGGGACTGCGCCATCCCCTCGAAACCCTTGCTGCTGTTCAGGTTGGCCGGGGTCTCGCCCCGGGTCGGGTTCTCCGGGGCGAAGACCCCGGGCAGCGCCACCGGCGGCGCGAGCAGCCGACCGGCCCGGTCGAAGTGCAGCAGCCACGGCCCGAACTCGTCGCCGATCCAGTACGTCCCGTCGGCGGTCCGGCTGATCGACTCGACGTCGAAGTCGGCGCCGGTGAGTACCCGGTCCGGTCGGGTCAGCGCGAACGGCACCTTGCCGTCCGGGTCGGTCAGCGTGATCCCGCCGAGCACGTCGACGGTGCCGGAGTCGAAGTTCGGGCCGACCCGCTGGATCCGGAGCAGGAAGTCCGCACTGTTGCCCTTGTTGCCGAACCCGTTGTCCGAGAGCACGTCGAAGCTGCCGTCGCTGTTGCGCAGTACGCCGCTGAAGCCCTGCACCGGCTGGTCGGCGAAGGGCGGGACGACGCCGTTGCTGGGCGTACCGCCGAGCAGGGATCCGGACGGCTCACTGCCCGGGACGAAGGTCTCGGCCGGCAGCGCGGCGAACTTCAGCAACTCGGCGCGGTCCCAGGTGCTCCGGTCGGTGGCAAAGGCCACCCCGGGCACGGTGATCGCCAGGGCGGCCACCGCGGCACCCATGCCGACCCGCTTCATTATTCCCATCGGTCCTTCTTTCGTATCCGGAACTCGCTGGGAGGCTAGGCGGGGCCGGTTAATGCGGGCTGTCCACCAGGCACGCATTACCGAAACGCTCCGGCCGCGCCCGGCGTGCGCGGCCGGGCCTGCCCGGTAGGTACCCTTTAGCCAGCTCAGCCCCGAGGCGGACCCGTCGCGGGACCTGCCACCCCGCCCACTCCCTGGAGATCGACTGTCGTGTCCGGCACCTCCGAGCCCGTGGCACCCCCGACCGGCCCGGCCGAGTCGCCAGGCCCGGCGGCCGGGCGGCGGCGGGAACTGCGCGCCGACTGCGAGCGCTGCTTCGGGCTGTGCTGCGTGGTGCCGGCCTTCGCCGCCTCGTCGGACTTCGCCATCGACAAGCCCGCCGGCCGGGCCTGCCCCAATCTCCGCGCCGACCACCGCTGCGGCATCCACCGCGATCTGCGGGAGCGTGGCTTCGCCGGGTGTACGGTCTTCGACTGCTTCGGGGCCGGCCAGCAGATCGCCCAGGTCACCTACCAGGGCCGGGACTGGCGGACCAACCCGGAGATCGCGGCGGGGATGTTCGAGGTGTTCCCGGTCGTGCGGCAGCTCCACGAACTGCTCTGGTATCTGACCGAGGCCCTGGCGCTGCGCCCGGCCGAACCGCTGCACACCGAGCTGGCCACCGCCCGCGCCACGACCGAACGGCTCGCCGACGGCGACCCGTCCTCGCTGGTCGCCCTCGACGTCCCGACGCACCGCCGAGCCGTCAACGAGCTGCTGCTGCGCGCCAGCGAGCAGATCCGGTCCCGAGCCGGCCGCAGCGGGAGCGACCGGCGCGGAGCCGAGCTGATCGGGGCCGATCTGCGCCGTACCGACCTGGTCGGCGCCAACCTGCGCGGGGCGTACCTGATCGGGGCCGACCTGCGCGGCGTCGACCTGACCCTGGCCGACCTCACCGGGGCGGACCTGCGCGGCGCCAACCTGCGCGGTGCCGACCTGACCGGTGCCCTCTTCCTCACCCAAGCCCAACTCGACGCCGCCACCGGCGACGCCCGGACCGCCCTACCGCCCGCCCTGCGCCGCCCGCCCCACTGGCACCAACCACCCACCCCGCCCCGCCGCCGCAGGGCGGGTCGTTCCCGATCTTGACGACTTGTGGTTGCCCGAGCAGCCACAAGTCGTCTAGATCTACCGACATCCGCCCGCCGGCGCCGGGTGGCTGGGGTCAGTGGGTGGGGGCGGGGGAGAGGTGGGTGGGGCGGACGACGAGGTGGAGCACGGTCAGCGCGGCGACCATGCCGGCGGCGATCACCAGGCCCATCCCCACGCTGCCGTTGCCGAGTACGCCGACCAGCGGCGCCAGTATCGCGCCGATGCCGAACTGGACCGCACCGAGCAGCGCCGCAGCGGTGCCGGCCGCCTCACCGTGCCGGCTCAGCGCCAGGGCCGGGGCGTTCGGCATGGCCAGGCCGGAGGCGGTGAGCACCACCCAGAGCGACACCAGTACGGCGGGCAGCCCACCCAGCCCGGTCGCGGCGAAGGCGAGCAGCGCGAACCCGGCCAGGCTGCCGACGACCAGCGCGCTGACCAGGATCCGCTGCGGGGCGTACCGGCGCAGCAGCCGGACGTTGAGCTGGGAGCCCCCGATCAGTCCCACCGCGCCCGCGCCGAAGACGATCCCGAACTGCTGCTCGTCGAGGCCGTACTCCTCCTGGAAGACGAAGGACGAGCCGGAGACGTACGCGAACAGCGCCGCCATCGCCAGCCCGGCGACCAGGACGAGGCCGACGAACGTACGGTCCCGCAGCAGCGAGCGGTAGACCCGGGCGGTGCCGCGTACGCCGCCACTGCGCCGACGGTGCACCGGCAGCGTCTCGGGCAGCTTGAACACCGCGAGGGTGACCAGGACGATCCCGAACACGGCGAGCGCGATGAAGACCCCGCGCCAGTCTGTCCAGCGCAGCACCGCGCTGCCCAGCGTGGGTGCCAGCACCGGGGCGGCGCCCATCACCAGCATCAGCCGGGAGAAGATCTTGGCGAAGGCGGTACCGCTGAACAGGTCGCGTACCACGGCCATCGCCACCACCGAGGCGGCGGCGGTGCCCAGCCCCTGCAACACCCGCAGCACGCCGAGCACCCCGATGTTCGGGGCGACGACGCAGAGCGCGGAGGCGACCACGTGCAGCACCAGCCCGGCGAGCAGCGGGACCCGCCGGCCGACCGCGTCCGAGAACGGGCCGATCAGCAGTTGGCCGAGGGCGAGCCCGGCCAGCGTGCCGGTGAGGGTCAACTGGACCGCCGCCTCGGCGGTACCGAAGTCGGCGGTGATCGCCGGCAGGGCCGGTAGGTACATGTCGATGGTCAACGGCCCGATCGCGATCAGCGAGCCGAGTACGAGGACGAGCCGCAGCCGTTCCCGGCCGGTCATCAGGTCGCCGGGCGTGGCGGGTGGCCCGGACGCCTCGACGTGCGCGGCAGTCGCGGTCATGAGGTCCTTCCCGGCGGGCGGTCGTACGTCTGGACGCGGACAGCGAAGATCACACCTGCCTCCAACCGCTGGGGCTCCGGCACATTCCCGCTTGATCGAACGGTGCTTCAGCTCACATCCCCCGGGCCGCCCCGGATCGGATACTGGTACAACGTCCGAACTGGCCTCGGGGACCTGGACCACTCGGACCTGGGCGACTCGGATCTGGACTACTACTCGGCGGACCTCGACCACTACACGGCGGACCTGGACTCGGAACGAGGGACATGGCGACGGGGCGGGAGATCGACGTACTCTCCGAACACTTCGCCGCCGCGCCGGCGACCTTCACCACCTCACCGCTCTACCGGGCGCTCTGTCCGGTGGTGGCGGGGGACCGGTCGACCCTCGAACTGCTCACCGGCCGACGGCCGGGGCAGCAGGCGTCGTACCTGTTCTTCGGGGCGGCACACTATCTGCTGCTGGCCGGAGTGGCGCATCCGCTGCGCGACTTCTACCCGTCGCTGGTCGGCTCGTCGGCCGCCGAGCCGGCGGATGCCGGGCCGGTGCTGCGGGACTTCTGCCGCCGGTACCGGACCGAACTCGGTGAACTCGTCCGCACCCGCCTGGTGCAGACCAACGTCGTACGCCGGGCGGTCGCGCTGCGGTACGCGCTCTGGGCGATCGGACAGCGCTGTGCCGACCCGGTGCACCTGGTCGAGGTCGGGTCGAGCGCCGGCATCCACCTGCACGTCGACCGCTACCGCTACCTCCTCGGCGACCGGGTGTTCGGACCCGCCGACGCCACGGTCAGCCTGGACAGCCGGTGGCTGGGTCGGACGCCGCCGCCGGACCTGGACGACGTACCCCTGATCGCCAGCCGGACCGGGGTGGACCTGAATCCGGTGGACGTCACCGACGAGCGTGCGCGGCGCTGGCTGCGGGCGCTGGTCTGGCCGGAGAACCAGGACGCGGCGACGCTGCTCCACGCCGCCCTCGACGCGGTGGCGACCGAGCCACCGGCCGTCGTCGCGGGTGACGCGGTACGGGTCTGCCGCGACCTGGGCCGTGGCCTGCCGCCCGGCGAGCCGAGGGTGGTGTTCCACGCGGCGACCCGGATGCACGTGCCGGCCGATCGGCGGGTGGCCTTCGACCGGGCGATCGACTCGATCGGCGACGGCGGCCCGCTCTACCACGTCTGGCAGGAGCCGCCGTCCGCGCCGCACGGTGGGCACGCCGCCGATCCGCGCGGTGAACTGGCGATGCACGGCCCGGACGGCGTGGTCGTACCGCTGCTCCGGGTCGACGGTCACCTACGCTGGCTGGGCCCGCTCGATCCGGCCGACTGACCGGGCGGGGTCAGCCAACTCGGCGCCGCTCCCGCCCGGTCAGCGAGCCCGGGAAGTGGACGGGCTGGGAGCCCAGGAAGTGGACGGGCTGGCGTGGTGACAGCAGACTGGGTGCTCGTGTACGCACCCGACGAGCCAGCGACCTCCGACAACGGGCAGGAGTTGCCCACTGACGCCCAGATCGAGACGGCGGTGACCGCGCTGCGGATGCTCGCCGAACCGACCCGGCTCCGCCTGCTGTGGCTGCTCCGCGACGCCGAGTACGACGTGGGCAGCCTGGCCCTGGCCGTCGGGGCGGCCCGGCCGGCGGTGTCGCAGCATCTGGCGAAGCTGCTGCTCGCCGGCCTGGTCGGCGTGCGGCGGGACGGCCGACGGGCGGTCTACCGGGCGCGCGGCGGCCACGTCCGGCGGCTGGTCGCCGAGGTGCTGTACGCCGCCGACCACCACCTCACCGGCGCCCCGGACCACGACTGACAGAGACCCTGCCCACCCGAGCCCGCCCGAGCCTGCCGATCCGCCCGAGCCGATCGAGCCGGTCGCTGGGAGACGCCGGGCGCCGGGGGCGGCGGGGCAGTGTTCATCGCCACTTTGTCGGCTCTCCGGTCCCGCCGGCTGTCGCGCCGTGCCCGGTCGCTGATCTAGCCTGTGCCCGGACGACATGGCGGCACATGATGAGCAGCGGTTGCAACATATGCAACGGAGGGAGGCGCGGTGAGCCTGGTCACGAGGACCGACGCCGACCCTGCGACGGTGCTCGACGCGGTCTGCGTCGGCGAGACGATGGTGATGGTGACCCCTACCCCCGGTGGGCGGCTGGACGCCGAGTCGACCTTCGTGCTGCGGGCCGGCGGCGCCGAGTCCAACGTCGCGATGTTCCTCGCCGCGCTGGGCCACCGGGCCGGCTGGGCCGGCCGGGTCGGTGCCGACCCGCTCGGCGAGCTGGTCGTCGGGCAGCTCCGGGCGACCGGGGTGGACACCTCGCTGGTCGAGGTCGACCCGACCCGGCCGACCGCCGTCTACCTCAAGGACCCCGGCCCCGACGGCACGAAGGTCTACTACTACCGGCGCGGTTCCGCCGCCGCCGGCATGGATCCGGGGTACGCCACCCGGGTCGAGGCGGTGCCGGCGGCCGTACTGCACCTGAGCGGGGTGACCCCGGCGCTCTCGGCGAGCTGCCGCGCGCTGGTCGAGCGGCTGATCAGCACCCGGCCGGCGGGACGGCGGCTGGTCTCCTTCGACGTCAACCACCGGCCCGCGCTCTGGCCCGACCTCTCCACCGCTGCCACCGAACTGCTCCGGCTCGCCCAGGCCGCCGACGTGGTCTTCGTCGGGCTGGACGAGGCGGCCCGGCTCTGGGACGTCAAGGCGCCGGAGGACGTCCGCGCCCTGGTCGACCGGCCCGGCACCCTGGTGGTGAAGGACGGCGCGGTGGCGGCGGTCGCGTTCTCGGCCGACGGGGTCACCGTCGAGCCCGCCCGGCCGGTCGAGGTGGTGGAGCCGGTCGGTGCCGGCGACGCGTTCGCCGCCGGTTGGCTCTCCGGCGCGCTGCGCGGCCTCGACCCCGCCGCCCGGCTGAGACTCGGGCACCTGGTCGCCGGTGCCGCGCTCGGCTCCGTCTCGGATTTCGCCGAGGTGCCACCGGTGCCGACGATCTGCGCGGTGCTGGGCATCACGCCGGACGACTGGCACCGGCCCGCCGGTCCGGCCTGACCCGGGGGAGGCGACGATGTCCCAGACCGTCCAGCGCGCACTGCGCATCATCGAACTCTTCGCCGAGCGGCCCCGCTCGCTCGGTGAGATCGCCGACGACCTCGGGGTGCACAAGTCGACCGCCTCGCGGCTGGTGCAGACCCTCGAACACGCCGGGTTCGCCCGCCCGGTCGACGGCCGCTACACGATCGGCTTCCGGATGGTGGCGATCGCGCAGCACGCGGTGGAGCAGCTCGACCTGCACCCGGTCGCCCACCCGCACCTGGTCCGGCTCGGCGACCGGTACGGCCACACCGTGCACCTCGCCCAACTCGTCGACGACGAGATCGTCTACGTGACCAAGGTGGACGGTCGCGGGGCGCTGCGGATGCGGTCCCGGGTCGGCCAGCCGGTCGACCCGCACACCTCCGGGGTCGGCAAGGCGATCCTGGCCCACCTCGACGAGCCGGCCCGGGAACGCTTCCTGGGCCGGCTGACGTACCCCCGGCACACCGAGACCTCGATCACCGGCCCGGCCGAGTTCCGGGCGGAGCTGGCCCGGATCGCCGAGCGCGGCTGGGCCGAGGACGACGGCGAGTTCGAGGACTTCGTGAGCTGTGTCGCCGTACCGGTCCGGGACGCCCGGGGCCGGGTGGTCGGCGCGGTGTCGATCACCGCGTTGCGTGCCCTGGCCCCGCTGGAGCGGCTCCGCGAACACCTGCCGGAGCTGACCGCGACCTGCGCCGCGATCTCCCGGGACCTCGGCTGGACCGGAGAAGACCGACCGTGAACGGAGCGACCGTGCCCAACTCCTCGACGACTTTCTTCGACACCCTCTTCGTCGACCAGCCGGTGATGGCGATCCTGCGTGGCTTCGGCCCGGCCCGTACGGTCGCGCTCTGCGAGCGGGCCTGGGACGCCGGCATCGGCGTGGTCGAGGTACCGGTGCAGAGCCCGGACGCGCTGCCCTCGCTGCACGCCGCCATCGCGGCCGGCCGGGACCGGGACCGGCCGGTCGGCGCCGGCACGGTGGTCAGCCCCGAACTGGTCCACACGGTGTACGAGGCCGGCGCCGTCTTCACCGTCGCACCCGGGTACGACCCGGAGGTGGCCGCCGAGTGCTCCCGGCTCGGCCTCGCCCACCTGCCCGGGGTCGCCACCTCCTCGGAGATCGGCCAGGCGCTCCGCACCGGGCACACCTGGCTCAAGGCGTTTCCGGCCAGCGAACTCGGCACCGGCTGGCTCCGGGCCCAGCGCGGCCCGTTCCCGGCGGTCAGGTTCGTCGCCACCGGCGGGGTGGACGCCGACAACGCGGGTGACTTCCTATCCGCTGGCGCCCGGGTGGTGGCGGTCGGTTCCGCGTTGCAGGACTCCCGCCAACTCGACCTGCTCGGCCGGCTCCTCCAGCGCTAACCGCCCCGCGCCGGGGCCGCCCGGCACACGGTCACCCCGGCACGCACCCCGGCGGTCCAGCCCGTCGGCCACCTTCGGCGGTCCAGCCCGTCGGCCATCTCTGGCGGCCCAGCCCATCGGCCACCTCTGGCGGTCCGGCCCATCGGCCATCTTCGGCGGCCCAGCCCACCAGCCACCTCGGGCGGCTCACCGGACAGCGTGCCGCCGCGTCGCCGCGTACCCTCTGCCGATGAGCGGGGGCGCGGTGCGGGCGTGGCGGGCGATGGTGGCGGGGGTTACGGCTGGGGCCGTCCTGCTCGGATGTTCCGAGGCGCCGGAGGCCGATCCGGCGGCACCCGGCTCGTCGGTGAGTGCGCCGGCTCCGGCGCCCACCACCCCGGCGGCGTCACCGACCCCGGCCGCGCCGGTCGAGCTGCGGCTGGCGTTCGCCGGTGACGTCCACTTCACCGGGCGTACGCTGCGGCTGCTCGACGAGCCGGCGACGGCGTTCGGCCGGATCGCGCCGACCCTGCGGGACGCCGACCTGACCCTGCTGAACCTGGAGACGGCGGTGACCGGTCGGGGCACCCCACAGCCGAAGCGGTTCCACTTCCGGGCACCGAAGAGCGCCTACGCCGCACTGCGGGCCGCCGGGGTGGACGCCGCCTCGGTAGCCAACAACCACGTGCTGGACTACGGGCAGGTGGGGCTGCGGGACACTCTCGACGCGGCGGCGGAGGCGAAGTTCCCGGTCTTCGGGGCGGGCCGCGACGCCGATGCGGCGTACGCGCCCTGGCTGACCACGGTACGCGGGGTGCGGATCGCCGTACTCGGCATGTCGCAGGTGCACGAGCTGGCCGGGCAGTGGAAGCCGACCGCGACCCGGCCCGGGGTGGCGATGGCGTTCGACACCGCCCGGGCCACCGCAGCCGTCCGGGCAGCCCGGGAGCAGGCCGATCTGGTGATCGTCTTCATGCACTGGGGGATCGAGGGGAGTTCCTGCCCGAGTGGCGAGATGACGAGCTTCGCCGGTCGGATGTCCCGGGCCGGCGCCGACATCGTGCTCGGTACGCACGCGCACACCCTGCTCGCCGACGGCTGGCTCGGCCGGACGTACGTGCACTACGGGCTCGGCAACTTCCTCTGGTACGGCGACTCCAAGAGCACCGACTCCGGGGTGCTCCGGCTGACCGTCCGGGGCCGTACGGTGGTCCGCAACGAGTTCCTGCCGGCCACCGTCTCCCGGACCGGTCAGCCGGTTGTCGTCTCAGGCGCCGCCAAGGAGCGGATCGAGGACCGGATCGCCGCGGCGAGGCGCTGTTCGGGCCTCGCCGCGAAACGATCCTGATCCCGACCGGCTCGTCAGGAGACCCGGGTCTCCCGCTCCCGCCACGCGGCCCGCAGCGAGGTCTTGCCGTTGGTACGCAGCAGCGACCCCTCGTAGAGCCGGCCGGCGAGCGAGATGCAGAGCGCGGCGGCGCCGAGCAGGAGCAGCAGCGCCAGGATCGGCTCCCAAGGGGCGGCGTCGCCGAAGAAGAGCCGCAGCGGCATCGCGGTCGGCGCCGAGAACGGCACGTAGGAGAGCAGCGTCATCGCCGCCGGGTTGCCGTTGAGGAACAGCACCAGGAAGAACGGTGCCATGATCACCAACTGGGCCGGGCCGGACGCCCCGCTGATGTCCTCCTGCCGGCTGACCAGCGCCCCGGTGACCGCCCAGAGCGAGGCCAGCAGCACGAAGCCGACCACGAAGAACGGAACGAACCAGGCGATCGCCGGGCCGAGCTGACCGAGCAGTCCGGTGTCGCCACCGACCGCCTGCATGGAGACCACCGCCACCAGCGCGATCAGCACCACCTGGCCGAACGCCAGCGCGCCGTTGCCGAGTATCTTGCCGACGAGCAGGGCCCGGACCGGCACCGCCGCCACCAGGATCTCCACGATCCGGGTCTGCTTCTCCTCGGTGACGCTCTGCGCGATCTGCACGCCGAAGCCGATGGAGAGGAAGAAGAAGACCATCGCGAAGGCCATCGGCACCATGAAGGCCAGCACCGGGTCGACCGCGTCCGGGTCGAGGAGCTGCACCGGGGGAGCGCTGCTCAGCGCCCGGACCACCGAGTCCGGGGTACGGTCCATCGCCAGTACCCGGATGGTGCCGGCCCCGTCGCCCGGCACCACGGCGGCGTCCACGTCGCCGTCCCGGACCAGTTGCTCCGCCGCCGCGACGTCGGCGGCGGCCACCACCTCCATCCCGGCCCGGTCCAGCATGCCGCCGGCGTCGGCCGAGCCGACCACGGCCACCGTCGAGCTGCTGTTGGCGAAGAGCGCCGGCAGCACCGTGCTGGCCGCCGCGATCACCAGGAAGAGGATGGTGCTGATCAGGAACGTCCGGTCCCGGACCTTGACCATGATCTCCCGGCCGGCGACCAGCTTGGTCGCGGCCCACAGCGTGGTGCCGGTGGCCGACTCGGCCCGCTGCCGGGTCGGGGACGGGGCGAGCGCGGTCACTGGGTTACCTCCCGGAAGATCTCGGCGAGCGAGGGGATGATGGGGCCGAAGGCGCGTACCGGGCCCCGGGCGAGGGCCGCCCGCAGCACCGTCTGGTCGTCGTCGGGATCGGCGAGTTCGATTACTACCCGTGCGCCGTCCAGGTCCACTATGGAGATCCCGGGCAGGTCGCGTACCCAGCCGGCGTCGGCGTCGAGCACGAGTTCGTAGCGCGGGGTCGCGTACCGGGAGCGGAGGTCGGCGCGGCTGCCGGCGGCGCGTACCGCCCCGGCGGCGATGATCACCAGGTCGTCGCAGAGCCGCTCCACCACGTCGAGCTGGTGGCTGGAGAAGAGCACCGGTACCCCTCGGGCGGCCCGCTCCCGCAGTACTCCGGCGATCACCTCGACGGCGATCGGATCGAGCCCGGAGAAGGGCTCGTCCAGGATCAGCACCTCGGGATCGTGCACCAGCGCCGCCGCGATCTGGGCCCGCTGCTGGTTGCCGAGGGAGAGCTTCTCCACCGGATCGTCGGCCCGCTCGGCCAGACCGATCCGGTCGAGCAGCTCGTCGACGCTGCGCTGGGCGGCCGGGGCGGTCAGCCCGTAGAGCCGGCCGAGGTAGACGAGCTGTTCCCGGACCTTCATCTTCGGGTACAGGCCGCGCTCCTCGGGCATGTAGCCGAAGCGCTGCCGGACGGCCCGGGTGACCGGCGCGCCGTTCCAGGTCACCGTGCCCGAGTCGGCGGCGAGCAGGCCGAGGATGATCCGCATCGAGGTGGTCTTGCCGGCACCGTTGGCGCCGACAAACCCGGTCATCCGGCCCGGGACCACCTCGAACGAGATGTCGTCGAGCACTCTCCGGTCGCCGAACGACCGATCGACGGACGCCACGCGCAGCATCCGGCCTCCTTCGCCAGGTCTCCGCCGGCACACCCTGCACCAGCGGAGACGACGTTAATCCGGCCGGACCCGCCTGACGTCCATCTTGTGGCGGAACCGCAGGGATGATCCACTTCCGGTGTGCTGCGCCACGAGGATGACCGGGCACCGCGCCCGGCGGCCGGAACGGTCAGCCGCCGGCACCGCCCGGGGTCACCACGCCGTGTTCGTACGCGAAGACCACCGCCTGGGTACGGTCGCGCAGCCCGAGCTTCATCAGTACCCGCGACACGTGCGTCTTCACGGTCGCCTCGCCGAGCAGCAGCCGCTTGGCGATTTCGGCGTTGGAGGCGCCCCCGGCGAGCTGCACCAGTACCTCCCGTTCCCGCTCGGTCAGCTCGGCCAGCCGGCGCCGGTCCAGCTCCGACGGCCCACCGCCCGCCCCCGGTCGGCCGCTGGTCGGGCCGGCCGCCCCGGCCGGGGTGGCGAAGGTGGCGATCACCCGTCGGGTGATCTGCGGCGCGAGCAGCGCGTCGCCCCGGGCCAGGATCCGCACCGCCTCGACGAGTTCCTCCGGTGAGCCGTTCTTCAGCAGGAATCCGCTGGCCCCGGCCTGGAGCGCGGCGAACAGGTAGTCGTCCCGGTCGAACGTGGTCAGGATCAGCACCGCCGGTCCGTCCGCCCCGGTGCCCGCCACGATCTGCCGGGTCGCGGCCAGCCCGTCCAGGTGCGGCATCTCGACGTCCAGCAGTACGACGTCGGGCCGCTCGGCCAGGGTCAGTTCGACCGCCCGCCGGCCGTCCGCCGCCTCGCCGACCACCTCGAAGTCCTCCTCCGTCTCGAGGATGATCCGCAGGCCGGCCCGGACCAGGTGCTGGTCGTCGGCGAGGAGTACCCGGATCGGGGTCTCCGGGGTCGGCTCGGTCATGACCTCTCCTCGGCTCGCTCGTCGACGTGTCGACCCGCCGGGGCGGGCCGGCCAGGGCCGGCGCTCCGCCCGGTCACGCCGTCGCCGTCGCGGCGGAGGCGTCGGCGGCACCGGCCTGGGCGATCGGGAAGCGGGCCCGTACCCGGAAACCGCCGCCGGCCCGGGCACCCACCTCCAGGCTGCCGTCGTGCGCGGCGACCCGTTCCCGCATGCCGATCAGGCCGAGCCCAGTACTGCCAACGGACCGGGCCGGTACGGCGGCCAGCCCGGTACGGCCGTCGTCGGTCACCTCCACCTCGACCTCCCGGCGCAGGTAGCGGATGCGTACGTCGACAGCGCTGGCCCGGGCGTGCTTGATGGTGTTCGTCATCGCCTCCTGGACCACCCGGTAGCCGGCCAGCGAGACCGACTCCGGCACCGGCACCGGCGTGCCGTAGATCGTGTACTCGACGGCGAGCCCGGCGTCCCTGGCCCCCTGGAGCAGGCTGTCGACCTGCTCCAGCCCGTAGCCGAGCGCCCCGTCGGCGGCGCCCGCGTCGCGCAGCACCCCGAGCATCCGGCGCAACTCGTCCACGGCGGTACGCGCGCTCTGCTCCACCGCGGCGAGCGCGGTCTTGGCCTTGTCCGGGTCCTTGTCCATCACCCGCCGACTCGCGCTGGCCTGTACGCCCATCACCGAGACGTGGTGGGCGACGACGTCGTGCAGCTCGCGGGCGATCCGTACCCGTTCCTGGGTGACCGCCCGCTCGGCGTTCTCGGCCCGGGACCGGCGCAGCTCCTCGGCCTGTACCTCCAACTCGTGCTGCCGCAGCGCCGAGGTCCAGGTGCGGTTGCCGAGCAGGTAGGCGAGCAGGAAGAAGGCGCAGTTGAACAGCACGGTGGTGATCGCGGCGGCGACCAGCGGGGAGATCGGGCCGGCCGCTCCCGGGAAGTTCGACTCCACCGACGCGACGCTCAGCCCGGCCGCGATCGCCAGCCAGGCGAACATCGCGGCGATGACCCCGATCCTGATCCGGGCGGCCAGCCGGCGGTCCCGCCCCCAGGCGCCGAGGCTGTAGACGGCGACGAAGAGCGTCGCGGACGCGACCAGCGTCTCCGGGCTGTTCCGGACCTGGGCCGCGATGAAGATCACGGCGAGCACCGCCGTGCTGAGTTCGGGATGGCTGCGCCGCCAGACCAGCGGCAGGCCGCAGGCGACCGCCCAGGCCACCTGCTCGGGCCAGGACGGCGGCGTGCCAAGCGGGAAGCTGCCCATGCTGTTCGACAGCACCACGCTGACCAGGCCGAGTGCGGCCATCGACAGGCCCAGGGAGAGGTCTCGCCGGCGCTGCTGCCGGGTCGGCCCGGGGCGGACCCACGGGCGCGCCGGGGCGTTCCCCGGCGCGCCGGTCGGTGTCGCGTCGTCCTGTCCTGCGCTGCCAGCCTCCACCCGACATGAATAACGTATCCGCCGCGTCTCGCGCATCTCCGACCTGCCGGCATGGCGGAGATCACCCACGGTAGTCGACCGCGCGTGGCCGCTGTCCGGTGGCGATCTCGACCGTGCCTCGGGTGCGGCTGCTGTCCGGTGGCGATCTCGACCGTGCCTCGGGTGCGGCTGCTATCCGGTGGCGATCTCGCCGCCCCAGTTCTCCTGCTGGATGCCGGCGGCGCTGTCCCACCACCAGTGACCCAGCTCACCGGTTGCGGTGGCGCCGAAGACGTGCTGCTGGGCGCCGACCACCAGGGCGATCGGGTCGGAGTGCACCGTGCCGGGCCAGGCGGCGTACCGGACCGAGTAGTCCGGGTCCCACCACCAGTGCCCGAGCCGGTTGCCCGCCTCCCGGGCGAAGACGTGCTGCTGGGCGCCGTGCACGAAGGAGATCGGGTCGCCGGCCAGCGCCGACCCGCCGGCCCAGACCTGGCGGGCGACGGTGAGCGCACCCGGGCTGCGATACCAGTGCGCCAGCGCGTTGTCGGCGGTCCGGCCGAAGACGTGCAGTTGGCCGTTGTGCACGAAGGCGGTCAGCCCGCCCCGGACCGAGCCGCCCCAGGACTCCTGCCGGACCCCGACCGGGACGTCCGGATCCCACCACCAGTGCTGGAGCGTCCCGTCCGGGCCGGCCGCCCAGACGTGCTGCTGGTCGCCGTACCGGATCGAGACCGGGTCGCCGGCCAGGCTGCCCGGCCCGGCCCAGGTCTGGCTGCGCAGCGCGCGGGTGCCGTGGTCGTACCACCAGTGCCGCAGGCTGCCGTCGGTGCCTCGGGCGAAGGCGTGCTGCTGGTAGTCGGTCACCAGCACGGTCGGGGCACCCGCCAGCGATCCGGCGCCCGCCCACACCTCCGAGCGCAGCGACGAGCTGCCCGAGTCCCAGAGGCGGTGCACCAGCGAGCCGTCGGTGCCCCGGGCGAAGGCGTGCTGCTGGTTCCGGTCGACGAAGGTGGCCACCTTGCCGGTGATCCCGGAGCCCCAGGTGCCGCGCTTCACCTCTAAGGTCGGCTCCTGGAACCAGTGGTAGAGGCCGCCGCCGGGCGAGGCCGCGAAGACGTGCCGCTGGGCGGGATCCGCCGTCAGCAGCGCCGCCGACCGCTGGTTGCCGGTCAGCGACGACGGGTTCGGCGGCAGGTCCAGGTCACCCTCGGTGAACCGGACGAACCTGATCGAGTCGTACGGGCTGCTGCCCTCGCCGGCCTCGTAGAACACCCCGAAGCTGCCGTCGCCGAGGTCGAGCAGATCCGAGTACGCCGCCGCCCCGGCGTGCACCAGCAGCCCCGCCGAGGCGTCCTGCCAGCTCAGTCCGCCGTCGAACGAGGAGCGGAGGGTCATCCGCTCCCGCTGGCCGTTGTCGCCCGCCGGCCCGGCGACCAGTACCCGGTCGTACGCGCTGCCCTGGTCGGTGGCCCGGATCGCCAGCGTGGACGCCTGCACGTCGTCGATCACCAGCCCGGGTACGGCGGTGAACGGCGCCCGCCAGCTCTGCCCGCCGTCCGTCGACACCGCGTACGCGGTGTGCGCGGTGGAGGTGGCGGACCTGCGCTCGTTGCGGGCCAGGGCGTAGAGCGAGCCGTCCGGCCGCTCGAAGACGCTGAGTTCCTGCACCTGGAGCGCGGGTGCGGCGGCCTGCGACTCGGCGCCGATCTGCCAGTTGAGGCCGCCGTCGTCGCTGTAGAGCAGCACCCCGCCCTTGCGCCCGTTCGTCTGGTGGTTCATCCCGACCACCAGCCGCCCGTCGTGGTCGCCCCGGGTGAGCTGGATGCCGTGCGCCGGCCCGGTGATCATGCTGCCCCAGCCGGGCAGCCGGGCCTGGTCGGAGATGTCGTCCGGGTCGGTCCAGGTCAGCCCGTCGTCGGTGCTGTGCTGGAGCCAGGGGGTGCGGTAATCCTGGGTACTGAGCAGGCTGATCCGGCCGCTGTCGGCGTCCACCACCGGGGTCGGGTTGTGCCGGGTACTGCCGTTGCCGGCCGCGATCACCTGGAGCCGTTCCCAGGTACGCCCACCGGTGATGGAGCGGCGCAGCACGATGTCGATGTCGCCGGTGTCGCCACAGTCCCCGTTGCGCCCCTCGCCGAAGGCGAGCAGCGTGCCGACGTCGGTGCGTACCACGGCGGGGATGCGGACGCAGGCGTACCCGCCGTCGCCGTCCTTGAACACCGTCACCGGCGCGGTCGCGGCCAGGCCGGGGGTTGCCGGCGGGAGACCCACCGCCAGCACGATCCCGGCCAGCGCGCCGGCCAGTCCTCTTCGGACACCCACCATCCAGGCTTCTCCCTAGCTCTCGGTGCTGCTCCCGATCCGGGTCCGGGCGCCGGTCCGGCCGGTCCTTCCTACGCCCCCGCGCTACCGCCGCCCTATTCCGGTGCTACTCCGCCGCTACCGTTCGGGGAAGTTTCATCCCGTTCGTCGCGGGCACGCCAAGTCTGCCGGGATCGGCCAGGACCGTCGCTCCGGGGCCGGTGGCGGCCGGGGTACCAGGGGTGGCGAGGGCGACCGGCGCGGTCCGGTGGAATAGTTGACTCGGCAAGCATGTTGTGCGGGGCGATCCGGGGGGCTGGCGCCCGGGAGCGAGTGAGGAGCTGGCGATGCAGTTCGGGATCTTCAGCGTGGGGGACGTGACCACCGATCCGACGAACGGACGGGAGCCGTCCGAGGCGGAGCGGATCAAGGCCATGGTGACCATCGCGTTGAAGGCGGAGGAGGTCGGCCTCGACGTCTTCGCCACCGGTGAGCACCACAACCCGCCGTTCGTGCCGTCGTCACCCACCACCATGCTCGGGTTCGTCGCGGCCCGGACCAGCCGGCTGCTGCTCTCCACCGCGACCACCCTGATCACCACCAACGACCCGGTGAAGATCGCCGAGGACTACGCCATGCTCCAGCACCTGGCCGACGGCCGGGTCGACCTGATGATGGGCCGGGGCAACACCGGACCGGTGTACCCGTGGTTCGGGCAGGACATCCGGAACGGCATCCCGCTGGCGATCAACAACTACGACCTGCTGCGCCGGTTGTGGCGGGAGGACGTCGTCGACTGGGAGGGCAAGTTCCGCACCCCGTTGCAGTCGTTCACCTCGACGCCCCGGCCGCTGGACGGCATCCCGCCGTTCGTCTGGCACGGCTCGATCCGCAGTCCGGAGATCGCCGAGCAGGCCGCGTACTACGGCGACGGGTTCTTCGCCAACCACATCTTCTGGCCCAAGGAGCACACCCAGCGGATGGTCGGCCTCTACCGGCAGCGGTTCGAGTACTACGGCCACGGCGACGCCGACCGGGCCATCGTCGGCCTCGGCGGCCAGGTCTTCATGCGGCAGAACTCCCAGGACGCGGTACGCGAGTTCCGGCCGTACTTCGACAACGCGCCGGTCTACGGGCACGGCCCGTCGCTGGAGGACTTCAGCCGGGAGACCCCGCTGACCGTCGGCAGCCCGCAGCAGGTGATCGACCGTACCCTCACCTTCCGGGACTACGTCGGCGACTACCAGCGGCAACTCTTCCTGGTCGACCACGCCGGACTGCCGTTGAAGACCGTACTGGAGCAGTTGGACATCCTCGGCGAGGAGGTCGTACCGGTGCTGCGGCGGGAGTTCGCCGCGCTCCGCCCCGCGCACGTACCCGAGGCGCCGACGCACGCGTCGATGAAGGCCGAGCGGGACGCGGCGGCGGAGACGGTCCGATGACGACCCGGAGCCTCGTGGTCGTCTCGGCCGGGCTGCGGGTGCCGTCCTCCACCCGGCTCCTCGCCGACCAGCTCGCCTCGGCCACCGGCGCCGAACTCGACCGCCGGGGCGTGCCGGTCCGGACCGAGGTGGTCGAGCTGCGCGACCACGGGCACGACGTGGTCAACCACCTGCTGGCCGGCTTTCCGTCGGAGGCGCTCAAGCGGGCCCTGGACACCGTTGCCGCGGCGGACGGGCTGGTCGTGGTGACGCCGATCTTCAACGCCTCCTACAGCGGGCTGTTCAAGGCGTTCTTCGACGTGCTCGGCGACGACGCCCTGGTCGACCGGCCGGTGCTGGTCGGCGCGACCGGCGGCACCGCCCGGCACTCGCTCGCGCTCGAACACGCGCTCCGGCCGATGTTCAGCTATCTGCGTGCGGTGGTGGTGCCGACCTCGGTCTTCGCCGCACCGGAGGACTGGGCCGGCGGCAGCGCGCAGGGCACGCTGCGCGGCCGGATCGACCGGGCCGCCGGGGAACTCGCCGAGCAGATCGCCCGCCGCGAACCGACCGAGGCCGCCGACCCGTTCCGGCTCACCACCACCTTCGACCAACTGCTGACCGGCGACTGAGCGGCGCCGGCCCGTTCCGGCTCACCAGGATCTCTGCCAAACTGCCGAGCGGTGCCGGCCCGGCTCGGGGTGCCTGGGACCGGGCCGGTGCGCCGTCCGGTTGAATGGGCTGATGACCCCACCGGTGCCCCGGGCCATCACGCAGGCCACCGTCCGTGCCGTCGAGGCGGTCCGGGCGCAGGACCCGGACGCCCTCGACGAGGCGGTCGGCGAGCTGGCCCCGCTCCCCGCCGAGCAGGTCGGCCTGGTGCTCGGCGCGGTACTGCGGCTGCTGCTGGAGCAGGCGCACCCGGACGGGCTGGCCGGGGAGGACGTGCAGGCCGTACTCGTGCGGTGTGCCCGGAGCAACGCGGGCTGGCTGCCAGGGCTGGACGTCGGGGTGTTGGCGCTGCTGCTGACCGGCGCGCTCGGCGTACACCAGATGGCGGACGAGGCGCCGCCGCCCGATCCGGCGGCGGTGGCCCGGCACGCCCCGCTGCTCGTCGCCGACCTGCTCGCCGTCACCGGCGGAACGGTCGGCGACTACCTGGCCGCCGCACTCTCCGAGATCGCCGTCGCGGAGACGATGGAACTGCCGTAGCTCCGCCGGGGCCGGCTCTCGGACGGACCGGCAGACCTCCATATACTTCGATATGGAGGTCGATTCCTTGGTCGGATCTGGCGGCGCACTCGGCCGGATGGTCGTGGTCGGGGCGGGTGCTGCCGGGCTCTCGGCGGCCTGGGCCGCGCTCGGCCTCGGCTTCTCGGTGACCTGCCTCGAAGCGCGTCAGGTCGGCCATCCCGCGGCGAGCTCGACCGGCTGGGCCAAGATCTTCCGGTACGCCTACGAGGACGCCGCCCTCGCCCACCTGCTGACCGAGACCGAGCGGCGGTGGCGGCGGCTGGAGGAGCTGAGTGGCCGCCGGCTGCTGCTGCCGTGTCCCGGTCTCAACATCGCCAAGGGCGGCGCGGACTCGCTGGCCGCGATCGTGCGCTCGCTGGAGGCGGCCGGGCGGACCCACCAGGTGATCCGCCCGGACAGCCGGCGTCTCGACCGGCTCGGCGTCCGGTTGCTTCCCGGCGAGGAGGCGATCCTCGAACCGGCCGCCGGACTCCTCCACCCGACGGCCGTGCTCACCGCGCTGGCCGGGGTGGTCCGGGCCGGCGGCGGCCGGATCGTGACCGGGGCGCGGGTCCGGGAGATCAGCGCCGGTACGGGCGATCTCCTGGTCCGGACCGAGCGGGGCAGCTATCCGGCGGACCGGGTGGTGGTGGCCGCCGGTCCCTGGGCGCCGGACCTGGTGCCGGCCGCGCCGCTGCGGGTCACCCGGCAGCACCAACTCGTCTACGCGACCGACCGGGCGATCGGGGCCGGCCGGCCACTCGCCTGGGTCGACCTCGACGGCGACGACGCCTACGGAGTCGTCAACGGTACGGCCGGGCAGCATCTGCTCGGCAGCCACGCGCCCGGCCCGGTCGGGACGCCGGAGCGGGCCACCCCGGCCGACGACGGGGCCGAGCCGCTGCGGGCCCAGCTCGACGGGGTACGCCGACGGCTCGGTGCCGGGATCCGGATCGCGCCGGTTCAGCGGCTGGTCTGCCACTACACCTCCACCGAGGACGGTCGGTTCCTCGTCGCGAACTGGCCTCGGATCCCCGGGGTCGTCGTGCTCAGCGCCTGCTCCGGGCACGGTTTCAAGTTCGTGCTGACCACCGGCCACCAGGCGGCCACGCTTGCCGCCGGTTGACCGTTCTCGCGGCCGGTTGACTGTTCTCGGCGCCGGTTGACCATTCTCGGTGTCGGGGCCGGGCCCGCTCGGCCAGGTCTGCCCCGTTTGCCGCTCGCCGCCGGCCGACCGTTCCAAGCGCCGTGCAAGCGAGGCCGGGCGCGGACGCACTGGAAACCGTGCCGGCGGCGGTGGCGGCGTGTCCGCCCGGCCACCGCCGCCCGGAGCCGACAGAAAGTCCACAAGCGCCCTGCAAGCGTGCTGCGGGTGGTGGCGGCACAGAATGTAGCGTCAGAGCCATCTGCCCTCGCATCTGTCCAGGTCTCACGAACGCGGAGGACACCGATGGAGCATGTGGCCAGCGTGCACCGGATCAGACTCCTCGGTGAGCTGGAGGTCTTCGCCGCCGACGGCACCGCCGTCGAACTGCCGGCGGATCGGGTCATGCAACGACTCCTCGTCGCCCTCGCGATGCGCGCCGGCCAGCCACGCCGGATCGACGACCTGATCGCGGTCGTCTGGCCCGGCTCCGACTCGTTCAACCGCGGCGCGAAGAGCCTGGAGAGCCCGGTCAGTCGGCTCCGTGGCAAGCTCGGGATGCCCATCCCACCGCGCCGGGGACAGGCCTTCTACCGGCTGGACCTGATCCGGCGGGACGTGGACGCGCTCGACTTCATCGACGCCGTACAGGCCGACGAGCTGCCCGTACCCGAGCTGCTCCGGCTCGTCTCGCTCTGGCGCGGCGACCCGAGGGTGGTCTTCGGCTCGCTTCCGGACAGTGAGTGGAGCGCCCTGCAACGCGCGGTGGGCCGGCTCGCCGAGCACCTCGGGCGGCTCTCCGTCGAGGACGCCCGGGTGCTCCGGCCCGCGCTCGGCGTCTTCGGCGAGGTGTTTCCCGAGGTCGCGGAGGCGATCCGGCTCTCGGCCCCGGTGCCGGCACAGCGTCAGCGCCGACTGCTCATCGTGGAGAACGAACCCCTGGTGGCGAAGATGCTCGCCTCCATCCTCTACGACTACCAGACCGTCATCGCGATGAACCTGGAAGAGGCGATGCGGGTGGTCACCGAACAGCTCGCCGACGTCGACGGCGCCCTGATCGACCTGCACCTGACCGAGCGCCTCGACTCGGCCGGGCTGGAGGTGCTGGCGTACATCCGCGACCGGCGGCCCGAGTTGCCCCGGCTGCTCATCACGGCCAGTCCGCCGCCCGGGTCCCAGGAGCAGATGCGCCGCACGTACGGGATCGTCGACATCCTGGTCAAGGGCGCGGACGGCTACAGCGCGAGCGGCGTACGGGACGCCGTCGGAGTGATGTTCAACGAGTCCGAGGAGGCGGTCCGGCGGCGGTCCGTCGCCGAGTTCGAGTCGCACGCCGTGCAGATCCAGCGCCAGTTGCGGCAGCAGATCGTCACCGCCCGCCGGGGGATCCGCGCGGGCGAGCGCACCTCGTACGGTGATCTCGAACGGGCGACCGACCGGATGGCGCGGTTCGAGGAGGAGAGCGACGAGCTGCGGGGCCGACTCGTCGCCGCCTCGACCGACGGGCTGGACGAGGTGATCGTCGGGTTCGTCGCGCGATGGCCACTGGCGCAGCGCAGGGCGGAGAGCGCCGGATGAACGCCGCCGACCTGCTCCGGTCCCCGTGCGGCTCGACGGCACTGGTCGACGAGGCGGCGGCACTGGTCGACGACGAGACAGCGCTGGTGGACGGGACAGCGCTGGCTGGGGACGGGACGCTGGTTGGCGACGCGGCGCTGGTTGGCGGGGCGGCGCTGGCTGGGGGCCCGGCGCTGGCTGGCGGGGCGGCGGCCTGGCGTCAGCGGCAGGAGCGCTACTGGGACGGCATCTCGGACCACTACAACGGGCTCTACGCCGGGCGGTGGAGCCGGCTGGAGGACGCCTGGGTGGAGCGGCGGCTGGGCTTCCTCCGGCGGCTGGCCGAGCCGACGGTGCTGGACCTCGGCTGTGGCACCGGCCTGGGGCTGCGGATGGTCCGCCGGCTGAACCCGGCCGCCCGGTACGTCGGCGTCGACGTCTCGGCCCAGATGGTGCACGGGGTCGGCGACCCGCTGGCCACCCTGCACCTCGGCACGATGGACGACCTCTCGTTCCTGCCGGACGGCAGCGTGGACGTGGCCCTCGGGCTCTTCTCGTCGGTGTCGTACGGCTACGACACCGGGCGGGTCTTCGCCGAGGTGGCCCGGACGCTGCGCCCGGGCGGGTGGGCGTACCTGTCCGTGCTGAGTGACCGGGCGTTGAGCCGGGTCCGGGGCGGCGCACCGCTCGGGATGTACCGCACCCGGGGCGACCGCCGCCCGCAGGTGGCGGTGCCGGTGCGCCGGCTCGACGTCGCCCGGGTACGCGAACTCGCCCGCCGGTCCCGGCTCACCGTCGTCCGGTCCGCCGGCATGAACGTGCTCTCCGGTCTCTTCGAGCAGCCCGCGTTCTGGCATCTCGGGCGGCTCGCCGCGCGGCTTGCGCCGGATCGGGCGCACACCATCGAAACGTTGTTGAGGAAGGATCCAGATGTCGACCGCGTCACCCCGTACGGAGCACCGGCCCACGTCCGCCGGTCGCCCGCACGTCTCCGCTGAGCGCCTGCACACCGGCTTCCCGATCGTCCGGCTCGACTACCGGGGTCGGCTGCCCGCCGGCTGGCAGCGGCAGGTCGTCGACTGTGCGGAGACCTATCGGGAGTGGAGCCTGCTCGGCGGCGAGTCGGTCACCTCGCGGCAGCGGCAGCTCGGCAGCGCCGCGTCCTGCCCGGTCGGCGTGGTCACCGGCAAGGTGGTCGGCGCCGAGTTGTCCTGGCTGGACGCGCTCTATCGGGAGGAGCTGCTCGACCTGGCCAACGGGCTCGGGCTGGGCACGTTCGAGCCCTCCGCCGACGAGCGGTCCGCGATCAACGTCAACGTCCTGCCGCCGGGCAGCGAGTACGAGTGGCACGTGGACAGCAACCCGGTCACCGCGCTGCTGTTCGGCACGGACCAGCCGGCCGGGACCGGGGGCGAACTCGTCTTCCGGCCCGATCCGGTGACCCGGCCGACCGAGGACTGGGAGTTGGCCGTCGTACCCCGGGCCGGCGACCTGCTGCTCTTCGACGGCCGCGAGGCGGCGCACTCGGTACGACCGGTGCGGGGCGCGACGGAGCGCCTCACCGTACCGATGAACTTCTACTTCGCGGGTGCGGGCGTCACCCGCCCGGACGACCTCGACCGGTATCTGTACGGGGAGTGACCCGCACGGCGGCAGCGGCGGTGGACGGAGGCGAGCCAGGGATGAACAGCTCCAGGGGCGCGTCGGCCCGGGGGAGGGCGCCGGCCGGCGTCGCCACCGAGCCGTTGGGCGACGCCGAGGTCAGTCTGCTGCTGGAGGTGCTACAGCAGGCCAAGCTCGCCGTCTGGGCGGCGGACAACTCCGACGCGGACTTCGCGATCCGGCTCTGGACCCAGGGCGCGCAGCGGATCTACGGGTTCCGTAACACCGAGGCGATCGGGCGGAACTATCTGAGCCTCTTCGTCAACCCGCAGGAGCGGGCGAAGGCGATCGAGGACCACCAGCGCACCATTGAGACCGGCAAGGAGTTCGGCTGGAACTTCGCCGCCGACGACGTCACCAAGGACGGTACGGTCCGGACCATCCTCGGCAACTCGTTCCGGGTCTGGGATCCGCACCGTGAGCGCTACATCGTGGCCGAGGTCGGCATCGACATCTCCGACTTCGATGATCTGAGCCGCCAGGTCGAGCAGATGCGGCAGATGACGGTGTTGCAGGGCGACACGCGGCACCAGATGAAGATCCTCCGTGGCCTGAACGCGCTCAACGAGGCGATCGCGACCCTGAACCGCCCGGACGACGGCGGGCTGGAACGGGTCGTACGCTCCATGCGGGAGGGCGTGCACGCGATGCTCTCCGGCGAGCCGCTCTGCCGGGTGTGGTTGTTCGACGACGCCGAGACGCCCCGGCTGGCGCCGGGCTCCGACGAGCTGCCCGGCACCCCGGCGTTTCCGGAGACCAACCTGATCCTGACCCGGGACAGCATGAGTACTCCGCTGACCATCGTGGCCGACGGTGAGCGGCTGGTCGACGACGGCGGCGACGGCTTCCGGTCGGCGATTGTCGCACCGCTGCGGTTCGGCACCGACCTGCGCGGCGCCCTGATCATGTTCTTCCGGGCCGAGTCGCCGATGCCGGAGCCCGACCAGGAGCTGATCCCGCACTTCAGCAGCTACGCCGCGGTCGCGCTGGTGATGGCCAGCCTGGCCCGGGAGCAGCAGCGGCGCCGGCACGAGGAGACCGAGCGGATCCGGCACGCCATCATCCAGTCCGTGCTGCACACCGTCGGCAACGAGGCCGGACTCGCCAAGCTGGCCGTCGACTCGCTCAACGACGAACTGGTCGGCGTCGAGGGGATCACCGGCAAGGCGCGGCGCCGCCTGGAGCAGATCCAGGCTTCGGCGGACCGGCTCGGCCAGGTGATGGGGGAACTCATCAGGTTGAACGTCAACATCGACGAGCCGGCCATGCTGAACCTGTGCGAGTCGGTCCGGATCGTCACCCGGATCGTGGAGCGGGACTACTACGACAAGATCGTCCTTGAGCACCGGATCGATCCGTCGGTGTCGGTGGAGGCCAGCGAATACCTGCTCCGGGAGGCGCTCGGCAACCTCGTCCGGAACGCGGTGCAGGCGATGATCGAGGCGGACGGCGGTGGCGACCTGCGGATCTCCGCGTACCCGATCGTGCGGGAGTGGGACGGGAAGCCCCGACACATCGTGTGCCTGGACGTCGAGGACTCCGGCCCGGGCGTGCAGCCGGAGTTCCGCCAGCGGGTGTGGGAGTTCGGCTTCACCACCCGGGGCGAGGGTCACGGGCACGGCCTCTTCCACACCCGTGGCCTGGTCGGCATGTTCGGCGGCGCCGTCGAGCTGCTGGAGGGCGCCTCCGAGCTGGGCGGCGCGCACTTCCGGATGCTGCTGCCGGCGGGCCGGGTGGCGGACTGAACGTCAGCCGCTCTCGTCCGGCGGTGGTGGCAGCTCGGGCTGCTGCCCCACCTCGTCCGCCGCGCTCCCGCCGCCGAGCACGACGAGGATGATCCAGAGGACCCGGTGGTCCGGCTGCGGCCGGCCGGTCCGCGCCGCCAGCTCGGCCAGCTCCAGCCAACGCCGCAGGAACCGCTGGACCGTGTACTGGCGCCACCAGATCAGGCCGAGCTGGATGGTGCTGACGACTGCCGCCGCCAGGAAGGCGGCGACCTCCAGAGAACCGAGTTCCACGAGTACCTCCTCGACCAGGAGCTCCATGAAACCGATGGTGGGCTCGTGTTCTTGGTGGGCACTTGCAGGCGGCTCTGCCTAACGCTGGCACCTTGCCCTCGCACCGTGACGGGTCCGGTGTGGAACGGACGCGGGGACCGGTGGCCTCAGTGTCCGGTGGCTTCAGTGTGCGGTGGCTCGGTGTCTGTCCGCTCGGTGTCCGGCGGCTCGGCGTCCGGCCGATCAGTGGTCGGTGGGCTCAGTGGCCGGTGGTCTCAGTGGCCGGTCGTGTCCGAGTCGGTGGCCGCCGCCTCGCCCCGGTCGAGCGCGGAGAGCGCGGCGACATCCTCCGGGGCGAGCGTGAAGTCGAAGACGTCGATGTTGCTCTTCATCCGCCCCGGCGAGGAGGTCTTCGGGATCGGGACGAGCCCCAGTTCGAGGTGCCACCGCAGCACGACCTGCGCGGGCGTCCGGGCGTACCGGTCGGCGATCCCGGTCACCACCGGGTGGGCGAGGAGTTCGCCGCCGTGCCCGATCGGCCCCCAGGACTGGGTGACGATGCCGTGCTCCCGGTGGTACGCCCGGGCGGCGTCCCGGGTCAGCGTCGGGTCCAACTGGATCTGGTTGACGTCCGGGGTCACCTCGGTCGCGGCGCGGATCCGGTCGATGTGCGCCGGCTTGAAGTTGGACAGCCCGATGGCTCGTACCCGGCCCTCCCGGAGCAAGTCGGTGAGGCCGAGGAAGGCGTCGACGTACCGGTCCTGCCAGGGCATCGGCCAGTGGATCAGATAGAGGTCGAGGTAGTCGACGCCGAGCTTGCCGATGCTGTCCCGGAACGCCTCCCGCACCCTGTCCCGACCGTGCCACTCGCCGTTCAGCTTGCTGGTGACGAAGAGTTCCTCCCGGGGTACCCCGGAGACGCGCAGGCCACGGCCGACCCCCACCTCGTTGCCGTACTTGTAGGCGGTGTCGATCAGCCGGTAACCGGCCTCGATCGCCTCGCCGACGGCCCGCTCGGCCTCGGCATCGGTCAGCGGCCAGGTCCCGAAACCGACCTGCGGTATCCGGGCGCCGTTCGCCAGCGCCAGCGTCGGCACGGTCGGCTCTGCGTTCATCTGGTTGATCTCCTGCGATCCAGTCCGCCCCGGCGGTACGGGCCGATGCGGTGCGACGTTCCTCCAGATCAACCTACCCGCGCCGGCGTACCGACCGCCGAGGTGGCGGCGCCGGGGGAGTGAGCGAAGCTGCTCCGGCGCCCCCGGCCGATCCGCTACGCCGGGGACGACGCTGCGGGGGCGGAGGTCGGGTGTCGGCTCCCCGGGCACCCTCGGTGGCGGGTCGCCGGGGGCCGGTGGCGCGGGCAGCGCCCGCTCCGGGCACCGCACCGCCGCGCAGCGCCAGCCGGACCAGGTCGGGGAGGCGGAACCGGGGCATGCCCCGGTCGTCCCGGCCGGCGTACTGGACGAGGTGCCGATCCATCAGCCGGTGGACGAGGTCGTCGACCGCCGCGGGTGGCAGGTCGAGTGCGGCGGCGGCCAGCCAGGTCGAGAAGGCTGGTACGTCCAGCCCGGCCAGCCGGCGGGCCGCGCCGGACAGTTCGGGGGCCAGCCGCCGCAGGTCGGCGTCCAGGACGGCCCGGAGATCCAGGTCGCCGATCCGCAGCTCGGCGAGCCGGTGCTCCGGATCGGCGAGCCGCTCGGCCAGCCGCGCGATCGACCAGTGCGGTCGGGCGGCCAGCCGGGAACCGGCGATCCGCAGTGCCAGCGGCAGTCCGGCGCAGAGTTCGACCAGCCGGCCGACCGCCTCCGGTTCCGCCGCGACCCGACCCGCTCCGGCGAGTACGGCCAGCAGGCGCACCGCGTCCGCCCCGGGCAGTACGTCGAGCCGGGTCTGCCGCGCGCCGGCCAACTCGGCGAGGTCGCGCCGACCGGTGACCAGGACCGCACAGCCGGGGCCGCCGGGCAGCAGGGGCCGGAGCTGAGCCACGTCGGCCGCGTCGTCGAGGACGACCAGGATCCGACGGTCGGCGGTGAGGGTACGGAACAGCCCGGCCCGATCGTCGAGGCCGGCCGGAACCGACCCCGGCGGTACGCCCAGCGCGCCGATCATCCGGACCAGCACGTCGGCCGGTGCCTCGGGCCGGTCCCGGCTGCCGTGCAGGGCGACGAACAACTGCCCGTCGGGAAAGGCGTCCCGGAGCAGGTGTCCCACCCGTACGGCGAGCGCCGTCTTGCCGACCCCGGGCTGCCCGCCGATGCTGCGAACGGGGAGCGGCGCACCGAGCGCCTTCGTCGTCCTCGTCGAAGCCGGGCGCGTCGAGCCCGCCTCCGGGCGCAGCTCGCCGACGATCTCCTCGATCTCCGCCCGCCGCCCGACGAAGTCACCGCCGCTGCGGGGCAGTTGTGCCGGCACTGCAGGCACCGCCGGCACTGCCGGCTCTGCGAGCACCGCCGGCATCGTGGGCTCTGCGGGCACTGCCGGCTCTGCGGGCACCGCCGGCAGGGTCGCCAGGTCCAGCGGGCGGGGGTCGGCGGGGCGAGCACCGTCGCCGTACTCCGGCGCGCCATGGCGCGGGATCGCCGGGCTGGCCGATGCGCCGGGGACGGCGCGCGACCGGCCCGTACCGGTCGGCTCGGCACCGCCGTCGGAGAGGATCTCGCGCTCGATCCGCCGCAGCTCGGCGCCGGGCTCCAGGCCGAGTTCCGCGACGACGAGCTGGCGTCCGACCCGATAGGTCTGCAACGCCTCGGCGGTCCGGCCGACCGTGTGCAACGCGACCATGAGCTGACCGCGCAACCGCTCCCGCAGCGGCTCCTCGGCGACCAGCCCGGCCAGCCTCGGCAGCACCTCACGGTGCCGGCCGAGCCGGAACTCCACCTCCACCAGGCGTTCCGTCGCGTCCCACCGCAGCTCCGCCAGCCGTCGCGCCTCGGAGACGGCGAACGGTGCCGGCACGTCGGCGAGCGCGTCGCCCCGCCACAGCGCCAGCGCGGCGCGGAGCAGTTCCGCAGCCCGGGCCGGACGGTCGTCCCGCTCCCGGTCCGCCTCCCGGAGCAGCGTCTCGAAGCGCCGGGTGTCGAGTTGCCCCGGCTGGATCCGCGCCAGGTAACCCGGGCTGCGGGTCAGCACCAACCGGGGTCCCGTCCGGCGCTCCTGCTCGCCGAGCAGCCGCCGGATCGCGCAGACGACGGTCAGTACCTGCTGCCGGGCGGTGGCCGGCGCCGCGCCGGGCCACACGGACCCGACGAGATCGTCGACCGTGACGACGGTGTTGGCGCGGAGCAGCAGGGCGGCCAGCACGACCCGCTGCCGGACGCCCTGCGGCGTCACCGGCCCGGTGCCACCCTGGATCTCCAGCGGTCCGAGCAGCCGGAACGACAGCGGCGACGCTGCGTCGCCGTCGCCGTCGCCGTCGCCGCTGTCGCTGTCGCCGTCGGTGGCCGGTGGGCGGTTCTCGCCGGCCTGTCCGGGCCGGGTGGCTCCGAGCCGGGCCGGCCGGGCCGGTCCGGTCGAGGAATCGATCATCGGCCCGCCTCCGTCGTCTGCCGGTACGCACAGCCTCCTGGCGCGGCGGGTGGTGGAACAGGTCCGCAACCGGACATTGACCGGTCACTGGGCGTACGGTCGGCAGCGTCCACCTCGGGTGCCGTCGCAGGAGGCGGCCCGGAGTGGCGGTGACGGGCCTTCTTGGCCCCAGGCTGACACCTGATGCTGGCCCCATTCGCTGGCGAGGCGCCCGATCTGTGGCAGTGCTACTTGGCCCCACCCGTGTCGGTTGTTGTCGATGGGCGTGTCGGCCGTAACTGGCCCCAGGCTTGTTGGCAGGTGCTCGCCGAGTGAAGTCGGATCCTGGGCCGGGTGGACGCCGCCACAGCGTTGTGGAGGCGCTTCACTGGACGGCGTGGGTGTTGACGGGGAGCCGAAGGTGTATGGCAACTCCGACGACATGCCGGTCATCCCGATTTGACGTCGTTACTCCGAACTCGCGGTGCCTGTATCTTCGCTATCGGGAGATGTCCGGCGTTGCCGTGAGCGACGCCGCTCCTCGCCAGAAACCTCTAGTCCACTCAAGATTGGTCGATTCAGGCTCAGCTCAACGACTTGAAGATCCCGGGTCTGCCAGTCACGGCGGAGAAGAGACGGCTGTCTCTTCTCCGCCGTAGTGATCAGTGTTGGCCGGCTCAGGGCAATAGTCTCGGTTCCACGTTGAGAGCAGCGTGGATGGCGCTCTGGTTGACGAAGAAGACCCGGGAAAAGCAGGTTCGATAGCTCCCGCTACTTGGATCCTTCCATGCGTACCACGGGTTGCCGCCGTCCTTGGCGCAGTCCGCTGGGTGGCCTCCGCTTGCCGCCTGTACCATGCCGCCTAGGACGACGCGGCCGTTGTTGTATGCGATGGCGGGCGAACCGCTGTCACCCCTGCCGGCCACTGCCGTGACGCCGTCGACGCTGCGCCCGTAGAAGCCCGGTCCGGCTCCGTCCGGACCGACTGCGTCGATTTCTTCCACGCGCACGCTGCAGACCTCTCCGGACAGCGCGCCCTCGGCGCAGAACTCCGACCAGTAGGCCGGCTCGCGGGCCTCGTTGATGTCCCGGCCGCTGGTAGAGTTCCACGGGCCGACGTAGGTGGCGGGGTAGTAGCGCACACCGCTGATCAGCACGGAATCGGTGAGGGCATGTCCCGTACCTGACTGCCCCACGTACAGGCCGTTGCTGTTGCCGCTGCCGCCCGCCGGGCTGCCCCAGGTGAACCAGGCCGCATTCTCGCCGCAATGCTGGGCGGTGACCATGGCACTGGTGTTGTCCGCCCTGCGGACCACCCATCCGGTCGAACAGATGCCGGCCCTCGCGGTGATGACTGATCCGCCATAGAAGTGCGGGGTATCGTCGTACCGCCCGATAAGGGGTACGTGGGCGCCCTCGTTTTCGACTATTTCGGTCGCCCCGAGAGCCCGCAGGGTTTCCTTCTGTACTGTGGTTGCGGTGCCTTCGAGCCGTACTCTCATGCCGGCAAAGTCGGGCGTCCTTCCGGCCGAGACCACAGGGATGCCGGCCTGCCTTGCCTGGGCGACCACCTCTCTCGCCGCAGCGACGAACTGCCTGCGATCCAATGCCACCGGGTGAATGGTCATCGCGGCCTGTGTCTCGGCGTGCCGCGCCGCCAGTTGGTGCAGTGCCGCCGGCGGGTCACCAGCCCAGAAGATCCGCACAGTGCGACCGTCCGGTTCGTACCGGCCACCGGCGAATCCGCTGACCTTGGCGTTGTCCACAAAGTCGTTGACGTCGCGCCAGATGGCGTCTTGCCGCGATTGGTCCCACACGCCCGTCGGTGACGCTCCGGCAGTCGATGCGCCCGCCTGATCCTGAGCCACCACCGGAGAACCAACCGCGAGGCCGGCCATCAGCACCATGATCACCGTTCCGGCCGCTGTGGCCAGCCGTCTTCTCTGTGCCATGTAAGCGTTCCCTCCGCAAGGATTAAGGGCTAAGGGATGCAAGCAACCCTTCCGTCCATGGTGGTTGGCCGCGCTTTCGCCCGGCTTACAACGACCTATCGTCATCCCTGCGCCAGCCGGCAGCAGGTAACCACCGCTCCATCAAAGCGGGGGAACTCACAGCGCGGACCTTTTCGGCCTCTTCGTGGCGGCCTTCCTTGCGACGCATCCCTCGGCGGCCAGTCGGGCCGCAGCCTCGCCGAGGATCGCGGAGCACTGCCGGTCCCTGCCCGAGGCGTTGTCCGAGCTTAGCCACCGCGTCCGGATGCTGGTCCTGCCCGATGCTGTCCATACCGGCTCGCATCCCGCACCGTAACACCCATACCATCAAACGATCACGTGTTGAGCTACGGGCCATTAAGCGCATGATAGGTGCTTGAAAGGTGCTTGAAAGGCGACTCTGGCTAGGCTGCCCGAGTCCGACATTCAGAGATGCAGGAGGACAGTCGATGAGCGGAGAGCAAACCTGGATTCTGGCCTTTGATGGTTCGTGTGCCACCTGCCGAGCCGTCTCCACCATCGTGGCACGCGAATGCGGTGACGTCCTCACCGTCAAATCGCTTGGTGACGGCGATGTCATTCGATGGCGGTCTTCCGCACTCGGCGCCGGCGCACCATCCGCGCCCACGCTCCTCCGCGTCCGCGGGGATCGCGTGGCGGCCTGGACCGGCATTCGCATGGGCGTTCGACTGGCGAAAAGGGTGGGCCCGCGCTCGGCACTACGGATTCTTCGCAACCTCGGCGAGGTAAAGAATCGCGAGGCACAGGCGAGGACTGGGATGGCGCGCAAGGATTTCCTCAAGCTGGCGGCGGGTGCCGGTATCGCGATGAGCATCCTCGGTTTCAACCGGTCACCGGCATTCGGTGACGGCGCACACTCCAGCCCCGCCGAGCAGTGGGTGAACGCCAACCTCGGCAGCTTGCCGACGGACTACGACAAGCTGAGCGCCTTCGACCCGACGTACCGGCGAGCGATCTACCGGGCTCTGCCACCGCCGAGCCGCAAGGAGCTGTGGGTCGAGCATCTGAGCCGGCACCGCGCGGAGATGACGAGCATGTCCGCCGACCAGCGGCGCGTTATCGACCGGGCGATCGCCCTGAGTAATGACGAACAGACATTCGTCACACCGATCAGCGACGAACAACATGCCGTGCTCGAAGAGATCAGGGAAGCGGCCATTGCCGCATTCGGGCTGGAAAGGGCTCGCTCGATATTGGCGCAGCTCGGCACTTCCACTCCCGCAACGTCTCCTGCCTCCGCCGACGGCAGCGCGAGCAACTGCGGCGTTGGTGTCCCCGACTGCAATTGCAGCTGCGTAAGCGACTACTGCGCCGGGCGCTTCTGTCTCTGCTGCGGAGCATGTAACAACTGCGGCACGTACTGCTGCTGCTCCGATTCTGGCTGTGGGTCGTTGTGGCTGTATGCGTGCACCGGCAAATGCCCTTGATCGTCACCACGGGAACCCGCACTGCGAAGGGAAAGAACCGCGAGAGTGACGGCTTTGGGTGACGGCGGGATCGATATGTGCGATCCTCCCACGGCAGTGAGCGTTGGCTCGCCGGCGACAGCCAAGACGGCAGCGCCGGCCGGTGAGAAGACGGCGTTGACCGGCGAGGTCCCGCAGTCTCTGGTGGACCAGTCCCGGCAAGAGGCGGTTCGGTCAGGCTGACCACCCGTGCGGCCCGGTCCGCCGCACACGGTTCCGGTTGCGTGTGGTTGTGGTTGAGTGGTCCGGGTCGTTGCTGGGCGCCCTTGCGGGCCCTCGACCGCTACCACGTCTGCGGTGGCGGTGCCGACGCGCAGGCATGGATCCGCCGCGCCGTATGCCGCTGCTTCCTCGGCGCCGTCAGATCCGCCACCAACATCTGGGCGATGACCGACCGGATCGGATCCAGCTTCGGCGCCTGTGCCACCCGACGCTTGCGCGGCGCCGGCACCGCCGACGCCAGCGCCTGGCGGACCGTCCGTCGATGACCCCGTGCCACACGGCCAACGCCCGGATCGACAGCTCCTCGCGGCGGGCGTCACGGCGGGATCGCCTTGAACAACTCCAGTCTCGGCCTCACCCGCCCCCACCAGACGGTCACGGATCACACACTCCGGAGCCTAGGACGTGATCAAGATGGGGCCAAGTATGACTGACACGACACACCGGACGAAACTGGGTTGGGCCAGATATAGCCGTCGCACCCATCAACACCCATAACTGCGGCCGGGGCCGGCTACAACCGTCACCCCGGGGCCAACCAACTACGTCACAGCCAGCCCCGAGCGGTGCTCAGGCGGGTCCGTCGACCAGGTCGAGCAGGGTACGGGTCAGGGTGTTGCGGGCCAGCGGCACCTTGAAGGCGTTGCCCGGCAGCGGTACGGCCTCGGCGAGTTCCGCCTCGGCAGCCGCCCGGAACCGGTCCTCCCGGGCCGGGCCACCGCGCAGCAACTCCTCGGCCCGGCTGGCCCGCCACGGCTTGGGTGCCACCCCGCCGAGCGCGATCCGGACGTCCCGGACGATCCCGTCCGTCATGTCGACCGCCGCCGCCACCGAGACCAGCGCGAAGGCGTACGAGGCCCGGTCGCGTACCTTGCGGTAGCGGGATCGGGTGGCGAAGGCGAGTGGCGGTACCTCGATCGCGGTGATCAGCTCCCCGTGTGCCAGCACGGTGTCCCGGTGCGGCTCGCCGCCCGGCAGCCGGTGCAACTCGGTGATCGGAATGCGCCGCCCGCCGTCGGGACCCTCGGTGTGCACGGTGGCGTCCAACGCGACCAGTGCGACCGCGAAGTCCGACGGATGGGTCGCGACGCACTCCGGCGAGGCGCCGAGGATCGCGAGTTCCCGGTGGTGCCCGTCGATCGCCGGGCAGCCGGTGCCGGGCTCCCGCTTGTTGCACGGGGTGGTGACGTTCTGGAAGTAGACGCAGCGGGTGCGTTGCAGCAGGTTTCCGCCGGCGGTCGCCAGGTTGCGCAGTTGGCCGGAGGCGCCGGAGAGCAGCGCCTGGGAGAGCACCGGATAGCGGCTCCGGACCAGTGGATGTGCCGCCAGGTCGCTGTTCGGGGTGGCGGCGCCGATCCGGATGCCACCGTCGGGCAACTCCTCGACCTGGTCGGAGGTGAGCCGGCGTACGTCCACCAGCAGGTCCGGGGTGGCCACGTCGAGTTTCATCAGGTCGACCAGGTTGGTTCCGCCGCCGAGGAACGCGCCGTCCGGCGACTCGGCGAGCAGCGCGACGGCACCGGTCACGTCGTCGGCGCGGGCGTACCGGAAGGGCCTCATCGGCGGGCGAGTTCCTCGATCGCCGGCACGATGTTCGCGTACGCGGCACAGCGGCAGAGGTTGCCGCTCATCCGTTCCCGGATCTCGTCGGCGTCCAGCCTCGCCCGGCTCCCGTCGCCGGCCGCGACACCGTCCAGGGTCACCGCGCTCGGCCAGCCCGCCTCGGCCTCGCGGAGCATCGCCACCGCCGAGACGACCTGCCCGGGCGTGCAGTAGCCGCACTGGAAGGCGTCGTACTGGATGAAGCACCGCTGCATCGGATGCAGTTCGCCGTCGGGTGCCAGGCCGGCCGCGGTGACGATCTCGGCCCCGTCGTGTGCCACCGCGAGGGCGAGGCAACTGTTCACCCGCCGCCCCTCCAGCAGGATCGTGCAGGCGCCGCACTGGCCGTGGTCGCAGCCCTTCTTCGGGCTGGTGTTGCCCAGCCGCTCCCGCAGGGCGTCCAGCAGGGTGGTCCGGGTGTCGACGGTGACCCGGTGATCGGTCCCGTCCACTCGGAGGCTGACCTCGGCATCCATCCTTCCGGCCTCCTCGGTGGGATCGAGTCGCGGACGAACACCCCCAAGGTAGCCATAGCAGTGTGTGGAAGGGGCGAAATGGGCAAAGCCCCCGGGAGTCCTGCGTGGGCACGCTGGACCGGTACGCCCGAGGGCTGCCGGTCGAGCGCGTGACGGTCGCCGGGCGGGGGTGGGCGACAATCGACGCCATGCGGTTCGGCATCCTGGGCGCGACCGAGGTGTACGCGGGCGATGGCCGGCGACTCGTCGTCGGTGGCCCGCGCCTGCGCGCCCTGCTGGTGCTGCTGCTCCTCGACGCCGGCCGGGTGGTCTCGGCGGACCGGCTGATCCAGGCTCTCTACGGCGACAACCCGCCGGCCCGGGCCGCGAACGCGTTGCAGTCCCAGGTCTCCCGGCTGCGCCAGGTGCTCTCCGGCGTCGACGGGCCGGAGCCGCTGGTGGAGTTCCATCCGGCGGGCTACCGGATCGCGGTCGACCCGGAGGAGGTCGACCTGCACCGGTTCACCCGGCTGGTGGCCGACGGCCAGCGCGCGTTGGCCGGCGGCGACCGGCGGTACGCGGTCGAGCTGTTGCGGTCGGCATCGCGACTGTGGCGCGGGGAGCCGCTGGCCGACGTCCGGGAGGCGCCGTTCGCCCGGGCCCAGGCGACCCGCCTCGACGAGCTGCGGCTGGCCGCCGTCGAGGAGCGCGTGACGGCGGAACTCGACCTGGCCGGAGCGGGGTCAGGCGGACCCTCGGTGGCCGAGCTGCGCGAGCTGGTGGCGGCGTACCCGCTGCGGGAGCGACTGCGCGGCCTGCTGATGCGTGCCCTGCACGCCGGCGGTCGCCGGGCCGAGGCGCTGGCCACCTTCGAGGAGGCCCGCCGGCTGCTCGCGGAGGAACTCGGCACCGACCCGTCGCCGGAACTGGCCGCGCTGCACGTGGCCGTACTGCGCGACGATCCCGCCCTGCTTCCGCCCACCCCGCACCGCGCCGCCCCGCCCGGCGTGGCGCCCGCGGCTCCGGTCGCGGCCGATCCGGTACCGGCCGACGCGGCCACCCCGCTCGGCGAGCGGCCCTGTCCGGCCGACGCACCGGCCCGCCCGGCCGTCGCGCCGCCCACGTCCGACGTCGAGGTGTCGTCCGGTCCTGTCACGGTCGACGCCGAGGTGTCGTCCGGTTCGGCCGGCGGGCTGCCCGGGCAGCTCAGCAGCTTCGTCGGGCGGGAGGAGGAGCTGGGCCGGGTCGGCAAGCTGCTCGGTGAGGCGCGGTTGGTCACCCTGCACGGCCCCGGTGGCGCCGGCAAGACCCGATTGGCGATCGAGGCGGCCGGCCGGCAGCACGGCGCGGTCTTCCTGGTCGAACTCGCGGCGGTGACCGCGGGCGCGGACGTCGCCTCGGCGGTGCTGGCCGCGCTGAACCTGCGGGACGCCGCGCTGCGTGCCCAGGGCGGCCCCCGGGACGCCGCCGACCGACTGGTCACGGCGCTCGCCGACCGCGACCTCCTGCTCGTACTGGACAACTGCGAACACCTGGTCGCCGACGCCGCCCGGCTCGTCGCCCGGCTGCTCGGTGCCTGTCCGAAGGTTCGGGTCCTGACCACCAGCCGGGAACCGCTCGGGCTCACCGGCGAGGCGCTGTGCCCGGTCTCCGGCCTGACCCTGCCGCCGGCCGAGACGACGGCCGAGGCCGCCCCGGCGTACGCGGCGGTCCGGCTCTTCGTCGAACGGGCCGCGGACGTGTCACCGGGATTCGCCCTCGGCCCCGACAACCTCCCGGCGGTACTGCGGATCTGTCGTACCCTCGACGGCCTGCCGCTCGCGATCGAGCTGGCGGCGGCCCGGCTGCGGGCCCTGCCGGTCGCGGAGGTCGCGGCCCGGCTCGACGACCGGTTCCGGCTGCTGACCCGGGGCAGTCGGGTCGCCCAACCCCGGCACCAGACGCTGCGCGCGGTGGTGCAGTGGAGCTGGGACCTCCTGGACGAGGCCGAACAGCGGCTGGCCCGCCGGTTGACGGTCTTCGCCGGCGGCGCCGACCTGGACGCCGTCGAGCGGGTCTGCGCACCACTCGACGCGGACGTGCTCGACGTGCTCTCCAGTCTGGTCGACAAGTCGCTGGTGGAGGCGGGGGGCGGGCGCTTCCGGATGCTGGAGACGGTGCGCGCGTTCGGCGCCGAACGGTTGGCCGAGGCCGGCGAGGCGGACGAGCTGCGGCGGGCGCATGCGGCGTACTTCCTCGAACTGGCCCGTACCGCCGACCTGCGGCTGCGCGGCGCGGAGCAGTTGGACTGGCTGCGCCGGTTGGACGGCGACCGCGACGACCTGCACGCCGCGTTGCGCCGGGCGATGGCCGCCGGAGACGTCGGGACCGCGCTGAAGCTGGTCGCCGCGCTGTCGTTCTACTGGTGGCTGCGCGGCCTACGCGGTGAGGGGGCGGCGCTGGCCGCCCAACTCGTCGAGCGGGTCGGTGGCACCGCGCCACCCGAGCTGGCCGAGGAGTACGCGCTCTGCCTGCTGCACGCCTCGCTCGGCGGGTACGGCTCGGGCCCGCAGGGTGTCGAGCCGGTCGCCACGATCCTGTGGAGCCTGGGCCGGCCGCCCCGGCAGCCGTTCCTGCTCTACCTCTCCGGGGTCGCCAACGGTCCACCACCGGAGATGGTGGAGACCGTGCTCACCACCCCCGAAGGCTGGGTCGGACTGCTCGGTACCGACCCGTGGAGCCGGGCGCTGGGGGCGCTCGGCCTCGGAATGGTCTGGATGCTCGAAGGCCGGTACGAGGAGGCGCAGGTCAAGCTCGGCGAGGCGTTGGCCGACTTCCGGGCCATCGGAGAGCGCTGGGGCACGATCCTGGTGCTGACGATCCTGACCGAGCTGGCCTACCGGCGTGGCGACCACAGCCACATGGAATTCGTCGACGAGGCGCTGCGGCTGGCCGACGAACTCGGCTCGAGGCTCGACATGGCCGAGTTGTTGCGTACCCGGGGGGACGGCCGGCTCAGCGTCGACGACCTGGTGGGGGCGAACGACGACTACCAGCGGGTGGTGGAACTGGCCCCGCCGGCCGGTGCGCCGGAACTGCTCGCCGCGGCCCACCTCGGGCTGGGCGAGATCGCCCGGCGGCGCGGCGACCTGGCTCGCGCGCGCCGGTTGTGCGAGCAGGCGTTGGCGGAGTGCCCGACCGGCTGGTTCGGGGCGGAGGGGATCCGGCTCGCCGTGCTCGTCGCGCTGGGGCAGATCCTGGCGGCGACCGGTGACCGGGTCGGGGCCCGCGCCCGGTTCCGGCAGGTGCTCGGTGCCACGGTCGGGGTCTGGGAACTGAGTACCCTCACCGTCGCGGTCGACGGCCTGGTCGGACCGGTACTCCGGACCGGTGGCGCCGAACGGGCCGGCGTGCTGCTCGGCGCGATAGCGGTGTTGCAGAACGGTGTCGGCAGCGCCGGGGCGATCGACGCCGCGCCGGTCGCCGCCGCCACCCGGACCCGGCTCGGTGATCCGGCGTACCGGCGCGTGCTGGCCCGAGGTGCGGCCCTGACCCGGGAACAGGCGCTCGCCGCGCTCGACACCGCCTGACCCGCGATCGGTGCGGGAACCGCCCCGGTGCCGCCGTCAGCGATCGGTGCGGGACCGCTCGGTGCCTCGGTCAGCGATCGGTGCGTGGCCGGTCAGCGCGGTCGGCGACCGTCGGGGCATGACAACGCAGACATCAGCGGTCGTGGCCGAGGGACTGCACAAGCGGTACGGCGAGACCCGGGCCCTGGACGGGTTCGACCTCGACGTCCCGGCCGGTACGGTGTGCGGGCTGCTCGGTCCGAACGGCGCCGGCAAGACAACGGCGGTACGGATCCTCTCCACCCTGCTGCGCTTCGACGCCGGCCGGGCCTGGGTCGCCGGGTACGACGTGGTGCGGCAGCCCGACCAGGTCCGTGGGGTGATCGGGCTGACCGGGCAGTACGCGGCGGTCGACGAGGTGCTCAGCGGACGGCAGAACCTGATCCTCTTCGGTCGGTTGCACCATCTGTCGGCCCGGGTCGCCCGGCGTCGCGCGGACGAGTTGCTGGAGCAGTTCGGGCTGACCGGCGCGGCCGGCAGGTCGGCGGCGGAGTACTCCGGCGGGATGCGCCGCCGGCTGGACCTGGCGGCCAGCCTGATCATGACGCCCCGGGTGCTCTTCCTCGACGAGCCGACCACCGGGCTCGACCCGCGCAGCCGCAACCAGCTCTGGTCCGCGGTGCGGAGCCTGGTCGCCGACGGCACCACGGTGCTGCTCACCACCCAGTACCTGGACGAGGCGGACCAGCTCGCCGACCGGATCCTGGTGGTCGACGCCGGGCGGGTGGTCGCGGAGGGCACCTCGGCCGAGTTGAAGGCGCGGATCGGAGCGGACCGGATCGAGGTGGTGGTCCGGCACGCGGCGGAACTCGGCACCGCCGCCGGGATCGTCGAACGTTCCTCCGCCGGGCCGGTGACGCTCGACGCGGAGATCCGGCAGCTCAGCGCCCCGGTCCTGGACCGGGTGGCGGCGCTCGGCGACGTGATGCGGGCGCTGCGGGACGCCGGGATCGCGGTCGAGGACATCGGGTTGCGCCGGCCGACCCTCGACGAGGCGTTCCTACACCTGACCGGGCACCGGTCCGGAGCGGCGCAGCCGACCGAGGCGGGGGTGCCGGCGTGACCGGGCGGGACACGGGCCGGCCGGCCGGGCCGGGCGGGTACGACGACGATCGGAACGAGGTGGCGGCATGACCAGTACGTTGCAGGCGCAGCACCGGGCACCGGAGGTGTCTGCGGCCGGGCGGAGCGCTGGGCGGCCGGCCGGGCCGCTGACCCGGTTCCGCTGGGCGTTGGCCGACGGCCGGGTGATGACCGGCCGGAACATGGCGCACGTGATCCGGTCGCCCGAGGAGATCGTGATCTACTTCACCCTGCCGATCATGTTCGTGCTGGTCTTCGGCTACGTCTTCGGCAGCGGCATGGCGGCCGGCGCGGGAAACTACCGGGAGTACCTCCTGCCGGGTGTCTTCGTGATGACCATGCTGTACGGCCTGGGCGCCACCGCCAGCGGCATCGCGATGGACGTCAGCCGGGGCGTGGTGGACCGGTTCCGGTCCATCCCGATGGCCCGGACCGCGCTGGTCACCGGCCGGACCGGTGCCGACCTGCTCCGCGCGCTGCTGGAGATGACCATCCTGGTGGTCTGCGGGCTGCTGGTCGGCTGGCAGTGGCACAACGGTCTGCTCGACGCGCTCGCCGCGGTGGGGCTGATCCTGCTGCTGCGGCTCGCGCTCACCTGGGTCGGCATCTTCCTCGGCCTGATGGTGCCGAACCCGGACACGGTCGGGGTGATCGTCTTTCCGCTGGCCTTCCCGCTGACCGCGCTCTCCAACGTCTTCGTCGCCCCGGACCTGATGCCGACCTGGCTCGGTGTGATCTCGTCGTGGAACCCGCTGTCCGCGACGGTGGCGGCCAGCCGTGAGCTGTTCGGCAACCCCGGGACCGGCGGGGACTCCTGGGCGGCGCAGCACCCGATGCTGCTGGCGGTCGGCTGGCCGCTGCTGCTGATCGTCGTCTTCGCGCCGCTGGCCGTGCGGCGCTACCAGCGGCTGAGCCGCTGACGGCGGACCACGTACCGCCGCGCGCCGGGGGATAGCGCGCGGCGGTCGCTCGGGGGGATCCGGCCCGTACCCGCACCTCTGGCGGGTACGGGCCGGATCTGTGTCGGGCAGCTCCCGGCCCCGAGGAAGAAGCCGATTTATCGGCGGCTTGACGCGAAATAGGTCCTCCTTTATCGTCGTGGCGACGAAAACAGGGGAGGGGGCGCGTCATGGCCGACGTGACCAGGCGGCTGTTCCTGCGACACCTGCGCGGGGCGCCGACCATGTGGATCCGGCACTCCGTGCGGGGCAACGTGCGGCACGAGGGAATCGGGCAGTCGTTCTGGTACCGGCCGCTGGTCGGCGTACTGAGCGAGGTGCCGGTCGACGACCGGGAGCTTCCGCTGCTGTTCCATGCCCGGACCAGCGACTTTGCCGACGTCACCGTGCAGGCGACGGTGACGTACCGGATCGCCGACCCGGCGCTCGCGGCGAGCCGGCTGGACTTCTCGGTCGACCCGTACAAGGGCGTCGCCCGGGGCCGCCCGCTCGACCAGGTCGCCACGCTCCTCGCCGAGCTGGCCCAGCAGCCGGCGCTCGACCTGCTTGCCCGGGTACCGCTGGCCGAGGCGCTGACCGACATCGCCGCGGTCCGCGAGGCGGTCTCGGCGGCGCTGGGCGACGAGGGCCGGCTGACCGACGTCGGTGTCTCAGTGGTCAGCGCCCGGGTGGTGGCGGTGCGGCCCGAGCCGGAGCTGGAGCGGGCGCTCCAGACGCCGACCCGGGAGACGGTGCAGGTCGAGGCCGACCGGGCCACCTACGCCCGGCGGGCGCAGGCGGTCGAGCAGGAGCGGGCGATCGCCGAGAACGAGTTGCAGAACAAGATCGAGCTGGCCCGCCGGGAGCAGCAACTGGTGGAGCAGCACGGCGCCAACTCCCGGCGCAAGGTCGAGCTGGAGGCCGCGGCGGAGCTGGCGGTGGCCCAGGGCAAGGCCGAGCGGGAGAAGGTGGCGAACGCGGCAGCCGCCGAGCGGGCCCGGATACTCGCCGCCGCCGAGGCGGAGAAGGAGCGCACCCTCGCCGGAGCCAAGGCCGACGGGGTACGCCTGGTCGGGCTCGCCGAGGCCGAGGCGGAGGCGGCCCGGCTGGCGGCGTACCGGGATCTGCCGCCGGAGGTGCTGCACGCGCTCGCGCTCCGCGAGGTGGCCGGTCAGCTTCCCGAGATCGGCCAGCTCACGGTCACCCCCGACGTGCTGACGGGCCTGCTGGGCCGGCTGTCCCGGTGAGTGCCACCCTGGCGCCGAGGGTCGTGGTGGTGAGCCGGCGCAGCGAGCTGGACGAGCTGCTGGCCCACCACGGCACCCGGGCCGCCGCCGGTTACTACCTGCGGCAGCGGGGGCGCGACCTGGCCGAGGTGGTGACCCGGCACGAGACGCTCCAGACCGCGCTGACCGCCGTCGGGGCGGCCATCCCGGCGGACTGGCGGCGGGGCCAGGCGGACCGGGACGACCTGGCCCGGTTCCCGTTCGCCCGGGAGGACATCGTGGTGGCGGTCGGCCAGGACGGGCTGGTCGCCAACGTCGCCAAGTATCTCGACGGGCAGCCGGTGATCGGGGTGGACCCGGAGCCGGGACAGAACGCCGGAGTACTCGTCCGGTTCGGGCCCGTCGCGGTCGCCCGGCTCCTGCCCACGGTGGTCGCCGGGCGTGCTCCGATCCGGGAGCGGACCATGGTCCGGGCCGCGCTCGACGACGGCCAGGAGCTGATCGGGCTCAACGAGGTCTACGCGGGGCACCCCGGCCACCAGTCGGCGCGATACCTGCTCTCCACCGCCGACGGCCAGCGGGAACGCCAGTCCTCCTCCGGGCTGGTCGTCGGCACCGGGACCGGTGCCACCGGCTGGTGCGCCTCGATCGCCCGGGAACGCGCCGCCGCGCCGCCGCTGCCGGCGCCGGACGAACCGGCACTGTGCTGGTTCGTCCGGGAGGCGTGGCCGTCCCCGGCGACCGGCGCGTCGCTGACCGCCGGGCGGCTCGGCCCGGACGAGACGCTGGAGATCGTCGCCGAGCGGGAGCGGCTGGTGGTCTTCGCCGACGGGCTGGAGACCGACCACCTGACGATGGCCTGGGGGCAGCGGCTGACCGTCGGCCCGGCCGCCCGGCGGCTGCGCCTGGTCGAGCCGGCGTCCGCGCCGACCGACCACTCGCGGCACCCGTCGCGGCGCCGCCGTCGGCGCTAGATGTAGCGACCATGAGCGTTGTTGACGGCGTGTCGGCTAGAGCCAGCCAGGCCGTTGGCGTCAGAAGGTCGCCTTCGGGACGCCCTGGCCGGGGCTGACCCGGGCCGGCCCGGCGGCCGAGGGGCGTACGTCGACGTCGAAGATCGCGGTCGGCAGGTAGACCGTCGCGCACGAGTTCGGGATGTCCACCACCCCGGAGAAGCGACCCTCGATCGGGGCGGCGCCGAGGATCAGGTACGCCTGCTCCGAGCTGTAGCCGAACCGGGTCAGGTAGGAGATCGCGTGCAGGCAGGCGCGCTGGTACGCGAGCTGCGAGTCGAGGTAGCGCTGCTCCCCGTCGGTACTGACCGAGATGCCGGAGAAGGCCAGCCACTGGCTGTACAGCGGAGCCACGATCCCGGGCAGGAAGATCGCGTTCTCGGACACCCCGTACGTGCTCATCCCGCCCTTGATCACGTCCACGTGCAGGTCGAGGAAGCCGCCCATCTCGATCCCACCGCAGAAGGTGATCTCACCGTCGCCCTGGGAGAAGTGCAGGTCTCCCATGGACAGGTTGGCGCCGGGGACGTACACCGGATAGAAGACCCTGGTCCCCTTGGTCATGTTCTTGATGTCCTGGTTGCCGCCGTTCTCCCGGGGCGGCGCGGTCCGGGCCGCCTCCGCCGCGACCCGGTCGAAGTCGGCGCCGGTCAGCGAGCCGAGGATCGCCCCGTCCGGCAGCGGCGGCAGCGACAACGGCGGTACCCGGTCCGGGTCGGTGGCCCGCAGCGCGCCCTCCCGCTCGTTCCACTTCGCCAGCAGTGCCGCCGACGGGGCGGTACCCATCAGCCCGGGGTGGATCATCCCGGTGAAGGTCACCCCGGGAACGTGCCGGGACGTCGCCTGCTGCCCGCTGAAGTCCCAGATCGCCTTGTACGCGTCCGGGAAGTAGTCGGTCAGGAAACCGCCACCGTTCTGCGTCGGGAAGATGCCGGTGTAGCCCCAGCCCTGTCCGGCGAGCGGGCCCGAGTCCTCCTGCGGGATCGGGCCCACGTCGAGGATGTCGACCACCAGCAGGTCGCCGGGCTCCGCGCCGCTGACCGAGAACGGGCCGCTGAGCGCGTGCACGATCGGCAGCGGCGCGTCCCGGACGTCCTCGGCCGAGTCGTCGTTGTGGATCGCGCCGTCGAACCACTCCCGGCAGTGCACCCGGAACGACTGGCCGGGCCGGACGGTGACGACCGGCGGGATCTCCGGATGCCACCGGTTGTGGCCCATCAACGCCTGCTCGGTGAACTTCTTCGTCGAGTCCAGCGGAAACAACAGCTCGGGCATCGCGGCTTCCCTTTCACCCGTCAGGGTCGTGGCAGACGGGCGTGCCCGGGATGGACCGGCCGGGTCGCCCTGCCAGGTCGGCCGGGGATCCGGGACACCACCTCCGGTGCTTCGGCGCTGCGGCCGGCCCGGTCGAGGGCCGCGACCAGTGGCCGCGGCATGGCGCGCAGCGACGGCGTCGAGAAGACCCGGGCGGCCTCCGCCGCGCAGGTCGCGCAGCGGTGCCGCGCGGGGGCCTGCCCGATCGGAAACCGGGCCGAGAAGATCCCGTCCCGGGGACACCGGTACTCGTACGTCGCCACGGCTTCAGGATCGGACCCGGTGCGGGGACTTCGCAGGCTAATGCCGCAAATGCCGACCTTTCGGTGCCGTCGTACGGTGGTGTCCGCCCCAGTCTCAAGGGGTGTGGCTGGGACGGTGGGGGATCAGTCGACGACCGTGACGTCCTTCCAGAAGGCGACCCGGTCCCGGACCATCTCGGCGTCCGGCTTCGGCTCGGGGTAATACCAGACGGCGTCGGCGCTGCGCTGCCCCTCGTGCTCCAGCGTGTAGTACGACGCGGTGCCCTTCCAGGGGCAGAAGGTGTGCGTCTCCGAATCCCGCACCAGGTCGTCGCGCAGGGACGTACGCGGAAAGTAGTGGTTGCCCTCGACCACGACGGTGTCGGCGCTCTCGGCGATGACCAGGTCGTTCCAGATGGCTTTCGGCATCCCCCCACACTATGTCGGCGGCCCGGTCGTGCCAGTGCCGAACGGGGGCGGGCCGGCGCGGCCGGTGCCGGAGGTCGTGGGCGGGTGGTCCGCGAGGGTGGCCCGGAACTCGCTCCCGGGAGGCTGCCGGAACTCGCTCCTGCGAGGGAGGTGCCGGCGGACCCGGCTGGCGATACTGGGGCGATGCGCGCGTGGTGGGACCGGCTGGTCGAGTGGGGGCGGTCCAGGCCGCCGCTGGTCGTGGACGCGCTGGTGGCGATCGCCTGCTATCTGATCATCATCATCAACGCGTTCTCGCATCAGCGCACCGAGTGGTGGGTGTTCCTGCTCGCCGGGCTGAACGTGACCCCGCTGGTCTGGCGCCGGCGCTATCCGTTCTGGGTCACCACCGTGACCGGGATCGGCACCACCTGGCTGGCCCTGGCGGGTGCGCTCGGCAACGTACCGACCGCACAGTTGGTCGCCACCTACACGTTCGCCGCGCTCTGCCCGCCGGTGCAGCGGATCGTCCTGGTGGTCGGCACGCTCGTCGGGGTGGCCGTCTCGGTGGTACCGAAGGACGAGGTGCTGTCGTTCGGCCCGACCGCGATCGCGTTCCTGGTCGCGTACGCGATGGGCACCAGTGCCCGGGCCCGCCGGGACCGGATCGCGATGCTGGAGGAGCGGGCCCACCGGCTGACCGAGGAGCAGGACGCCGCCGCCGCCCGGGAGCGGGAGCGGCTCGCCCGGGAGGTGCACGACATCCTGGCCCACTCGATGAGCCTGGTGGTGGTGCAGGCCGAGGCCGGGCCGGTGGTGGTCCGGTCCGACCCGGACAAGGCCGAGGAGGTCTTCGACACCATCTCCAGCACCGCCCGGGAGGCGCTGGTGCAGCTTCGCCGGGCGCTCGGGGTACTCCGCTCGGATGGGCCGGCCCGGGCGCCGCTGCCGGACCTGGACGCGGTACGGCCGCTGGTGGAGAGCGCCCGGCGGGCCGGTCTGGTCGCCACCCTGGAGGAGCACGGGCAGCGCCGCCCGGTGCCGGCGGACCTGGGGGTGACGGCGTACCGGATCGTGCAGGAGTCGCTGACCAACACGCTGCGGCACGCGCGGGCCGGTGCGGTCCGGGTCCGGATGGACTGGGCCGACGCCGCGCTCCGGCTGGAGGTGAGCGACGACGGGCGCGGGCCGTCCGGCGACGGCCGGCCGGGCGGGCTCGGGCTGGTCGGCATGCGGGAGCGGGTCTCGGCGGCCGGCGGCACCCTCAGCACCGGCCCGGGGCCGGACGGCACGGGGTTCCGCGTAGCGGCGACGCTGCCACTACGGTAGGAACGCACCGCCGACGGCCGGTCAGCGCGCGGGGGGAAAAGGCAGATGTCCGAGCGATCCACACTGCGGGTGCTCATCGCCGACGACCAGGCGCTGGTGCGGGACGGCTTCGGCATGATCCTGACCGCGCAGCCGGACATCACGGTGGTCGGCGAGGCCGCCGACGGCGCCGAGGCGCTGCGCCGGACCCGCGAGCTGAGCCCGGACGTGGTGCTGATGGACGTCCGGATGCCCCACATGGACGGTATAGCGGCGACCGCCCGGATCTGCGCCGAGACGTCGGCCCGGGTGCTCGTGCTGACCACCTTCGACCTCGACGAGTACGTCTACGACGCGCTGCGGGCCGGTGCCAGCGGCTTCCTGCTCAAGGACATGCGCCGGGAGGAACTGGTCAACGCCGTCCGGGTGGTGGCCGGCGGGGAGGCCCTGCTGGCGCCGACGGTCACCCGGCGGCTGATCGCCGACGTGGTCTCCCGGGACCGTCCCGCCCGACGCGATCCCGCGCCGCACCGGCTGGCGGTGCTCACCACCCGGGAGACGGAGACGCTGCGCCAGGTCGCCCGGGGGCTCTCCAACGCCGAGATCGCCGCCGCGCTCTTCGTCAGCGAGCACACCGTGAAGACGCACGTCAGCAACCTGCTGGCCAAGCTCGGACTGCGGGACCGGGTGCAGGCGGTGGTGCTGGCGTACGAGTCGGGGTTGGTGCTGCCCGGCGATCTCGGCGTACCGGGTGAGGGCGGTCCGGCGGGGGCTCGCTCCCCGGAGTGAGCCGTCCGGGGGCGACCCCACCCGCGCGACGGATCGCAGATCCGCTCCGTACGGCGATCCGGTCGGCCCCCCTCGCGGACCACCATCATGGCAGCTCCCGGAGGTGGGAGGATCCATATTGGAGAGTTGCCATGACACGTCTGATCACCGGGTACGCCATCCGGCGGCCCGTCGTCGTCCTCCTGCTCTGGGCGGCCGTCCTGGTCGGCGGCTTCGGGGTCGGGGTGGGAGTGTTCGAGCGCCTGACCGCCGACGTCGGCGGCGTACCGGGCAGCGAGTCCGACATCGCCCAGCAGCGGTTGGCCGACGCCCCGCCGGAGCCGGTCCGGATCACCGCCGTCGTCACCGGCCGACCCGCCACCGATCCGGCCGTCCAGGCCAGTGCCGCCGCCGCGATCGCCGAGGTACGCACCATGCCGGGCATCGCCGAGGTCTCCGACCCGATCCCGTCGACGACGACCGGGCAGGCACTGCTGATCTCGGTCACCCTGGCTCCCGGCGACGACGAGACCGAGGCGGCCGAGGCGGCGGCGGCCCGGCTGCACCGGATCGAGGCACCGTCGGTGGTGGTCGGCGGCGGACCCATCAGCGACCAGGAGTTCAACTCGCAGGCCCAGCAGGACGTGGCCCGGGCGGAGGCTCTGAGCATGCCGGTGGTGCTGGTACTGCTCCTGCTGATCTTCGGTGGCCTGGTCGCGGCCGGGCTGCCGCTGCTGGTCGCCGTGGTCGGCATCGGCGGGACCTTCGGCCTGCTGTACGCCTTCAGCCTCGTCTCCGACGTCTCGGTCTACGCCGTCCAGGTCACCACGATGCTCGCGGTCGGGCTGGCGGTGGACTACGCGCTGCTGATGGTGAGCCGGTTCCGCGAGGAGCGGGTCACCGCGCCGGACGTGCCGACCGCGGTCACCCGGACGGTCGCCACCGCCGGGCGTACCGTGCTGTTCGCCGGGCTGACCGTGGCGGTGGCGCTCACCGGCCTGCTGGTCTTCCCGGATCCGTTCCTCCGCTCGATGGGGCTGGCCGGTGCCGCCGTGGTCGCGGTGGACATGCTGGCGGCGCTCACCCTGCTGCCCGCGCTGCTGGTACTGGTGGGCCGGCGGATCCCGGCCGCGAAGCCGCGTACCCGGGTCGGGGTGTTCGCCCGGGTGGCCGGGCTGGTGCAGCGCCGGCCGGTGCTGACCCTGCTCGCCACGGTCGGGTTGATGGGCACGCTGGCCGTACCGGTGCTGGATCTGCGGCTGTCGACCGGGGACCCCCGGCTGCTGCCGACCAGCACCCAGACCCGACAGATGTGGGACGCGTTCGGCACGCACTTCCCGGACCGTACCGCCCCGGCCGACATCGTGGTGCTGGCCTCGGTGCCGGCCACCGACCCGGAGTTGGCCCGGTGGCAGGACCGGGTCGCCGCCGTACCGGGAGTGACCCGGGTCGAGACGGTGCCGGCGGGTCCGAACCTGACCGTGCTGCGCGCGGCGCCCACCGCACCGCCCGAGGAGGCGGCGGCCGGGGAGACGGTCACCGCCATCCGCGCGTTGCCGGCGCCGTTCGAGGTGGTGGTCACCGGCAACGCCGCCCGGCTGGTGGACTACCGGCAGATGCTCGCCGACCGGCTGCCCTGGGCGATCCTGGTGGTCGTACTCGCCACCCTGGTGCTGCTCTTCGCGCTCACCGGCTCGATATTGTTGCCAATCAAGGCCGTCCTCACCAACGTGCTCAGCCTCGGTGCCGCGCTCGGGGTGGTGGTCTGGGTCTTCCAGCAGGGCCACCTGGCCGGCCTGCTCGGCACGGTACGGCTCGACTCGACCCACCTCACCGTGCCGGTACTGGTCGGCGCGATCGCGTTCGGGCTCTCGGTGGACTACGAGGTGTTCCTGCTGTCCCGGATCCGGGAACGCTGGCTCGCCGGCGCCGATCCGCAGCGGGCGGTGGCCGAGGGGTTGCAGCGGACCGGTGCGATCGTCACCTCGGCGGCGTTGCTGCTGGTGGTGGTCTTCGCCGGGTTCCTGGTCGGCGGTTTCGCCCCGGTCAAGGCGATCGGGCTCGGCCTGGTGCTGGCGATCGCCCTGGACGCCACGGTGGTCCGGATGCTGCTGGTGCCGGCCACCATGACCCTGCTCGGCCGGTACAACTGGTCGGCGCCTGGGCCGTTGCGCCGGCTGCACGCCCGGATCGAGTTGCGGGAGGCCGAGCCGGCACCGCCGGCACCCGCCCCGGCCCTGATCCGGTAACCGCTGCCGCGCTGCTCCGACACCGTCCCGCCGTCGCCGACGCCACCTCGAATCCGGGGAAGGTTCGGCGGCGGCGGGGCGGTGAACGGGGTACCTCCGACGAATGAAGGAAACCGCCGAGCCTTAAAAGATCCTTGGAGGATGTTGACTTGTGATCGACAGGAAGCCATCCTCGTCGATATTCAACCCCCGCTCGGTATGGAGGACCCCATGCTCAGACGTACCGTTCGAATACTCGCGGCGCTCACCATGGCTGCCGCGGCAACCCTCGTCGCGACCGTTGCCACGGCCGGCCCCGCCCAGGCCGACGGCTGCTACACCTGGGGCCGGACCCTCTCCGAGGGAATGTCCGGCGAGGACGTACGGCAGTTGCAGATCCGCGTCGCCGGCTACCCCGGCTACAACGCGGTACTCGGCATCGACGGCGCCTTCGGGCCGGCCACCCGGGCCGCGGTGGTCCGCTTCCAGCAGGCGTACGGGCTCGGTGCCGACGGCATCGCCGGCCCGCAGACGTTCGACCGGATCTACGCCCTCCAGGACGACGACTGCACCCCGGTCAGCTTCAGCTACGCCGAGTTGAACGACTGCAACTCGGACTGGTCCGGCGGCGCCGTCTCGGCCGCCACCGCCCGAGCCAACGCACTGGTGAACATGTGGAAGCTCCAGGCCATGCGGCACGCCCTCGGTGACCAGCAGATCGTCGTCACCAGCGCCTTCCGCAGCCACGCCTGCAACAACGCCGTCGGCGGCTCGGCCACCAGCCGGCACCTCTACGGCGACGCGGTCGACCTCGGCGCCGGGCCGCACAGCCTGTGCCGGCTCGCCCAGCAGGCCCGCAACCACGGCTGGCGGGAGATCCTCGGCCCCGGCTACCCCGGACACAGCGACCACACCCACGTGGCGCACAAGTCGAGCCGTACCTGGTCGGCGAGCACCTGCGGCGTCTCCTGACCGCACCGCCGGCCGCCCGTCGGCGGCGGGACGGGCAGCGGCGGGCCCACAACGCACGGCGAGGCTCCTTCCGGCCTAACCCGGAAGGGGCCCCGCCCTCAGGCCAGGGGACCGTCGAACCCTCAGGACAGCGGGGAGGACGACGGCGGCTCGGCGTCGTCGGTGCGGTCCGCCGCCGGCAGCCAGAGTACGAAGGTGCTGCCCCGGCCGACCGAGGAGAAGAGCGCCACCTGACCGCCGTGTGACTCGGTGATCTGCCGGACGATCGCCAACCCCAGTCCGGTACGCCGCTCGGCCCTCGCCGCCGGATCCGTCCGACCGCGCCAGAACCGGTCGAAGACCCGGGACTGGTCGGCGGCGGCGATCCCCGGCCCCTCGTCGGCGACACCGACCCAGAGCCAGCCGCCGATCCGCCCGGCCGCCACCGTGACCGTACCGCCGGCCGGGGAGAGGCGTACCGCGTTGGAGAGCAGGTTGCCGACCGCTCGGCGCAACGCGTCGTGGTCACCGATCAGCAGCAGGTCGGGCCGGACGTCGTACCGGACGAAGACCTGGCGGGCGGCGGCGACCGCGGCGAACTCCTCGCCCGCCTCACGGGCGACCTCGCCGAGCAGCACGTCGGTGTCGGCGAGCGCGTCGGCCCGGCGGCGTGCCGTGGCGAGCAGGTCCTCGACCAGCCGGGACATCCGGTTGGTGGCCCGGTCGATGACCGCGACCGCCCGGGTCCGTTCCGCGTCGGTGGCGTCCGGCGCGTCGAGCAGCGAGGCGTCCAGGTTGGCCCGGATGATCGCCAGCGGACTGCGCAGTTCGTGCGACGCGTCGTCGATGAGCTGGCGCTGGGTCCGGAACGCCTCCTCCAGCCGGTCGAGCATCGAGTCGATGGTGTCGCCGAGTTCGCGCAGCTCGTCCCGGGTACCGGCCAGCCGGATCCGCCGGGACAGATCGGTGGCCTGGATCTCCCGGGTGGTACGCGCGATCGCGCCCACCGGTCGCAGCGCCCGCCCGGACAACACCCAGCCGATGCCGAGACTGGCGACGAAGAGCCCGGCCAGCGCGATCAGCGAGTAGTTGCGCAGAGTCTCCAGGGTACGGAAGTTGACCTCCGACTCGATCTCGTCCACCTCGGCCACGGTCAGGGTCCCGACCGTCCGGCCGTGCTTCACCACGTCCGCCTCGTACTGGTTGGTGATCGGCTTCGGGTTGGTGCTGTATTCCACCGCCAGATAGGTGACGGCGAGCCCGGCCCCGGCCAGCGCGAAGAGCAGCGTGGAATAGAGCACGGTGAGCCGGAACCGGATCGACTGCACGAACGGCAGCCAGCCCCGCAACCGCCGACCCGGCGCGGACATCACGCCACCTCCCGTGACCACCGGTTCCGAGGTCGGCATCAGGCCACCTCCCGCAGCCGTGGACAGCGGCCCGACATCAGGCCACCTCCCGCAGCCGGTAGCCGCGTCCCACCACGGTCTCGATCGCCTCGCCGCCGAGCTTGCGGCGCAGCGTACCGACGGTGACCCGGACCGTCTGGGTGAACGGGTCGGCGTTGGCGTCCCAGACGTGCTCCAGCAGTTCCTCCGCCGAGACCACGTGACCGGGGCGGGTCATCAGGTATTCCAGCACCCCGAACTCCTTGCGGGTCAGGTGCAGCCGGCTGCCGTCCCGGCTCGCCTCCTGCCGGGCCACGTCGAGCCGGAGCGGGCCGACCCGCAGCACCGCCGACCCACCGCCGGAGTCCCGGCGCAGCAGCGCGCGTACCCGGGCCAGCAGTTCGGCCAGGGCGAACGGCTTCACCAGGTAGTCGTCGGCGCCCTCGTCCAGCCCGCGTACCCGGTCGTGCAGCGCGCCCCGGGCGGTGAGCATCAGTACCCGCAGGTCGCTGCCGCCCTCGACCGGTACCTCGCCCCGGCGGATCGCGTGGCAGACCGCGAATCCGTCCCCGTCCGGCAGGTTCACGTCGAGCAGCATCAGGTCGTACGCGTTGACCGCCAACCGCTCGTACGCCTGCTCGACGTCGGTGGCGACGTCCACCGCGTACCCCGCGCGGACCAGACCGAGCCGTACCGCGTCGGCCAGGTCCTCCTCGTCCTCCACCACCAGTAGCCGCATGATCCGACGCTATCCGCCGTTCCTGATGATCCGCTCGGCCGCCCGCTGGGCCCGGTCGATCGGGATCGCGAAGCCGATGCCGATGTTGCCGCTGCCCTCCAGGGTGGCGATCGCGGTGTTGACCCCGACGACCTCGCCCCGGGCGTTCACCAGCGGTCCGCCGGAGTTGCCCGGGTTGATCGAGGCGTCGGTCTGGATCGCGCTCTGCCGGGCACCGCTGTTGCCGAGCCGTACCTGCCGGTCGAGCGCGCTGACGATCCCGGCGGTGACGGTGCCGGAGAGCCCCAGCGGGGAGCCGACCGCGAGCACCGGTTCGCCGACCCGCACGTCGGCGGCGGCGATCCGCAGCGGCTGTAGCACCCCGGCCGAGCTGACCCGGAGTACCGCGATGTCGCTGCCCGGGTCGCGGCCGACCACCTCGGCGTCCAGTCGTCGGCCGTCCTGGCCGACCACGCTCACCGTCGTCGCGCCGGCCACCACGTGGCTGTTGGTGATGACGTGCCGCTCGTCGACGGCGAAGCCGGATCCGCCGGCCCGGCCGGCCCGCACCGACAACACTCCCGGCAGTGCGGTGGCGGCGGCTCCGACCAGGTCGTTCGGCACGGTGCCGCCGCCGCTCGGCGCGGGCGCCGGCGACAGCGGGGTCGCCGGTGCGGGAGCGGCCAGTTCCGGTGCCGGCTCGTCCGCCGCGACGTATCCGCCGGCCACCGCCCCCGAGGCCGCCGAAAGGGCCACCACCGCCAGCCCGGCCAGCAACGTCCGCCGCCACCGCGCCGCTCCGGCCGCCGGCTCCTTTTCGGGTACGCCCACCGGGGCGGCCGGCCCCGGCCAGGCGTCCAGCGCGGGGGAGACGAAGCCCGGTCCCCGGGGCCGGCCCAGTCCCGGTGGTGCCGCCGTCACCTCTGCCTGCTCCATCTCTCCGCCACTCCCTCCACTGTGGAAATCCGGGTGGAAATCCGTGCCGTGCCGGATCACGGGATCCGGGCGAACCAGAACATCGACGCGGCGGCGGCGAGCAGCGCCAGGATCAGGCCGATCCCGATGAACCGGGCGGAGACGTCCTGCCGCTCCAAGGTGTAGCCGACCGAGCTGCCGATGTCGGAGTAGACCGCCCGCAGTTCGTCGCTGCTGCCCGCCTCGTGGTAGCCGCCACCGGTCTGCTCGGCGACCATCCGCAGCGTCTCGCCGTCCACCGGTACGGTCATCGGTCGGCTGCCCTGCTCGATCACCCCGTCCGAGGTGCCGAACGCGATGGCGTCCACCGGTACCCCGGCACTGCGGGCGTCGGCCGCCGCCTCCTCCGGATCGCTGCCGGAGGTGTTCGCGCCGTCCGAGAGCACCACCACCCGGGCCGGTGGTGGATCCTCGACGGCCTGCCCGTCCAGGGTGGCGATCGTCTCCAGCGCGGTGGCGATCGCGTCCCCGATCGCGGTGCCCTGCTGCCCGGTGCCGCCCTCGACCAGCCGTTCGATGCCGGCGTCCAGCATCTGCCGATCCGTTCCCGGTGCGACGAAGACCGAGGCGTTGCCGGCGAAGGCGACCAGCCCGACGTTGAACTCCTCGGGCAGCCCGTCGACGAACTCCCGGGCCGCCGCCTTGGCCGAGCTGAGCCGGTCCGGCGGTACGTCGTCGGCGAGCATCGACAGCGACACGTCCACCGCGATCACCACGGTGGCCCGCTCGCGCGGCACGCGTACCTCGTCGGTGGGGCGGGCGAAGCCGACCACCAGCAGCCCCAGCATGGCCAGGAAGAGGCTCGCCGGCACGTGCCGCCGCCAGCCCGGTCGGCTCGGCGCCACCCGGTCCAGCAGCCGAAGATTGGTGAAGCGGACCGCGTAGCGGCTGCGGCGGCGCTGCATCACCAGGTACGCCACGGCCAGCGCCGCCACGCCGGCCAGCAGCCACAGCCGCCCCGGACTCTCCAGCGTCATCGTTTCTCCCTCATGCTGCGCCGCCGGTCGGGCCGGGGGTGCGGGCTGCCGCCGCCAGGCGGCGCTGGGCGTACACGTGCCGGACGATGTCGGTCACCCAGTCCCGGTCGGTACGCAGCGCCAGGTGTGCCGCGCCGGCCCGACGCAGTGCCGCCCGGACCAGTACGCGCTGCTGACGCGCCGCGTCGGCGTACCGCTCGCGCAGTCGCCGGCTCCCGGTGGAGACCTCGCGGCGCCGCCCGCTCTCCGGGTCGACCAGGGTGATCAGCCCGACGTCCGGCAGCTCCAGTTCGCGCGGGTCGGTCACCTCGACCGCCAGCACCTGGTGCCGGACCGCGAGCCGGCGCAGCTCGGTCTCCCACTCCGGTCGCTCCGTCTCCCACCCCGGCCGGTCCTTTGTGTCTAGACCCGGCACGCCGTCCGGCAGCCCGTCCAGCCAGTCGGAGACGACCACCACCAGACCCCGGCGCGGCGCCGCGCGGTGCAGCCCGGCGAGCGCGTCCGCCAGCGCCGGTGGCGGGGACCCGGCCGGGCCGCGCGGTGCGGCCAGCAGCGTGTGCAGCAGGCCGAGCAGATGCTCCCGGCCGGTACGCGCCGGAAAGCGCCGGATCCCGTCCGCGCCGAGCAGGTGCCCGCCGAGCCGGTTGCCGAAGTTCGCCGTCAGATAGCCGATCGCCGCCGTGGCAGCCACCGCCAGTTCCCGCTTCTCCAGCTCGGCGGTGCCGAAGTCCATGCTCGGGGTGGAGTCGACCAGCAGCCAGGTGGTCAGTTCCCGGTCGGCGTCCACCTCCCGCACGTGCGGCACCCCGGTACGCGCCGTCACCGCCCAGTCCATCCGGCGCACCTCGTCCTCGCCGGGCCGGTACTCCCGACTGCCGGTCAGCTCGCTCCCGGCGCCCGGCAGCAGACCCAGGTGCTGGCCGTGCAGCAGCCCGTCGAGCCGCCGGGTGATCGCCAGTTCCAGCCGGCGCAACCGACGGTGCGGCGCGAGGTGATGCACGGTGGCGTATCCCTCGTTCATCCGATCCGTCCCCTCCCGTTTCTCCGGTCCGTTCGGCGTGGCGGGCGGCGGGACCACCGCCGCCCGGCCCGCCCGCCGGTTCGACCTGCGCCTCACGCCGCCTGCCCCGCCTGCCGCGTCTGCTCGGCCTGCTCCGCCTGGCGCGTCTGCTCCGCCTGATGCGGGGCGATCTGCGGCGGTGGCACCGCGCCGACCAGCCGGCGTACCACGGAATCGGCCGTGACCCCGTCGGCGACCGCGTCGAACGACAGCACCAGCCGATGCGCCAGTACGTCGACCGCCAGCTCGGTGACGTCGGCCGGCAGCACGTACTCCCGGCCCCGCAGCAGGGCCAGTGCCCGGGCGGCGGCGACCAGCCCGAGGGTGGCCCGGGGACTCGCCCCGTACGCGAGCCGCGCCGAGAGGTCGCCCGCGCCGAACCGGTCCGGATGCCGGGTGGCCACCACCAGCCGCACCACGTACTCGGCGATGGCGTGGTGCACGAACACCCCACGCGCCCGCTCCTGGAGGGCGCGCAGCCGGGCCGGGTCCAGCACCGTTCGGGGCTCCGGCCGGGTGGTGCCCATCCGGTAGAGGATGCCCAGCTCCTCGTCGTCGGTGGGGTAGTCGACGAGGATCTTCAGCAGGAAGCGGTCCCGTTGCGCCTCCGGTAGCTGGTAGACCCCCTCCGACTCGATCGGGTTCTGGGTCGCCAGCACCAGGAACGGCTCCGGCACCGGATAACTCCGGCCACCGATCGACACCTGCCGCTCGGCCATCGCCTCCAGCAACGCCGACTGCACCTTCGCCGGCGCCCGGTTGATCTCGTCGGCCAACACCAGGTTCGCCATCACCGGACCCAGCTCCACGTCGAAACTCTCCGCCGACGCCCGGTAGATCCGGGTACCCACGATGTCCGACGGCACCAGGTCCGGAGTGAACTGGATCCGCGAGAACGCCCCACCGACCGTGGTGGCCAGGGTCTGCGCGGCGAGCGTCTTCGCCACCCCCGGTACGCCCTCCAACAGGCAGTGCCCGTCGGCCAGCAACGCGGTGAAGAGCCGCTCCACCAACCTGTCCTGCCCGACGATCACCCGCTTGACCTCGAACATCGCCTGTTCGAGCGCGACGTGTGGTGCCTCCGGCCCGACTGCGGTGATGCTCATCGGCGAGCCCTCACAGGCCGGCCTCGGCCGGCGTCTCGGCGCCCGCCTTCTCGGGGCAGTCCTCCGACACGTCCGCCGTACCGCCGAAGACGTTGCCGTTGTTCTCGGTGACGATCCGTACCGTCTTCTCCGAGGCCGGGTCGTCGGCGTACGCCGCGGTGGCGATGCCGACGGCCGCGACGGCCGCGGCACCGGCGAGGGTCAGCCCGGCGATCCGCTTGATCCGCATGGTCCCTGTTCCTTCCGTCGAATGTGTTCTCCAGTGCGGGCGCCCGGCTCGGGGTTGAGTGGGAAGCCGGGCGCCCGACGGGAGCCATGACATCAGGCAGGACCGAAAAGAAGCCGAAGGTAAGGCCCGCCCCGGGCCGCCAGAGGGGAAGGCGGCGACCCGGGGCGGGCCGGTCGGGTGATGAGGCGTCAGTTCTTCGGGGGCAGCCAGCCGAGGAAGTGTGCGGCCAGCGTGAGGGCGTCGGTGCGTGGCTGGTCGGCCAGTGCGGTCAGCAGCTTGCGGGCGAGGTGCAGCCGTAGTCCCTGGTGGTCGCCCTGATACATGGAGAGCAGGACGAGTCGTGCCGGTTGACATGGCCACTTCGCCCCGCAGGCCCGACAGAGGAAGAGCGGCCGGGTGTTGGTGTGCGGGCGGCGGCGAGCGAAAAGTGGCCGGCTCATGGTGGGTCGCCGGGCTCGGGCCGGCTCACCGCCCCGCCCGCGCCGCGTGCCTGCCCCGGTCCGCGCGATGGGTCTGGGCCGGGGTCATCGCACCGGCCCGGCCGATCTCGTGCGAGCCGGTCGGCGAGTTCCAGAACGGAAACCGGCTGTTCGTGGCCCGAGCACGCGGCGGCGGAGGCGGCGGGTCCGGAGGACCGACCGCCGCGCGGACACCCGTCGGTGGCGGCTGCTCCGGAGGTACGACCACAGCCCGGCCGACGCTCGCAGGCGCCGGGTACGGCATCGGGACGAGTTCCACCGAGTCTGGGCACCGCCACCGCCACCCACAGCGGCAGTACCGCCAGAGCCGCCGCCAGTCCCGGCGATGGCGCGGCTTTGTTCGACCTACCGGAATCATTGTTGCCTCCCTTCTCTGAAATGGAAGCGGGGGCGGTGCCAGGATCCGCTGTCCCTTCCGGCGCCACCCCCGCGGCAACCCCCGCCCGGCCTTATGATGCATTTCCATTTGCTTGGTTTCGAGCAGGGGCGCTTCCCTTCCACAATGGCCTGCCGACCCCTATCCTCGGAAGGCATCGCGTCGCATTGTGTCTGGTCAGGGCAGATCGTGTTTGGTGTGTGGCGCGCCGGTCGGACCTGTGGGGACGGTGTGATTATGGATGATCGAATTCGTTATCTGCTCGACGAGCTGCGCCTGACCCGGGACGCACGCGGAATGACCCAGGAGGATCTGGCCCGCCATATCCCGTGGGCGGCCTCCACAGTCGGGATGATCGAGAGTGGTCGACGCAAACCACCGCCTGGTTTCTGGGCGGCGGTTGACGGTGCTCTACAGACGGGGGGTGCGCTCGGCCGCCTCGCCGCCCGCCTCGGTTCGTCGCAGTGGTTTGTCGACTGGTGGACTGCCGAAGAGGGGGCAGTGGCGCTCCGGTCCTTCCAGGCTCTGGTCGTGCCCGGCCTGCTGCAAACCGAGGCGTACGCCCGGGCGGTGCTGACCGAGGCGGGGTTGACCAACCTTGAGGAGGCGGAACGCCGCCTCGCCATGCGCCTCGCCCGCAAGGCGCTGCTGACCCGGAACGACCCGGTGGACTTCACGGCCGTCCTCGACGAGGAACTGCTACACCGCCCTGTCGGTGGGCCGGCAGTCATGCGGGAACAGTTGGACGAACTGGTCGCCGCGTCCGCTCTGCCCCACGTGCGGTTGCATGTCGTTCCGATATCGACTGGCGCGTACCCCGGGCTGAACGGACCATTCGCGATCGCCACAGCGCGGGACCGGACCGAGACCGGCTATCTCGACAACCAGTTGGCTTGGCAGGTGATCGAAGACGCGGACGACCTGGCGGTACTACAGCGGGCATGGGAGGCCGTTCGGAGCCAGGCGCTTCCGCAGCGGCAATCTGCCGAGTTGATACGGGAAGTGGCGGAGAAGTGGATCTGATCGGCGCAGAGTGGATCAAGAGCACCCGGAAGCTGCGCTCGGGAACGGTCAGTAGGGCAGATTGAACGTGCAGCCGTGCAGGTACGTGTGATCGCCGACCCGGACCGGGTGCCCCAGCGGCAACCGTGGCTCCACCAGCCCCGGAACCTGCACCGTCGGCCACTCCTTCACATCGAGATCCACCAGGTCCAGCCGGGTCTCCAGCACACCATGCTGGTAGACCAACAACTCGGCGGCGTCGGGGCCATCGACGGCCTCGAGGGCCTCGGCGAACTCGGGTAAGAGGTGGTGGAGTGCCCACCTCATATCGGCGGGATCGGTCGCCACGATGGCCACTCCGACGGTATCGCCGCTGTTGCTGACCAGGATCTCGGACCGGAAGAGCAGGAAACTGAGCCCGGCTTCGGCTGGGTCCCACTCCCACTCGTCATCGTCGCACCCCTGCAACATGAGCAGACTGCTCGCGGCAGCAGCACAGTCCGGGTGCGTGGCCAGGGCGCGGGCATACCGGCCAGCGGACTTCTCCCGAAAGTTGTCGGTCGGCCCGCCGAACACATCGGCGAACGCCGACATCCCGGTCCAGAGCCCCGCCAGCAAAACCAGCGCATCCGGATCGTCCGGCCGCTCCGCGACCACCCGCGACAGCCACCACTCCGGCTCCCACCGCTCCTCCCGCCCGAGGGGTCCGAGGCCATCCGACGCCAGGTCCTCCCACGCCGATCCGGTCAGGCTCAACAGCCGACCCAACTCCTGCGCGGCATCCACATCGCCCTGTTCCGCAGCCGACCGCAGTATGTCCGCCACGCCATCGAACTCACCGGCGGCCACCATCGCCCGCGCCCGCGAGACCACATCAGAGAGCATCCGGACATCCTGCCAGCACACACCGACAACGCCCGGCAGTCAGGTTCGGGCGTACCGGGCACTGGCGGGCAGCACCAGGAGGATCCCGGCGGTCAGCGCGAGCAGCAGCAGTACGGCGTCCGCGATCATCGACCCGCCCAGCAGCGCGGCTGCCAGGTCCGGTACCTCGCTGTTGCCCCTGGTGGCCCAGTCGCTGAGCGCCCAGATGATGAAGAAGAGTTCGGTGATGCTGTAGTTCACCACCGCGCCCGGTACGAAGCAGAACATCAGTATCGCCAGGCCGATCCGCCCAGTTCTGCTCCGCGCCCGGGTACGCCGGAGCAGCCAGAGAGTGCCGGCGAGCGCGACAACGCAGACGATGGCCGGTACGGCGAGTGCGAGCAGCACCATCACGTAATCGTCGATGTGTTCGCGCCACGCCCAGATCGCGGTGAACAGGCCCACCGTGTTGGCCACCAGGTCGAGCGCGCCGATCACGACGCCGATCCAGACCAGCGCCAGTGCCACGGCGTACACCCTCGGGCGCGGTTCCGGTGGCGCGGGCGTCACCGCCGGCAGGTTCGGCTCGGCTCCAATGTCGACCATGGCCCGAGACGGTACAGCGGATTCCCCTGCTCGGGGGGCCGGTTACCCCCGGGCAGCGTCGCGCCCCCGTCGGTCAACCGATGGACGGTGGTGGACGGGGGCGGGGCACCGGTCGGCTGTCCACCGTGGCTGGCAGGGCAGGTGTCCTCGGCAGCTACCTACCTCTTGGAGAGCGCGGCCGTGAAATTGGGGCCGAGGTGGGTGCCGTAGGTGTAGGCGGCTTTCCCATCCGGCAACATCCGCAGACTGCCGCCGGGCCTGGTCGAGGGCTCGATCGGCACCGTCGACCCGGACCGGTCGTCGGCTTGCTGAAGGCGTATCTCGCCGCCTTCTTCGACCAGCACCTGCGCGGGCAGCCGCAGCCGCTGCTGCGGAACCCGTCGCCGGTAGGTTTTTCGGCACCAGCGAGCCAGGCACGGTATCGATCAGTAGCGTTGGTTACGTTGGCTCGGCGTCATCTGCCGCCGGTCTGGCGGGATTCGCTTGCCGGGAACTCCGTCCGGGCCGGCGCAGGCGGCGGATCAGGAGCACAACTGTCACGGGCGTGGCCGTCAGCAGGATAGCGACTGCGGCCGTCGTCACGAGCCAACCGGTCCGGACCGGGCGGACCGGTGCGTCCCCTCCGGGGCGTACGACGCCGTGGGCGAGTATGTTCTCGGCGATGTCGACCCCGTACACGGTGTCGGGCAGGCTCAGCAACTCGCGGGAGCCGCCTCCGGTGGCCAGCGCCCGTACCTCGACACGGTCCACCTGTTCGTAGTAGTTGGGGAACCCCCACTGGTCGTGGTTGGGGTCGGCCGTAGCCGGATTCCACTGCGCAGAGGACCCCGGGTGTGGATAGAAGGCGGCGACGACCGCCTCACCAGAGGGCCACCAGCCGATCAGCCGTAGCGCGGTCACGCCGCTGACCTCCGACAGGCTCCATCCCGGTCGTTCGGCTCCGGTGGCCGGGTCGAGTAGCCGGATCCGCCACTGGCTGGGGAAGCGACCCTGTCCCGGCTGGTCGCTGCAACATGCGGCTCGACTGACCACGGCGATCCACCTACCGTCCGGGGTGAAGGCGCCCTTGCCGGCCAGTTGACTGTCATGGCTCAGGACGAAGCTGCTCCAGGTTGTGGCGTCGCGGGTGAAAACAGTGATCTTGTCGCCGAACTGGACCGCCAACCGCGATCCGTCCGGGGTGAAGGCCGCCATGTGCGCTGGGGTGCCGAGATACGCGTCGAGTTGCGCGGTGACGTCGAGCAGCGGCCGGTAGTCGCCCGAGGCCAGATCGAGGAGTCCGACCGTGGCGGCCTCGGGTACGAGCCAATCTTTCCACCGTTGTCCGGTCTCCCGGATCACCGCGAGGGTGCCGCTGTCGGGTGCCCAGGCCAGCGGAACGAACTGGGTCGTGGCGTTGACGCCGGGCAAGGCGTATGACCGGCCGGTCACCAGGTCGTGCATGGCCGCGCCTTCGACGAGCCGGTTGCCGTCCGGGGACAGCAGCCCGTCGGCACCGAGTCGCATCCGGCCGCCGGAGTCGAGAGTCCGGTATGTGTTCGCGGTGGCGCCGACCGCCGCGATGGTGTCCTCCGGGAACGTGACCGACGAGGGCATCCCGAGTTCCTGGTTGATCAGTAGCGCCGCCGGCCCGGCCGGGGCCTGCTCGACCGTTGCCGTCCAGGGCCAGGATGTGCTGATCCGGTCGGGCAACGACGGGATGCCGCCGGCGGCGGGAAACTCGCCCGGCTCGGAGCCGGCACCAAGGAGCGCACCGGGCATTGCCACGGCGAGTAGCACCGCGATGGTCGCCCCGAGGGCGGCGCGGCCGTTCCGCCGACGGCGCAGTCGCCGGCCGTCGGCCAGGGCTTGTTCGTAGAGGTCCACCATCGGAGCCGCCGCACCCGCGTCGGCGAGGGCCCGTCGAAGCCGGTCCGTCATGTCACCACCTGCCTGCTCTCGGAGTCGGGCGTCGCTTGCCCGGGTTCGTCCAACAATTCGGGGGCGTCGGTCCGCAGCCGCTTGAGCGCGTCATGCTTCGCCCGTTTGACGGTCCCTGCCGTGACATCCAGTACCTCGGCAATCTGCACCTCGGTCAGGTCCTCGTAGAACCGCAGTACGATCACGGCCCGCTGCCGTGGTGGCAGCCGCGCCAGTGCCCGCAGCACGGTCAGCCTGAGCGTGGCGTCCGGCGTCGGATCGGAACCAAGATGAGCCGGCGGCTCGGCGGCCAGGGTCTCCGAAACCCGCCGTCGTCGCCACCCGGAGGCGTGCTCGTGATACAGCACCCGACGGACGTACGCGTCCGGGTTACCGTCACGGATCCGCCCCCAGTGTGCGGCGGTCTTGGCCAGAGCCGACTGGAGCAGATCCTGCGCCAGGTGGAAGTCTCCGGTCAGCAGGTAAGCGACCCGGGACAGCGCAGCGGAGCGGCTGCCCACGAACTCGCGGAAACCCTCATAGCGATCCACCGCACCTCCGTCATCGAGACCGTCAACGAGTTCAAACGCAAGTTGCCGACCAAAAGGTTGAGTTACCCGATCTGGCCGTACGAAAGAACCTGTCGTGGTGGTGCCCGCTTAAGGTGTCGGAATCACCCCGGTTACTCCCGGTACTGGGAGAAGCGTTGTCAGTGGCTATCTCCTGGCGAGAGTGGCCGTGAAATTGGCGCCGAGGTGGGTGCCGTAGGTATAGGCGGCTCTTCCATCCGGCAGCATCCGCAGATGTACCTCGGTGTGCACCGCACAGGAGGGTCCGCCGAGCGCTCGTGCGGTGCCGCTGGTCCGTTCCATCTCGAGTTCGAGGTCTTCCGGTTGGCTCCCCACCAGCTTCAGTTTCCCGGCGCACCACGTACCGTCGCTGTCCAGGACGTCGTGGCGGTACGTCCCGACCGTGGCGCCCTTGCCCTTGGTCGCCGTCAAGGTGATCTTCAGGGCGTACCTGTCGGTCCTCTTGTCCGTGTGGTAGGCGGTGCCGGTCCAGGTGCCGCGCAACGGGGCTGGCACCACCAGTTCCGCCGGGTCGTCGGGGATCTCTACGGGTGCGTCGCCAGCGGCTGGTCCGGTGGGCGGGGAGGCCGGGGCCACGGACGCGGAACGGGAGGCGCCAGGTGTGGCACTGTCCGGGCCGTCACCGTCGAAAAAGCCACCGACCAGGCCCCAGATCCCACCGAACGCGGCAATCAAGATGAGGACTCCTCCGATGACGCCACTCAGCGCATGGGCCCGTCGGGTGAAGCGTGCCGATCGGGTCTCTTCGCTGTCCGCCATGGCCGTCTCCCCTGGCATCGGACCGTCGACATCAAAGGTAGGCGATGTCGGCATCCGGCCCGGCCAAGGGCGGCCAGGACAAACGGATCAGACGATCAGCGATGCGCGCCGAACGGCAGCGGCGGGCCGGGTCACGCCTCGACAAGGTCCTTGAGAAGCGCCTGTGGGGCGTCGTCGACCTCCCCGGGCGGCGGTGCCTGGGCGGTCACCGGCTCTCCCCAACTGTGGTAACTGAACCTGAGCATGGCCAGCTCCGGCACGACGCTCGGTACGTCGATCTCGATCCAGCTCCATCGGCCCTGAGGTTCGGTGAAGACCTCGAACGGAACCGCGGTCAACCGCTCGGTGAACTCGTTGAGCGCCCGCCCGCCGGCCCGTCCCGACCGGGTCAGGTCGATGGTGCCGAGGAAGGTGTGCCCGCCGTCCCGTTTCGCGTTGACGATGCTCTTCACCAGGGTGATGGCACCGCTCGGGTCGTCCTCCGGCATGAAATCCAGCGCACTGCCCTTCGCGACGCTCCCAGCCGGGATCCGCAGCCACTTCCGCGGCAGTCCTGGCAAGCCGGACAACCTTGTGTACTGGTCCTGCTCCACCCGGATCAGCTCGACCACCAGAGTCTCGCCGTCGACCTGGTCCAGTTCCATCCGCAGGGTGCCCTTCCGGCCGACCGGATCCAGCCTGGCCTCCGACGTCACTCCCGGCGCACGCATCGAGATTCCGATGGTCGTGGCGTTCATCCGCGCCGCCGACTCCGCCAGCTTCTCCAGTGCGGTGAGCTGCCTCGGGGTGGTCTCGACGGGCGCGGGTTGCCCGTCCGCCCGGCCCGAGAGCCCACAGCCATTGAGGGCCAGGGCGAGTGAGACGACGACCGCCGTCAGCGCCATAGAGGTATGCCGGCGAGTTCCCATCGAGGGGCTCCTTCCGCTACCGCGCCCTCGGCGCTGGGACCAGGCGGCCCGGATCCTATCCCTGTGCGGGCTACCCGCTCGCTCTCTAGGGCGGAGAGGATGTCAGGTCAGTAACCCACCGCCGATGGTACCGGCAGGCCCGCCTCGTATCCCACGGCGAAGGCTTCCAGCGCCGCGTCGGTGCCGGCCCGGTCCCCGGTGGCGAGCAGGTCGAGCAGCAGTCCCCGGATCACCGCCAGGCCGAGCCGGGCGTGCGTCCGGGCCACCTCGGCCGGTACGCCCCGGCGGGCGGCCAACTCGACGTTGAGGTCGAGCCAACTGTCCACGACTCCCTCCAGTAGTGCCGTGGTGCCCGGATAGCCCTGCACCGCCTGCCCGTACAGCTCGAAGAAGAGCCGCTCGTACGGCCAGACTGCCGGATCGGCGAGCCGCCGCCACATGCTCCGGATCGCGTCCGCAGGCGCGGTGGCCGGGTCGAAGTCCACACTGGCCAGTGCGGCCCGCTGTCGGCGCTCGATCTCCCGGACCACCTCGACGAGCAGTCCCTCCTTGGATCCGAAGTGGTAGATCAGCATCCGGTGGCTGGTGCCGAGGTCCGCCGCCAACCGGCGCAGGCTCAGCGCGCCGACGCCCTGTTCGGCGATCCGGTCGACGACGCGGGAGAGCAGTTCTTCCCGTACTCCAGCAGGCATGTACCATACGGTACACGTACCAGTTGGTACAGGAGCGGAGGAGGGCGCGACGTGGCACGGAAAGAGATCGACGTGCGGGTGCACACCACGGCCAGCCCGGCGGTGGTCTACGCGTTGCTCGTCGACGGGGCCGGTTGGCCCGGCTGGTCCCCACTGGGCTCCTTCGAGTTGGAGCGCCCCGGCGCGGACGAGCCGGAGGGGGTCGGCGCGATCCGGGTCTTCCGGACCGGCCGGACGACCAGCCGGGAGCGGGTGGTCGAGCGGGTGCCGGACCGCCGGTTCAGCTACGAACTCCTCTCCGGGCTGCCGCTGCGCGACTACCGGGCCGACGTCGACCTCACCCCGGAGCGCGGCGGCACCTCGATCCGCTGGCACTCCACCTTCTCCGCCAAGCTTCCCGGCACCGGCTGGTTCTACCGCCGGGTGCTCGGCCGGTTCATCGGCCAGGTCGCGGCCGGCCTCGCCGCGCACGCCACCGCCACGGCCACCCGCCCAAGCTGATCCCGCTCGGCCTGCCACGGCCACCCGCCCAACTGATCCCTGCGCCCAACCTGATCCCCGCCACGGCCCGCCACGGCCACCCGCCCAAGCTGATCCCCGCGCCGGGCCCGCAACGGTGCCGGTCGCCGGGCCGGATTCGGCCGGCCGCCGATCGTGCGTCAGTGGACCGTCCGCTGGACCGGGATCCCGGGCAACAGCGCGGCCACCCGATCCGCCGCCGGCTCGTTGTCGATCTGCCGGAACAGCGCGTACGCGGCGGACCACGCCGACCCGGCGGCCGGGTCGTCGTCCACAGTGGCGTACGCCTGTCCGAGTACGGTCAGCGCCCGCGCCCGGAGGAAGTGGAACCGTGGCTCCCCGAGCAGTTGGAGCACCCGGCGCAGCAACGCCACCGCCCGACGGGGACGGCCGTCGATCAGCTCCAGTTCGCCGAGCCCGGCCAACGAGATCGCCTCGCCGAACGCCAGCCCGTCGGCCTGACTGCGGGCCAGCGCCACCGCCAGGGTGTGCCGGGCGGACGGATGGCCGAGTACGGCGTAGAGCTGACCCAGCCGAGCCAGCGCGTACGTCTCCTGCACCTCGTCGCCGGTCTCCCGGGCGACCGCCACCGCCTGCCGAAGGTATTCCTGGCCCGGCTCGGGCCGGTCGAGTTCCCCGTACGTCAGGCCGAGCAGGGTCAGCGCGGTGCTCTCGTCCCGGCGGGCCCCCATCTGGCGAGCCAGGTCCAGGTATCGGTGCCCGAGGTCCCGGGCGACCTCGTCGCGTCCCTGTTCCCGGCTGATGATGGCGCGCTGCGCCAGCGCGTGGCACTCGCCGAGCTGGTAGCCGGCGGCGGTCGAGATCGACAGCGCCTCGGCGAGCAGCGGTGCCGCCTCCGCGTGCCGGCCGCTGACCCGGTAGACGTCGGCGCAGAGCCAGAGCGCGTCCGCCACCCCGCGCGGCTCGCCGACCAGCCGGAAGATCCGCAGCGCCGCCTCGGCCGCGTCGAGCTTGTCCCGCAGTTCGACGCCGGGCCGCGAGGTCCACAGGTCGGCGAGGTTGCGCAGCAGTACCGCCTCACCGCGCAGTTCCCCGGCCCGCCGGCAGGCCCGCAGCGCCGCCTGGTGGAGCTGCCGCGCCTCGTCGTGCATGCCGCGCAGTTCGTAGCAGGGCTGGGTGGTCGCGGCGAGGTTCCAGGCGAGGTCGGCCAGGTCGAGCCCGGCGGCCTGCCGGATCGAGGCGACCAGCGCCGGCCGCTCGCGGTCGAACCAGCCGACCGGATCCGCCACCGGTCCGGCCGGGGCGGCCGGCGGCCAGCGGCGGGCCGGACCGGAGATCCGGGCCAGGGTACGGGTCGGCAGCCGCTCGTCCGCCGCCTCCGCCCGGGTCAGCCACGCCCCGAACGCCCGCTCCAGCGCGGCCCGCCGGACCTCGTCGGACTCCTCGGCGGCGGCCCGCTCCCGGGCGAAGAGCCGGACGAGGTCGTGCATCCCGTACCGGGGCTCGCCGCCGGCCGGGTCGAGCAGCTCCAGCAGGCACGCGTCGACCAGCGACTCCAGCAGGCTCTCCGCCTGGACCGGCGGCACGTCGAGCATCGCGGCACCGGCCCAGGCCGGCACGTCGGGCGCGTCGAGCAGGCTCAGCAGCCGGAGCATCCGGCGGGCCGGCTCGGCCAGGGCCCGGTAGCTGAGCCCAAGGCTGGCGCGTACCTCCAGGTCGTCGGTGGCGAGTTCGTCGAGCCGGCCGAGTTCGTCGCGGAGCCGTTCGGCGAGCTGCCCGAGTCGCCAGTGCGGCCGGGCGGCGAGCCGGGCCGCGGCGATGCGTACCGCCAGTGGCAGGTATCCGCAGAGCCGGACGATCTCCGCCACCGCGTCGGGTTCGGTGCCGGCCCGGTCCGGCCCGACGATCCGCGCCAGCAGCTTGATCGCCTCGTCCGGCGCGAAGGTCGCCAACCCGAGGTGGGCGGCGCCCTCCAGCCCGGTCAGCCGAGCCCGGCTGGTGACGATGAGCGCGCCCGGAGCGCCGCCGGGGAGCAGCGGCCGGACCTGCGCGGCGGACCGGGCATCATCGAGTACGACCAGCAGCCGCCGATCGTGCACCGCGTCCCGGAACTGGCCGGCACGTTCCTCCAGACTGTCGCTGTGCAAACTGTCGGGGATCCCGAGGACCCGCAGAAAGCGCCCGAGTACGGCGAACGCGTCCGCCGGGTCCGGCCAGGTGCCCCGCAGGTCCGCGTAGAGCTGCCCGTCCGGGTACTCCCGGCGCAGCCGGTGCGCCACATACCAGGCCAGGCTGGACTTCCCGACGCCGGCCGGCCCGGAGAGCGCGACGACCCGCAGTCGGTCGGCCGGACCGGTGAGGCGGCTCTCCAGCCAGCCGACGGCATCGTCGCGGCCGGTGAAGTCGGCGACGGTCGGCGGCAGTTGGTGCGGGCGGGGCGGGGTCGACACCGGCGGGGCGGCCTCGGTGCCGCCGCCGGACGGGCTGGCCAGTTCCGGGTCGGTGTGCAACATCCGCAGATGCAGCCGGCGCAGTTCCGGGCCGGGGTCGACGCCGAGGGTGTCGGCCAGCCGGTGCCGCAGCCGGGTGTAGTGCTCCAGCGCGTCGGCCTGCCGGCCGCTCCGGTACAGCGCGAGCATGAGCTGCCCGGCGACGCGCTCGTCCAACGGATGCTCACCGGCCCGCCGGGTCAGCTCCGGCAACAGCGTCGCGTGCCGTCCCTGGCGCAGCGCGATGTCGCAGCGGTCGAGTTCGGCGGCGAACCGCTCCTGCCCCAGCGCCGTACGCAGGGCGCTGAGCCACGGCGTCTCCAGGTGCGCGAACGCCTCGCCCCGCCACAGCCCGAGCGCCTCGTCGAAGAGCCCGAGCGCCCGGCCCTCGTCCGACGTACTCCGGGCCTGCCGGACCAGTCCCCGGAACCGGTGCAGGTCGACGGTGTCCGGCTCGACGGCCAACTGGTAACCGGCCGACCGGCGCAGCACCGTGACGCCTCCGGCGGGGGAGAGGCAGGTGCGCAGCCGGGAGAGGTAGCTGTAGAGCGTCTCGCGGGCCCGCTGCGGGCGGCGGTCGCCCCAGACCCGGTCCAGCAGTTGGTCGACGGAGACGAGTTCGTTCGCCTCGACCAGGAGCGCGACCAGGACGCAGCGCTGTCGGGCCGGGCCCATCTCGATCCGGTGCCCGTCGACGCGGACGTCGATGTCGCCGAGCAGCCGAAACTCCAGCACCGTCCGCGAACCTCCGCCTGGTCGGGGCAACCCTGCCCGGTGTCGGGTTGGACGACCGGTTCAAGGATCACACAACGACCGTCCGTGGCGAATTCGCCGCTCGGGGTGTCCCGCATCCCAGTGAGGCCGGCGACGGACCCGGCTGGCGACCGAGCCGGCTGGCGACGGACCCGGCCGTGACGAGCCGGCTGTTGACGAGCCGGCTGCGACGAGCCGAAACCGGCTGGTCGGTGCGACGGGTCCGCGTGGTCGCCGTGCCGGGGTCATTTAGTATGGCGCCGGCTGTCCGGAGCGTATCCCCGGGCCAGGATCACCGGCGTCGCTCGGTTGTCGGCGCAGTGGGCATTTTCGTGGAGGATCACATGAGCACCGGAACCGAAACCTTCGAGTTCCAGGCCGAGGCGCGTCAGCTACTCCAGCTGATGGTCCATTCGATCTATTCGAACAAGGACATCTTCCTGCGGGAACTCATCTCCAACGCCTCGGACGCGCTCGACAAACTACGGTTGGCGGCGTTCGCCGACAAGGAGCTGGCGGTCGACACCTCCGACCTGCACATCGCCATCGAGGTCGACCGGGAGGCGCGTACGCTCACCGTCCGGGACAACGGCGTCGGGATGTCCCGGGACGAGGTCGTCATCCTGATCGGCACCATCGCCAAGTCCGGCACGGCGGAACTCCTGGAAAAGATCAGGGAGACCAGGGACGCGGCCGGCTCGCAGGACCTCATCGGACAGTTCGGGGTCGGTTTCTACTCCAGCTTCATGGTCGCAGACAAGGTCACCCTGCTCACCCGGCGCGCGGGCGAGTCGACCGCGACCCGCTGGGAATCCGACGGCGGGGCCACCTATGCGGTCGAGACGGTCGACGAGGCGCCGCAGGGCACCTCGGTGACCCTGCACCTCCGGCCGGAGGACAAGGAGGACCAGCTCTTCGACTACACCGCCGAGTGGAAGATCCGGGAAATCGTCAAGCGCTACTCGGACTTCATCGCCTGGCCGATCCGGATGGCGGTCGAGCGGGCCGACGACGACGGCAAGACGACGAGCGAGACCGAGACGCTCAACTCGATGAAGGCGCTCTGGGCGCGGTCGAAGGACGACGTCAAGGAAGACGAGTACAAGGAGTTCTACCGGCACCTCAGCCACGACTGGACCGACCCGCTGGAGACCATCCACATGCGGGCCGAGGGGACCTTCGAGTACGAGACGCTGCTCTTCATCCCGTCCCGCGCACCGTACGACCTCTTCATGCGGGGCGCCAAGCGCGGCGTGCAGCTCTACGTCAAGCGGGTCTTCATCATGGACGACTGCCAGGAGCTGATGCCCGAATACCTGCGCTTCGTCAAGGGCGTGGTGGACGCGCAGGACCTGTCGCTGAACATCTCCCGGGAGATCCTCCAGAAGGACCGGCACATCCAGTTGATGCGCCGCCGCCTGGTCAAGAAGGTGCTCTCCACGGTCAAGGAGATGCGGGCCAACGACGCCGAGCGCTACAAGACCTTCTGGTCGGAGTTCGGCAAGGCGGTCAAGGAGGGCCTGCTCGACGACTTCGACAACCAGAGCACGATCCTGGAGATCTCCTCGTTCGCCTCCACCCACGACCAGGAGCAGTTGACCACCCTCGCCGAGTACGTCGAGCGGATGAAGGACGGGCAGACCGACATCTACTACTCCACCGGCGAGTCCCGCACCATGATCGAGAACTCGCCGCACATGGAGGCGTTCCGGGCCAAGGGCTACGAGGTACTGCTGCTCACCGACCCGATCGACGAGATGTGGGTCTCCTCGGTGCCGGACTTCGACGGGAAGAAGTTCCAGTCGATCGCCAAGGGACAGGTCGACCTCGACTCCGAGGAGGAGAAGGAGAACGCCGGCCCGGAGCGGGAGCAGCAGGAGAAGGACTTCGCCGACCTGCTCGGTTGGCTGACCAGCCAGCTCGCGGAGAACGTCAAGGAGGTGCGGCTGTCGTCCCGGCTGACCACCTCACCGGCCTGCATCGTCGGCGACGCCGAGGACATGACCCCGACCCTGGAGAAGATGTACCGGGCGATGGGGCAGGAGGTGCCGGCGGTGAAGCGGATTCTGGAACTCAACCCCTCGCACGCGCTGGTGAGCGGGCTGCGGGAGGCGTACGGGCAGCGCAAGGACGACCCGACGGTCGCCGAGACCGCCGAACTGCTGTACGGGATGGCGCTGCTCGCCGAGGGCGGCGAACTCGGCGACCCGGCCCGGTTCACCCGGCTGCTCGCCGAGCGGCTCGCCCGTACCCTCTGATCCCGGCTCGGTTGGCCCGGCCGGCGCCAGGCCGCCGGGCACCACGCGGGGCGGCCCGGGAGGCCAGGCACCAGCTTGGCGCCCCGGGCCGCTGGGCGAGACCAGCACCTGGCGCGTCGACCGTCCCCCTGTCAGGCGACCGGAAAATCCGTCGATCCGGTGCTGACCTCTGCGTATAGTCTGGCTGCTCGGTACGGCCGGGCGGCCCGGGTGCCGGGTCGAGACGCTGGGGAGGTCGTCGCGTCCAGGGAAGTCGAGCGCAGGCTCATCGCCTCGAACAAGAAGGCGCGGCACGAGTACGCGGTCCTGAAGACGTACGAGGCGGGGATCGCGCTGCGCGGCACCGAGGTCAAGTCGCTGCGGGCCGGGCAGGCGTCGCTGGTCGACGCGTTCGCCCAGGAGCGCGACGGCGAACTCTGGCTCTACGGGCTGCACATCGCGGAGTACGCCTACGGGACCTGGACGAACCACCAGCCGAAGCGGATGCGTAAGCTGCTGCTCCGGCGAGTGGAGATCAACAAGATCCTGGACCGGATCCACGATCCCGGCCTGACCCTGGTGCCGCTGTCGCTGTACTTCTCGAACGGCTGGGCCAAGGTCGAACTCGGCGTCGCGCGCGGCAAGCGGTCCTACGACAAGCGCCAGGCCCTGGCCGAGCGGGACGCCAACCGGGAGATCGCCCGGGAGTTGGGGCGCCACCTCAAGGGCATGTCCCGGCGGTCCCGGGCGTCCGCGCCGCCCCCGGCCTGACCGTGCAGCTCTGGGCGACGAGCTGGGCGTCGATGCCGCAGCTCGCCGAGCCGCACAACATGCCGCCGCCACCATTCACCGAGCACGACCGGGTGCTCGCCGACAGCACGCTCCGGCAGACCATCCGGGTGTCGGCGGCCGGATCGCGGATCCGGTTGCGCCTCTCCAACGCGTTCGGCGGGGCGCCACTGCCGATCACCGCCGCCACGGTGGCGCTGCCGGCGGGGGGCAGGGCCGGGGTCAGCGCGATCCGGCCCGGCAGCGCACGGCCGGTCACCTTCAGCGGTCGCGCGTCGGTGACCGTCCCGGTCGGGGCGCAACTCGTCTCCGACCCGGTCGACCTCGCCGTGCCGGCCCGGGCCAACCTCACCGTGACGCTCTATCTCGCCGAGGGGCAGGCGTCGGAGCGGGTCACCTCGCATCCCGGCTCCCGGACCACCTCCTACCTGCTGCGCGGCAACCACGTCGCGGAGTCGACGCTGCCCGGCGCCACCCCGGTCGAGCACTGGTACCTGCTCAGCGGCCTGGAGGTGCCGGCCGGGTCCGGCACCAGGGTCGCGGTGCTGCTCGGCGACTCGTTGACCGACGGGCGCGGCTCCACCACCAACGGGAACGACCGCTGGCCCGACCAGCTCGTGGACCGGCTGCACGGGTACCACCCGACCGGGGAGGTCGCGGTGGTGAACCAGGCGGCGGGGGGCAACCGGGTACTCGACGACGGGCTCGGGCCGAACGCGCTGGCCCGGCTGGACCGGGACGTACTGGCGCAGAGCGGCGTCGCCTGGCTAGTGGTGTTCGAGGGGGTCAACGACATCGGCACCGCCGAGGCCACCGAGTACGCCCAGCGGGCGGTCGGCGACGACCTGGTCACCGCGTACGACCAGATCGTCACCCGGGCGCACGCGCAGGGCATCCGGGTGTACGGCGCGACGCTGACCCCGTTCGGCGGCAACCCCGACTACGACGACCCGACCGGGCTTCGGGAGGCCACCCGCCAGGCGGTCAACGAGTGGATCCGCACCAGCGGCCGGTTCGACTCCGTGATGGACTTCGATCGTGCCGTCCGGGATCCGGTGCACCCCCGTCGACTGCTCCCGACCGCCGACACCGGCGACCACCTGCACCTCAACCCGGTCGGCTACCGGATGCTCGCCGACGCCGTCCCGGCCCACCTCTTCGAGTGCTGAACCATTTTCAATCTCCCCTTTGCGGTTAGCCGGACCGCTAGGTCGGACGCGGTGCGTGCGCGCCACGCGGGTTCAGGGTGAAGAGGCTCGGTCACCTGGATCGTTCAGCGCGCGTCCTGACCGGGTGCGGGCTCGACGAGGGTCTCCAGCCAGGCGGCCGGCGCCGTCGTGTGTTCGGCGGCGATCGGGGTCGGCCCGCCGAGCGCCCGCTGCCAGTCGGGGGCGGTCGCGCCGCGTAGCGCCCGCTGCCAGGACACCGCCCGGCCGACCTTCGCCACCCGCAGCGCCAACCGGACCGAGTGTCGCAGGTCGGCGCGGTCCCGCAGGTCGGTCCAGGGTTCCAGGTATGCGTCCCGGAGCCGGGACAGTTCCGGACCGGCCGGGTCGACACCGAGTTGGTCGGCGGCGACGCCGAGGGCGACGAGCAGACTGCCGAACGGGTGGGCCAGGCAGGCGTCGCCCCAGTCGAAGAACCGCATCCCGGCGGCGCCGACGAAGACGTTGCCGTCGTGCAGGTCGTCGTGCTGGATCGACGCCGGCAGCCCGTCGTTGGCCAGGTCGGCGCACCAGCAGTCGTACTCGGGCAGGAGCGTGACCAGGGCGGCCCGGTGCGGCTCCGCGAGCCGGACCGTCGGATCGGCCAGCAGCCCGGCCAGCGCGGCCGGCATCCGCGCCGGCCGCAGGTCCGGCACGCCGAGCCCGACCAGCCGGTCGGCGTGCGGGGCCACCGCACGTTGCAGACCGGCGTACGTCCGCAGCAGCTCCGCCCAGCGGACCGGGCCGGGCCGCCCCGCCGCCGTCTCCCGCAGGATCGTCCCGCCGTCCGGCCCGAGTAGCCAGCCCCGGTCCCGGTCCACGGCCAGCGGCGGTACGACCAGGTCCGGCACCCAGCCCGCCAGAGCCTCGACCACGGCCGCCTCGAAGCCGTTGCCCGGCACGTTCGCCTTGAACCACATCCGGCCGGCGCTGGTCTCCACGCGCCGCACTATCGACCAGGCGCGGACCCGGACGGTGTGCACCGGACCGGTGCCGGCGATGCCCCGCTCGGCCAGCCGGCCCGTGATCCAGGCGTCGCTCTCGGCCCGCCAGCCAGCGCCGAGCCGATCCTCCGCCGAGGTCTCCACCGTCACGCCGTCACGCTAGTGCGCGGGGCGTCGCCGCGCACCGGGTTTCCCCGGTGGCAGACGGGGATGGTCGGTCAGGTGCCTGACCAGCCGAAGTGTCCGACTGCGGCCACCGCCAGGCCCAGGAAGGCGAGGGGGAAGGCGATGTTGTGGAACACCCGCGCCCGGACGTGGGCGACAATCGCTCCGACGAAGAACAACACCAGCCCGACGGCAGCGGCCAGACCAAGCAGCGGCACTCCGAGGAGTCCGAGTACGAGTCCGGCGACGCCGGATCCCTCCAGGAACGCGAGGTAGGGGATCCAGCGCGGTTCCAGGCCGACCTCGGTGGAGTTCCGCATCACGAACTGTGCCCGGACGACCTTCGCGACCACCTCGAGGGCGTTGGCCAGGATGCAGCCGACGGTGGCGACGAGCAGCCCACCTTCGAGTACGGCGATCACCGGGAGTACCGCCCCAGCACGGTGAGCGGCTGCGGGGGTACCGGCGCACCCGCCCACTCCGCGACCCTGGTCCGGAACGCGAGGGTCGCCGGGATGTCGAGGAGCGGGTTGGCGTTGCTGTCTACGAGCCGCAGGGACAGCAAGAACTCGGCGCCGTCACCGACCCGCGCTGCGGTGTAGTGGATGCCGGTCGGAGCGGCTTCTTCGACTGCGGTGAACAGCTTCTTGATGGCGTCTTCGACTTCCGGGATCCGTTCGGCATCGGTCCTGAAGCGGACGATTTGTACGCTCATGCGTGGCTCCTCCAGAAACGCGCTCGTCAGGTTGTTGGCCTCTCGCCCTCCTGACGCTGTGCACGCGCGAAAGGTGACCCCCCATCCGTGAGACACCGTTCCCCCCGCTGCGGCGGGCGGTCCGGCGGCGCGCGGGAATGTTCCAGCGAGTAGCGGCGAGTAGCGGCGGGACGGTTCGGGTATGGATCACGGCATGAGTGAAGAGCCGAGTGACCGGGTCGAGAGCCGGGCCGCCCACCTGCTCCCGGAGGAAGCGGCCGTGGGCAGCGACGACCCGGAGGCGCAGGCCGCGGCCGTGCTGGCCGAGTCCGATCGGCGCGAGGCCGGCGCGGCGGTGCTGGCCGAGTCCGATCGGCGCGAGGCCGGCGCGGCGGTGCTGGCCGAGTCCGACCCGCGGACGACGGAGTCGGAGCGCCGGATCGCCGAGGCAGCCGCCGCCCCGGACTCGTTCCTGGAGCGGCGCAGCTCGGCCCAGACGGTGACCCCGGATCAGACGCCCGACTCGGATCAGACGCCCGACTTGGATCAGACGCCCGACTCGGAGCTGACGGCGAACTCGGAGCCGCCGGACTGACGGCGGGCCAGGATCACGTCCTGTCGACGTTCACCACGGCGCGGAGGTCAGCGGGAACTCGTCGAACAGCAGTACCGGGGCGTCCGGGTCCCGGGTGTCGAACCGGTAGGACCGGACCACTCCGGCGGTCGAGTCGAGGATCGAGAAGACCGTGATGTCGTCGCTCGCCACGTACGGCAGCGGGGCACCGGTCGGCCCGGTCAGCGGCGCGATCGTCGGGACGACCGGCACCAGCCCGCCCGGATCGCCCTGCCGGACGTTGTCCGGCCCCACCGGGAGGTCCCGGGCGGCACCGGACGACACGTCGTACGCGCCATAGTTGTTACCGACGTTCGAGGTCTCCAGCCAGTTGACCCCGGCCGGATTCCGGAACCGGTTCCACAGGTGCGCGTGCCCGTTGTGCACCAGGTGCACTCCGGTGGCGGAGAAGAGCGGTTCGAGGTCGCGCAGGATGTGGTCCTCGGCCAGCGGGTACGCGTACCGGATCGCGGTGACCGCCCCGGTGGCCGGATCGCGCTCGACGGTCCGCACCGGGTCGGTGTACGGCGGCGCCGAGTTGCCACCGAGCCCGTGACTGGGATGGTGGAACATCACCACCCGGAACCGTGCCGCACGGGCCTCGGCCGAGGTCAACTCCCGCTCCAGCCAGCGGTACTGCGCGGAGTCCCGGTGCACCGGCTCGAAGATGAACTGGCCGTGTCCCCACCGCTCGGGGTGGGCCAGGTCGGCCACGTCCTCCTGGAACTTGCCCCGTCCGACCGACACGTGCGGGCGCCAGATCGACGTGACGAAGAGCGTCACCAGGTGTACGTCGCCGATCGTCCGGGACCACCAGCGCGGACCGCCCGCCGCACTGCGCGGGTACGGGAACAGTTCCTCGTACGTCGTGACGTCCCAGGACCGCCGCCCGAGTTCCACCTCGCCGAGCCCACCCGACCCGTCGAAGCCACCCGACCCGTCCGACCCACCAGACCCGTCCGAGCCGGTCGACTGGTATCGCTCGCGGGCCACGTCCCGGGGCTGCGGGTCGTTGAACTGGCTGTCCAGGCTGGCGGTCTCGGACCACCGGCCCATCACCTCGTGGTTGCCGATCGCCGGGAAGATCGGGGTGTACTGCAACAGTGGCGCACCCCGGTAGGTCCGGCCGGCGATCGGTGTCTCGGCCCGCCCGGTCATGCTGGCGAAGAAGGCGGGACCGGTGGCCGCGTCGAACCAGTCGCTGGCCCGGTCACCGACGTTGACCATGTCGCCGGCCATCAGCACCCCGTCCAGCCGTACGCCGACGGTCTCGGCCACCTTCTCCAGGTTCGCCGCCGTCATCGCCTTGAGCTGGTGGTCGCTGGTCAGCAGCAGCCGTACGCCCGCCCCGGCCAGCACCGCCGGAGCGAGCGAGTACGCCCCCGTGACGGTGGCCCGACCCGGACCGTGCAGCGCCACCACCCGGTACGGCGTACGGCCGGGCGGCAGCCCGGTGACCCGGGTCAGGTGCCGGTACACCGGTCGGCGGGTCACCGTCGGATAGCTCCGCCCCGGCACCCGGGACTCGGCATCCTCCCGGGTACGGGACAGCGGCCGGGTCTCCGCCACGAACCGCCGCCACCCCGGGCCGGACGGCTGGTCACCGGAGGCGGCGTCCCGGGCCTGCCGGGGCGACATCCCGGCCACCCCCGGGCCGACCAGCACGAACCCGCCGCTGCCGGGCTCCTCGGTGTGCCAGACGACCCAGGCACCCTCCGGGCCCGGATCCAGCAGATACGGTTCACAGAGCAGCGGTGCCGAGTATTCCGTCATCGCGGACAGTCAACCATCCGCTCCCCGGCCGGCGAAGATCCGGTCCGCCTCCGCGCTCACCCGCAGTCGGAGCGGTCCCCGGCACGGCGGGCCGGCGCGGATCAGATGGCGGTGGCGCGGGACACCTTCCACTCCCCGCCGACCCGGCGCAGTTCCAGGACCACCCGGTTCTGGTCGACCTTCTCGCCGTCGGTGTTGGCGTTGCGCCGGTACTGGTTCAGGTAGACCAGCAGCTCCACCTCGGCCGTCTCCGCCCGGATGACCCCGCTGGCGGAGACCTCCGCGAGTACCACCGCCTGCTCGGAGACGGCCGTCGACTTCAGCGCCGAGGTCGTCTCGGCATACTCGTCGGCGAATGGGCCGGTCACGAAGGCACGTCCGTTCGCCACGCTCGCGTCGAAGCTGCGGTAGTCGTAGGAGAAGATCGCCTTCGCGGCGGGACCGGCGGTGGCCAGCGCCTGGCGTACCGCGGAGTCGCGTTGTTCGGCCTGGTGGTGGGCGTACCAGGCGGTGCCGGCCGCCGCGCCGGCGAGCACGGTGGCGACCGCGAGTGCGAGGTGCAGGCGGCGCCGCGCGGGGGCACGGTCGGAGCCCCGTTCCGCGCCGTCGGCCGCCGACTTTTCGGCGGTACGGCGTCCGGGGCGCAGCCGTCGGGCGAGCGTGGCGATGGTCGTTCGCATCGGGAAACTCCTCTCAGCCGACGAACTGGAGCCGGGAAACGAGCCAGGTGTCGGAGTCGCCTTCCCTGGTCAGGTCGACCTGGATCCGGTAGTGCGCGGGCCGCCCGTCCGGGGCGTTAACGTTCTTGACGGTCGCGTCCATCGCCACCAGTACCACCGCGTGGCGCCGGTCGCCGGAGAGCAGACCGGCGCGCAGCACCGTACCCCTCGACTCGACCTTGTTCTCCAGCACCGCCTCCCGCACCTTGGCCTGGCCCCGGACGAACTCCTCCTTGAACTCGCCGGTGGCGCCGGCCGTGATCCGCTGGAGGTCACCGTCCACGCTGGACGCGCTGACCGAGACGAAGTTGACTGTCGTCTGCCGTGCGGCGGCCAGGGCCTGCGCGTGGGCCCGCTCGACCGCCCGGTCCTCCCACCACCGGAAGCCGAAGACGCCGGCCAGGGCGAGTGCCGCACAGAGCGCGACGACGAGCGTGACCGTCGTCCCGAGCCGCCGACCCGCCCCCTTCCGCCCGGCCGCCCTCTCGTCGGTCGAGCCTGCCGCGTCGGTCGAGCCCGCCCTGCCACTCCTGGTCGTCCTGCGAGTGCTGCCCGTCCCGCCGCTCGTGCCCGCCTCGTCTGTCGAGCCCGCCTCGTCTGTCGTGCCCGCCTCGTCCCTCGCGGTCGCCTTGTCGGTCGTGGCCACCTCGTCCGTCGCGGTCGCCTCGTCCGTCGTGGTCGGGTTCGGGTCGTCCGTCGGGGTCGGCTCCCCGGTGTTCGGCGGCTTGTCGACCGGTTCCTGGTCGAGCCGCTCCAGGATCTCCTCCACCGGGTGCTTGACGGCCGGGAGCCGGCGGGTCACCGTACGCCGGGTCGCCGCTCGCCCACCCCGGCCCGGCTGCCGCGTCCCGTCGGCCGACCGGCGTGCCCCGCCGGCCAGGCCCCGTCCCTCGGCGGGTGCCTGCCGGGGGACGGCCGGAGTGCTCGGCTCGGCCGGTGCCGTGCCCTTTACCAGTTTCAACCTGCGTTCCTCACCGCTCGGCATCGGTCGGCTCCTCGGATCGGTCACGGCGCGAGGCCGGCGAGTAGGAGTTGCTTCCAGGACTGGTCACCGGCTAGCTGGTATTGCCCACCGGTCGAGCCGAACGAGAGCGGGCCGCCGGCCGGACCCAGCGCGACCCCGGTCGCGGGGTCGTAGCCGGCGACCGTGGCGGGGGAGACCGGCGGGGCGTCCTCGGCCGGCTCGTCCGACTCCGGCAGCGGCGACCCGTCGGGGCGCGGCGGCGCCGGGTCCGCGCCGCCGGGGCGGGGCGCCGCCGCGCTGCCCCGGACGCTGGAACCGCGGGCCGCCTCCGCCGACGTGCAGCGGGTGGAGCCGTCGTAGACGCAGGCAGGCGGGTCGGAGACGTTCACCACGAGTCCGAAGTGCACGGTACCGTCGCCGGGGGTGACGGTGAACGCGCCGTCCACCACCAGCGGATAGACCACCAGGAGTTGCTCGATGCCGGGCAGCCGCCGGGCGGCCACCCCGTTCACCGCGACCAGGTTGCCCAGCAGGGTACCGATCGACGGGTCCAGGTCGCGCAGCAGACCGACGAGTTCGGTGGCGGCTGCCGGCCCGTCGGCGAGGATCCGTCGCAGGTCCGGATCGGCGGCCCGTACCGTCTCGGCGAGCCGGGCCAGCCCGTCCGCCCAGCGGCGCAGCGCGGCGGCGGACTCCTGCTGGGTACGCAGCACCGTGCGCGCGTCCCGGATCAGCGTCACCGTCTCCGGCAGTCGTACGGTCGCCTCGGCCAGCAGTGCGCCGCTCGCGTCGAGGATCCGGCGCAGCGCCGCCTCGTTGCCCTCGAAGGCGACCCCCAGCTCGTCGATCACCACCGCCAGGTCGTCCGGGTCGATGGAGCGGACCAGCGCGTCCAGGTTGGCCAGCAGGGTCTCCGGGGCCAGCGGGGTGCCGGTGCGGTCCTGCGGGATCACCGAGCCGTCCCGCAGCCAGGGGCCGGAGTCGCGCTCGGGGCGCAGGTCGACGTACTGCTCACCGACGGCGGACCGTTGCGAGACCACCGCGCGCAGCGCGTCGGGGACTCGTACCCCCTGGTCCAGCCGGAGGGTGACCCGGACCGCCCCGTCGTGCAGGTCGACCGCATCGACCCGGCCGACCGGAAATCCCCGGTAGCTGACCGACGCGTTCGGGAAGATGCCCCCGGCGTCGGCGAAGTCGGCGTGCACCAGATAGCCGCGTCCGAGCAGCCGGTCGCCGAGCCCGACGTAGCGGACCGCGACGTAGCTGATCCCGAGCAGGCTGACCACCAGGAACGCGAGCACCTGGAGCCGGGCGGTACGTCCGATCACTACAGCAACCCCCCGCCGAGTATGTCGAGCAGCCCGCCGGTCCGCCCGTTCGTCGCCCCGTCCGGCGGCGGCAGCAGGCAGCCGGGGGAGAGGATGGTGCCCAGCGGCAGTTTGGTGCCGGGCGGGAAGATGGTGCCCGGCGGCACCACCCCACCGGGTGGCAACAGCCCGCCCGGCGGCAGCAGTGATCCGGGGCGGAGCAGTTCACAGTCCGGTGGCAGTTCGCACTCGGGCAGCAGTGGGGGCAGCCAGTCGATCGGCAGCAGCCCGCCGATCGGCAGACAGACCGGCGGCAGTACGCCGGGTAGTAGCGGACCGACCCCGCCCGGCCGCCCGTCGTCGCCGCCGGGGCGCTGCCCGCCGCCGGTCGCACCGGGGCGGTTGCCGCTGGCGCTGCCACCCGGCCGGGTCCCGCTCTTCGACGGCGGTGTGGCCACCGGCTTGGCCGAGAAGAGGTTCGACAGGATGGCGGCGGCGTCCAGGTCGGCGGTGACCGACAGGTTGATGTAGTCGCCGACGATCGCCCCGGTGACGTTCGGCGGGAACGGGTACGACAGCATGAAGTCGAGCGACTTCGGCAGCGCGTCGCCGGCCCGGACGAGCTGTTCGAGCGTCGGTTGCAGTGCCTTCACGCTCGCCACCAGGTCGGCCCGGCTCTCGGTGACCACCCGGGCGCCCACCCGACCCAGCTCGCCGAGCGCGGTCACCGCCTCGCTGAGCTGCTCCCGCTGCTCGGCCAGTACGGTCAGGCCGGGGTCGAGCGCGGCGAGCGCGTCCCCGATCACGGCGCGCTGCCGGGCCAGCCGATCCGTCAGCCGGTCCAACGCGTCCACCGCGCGGACCAGGTCCGCCTTCTGCCGGTCGAGCCCGGTCACGAAGGTGTCGAGTTGGCGCAGCGCGTCCCGGGCGGCCGGCTCCCGACCCTCCAGCGCGGCGGCGAGTTCCTGGTTGATCGTCTTGAGCTGGGCCAGCCCGCCGCCGTTGAGCAGCAGCCCGAGCGCGGCGAGTACCTCCTCGACCTCGGCCGACCGCTTCGTCCGGGCCAGCGGGATCACGGCGTCGTCGCCGAGTTGCCCGGCGGGCGGCTCGGTGACCGGGGCGGCCAGCGCGACGTACTTCTCGCCGAGCAGGCTGGTCTGCCGGACCGCGGCGGTGGCGTTGCCGGGCAGCGTCACGGTGCGGTCGATCCGGAGCCGGACCAGGGCGGTCCAGCCGCGCAGCGAGATCTCCCGCACGCTGCCCACGGTGACGTCGTTGACCTTGACGGCCGCCTGCGGCACCAGGTCGAGTACGTCGGTGAACTCGGCCGTGACCTGGTACGCCGGCCCGTCCGGCGCGCCGCCGGGCAACGGCAGGTCGGCCAGGTCCGGTACGCCGCAGCCGCTCACCCCGACCGTCACGACCACCAGCGCCGCGACCGCCCGGGTCAGCGCCCGCCAGCCCCGGAACCCGGCCTGCGGACGGGTCGGTGAAGACCTCGGCCGGTTCAACGGAGACCTCGCAGGATGCCGCCGAGCGTGCGGTCGAGCGACACCTCCGGCCCGGGTGCTCCCGGTTCGGCGCCTCCGTCGTCGGTGGCCGGCGGCTCCGGCGTCGCCGGTGCGGGCTTGCCGGACGGCGGCAGGTTGAGCAGCTTGCGCAGTTCCTCCGGGAGCGGGAGCCGCTTCAGGTCGAGGGTCTCGGCCAGCTCGAAGCAGCGCTTGGGCACGTTCGCCACCGGCAGCGCGTCGGCCAGGGTCGCGCAGACGTACGCGGCCGGGTCGTACGGGCCGAGCAGGTTGTCCCGGGTGTCCAGGGTGCCGGACCGGGCGTTGTAGGTCAGGTTCAGGTTGGAGAGCGTCAGCGGTGCCACGTCCAGGATCTTGATCAGCGCCTTCTGCTGCCGGACCAGCACGTTCGTCACGTTCGCCAGCCCGTCCACGTTGGACTTCAGGATCGCCCGGTTGTCCCGGACGAACCGGGTGACCTCGCCGAGCGCGGTCGCCAGGTTGCGCAGCGCGGCGGCCAGGTCGTCCCGTTCGGCGGCGAGCTGGGTGGCCACGTCGGCGAGCCGGGAGTTGAACGCCCGCACCTGCTGGTCGCTGCGGGCCAGCGCGGTGGTGAACCGTTGCAGGTTCGCCACCGTGCCGAAGAGGTCCTGCCGCCCCTCGGCGAGGGTGTCCAGCGCCTGGGAGAGCCCGTCCAGGGTGTCGTGCAGGTTGTCGCCGTTGCCGGCCAGGTTGGCCCGGGCGGTGCCGAGCAGGTTGTCCAGCGCGCCGTCGGCGTTGGCGCCGTCCGGCCCGAGCGCCCGGTTGAAGTCGTCGAGCGCCCGGTAGATGTCGTCGATCTCCATCGGCGCCATCGTCCGGTCCACCGCCAGTTCGGCGCCGTCGGGCAGCCGGGCACCGCCGGAGTAGGCCGGGGTGAGCTGGACGTACCTGTCGCTGACCAGGCTCGGCGGCACGATCACCGCCGACGCGTCGGCCGGTACGTCGTGCCGGGCGTCGTAGCGCAGCTCCAGCCGGACGGTACGCCCGGCCGGCGCGATCGAGACGACCTCACCGATCCGCACCCCGAGCACCCGTACGTCGGAGCCGGGGTGGATGCCGACCGCCCGGGTGAAGTGCGCGACGAGGCGCCGCTGTGGGGTGCCCGGATGCAGCACCACGAACGCGGCAGCGGCGGCCACCACCACGGTCACCCCGGCGGCGAGTAGTGCCCGCCGACGGTTCGGCGGAGCGAGGAATCCCGGCCGGCGCATCAGCGACCTCCCGTCGGCACGTACGGCTGGAGCAGCCCGCGAAGATAGGAGTCGAACCACCGGCCGTTGCCGAGCACGTTGGTGAACGCGTCCAGGAACGGCCCCATCGTCTGCAACGTCCGCTCCAGGTCGTCGCGGTTGCGTTGCAGGGTGGCCACCACCCCGCGCAACTGGCGCAGCGTCGGCTCCAGCGTGGCGCGGTTGTCGGCGACCAGTCCGGAGAGCTGGCTCGACAGGTCCCGGGTGCCGACCAGCAACTCGTGGATCGCGTCCCGCCGCCGGTGCACCTCGTCGAGCAGCAGGGTCCCGTCCGCGACCAGCCGGCGGAACTCCTCGTCCCGGTTCGCGAGTACGTCGGTGACGCTCCGGGCCCGCTCCAGCAGCTCGCGCAGCTCGGCGTCCCGGCTGGCGACCGTACGGGAGAGCCGGGAGAGCCCGTCCAGCGACGAGCGCACGCTGCCCGGTGTGTCGGCGAAGGTCTCCGCGAGGGTGGTGAACGCGGTCGCCAACTGCGCGGTGTCGATCTCGTCGAGCGTGCCGGCCAGCCCGGTGACCGCCTGCATCACGTCGAACGGCGACGCGGTGCGGTCCAGCGGGATCTCCGCGTCCTCGGCGAGCCGGCCCGGCCCGGCCGGGGCCAGCGCCAGGTACTTCTGGCCGAGTACGGTCTTGATCCGGATCGTCGCACCGGTCTCCCGGCCGAGCCGCAGCTCACCGTCGTCGATCCGGAACCGCACCCGGACGTACGGGCCGGTGCCGTTTCGGGCCAGGTCCACCTCGGTCACCTCGCCGACGCGTACCCCGGCGACCCGGACCTCGTTCCCCTCGGCCAGCCCGCTGGCGTCCCGGAACGCCGCCGAGTATGCCGGGTCGCGGAACGCGGAGATGTCGTCCAGCCGGAACGCCGTCAGCAGCAGGCCGGTCAGCACCACCAGCCCGATCGCGCCGACGGCGACGAGATTGCGCTCCCGGAACGGTTTCACCGGGCACCTCCTGATCCGGCGCAGCGGGCGGCCTGGGAACTGAACGTCGCCGGGTTGACGCCCTGCCCGCCCAGCGCCAGCCGGCCGTCGAAGTCGCAGACGAAGAGGTTGAGCCAGGAGCCGTGCGAGGCGACCCGGGTCAGCGCCTCGTAGCGCTCCGGCAGCCGGCCGAGGGTGCCGTCGATCACCGCCGCGTTCCGGTTCAGGGTGCCGGCGAGCTCGCCGAGTTCGGTCACGTCGGCGGCGAGCGCCGGCCGGGCGTCGGCGAGCAGCGCGGCGGTGCTGCCGGTGAGCTTGCCGAGGTTGACCAGCGCCGCGCCGATCGCCTCCCGGTCGCCGGCCAGCCCGGAGACGAACTGCTGCAACGACCGGATCGTCTGGTCGAGTTCGGCGTCCCGGGAGTCCAGCGTGGCCAGCACCGAGTTGAGGTTGGTCACCACCCGGCCGATCACCGCGTCCCGGTCGGCCAGGGTGTTGGTCAGCGAGGCGGTGTGCGCCAGCAGGCTGGAGACGGTGCCGCCCTCGCCCTGGAGTACCTGGATGATCTCGTACGCCAGCTTGTTGACGTCCTCCGGGGTCAGCGCGGTGAAGAGCGGCCGGAACCCGTTGAAGAGTGTGGTCAGGTCGAGGGCCGGGGTGGTCTGGCCGATCGGGATCAGCCCGTCCGGGCGCAGCGGCGGGCCGCCGCCGGGGCCTTCGGCGAGTGCGACGTACCGCTGGCCGATCAGGTTGCGGTAACGGATCTTCGCCTGCACCGTGCTGCGGAGCGGCACCTCCTCGGTCAGCGTCAGGGTGACCTCGGCGACGGTGTCCTGCACCACCCGGATCCGGTCGACCTGGCCCACCCGGACCCCGGCGATCCGGACGTCGTCCCCGGGCAGCAGCCCGGTGACGTCGGTGAACCGGGCCCGATAGCTGGTGCCGCCGAACGAGAACGACCCGAGCGCCTGACCGAGCATCCCGGTGAGCAGCAGCGTCACCGCGGCGAACACGACCAGCTTGACCAGCGGCCCGACCGGTACCCGCCTCATTTGACGTTCACCACCGCTCCGCGCAGCAGCGGACCCCAGAGCAGTACGGCGATGTCGGGTACCTGCACCGGCAGGGTGTCGGTGGCGGCCCCGATGATCGGCTTGAGCAGGTTCTGCTCCTCCTCGGTGCCGGCGGAGCCCATCGTCGGCGGGTTGCCGGCGGCCGGTGTTGCACCGGTGGTGGTGGCGGTGCCCGCCGGGGGCTTGCCGACCGGCAGCTTGACCGGGCCGGGGCGGGAGCCGCCGTGGTCGTAGCCGTCCTCGATCCGCACCTCGGGCGCCGGTGGCGTCGGGTTCGGCAGTTCCCGGCACTGCGGGCCGGTCGAGGCGCCGTACACCGGGTCGTCCCGGCCGGGCTGGTAGGCGCCGTTGTCCCGGGTGACCTCCAGGGTCACGTGCATCCGGCCGTTCCGGAACACCTCCTCGGCCAGCGGCTGCGCCCCGACCAGCCCCTGCATCAGGCACGGATATTCCGGTGCGTACGCGGCCAGCAGCTCCAGCACCGGCCGGCCCAGCTCGCCGAGCCGGATCACCTGGTCACCGTGCCGGCCCAGGAACAGCCGGCCCACGTCGGCGGCGTCGGTGGCCTCGGCGAGGAAGGCGGCGAGCTGGGTGCGCTGGTCGGCGACGGTGCGTGCGGTGGGGGTGACGTCCCGGAGGATGGCCAGCAGGTCCGGCAGCGCCGCGTCGTAGGAGTCCAGTACCGCCGCGAGCCGCCGGACGTCCTCGGTGAGCGTTGGCAACTCCCGGTTGAGTTCGGTGAGATAGCCGTCGAGCGTCTCCAGGGTCTGCCCGAGCTGCTCGCCGCGCCCGTCGAGCGCGGTGGCCAGCGCCGCCAGCGTACTGGCCAGCTTGTCCGGCTGGATCGACTGGAGCAGCGGGAGCGCCTCGTCGAGTACCCGTTCCAGCTCGACGCCGTTGCGGCTGCGGTCCTGGTCGATCACCGCGCCCGCCCGCAACGGACCGGCGGTGGAGTCGGCCGGGGCGACCAGTGCCACGTACCGCTCGCCGAAGAGGGTCTTCGGCAGCAGCCGGGCGGTGACGTCGGCGGGTATCTGCCCGATCCGGTCCGGGTCGAGCGCGAGCCGCAGCCGGGCCCGCGCCCCGTCGCTGCCGATCTCGCGTACGTCGCCGATCGGCACCCCGCGCAGCTTCACCTCGGCGCCGGGACTGAGCTGCATCCCGGTCTGCGCGGTGTAGAGGGTCACCCAGGAGACCGGGGTGAAGACCTTGCGGTATTGCAGGACGGCCAGCGACAGCCCCGCGCCGAGCAGCACGACGAAGACGAAACCGAGGACGCGCCGGCCCAGCGGCGACCCGCGACGCTCCATGCTCATCCGTTCACCCCGCGATCCGGACGGTCGTGGTCGCGCCCCAGATGGCCAGCGACAGGAAGAAGTCGACGATGTTGATCGCCACGATGGCGGTACGCACGGCCCGGCCGACCGCCATCCCGACCCCGGCCGGCCCGCCGCTGGCGTGGTAGCCGTAGTGGCAGTGCACCAGCACCACGATCACGCTGAACACCAGTACCTTGCCGAACGACCAGAGCACGTCGACCGGGGGCAGGAAGAGGTGGAAGTAGTAGTCGTAGGTGCCCGCCGACTGTCCGAAGTAGAAGACGGCGATGGCTCTGGTGGCCAGATAGCTCGACAGCAGGCCGATCACGTAGAGCGGGATCACCGCGACGAAACCGGCGATCATCCGGGTGGTGACCAGGAACGGCAGCGACGGCACACCCATCACCTCCAGGGCGTCGACCTCCTCGGAGATCCGCATCGCGCCGAGCTGGGCGGTGAAGCCGGAGCCGACCGTCGCCGACAGCGCCAGCCCGGCGACCAGCGGCGCGATCTCCCGGGTGTTGAAGTAGGCCGAGATGAACCCGGTGAACGCGCTGCTGCCGAGCTGGTCGAGCGCCTGGTAGCCCTGGAGCCCCACCTCGGTGCCGGTGAAGAAGGTCAGGAAGCAGATCACCCCGACCGTGCCGCCGGCGACCGCGAGCGCGCCCCGGCCGAAGCTGATCTCGGCGAGCAGTCGCACCACCTCGCGGCGGTAGCGGCGCAGCGCCCGTGGCGTCCAGGCGAACGCCCGCAGGTAGAAGGCGAGTTGCCCGCCGAGGTTGTCCAGGGTACGCAGCACCGGCCCTCACATCCCCCGCTGTGGCACGAGCTGGAAGTAGACCGCGGTGATCACGAAGTTCAGCGCGAAGAGCAGCATGAAGGTGAGTACGACGCTCTGGTTGACCGCGTCGCCGACCCCCTTCGGCCCACCCTTCGCCGTCATCCCGTGGTACGACGCCACCAGTGCCGCCACCGCACCGAAGAGCACCGCCTTCACCTCGCCGACGGCCAGGTCGGAGAGCTGCCCCAGCGCCTGGAAACTCGCCAGGTAGGCCCCGGGGGTGCCGCCCTGCATCACCACGTTGAAGAAGTAGCCGCCGGCCACCCCGACGACGCTGACCAGCCCGTTGAGCAGCGCCGCGACCAGTGCGGCGGCGACGATCCGGGGCGCGACCAGCCGGTGCACCGGGTCGATGCCGAGCACCTCCATCGCGTCCAGCTCCTCACGGATCTTCCTGGCGCCGAGGTCGGCGCAGATCGCCGAGCCACCCGCCCCGGCGATGATCAGCGCGGTCACGATGGGACTGGCCTCGCGTACCACGCCGAGCACCGAGGCCGCGCCGGTGAACGACTGGGCGCCGAGCTGGCGTACCAGGGAACCGAGCTGTAGCGCGATCACCGCACCGAACGGGATCGCCACCAGCGCGGCCGGCAGGATCGACACCGAGCTGATGAACCACGCCTGCTGCACGAACTCGCGGACCTGGAACGGCCGCCGGAACAGCCCACGCAGCGCGTCTAGGCAGAAGGCGAAGAAATAGCCGGTGCCGCGCAGCCCGGCGGTGGCCCGGGTCGGGCCGCCCCGCCCGCCGCCGGCCTGACTGTCGCCAGCCTGGCCGGTGCCGGTGCCGGTGCCGGTGCCGGTGCCGGCGTGGCTCGGATCGGCGTGGCTCGGATCGGCGTGCCGGGCGCCGGTCGGGCGGCTCACCTGAGCGCCTCGGTCGGTTGCCAGACGCTGCCCTGCACGCCCCGGAACGAGCCGGCCGGCGGTGTGACGCCGTGCTCCTCGCACCACCGGCCCGGCGGCTGCTCGGCGGCGCGGGGTCGCCCGTCGGAGGGGGCGAGCTGCAACGGGATCGGCGGCAGCGGCGGCAGCTCCACCCCCGCCTCGGCCTCGGCCCGCAACTCGTCGGAGTCCTTCTCCTCGGCCATCCCGATCGGGCCGATCCGCTGCGCGTTGAGGAACTGCCGGACGACCGGCTCGGTGCTGGAGAGCAGCATCTCGCGCGGCCCGAACATCGCCAGGTGGCCGTGGTAGATCAGCCCGATGTTGTCCGGCACCGTACGGGCGGTGTTGATGTCGTGCGTGACGATCAGGAACGTCGCCCCGGTCTGCTGGTTGAGGTCGATGATGAGCTGGTTGAGATAGGCGGTGCGGACCGGGTCGAGCCCGGAGTCCGGCTCGTCGAAGAGGATGATCCGCGGGTCCAGCACCAGGGCCCGGGCCAGCCCGGCGCGCTTGCGCATCCCGCCGGAGATCTCGCCCGGCAGCTTCCGTTCGGCGCCGAGCAGCCCGACCATCTCCAGCTTCTCGTGCACCACCGCCCTGACCTCGGACTCCGACTTGCGGGTGTGCTCGCGCAGCGGAAAGGCGACGTTGTCGTAGATGTTCATCGAGCCGAACAACGCGCCGTCCTGGAACAGCACACCGAAGAGCTTGCGGACCTCGTAGAGGGCGCGTTCGGAGAGCCGGGGCAGGTCCTGGCCCTCGATCCAGATCGCCCCACGATCCGGCTTCAGCAGCCCGACCAGCGTCTTGAGGAACACCGACTTGCCGGTGCCGGACGGGCCGAGCAACACCGAGATCTCGCCCGCCGGCAGGGTCAGACTGACGTCGGACCAGACAGGTTGCCCGCCGAAGGACTTCGTCAGCCCCTCGACCCGTACCTCGACGCCCATCCGCGCACCCGCCCGCCGCAGCTCCCGGTGGACCGTCCGTCCACCGCCGTCTCTGGTGGACATCGCGCCGGGCACCCCGCGCGTAACAGCGATGGCCGGTAATTCTTCGACCACTTTCCGTGGGTACGACGCCGAGGTGTCCCGCCGCCGCGTCGGCGAACCGGCCCCCGCCGGTGGTGCGATCCGGCGGCTCCCGCTACGGTGCGGTTAACCCGCCGGTAACCCAGGCGTGGTGCCGGACGAAGGTGTGGCCCCGACGAAGGTGCGACCGCATACATGACCGCAGCACCCGAGACAGATCTCGTCGCACGCGCGGCTCGACGCGACCCCGAGGCGACGGCGGCCCTGCTCACCGAGGTCCGCCCCGGTCTGGTCCGATACTGCCGGGCCCGGCTCGGCCGGATCGGCGGCGCGTACGCCACCGCCGACGACGTGGCCCAGGAGGTCTGTCTGGCGGTACTCCGGGCGCTGCCCCGCTATCGGGACCAGGGCCGGCCGTTCTCCGCCTTCCTCTACACCATCGCCGCGCACAAGGTCGCCGACGCGCAGCGGGCCGCCATCCGCGACTCGGCCGCCACCATCGACGGTCCGCTGCCGGACGAGCCGGACGCCGAACCCGGTCCCGAGCAGCGGGCCGTCGCCACCGACCTGGCCCGGCGGCTCTCCGCGCTGCTGGCCCGGCTGCCCGAGGTGCACCGGGAGATCGTGCTGCTCCGGGTGGCGGTCGGCCTCACCGCCGACGAGGTCGGTCTGATCGTGGGGATGTCGGCCGCCGCGGTCCGGGTGACCCAGTCCCGCGCGCTCGCCCGGCTCCGTACGCTGGCCGGCACCGCCCTGGACGAGGTCGCCGCATGAGTACGCTGCGAAGCGGAGCAGAGCGAGACGACGGTACGGAAGCGCGCGGCGACGCCGTACCGGGGCGGGATGGGACGTTGACCGGCCGGGACGGCGAGTCTGGATGGGATGCCGAGCGGGAATCCGCGCGCCGGTCCCCGGACCAGCCGGACCAGCCGAACCGGCCCACCGACGACCTCGATCCGCACCTCGGTCCGACGGCCGACATCGATCCGGCCGTGGTCGCGGCGGACGACCTGCTGCTCGACACGTTGGGGCGGGCAGAGTCGGCGCCCGGTGACGACCCGCTGGCCGGGCTGCTCACCGCCTGGCGGGCGGAACTCGACGACGACCTGCCCGCGTTCGACCTCGCCGCCGCGCTCGCCCGGACGATGCCTGGCCAGGTCGGCGAGCGCGACCACGCACCGCCCGACCCGGCGCTCGGCCGGACGGCGGCACCGTTCGCCGGATCCCGGAAGCCTCGGGCGGACGAGTCGGAGCCGGTCGACCCGATCGAGGGATCCGGCCCGGACGGCATCCGCGCACCACGTCCGGCGGTCCCCGGCCGTCGACCCCGTCCCTGTGCTTCCGCGAGCCGATCGCCGGCCGGGCGCCCCGGAACCGGCCCGTCGGACTCCGCGCGCGACGCCTTCGGTCGACCGGACAGGTCCCGCCCACCGCTGCGCCCCGGCCGGCTCGTCCGCCGACTCGTCCTGTCCAGCGTGGTCGGTGTCGTGCTGACCGCCCTGCTCGGCCTCGGCGTCAACCACGCGGGACCGACCAGCCCGCTCTGGCCGGTCGCGGCGGCGGTCTATCCGGACCGGTCCGCGGTCCGCGCCGCCGAGCACACCATCCAGCTCGCCCGGGACGCGGTGGCGGAGCGCCGCTACGCCGAGGCACGCGCGGAACTGGATCGGGCGGCCGTCCAGGTGTCGGAGATCCGGGACCGGGCGGAGGCGGGGCGGCTGCGTACCGAGGTCGAGTGGATCCGGCGCGGACTGCCCGGTTCGGCGGACCGGTCCGAGGCGCCTACCGGCGAGCCGCCGACGTCGGTCCGGCCGGTGCCGACGACACCGGCTGCGGGGCGTACTCCTGCTCCGGCGCGTACCCCGGGCGACGCCGCACCGCCTACGGCGCGGTCCGGTCCGGCACAGCCGGCACCGGCGAGCCCATCTGACCGACAACTGCTGCCGCTACCCCTGCTGCCGTCGCTGCTGCCGTCCGGGCTGCCGCTGCTGCCCAGCGGCGGCTGTGTGCTGCTCTGCCCACCCGACTGACGCGCCCTCCGGCACGACCGGGCTCCGCTCGACGCCAGCCCTCATCGTTGACCACGTTCTGCCCAGCGGACTGACGGACCGGCCGCTCGCGGCGGGACGGATCGAGCGGCGGCGGTAGGCTGACGGACAGTGGCGGGATCGCCGCCCGACGCATCCGACGACCTGGTACGGAGGATGGCGATGGACCAGGCAACGTCGCTGCGCTCGCCGGCCCGGCCCGGCATCCGATGGCTACTGGCCGCGCTGCTGCTCGCGGTGGCGGTCGGCGCCCTGCTGCTGTTCCTGCCGGTCGTGACCGGCGTGCAGAGCAGCACCCTCGGCAACGGTCCGAACCCGATGATCGAGGTCCGCGAGGTACGGCAGAGCCTCGTGCAGGCCGAGGGGTGGGGCGTGGCACTGCTGTTTCTGGTGCCGGTGCTGTTCTGCGCGATGCCGCTGCTCGGCACCGGGGCCGCCCGGCTACCGCTGGCGATCGCCGCCGTGGTGCTGCTCGGGCTGGGTGTGCTGGTGAGCCTCGCCTCGCTCGGACTCTTCTACCTGCCCAGCCTGGTACTGCTGGTGGTGGCCGCCGTACGGATGTCCAGGAGAGCCGCCGCGCCGGCCAGTTGACCGGGTGTCGCCCGAGTCGGCGGGCGCGTTCCTCCGGAAACCCGAGTTGGCGGGCGCGTTCTTCCGGGCAGCAGACGGCGCCCATGGTCTCCGACCTGGGCGGTAGGCAGCAGTGTGGCGCGGCGGCCATCGGCCGCCGCGCCACCGGGGCGAGTGCCTCGGCGTTGTCGGGTCAGTCCGCGCCCCGGAACACCGGCGGCACCACACCCCACCCCACACCCAGGGTCAGCCGGTCGCGCAGCTCGCGGTGGGTGTGGTGTTGTTGCCGTTCTTGTAGAGCGTGATACCGAAGTTGTTGCCGCTGCCGTTCGGGCGTGCCGTGAGAGTGCCGCTGGTGCCGCTGATCGACGCGTTCCAACTGTTCTGGAGGCTCTGGCTGCCGTTCGTGCGAATGGTGACGACCCAGTTGCTGGCGCCGCTGACCGAGAAGGTCGTGTTGAACCGGTCGCTCCACTCGTCGGCCCGGCTCACGCTGACCGTGCAGCCGCCGCCACCGGGGGGCGGGGTGGTGGGGTTCGGGTTGCCGCCGCCGCCTTCCTGGACGGTGATGTCGGAGCTTCCCTGGCTCTGGTAGCCCTCGGTGGCCATGACCTGGTACGCCCAACTGCTGCCGAGGTTCAGGCCGGCGCGGGCCCAGGCGTCGAAGTGGTTGGCGGTGGTGATGGTGCCACTGCTCCGCTTCTGCTGGCGGACGCTCCAGAACTGGTAGAACGTGGCGGTGCCGTCGATCGACGGCTGGTTGACCCGCTGGCTGCGGAGGATGTCGTAGGTGCCACCGTCGGTGGTGACGGTACCCATCCGGGTGGCGCCGCTGCTCGGGTTGTAGCTGCCGAAGTTCTCCACGACGTAGTACTCGATGAGCGGGTTCCGCGTCCATCCGTACAGGGCGAGGTAGGTGTTGTTGTTGCCCGGGTTGTAGGTGCCCGAGTAGCTGACCGTCCGGCGACTGCCGGTGGCCCAGCCCTTGCCGCCGACCCAGTTGTTGGTGCTCCTACTCCACGAGCTGGAGTACCGGCCGTTCTCGCGCAGCACCATGCAGGCGTCGCCACTGTCCTTCCAGAACGAGAAGTAGTACCCGTTGTGCGAGCCGGTGGTGTTCGAGCAGACCTGCCGGTCGGCCTCGGCGTACGCGCTGGGGGCCAGCGCCGTGCCGCTGACCGCCAGCGCCACGGCGCAGGCGGCACCGAAGAGCAGCCGGATGCGGCGCTTGCTCGGTCTGGCGGGGGTGTGGTGCGTGTCGTTCATCTAGCTGCTTCCTCCTCGTGGTGGCTGGCGGGGGCCAGCGGCGCGGTACGACCCGGCAGGGCTGTCAGCTCCCGGCAACGGGCACCGGGACGTCGGCGTCGCACGGCGCGGTGGTGGTGGACCGGTCGCCGCGCGGTCGACGACCGGAGGGAGCGGATCGTGGTGGCGAACCATCGACAGACGTTGAGGGCTGTCGATGGCGTCAGTATTGGCCCGGCTCCGTCCACATGTCAACGCTTCCCGGAAACATTGCGGAAACCTTTTCTTGGTGGCGATTTACGAGGAGGTTGTTTTAGCTGGTGAGTGCGTTGCCTAACCGGTCCAGGTGGCGCCTCGCCGATCAGAGTGCCCGCCGGATGCCCGAGATCCGGAACGGCGTGACCGAAAGTTGCGGAGATCTTCCGGACCATGTCCCGGGCCCGTGGCCGGGCCCGTGGCCGTGGGCGGGGCCGTGGCCGTGGGCGGGGCCGTGGGCGTGGGCGGGGAGCAACTCGCGGGTGGCGGACGGTCGCCACCCGCGAGCGCTCGTCGGGGGCCGGTGACCTGTCGGCTCAGCCCCAGTTCTGCGGGGCCTGCTGCCGGGTGGTGACGTTGATCCGGTTGAAGAGGTTGGTGGTGGCGATCCAGAGCACCAGGGCCGAGAGTTCCCGCTCGTCGAAGTGCTTGGCCGCCTCCGCCCAGATCTCGTCCGGCACGGCGTCGGCCTGGTCGGCCAGCCGGGTGGCCGCCTCGGACAGGGCCAGCGCCGCGCGCTCGGCGTCGGTGAAGTAGGGCGTCTCCCGCCAGACCGCCACCGCGAAGAGCCGGTCGTCGGTCTCGCCGTTCTTCTTCGCGGCCCGGGCGCCGGCGTCCACGCACGGCCCGCACCCGTTGATCTGGCTGGCCCGCAGGTGTACGAGTTCCAGCGTCGACGCCGGCAGTCCGACCGAGTGGGTCTCCTTGTAGAGCAGGTTGATCGCCTTGACCGCCTCCGGCAGGAGGGCGGCGGGGTTGGTGATCCGTGGCTCCGGCATGACTTGTCTCCCTTACGATCTTGATGTTGACCGGCGTCGCTGGCTGTCACACCGGTCCGTCTTCGTCCGTCGCTGTGTTGACGAACCCCGGGAGTGCGCTGTGACGAAGGTGGCATAGCTCACAATGCGGGCAAGAACGGCGAAGTGAGGGCTCTACCGTGAGTGAGAAGGACCTGCTGGCCGACCGGTTCGAGGCGAACCGGCCACAGTTGCGCGCCGTGGCGTACCGGATGCTCGGGTCGTCGGCCGAGGCGGACGACGCGGTCCAGGAGGCGTGGCTGCGGCTGAGTCGGACCGACACCAGCGAGGTCGACAACCTCGGCGCCTGGCTGACCACCGTGGTCGGCCGGATCTGCCTGGACATGCTCCGATCCCGTGGCTCCCGCCGTGAGGACTCCCTCGAGGCCCGTACCGTCGAGCCGGTCGCGGCCCTCGAGCAGGACGACCCGGAGCGGGAGGCGATGCTGGCCGACTCGGTCGGGCTCGCCCTGCTGGTCGTGCTGGAGACCCTCACCCCGGCCGAGCGGCTCGCCTTCGTCCTGCACGACCTCTTCGCGGTCCCCTACGAGGAGATCGCCCCGATCGTCGGGCGTAGCCCAGCCGCGTCCCGGCAGCTCGCCAGCCGAGCCCGCCGCCGGGTCCAGGCGGATGCCACCACCCCCGAGGCGGATCTGCCGCGCCAGCGGGAGATCGTCGACGCCTTCCTCACCGCCGCGCGTGGTGGCGAGGTCACCACGCTGCTCACCCTGCTCGACCCGGACGTGGTCGTCCGGGCCGACAGTGCCGCCACCCGGTTGGGCGGTACCGCCGCCGAGATACGCGGCGCGGAGCGGGTCGCCGGCTTCTTCGCCGGCCGTGCCCGGGGTGCGCGGACGGCCGTCGTCGATGGTGTCCCGGGTGCCGTGGTGGTGGTGCAGGGCCGGATCCGGATCGCCATCAGCTTCATCGTCGGCAACGGCCGGATCATCGGCATCGACGCGGTCGCCGACCTGGAGCAGTTGCGCGAACTCGACATCACGATGGTGAGCGACTGATCGCCGCCCCGGCCCAGCCCAGCCCGCCTTGCCCACCCTCGGTCTGGTCGGGTCTGGTCGACGGTCCGGTCTAGTCCGGTCCGGTCCGGGCTCGCCCGGCGGCGGCTCCGGGTGGCTGGGCCGGGACCGCCGCTCCGGTCAGGTCCGCCCGGCGGCCTCGTCGTGGCGGCGCCGGGCGGCGCGGACGTCGTCGCGGTGCACGCTGGCCCACTCGTCGAGCGCGACCAGCGGCACCAGCAGGGTACGACCGAGTTCGGTCAGCGCGTAGTCGACCCGGGGCGGGACACTGGCGTGCACCGTACGGCTGACCAGGCCGTCCCGGGCCAGCGCGCGCAGGGTGAGCGTCAGCATGCGCTGGCTGATGCCGTCGATGGCCCGGTGCAGCTCGCTGAATCGGTGGGTACCCCGACCGAGCAGCACCACGACCAGCACGCTCCACTTGTCGCCCACCCGGTCGAGTACCTCGCGGACCGGGCAGTCGCCGTCGGCGTCCGGGGTGAAGGGCACACGGGTGTGCGTTGCCGACATGGAAGTGCCTCCTTACCGCTGGCATCATAGTGACGCACAATTGGGTTACTAACAAGGAGTAACTAGGGAGCCCTGATGAGTCTGACCAGGTCGGAGGCGGAATTGTCGGGCGCCGGGTCGGCTGCCCGACCGGCCGCCGAACCGGACGTGTCAGGTGACGAGCCGACAAAGCCCGCACCGCTTCCGGCGGTCCCGGGTCTGGTGATGATCGCCGCCGGCGAGGACGCCCCGGTGTGCTCGGACGGAACCTGCCGGTAGAACGAGGAGAAGATTCAGTGCAACTCGAAGTGTGGTCCGACATCGTCTGCCCTTGGTGCTACCTCGGGAAGCGGCGCCTGGACACGGCACTCGGGCAGTTCGAGCACGCCGACGAGGTCGAGGTCGTCTGGCGCAGCTTCCAACTCGACCCGTCGTACCCCAAGGGGGAGCCCCGACCGGTGCCGGAGGCGCTACGGGAGAAGCTCGGCGCCTCGTCGGCCCAGGTCGCCGCGATGCAGGGGCACGTGACCTCGCTCGCCGCCGAGGAGGGGCTGGACTACCACCTCGACCGGTCGATCATGGCGAACACCTTCGACGCGCACCGGCTGACCCACCTGGCCCGGGAGCACGGGCTCGGCACGGAGATGCACGAGCGGCTGATGCGGGCCAACCTGATCGAGGGGGAGAACGTCGACGACTCCGAGACCCTGGTCCGGCTCGCCACCGAGGTCGGGATACCAGCCGAGGCGGCCCGCCGGGTACTGGCCGGCGACGAGTACGCCAAGGACGTCGATGCGGACATCCGGCAGGCCCGGGCGTTCGGCGCGAACGGGGTGCCGTTCTTCGTGCTGGACCGCAAGTACGGCATCTCCGGCGCGCAGCCGACCGAGGCGTTCCTCTCCGCCCTGCGTACCGCCCACCAGGACTCGGCGGCCGGCGCCCGCTGACCCGGTCGGCGCTGTTCAGGTCGACGTGTCCACTGTGCGAGGTCGGGTCCGGTCGGCGGTGGCCGGCCGGATCCGACCCGAGGGGATCGACTAGGGTCACCCGGCATGGGCGCTATCAAGCCGTGGCATCTGCTGACCCTCCTCTGCGTCGTGTCGCTCGCCGTCGTGGTGGCCGGCGCGGCCTGGTTCGCCATGCGGCGCCGTTGACCGCAGCCGACGCGCCACAGCAGCCGACCGCTTCCCGAGCCCGGTCGCGCGGCCGATGCCGGAGGCCCGACGCGCCGACGCGGAGTGCACCGCCAGGGCGTTGGTCGTCACGATGACGGCGATTCCCGCCCACTCGTGCGGTGCGAGGAGTTGACCGAGGATCACGATGCCGGCCAGCGCGGCGAGTACCGGGTGCACGCTCATGAACACCCCGAAGAGTCGGGCCGGGACGGTACGCAGCGCGACCAGGTCGGCGGCGTACGGCACGACCGAGCTGAGTACGCCCGCCGCGACCGCGTAGAGGATCGCGGTACCGTCCAGGCGCCCCCGGGCGAGCAGGACCGCCGCGACCGGCAGGTAGAGCGTCGCCGACACCAGGGTCGCCGCGGCCGGCGCCTCCAGACCCGGCAGGCGGGTGCCCAGCAGCCGGTTGAGCAGGATGTACGCCGCCCAGCACGCCGCCGCGAGCAGCCCGAGCCCGACGCCGAGGTAGTCGCTGGCCGGGCCGGGCAGGACCAGGACGTACACGCCGAGGCAGGCGCCGGCCGCGCAGAGCAGGTCGAGCCGGGTTCGTGAGCCGGCCAGCGCGACGGCGAGCGGACCGAGGAACTCCAGGGTGACGGCCAGGCCGAGCCCGATCCGGTCGATCGCGGTGTAGAGGCTGAGGTTCATCGTCGCGAAGACCAGCCCGAGCAGCAGCGTCGGCCACCACTGCGGCCAGGTGAAGCGGCGCAGGTTCGGCCGGGCCACCGGCCACAGCACCGCCGCCGCGACGAACTGCCGTACGGCGACGACACCGGCCGGGCCGAGCGTGCCGAACGCGTGCGCGCCCAGCGCGGCCCCGACCTGGTTGCTCGTACCGCTGCCGATCATCGTGGCGATTCCGCGCAGCATCGACCCGCGCCTCGGGCCGGCCGGTGCGGACGTGGCCCGGTCGGCGGGTCCGCCCGTGCTCTCGGTGGTCATGGCTTCAGTGTCGGCGCCGCCGATCGATGCGAGAAATGCACCGGCAGTCGCAGCTATACGCTGGGCGTATGGATGTCGCTGCGGGTACGGATGTGCAGGTGCGTCAACTCCGGGCCCTCGTCGCGGTGGTCGACGCCGGCACCTTCACCGACGCGGCTGCCGTCCTCGGGGTCTCCCAGGCGGCCGTCTCGCGCTCCGTCACCGCGCTGGAGGCCGCGCTCGGCGCCCGCCTGCTGCAACGGACCACCCGCAGCGTCTCGCTCACCGTCACCGGCAGCCGCGTGCTCGCCGGTGCGCGCCGCGTCCTCGACGAGGTCGCCCACCTGCGACGGATCGTCGAGGAGTCCCGTACCGAACTGCGGGTCGGCTACGCCTGGGCGGCGCTGGGCAAGCACACCCGGCGGCTCCAGAAGACCTGGCTCGCCGCCCATCCCCGGGTGCCGCTCGTGTTCGTGCACTCCAACACCCCGACCGGCGGACTCAGCGAGGGTACCGCCGACGTCGCCGTGATCCGCCGGCCCCTGACCGATCGCCGCTTCGACACCGCCCTGGTCGGGGTGGAGGCCCGGTACGCCGCCGTGGCCACCGACAACCCGCTGGCGCGGCGACGATCGGTGCGGATCGCCGACATCGTCAGGTACACCGTCGCGATCGACAGCCGTACCGGCACGACCACGCCCGCGCTCTGGCGGCCGGGCGCGGCGCCGCCGGCGATCCGTACCACGCACGGTGTCGACGAATGGCTGACCCTCATCGCCGCCGGGCAGGCCGTCGGCATCACCTCGGAAGCCACCGCCAACCAGAACCCCAGGCCCGGGGTGGCCTACCGCGCCGTCCGCGACGCGCAGCCGATCCCGGTCTGGCTCGCCTGGTGGAAGGACGACCCGCCCGCCCAGCTCAGCGAACTCGTCAACCTGACCTGCGAGGTCTACCGCGCCGGTCGCCCTGCACGGGGTCAGCTCGACCGCAACCCGAGTTAGGTCGCGGCACCGGGATCAGGCGGGCGGAAAGTCGAACTCGCCGTCCTTGGCGCCGGCGCCCCGCTACCTCATCCACCTCCCCGCGACCAGCGCCGACCTCGCCGGGGCGGTCGACCTGGCGTACGCGCTCGCCCGGTCGCTCGGCTTCCTGCCGGAGATCGACGCGGGGGAGACCACGGTCTGCGCGGAGGACGCGCCGCACGTACGCCATCGGGTCTGTTGTGACCTGCTGGTGCCCGGTGGCCAGCGCTGCGGCCTGCGGACCGACCACGACGGAGACTGTGCCGCCGAGCCTGCGGACGGTCAGCTCTCCGGCAGCGGTGGCAGCGGGCCGACGATCCGCTCGTAGGTCCGGGCCAGCCCGTCGATCAGGGCGTCCAGGCCGAGCGCGAAGGCACCCTCGTCGACGCTCTGCTGGTGCTCCGCGAGCCGGTGCGCCTGGCCGAGATGCGGATAGCGGGCGGCGTAGAGCCGCGGGTCCTCGACGAAGCCCCGGGCGAACGAGCCGAGTGCCGAACCGGCCACGAAATAGCGCATCAGCGCGCCGATGTGGGTGGCCCGGGCTGGTGGCCAGCCGGCCTTCACCAGCCCGCCGTAGACGGCGTCCGCCATTGCCAGCGCCGCCGGTCGCCGCCCCGGCCCCTGCGCCAGGTACGGCACGATGTTGCTGTGCGCGGCCAGCGCCTGCCGGTAGGAGTGCCCCCACAGCCGCAGTGCGTCCCGCCAGTCGTGGCTGGCGAAGTAGGAGACGTCGACCTCTGCCGTGATGGCGTCGGCTACCGCGTCGAGGATCTCGTCCTTGTTCGCGAAGTGGTTGTAGAGCGACGGGCCACGCACCCCGAGTACGGCCGCGAGCCGGCGGGTGGAGAGCGCCTCCAGCCCCTCGGCGTCGACGAGCGCGGCGGCGGCGTCGACGATCCGCTGCCGGCTCAACAGGGCCTGGCGGGGTCGCGGCATGCTCGGTCGCCCTCCTTCTCGGTGGCCTGGATCCGCTCCGATGCCGGCTCGGTGGCCTGGATCCGCTCCGATGCCGGACGCGTCCGGCGTCCGGCTCGCTGGCGGACCGGGCTCGTCCGGTGTCCGAACTCGCTGGCAGATCGGACTCGTCCGGTGTCCGGGCCGGCCGGGGGACTGGCGCGGAAAAACTTCCAGCGCTAGTTTAGCGGGCAACGGCCGGGACACCGCCGGCCCGGGTGTCCGGAGGGGGCGCTTCGCTTCGAGGAAGCCCGCCAGGTCACCCGTTATCCACCAGCGAGGAGTGCAACGTGGGCAGATTCGCCGACCGGGTCGCCGTGGTCACCGGGGCGGCCCAGGGGATCGGGGCGGCCACCGCGCGGCGGTTGGCCGCCGAGGGCGCCACCGTGGCCGTCGTGGACCTGGCCGTCGAGCGGGCGCGGCAGACCGCCGACGAGATCGTCCAGGCCGGCGGAAAGGCCAGCGGGTACGGCTGCGACGTCACCGACGGCGCGGCGGTGGCGGCCACCTTCGACGAGGTCGTCGCGGCGTACGGCCGGCTCGACGTACTGGTGAACAACGCCGGGATCACCCGGGACAACCTGCTGTTCAAGATGCCGGCCGACGAGTGGGACGCGGTACTCACCACCAACCTGACCAGCATGTTCCACTGCTGCCAGGCGGCACAGCGGCACATGGTGCCGGCGAAGTACGGCCGGATCGTCAACCTCAGCAGCCGCTCCGCGCTCGGCAACCGGGGCCAGGTCAACTACGCGGCGGCCAAGGCCGGGGTGCAGGGGCTCACCGCCACCCTCGCGATCGAACTCGGCCCCTTCAACATCGGCGTCAACGCGGTCGCGCCGGGCTACATCGCCACCGCGATGACCGCGGCCACCGCCGAGCGGGTCGGTGCCACCCCGGCCGAGCACCAGAAGTACGCGGCGGAGCAGACCCCGCTGCGCCGGGTCGGCCAGCCGGAGGAGGTCGCCGCGGTGATCGCCTTCCTGGCCAGCGACGACGCCTCCTACGTCAGCGGCCAGACGCTCTATGTCAACGGTGGTGCGCGCTAACTCGAGAGGAGGACGGATGGACTTCTCGCTCGGTGACGAGGAACGGGCGATCCGGGACACCGCCCGGGCCTTCATCCGCAACGAGGTGATGCCGCTGGAGCCGGAGGTACTGCGCCGGGAACGGGCCCACCAGCCCGGGCTGCACCGCGACGAACTGCGGGAACTCCAACGCAAGGCGAAGGCGTTCGGCTTCTGGGGCCTGGACACCCCGGAGGAGTACGGCGGGATGGCGCTGCCCGCCGTCACCCAGTCGCTGATCTGGACGGAGATCGGGCGCAGCTTCGTACCGTTCCGGTTCGGCGGCGAGGCGGACAACATCCTCTTCGAGGCCGACCCGGCGCAGCGGGCGGAGTTCCTGGTCCCGACCATCGAGGGTGAGCGGGTCTCCTGTTTCGCCATCACCGAACCGGGCGCCGGCTCGGACGTGGCCAACATCCGGCTGCGGGCCCGGCGCGACGGCGACGACTGGGTACTGAACGGCGAGAAGACATTCATCACCAACGGCAACGACGCGGACTTCGCCATCGTCGTCGCGGTGACCGACCCGGAGCGGAAGGTGCACGACGGCGGCGCGACCGCGTTCCTGGTGGACCGGGCGATGGGCTGGACGTCCGCACCCATCCAGACGATGGGGGAGGGCGGGCCAGCGTCGCTGGTATTCGACGACGTACGCGTGCCGCACCGCAACATCCTCGGCGAGCTGGGCCAGGGCTTCAGCCTCGGCATGCGCTGGATCGGCAAGGGACGTTACCTGATCCCGTCGCACGCCCTCGGCATCGCCGAACGCGCCCTCGGGATGGCGATCGACTACGCCAACACCCGGGAGACCTTCGGCAGGCCGATCGGCGCCAACCAGGCGATCCAGTGGATGATCGCGGACTCGGAGACCGAGCTGGAGGCGGCCCGCTGGCTGGTGCTCCAGGCCGCCTGGACGGTCGACGCCGGGCGCGACTCCCGACACGCCAGCTCGATGGCGAAGCTCTACGGCGCGGGCATGGTCAACCGGGTGGTCGACCGGGTGATGCAGATCCACGGTGGCATGGGCTACACCCGGGAGCTGCCGATCGAACGCTGGTACCGGCAGGTCCGGCTGCTGCGCATCTTCGAGGGCACGGACGAGATGCAACGACTGATCATCTCGCGGGACCTGCTCCGCGGTTACACCAAGCTCGGAGGGCACCTGGGATGAGGACGTTCGCCTCGTTGACGGAACTCGCCGGGGCGGTCGGCGAGCAGTTCGGCCCCGGCCCGTGGCACCGGATCGAGCAGGACCGGGTGAACGCGTTCGCCGACGCGACCGGCGACCACCAGTGGATCCACGTCGACCCGGAGCGGGCGGCCACCGGCCCGTACGGCACGACCGTCGCGCACGGTTTCCTCACCCTCTCCCTGCTGCCGGTGCTGGTACGCGACCTCTACCGGGTCGAGGGGATCCGGATGGGGATCAACTACGGGCTGAACCGGGTGCGGTTTCCGGCACCGCTGCGTACCGGTGACGCGGTCCGGGTCAGCGCCGAACTGCTCCAGGTCGATCCGGTACCCGGCGGCGGGGTGCAGGTGACCATCCGGGTCACCGTCGAGCCGGAACGGGGTGGCAAGCCGTGCTGCGTCGCCGAGACGGTCACCCGGCTCTACACGGAGGAGGAGCCCGGCTGACCCAGACGCTCCCGACGCAGTCTTGTACAGTCGTACTAGTACTTCTGTACAAGACCGATCGGAGGATGTTGTGGTGGCGTACCTTTTCCTGTTCGCGGCGATCGGTGCCGAGGTCTTCGCGACCAGTACTCTCAAGGCGACCCACGGGTTCACCCGGCTCTGGCCGACGGTGGCCTGCCTGGCCGGCTACGTGGTCTCCTTCGCGGCGCTCTCCCAGGCGATCCGACAGGTACCGGTCGGCGTCGCCTACGCCATCTGGTCCGGCCTGGGTACGGCGGCGATCGTCGCCATCGGCGCGACCTTCCTCGGTGAGCCGGTCACTCCGGCCAAGATCGCCGGGATCGGCCTGATCGTCGCCGGGGTCGTGGTGCTCAACGTCGGAGGGGGAGTGGCGCATTGACCGACCGTCGACCCGAGCGCGGACGGGGACTGACACCGTGACCGCCCGTCGCCCGCAGCGCAGCCGCGACCCGGAGGGCCGCCGCGCGGCACTGGCCACCGCCGCCATCGAAGTGATCGCCGAGGTGGGCATCGCCCGGACCACCCATCGGGCGGTCGCGGCCCGGGCCGGCCTGCCGCTGGGCGCCACCACCTATTACTTCCCGAGCCTGGACGACCTGGTCGCCGCCGGTCTGGCCGTGGCCACCGAGGCGCTCGGCGCCGAGCTGCGCTCCTGGGCCGAGCGACTCGACACCGCCGAGGACCTTCCGGGCGCCCTGATCGGGCTGGTCGAGGCATACCTGACGGACCGGCGGCGGGCCCGGCTGGAGTACGACCTCTACCTCGCGGCGGCCCGCGATCCCGCGCTGCGTCCGCTCGCCGAAGGCTGCCTGCACGGCTTCCGTGACCTGCTGGAACCGAGGCTCGGCCCCGAGGCGGCCCGGGTCGTCGTCGCGCTACTGGACGGGGCGATGCTCCAGGCCCTGGTCACCGACACCGACCTCGACGGCCCGGCCCTGACCGCCGCGATCCGCCGCCTCCACCCCCGCTGATCCCAACCTGCCGTCCGGAGCCACCCGTAGACACCCGGGCGCGTCAAGATTCATGGCGAACTGTGGTTCGCCCGGCGCCCCAACTCGCCAAGAATCTTGGGCGCCTGGCGCCGGCGGCGGCGGTCAGGGCGTTGGGCGGTCGCGTTTCGGCAGCTTGGCGACGACCGCGGAATAGGAGGCGTCGACCGCCTCCCGTAGCTCGTCGTCGGGGATTCCGGCACCGAGCCGCAGGCTGTTCCAGCCGGACCGGCCGATGTAGGCCAGCGCCGAGGCGTCGTCCGGAAACCGGTGCAGCCACTCGTCGGCCACCTCCCGGTTCGGGCCGCACTTGAGGCCGACGCTGGACCGTGACTCCTGGCCGAGGAAGGCGAAGATCTTCGGCCCCACCTTGACCACCACGTCGCCCTCCCACGGCTCGTCCTGCCAGGCGCCCGGCTTGGCCAGGCAGTAGGCGAGCATCTCGGCCCAGGTCACCGGCGTCCTCCCTGCGGATTGGTCGTCCCATCTTGACAGACGACCTAGCCTCGGCGGGGTGTTCGGAAGATCCGTCACGGCGCGCCGGGTGCTGCGCTGGTCGTACCTCCTGCTCGCCGTCGTGGTCACGGCCGGCGCGGCGATCGGGGTGGTCCGGCTGGTCGTGCCCGCCACCGCCGGTCCCATCGCCGACCCGCCCGGGGTACGCCGCCAGCTCGCCTTCCTCCGCGCCGAGCTGGACGGTGGCGCCGGGGAGGTGGCACAGCAGCTCTTCCCCGAGGGCTACTTCTTCCTGCACACCCTCTACGGGCTGAGCTGGGTGGAACTCGGCCTGCGCCAGCCCGAGGGCGAGCGGGGCACCGCCCTGCGGGAGGCCCGCTGGGCGCTGGACCGCCTCGACTCGCCGACCGGCCGCCAGCCGTTCAGCCCCGACCTCACCCCGTCGTACGGGGTCTTCTACCGGGGCTGGACCAACTGGTTGCGCGGCGGTGTGCTGAGCCTGCAACCCGGAGCGTCACGGGAACCGGCCGAGCTGGCCCGGTTCACCGAGGACTCGGTCGCGCTCGGTACGGCCTTCGACACGTCGACCTCGCCCTATCTGCCGGCGTACCCGGGCCAGGCGTGGCCGGTCGACTCCACCGTGGCGGTCGCCTCGCTGCGGCTGCACGACACCCTGTTGCCCGCCCGGTTCGGCGGTACCGTCGACCGGTGGCTGGCCGGGGTACGCCAGCGGCTCGACCCGGCCACCGGACTGCTGCCGCACCGCGTCGATCCGACTTCCGGGACACCGGCCGAGGGAGCCCGGGCCACCTCGCAGAGCATGATCCTGCGTTTCCTGGTCGATGTGGACCCGGCCTTCGCCCGCGAGCAGTACCTCGGCTTCCGGGACCGGTTCGTGACCACGCCGCTCGGGCTCGGCCCGGCCGTCCGGGAGTATCCGGCTGGCACCTCCGGCGCGGGTGACGTCGACTCCGGCCCGCTGCTGCTCGGGGTCAGCCTGTCGGCGACCGTGGTGACACTGGGCGCGGCCCAGGTCCACGGCGACGCCGCGCTGGCCGGCGCGCTGGCGAACTACGGCGAGCTGGCCGGCGTACCCCTGGAAACCCCGTGGACCAAGCGGTACGCCTTCGGCGCGGTGCCGATCGGCGACGCCTTCCTGGCCTGGTCGAAGACGGCCCGGCCATGGGTGGCGGAGCCCCCCGCCCCGCTACCGGCGCAGACCTCCGGCTGGTGGCGGCTGCCACTGCTCGCCCTGCTGGTGCTACTCGGCGCCGCCCCCTGGCCGCCGCTGCTGCTCGCCCGGCGCCGCCGCCGACCGGCCCCGTCCCCGCCCGGCGCCCCGTCCCCGGCCGACGCCCCGTCCCCAGTCAAGGTGCCGTCCCCAGTCGAGGTGTCGTTGCCGGCCGAGGTGCCGTCCCCGCCAGGCCCGCCGTCAGTCGAGCAGCTTGTCGAGGGTGATCGGTAGGTCGCGGATGCGCCGCCCGGTGGCGTTGTAGACGGCGTTGCCGATCGCGGCGGCGACCCCGACCGTGCCGAGTTCGCCGATCCCCCTGGCGCCGAGCGGGTTGAACAGCAGGTCCGGGTGGTCGAGGAAATGCACGTCGATCGGGGGGATGTCGGCGTTCACCGGCAGCAGGTAGTCGGCGAAGTTGCCGTTGGCGATCCGGCCGGTCTGCGGCTCGACGGTGGCGCCCTCCAGCAGCGCCTGGCCGATGCCGAAGATCACGCCGCCGACGATCTGGCTGCGGGCGGTCTTGGCGTTGATGATCGCGCCGCCGTCGACCACCGTGGTCATCCGGCTCAGCCGAGGTTCGCCGGTCCACCGGTTGACCCGTACCTCGCAGAAGTGTGCGCCGAACGAGGTGAAGGCGTGCTGTCCGTGCTCCGGGCCGGGGCCTGCGGTGCCGGTCGCCTCGACACCCGGCGAGGAGACCGTGCGCAGCAGCTCCGGGAAGCCGATCCGCCGGTCGGAGGTGACGAGTTCGCCCCGGTCGTACCGGACGTCGGCGGCGGGTACCTCGTGCAGTGGCGATCGCTCGTCGGTCACGGCGAGTGTGATCAGCGCGGTGATCGCGGCCTCGGCGGCGACGGCCACCGCCGGGCCGGTACTCGCGGTGGCGCCCGAGCCGAACGCGCCGAGGTTGGCGGCCAGGGTGGAGTCGCCGAGGTCGCTGCGGATCCGGGCGACCGGCAGGCCGAGCGCCTCCGCGCCGAGCACGGCCAGTACGGTCCACATCCCGGTACCGAGGTCTGCGGTGGCGCTGGAGACCGACACGTCGCCGTCGGGCCGGAACCGTACGTTCACCGAGGCCGGGAAGCGCTCGCCGGGATAGTTGGCGGTGGCCATCCCCATCCCGACCAGCCACTCGCCCCGCAGTACCGCACCGGGTGCCGGGTTGCGGCGGGCCCAGCCGAACCGCTGCGCGCCGACCCGGTAGCACTCGGCCAGGTGCTTGCTGGACCACGGCACGTTCCGGCCCGGATAGACCGTGGCGTCGTTGCGCAGCCGCAGCTCGACCGGGTCCAGCCGCAGTTCGGCGGCGAGTTCGTCGAGCGCGGTCTCCAGGGCGAACGAGCCGGACTCCTGGCCGGGTGCCCGCATCCAGGTCGGCGGCGACACGTCCAGCGTCACGATCTTCTGGTCCAGGTGCAGGTTCTCGGTTCGGTAGAGGTAGCGCGAGGTGGTGTGCGCCGAACTCTCGAAGATGCCGCCCGAGGCGGACTGGCTGGCCCAGACCTGGTGCTTGACCGCGACCAGGGTGCCGTCCCGGCGGGCACCCAGGCGCACGGTCTGGCGTACGGCGGAGCGGTTTCCGGTGATCGTGAAGGTCTGCTCCCGGGTCAGTACCACCTTGACCGGCCGACCCAGCGTACGCGCGGCAGCCGCGGCGAGCAGCGGATGCGCCCAGGTGGCGATCTTGTTGCCGAAGCCGCCCCCGACGTGTGGGCTGACCACCCGGATCTTGGCCGCCTCGACGCCGAGCGCCGCCGCCATCGTCCCGACGGTCAGCGACGCGCTCTGGGTGCCGGTGTAGAGGGTGAGCGCCCCGTCCTGCCAGGCGGCGACGCAGGCGTGCGGCTCCATCGCGCTGTGGTGCTTGCCCGGCTGCTGGTAGGTGCCGGCGACGGTCACCTCGCTGGCCGCCAGCGCCTCGTCGATCGAGCCGACCCCGTCGGCCAGGAACTCCAGCCGGGCGGGCTCGCCCATGAACGGGCCCGGGTCGGTGGCCGTCGGGATGCCGTCGGTGAAGGAGACCGCCGCCGGCCGGACCTCGTAGTCGGCCCGGACCAGCGCGGCGGCGTCCCGGGCCTGCTCGAACGTCTCCGCCACCACCAGCCCGATCGCCTGGCCGTGGTAGCGCACCTCGGCGTCCTGCAACGGCAGCCAACTGTGCCCGACGCTGAACGGCGTACCGCTGCCGAGTAGCGCCAGCGAGCGGAACGGGGTGTAGACCGCCAGTACGCCGGGGGAGGACTCGGCGGCGGTCACGTCCATCGCCCGGACGGTGCCCCGGGCGATGGTGCTGAGCAGCAGGTAGCCGTGCGCGAGCCGCTCGACGGGCTGGTCGGCGGCGTACCGGGCCGCGCCGGTGACCTTGAGTCGGCCGTCGACCCGGTTGACCGAGACCGTTCGTGCCGCGCCGCTCATCGTCAACCCACCAGATTCGTCAGGGCGCGCACGATGGTGCGCCGGAGCAGCGTCGTCTTGAACCCGTTGTGTGTCAGCGGCCGGGCCGCCTCGACCGCCAGCGCGGCAGCCGCCTCGAACACCTCCGGCCGGGCCGCCCTGCCGCGCAGCGCCTCCTCCACCGCCGGCAGCCGCCAGGGCCGGGTGCCGACCCCGCCGACCGCCACCCGTACGTCCCGGACCACGCCACCGCGCAGGTCCAGCGCCACCGCCGCCGAGGCGAGGGCGAACTCGTACGACTGCCGGTCCCGGATCTTCAGGTACGCCGAGCGGGTGGCCCAGGCCAGCGCCGGTACGGTGACCCGGGTGACCAGTTCACCCGGACGCAGGTCGTGTTCCCGCTCGGGGGTGTCCCCGGGCAGCAGGTAGAAGTCGGCGAGCCGGACGTCCCTGGTCCCGCCCCGGCCGACCAACCGGACCCGCGCGTCGAGCGCGACCAGCGCCACCGCCAGATCGCTGGGGTGGGTGGCGACGCAGGAGTCGCTGGTACCGAGGATCGCGTGGCCCCGGTTCTCGCCGTCGACGGCCGGGCAGCCGGAGCCGGGCCGGCGCTTGTTGCAGCCGGTGCTGGTGTCCCGGAAATAGCCGCAGCGGACCCGTTGCAGCAGGTTGCCGCCGATGCTCGCCATGTTGCGCAACTGCGGCGAGGCGCTGCGTAGCAGGGCCTGGGCGAGCACCGGATATCCGCCGGTCACCAGCGGGTGTCCGGCGACGTCGCTCATCCGTTCCAGTGCCCCGACGTGCAGCCCGTCCCGGTCCGCCGAGACGCCGCGCAGCGGCAGCCGGTTGATGTCCACCACCTGGCGCGGGGTCATCACTTCGAGTTTCATCAGGTCCACCAGCGTGGTCCCGCCGGCCAGGTACGCCGTGCCGGCGCCGCCGCCGGCCAGCGCCTGCGACACGCTCTGCGCGGCCGTGTAGTCGAACGGCCTCATCGGTCCGCCCCGCCCTGCCGGGCCGTCCGGACGGCGGCCACGATGTTCTCGTACGCCCCGCAGCGGCAGATGTTGCCGGACATGTGTTCGCGGATCTCGTCGTCCGAGCCGGTGTGCCCCTCGTCGAGCAGCGCCACCGCCGACATGATCTGCCCGGAGGTGCAGAACCCGCACTGGAACGCGTCGCAGTCGACGAATGCCTGTTGCACCGGGTGCAGCCGGTCGCCGTCGGCCAGTCCCTCCACTGTGGTGACCCGGCGACCGGCGGTGGCCGCCGCCAGGGTCAGGCAGGAGAGCACCCGGCGGCCGTCGACGTGCACTGTGCAGGCGCCGCACTGGCCCCGGTCGCAGCCCTTCTTGGAGCCGGTCAGCCCGAGCCGCTCGCGCAGCGCGTCCAGCAGGGTGACCCGGGAGTCGACCCGCAGCCGCTCGGTACGCCCGTTGACCGTCAGCGTGACCTCGACGGTCGCCGCGCCGCCCGGCTCGGGTGCCGGAGCCGCCCCGGCCGGCGTCGCGAGTTCGGTGTCGATCGTCGCTCCGGCCACCGTGCCGACGGCCAGCCCGGCCGACGCGACCGCGGTCCCGCGCAGCACCCCGCGCCGGGAGACCCCGGACGGGAGCAGGTCGACAGGGGGCGAGTCCGATCCGGACCCACTGCTCATCACACACCTCCGGAGGTGCCGCCGGCCGGGCGGGACGCGTGCGGGTACGGGTACGCGCGGTGCGGTGCGGCACCGGGCCACGGCCGGGACCTCCCAGTAAAGCAAGGAAGATTGTCGATGTCGACGGAGTTCGGCGATGTACCGGCCTCCCAGCCGGGTGGCGACATCCATCGATATCTGTCATGCTCTTGCGCCATGGTCGGGCTGACGAAACGCTTCCCCCTCATCCTCCTCACCGCCGTCGCGGTACTCGCCAGCGGCGGCGCCGCGCAGGCCGGCGGTGGCCAGGCCGGGCACGGTGGCGGGCACGGCGGCTGCGGTCCGCGTACGCTGCTGTTCTGCGAGGACTTCGAGCGGCTGCCCACCGGCGGCGCCGCCTCGCTGGCCTGGGGCATCGACACCAGGGACGGGATGCTGACGGTCGAGCGGCAGCGGCACGACAAGGTGCTCCGGGTACACACCGAGGGCAACGGCCGGGCCTTCCTCAAGGTGGACGACTTCGCCGCACCCGGCAACAGCTTCTACGGCCGGATCCGGTTGAAGGTGGACGCCTTTCCGACCGCACCCGACTGGGCACACTTCACCCTGGTCGAGGCGACCGGCCCGGGCAGCGCCGAGGTGGTCCGGCCGATCGGCGGCCAGTGGGCACCACCGCTGGGCGGGTCGTACTGGGGTGTCGGCGCCGACGGCGGCCCGACCGGTGACTGGACCAACTGGCGGGAGTCCGCGCCCACCGTCGAGGACCGGTGGCAGTGCGTCGAGTGGCAGTGGGACGCCACCGACAACCGGGTCGCGGTCTGGATCGACGGTGTCGCCCAGCCGGAGCTGACGGTCAGCACCAGCGAGCACGGCGGCAACCCGGTCGACTTCGTGCTGCCCCGCGCCGACACCGTGAAGATCGGCTGGCAGCTTTACCAGGGCGGCCCCACCCCGGACCACTTCGACCTGTGGCTGGACGACATCGCCCTCGCTCCGTACCGGGTGGGCTGCGCCGGCTGAGATCGACACGCGGTGGGGTCATGAGATCGACGCGCGGTTATGTCATGAGATCGACACGCGGTTGGCTCAACTCTCGCAAAGAGAGGGTCGACGGAACCGATACCCTGGTAAATCCGTCCCCTCGATATGTACGGAGAGCTGATCTCGTGACCGCGCCAAACGACGGAGGTTACCCGGCCTTCCCGATCGACGCACCGACCTCGGCCCGGATGTACGACTACTCGTTGGGCGGCAAGGACAACTTCCCGGCGGACCGGGCGGCCGTGCAGTTCGTCAACTCGCAGTACCCGTCCAGTCTGGACGTGACCCGGGAGAACCGGCTCTTCCTCTATCGGGCGGTCCGGTTCCTGGCCCGGGACCTCGGCATCGGGCAGTTCCTCGACCTGGGCAGCGGGCTGCCGACCCAGGCGAACGTGCACCAGGTGGCGCAGCGGTTCCAGCCCGGGGCCCGGGTGGCCTACGTCGACTTCGACCCGATCGTGCTGGCGCACGGGCGTGCCCTGCTGGCCGACGACGAGACGACCCGGGTGATCGCCGCCGACGTCACCGAGCCGGAGCGGATCGTCGCCGACGAGGACGTTCGCAAGGTGATCGACTTTTCTCGGCCGGTCGCGGTGCTGCTGCTCTCGGTCACCCACTCCATCGTCGACGACGACAAGGTCCGGCACCTGCTCGCGGTGCTGCGCGAGACGATGGCTCCGGACAGCTACCTGGGCTACTCGCAACTGGCCGGCACCGACCGGGCCGGGGTGGACGCCGGCAACGCGATGGTGAAGAAGATGGGCATCCCCTGGAAGAACCGGATGGTCGCCGAGGTGGCGGAGTTCCTCCGCGACTTCGAGCCGGTCGAGCCGGGGCTGGTCGACGTGAAGACCTGGCGTCCCGACCCGACCCAGCCGCCGCTGGCCCCGGTCGACGAGGCGCTCCGGCCCTACCTCGGCAGGGGAGCGGACGAGACCTGGTTCTACGAGTACGGCGGCGTGCTGCGCCGGCCCTGAGCGCGGACCCGGGCGGCCACTCGCCAGCGGGACGGCGGTGGCGGTGGTGGGACGGTGCCGGAGCACCGTCCCACCACGCTCGTCACCGGGTCAGCTCAGAGCCGGGCGCAGTCGCCGGAGCGCTGTCCCCGGATCTCGTTGCGGGCCCCGAAGTCGGCGACGTTGCCGTTTCCGCCGCACGACAGCGTTCCGGTGATCCGGTTGCCGACCAGGGCCAGCCCGTACTCGCCGGCCGCGTTGCCGGTCAGCCGGACCGCACCGCTGAACGTGCTGCCGGCACTCGTCACCGACCCGGTGGTCCCGCTGACCTGCACCGATCCGCTGACCGTGGCGCCGAGGAACTGCACCACGGCGGCCCGGTCGGCGCTGATCCCACCGGCGACCGCACCACCGGAGACCACCAGCGAGGCACCGGGTCGTACGGTGACCTGCCCGGCCACCCGGGCGTCCTTGAGGCAGGTCACCCCGCTGGCGACGGTCAGGTTGCCGGCCTGGGCGCCGGAGATCGTCCGGGTGCAGGTCGGCGCGGAACCCGGCAGTACGGTGGCCCGGAACTCGTCCGCCGAACCGATGTTGCCGGCCGCGTCGATCGCCCGGTGCTCCACGGTGTGCGTGCCGTACCCCGGTTCGGTCTCCTCGAAGACCGCCTTGGAGAGCCCGCCCGAGCCGAGGTTGCCGTAGACCAGCGACTTCACGACCGTGCCGGTGGGCGTGAACAGGAACGGCGTACCGGCCGGGGCGTCCGGCCAGCCGAAGTAGTTGAACCAGCCGTCGCGGTCGAGCCGGAACTCGCCGACGGTGAACCCCGGCCGGTCGTCGGTCGGCTCCAGCCCCATGGTGAACTGCTCGAAGTAGACGTTGTGCGGGGTGTTGCCGGCACCGGTCAGCGTGGCGACCGGGGTCGAGAGGGTCGCCGTGGTGCCCGCCTCGACGTTGTCGACCGTCCAGGTGCGGGTCTCCGAGGCGCCGCCCGGGGCGGCCGGATCGGTCACCGTGGCGGTGAGCCGGTAGCTGCCCGGGGCCAGCCGCAGCGTAGCCAGGTCGAGGTTGCGGCTGTTGTGCGGGTTCGGCAGCACCGTGCCGTCCAGTCGCCAGGTCACGTCCAGTACCCGGTCGACCGGGTGGGTGGTCTCGACGTAGACCACGTCCTGGCCGCCGACCGAGCGCTCGTCGGTCTGGGTCGAGGCGGTGAACGCCACGTCCACCTCCGACGGTGGGCTCGGCTCGGCGCCGACCGTCCACTGCCGGCTCTGGGTCAGCGTCGGCCCGTTCTTGATCGCCGGGTCCCGGACGAACTCGGTGGGATCCGACACCGTCACCCGTACGACGTCGCCGGTCCGGACGGCCAGGTCGGCGAGTTCCAGGTTGCGGCTGTTGCCGGTGTCCGGCACCTCCACCCCGTTGACCGTCCAGCGCACGTCCAACTCGTGGTAGTTCGGATGCTGCGTCTCCACCCAGAGCACGTCGTTCCGTCCGACGGCCCGGTCGGTGGGGGTCGAGGAGAGCGCCATCGCGTTGGTGTTACGGCGGCCGGAGATCCGCTGCGTCATGATCTCCCGGCTGACCTGGTCGTAGTGGAAGCCGATCCAGCGCATGATGGAGTGCTCGCTGGGCCGCCAGACGCCGGAGGTGGCGTACATGCCGCTCTCGTATCGGCCGATCGTGCCGCCGGACTCGCTCTCCTCGCCGAGCCAGCGCCACCACTTCGCCTGCTGGTCGATCATCTGCTGCTCGGTCAACCGGGTGTGGTGCCGGGAGCCCGGCTCTGCGCAGTCGTCGGTGCAGTACGGGCCGCCCGGGTCGGGCCGGTTCGAGTACGGGTACTCGTCCTGGAGCTGTCCCAGCGAGTGGCCCAGCTCGTGCGGGCTGATCAGGGGCCCCTGCGGTGCGCCGCCCGAGGTGGTCGCGTTGGTGCCGCCGATCCCGCCGTACGTGTCGGTGTTGGCGATCGCCAGGATCTGCCGGTTGTTGGCGGTGACCCCGAGCGGCGCGACGAGCTGCTGGAGATAACGGTTCAGCGCCTGGGTGCCGTACTGCTGGAAGGTGATGCCCCGGGCGAGCGGGTTGGTGCAGCCGTCCGAGTAGTGCAGGCCGAGCGGGGTGATCCGGTTCGGGTCCGGCGGGTCGTCGTCCGGGTCGCAGCGGATACCGGAGACACCGGAGACGATCTCGATCACGTAGACGTTGAAGTAGTTCCGATAGCTGCGGTACGGCTCGATGCTCCACTGCACGTTCATGTGCCGGTCCACGTCGGCGTGGAACTTCGGCAGCTCGGCGGCGGTGTAGCCGTCACCGAGCAGGATCAGGTTGAGCCGCTCGCTGGCCGGGCCGGTGACCTGGAGCGGGACGAGCCGGGCGCTGCCCACCTCGGGCTCGGCGGCGGCCGGGCTGGGTCGGGCCAGGCTCAGCAGCCCGGCCACCAGGGACAGGGCGGCGAGGGTGGCGAGTTTCCGTCTGCTCGACGCGGTCAATCTCATCGATGTCACCTGCCGGACTCGGGGGTGGTCGGCTCCGGGAACAGGCCCGGAACCGAACCGTCGGCATAGATCATCGGGGAAGGCTAACCCGGTGTGCGGCGGCTGGTCATCCATCAACTGCCGCAAGTATCCGCCGCCGCGTCGACACCCCTGCTGACCTCGCCCGACGCCGGCCCGGACGGCCGTCTACCATCTATCGGTCGCAGCCCTGTGAACTGCTGGAAGGACAGATGAGCCAGTACGCGTTGTTGATCTCCCCGTCGTCGAACCGGGTCTACGCGGACGCCTCGGTGTCGCTCACCCGGGCCGAGTTGGCGGTCTTCGACCGGGCCGTGCTCGGCGGTCGGCTGCACGACATCACCGAGACCGTGCTCGGCGGCACCCGCTACGTCACCTTCACCGCCGACCAGCTCGACGACCGCGACGTCGCCTACCTGGCCAACCTGTCGTCGATCTACGTGCTGTTCGAGGTCACCGGGGGGCTGCTCCGGCCGGTCGAGCTGTGCCGGCTGGACCGGTACGACGACGACCTGCTGACCATTCCGAAGTATCCGGGCAAGACCAACGAGCAGTTCACCAAGCTGCTGCTCAACGTGACCCTGCTCGGCTCGGACTTCGCCCCGCGGATGCTGGACCGGAAGTTCCGGGTACTCGACCCGCTCTGCGGCCGGGGCACCACGCTGAACCAGGCGCTGATGTACGGGTACGACGCCGCCGGGGTGGACCACGACCGGGCGGACTTCGAGGCGTACGCGACGTACATCCAGACCTGGTTGAAACGCAAGCGGGTGAAGCACCGGGCCGAGTCCGGGCCGGTACGCCGGAACCGGCAGGTGGTGGCCCGACGGTTGCGGGTCGACCTCGCCGCCGACAAGGACTCCTACCGGGCGGGCCGGACCCAGCGGCTGGACGTGGTGCAGGTGGACACGGTCCGCAGTGGCGAGTTCTTCCGCCCCGGCACCCAGGACCTGCTGGTGGCGGACGCCCCGTACGGGGTACAGCACGGCAGCCGGAGCGCCGGGCAGGGGTTGGCGCGGAGCCCGCTGGCCCTGCTCGCCGAGGCGGTGCCGGTCTGGGCCGAGCTGCTCCGGCCCGGTGGGGCGCTCGGCATCGCCTGGAACACCCATGTCGCGCGCCGGGACGAGGCGGCCGGGGTACTCGCCGACGCCGGCCTGGAGGTGCTGGCCGACGGCCCGTACCTGGAGTTCGCCCACCGGGTCGACCAGGCGATCGTCCGGGACGTACTGGTCGCCCGAAAGCCCTGACCGCCGGCCGGCCGGGTAGACCGCTGCGCGTCGTCCGGCGAGCTACGGCGTGCACCGAGCAGGACGACCGCGGTCAGCTCGATGGCGGCGTGCCGGGCCCCGCCCGCCCCTGGGGGAGACGGCGGGTGGGGCCCGGCACGCCGGGTCAGCGGCCGACGCTCAGTGAACCTTTTTCAACCTCCCCTTGCGGTCCGTCGTGGCCGTAGGCGGAAGTCGGGGCGCATGCGCCGCGCGGTTCAGGTTGAAAAAGGTTCAGTAGCTGCACCCGCTGGTGGGCAGGCTGCTGGCGGCCGGCGGAGTGACGCCGTCGTAGAGGGCGAGCAGGAAGTTCTGCGGGCAGCGCAGGGTGCTGCCGGTCCGGATGCCGAAGTGCAGGTGCGGGCCGGTCGAGTTGCCGGTGTTGCCGGTCGAGCCGATCCGCTGCCCGGCCGTGACGGTGGCACCGGACGCCACCGACCAGGCGGAGAAGTGGCAGTACGTGTAGGTCGCCCCGTCGGTACCGGTCAGGTTGATGCCCTGGCCGCAACTGCTGTCGTTGACCCGGACCACGGTGCCGGCCCGGACGGCGTACGCGGCCGTGCCGGTCGGCACCGGCAGGTCGATCGCCGGGTAGTCGTGGTGCGGGTCGTCGTACTCGCTGCGCGGCAGTGCGGCGCGGGGCAGCGGCATCGAGAAGCTGGTGCCGCCACCGGTGGCGGTGGTGATCCGGACCGCGTCGGCGACCACGTAACCGGTGCCGCTGGTCCACCGGCTGACCCCGACCGCGTTGTAGTCACCGGCGGCGAGCGAGAAGGTGCCGAGGCCGACCCACTGGCCACCGTTGGCCCGCTGGTTGACCGGGATGGTCTGGTTTCCGCTGGTGGTGGCGACGATGAACGGGGTGGAGTTGTTGTAGCCGGGGTCGGCCGGGTAGAAGACCTCCACCAGGTAACTGCCGGCGCTCGGTACGTTGACCTTGAACCAGGCGGCGTCGCTGGCGGTGGTGTCGGGGGTGGCGTACCGGTAGTCGGGGCCCTGCCGGTCGGTGGACCAGGTGGACGTACCCCAGTTGGCGCTGGCGGTGAAGCGGCCGGCGGTGGCGTTGTCGACGGTGACCGTCGCGGCGCTGGCGGGGGTGGCCGCCAGCAGGATCGGGGCGGCGAGTGCGGCCGCGGTGAGGATGGCCAGGCTACGTGCGTATCCGGTCTTCATCGGGGGCCTTTCGGCGCAGGCGAGGCGAAAAGTTGAAGGTATTTAACCAACTGCTGGCGCTCTTGGAAAGACTTCTACATCGATGTGCGACTGTGCCGCCCCGCCGGGGTGGGTCGGAACCGGAATGTCCGAGTAAATCTGGCTATCCGGTTATTCGGCGGCGTTGCTCGGCTTAGAGTGGCGTGGTGGCCGAGCCGGTCGCCGACTCGGCCGCCGGTCGGCGACCGGGCGGGCCACGGGGGGCCGGATGAGCGACGAACTGACCAGCGACGAGCCGCTCGGCCGGCTGGAGACCGTGCACACCTTCGCCGGTGCCATGCCGACCGGGGTCACCGTCTCCCGGCAGGGTCGGATCTTCGTCAACTTCCCGCGTTGGGGAGACCAGGTCGACGCCACCGTCGCCGAGGTACGGGACGGCGCCTGCGTGCCCTATCCCGACCAGGACTGGAACGAGCCGGCCGGCGACGACGACGCCGGCGCCTTCGTCTCGGTGCAGAGCGTCGTCGTCGACCCGACCGACCGGCTCTGGGTGCTCGACACCGGCCGCCCGAAGCTCCAGCCGACCCGCCCCGGCGGCCCGAAACTGGTCTGCGTCGACCTCGACACCGACCTGGTCACCCAGACCATCCTCTTCCCCGCCGACGTGGCGCTGCCCACCTCCTACCTCAACGACGTCCGGTTCGACCTGCGCCGCCGCTCGGCCGGGGTGGCGTTCCTGACCGACTCGTCCAACTCCGGCCCGAACGGGATCGTCGTGGTGGACCTGGCCAGCGGGACGTCCTGGCGCCGGCTGCACGACCACCCGTCCACCAAGGCCGAACCGCCGGGCACGTTCCGGCCGCTGGTCGAGGGGCGGCCGTTCCTGGTCTGCCCGCCCGACGGGCCGCCCAGCCCGGTCGCCACCGGCTCCGACGGGATCGCGATCTCGGCCGACGGCAGCCGCCTCTACTACTGCCCGCTCGCCTCCCGCCGGCTCTACAGCGTCTCGGCGGACGCGCTGGTCGACCGGGCGCTGGACGACGCCGAGGTGGCGGCGACGGTCCGCGACGAGGGGGACAAGGGGTCCGGCTCCGACGGGCTGGAGAGCGACGACGCGGGCCGGCTCTATCTGACCGCGTACGAGCAGAACGCCATCCTGCGCCGGCACCCGGACGGCCGGTTCGAGACCGTGGTACGCGATCCGCGCCTGCTCTGGCCGGACACCATGTCCGTCGGCGCCGACCGGTACCTGTACGTGACCGCCAACCAGTACCACCGGCAGCCCGACTACTCCGGCGGGGTGGACCGGCGACGCCGCCCGTACGCCCTGTTCCGGGTCGGTATCGACGCCGGACCGGTGGCGCTGCTGCCTTGATCGGCATCGTATTCGATCACCTAGCAGTGATCACCGACAATGTCCACACCGGAACCGACCATCTTCCGACAGCGAAAGATCGTCCGGCGGCGATACCAGGGATTCCGTTCCGGACCGACCTGATCGGGTTATGGTAACGAGCTGTTCGGTCGGCGCGAACAAGCTCTTTGGTCGCATCTCAAGCGATTCCCGCGTCGTTTCCTTCCTGGAAAACTTCACTCTGAGCCCACCCGCAAGTTCCATGAAACGTGGCGAGCGGTGATCGGGAAGGGAGCCGGACTTGGCACAGCGAGACAGGGTGTCGACCGCCGTTCTGCGGGACCTGGCGGCGGAGATCTTCGAGGTCAACCCGGACGAGATCACCGAGGGTGCGGCCTTCTACGAAGACCTCGGGATCGACTCCGTGCAGAAGGTCGAATTCGTCGTCCGGATCGAGCGGCAGCTCGGCGTACGGCTGACCGACGAGGAGGCGGCCGGACTCCAGGACTTCGGCGACACGCTCGCCGTACTCCGGGATCGGGGCATCTCCGTTGGACCGTGACCGGACCCGGGCCGGCCGTCCGGCCGTGGTGGTCTCCGGGGTCGGCGCGGTCTCCGGCGCCGGCCTCGGCGCGGACGCGCTCTGGACGGCGGTGACCGAACGGCGGGTGCTGACCGGCCCGGTGACCCGGTTCGACATGTCCCGCTATCCGGCCCGCTGCGGCGCCGAGATCCCGGCCGGCGCGGTCGCGGACCTCGACGCGATGGTGCCCGGCCACGCGTCCCTGGCCGCCCGGTTCCTCGCGGTCGCGGCGCTGGAGGCGCTCCGGCACGCCGGGGTACCGGAACGGAGCCGGGCGCACCGGTTGGGCGTCTTCGCCGGCACCGTGATGGCCACCCGGCCGATCCTGGACCAGGGGATCGGTGCGGGCCGGCTCGACGTCTCCGGTCGGGCCTGGGCCCAGCCGGACACCCTGCTCGGCACGCTCCGCGAGGTGGTCACGGTCACCGGCCCGACGGTGCTGTTCGCGCCCGGCTGTGCGGCCGGGAACAGCGCGATCGCCGCCGGCGCCCGGGCGGTCGCGGCCGGCGAGGTCGACGTTGCGGTCTGCGGCGGCGTCTCCGAACTCTCGCTGGAGATCCTCGCCATGTTCACCTCGCTGCGCGCCCTCGCCGTCGACACCGTCCGGCCGTTCGACGTCAACCGGCGCGGCACCATCCCGGGCGAGGGCGCCGGAGTGCTGGTGCTGGAACGGGCCGACCGGGTCGCGGCCCGGGGCGGCCGGCCGTTGGCCCGGCTGCTCGCCTGCGCCGCCGCGGCCGACGCGCACAACCCCACCCAGCCGCACCCGGACGGCAACGGTCTGGTCTCGACCATCCACGGCTGCCTCGACCGCGCCCGACTGACCAGCGACGACGTGGACTGGGTCTGCGCGCACGGCACCGGCACCCAGGCCAGCGACGGGATCGAGGCCCGAGCGGTGGCCAAGGCGCTGGCCGGCCGGCGCCGGCCGGTGGTCTCGTCGATCAAGGGACAGTTCGGGCACGCCGAGGGGGCCGCCGCCGCCCTGGAGGCGATCGTCGCCGTGCACGCGCTCGCCGCCGACCTGGTGCCGGGCAACGTCACGCTGATCGAACCCGACCCGGCCTGTGGCGGCATCGACCTGGTCGAGCCGACCGGCCGACGCGCCCCGGTCGGGGTCGTGCTGAGCCAGGCGTTCGGCTTCGGCGGCGGGGTCTCGACGGTACTGCTCGGAAAGGACGATCATGCCGCCGGTTGACGGATGGATGGTCGTACGCGGCCTGGGGCTGCGGCTGCCCGGCGTGGCCGACGTGGCGGAACTGGCCCGACTGGTCGACGGGGCACCCCTGCCACCGGCACCGGTACGCCGCTTCGAGGCCCCGGAGACCGACCTCGGCCCGCTCGACCGGCGTACGCACGCCCCGGTCCCGCCCCGCCTCCCGGCCGCCGTCGCCGGGCGGGGACTGCGGGTCCTGCCCCCCGAGTCCCTGCTCGCGCTGGCCGCGGCAGCCGACGCCGATGCCGCCCCGGCCGGCGAACCGCCCGACCCGTGGCTCGCGACGTCACTGGTCGACCCCGTCGAGGCCGGTCCGGCGGCGGTGCTCTGGGCGAGTTCGACCGCGGGGCTGGCCGAGTACGGCACCATCTGCGTCGAGGCGGCCACCCTGGACCCGGGGCTGAGCAACCCGAGCATCGGTCCCGCCTCGGCGTTCAACGGACCGGCCGCGACCGTCTCCATCCGGCTCGGACTCGACGGCCCGAACGAGACGACGACCGGCGGTACGACGGCCGGACTGAGCGCACTGGTCGAGGCCGCCCGGCTGCTCGGCGACGGTGCGGCGGCCCGGGCCCTGGTCGGCGGCTCGGCGACGGTGAGCCGGTGGAGCCTGGCCGGACTCGCCGACGAGTACGTCGCGGCCGAGGGGGCGGCCTGCCTCGCGGTGTCGCCGTACCGGGACGGTGAACCGGGTATCCGACTCGGCCGGTTCCGCCGGACCAGCCTCGACCCGTCCGACCTGGCGGCCCAGTGCCGCGCCCTGGTCCGCGCCGCCCGCCCCGCGGGATCGGGCAGGGTGGCCGGACCGCCCGCCGGTGCACCGTCCGACCGCCGCGCGCCCGAGCGTGCCGCGCCGGTCGGCGGTACACCGGCCGGGCCGGTCGGCACGATCGTTTCCACCGTCGACACCGAGCTGGCCGAGGCGCTCGCCGACGACGGCACCCGGCCGGTCTGGCACCTGGAGTCGTCGCTCGGCGACTTCGGGGCGGCCGGCGGCCTGCTGGCGGCGGCCTGTGCCGTCGCGTACTGCGCCAGCGCCCCGGCGCCGACGAGCCTGCTCGCGCTGGCGATCGAACCGTCCGGCAACGCAGCCATCCTGGAGGTTTCATCATGGGGAGCGCCAACCTCGTCGAGCGGCTGGTGGGGCGAGCGCTCGCGTCCGGTCGGGGCGAGCGGGTCGCGTACCTGACCGGCGCGGGCGAGCGGCTCGGCTACGCGGAGCTGTACCGCGCGGTGCGGGGCTACGCGGCGCGGCTGGCCGAGGCCGGGATCGGCCCCGGCACCCGGGGACTGGTGGTGGCCGACGACGACCTGCCGACCGTGGTGGCGATCCTGGCGCTGTGGTGGCGGGGTGCGGTGGCGGTGCCGGTGAGCCCGATGCTGACCGGGGCGGAACTCGGCTTCATCGCCGAGGACTGCGCGGCCGGATTCCTGCACGCCGACGAGGCGGGCGCGGCGCGGGCGGACCAGGCCGGCCTGCGGCTGCCCCGGGGCGGGCCGGAGTGGCTGGCCCCGGGCGCACCGCCGTCACCGCCGCCGGTCAGCCAGCCGGCGTCCGAGGTGCTGTTGATCCAGTACACCTCGGGCAGCACCGGCAAGCCGAAGGGGGTGTTGCACACCGGGGCCGGCGTGACCGGGGTACTGGACGGCTTCGGCCGGCTCCTCGACCTGCGCACCGACGACCTGGTGCTCTCCACCGCCAAGCTCTCCTTCGGGTACGGCTTCGGCAACTCGCTGCTCTTCCCGCTCGCCGCCGGTGCCGGGGTACTGCTCAACCAGGGCCCACCGGACGTCTACCGGCTGGCCGCGACGATCGCCCGGTACCGCCCGACCGTGCTCTGCGCGGTGCCCCGGGTCTACGCCGCGCTGCTCGACCGGGCCGGGCAGGGTGACCCGACCGACCCGACCGGCGCCCCCGACCTCGGCTCGGTACGCCTCGCCGTCTCGGCGGGGGAGCACCTGCCGGCGTCGCTCTGTGCCGACTTCACCGGCACCTTCGGGGTGCCGCTGGTCAACGGGCTGGGCGCGACCGAGGTACTGCACATCGTGGTGGCCACCCGGGGCAGCCAGCCCGGCTCGACCGGCACGCCGGTACCCGGCACGACGGTGACCGTCCGGGACGACGCCGGCCACCTCGTGCCGGCCGGGACGGAGGGCCGGCTGCACGTGGCGGGACCGGCGGTGGCCGCCGGATATCTGGACCGTCCCGAGTCGGCGGCGCGGACCTTCGCCGACGGCGGGGCATACACCGGGGACATCGTCCGGCAGGAGCCGGACGGGGAACTGCGCTACCTGTGCCGGCACGACGACCTGATCAACATCGGCGGTTACAAGGTCTCGCCGCTCGACGTCGAGGCGGCGGTCCGGGACCTCGGCGGGCTCGCCCAGTGCGCGGTGGTCGGCGCGCGGGACCAGGCCGGGCTGGAGCAGGCGGTCGCCTACCTGGTGCCGGCTCCCGGCGTCGACCCGGGCGCGCTGCGCCGGGCGGCCCGGGCGGCGTTCCGGGCCGGGCTGCCGCCGCACAAGCGCCCCGCCGTCGTCGAGGTGGTCGAGGCGTTGCCGACCACCTCGACCGGCAAGCTCGCCCGGTTCCAGCTTCGTGGCCGGGCCGGCGAGCCGGCGACGGTCCGGATGCGGATCCTGCGCGACGGCCCCGGCCGGACCCTGGTCTGCATCCCGTACGCGGGCGGCTCCTCCGGGGCGTTCACCCGGCTGGCCCGGCACCTGCCCAATTCGTGGCGGGTGGTGGCCGGCGAGGCGACCTACCGGGACGGCGCCACCATCGCCGACGCGGCCCGCGCCTGGTGGCAGGCGGGCACGCCGTACCTGTCGGACGGCGCGGTCCTGTTCGGGCACAGCCTCGGTGCGGTGCTGGCCGCCGCGGTGGCCGACGCCGCCGGGGACGGGCTGGGCGGGGCCCAGGTGGTGCTCTCCGCCCCGCCGATGCTGCCCGGTGCCGAGCGGCCGGCGCTGGTCTCCGACGACGACGAGACCCTGCTGGCCGGGCTGCGCAGCACCGGGCTGCTGCCGACCAACGCGCTCACCTCGGAGGAGATCACCCGACTGCTGCTGCCCCGGTTCCGCCGGGACATCGCGCTCGCCCCGGACGGCTTCCAGGGGGTACGTTCCCGGGCCGTGCACCTGCTGCTCGGCACCGACGACGGGCTCTGTACCCGGGACGCGGTCACCGCCCGGATCCCGGTCGACCGGATCGCCAGCCTGCACATGGTCCCCGGTGACCACTACTTCGTCGCCACCAACCCGGCCCGGACCGCCGAGGTGCTCGCCGGAATGTTCCAGGGCTGACCGTGTCCCCGGCGGGCGTTCAGTGAACCTTTTTCAACCTCCCCTTCCGGTCCGACGAACCGCAAGGTCAGCGGCGGTGCGTGAGCGCCGCGCGGTCCAGGTTGAAAAAGGTTCAGCGGGCGGCGACGACGTACGGGAACTGGTCGGTGCGGGCGCCCGCGTTCTGCTGCGCGGTCAGTCCGGCGGTGGTGGCCCGGTTCAGGATCAGCGAGAACATCGTCTCCGGCGCGTTGCAGGCCAGGGTACGGCCGTTGAAACCGTTGAAGCCGTAGTTCGCCGGAGTACCGGTCCGGTACGGCAGCAGGTCCGGCAGCAGGCGGCGGGCGACCTGCTCGCCGTACCCGGGTGGGTCGAGGGAGGTGCCGTTCGCGGCCACCACCCCGGCGACGAGTTGGGCGATCCGCTCTCCGTCGGCGCGGGCGTCGGTCTCCGGGTGGCCCAGGTTGGCGCTGCTGGCCCACTCGGTGTCGACCGGCTGCCGCAGGATCGGCCAGACCATCGGGTGGCCGAAGCGGTTGACCTGGCGCCAGCCGCCCGCGTCGGTGGCGAGCTTGCTGGTGATCCAGGTGCAGATGTCGCGGCCGGTGCCGATCCGTGGATCGTCGTCGGCGATCTCCAGCACGATCGAGTGGATCGTGGTGTCGGCGAAGCTGTTCTTGGCGGCGTCCGACCGCCAGCCGGTCAGGTCCAGCCGGGCGCCGTCCTTGACCGCCGAGTCGATCGCGGCGAGCAGCGTCAGGTCGATGTAGAACGGGTCCACCGCCCGGCCCGCCCAGAGCCGCAGCCCGTTCGGGCCGGAGATCATGCTGTGGGTACGCCCCTCGGCGACCAGGTCCCCGCTCGCAGTGTCGTCCGGCGCCTCCGCACCGGTGAGCACGTGCAGCCGTACCGTCTGTTCGCCACTCTGGTCGGGCTCGTCGAAGCTGAACCGGTAGGTCAGGTTCTCCACCGTGGCACCGTCGAGGTGCACCTTGAACTCGTACCGGGCTTCGGGGTGGAAGCCCTGCTTGGCGTCCTTGCCGGCCGCCGAGCTGTTCAGGTTCATCATCAGGACGGTCCCGCTCTCGCCCGGGAAGACGTACTGGTCGGTCAGGTCGAGCCGGGTGTCCTGGAGGGCGAGCGGGGAGTCGAGGTGATGCGACACGGGTACTCCTGGCGGGCGAGGCAGCTAGGACTTCTGTCTACTAGGTGATTCGCCCCGCTTTCTGGGTTATCGCGAAATTGACCGGCGGCTGTCGCGACCCGGGTCCGAGGCGCCGGTACCCGGGCCGCGACAGGGATCAGTCGACGTCCTCGCGGACCCGGGCGACCAACTGGGTCGGATTGACGAACCGCAGTGCGATCACCAGCAGCACCAGCATCATCGTGGTGTAGATGACCGCCATCGCGTCGATGGACTGCTGGGCCCGGATGCCGGCCGCCGACATCGAGTAGTACAGCGCCACCACCAGGGTCTGGGAGTCCGGCCCGGCGGTGAGGAAGGTCAACTCGAACATCCCGACCGTCCGGACCAGTACCAGGATCGAGGCGGCCAGGATGCCCGGGGTGAGCAGCGGAGCGAGGATCCGGACGAAGATCTGCCGGGTGCCGGCCCCGCACATCCGGGCCGCCCGCTCCACCGCCGGGTCGATCTGCTCGATGAACGGCGTCATGGTGAGGATGACGAACGGCACCGACGGCACCAGGTTGGCGAGTACCACTCCGGAGAGGTGCCCGGCGAAGCCGTACTTGTAGAGCACCGTGGCCAGCGGGATGCCGTAGGTGATCGGCGGCATCAGGATCGGCAGCAGGAACAGCAGGTAGAGCAGCCGCCGGCCGGGGAAGGAGCGACGGGCCAGCACGTACGCGGCGGGCACCCCGACCAGTACCGAGATGCCGACCACCAGCAGCGACACCTCCAGGGTCACCAGCAGCACCTGGAAGAGCCCGAACTCCTGCCAGGACTGGCCGTACCAGCGGGTGGTCCAGCCCTGCGGCAGCCAGGTGTCGTACCAGCGGTCGCCGAAGGAGCTGACCAGCACCGAGCCGATCACGCCGGCCAGGTTGACGAAGAAGAACGCCACCACGCCCCAGATCAGCCAGGCCGCCGGCCGGGCGACCAGGCGACGGCGGCGGGGCGCCGGGGCGGTCACCGCGCCCATCAGCCCTTCCCTCCCGCCGTCGATCCGGTGTAGAGCAGCGCCCGCCAGCCGAGCACGGCCGCGATCACCAGCAGTTCGACCAGCCCCATCAGCACCGCGATGGTGGCGGCCATCGGATAGTCGTACCGGACGTAGGCCGCCTCGTAGGCGGCGATCGAGATCACCCTCGTGGTACCGGCCGGGTCACCGACCAGGATCGCCGACGGGAAGACGCTGAACGCCAGTACGAAGGTGAGGCAGAACGTGGTGGCCAGGCCGGGTGCCAGCAGCGGCAGGGTGATCCGGCGGAACCGTTGCCACCAGCCGGCGCCGAGGGTGGCGGCGGCCCGCTCCAGCGACGGGTCGATCCCCGACAGGTACGACAGCACCAGCAGGAAGGCGAACGGGAAGCCGGTGATGACGATGGAGAAGAACACTCCCCAGTAGTTGTTGGTCAGCCGGACCGGTTCGTCGGCCAACCCGACGCCGAGCAGGATCCGGTTGAACCATCCGGTGGGGCCGAGGAAGTTGAGCAGCCCCTGCGCGGTGAGCACCGTGCCGAGGGTGATCGGCACCACGAGCACGGTCGTGAGCAGCCGTTTCCCCCGGAACCGCCCGCGCATCCGATAGGCGATCGGCACCGACGCGGCGACGTTGAGCAGCGCCGCCGGCAGCGACAGCTTCAACGTCGTCCAGATGGTGTCCCGCTGGTACGGATCGGAGAAGAACTCCTGGTACGCGCCGAACGGCCCACCCTCCGCCGGTTGGAACGACAACCCGACGCCGTACCCGAAGGGATAGACGAAGAGCACCAGGACGAAGAGCGCGGCCGGGGCGAGCAGCAGGAGTTGCCGGTCGATGCCCCGCTCGGCCAACCGGTGCCGCAACGCCACCCGGGCCGGACCCGGCGACCGCCGCTCGGCCGGTCGCTCACCGGTCGGTCCACCGGCCCGGGGCGGGCTCTCGGTGGCCCTCACCGGGAGCCTCCGCCGGCCGGTTCGTCCACGGCCGTCTCGGCGGAGCTGTCCGGTGCCGCCTCGACCGGCGCGTCCGTCGACGACCCGGCCACCACGTCCGGCGCCGGTCCGTCGCCGGACTGCCCGGACTGCTCGGACTGCCCGGACTGCTCGGACTGCTCGGCCGGCTCGGTCAGCGGGAAGACCAGCAGTCGGGCCGGATCGACCCCGATCCCGATCCGGTCACCCAGTGCCGGACGCTGGTCGGTACGCAGGTTGAACTGCACCCCCTCGGCGGTACGCGCCTCGACCGCCACCTCCCGCCCCTGGTATTCCACCACCTCCACAGTGGCCGGTACGCTCTCGTCCGGCCCGGTGATCCGCAGGTCCTCGGGGCGTACCCCGGCGATCACCTCGGCACCGGCGGAGACCGGCCCGACCGGGGTGCCGACCAGCCGCATGCCCTGGCCGGTCACCACCACCTCCGGGCCGCCACCGGACTCGGCCCGCAGCCGCAGCAGGTTGCGGTAGCCCATGAAGTCGGCGACGTGCCAGTTCGCCGGTCGGGTGTGCAGCTCCTCCGGGGTGCCGATCTGCTGCACCCGTCCCTCGCGCAACACCACCAGCCGGTCGGCCAGGGAGAGCGCCTCCTCCTGGTCGTGCGTGACGTAGACCGTGGTCAGCCCGAGCGACTGGTGCAACCGCCGGATCTCGGTACGCATCTCCAGCCGCAGCTTCGCGTCCAGGTTGGACAGTGGCTCGTCCATCAACACCAGCGCCGGTTCCAGCACCACCGCCCGGGCGATGGCGACCCGCTGCTGCTGTCCGCCGGAGAGCTGTCCGGGCAGCTTGCCGGCGTGCTCCTCCAGCCGGACCAGCCGGATCGCCTCCTCGGTACGCCGCCGGACCTCGGCCCGGGGCAGCCGGCGCATCTGGAGGCCGAACGCGACGTTGCGGCGTACCGACATGTGCGGGAAGAGGGCGTAGTTCTGGAACACCATGCCGAAGCCGCGCTTCTCGGCCGGTACGGTGTCGAGCCGGGTCTCGTCGGACCAGATGCTGCCCCGGGTCAGCGGGAGCAGGCCGGCGAGGCAGTTCAGCGCGGTGGACTTGCCGCAGCCGGACGGCCCGAGCAGGGCGATGAACTCCCCGCGCCGGACCGTCAGGCTCAGCTCGGTCAGCGCGTCATGACCGGCGAAGCTCCGCGTCACGCCCTCCAACCGCAACTCGGCGAAGCTCACTTGCTCACCTTCGCGCCGCCGATCTCGCGGTCCCACCGGTTGAACGCCTCGACCAGCGCCTTGGCGTCGAGCGGCACCTCCAGCGGGTTGTTCGCGATCAGTTGCTCGTATTCCGGGCGCCCGTACTTCTCGATCGCCTCGCGGCTGGCCTGCGGCGCCATCGACAGCGGTACGTCCCTGATTGCCGGCCCGGGATAGAAGTAGCCCTGGTCGTACGCCTTGGCCTGCTGTTCCGGCGTCAGCATGTGGTTGAGCAGGGCGAGGATGGCGGCCTGCTTGTCCGTCGAGACTCCCTTCGGGACGACCGCGTAGTGCGCGTCGGTGACCCAGTGGAAGCCCTCCAGCGTGCCGACCTTCGCCTCCTCGGGCACGGTGCCCAGTACCCGTGGATTGATGTCCCAGCCGGTGGTCGAGACGATGATCTTCGCCGACCCGTTGGCCAGGTTCTTCATCGTCTCGCCGGTGCCGGACGGATAGAGCCGGACATACTTGTTCAGCTCGGCGAGGTACGCCCAGGTCTTCGCCCAGCCGTTCACCGGGTCCTTCGGGTTCGAGTCGCCGAGCAGGTACGGCAGGCCCATCAGGAAGGTGCGGCCGGGACCGGAGTTGGACGGGCGGGCGTACTGCACCGCCCCGGGGTTGGCCTTGGCGTAGTCGAGCAGCGCCTGCGCCGAGGTCGGCGGGTTGGACACCTTCGACGGCAGGTATTCGATCAGCGGCCCGGACGGGTAGTAGGTGATCGTCACCCCGTGGTCGCCGGCCAGCTTCTGCATCGCCGCCGCACCCGGCAGGTAGTTCGCCATTCCCGGCAGCCGGCCGGCGTGGGTGGGCAGCAGCGGGGTCCAGAGGTCCTGGTCGATGCCGGCGGCCAGCCCGTCCACCCCGGTCAGCACCAGGTCGATCTCGACCCGGTTCGCGTCCTGCTGGGCCTTGACCTTGCCGACCAGTTCCGGCGAGGGCGACTTCGAGTACGTCACCCGCGACACCGTGTCGGAGTTCTTCGCGACGAAGTCGTCGATCATCGTCTGGGTGAGTTGCAGGTTGCCGGCGACGTCGAGGATGTTGAGTACGACCGGCGAGCCGGGCTTCTCCGGCACCGCGCCCCCGGTCGGTCCGGGCCCGGCGGTCTCCGGGGCACCGCAGGCGGCGGCGACCAGGCTCAGCGCGGTCAGGGCCGTGGCGGCGAACAGCCGGCGTTGGCTTCGACGCATGGGCATTCCTCTCTCTCGATGCGGCGATCCTATGATGTCGCGCTTTGGGCCTGATGTCGTCCAGTGAACCTTTTTCAGCTCCCCTCAGTCGCCGATCCGCCGGCTCTCCGGCGGACCGAGATAGCTGTACGGGAGTTCGGCGGTCTCCACCACGAGCTGCTGCACCACGACGGTCGGGTCGACCATCCAGAACGTCAGCGTGTGTACCCCCGGCGCGTCGACGGTGTGTGTGGTGGTCGTGACGTTGACGTTCTGCGAGGTGTTCCGCTCCCACTGCCGGTTCATCGAGGTGTCGTTCGCCCCGGTGCTGGTGCTGACGTTGACGACCTGCGGCGCGGCACCGTCGATCGAGACGGCGTAGCGCAGCCCCTCGGTCGGCAGCACGTTGTTGCGCGGCGACAGATACGCCGACACCTTCACCGGGCCGGCCGAGGTCAGCGTCAGCTCGTACTCCAGGCGCGGGCTGTCCCCGCCCGGCGTCCGGCTGGCGGCGGTGACCGGGAACGGGGTCAGCCCGTCACCGGTCCGGCCGAGGTCCGGAATCCGCTTCCACCGCACTCCGCCGCTCTGCACCGCCCGGGTGTAGTTGCCGGCCGGGATCGAGACGTAGCCGTTCGCCTCGACGTGCCCCCTCGGCCGCAGACCCTGCGGGTTGTCCACATTGGCCTGCACGACCACACTGGCGCCATCCGGGCCGGTGACCGTGATCGGCACCGTGCTGCTGCCGGACGGCGCGTGCCGCCAGTCGACCCGGACCTCGATCCGGACCTGGTCGGTGACCCGACCGCCGCTGTGGCTCAGCTTCAACCAGGGCACGCCGGCCCGGACCGTGTAGTCGAACGGCACCGAACCCCGGTTGAAGACTTCGAGGTACTGCCCCGGCTGGCTCTGGTACGGGCTGAACGTCGGCAGTACCGCCGCACCGGGCTCGGCCGGCCAGTATTTGTCCGAGCCGTCGACCGCGACGCCCAGCTCGGCGGTGGCCGGCAGCTCGATCCGGCGCAGGTGCGGATAGAAGGCGTCCGGCAGCGCCTGGTTGTTCAGTTCGGGCTGCTGCCAGGGCGCGTTCGGGCCGTAGCGCGCGATGTCGCCGTACCCGATCTTGGGTTGGGTCTGGAAGCCCCGCCACTTCCCGCCGGCCAGCGTCGTGTTGTAGTAGTCGGACATCGCCTGGTCGGCGTCGAACCGCTGCTCGGCGAGGTCGGCCAGCGCGTTGGTGGCGGCCCGGCCCTGGGCCGCGTAGAGCAGGTTGGTGAACTGCGCCTCGCGCAGCGCGTAGAGGTTCGCCGTCGCCGCCACCTGGTAGTGCACGAGCTGGTAGTAGGCGTCGTCGTAGCCGTCCGGCAGCCTCGCCCGGACCCGTTCGGCCCGCTCGGCCAGCTCCGCCCACTCCCGCACCACCCGGCGCATCTCCTGGTAGGCGGTCAGGCTGTATGGATTCGTGTCGGTGTAGACCACCGCCGAGGAGTCGTTCGCCGGGTTCTTCGCCGGGTCCAGGGTGATCCGGCGGTTCAGCAGCTCCGGCTTGCGTCGCGCCTGGAGCTGGCCGTACTCGTGCAGGATCTCGCCGATCTCCCCGGCGTGGCGCTCGGGAAAGTTCTGCGCCGCGTACGCCCGCTGCCAGTCGTCGAGCTTCTCGATCGGGATGCTCGACGGATCCCAGGCGTAGTCGAGGAAGAGTTGCAGTGGCAGTTCCTCGTTCTTCAGGTCACCGACGTTGACCACCCAGAGCCGGTCCACGCCGTACTGGTAGCTCAGGTGGAGCTGCTCCCAGGTGCTGGCCAGGTTGATGGTGTCGACCCACTTGTAGTTCCGGCCGCCGCCGACGTAGTCGAAGTGGTAATACATGCCGTAGCCGCCGGAGCGGGCCGGCAGGCTCTGGTCCGGCAACTTCCGCATGTTGCCCCAGTTGTCGTCGCAGAAGACCACCGTGACGTCGTCCGGCGGGCGCATGCCCCGGTCCCAGTAGCGCTGCACCTCCTTGTAGAGGGTGAAGACCTGCGGGATCGCGGTCAGCTCCCGGCCGCTGGACTCGGCCAGGATCTGCCGTTGGCTGGCGATGATGCTCTCCATCAGTTCGATCCCGTCGCCGTCGGGCAGGCTGACGTCGCCGTTGCCGCGCATGCCGAGGGTGACCACGCCCTCGAAGTCCTGCTCCGCCATCCGCTCGACGCCGTCCCGCCAGTACTCCCGCAACGCCGTGGAGTTGCGCCGGAAGCTCCACTCGCCGGTTCCGCCGTACGGGTCGGTGCCGCCCCGGGCGTGCCGGTTCCACTCCTCGATGCCGCGCATCATCGGCGCCTCGTGCGAGGTCCCCATCACCACGCCGTACTCCTTGGCGGTGGCGTGGTTGGCCGGGTCGTCCTCGGCGAAGGCGCGGCCCCAGACCGCCGGCCAGAGGTAGTTCGCCTTCAGCCGGAGCATGGTCTCGAAGACCCTGGCGTAGAAGTGCCGGTTGAAGCCGCCCGGATAGCCGGGGGCCAGGCCGGGGCCGAAGAAGTTCGGTGCCCAGGTGCCGAGCGCCGGGTTCTCGTCGTTGATGAAGAAGCCCCGGTACCTCACCGCCGGGGTGCCCTGGCTGTGCCGGCCGGGCAGCACGTGCAGTTCGGCGCTGTGCCGGGCCGGCGCGTCGTCCCACCAGTACCAGGGCGAGACGCCGATCTGCTTCGACACCTCGTACGCCCCGAAGATGGTGCCGCGCTGGTCGCTGCCGGCGATCACGAAGGCGCGACGGACCCCGGGCAGCGGGTTGGAGACGATCTGCTGGAGCGAGGTCTCCCACCTGCCGGCGATGCCGTGCACGTCGAGCTTGCCGGCGGCGATCAGCCGGTCGATCAGCGGACTCTTTCCGATGGTGCCGACCAGCACCACCTCGCCCCGGCTCGGCACCTGGTCGGTGGCGAACGCCGGTCGTACCCCGGTGACCCGCTCGACGTCGGTCCGCAGGTCACCGACTGCCCGGACCACTCCGGGATGGTCGCTGGCGCTGACCACCAGCGTCGCGGCCCGACCCCGCTCGACCAGCGGCAGGCTGCCCGGCGTCGACCGGGTGGAGACGAAGCCGGCGGGATCGCGCCCGACCTCCCGGCCGCCGGAGCCGGAGGCGGCGGCGGGTGAGGCGGCGAGGCCGGGGGCGGCCGTGACGGCGAGGGTCGACGACAGCAGCATTCGCCAGACCTTCCGACTGGTGGATCGACGGGGGACGGGTGCCGGTGTACCGGCGACGGTGGTCGATCTGCTCATTCCGCGCTCCGGACCGTAAGGAGGTGGGCATGACCGGGCGGTGCCTGCGAAACTTTTCGGAAGTGTTCCGGAAAGGAAATCTAAACAGGTATCGATGCCCGGTCAAGGGCACGTGATCCGAGAAGGCGGCGAATACGGGTACGAAGCGAAGTCGCCGATAGGCGATCGGTTACCCGAGCGATCGGGCGGCGCCGAAAAGCGCCGCTAATGCCAGTGACATGTTTCAGTGGTATCCCGGTCGGCCCGGCGCCATTCGTCCGGGCGGTAACCGGAGCAGCCGGTTGGCGCCGCCGCGCTCCTTCGGCCTCAGTCGGCCAGCCGGGCCATCCAGCTCTCGACATCGTCGGCGGTACGCGGCAGCGCGACCGACAGGTTCTGGCTGCCGTCCTCGGTGACCAGCAGGTCCTCCTCGATCCGCATCCCCAGCCCGCGCAGCTCGGCCGGCACCAACTCGTCGTTCGGCTGGAAGTAGAGTCCCGGCTCGACGGTCAGCACCATGCCGGCCTGCAACTCGCCCTCGACGTACCGGGCGGTGGTGGCCCGCGCACAGTCGTGCACGTCCAGCCCGAGCATGTGCCCCGAGCCGCAGAGCGTCCAGCGGCGGTAGAGCTGCCGCTCCGGATCCAGCGCCTCGTCGACGGAGCAGCGCAGCAGGCCCAGGTCGACCAGACCGGCGGCGAAGACCGCCATCGCCGCCCAGTGGTAGTCCCGGAACATCGCCCCGGGCCGGAGCTGCCCGATCGCCGCGTCGTTCGCCCGGCGGACCAGTTCGTAGACGTCCCGCTGGAGCGGGCTGAACCGGCCGTCGACCGGGAGCACCCGGGTGATGTCCGCGGTGTACCGGGTGCCGACCTCGACCCCGGCGTCCAGCAGCAGCAACTGGCCGGGGCGTACCGGACCGGTGTTGCGGTTCCAGTGCAGTACCGCCGCGTGCCCGCCGGCCGCCACGATCGGCTGGTAGCCGACCTCCTCGCCGTCGGACCGGGCCCGCCGGGCGAAGGTGCCCTCCAGCCACCGTTCACCGCCGCCGGCCAGCGCCGCCGGCAGTGCCCGTACCACGTCCTCGAAGCCGCGTACGGTGACGTCGACGGCGTGCTGAAGCTGCCCGACCTCCCACTCGTCCTTCACCAGCCGCAGGTCGGCCAGGGCCACCGCGAGATCGGCGTCGGCCACTGGATCCGTCACCGGCACCAGTGCGTCCACGGCCGGATCGACCGTCCTCAGTAGCCGGGCCCGGCCGGCCGAGCCGAGTGTCCCGGCCAGCTCGCCGATCGGGCGGCAGCGGATCTCCAGCGCCTCGCCCAGGGTGGCCAGGTCGGCCCGGGGACCGTTCCAGACGATGCCGGCGTTCCGGTCGGTCCAGTACGCGGCCGTGCCGGGCCGGGGCGGCTCGTCGGTGTAGAGCGTCGCCTCGCCGGCCGGATCCAACACCAGGACGCCGCCCCGGTCTCCGTCCCCGGTCAGCCAGGTGTAGTCGGAGCCGGGCCGGAACCGGAAGAACTGGTCGTTGCTGCGTACCGGTGCGCCGCCCGCCGGCACCACCAGGTGCTCGCCGGGGAACATCCCGGCCAGCCGGGCCCGCCGTTTCGCCGCCCAGCCGGCCACCCCGGGATCCGCCCGGACCGGCGCCTCGGTCGGCGCCCAGCCGCCGAGCATGAACTCCGCGAGCGCCGGGGGCACCGGCAGGTCGTGACTACTGGTGGCGGGGACACGCTCGGACATCCGTGGCCTTTCACCGAGAGGGACCGGCATTTCGGGTACCGGTCCTCACTTTCCCGGGCGGGTCGGCCCGGCCGCAAGACCGCGCGGAAAACTCCTACGGGCGTACCGCCGGCCCCGCCGGGGGTTCCGGCAGATGTCCGAAGACAGGCCGCCGGCAGCCGGTCGCGGAACGGTGTGCGGACAGGCCGACGGCAGCCGGTCGGGGTACTTCCGCGAAGATCCGACCGGCCACGCCGGTCCGGGCACGCCGGTCCGGGCGCGATGCGGTTCGGGAACGCGGATCAGTACGGGGACGCGGTGCGGTTCGGGAACGCGGATCAGTTCGGGAAGGCGTAGTCGACCCGGGTCCGGCGGACCGAGAGGTCCCAGAGTTGGCGGCCGGTCTCCGGGTCGTCGGCGTGCTCCGGCAGCCGTACCAGGCCGGGTGCGCCACGGCTCTCGCCCCGCCCGGTCGGCCCGATGTACTCGCCGCCGGTCAGTCCCGCGTGGGTGGCTGCGTAGAGCGACGGCAGGGCGGCTCGGTCGGTGCTCTGGAACAGGAAGGGCCGGAGCAGGACGTTGGCCGCCGCCAGGACGCGCGGGGCCTCCCGGGCGATCCCGGTCGGGCTCACCCCGGGGTGTGCGGCCACCGCCACGAGGCCGGTGCCGGCGGCCCGTCGGGCGAGTTCCCGGGTGAAGACGACGTTGGCGAACTTCGACATCGCGTACGCCCGCATCGGCCGGTACGTCTGCTCGCTGTCGACGTCCACCAGTTCGGCCGAGCGCCAGCGGGCGGCGATCGCGCTCACCGTGACGACCCGGGCCGCCCCGGATCTGAGCAGCGCGGGCAGCAGGTGGCCGGTGAGCGCGAAGTGCCCGAGGTGGTTGGTGCCGAAGGTCAGCTCGAACCCGTCCCGGGTGGTACGCCGCTGCGGGATGGCCATCACCCCGGCGTTGTTGAACAGCAGGTCGAGTGGTCGACCGCTGGCGAGTACGCCGGCCGCCGCCGTGCTGATCGAGTCGAGGTCGGCCAGGTCCAGCCGGCGTACCTCCAGGGAGGCGCCGGGCGTCTCGGCCCGGATCGCGGCGGCGGCCTCGGCCAGTCGGGCCTCGTCCCGACCGCCCATGATCACGGTTGCCCCGGCCCGGGCCAGCGCCCGGCAGGTCTCGTAGCCCACCCCGCTGTTCGCGCCCGTCACCAGGGCGGTCCGGCCGTCCTGCCCCGGCATGTCCGCTGCGCTCCACCCGGCTGTCCCGGCCATCGTCGTCACCTCTCAAATGAATGTTCATTCAATAGCTCGCCCCAGTGAAGCAGCGGCGGTCGGAAGTTGTCAACTGAACGTTCACCCAATAAGGTTCGGGCCGTGGTGCGGACCCGCGAACCGGAGGTCAAGCGGCGGCAACTGATCGAGGCCGCGCTGGCCGAGTTCGCCGCGCGTGGGCTCGCCGGGGCCCGGATCGACCGGATCGCCAGCCGGGCCGGATGCAGCGCCGGCCTGGTCTACACCTACTTCGGCAGCAAGGACGACCTCTTCGACGCCGTCTTCGACGCGATCGTCGGGCAGGCACTTACCGAGACCCCGATCACCCCGGAAGACCTGCCCGACTATGCCGGCCGGCTCTTCGACGCCACCGAGGCGTATCCGGACGTGGCCCGGATCGCCACCTGGTACCGGCTCGAACGGGTCGACACCGGGCGGTCCATCCCGGCCATCACCGAGGCCGGCAAGGCCAAGGCGGAAGCCATCCGGGCGGCCCAGCGGGACGGTCTCGTCTCGGACCGGTTCGACGCCGAACAGTTGCTCGCCCTGGTGCTTACCCTGGCGACCATGTGGTCCACGCTCTCGATCGAGACCGCCGAGCTGTCCGGCACCGACCGGGACCACCGCCGGGCAACCGTGGTCGACGCCGTCCGCCGACTCGTCGAGCCCGGCTGAGCCGCTGGCGCCGACCGCTCAGCGGGCACTCCTCGGCACCACCAGACCCGACTCGTACGCGGTGACCACCGCCTGGGTACGGTCCCGCAGCCGCAGCTTGCCGAGTACCCGACTGACGTGCGTCTTCACCGTCTCCTCGCTGATCACCAGCCGCTGCGCGATCTCCGTGTTGGAGAGTCCCTCGGCGACCAGTCGGAGCACGGCGGTCTCCCGTGGGGTCAGCGCGTCGAGCAGGGTGGCCCGCTGTGGTGGCCGGGGGCGCAGCCGGGCGAACTCGCCGATGAGCCGTCGGGTCACGGCCGGCGCGATCAGCGCGTCCCCGGCCGCGACCACCCGTACGGCGTCGAAGAGCCGCTCGGCGGTCACCTCCTTGAGCAGGAAGCCGCTGGCACCGGCGCAGAGCGCGTCGTAGACGTACTCGTCGAGGTCGAAGGTGGTGAGCATGATGATCCGGGGCGGTCGTCCGGCCGGCTCGCCGCCACCGCCCGGGGCGGTCACACCGCTGGCGGCGGTCGCGCCGGTTGTCCCGGTCACGCCGGTAGTTCTGGTCACGCCGGTAGTCCTGGTCGCGTTGGTTGGCTCGGCCGCGCCGGTGAACTCGGAGCCGTCGGCGATCAGCCGGGTCGCCTCGATGCCGTCCATCACCGGCATCCGGACGTCCATCAGTACCACGTCGGGTCGGCTCTCCCGGCAGATCCGGACCGCCTCGGCGCCGTCTGCCGCACTGCCCACCACGGCGAAGTCCGGCTGGGTGCCGAGCAGCGCGCCGAAACCGGCCCGGACCACCTCCTGGTCGTCCACGACCAGCACCCGGATCCGCCCAGGCACCACCGAGTCCACGCCCGGACCGGTCATGCCGGGCTCCTCGGTGCCGGAGCGGCGGCGGTGGCCGGCATCGGGTCCGGAAACGGCAGGGTGGCGCGGACCAGGAATCCGCTGACCGGCGCCGGTCCGACGGTCAGGGTGCCGCCGACCATCGCCGCCCGCTCGCGCATCCCGACCAGGCCGTGCCCGTGGGGACTTCCACCGACCGGCCCCGGACCGTTGTCCCGGATGCTGAGCCGCAGCGCGTCCTCGGTGTAGTGCAGTACGACGTCGACGGCGGCGCCCGGTGCGTGCCGGCGGGCGTTGGTCAGCGCCTCCTGGGTGATCCGGTACGCGGTCAGTTCGATCCCCGGGTCCAGCGGGACGACCCGGCCGTGCACGATCAACCGGGCGGCGGCACCGGTCGACGCCCGGGCCTCGTCCAGCAGGTCGTTGAGCTGGTGCAGCCCCGGTTGCGGACGGCGGGTCGGCGCGCCCTCGGCGTCCGACCGGAGCACCCCGAGCAGCCGACGCATCTCGGTCAGCGCCGTGCGGGCCGTCTCGGCGATCGCGACCAGTCGCCGGGCCCCCTCGGCCGGCAGGCCGGGCGTGGTCAGCCGGGCGGTCTCCGCCTGTACCGCGATCATCGAGATGTGGTGCGCGACCACGTCGTGCAGTTCCCGGGCGATCCGGGCCCGCTCGCCCCGGGCCACGTGCTCCAGCAGGGTGTCCTCGATGACCCGGCGGGAGGCGGCCCGCGCGGCTGCCTCCCGGCGCAGCCGGCGGGCCACCCCGGCGCCGAGCGCCACCGTGGCGGCGGCGGCCAGCAGCACGGCGAAGAGCCGGCCACCGCCGGGCGTACCGTCGGGCTGGCGGCTGAACGACCACAGTGGACCGAACAGTGGGTAGCCGGCGAACGGCAGCGCCAACGGCACGGCGATCCACCGGGACCGGCCCCGGCCCACCAGGTACAGGACCGCGAGCTGGGCGACCAGCGCGGCGCCGGTCGGCCGCCCGACGCCGGCCAGGTTCAGCGAGGTGGCCACCGTCGTGGTCACCGCCGCGACCACCAGATGGGTACGCGCCAGCGCCAGCGGCACGGTTCCGCAGAGTCCGAGCAGCAGTGCCATCGACACGGTCGGCCCGGAGGCGGCCGGTCGCAGGGCCACCTCGACCATCGCCAGCAGCCCGAGCAGCAGACCGGCGGCGGTCGGCCACTCGGGCGCTCCGGTCACCCGCCGGCCGGCGGCTACCGCCCGTTCGATCATGATCGGCTGGCCCACACAGGTCATTGTCGCCGGAGCCGGGCCGGTCCGGCGTCGGCCGGGTCGGCGGTTGCCGCCTCCCCCGCAGGAGCTACCCCCGGCCGGCCCGTCACCCCTGATGGGAGCGGCGAAGACTGCTCCTCGGCGTGACGACCGCCGGGCCGCCGGCTCCGTAACCTCGCGGCATGGAAGCAACCATCGAGGCCCGGGGCCTGCGCAAGCGGTACGGCGCCACGGTCGCCGTGCACGATCTGTCGTTCACCGTCCCAGCCGGACGGGTCACCGGTTTCGTCGGGCCCAACGGGGCCGGCAAGTCCACCACGATGCGGATGATCCTCGGGCTGGACGCCCCGGACGGGGGTACCGCACTGGTCGGTGGACGCCCCTACCACGCGCTGCGTACGCCGCTGCGCGAGGTCGGGGCGTTGCTGGACGCGGGAGCGGTGCACCCGGGACGGCGGGCCCGGGACCACCTGCTCTGGATGGCGCACTCGAACGGCCTGCCGACCCGCCGGGTCGACGAGGTGATCGAGCAGGTCGGCCTGGGCGGTGCGGCCCGGCGCCGGGCCGGCGGCTTCTCCCTCGGCATGCGGCAGCGGCTGGGCATCGCCGCCGCGCTGCTCGGCGACCCGCCGGTGCTGCTCTTCGACGAGCCGGTCAACGGGCTCGACCCGGAGGGCATCCGGTGGATCCGTGGCCTGCTCCGGTCGCTGGCCGCGCAGGGCCGGGCGGTACTCGTCTCCAGTCACCTGATGGGCGAACTGGAGGGCAGCGCCGACCACCTGCTGGTGATCGGCCGGGGACGGCTGATCGCCGACACCAGCGTGGCGGCCCTGCTCGCCACCGCCTCCGGCGACCGGGTGGCGCTGCGGACGTCCCGACGCGCCGAGGCGATGGAGGTACTCGCCAACGCCGGTGCCACGGTGGCGGCGATCGACGCCGAGACGGTCACCGTCTCCGGGCTGCCCGCGGAGCGGGTCGTCGCGCTGCTCACCGCCCGCGCGCTGGCCTTCTCCGAGGTGGTCGCGCACCGGGCCACGCTGGAGGAGGCGTACCTGGAACTCACCGGGAACGCGGCCGAGTTCACCGCCACGGCGGACCCGGCCGAGTTCACCGCCACGGCCGGCCGGGAGGCGTGAGATGACCACCACGACGACACCGCCCGGAACGGGTCTGGGCACGTCCGGCAGCCGCCTCGGCGCCCCCGGCTTCGGTCGGCTGGTCCGGGCCGAGTGGACCAAGCTGCGGTCGGTACCTCGATGGGGGCTGATCATGCTGGCGGCGGTCGGCCTGACGATCCTGGTCTCGCTGCTCAGCGCGTCCGGCAGCTCGTTCCAGGCGAACCTGGTGGCTCCGCCGCCGACCGGCCCGGAGGGCGGGCAGGTGACGGACACCTTCCGGTTCGTGCACCAACCGTTGAGCGGCGACGGCACGATCACCGCCCGGGTCAGGGGGCTGGCCGCGATCGAGGGCCCGAACCATCCGTGGGCCAAGGCCGGCATCATGGTCAAGGACGGCACCACGCCCGGCGCCCGGTACGCGGCGATGCTGTTCACCCCCGGCCACGGGGTCCGCTGGCAGACCAACTTCGTGGTGGACGAGGCCGGAAGCATCGCCAGCGGCGAGCCCTGGCTCCGGCTGACCCGCACGGGCGACACCGTCACCGGGTACGAGTCGACGGACGGCACCGACTGGCGCGAGGCCGGCAGCGTCGAGCTGACCGGGCTGCCGGCCACGGCCGAGGTGGGGATCTTCGTCGCCTCGCCGCCCTCTGACCGGGTCGAGCGGCAGTTCAACGGCACGTCGGTGACCTCCCGCCCCACCTGGAGCACGGCCCGGTTCGACAATGTCGGCGTTCGGCCGGCCAGCGGGCAGCAGCCGGCGACCTGGACCGACGAGGCGATCGGGATGGTCGAGCAGGCCAAGCCCAACGCGCCCGGTGCCGGTCGGGTCGCCCCGGTCGCTCCGGACGCGCCGGCCGGGCTCGACGGCCCGGGCGTACCGCCGGCCGCCCTGCTCAGCGGTGTCCCGGACGCCACCGGGGCCAGTACGGTGACCGGCACCGGCGACGTCGCGCCGCGCGCGGTCGACGAGGACCTGACCCGGATGAGCCTGAGCGGGGCACTGATCGGACTCATGCCGATCGTCGCACTCGGGGCACTGTTCATCACCGCCGAGTACCGCCGGGGCATGATCCGGACCACCTTCGCGGCGAGCCCCCGCCGGGGCCGGGTGGTGCTGGCCAAGGCGGTGGTGGTGGCGGGCGTGACGTTCGCGGTCGGCCTCGTCACCTGTGTCACCGCGTTCCTGGTCACCCAGCCCAGCCAGCGGGACAGCGGGTTCGTGCCACCGCTCTTCCCGGACCGGTCGCTGACCGACTGGCCGGTGGCCCGGGCGGTGCTCGGCACCGCGCTGGTGCTGGCCCTGGTCGCGGTCTTCAGTCTGGCGCTCGGCGCGATCCTGCGGCGCAGCGCCGGGGCGATCACGGTGGTCGTACTGCTGATGGTGCTGCCGCAGATGGTCGCCGGTGCGCTGCCGCTGACCGCCGCGCGGTGGATGATGCGGCTGCTGCCGTCCGCCGGCTTCTCGATCCAGCAGACGAATCCCCGGTACGAGCACGTCTCCACGGTGTGCCTGCCGGAGACCGGCTGCATGCCGGACAGCCCCTGGCTGGGCGTGGCGGTGCTCGCCGGGTACGTCGTCGTGGCGGTGGCCGCCGCCTGCTGGCTGGTCCGGCGGCGGGACGCATGACCGGGTACGACGCGCGAGCGGAGCGGGCATGACGGCCCGGGCGGAGTGGACGAAGCTGCGTACCCTGCCGAGTACCGCCTGGCTGCTGCTGGCGCTGGTGGTCGCCACCGTGGTGTTCAGCGCGCTCTCGGTGTCGGCGGTCGACATCGCCCGGTGCCCGTCGCCGACCGAGTGCTTCGAGGACACCACCCGGGTCAGCCTGTGGGGGGTCCGGGTGGCCCAGCTCGCGGTGGTGGTGCTCGCCGTGCTCGCGGTGACGAACGAGTACGCCAGCGGCCTGATCGGCACGACACTGGCCGCGAACCCACGCCGGGGTACGGTGCTGGCCGCCAAGGCGGGCGTGGTCACCGCCCTGGTGCTGGCCGCCGCCGTGCCGGGGGTGCTCGGCTCGCTGCTCGTCGGCCGGATGATCCTGCCGGGCAACGGGTTCAGCGCGGCCAACGGCTATCCGCCACCCTCGCTGCTCGACGAGCCGACGCTGCGGGCCGTGATCGGCACCGTGCTCTACCTCGGCCTGGTCGCCCTGCTCGCGGTCGGTGTCGGCACGGCGCTGCGGGACACCGCCGGGGCGATCGTCGCGGTGCTCGTGCTGCTCTACACCGCCCCGGTGCTGGTGCAACTGATCGGCGACCCGAAGTGGCAGCACCGGCTGGAGAAGGCGGCGCCGATGACGTCCGGGCTGGCCGTCCAGGCCACCACCGCGCTGGAGCGGCAGCCGATCGGACCGTGGGCCGGGCTCGGCGTACTGGCGATCTGGGCCGGTGCCGCGCTGCTCGCCGGTGCGCTGCTGTTCCGGTACCGGGACGCCTGAACCAGGCTCACAACAGGGGCGTGCCGAGGGCCTGGACACCACACAGGGGATGTCCAGGCCCTCGGTCGAGTCGTCCGCTACCGCCACCCGGCCGCTAGTCGGCGCTGTTGGCGATCGCCTCCTCGAACTCGACCCGTACCTTGTCACCGCCGGTGCTCCGCCACTGTTTGAGTACGTCGTCCCAGGCCGAGACCGGCTTGCGCCCGCTGAGGATGTCCATCTGGGCATCGTTGACGATCGTGCCGAGCTGGCCGGAGCGTCGGGACCAGGTGTCGGAGAAGAGTCCGAGAGTCGGGTCCTTGACGGCGGTCGGGATGATCGACTTCTGGTACTCGTACGACTTCCGGGTCGCCTCGGCCTCACCCGGTACGAAGATCACGTCGGGGGCGTCCACGATGTAGCGGATCCCGAGTACCGTCTGGCTTACCCCGGCCTGGGTCAGCTCCGGCCCGCCGTCCGCCATCCGGTAGTGCACCCCGGCGACGCCGTACCGGCGCAGCAGCCACTCTTCGGTGCCGAACGGCGCGGCCAGCCAGTTGCAGACCTTCAGCAGCGCCCGGATCCGACCCTCGTCGGCCTTCTTGAACGCGGTGAAGTTGTTGGTCGCCTGGGCCTGCCAGGTGGCCGCGAACCCACCGCCACCGTGCCGGGGCGGGCGCATCCCGCCGATCTCGAAGCCGGGCCCGGCGATGTTCTCCGCGAAGAACTGCGGCCAGGCGGTGTACCGGTCGGTGATCATCATCGCGCTGCCCGCGTTGAACCACTTCTTCGTCGGCGCGTTGTTGCTGAAGCTGTCCGGATGCACCACGCCGTCCTGGACCAGCCGGGCGGTGTCGGCGAGCGCCTGGCTGAACTCCTCGCTCTCGTACGCGCTGACCAGCTTGCCGCCCTCCAGCTTCCACCGCCACGGGTTGCCGAGCATCTGCCGGACGAAGTCGAGCGGAGCCTGGGCCAGCGCCCAGCGGTTCGCCCTGGCGTCGGTGACCTGGCGGCAGACGTCCCGGAACTCGGCGAAGCTGCCCGGCTGGAGATTGGCGCCGAGCTGCGTGAACAGGTCGTCGCGGCGCATCATCAGGGTGCCGCCGATGCCCCGGGGCACCGGCAGGCCGTAGATGCCGCCGTTGTAGCGGCAGTCCCGCCAGGCGTCGGTGGGCAGGTTCGCCAGGAACGGATATTCCTGCACCGCGTCACCCGACAGATACGGGGACAGGTCCTGGCACTTGGCGGCGAGCCAGGCCGGCAGGTTCGCCGTACCGGCGGGCAGGCCGTTGGGGGTGAACAGCGCCGGCACGATGACGTCCGGCAGGTCGTCCCCGGCGACCAGTGTGGCGAACTTGGTCGGCATGTCGGGGTTGGGCACGATGGTCAACCGCAGGTCGACGCCGAGCCGCCGGTTCATCTCCTGCCAGAACGGGTTCTGCCCGACCGCGGGCGGCACCGGCGAGTTGGTGAGGACGAAGGCGGAGAACTGGCCGCCGTCGCCGGGCGGGCCGTCGCTGGCCTTCACCGGCGGCTCCGGATATTTCAGGAACGCGTCCAGCAGGCCCTGCCGGTTGCCCTTCAGGTCCGGGGTGACCCCGGTGTACGGCGTGTAGTTCGGCAGTCTGGCCGAGCCGCTGGCCTTGTTCTGGTCGCCGCCCGCAGTGGTGCCGCCGTCGCCGCAGCCGGCGAGCAGGCCCGGGGTGGCGATCATGGCGGCGGTGCCGAGCGCACCGGTGAGGAACTGTCGGCGGCCGATCGCCGGATGACTGGTCATGGTTGCTCCTTGGCGTAACGCCTGGGGGAATCGGGTGAGGAGGAGCGGTTTTTCAGCCCTTGACCGCGCCGATCAGCACACCCTTGGTGAAATGCCGCTGCACGAAGGGATAGACGACGAGGACAGGGACGACGGAGAGCACCAGGATGGCCATCTGGATCGCCTCCTGGGGCGGCAGTGCCGCGCCGGCCGAGCCGAGCTGGTCGACGCCGAGCTGGGTCTGGTTGACCACGTACGTCCGCAGCACGAGCTGCAACGGCCACTTCGCGGTGTCGTTCAGGTAGAGCAGGGCGCTGAAGAACGCGTTCCAGTACGCCACCGCGTAGAAGAGCCCGATGACCGCGAGTACGGCCTTGCTCAGCGGCAGGACGATCCGGAACAGGATGGCGACGTCACCGGCACCGTCGATCCGGGCGCTGTCGATCACCTCCCGGGGCAGGTCCATGAAGAACGCCCGCAGGATGATCACGTTGAACGCGTTGACCGCGACCGGCAGGATCAGCGCCCAGTAGCTGTCCAGCAGCCCGAGACTCTTCACCACCAGGTAACTCGGGATGATGCCGGGGGCGAAGAGCAGGGCGAAGAGCACGACCATCAGCAGTGGACGGTGCGCCGTCGACCGCGGGCGGCTGAGGCCGTACGCCAGCAGGATGGTGGTGGCCATGCTCAACGCCGTACCGGCGACGGTGACGAAGAGGCTGACCAGGGTCGCCCGGGTCACCACCCCACCGGAGAGGATCGCCGTGTACGCGGCGAAGCTGACCTCGTCGGGGACGAGTACGAAGCCGCCGTCCCGGGTGATCTGCTCGTGCGTGGCGAGGCTGGTCGAGACGATCCCGAGGAACGGTACGACCACGGCCGCGCAGCAGAGCGCCAGCACGACGCCCTTCAGCGCGCGTACCGGCTTCGACGCGGCCGTGATCCCCGCGATGGTGGTCCGGTTGGTCAACGCTGGTAGACCCCCTGCTCTCCGAAGCGGTGCGCGAGCCGGTTGGCGCCGAGCACCAGGAGCAGCCCGACCAGGCCCTTGACCAGCCCGACCGCCGCGCTGACTCCCCAGTCACCGGCGAGGATGCCGTTGTTGTAGACGTACGTGTCGAGCACCTCGCTGGCGTCCACCCCGACCGCCGCCTGCTGGAGCACGATCTGCTCGAAGCCGACGGTGAGCGCGTCACCGAGCCGCAGGATCAGCAGCAGCACGATCAGGCCGCGCAGCCCGGGCAGGGTGATGTGCCACAGTTGCCGCCAGCGGGTCGCGCCGTCCACTGCGGACGCCTCGTAGAGCGTGCCGTCGATCCGGGACAGCGCGGCCAGGAAGAGGATCGTCGCCCAGCCGGCGTCCTTCCAGAGCACCTGGCCGGTGACCAGGGCGAAGAAGGCGTCCGGGTTGCTGACGATGCTGACCGTGCCGAGGTCGTGGTCGCGGAGGAAGTTGTTGAGCAGGCCACCGTCGCCGAGCAACTGCATGAAGATCGCGACCACGATCACCCAGGAGAGGAAGTGCGGCAGATAGAGGACGCTCTGCACGACCCGCTTGAGCCGCGCGGACATCAGGCTGTCCAGCAGCAGCGCGAGGGCGATCGGGGCGGGAAAGACGACCAGCACCTGGAGCAGGGTGATGATCAGGGTGTTGGTCAGCGCGTTCAGGAATGCCGGGTCGCCGCTGACGATGATCCGGAAGTTCGCCAGCCCGGTCCACGGACTGTCCAGAATTCCGACGTACGGCTGGTAGTCCTTGAACGCGATGACGTTGCCGAGCCACGGTAGATAGTGGAACGTCAGCAGGAGCCCGACGCCGGGGAGCGTGGCGAGCAGCAGGATGCGGTCCCGCCGTACCCGGTCCCACCACGACAAGCCCGCCCACCCCATTCAGTACCGCCGGACTGCGACGCGTGGACACGATGGATCGCGACAGTTCCGGACGCCGGCTGTTACATCCGGGTAAACCTAGAGTCGACCCTGAGCAGCGTCAAGACGTGGATCGATGCCGTCGGCATCAGCCGCGTCGCCGCGCGACGGAGGGGTGAACCCGGCCGATAGCAGGTATCCGCGCGGGTGGTGCCGGATAGATTCCTCTGATCAGGAAGCTGCTGATCGGAGAAGCATCGTGCAGAGGGCACTCGTGCTCGCCGGGGGTGGGGTGGCGGGGATCGCCTGGGAACTCGGCGTACTGCTCGGCATCCGGGACGAGGTCCCGGAGCTGCGACCGGCGGTGCTCGACGCCGACGTCGTCGTCGGCACCTCGGCCGGCTCGACCGTCGCGGCGCAGGTCACCAGCGGCACCGACCTGGCGACCCTGTTCGACCGGCAGCTCGAGCCGACCACCACCGAGATCGACGTCGACGTCGACCTCGTCGGGTTGACGGCCCGGATCACCGAGGCGACCGCCGGGGCGGCCTCGCCGCAGGACGCCCGGCAGCGGATCGCCGCGTTGGCGCTGGCGACGCCGACGGTCGAGGAGGCGACCCGGCGCGCGGTGGTGGCCGCCCGGCTGCCGCACCCGGTCTGGCCGGACCGGACCGTACTGGTGCCGGCGGTGGATGCCGGGACGGGCGAACTGACCGTCTTCACCCGCGACTCCGGGGTCGACCTGGTCGACGCGGTCACCGCGAGCTGCGCCGTACCGGGGGTCTGGCCGCCGGCCACGATCAACGGCCGCCGGTACGTCGACGGCGGCGTCCGGTCCGGCACCAACGCGGATCTCGCCCAGGGCGCTGACCGGGTACTCGTGATCACGCCGAGCCCGCCTGACGCGCCGGAGCCGCTGGGCGGCCTCGCCGACGAGATCGAGCGGCTGCGCCCGGCCGAGGTGCTGGTGGTGCACGCCGACGGGGCGTCGGTCGCGGCGTTCGGGTCCAACCCGCTCTCCCCGGCGACCCGGGGTCCCGCCGCGCAGGCCGGTCGGGTGGTCGGCCGGGCCCACGCCGCCGAGATCGCCCGCTTCTGGGCGTGACGCCGGCAGGCGACCGGCGGCGACGGACGGGGCGGCCGGCGACGGTACCCGAGGGGCAGCGGCCGGGCGGTACGGGTCGGCTCAGTGCTGGAGTGCCCGGGCCAGCACGGTGACGTCCTCGTCGCCGAGCCCGTGCTCCACCGCCCGCTGCCACTGCCCGGCCAGGCTGGTCGCCACCGGGAACCGGTCGATGTCGACCTCGTACAGCGCCAGGTTCACGTCCTTGAGCCCGAGCGAGAGCGGATACTGCGGCGAGTACTCGTCCCGACCGATCCGCTCCAGCTTCTCGGCGGCCCAGTGCGAGACGAGGGGGCTGTCCTGCAACGCGCCCAACACCGCCGTGCGGTCCAGCCCCAGCGAGTGGCCCAGCGCCATCGCCTCGGCGATCCCCTCGGCCAGGAAGACCAGCAGCATGTTGTTGACCAGCTTGAGCCGCGAGCCGGCGCCGAGCGGCCCGGCCCAGACGGTCCGCTGCGCGAGCGCGTCGAAGACCGGGGCGATTCGCTCCCGGACCTGCTCCGGCCCGGAGGCGAGCACCACCAGTTGACGGTGTTCCGCCGGACCCCGGCTGCCGGCCACCGGCGCGTCCAGCAGCACCACGTCCGGCCGCTCCTCCCGGACCAGCCCGGCGATCCGTTCGGTGTCGGCGGCCCCGATGGTGCTCATCTGCGCCCAGATCGCCCCGTCGGCCATCGCCGCCAGCATGCCCTGGTCGATCGCTATCGACCGGACCGCGTCCCCGTTCGTCACCATCGTGATCACCGCGTCGGCCCGGCGTACCGCGTCGGCCGGGCTGTCGGCGACCTCGGCCCCCTGCTCGCCGAGTTGCCGGGCCGGCCCCTGCCGGCGGTTCCACACGACGGTCGACAGGCCGGCCCGGAGGATGTTGGCCGCCATCGGCTGACCCATCCCGCCCAGCCCGAGTACGGCCACCCGCTGTGCCTGTGCCATCGGCGTTTCTCCCCGTAGGAACTGCCCCCTCCCGGCAGCGTAGGCGAGCGAACGGTGCTGCCGACCCGAAATCGTCCCTGGTCGCCTGGCCGGGGACGTCGCGTGCCGGAAGCGCGTGTCGGCAATCTGCGTCGGGGACGTGCGGGGGAAACTAGTGCGGGAAGGCCCGGGGCTTGCGGCGGGAGACGTCGTACCGGAAGTCGTCGATCCGCGACGCCACCTGGCGGGCCCCGACGGTGTGCTCCAGCCGATCCAGATAGAGCGACCGGCGGGCCAGGGCGGCCAGCTCGACGGTGAAGTAGATCGCCATCAGCGGGTTGACGAAGAGCGTGCTGCCACTGGTCCGCCGGGTGAACTGGACGTCGCCCGCCTCGCCCCGGGTGGCTGCCGCGATCTGCCCGTTGACGATGCTGGGCCGCAACGGGGTGGCCGCACTGGCCCGGGCGACCGCGTCCCGGTAGAGCGTCGCCTCCCGGCCTCGGCCGGGGATTGACAGCGCACCCAGGTACGCCCCCTCGCGGTCGAGCGCGGCCAGGTTCTCCAGCACCTGCACGTGGTTGACCCCGTGATACGCGTCGATCCCGAACCCGAGGCAGCAGACCAGCCGTACCGGCACGTCCAGGCCGGCGACCGCGCCGAGGCTGGTCATGTCCTCGACCGGCGTGCCCAGCCCGGCCTCGTCGCCACGAAGCAGGATGTCGGTACCGCCGTCGACCAGTACGATCGCGTCCACCTCGTACCGCTCCACCAGGTACCGGTACGCCGCACGTAGCGGTGCGACGCCAGTCCGGGGAAAGGCGTGCACGGTCGACGGGAAGCCTTGCCCGGCCAGCCATTCGGCCAGCACCCGCTCCGGGAAGTAGTCAGGCAGGCCCTTGGTCTCCGGGGTGACCGCCGCGATGTTCTCGGCCAGCCAACAGTCCAGGTCGAGCAGTTCCAGTTGGGCGAAGGAGTAGTTGGCCAGCCGCACCCGGACACCGGAGTCCCACAGCGCGACCGCGAGCGGAAGTCCGGCGTACACGTCGAAGCCGCCGCCAGCTCCCGCGATCAGGACACTGCGCGCCCCGGCCAGTGCGGCGAACAGCGGCGGGGTCGCCAGTCCGGCCACCGGGCCTCCTCGCGCTCGTCGTCCCGGCACGGCTGACCGGCGGTCCTGACCGTACCGGTGCCGAATACTACTCAGCTCAGCCGGTCAGTACCGAGATCGCGGCGACCAGGTAGAGGCAGCCGCCGAGACTGACCGCGAGTCCGGCGACCGCCGGCAGCCAGGCCGTCGCGGTCGCCGCCAGCGGCCAGCGCCGGGCCGTCCCGGTCAGCAGCGCGAAGCCGCGGATCGTGATCACGCCGACCCCGGTCAGCGTGCCGGCCATCCCGATCCCGAAGGCGAGCACCAGGACCAGCGCGTCCAGGGCCCGGCCGGTCAGCAGGCCGCTGACCAGCACCAGGAACGCCGACGGCGAGGGCAGCAGGCCGCCGGAGAGGGCCAGCACGGTCAGCCCGCGCCGGGACCACGGATCGGTCGGCGCCGGTACGTCGTGCCGATGCCCGTGCCGATGCCCGTGCCGGTGGTCGTGCCCCTGGTCGTGTCCGTGGTCATGGTCGGCTACCGAAACGGCCCCGTGCCCGTGCCCGGCGAGGACGTGACTGTGGCTGTGGCTGTGTCCGTGGTGGTGGGAGCCACGGCCGCGTAGGTGCCGCCAGCTCAGGTGCGCGCCGACGCCGATCACCAGCAGTCCGGCCGCCACCTGCATCCACGCCGTCACCGTCTTGGTGCCGAGGCTCGCGGCGCCGCTGAGTCCGACCCAGGCGAGCGCCAGCACCAGGACGGAGAAGGTGTGCATCGCCGCCACGATCACGCCGAGCCGGACCGCGTCCCGGTAGCGTCCCCGGGTGCCGACCAGGTACGCCGCCGTCACGCTCTTGCCGTGGCCCGGGGCGACCGCGTGCGCGGCACCGACTCCGAGCGCCACCACCAGGGCGAGCCAGAAGACTCCCCGACCGTCGAAGATGGCGACCAGCCGCCCCTCGAGACCGGTCACGACCGGCCCCGGGCGCTGTCGAGCCTCGACAGGCGCGCCGAGCGGGCACGGCGCCGCCGTACCGTGACCAGCGCGGCGACCCCGACGAGCAGCGCGGCGGCGACGCCGGCCAGGGTGCGTACGGTGCTCGGCGGCAGGCCGCCCGCGCCGGGCGTGAAGCGTACCCGGTGGGTCTGCTCGGCGGCGGTGAAGAGCGTGCGGTCCGGTGCGGCCGGGGTCTGGCTGGTGAGCATCGTCCGGTACGCCTGGTTGAGGTCGGTCAGCGCGCCGACGGTGACGTCGAGTTCGACCACGTCGGCCGGGCAGTCGAAGGTGAGCCGGGCGCCCTCGCTGAGCAGCCGGTCGAGGGTGTCGAGCCGGCCCGGGCACGGGGTGCCGTCCTGCCGCACCGTGATTCGGTCCAGCAGGTAGTCGTGCACCCGGGGCGACCGCTGGAGCTTCTGCTCCCCGGTGAGGTCGGTCGCGACCGTGCCGAGACCCGGGTCCTCGAAGGCGCCGAGTGACTGGCCGAGCGCCACCCAGTCGTCCTCGGCAGCGAGCCAGGCGAGGTCGACCCGGGAGCCGTGCACGCTGATCCGCGCGGTGGACGGTGGGCCGAACGGATGCGCGGCGGCCGGGGGCGCCGGCGCGGCGAGCCCGGCCAGCACGGCAAGACCGGCCAGGCCGAGCGCGATGGCCGGCGACGGGATGCGGGCGATCAACAGGTCTCCTGACGTACGAACCGGGCCCGGACCACGGCGCGGTGGCGGTGGTCCGGGCCGGCGGGGAACTACTTGGTCACGGTGATGACCGGAGAGGTGATCTGCTGGTTTTCGCTGTCCAGGTAGACCACGTGGGTGGTGTCCTTCTTGGCCGACGGCGGCAGCGCGAAGCTGTAGACGAGCCGGCCCAGTTCGTCGGCCTTCCGGTAGCCGATGAAGACGCCCTTCTTGCCCGCGCCGTCCTTCGTGTTGCGCAGGTAGACGGTGACCTCCTCGCCCGGGTCGTAGCCGTAGGCGTTGACCCGGACCTTGCCCTTGGCCTCGACGATGGTCTTGTTGACCTTGACCTGCTCGCCGACGGTGTTCTCCGGGGTACGCAGCTCGTTGACGGTGCGCTCACCGGCCGCGTTCTTCCGGATCACGACACCGTCGTGGTGCTGGCCGTTGGCGTACCGGGCCTCGTACCGGATGCTGTCGCCGGTGACGTCGATGAGCTGGTAGAGCTGCTTGTCCTCGGCCTGGCTCATGATGTCGGCGTCGTTGTCGGTCCAGACCGAGCCGTCGACGTCGTACATCTTGCCGCCGGAGACCGACACCGCGTAGACGGTGCTGTCGTGCACGGTCACCGACTGGCGCGACGAGGTGACGCTGCCCCGGCCGTACGTGTGGTCGTGGCCCTGGAGTACCAGGTCGACCCCGTACTTCTCGAACAGCGGGCCCCACTGCGCCCGGATCACCGGGTTGTTCCGGCCCTCGGCCGTCGAGTAGACCGGGTGGTGGAAGGTCACCACGGTCCACTTGTTCGGGTTGTTCTTGAGCAGCCCCTCCAGCCACGTGGTCTGCGCGGCCATCACGTCGGCGATGCCCTGCACGTTGGTGTTCAGGCCGATGAACCGGACACCCTGGTAGTCGACGCTGTACGCGGTCTTGGCCAGCTCCGCCGGCCAGCCCGCCGGCCCGTTGTCCGGGTACGGGAACTGCGGCGTCCAGAACTGCGACAGCGTGCTGCCGCTGTACTCGTGGTTACCGGGGATCGAGATGTTGTTGATCTGGCCGTCGATGAACCCGCCGGCCTGGTACCACTGCCCCCACTGCTCCTCGCTGTTCGCGGAGTCGATGAGGTCACCGGCGTTGACGATCAGCTTGGCCTGCGGCCGGTCCGCGAACGCCTGCCGGAACACCCGGGGCACCGCGGAGTCGATGTAGTTCTGCGCGTCGCCGTAGTAGATGAACGAGAACGGCTTGGCGTCCGAGGTGGCGGTGGTGAAGTCGGTCCAGGCGCTCCAGTTGGTGCCGTCACCGACCCGGTAGGTGTACCGGGTGCCCGGCTTGAGGCCGGCGAACTCCACGGTGTGGTAGGTCGAGGCGTACCCGAGGGAGGTGTTGACCGACTTGGTCGACATCGCCTTGACGACCGAGACGGTGCCTGCGGCCGGCACCACCTGGCCGAGCGCGGCCGGCGCCTCCAGGATCTCGGCCTGGGCCCACTCGGGGGTGGCCTCGGCCCGCCAGGTCACCCGCTGCGAGGTGGCCGGGGCGGTGGTCGGGGTGAGGATTATGCGGTCGGGCATCGGGGACGGCCGGTGGATCTCGGCCGCCGGGTACTTGCCCGGCGCGGCGTCACCGAACGCCACCGGGCTGACTGCGAAACCGCCGACGAGCATGGCGGCGGCACCGATTGCGGCAAGTCTGGCCCGCCGGGAGCCCGGAATCCAGGGTCTCTTGACGTCACTCACTACAGGGATCACCTTTCGGGTGAAAGTGGGTACGGCCGCCGACCCGCAGCCGGTGGCCAAGCGCATTCACCCAGAGGTGGACGACCGGGGGTCGGCCGTCGACTGGCCACCGGGTGAACGGGCCTGGCCAGCGGGTTAATTCATGATCAACACGTCGTGTCCGGTACGGGGCTTCATCCCGCGGAGACTGCTCGGCCATCGGCCGGGAACCGGCCGTTCATCCCGGCCCACCTACCATGCCGGCGGCACCAGCCCGCGTCCCTCGCCCGCGTCCCTTGCCCGGGTTCCTCGCCCGGGCGGTGGCCGGGTGGCCCGCGCCGACCACCCCCGCATCCGACCCGTCCGATCATCCGACCGCCGAACCCGTACGGAGCACGATGAAACTGCCGTCCCGCCGCTGGGCGGTGGTCGCCACCGTCGGCACCCTGGCGGCACTCGCCGCGATCGAGCCGTCGGTCTCGCCGCCGATCGTCAAGGGGGACGCCTTCGTCACCGCCCAGACCGGTGGTGTACTGAACATCGAGGGCGGCGAGTGCTTCTCCGACCCGGCGTACTCCCGGGAGGCCGCCGAGCTGGTCGTCCGGTACGAGCCGTGCGAGTCCGGCGCCGACAACCAGTCGTACGGCTTCCTGCGCGCCGACGACGGGCCGTGGGACCGCGCCCGACTGGCGGACTTCGCCTGGCAGGGCTGCCGGGGCTACTTCGACCGACGGTGGCCGGACCGTGCCGGCGGCACCCTCGACTTCTATCCGATCCTGCCCACCGGGCAGACCTGGGCGGACGGCGACCGTACCGTGATGTGCGTGGTCTACCGGCCGCGCGGCCGACTTACCGACTCGGTGCTGCCGCTGCGCTGACCACGGCACCGCCGCGCTGTCCGGGCACCGCCGCGCTGTCCGGGCACCGCCGCGCCGGCCGGGCACCATCGCGCCGGCCGGACATCATCGCGCTCGCTGACTGGGCGTCATTGCGCCGGCCGGGCACCATTGCCGCCGGCCGGGCACCGCCGCGCCGATCCGGCGGGGCGTCTGCGGCCGGTCGGGTGGATCAGGCGCGGAGGCCGCCGTCGACCGGCAGGCAGACGCCGGTGACGAAGGAGGCGCGGTCGCTGAGCAGCCAGGCCGCAGCCTCGGCGATCTCGTCCGGCTCGGCGGACCGGCGCAGCGGGGTGAGCGCGTTGAGCCGGTCGACGGCGGCCGGCTCGTCGTCGGCCCACTGCCGGATCACCCCGGTCATCGTGGTACCCGGGGCGATGGCGTTCACCCGGATGCCCTCCGGGCCGTACTCGGCGGCGGCGGTCTCGGTGAGGCTGTTCACCGCCCGCTTCGTCGCCGCGTACGGGCCCAGCCCCGGTGCGCCGCGCAGGCTGCCGACGCTGCTGACGTTGACGATCGCCCCCGAACCGGCGGTGGCCCGGATCGCCCGGATCTCCGCGGTCATCGAGAGGAACAGCCCTCGGTAGTTGACCGAGGTGACCAGGTCGAAGTTCTGTTCCGTCGCGTTCACCATCGGGGTGTGCGGGATCGAGACGCCGCCGTTGTTGAGGGCCACGTCCAGCCGGGCGTGCAACCGGATCACGCCGTCCACCGCCGCCTGGACGCTGGCCCCGTCGGTCAGGTCGGCGAGCACGTAGTCGGCGGTCCCGCCGGCGTCGCGGATCTCCCCGACCACGTCGGCGAGTTCGGACTCGGTCCGGGCGGCCAGCACCACGGCGGCGCCCTCGCGGGCGAACAGCCGGGCGGCGGTGGCACCGATGCCGCGACCCGCGCCCATCAGCAGCGCGACCTTGTCGCGGAGCAGCCCGGATCCGCTGCCCTGGGCGTTCGTTCCGGTCATGGGGTCACTCTCTCATCACCGAACGGTGATCCGCAGGTACGCTCTGTATCTCGCCTCGCCGGGCCGGCCACCGTCACGGAGAGAGCCGTACGTGGCCCTGATCGCCGGTCGCCTCCAGATCCCAGCGCTTGCCGAACGCCTGCATCCGGTGCAGCCTGATCCGGCCGAACTCCTCCGGCAGGTGCGGGTCGAGCAGCAACTGACCGTCCCGGGCCTCCAGCCCGAGCAGGGTACGGACGAACAGCAGCGGCGCCGCGCTCGCCCAGGCCTGCGGGGTGCAGGCGGTCGGGTACGGCACCGGCTTGCGCCCGTACGAGCGGTCGTACCCGGCGAACGCCTCCGGCAGCCGGTGCGCGGAGAAGTCGGCCGCCTGCAACATCGCCACCATGACCCGGGTCGCCTCGTCGCGGAACCCGTACCGGGCCAGGCCGTACGCGATCAGCGAGTTGTCGTGCGGCCAGACCGTACCGCTGTGGTAACCGATCGGGTTGTAGCACTGGTCGTCGGTGGAGGTGGTCCGGATGCCCCAGCCGGAGAACATCTGCGAGGAGAGGAGCTGGCCGGCGATCACCTTGGCCCGCTCCGGCGGCACGATGCCGCTCCAGAGCAGTTGCCCCATGTTGGAGGTCATCGAGTTGATCGGCCGTTTGTCCCCGTCGAGGCCGATCGCGTAGTAGCCGCCCCGCTCGTCGATCCAGAAGTCCCGGTTGAACTGCTCCCGGAGCTGGTGCGCGTCGGCGCGCAGCCGCTCGGCCAACTCCGGATCCCGCAGCGGGCCGTCGGCGAGTTCGGCGATCCGGAGTTTCGCGTCGTAGGTGTAGCCCTGGATCTCACAGGTCGCGATCGGCAGCACCGGGATGGTGCCGTCAGAATAGGCGATGCCGTCGGCGGAGTCCCGCCAGGAGTGGTTGCCCAGCCCCTGCGGCGAGCGGGTGGCGTACTCGACGTACCCGTCCCGGTCGAGGTCACCGTAGCGGTCGATCCAGCGCAGCGCGGCGTGCACGTTGTCCCGGAATCGCCGCACGAAGTCGTCGTCCAGCGTCCAGCGCCAGTACTCGGAGAGCAGGATCAGCCAGAGCTGGGTGGCGTCGGAGGTCCCGTAGTACGGGTTGTGCGGCTTCTCGCCGGTCCGGGTCAGCTCACCGCTGCGTACCTCGTGCAGGATCTTCCCCGGCTCCTCGTCCCGGAAGTCGTCCAGCTTGCTGCCCTGGTAGTTGGCGAGGGACCGGATCGCGCCCCGGGCCAGCCGTGGCCCGAACGACAGCGACTGGTACGCCGTGACCAGCGAGTCACGGCCGAAGACGGTGAGGAACCAGGGCAGGCCGGCAGCCGGCAGCACGATGGTCTCGTCCCCGATGGTCTGCTCGATCCGCAGCGCCACCAGGTCCATCTTGGACTTTTGCAGCACCCGGTTCAGCAGGTCGGAGTCGAGGTCCTGGTCGGGACAGTCCTCCTGCCAGCCGTGGGTGGGGTCCTCGCCGACCAGGTCGAAGCCCTGACCGAACCGGCGGTGCAGCGAGGGTAGCTCGCTCGGCTGGCGGGGCAGCGCCACCACCAACTCGGCCTCCCACTTGACCCCCGGTTGCAGGTGCAGGTCCCAGATCAGGTCGTTCTCCTCCACCCGGTCCACCGGCGGCGAAACCTGGATGTCGGTGACCGCGGTGAAGTCCGCGTTGCGGTAGGTGAAGCAGAGCCGCGAGCCGTCGGTCGAGTGGTCCCGGATGATGCTGGCGGAACGGTCCCGGACCCGCTGCTTGATCTCGAACAGGTCGGCGAAGTCGGTGCCGACCCGCAGCCGGAGCTGCACCGACTGCACCTCGTTGGCGAAGCACTCCAGCTCGATCCGCTCCTGCATCGTGTCGCTGATGAACCGCTGGCGGCGTACCCCGACGCTGTTGGTCGGCACGTGCGGCAGGTCCGAGTTGGTCAGGAAGAACGCCGCCGAGTCGTCGTCGACCAGTCCCGAACTGAGGATCAGCAGTGGCGCCCCGCCCAGGGTCAGCTCCCACTGGCTGAGCAGCCGGGTGTCGTCGTGCACCAGACCGCCTATGGTGCCGACCGGTACGTCCCCGGCGGCGTTGCTCACCATGAACGACCGACCCTCCACCACCGCGACCGCGTCCGGGCCCAACTCCGGCGGCTGGGTACGCACCACCGAACTCGGGGCGTTGGCGCCCGCCACTCCCGGTGTCGGGTCGGCCGGGGTGGGACGCCGGACAACATTCGTCACGGCAGCCCCCTTCGCCCGGACGAGAAGTGTGGCCATCCTGGTCAACGCCAGCCTAGGCAGCGCCGGGGCGGCACCGGTGCCGAACGCGGGAACGAGCTACCGCCACCTGTCCGGTCCCGTACCGGACGGGGTGATTCGGCGCGGACGTACCACCGGACGAGGCGGATTCGACGGCGGCCCCACCACCCGGCCGGAGCCGCCAGGTATGCGGGGCGGTTCCGGTGGGCAGGTAGGGGGAGCGGAGACGAGGAGGCGGAGAATGCGCGACGTCGAAATGGCCCCGGACGGCCGTCGGGTGGTGGTGATCGCGGTCGAGGCCGGTGAGGAGGCGGTGGCCGCCGTCAACGAGGTGGCCCGGCGCCGGGGGATCCGCGCGGCGCAGGTCACCGCGGTGGGCGGGTTCGCCGACGCCGAGGTCGGCTACTTCGACCGGCCGGCCCGGGACTACCTGCGGATACCGGTGCCCGAGCAGGTGGAGGTGCTCTCCCTGGTCGGCGACATCGCCGAGCTGCACGGCGAGCCGGCACTGCACGTGCACGCGGTGCTCGGTTGTCGGGACGGCGGCACGGTCGGCGGTCACCTGCTGCGCGGCGACGTGTGGCCCACCCTGGAGGTGGTGGTCACCGAGGTCGCGGCGGGGCTGGCCAAGCGGGTCGACCCGGACACCGGGGTGGCGATGTTGACCGGCATGGCGCACGGCTGACGGTCCGTACCCGCCGCGGCCACCGCCGTGACGGAGGGATCGCTTGTGGACGATCAGTCGACGCCGCCGCCGGGACGCTGGCCGTGGAGGCCGGCGTCCGGTAGTCGGCCCCGCCGGTGGTGGCCGTCCTCGGGGAGTGCGGGAGTTGTCCGAGGCGACCGCCACCGGCCGGCTGCTTCGGGAGGTCGGCTGTTAGAGCCGGCCGTCGGGGTAGCGGGTCAGGTAGCCGCCCATGGTCCGGAAGTAGTCGGTGGCGGCGTGCTCCTGGCCGTCGTCGGTGCGTACCCGGGTGATGGCCAGACCGGGTCGGTGCCCCCGGCGCGCGTCGGCGCCGGCCACGATCACCACGCCGTCGCCCTCCCGGTAGAAGATCCGGCCGGGCGTGCCGCCGTAGCGGCCCTCGGAGACCCGGGCGGCCAGGATCCGCAGTGGCGCGCCGTCGTGGTGGGTGAAGGCGTTCGGGTACGGGTCGGACTGCGCCCGGACCAGCCGTTCGATCTCCTCGGCCGGCCAGTTCCAGTCGATCCGGCTCTCCTCGATCGAGCGCTTGTGGAAGAAGCTCGCCTTCGACCGGTCCTGCGGAGTCCAGTCGGTGCGACCGGAGGCGATCAGCGCCAGCCCGTCCACGGTGATCGGGCCGAACAGCTCCAGCGTGCGGTGGAACAGGTCGGTGGTGGTGTCGGTCGGGCCGACCGGGATCGCGCGTTGCAGCACGATGTCGCCGGCGTCGAGGGTCTCGTCCATCAGGTGCGCGGTGACCCCGACCTCGCGCTCGCCGTTGAGCAGCGCCCAGATCAGCGGACTGAACCCGGCGTACGCGGGCAGCAGCGAGTCGTGCACGTTCAGCGTCCCGTACGGCGGCAGGTCGAAGATCTCCGGCGGGATCCAGGTACGCCAGTTGGTCGCCACGATCACGTCCGGTGCCGCCTGCCGGAGCCGTTCCAGCAGCTCGGGGTCACCGGGACGTTTGCGCAGCAGCACCGGTACCTCGTGCTTCTCGGCCAGTTCGGCCACCGAGTCGTCCCAGATCTTCTCGTACGCGTGCTCGCTGCGCGGATGCGTGACGACCAGGGTCACCTCGTGCTCGGAGTCCAGCAGCGCCTGTAGGGTGCGGTGCCCCCAGGTCTGGTAGCCGAACATCACAACCCGCATCGACGGTCTCCTCTTCGGTCGGTTCGTCTCGCCCTGGTCGCGCGTCCTGTCTCGGCAGGGTCGCGCGTCTTGTCTCGCCACGTCGCGCCTCTCGTCTCGGCAGGGCCGCGCGTTCGTTTCGGCAAGGTCGCACTGGTCAGGTGGTCCATATTGTTCTTGACCTTGGTGTAGGTTAGCCTAACCTAAATGCCACGGATGGTCGACCGTCCGCGCGCCAGCCGCACCGGGTCCGTACGGATCCAGTCCTCCACCAAGCCGCCCGACCGGCCGGCAGACTGATGGGACAGGTATGTCACGAAGCACTCGCAGCGACGACCCCCAGGTCCACGATCTCCTCGGCATCGGCTTCGGTCCGTCGAACCTCGCCCTGGCCATCGCCATCCGCGAGGCCACCGCCGGCTCCGGCCGGATCGACAGCGCCGTCTTCCTGGAGCGCCAGCCCAGCTTCGGCTGGCACCGGGGGATGCTGCTCGACGACGCCACCATGCAGGTGTCGTTCCTGAAGGACCTGGTGACGCTGCGCAACCCGGCCAGCGGGTTCAGCTTCCTCTGCTACCTCCAGAGCCGGGGTCGGCTGATCGACTTCATCAACCACAAGAACCTCTTCCCGTCCCGCGTCGAGTTCCACGACTACCTGGAGTGGGCGGCAGCGCAGGTCGACGACCTGGTCCGGTACGGGCACGACGTGGTCGACGTACGCCCGGTCTGGCGGGACGGCGAACTCGACCACTTCGAGGTGTTGGCCCAGGTCGGACCCTGCTCCGCCGCCCCGGTCAGCTACCGGGCCCGCAACCTGGTGCTGGGGGTGGGGCTGCGGCCGTACCTGCCGGACGGGATCACCCTGGACACCCGGGTCTGGCACAGCCGCGACCTGCTGCCCAACCTGCGCGGCCTGGTGCCGTCGGAGCCGTCCCGGTTCGTCGTGGTCGGTGCCGGGCAGAGCGCGGCCGAGGCCGTCGACCACCTGCACCGCGAGTTCCCCGCCGCCGAGGTCTGCGCGGTCTTCTCCCGGTACGGCTACAGCCCGGCCGACGACAGTTCGTTCGCGAACCGGATCTTCGACCCGGCGGCCGTGCAGGAATACTTCACCGCCCCGCCGGAGGTGAAGGAGATGATGCTCTCCTACCACGGCAACACCAACTACTCCGTTGTCGACCAGGAACTCATCGACGAGCTGTACCGGCGCGTCTACCAGGAGAAGGTGCGCGGGATCGAACGGCTCCGGATCCTCAACCTGTCCCGGCTGGTCGAGACGGTCCGTACCCCGGAGGGGGTGCGGATGGTGGTGGAGTCGCTGGTCAGCAACGAGAAGACGGTGCTCGACGCCGACGTGGTGGTCTTCGCCACCGGATACCGGCCGGTCGACCCGTTCGACCTGCTCGGTGAGGCGGCCGAGGTGTGCCTGCGGGACGACGCCGGGCGGGCCCTGGTCGACCGCGACTACCGGCTGCGCACCCGCCCGGAGGTCCGGGCCGGCATCTACCTCCAGGGCGGTACCGAGCACAGCCACGGCATCTCCTCCTCGCTGCTCTCCAACACCGCCGTCCGGGCCGCCGAGATCCTCGGCGCGATCTGCGCCCGCTCCGCCGACCCGGCCCTCGACCGCGAACCCGAGTACGCCGGCGCCCCCGGCTCGCCAGCCTGACCCTGCCGACCCGCCGGCCGTCCTCGCTGTCTCCAGCCGGCGGGCGTCGGCGGGTGTTCGTTGATGTCTGCGGGTGGCGGACGGTCGGTAGGTGTTGGCTGGTGTCCCCGCGTGGCGGACGGTCGGCGGATGTTCGCCGGGAGGTAGCCGGGAGCGGGCCGGAGATTCACCTGCCCCGGTCACCCTGCGCGGATGCGGGAGACCCTCTCACCCACCCGACTGCGCTGGCTGGGTCTGCTCGGCAGCGCGCTGATGGCCGCCAGCGCCCACCTGGCCGGCTCGGCCGGCGACCGGGGACCGGGCTGGGTGCTCGGGGTCGGGCTGTGGCTGGTCGGTGCCGGCGGGCTGGCCGCCGTCTGGTGGCGACTGCGCGCCGTCACCGTACCGGGCTGGCTGCTGGTCACCGGCGCGCTCTGGGCGGTACCGCTGCTGCTGGCGCCGCCGCTGGGCAGCTCCGACGTCTACGCGTACGCCTGCCAGGGCGAGATCGTCGGGGCCGGGCTCGACCCGTACGCCGTCGGGCCGGACGCGCTGCCGTGCCGGTGGCTGGAGTGGGTGGCGCCGAGTTGGCGGGACACTCCCGCGCCGTACGGCTCGCTCTGGCTGCTCGTCGAAGGGTTTGCCGCCAGCGTGTCGGCGGGGAGCCTGCCGCTCGCCGTCACGGTGCTGCGGCTGGTGGCGATCGTCGGCACCCTGCTGGCCACCGCCGCCGGTGCCCGGCTGGCCCGGCACTGTGGCGGGAACCCGGCCCGGGTGGTCTGGCTCGGCGCGATCGGCCCGCTTCCGCTGGTACACGTCGTGTCGGGGGCGCACAACGACGCGCTGCTCGCCGGGCTGGTCGTACTCGGACTGCTGGCCGCGGTCGAGCTGCGTGCCGTGGTCGGCCGGCTGGCCGTGGCCGGTGCCGCGTTCGGGGCCGCCGCCTCGGTCAAGGCCACCGCGCTGGTGGTGGTGCCGTTCGCGCTCGCGGTCGTGCCGTGGGCGCGGACCGGCCCGCGTCGGATCGTGGCCGGCGCGGTACTGGCCGGCGCGACCCTCGGCACCGTCCTGCTGCTGGCCGGCGTGACCGGGCACGGCCTCGGCTTCGTCCGGAGCTGGCCGGCGACCGCCGGCAACGTGCAGTGGTCGTCGATCCCGACCGGGATCGGGATGGCGGTCGGCTACGGACTGCGCGCGGCGGGCCGCCCCGAGGCGTTCGGTAACGCCGTCGAGGTGGCCCGGTTACTGGGGATCGCGGTACTCGGTGCCGTCCTGCTGATCGCCTGGCGCCGGGCGCTGCGCGGCGGCGTCGCGGTCGCCGTACCGGCAGCCGGGGTCGCACTGCTCGCCACCGCGCTGCTCGGCCCGGTCTTCTACGCCTGGTACGCCCTCGCCGGCATCGCCGTGCTGGCCGCCGCCGCACCCCGGGGACGGCTGGGTACGCTACTCGACGCCGGCTCCGCCGGGCTGGTCTTCCTCACCCTGCCGGACAGTCTCGGACTGGTCACCAAGACCAAGGTCCCGGGCGCGCTACTCGACGTGGCCCTGGCCGGCTGGCTGCTGACCCGCTGGGCAGGACGGAGGCCACCTCACCCGGCCGAGCACTCCCGGATGCCAGCCGAGCACTCCTGGATGCTGCTCAGGCGGTCGCAGACGATGCTCGGGCGGCTGCGGATGCTGCTCGGCCGGGCCGACGCGTGGCGGCGGCGCAGGGTGCGCGCCGTGATCCGACAGCTCCGGTCGCCGGTGTAGCCGGTCGCCCGCTGTTCACCTCGGCAGGGCACCCTTCCGGGGTGACCGCCGACGTGATCCCGGCCGCCGGACCGCCCGCCGTGCCGCCCACGGCCGCCCGCCGCGGCTACCTGGCCGTCGAGTACGCGCTGCTCTTCTTCGCCGCCGTGCTCGGCTACGTACTGGCCGGCAGCCCGGGCAGCCCGATCCCGCCGTTGCTGCTGCTGGCCGGGCTCGCCGCCGGCTACCTGTGGCGACGCCCGGACTTCGACCCGCGGAGCTGGTGGGGCCGGGCCGCGCTGCGCGGCGAGTGGATCCCGATACTCCGGCTCTGGGCGGTCGCCGCCGTACTGGCGGTCGCGGCGCTCGCCGTACTCGCGCCGGAACGACTCTTCGAACTGCCCCGGCAGTCGCCGCTGCTCTGGGGCGCGATCGTGCTCTTCTACCCGCTCTTCTCCGTCTATCCGCAGGAGTTGGTCTTCCGGGCCTTCCTGATGCACCGGTACGCCCCGGTCTTCGGCTCCGGGCGCTGGCTGGTGGGGGCCAGTGCACTGGCGTTCGGATTCGTCCACCTGATCTTCGGCAACGTGTTGTCGGTGCTGCTCACCCTGGCCGGAGGCTGGCTCTTCGCCCGCCGCTACCAGCGCACCGGCTCGCTCCTGGTCGCCTCGGCCGAACACGCCCTGTACGGGCTGCTGGTCTTCACCGTCGGGCTCGGCGACTTCTTCTACCACGGCGCGGCGTAGCCGGACCGGGACGTACCGCCCGAGCACCTCGACCGCCGCCGGACCGGGACGTGCTGCCCGAGCACCCGACCGCCGCCGGATCGCCGGTCAGCCTCCGGCGCTCGGCGTCTCCCGGTCCGGCTCGGTCGTCTGCTCACCGGCGGCCGTCGGCGGGTCAGCCCGCGTGCTCGGGCGTCACGGGGTGGTCGGCGGCGGGTGGGGCAGCGGGTGGGCGCCCTCCGGGCGCAGGCCGTCGAAGATGATGGCGAGATATCGCTGCCACAGGTCGGGCGGGGCGTCCGACACGTAACTGGTGACGTAGTTCGGGGCACACATCAGCAGGATGATGTCCGTGCCGGTGACGTCGGACCGGACGGCGCCGTGCCGACGGGCCCGGTCGACCAGCGTGTACACAGTCTGGTACATCGTCTCGCGTACCCTGGTGACCTCCGCGCTCACTCCGCCGGCCTCGTGGAGGAACGACAGGTCACGTTGCTGCCGCTGGTGTGCGGCGACGGTGAGGAACTCCAGTAGTGCGGCGCCCGGATCCGTCGCTTCGAGCAGTCGCTCGCCGGCCGCGTTGAGTTCGTCGATCCGGTCGAGGACGATCGCGGCGATCAGGTCGTCCTTGGTCGCGAAGTGGCGGAACACCGTGCCCTTGCCGACCCCGGCCCGGCGGGCGATGTCGGCGACCGAGGCGTCCAGACCCCGCTCGGCGAACTCGTCCGCTGCCGCAGCCAACAGTAACCGCCGGTTGCGGGCGGCGTCGGCGCGTAACGGGCGGGTCGTGGTCACGGCACCACCGTAACAAGTTGACCGCCCGGTCCGCTTATTGCTAGCTTTGGCGCAGATAAGATGACCACCCGGTCCGTTTATTGGGGGACGTGTGATGAAGGCAGTTGTCGCGACCGGCTACGGACCGCCCGAGGAGTTCTCGGTGGCCGAGGTGCCGGCGCCCCGCCCCGGCCCGGGGCAGATCCAGGTCCGGATCGCCGCCGCCTCGGTCAACCCGGCGGACGTCAGGCTCCCCAGCGGCGAGTTCCGGGACAGCGTGCCGGTGGAGTTTCCGCACGTACCCGGCAACGACTTCGCCGGCACGGTCAGCGAGGTCGGCGCCGGAGTGCGTGGCTACCAGGTGGGCGACGAGATCTTCGGCCAGGCCGTGCCTCGGGCGCTGCGCGCGATGGCCGGCGCCACTCGACCGTCGCTGAGCACCGGCTCGCTGGCCGAGTACGCGGTCTTCGAGGCCGACACCCCGTTCCTGGCGCACCGCCCGCCGGGCCTGGAGATCGAGGCCGCCGCCGCCCTGCCCACCGTCGGCCTGACCGCCCGGGCGCTGCTGGCCACCGCCGAGGTCCGGCCCGGGGAAACCGTCCTGGTCGTCGGCGCCACCGGCGGCGTCGGCACCGCCGTGGTCCCGCTGCTCGCCCGCGCCGGGGCCCGGGTGATCGCCACCGCGACCGCCGCCGACGCCGACATCCTGCACGCGCTCGGCGCCGAGCAGACCATCGGGTACGCGGAAGCCGGCTACCCGTCCGACGTCGACATCGCGGTCAACCTGACCCTGCCCAGTGACCACCTCGGCGGAGTCGCCGGTGCCGTCCGTCCCGGTGGGCGCCTCCTCACCATCACCTACCCGGTGCCCCGGCAGGAGTGGCTCGGCCGTGACGACGTCACCCTGCATTTCGTGCTGGACATGGAGGGCACCTTCGGCGGGATGCGCGAGGTCGGTGAACTGGCGGTCCGGGGCGACCTGCCCGCCACGATCGGCCGCCGCTACACCCTCGACGACGGGGCGCGGGCCTGCGTCGACTTCGTCCGCCGGCACACCACCGGCAAGCTGGTCGTCACGACCTGACCGGGCCGGCGTCGGCACCTCCCGCCGACCGACCGGATCCCGACCGACACGTCAGGTCTGCCGGGCCAGGCCCGCGCCGGCCAGCCGGTCGCCGTGCACCCTGATCCAGCTCGGCACGGTCACCGTTCCCACCGGCTACCCTCGGCCGGCCGGTACCGGACCGGTGCTGTCCCGGACCAGTAGTCGGGGTTGGAAGTGCACGTCGTGCCCGGCCGGCCCGCCGCCCAGCAACGCCCAGAGCCGGTCCCATGCCTGTCGGCCGAGTTCGTTGCGGGGGATCGAGGCGGTGGTCAGCGGCGGGGTGGTGTAGCGGGCGAACGGGATGTCGTCGAAGCCGGCCACCGAGAGGTCTCTCGGTACCCCGATGCCCAGCTCGTGCAGGCCGCTGAGCGCGCCGAACGCCACCATGTCGTTGAACGCCACCACCGCGGTCGCACCGCTGCGCAGCACCGCCCGGGCCGACGCGTGTCCGTCGTCGAAGGTGGCGCCGCAGGGCAGTTCGGTCAGTGCGCAGACCGGTTCGGCGGCGCAGGCGGCCCGCAGTGCGGCCTGGCGTTCCCGGTTCGACGTGCTGGCCGCCGGGCCGGCCAGGTAGACGATCCGGCGGTGGCCGAGGGAGCGCAGGTGGGCCACGATCGCGGCGATGCCGGCCGCGTAGTCGACCGAGAGCGACGGGACGTTGCTGCCCGGCAGGTCGCGGTTGAGGAGTACGAGCGGGGCGAGTCGGTCGCTGAGGGCGCGCAGTTCGGCCTCCGGTACCCGGGGCGAGGCGAGTACCAGCCCGTCGGAGCGCCGTCTGGCCTCCACCGCCAGGATCGCCTCCTCGGCGACGTTCTCGTTGGACTCGGCGACCAGCAGCCGGTACCCCCGGCCGGCGGCGGCGTGGCTGAGCCCGCGCAGCACGTCCTGGAACATCGGGTTGGACAGATCCGGCACGATCAGCGACACCGTGCTGGTCCGCCCGAGTGCCAGGCTGCGGGCGACCAGGCTGGGTTCGTAGTTCAGCTCCTCGGCGGCGGCGCGGACCCGGGCGGCGAGTTCGGCGGCCACGGTCGGGCTGCCGTTCATCACCCGGGAGACGGTCGCCCGGGAGACCCCGGCGGCCTCGGCGACCCGACCGATCGTGGCGGAGGGTCGGTCCGACCGGGCGGGTCCGCGCCGACCCGGCCGCGACCCGTCGGTCGGCTCCTCGGCCGACTGCTCGGCGCGGCGGTCTCCGGTCAGGCTCATCTCGAATCTCCCAGGGGTGGCCGATCCGGTTGGGCAGTAGGGCGTGGCCGCCGTGTCGACCGTCCAGTTCGGACATCACGCCGTGGTCGTCCGTTGACGCCCTGGTGGCCATCTCGTGGGCACCGAAGATACCGGTTACCCGATCTTGGAAGCAACCGGTTTCTCCGACGTGGCCACCGGCCTGCGCTGGGACGTTTCCACAGCTAGTTGGCGAGTGTTCGATGCGTTGACAGTTGATGTTGGCTTTGTTAGAAACTGGTTACTCAGCCCGGATGTGGGCCCTGCGGGCACGGCGGGCATGACGGGCGGGCACCGAGGCTCCACCCGCGACGTATCTCCCCGGAGGGTGCTCTGATGAGCGATCGCACGGGCAGCCGCACCGCACGGTCCGGGCCGCGTCGCCGGGAAACCCGGGTGGCGTACGGCTTCCTGACGCCGTGGATCGTCGGGATGGTCGTCTTCACCATCGGGCCGATCCTGGCCTCGCTCTACCTCTCCTTCACCGACTACACCCTGCTCAGCCCGCCGGAGTGGCTGGGGCTGGAGAACTACCAGCGGATGCTGGAGGATTCCCGGCTGCACAAGTCGCTGCTGGTCACTGTCCAGTACGTCTTCGTCTCCGTACCGTTGCAGCTCGCCCTGGCGCTCGGCCTGGCCATGCTGCTCAACCGGGGCGTACGCGGACTGCCCATCTACCGCTCGGTCTACTACCTGCCGTCGCTGCTGGCCGGCAGCGTCTCCATCGCCATCCTCTGGCGGCAGATCTTCGGCAGCGAGGGACTGGTCAACCAGTTGCTCGCCAAGGTCGGCGTCGAGGGCGTGAGCTGGGTGTCCCATCCGGACTACGCGCTCGGCACGCTGGTCGTGCTGAACGCCTGGACGTTCGGCGCACCGATGGTGATCTTCCTGGCCGGGCTCCGCCAGATCCCGAGCATGTACTACGAGGCGGCCTCGGTCGACGGCGCCGGTGCGGTCTCGCAGTTCTTCCGGATCACCATCCCGCTGCTCACCCCGATCATCTTCTTCAACCTGATCCTCCAGATGATCGGCGCCTTCCAGAGCTTCACCCAGGCGTTCGTGGTCAGCGGCGGCAGCGGCGGCCCGGCCGACTCCACCCTGCTCTACACGCTCTACCTCTACGAGCGCGGCTTCGGCTCGTTCGAGATGGGCTACGCGTCCGCGCTGGCCTGGACCCTGCTGGTCATCATCGCCGTGCTGACCGGCCTCAACTTCCTCTTCGCCAAGCGATGGGTGTTCTACGGTGACTGACCTGACCACCACCACCGGGGCCGCCGTACGGCCGGCGGCCCGGGCCGACCCGCCCGCGCGGCGGATCTCCAAACACGCCCTGCTGATCGTCTTCGGCGTCGTGATGATCTATCCGCTGCTCTGGATGGTCTCCAGTTCGGTCAAGCCGACCGAGGTCATCTTCCGGGACCCGTCGATCTGGCCCCGCGAGTTCGACCTCGGCAACTACACCGGCGGCTGGACGGCGCTGGAGCACCCGTTCCAGCACTACCTGTGGAACTCGGCGGTGATCGCCATCGCCTCGATCGTCGGCAACCTGCTCTCCTGCTCGCTGGCGGCGTACGCCTTCGCCCGGCTGGAGTTCCGGGGCCGGCGGATCCTCTTCGCCGCGATGCTCGCCACGATGATGCTGCCGATCCACGTGCTGATCGTGCCGCAGTACGTCCTCTTCTCACAGCTCGACTGGATCAACACCAGCCTGCCGCTGATCGTGCCGAAGTTCCTCGCCACGGACGCCTTCTTCATCTTCCTGATGGTGCAGTTCATCCGCTCCCTGCCGAGGGAGTTGGACGAGGCGGCCCGGATGGACGGCTGCGGGCACGTACGCATCTACTGGCGGATCATCATGCCGCTCTCCGTACCGGCGCTGGCCACCTCGGCGCTGTTCACCTTCATCTGGACCTGGAACGACTTCTTCAGCCAGCTCATCTTCCTGACCAACCCCGACCTCTACACCGTACCGGTCGCGCTCCGGTCCTTCATGGACGGTCAGGGCGAGACCGCCTGGGGGCAGTTGTTCGCGATGTCCGTCGTCGGACTGGCACCGATCTTCGGTTTCTTCCTCGCCGGGCAGCGTTATCTGACGCAGGGGCTGGCTACGACCGGCCTCAAGTGAACCGTTCCAACCCACCGCTCCACCCACCGCATCGTCATACCCACCCCATCGCTACACCCACCGTCAGCGAAGGAGTTCCGATGAGAGTCAGATCCGTCCGGACCCGCCTCAGCACCGTCGCCGTCTCCGCCACCCTGCTGCTCTCGGTCGCCGCCTGCGGCGACTCCGGCGGGGACAGCGGGCCCGTAGAGTTGCGCTTCTCCTGGTGGGGGAACAACGACCGGGCCCAGGCCACCCAGAAGGTGATCGACGCCTTCCAGGCGCAGAACCCGGACATCAAGGTCAGCGGCTCGTCGGCCGACTTCAACGCGTACTTCGACAAGCTCGCCACCGAGGTCGCGGCCGGTGACGCGCCGGACGTCATCACGCTGGGCGGCGCCTACCCCCGGGAGTACGGCGACCGGGGCGCGCTGCTCGACCTGGCCCGGGTGCAGAACGAGCTGAGGACCGACAAGATCGATGCCGCCGCGCTCGGCAACGGACGCTTCGAGGAGAAGCAGTACGGCGTACCGACCGGGGTCAACACCTTCGCAGTGGTGGTCAACCCGGCGGTGTTCCAGAAGGCGGGTGTGCCGCTGCCCGACGACAGCACGTGGACCTGGGACGACTTCGCCCGGATCGCCCGGGACATCTCGGCGAAGTCGCCGAAGGGCACCTACGGGGCGGCCGACCCGAGCAGTGCCGACATGCTCGACCTCTACTCCCGGCAGCGCGGCGAGGGGCTCTACACTCCGGACGGCAAGGTCGCGATCAGCCGGAACACCATCACCGAGTGGTGGACGACGACCGTCGGGCTGCGCGACTCCGGCGCCACCCCGCCGGCCTCGGTGACCACCGAACTGGAGGGCCAGCCGGCCCCGGAGCAGACCCTGATGGGCCGGGGACTGGCCGGGATGCAGTTCGACTGGAGCAACCAGCTCGGCTCGCTGCGCAAGGCTTCCGGGCAGCCGCTGGAACTGCTGCGGGCGCCGGGGGAGAGCACCCAGAAGCCGGGGATGTGGTTGCAGGCGTCCCAGATCTACACCGTCAACGCCCGGACCGAGCACCCGAAGGAGGCGGCGAAGTTCGTCGACTTCCTGGTGAACAGCGCGGAGGCCGGCAAGATCATCCTGACCGACCGGGGCATCCCGGCGAACTCCGAGGTGCTCTCGGCGGTGCTGCCGGGGCTCAACCCGGACCAGTCCGCCCAGGCGAAGTTCATCGAGAAGGTCACCCCGCAGGTGGGACCGCCGCTGGTGATCGGGCCGACCGGCTCCACCGACACCCGGCTGATCCTGCAACGGCTCAACGCCGAGGTGCTCTTCGACCGCAAGTCCCCGGCCGAGGCCGCCGACGAGTTCGTCAAGCAGGTCGAGGCGGCGATCGGCAAGTGACGCGGTCCGACCGGGGCGGGGGTCGGCAGGTGACGGCCTCCGAGCGGGGCGGCGATCGGGAGAAGACCGCAGCCGACCGGGGTGGGAACGACGGCCGACCGGCGGCGCGCGGCGGGCCCCGGATCGACCGGCGGGCCCTCGTCGACCGGCACGCCGTCGAGCTGACCGGCATCCTGCCGGAATCCCCGCTCTCGGTCGGCAACGGCGAGTTCTGCTACACCGTCGACGTCACCGGATTGCAGACCTTTCCGGAGTACTACCCGGTGCAGAATCCCGGCGGTACCGGCACGCCCGGCACGCTGCTCGGCACCCAGGCACAGTGGGGCTGGCACAGCGTGCCGGGCGGGCGGGCGTACGACCTGGCGGAGACCTGTCGGGCCTATCCGACGCCGCGCGGCCCGGTCGAGTACGTCGACATGCGTGGCGCACTCTCCGGCACCGCCGAAGCCCCGGAGTCGCCGGCCGAGTCCTGGCTGCGGAACAATCCGCACCGGCTCGACCTGGGCCGGATCGGGCTGGTCTGGACGGCCCGCTCGGCCGGCTCCGGGATCACCACCCGGGCAGCCGAGCCGGCCGAGCTGACCGATCCGCACCAGCGACTCGACCTGTGGACCGGCACCATCAGCAGCCGGTTCCGGCTGGCCGGCAGCCCGGTGCGGGTCGACACGGTCTGCCACCCGGACCGCGACGTCCTCGCCGTACGCGTCGAGTCGGCCTTGCTCGCCGAGGGTCTCGCGGTCGGGATCACCTTCCCGTACGGCTCGGAGGAGTGGAGCAACGCCGCCGACTGGTCCCGGCCGCAGGCGCACTCCTCCACGCTCCGCCCGAGCCCGGACGGGGCGGTGCTGCGGCGGGTACTCGACGACACCGCGTACTCGGTCGGGATCGGGCTGCCGGACGGCGCCCGGATCCTGCACGTCGGCCGGCACGAGTTCCTGGTCAGCACCGGGCTGGCCGCCGTCGAGCTGGTCGTCGCGTTCGCGCCCGGCGCCGGTTCGGCGGCCGGCACCGCGCTGCCGACCTTCGCCGAGGTGGCCGCCGCGTCCGCCCGGCACTGGCCCGCGTTCTGGACCGGCGGTGGCGCGGTCGAGCTGGCCGACAGCCGGGACGGGCGGGCGGTCGAGCTGGAACGGCGGGTGGTGCTCTCCCAATACCTGACCGCGGTGCACTGCGCCGGTTCGCTGCCGCCGCAGGAGACCGGCCTGATGGTGAACAGTTGGCGCGGCCGGTTCCACCTGGAGATGCACTGGTGGCACGGGGCGCACTTCCCGCTCTGGGGCCGGCCCGGCCTGCTGGAACGCAGCCTCGGCTGGTATGCCGGCATCCTGCCCCGGGCCCGGGAGACCGCCCGCCGGCAGGGCTGTGCCGGTGCCCGCTGGCCCAAGCAGGTCGGCCCGGACGGCCGGGAGAGTCCGAGCCCGATCGGGCCGTTCCTGCTCTGGCAGCAGCCGCACCCGATCTTCCTCGCCGAGCTGGTCCGGCGTACCAGCACCGACCCGGAGGCCGCGCTGCGGCGGTACGCCGACGTCGTGCTCGGCACGGCGGAGTTCATGGCCGACCACCCGGTCCGGGGCGAGTACGGCTTCCAGCTCGGCCCGCCACTGGTCCCGGCCCAGGAGTCGTACGCCGACGTCCGGGAGACCCTGCGCAATCCCACCTTCGAGCTGGCGTACTGGTGCTGGGGGCTGCGGATCGCGCAGCGCTGGCGGGTCCGGCTCGGCCTTCCCCCTGAGCCGTCCTGGGAGAAGGTCGCCGCCGACCTGGTCCGGCCGCACGTCCGGGACGGGGTCTACGCCGCCGTCGACGTGCCGCCGTACACGGTCCGGGACGACCATCCGTCGATGCTGTACGCGCTCGGCCTGGTCCCACCCACCGAGCTGGTCGACCCGGAGGTCATGCGGGCCACCCTGCACGGCGTACTGGCCGACTGGGACTGGCCGTCGACCTGGGGCTGGGACTATCCGGCCATCGCGATGACCGCGACCCGGCTCGGCGAGCCGCAGGCCGCCGTCGACGCGCTGCTGCGACCCGAACCGAAGAACGGCTACCTGCCGAACGGGCACAACCGGCAGACCGCCGCGCTCCCGGTCTACCTGCCCGGCAACGGTGGGCTGCTGGCCGCCGTCGCGCTGATGGCCCGGGGCTCGGACGCGGACGCCGGCCGACCCACGCCGGGCTTTCCCGACGACGGAAGCTGGACGGTCCGGCACGAGGGACTGCACCCGATGCCCTGACGCCTCGGTCGGCGGCCCTCCGACAGCCGCACCCGATGCCCTGACGCCTCGGTAGGCCGCCCCCGATGCCCTGACGCCTCACCTCAGGCGGGCGGCCCGATGGTGAACTCGCTGACCCGCAGGCCGGCGTCGAGCCGCAGGTACACGTCCCGGACCCCGGCCGTGGGGGCCAGTGTGGCGTGCACGGTGGTGTAGGCGTACCGGTCGCCGGTGCTCGGCACGGTGGCCCGGCCGAGCAGCGGACCGGTCGGCGAGTCGAGGCGTACCTCGATGGTGCCGTCACCCGGCGCGGACCTGGCGGCCCGGACGGTGAGGGTGCCCGATCGGGCCTCCAGGGCGGTACCGGCGAACGCGATCCAGCCGCCGGAGCCGGCACCCTCGACGGCGGTGCCGCGCACCTTCGACTCGTCCACCAGCAGGATCCCGGCGTACTCGTCGAAGTTCTCCGCCCGGGTCGGCCGGGACAGGTCCCGGGCCGGGATCGTCTCGCCGCGCACCCGCAGCGTGCCGCGCTGCCGGATGTCGGTCGCGGAGCCGCCGACCAGCAGGTCGTGCCCGGCGGACTCGACCACCCAGCGGTCCCGGGTCACGTCCCAGTGCCCCAGCTCCGCCGCCCGGACGGCGAACGCCACCCGCCGGGTCTGGCCGGGGGCGAGGGTCACCCGCTGGAAGGCGCGGAGCTGCCGCAGCGGCATCCGGTCCCGGGAGGTGCGTTGCCGGGTGTAGAGCTGCACCACCTCGTCCCCGGTCCGCCGGCCGGTGTTGGTCACCTCCACTGTCACGGTCACCGTGCCGTCCGGCCCGACCGTCGGCGCGCTGGTGCGCAGCTCGCCATAGCGGAAACGGGTGTAGGAGAGGCCGTGCCCGAACGGGAACAACGGCTCTCCCCGGTGGTAGAGGTAGGTCTGCCCGGTCCGGATGATGTCGTAGTCGCGCAGGTCGGGCGGCAGGTCGGCGTCGGCGCGGTACCAGGTCTGGGTGAGTCGCCCGCCCGGGTTGCGGTCGCCGAAGAGCGTGCCCGCGAGCGCCCGGCCGGTCTCCGGCCCGGCATGCGTGGTCCAGAGCAGCGTCGCCGGCTCGGCCGCCAGCGTCACCGGATAGCTGGTCTCCAGCACCACCGCCGTCGTCGGGTTGGCCGAGGTGACCGCCTCGACCAGCGCGGACTGGCTGGCCCCGAGCGCCAGGCTCCGCCGGTCGGAGTTCTCCCGGCCGTAGACCAGCGGATGGCTGCCGACCACGACCACCACCGCGTCGGCCCGGGCAGCCGCCGCGGTGGCGGTGGCGGCGCCGCTGCGCACCACCTCCCGGCCGAACCGGGCGGCGAGGGCGCGCTCCCCGGTGCCGACCGTGCCGTCGGCACTCACGGTCAGATACGTTCCCGGGTACGGCCACCAGCTCTCGTTGGTCTCGTAGCCCGCGTACCGGATCAGGTACGCCCCGTCGGGCTGCCGTTCCAGCGCGAACTGCTGCGGCACGAACCAGCCGCCGATCTCCGCCTCGGCGGTGTGGTACGGCCCCCAGTTGCCGGCCAGATACCGCCCGTTGCCGGCGTTGCGCAGCGTACTGACGTCACCCGCCCAGTCGTTCTGGTCCCAGTGCGCCGCCTCGGTCGCTGGACCGGTCGCGGCGACGATGTTCTGCCCGGCGGCGGTGCCGGTGGCGGTCAGGTACCGCCCGGTCGCCAGCTCGCGCAGCGCCACCCGGTCGAGCGCCTCGACCCCGGTCACCGTGACACGGTCGCCGAGCCGCTCCCGGATCCCGGCCAGTGGTGTCACCCGGTACGGCAGGGCGCCGCCGTACCAGTCGCCGTAGAGCGCGTCGTGCAGCGGGCCGATCACGGCGACGTTCCGGACCCGGGTCGGGTCCAGCGGCAGGGTACCGGCCGAGTTGCGCAGCAGCACCATCGCCCGTTCCGCCGCCTCCCGGTTCAGTTGCCGGTGCGCGGGGCTGCCGATCACCTCCGGACCGATCCCCGCGTACGGGCCGCCGTCCGGGTCGAAGTGACCGAGCCGGAGCCGGATCGACAGCACCCGCCGGACCGAGGCGTCCACGTCGGCGACGGTGAGCAGTCCCCGGTCGAGTGCGTCCCGCAGGGTGGCCACCATCGGCCCGGGCTGCCCGTCGTCGACGGTGAAACTGTCCAGCCCGGCCCGGAGCATCGCCGCGTACGCCTCGGTCTCGTCGGCGTAGTAGCCCTGCAACAGGGTCAACGCGTGCGGGGCCCAGGCGTCGCTGACGTGGTAGAGGTCGCGGTCGGTCCACGACCGGATCACCTCGGCGAAGTCCGGGTTCACGTGGCTCGGGCGGCCGTTGACCAGGTTGTAGCCGGCCATCACCCCGGTCACAGCGTCGGCCGCGACCGCCGGCCGGAAAGCCGCGTCCTCGTATTCGTGCCGTAGCCGTGGTCGCAGGTTGGCCGAGGTCAGGCTCCGCTCCGCCTCCCGGTTGTACGCCGCGTAGTGCTTCAGTACCGGCGCGGTCTTGAGTCGATCCGGGTGGTCCCCGCTCAGCCCTCGGCCGTACGCGGTGGCGATCGCACTGGTCAGCAGCGGGTCCTCGGAGTAGCCCTCCTCGTTCTTGCCCCACCGGGGATCCCGCAGCAGGTTCACCACCGGGGCCCAGACCTGGAGGCCCCAGACGGTCGGGTCGGCGGCGTGGTGGCCGCGTACCTCGTCGCCGACGGCCGAGCCGATCCGCCGGACCAGGTCCGGATCCCAGGTGCTGGCCAGGCCGATCGCCTGCGGGAAGACGGTGGCCTCGGTGGCGGTCACCACGTTCCAGTTGTCGTCGACGTCGTTGGTCCAGGCCACCCCGTGCAGGGCCTCGGTTCCGGTCTTGAAGTAGCCGATGTCCAGCCGGGGGATGGCCGGCTGCGACTGGTGCAGCAGGGCGAGCTTCTCGTCCAGCGTCAGCCGGCCGAGCAGGTCGTCGATCCGCTGTCCGTCGGGCAGCCGAGGGTCCTGGAACGGAAACCGGCCGGCCGGGTCGGCGGTGCCGGCGCCGGCCGGGACCGGCACGTCGAGCAGCACCGCGACCAGTGCCACGCCGCCGTTTCGGATGAGTCGACGCCGACCGATGCCACGTTCCATGTCTCCCCCGTCCGGCGAACCCTGTCCCACCCGGACACAGGTTCGTTGTGCTCGCCCGCATCGATTTTGTTTAATATCCCAACGATCTCATCATCGATGGGAGTGGGGAAAGGGGAGGATCCATGCAGAGGTTCGCCATCAGGCTCGCGGTACTCGCGCTGGTCGGGGCCGGCGCGGCGGTCGGGCTCACCGCCGTTCCAGCACAGGCCGCGCAGGCACAGCCGTGCAGCGCCGACGGTCTCCGGCTGTACGGCCGCTATCCGGTCGACCACGACCAGCGGATCTACCAGTGCGCGCCGGACCCGTTCACCCCGCGCTGGGTGCTCTCCGAGACCTGCCCGGCGGGTACCCGGCCGGCGACCACGCTCACGCCGTACTACCCGGGCAGCACGACCGGGCCGTACCTCGCGACGACGACCTGCGCCAGCGCCTGACCGTCGCCCTCGGGTGCTCGGAACGGTGGCCGCCGGAGGTCCCGTCCTCGGTCGGCTCGACGGAGGACCGGTCAGGCGCCGGCGGCCACCGGCACCAGCGGCCGGGGATGGTGCCGACTGGTCGGGATCACCAGCGGAGTACCGGTCAGCGGGTCGACGCTCACCTCGCAGCGGACGTCGAAGACCTCGTCGACCAGGTCGGCGGTGACCACAGTCGACGGTTCGCCCTGCGCGACGATCCGACCACCCTTCATCGCGATCACGTGGTCGGCGTACCGGCACGCCTGGTTGAGGTCGTGCAGCACCATCACCACTGTCCGGCCGTCCCGCCGGTTCAGATCCACCACCAGGTCGAGTACGTCGATCTGGTGGGACAGGTCGAGGAAGGTGGTCGGCTCGTCCAGTAGCAGTACCGGGGTCTGCTGGGCCACCGCCATCGCGATCCAGGCCCGCTGGCGCTGCCCGCCGGAGAGTTCGTCCACCGGCCGGTCGGCCAACTCGGTGACCCCGGTCGCGGCGAGCGCCTCGGTCACCGCCCGCTCGTCGTCCGGCGACCACTGCCGCCACCAGGTCTGGTGCGGCGAGCGGCCCCGACCGACCAGGTCGAGCACGGTCAGGCCGTCCGGCGCGACCGGTGCCTGCGGCAGGATCCCCACCTGCCGGGCCACCTGCCGGGTGGGCAGCGAGTGGATCGCCCGGCCGTCGAGCTGGACACTGCCGGCCGTCGGGTTGAGCAGCCGGGCCAGCGCCCGGAGCAGGGTGGACTTGCCGCAGGCGTTCGCGCCGACGATCACACTGATCCGGCCCGCCGGGATTACCAGGTCGAGGTCGTCGACGACCACCCGCTCGCCGTACGCCAGGCGCAGCCGTTCGGCCCGCAGCTCGGGGTGGTCGGCGGCGCTCGGCGGCGGGGCGTCGAGTCCGGTGTCGGTGATGGTCAGTTCCACGGTCACGTCAGCCTCCAGAACCGGCGCGGTTGGTCCGGACGAGCAGCCAGAGCAGGAACGCCGCGCCGAGCGCCCCGGTCACCACGCCGACCGGCAGGTCGACGTCCGGGATGAGCCAGCGGGCCACCAGGTCGCTGGCCGAGACCATCAACGCCCCGGTCAGCGCGGAGGCCAGCAGTGGCGGCGCGGAGAGCCCCGCCAGCCGCTGGGCGATCTGCGGTGCGGCCAGTGCCACGAACAGCACCGGCCCGGTCCCGGCGGTGGCGAACGCGACCATCGCGACGCCGACGAGCACCAGGCAGAGCCGGGCCAGTTGGACGGGCGTGCCCAGCCCCCGGGCCACCTCGTCGCCGAGGTGCAGGGTCCGGGTCCAGCGCCCGAGCAACATCCCGGCGGGCAGCAGGGTCAGCACCGCGACCGAGAGCGGGCCGACCGTCTCCCAGCCGCGACCGTTGAGGTTGCCGACCAGCCAGCCGAGCGCCGCCTGTGCCTCGGTCAGTTGAGCCCGGGTCAGCAGGTAGTCGGTGGCGCTGGCGCACATCCAGGAGACCGCGATGCCGACCAGTACGATCCGGTAGCCGGTGGCGCCGCGCCGCCAGGCCAGCAGGTAGATCAGCGCGGCGGTGACCAGCCCGCCGGTCAGGCCCAGCGCCGGCAGGCTCAGCCCGGCGCCACCGAGCACGATGCCGGCGACCACGGCGGTGGTGGCCCCGGCGTTGATGCCGATCATGTCCGGACTGGCCAGCGGGTTCCGGGTGATGGTCTGGAAGATCGCCCCGGAGACCGCGAACGCGGCACCGGCGAGTACGGCGGTCAGGGCCCGGGGCAGCCGCAGCTCCCGCACGATGAAAACCTGGCCCGGGTCGCCGGAACCCCAGAGCGCGGGTACCACCCGCAGCGGGCTGACCGGGTAGTCGCCGGTGGCGATGCCGACGCAGAAGACCACGAAGGACAGTGCGGCGAGCCCGAGGCAGCAGGTCAGCAGCCGCCCCCGGAGTACGCCGGAGACCGCTGGCCGGCCGATCCGGAACGCGGTACGCCCGCCGGTGCGGCGCAGGTCGAGGAGGGTCACGCCGATCAGAGCTCCGCGAGCCGGCGGCGCCGGACCAGCATGATGAAGAACGGACCACCGATGAACGCGGCGATGATGCCGACACCGACCTCGCTCGGCCGGGCGACGACCCGACCGACGATGTCGGCCAGCAGCAGCAGGCTCGGCGCGAGCACCATGGTGAACGGCAGCAGCCAGCGGTGGTTCGGGCCGGTGATCAGCCGGGCCACGTGCGGCACCACCAGGCCGACGAAGACGATCGACCCGGCGACCGCGACCGCGGCCCCGGCGAGCAGGGTCACCGCCAGGGTGCCTTGCAGGCGTACCAGTCCGACCCGGCGGCCCAGCGCCGCCGCGACGTCGTCGCCGAGGGCGAGGCTGTTCAGCGCCGGGGCGGCGGCGAGGGCGAGTGCGACACCGACGGCCAGGAACGGCAGCAGTTGGCCGATGGTGCCGAAGTCCGGCCCGGAGAGCGAACCGGCCGCCCAGAACCGGTAGCGGTTCAGCGCCTCCGGGTCGCGCAGCACGACGGCGCTGGTCACCGAGTTGAGCAGGAAGGTGATCGCCACCCCGGCCAGTGCCACCTTGACCGGGGTGGAGCCGCCCCGGCCGAGCCCACCGAGCAGGTAGACCACCACGCTGGCCAGCAGGGCACCGGCGAAGGCGAACCAGATGTAGCCGTAGAGCGTGGCGATGCCGAACCAGGCGATCGCGACGACGATGCCGAGCGCGGCACCGGCGCTGACCCCGAGCAGGCCGGGATCGGCGAGCGGGTTGCGGGTCAGCCCCTGCATCAGCGCGCCGGAGAGGCCCAGCGCCATCCCGACCAGCAGGCCGAGCGCGGTGCGCGGCAGGCGTACGCCCCAGACGATCGCCTCGATCTGCGGGTCGGTGGACCGTGCCCCGGCCCGGTCGAGCAGGGTCTGCACCACCTGGTCCAGCGGGATCTGCCGGCTGCCCACCGCGACGGAGAGCAGGCACAGCACGATCAGGACGGTCGTGGCGACCAGGAAGAGCCCGACCGGACGGGTGGGTCGGTGACCCGTCGTCCGGGTGGGCGCGGGTCGGCTCACCGGTGCTGCCTGGTCGGTCGTCACGCGGTCCTCGGGTCTCTTCCGCGGGCGGCTCGGGTCCCGTCCGCCGGCAACGTGCAGGGGTTTCGCATCTTAGGGTAGGTATACCTTAGTTGACGGCCTCGCCGGTTGGGGAGAGCCCTTCTCTGGCGGAGCGGTTGAGGTTAGGTAAGGATTACCTTACTATCACCGTCATCGGAGCCGGACGCCGGTGCCGTGCCCGACGTCCAGGCGACCGTCGCCCGACGCCGCGCGACCGCATTCCGAGCCGGGTTCCGAGCCGCATTCCAGAGCCGGCGCGGAGCGCCGAGACCACACCGAGACCGATTCCCACACCGAGACCGATTCCCACACCGAGACCGAGTCCCGCGCCGAGACCGATTTCCGCCCGACCGCCGACCGCGCGACGGGACACCCGAGAGACCGAAGAGGAGCCGATGTCCACGACACCTGCCCGCACGATGCGTCCACGGCCGGTCGCCCGCCTGACGGCGGCGCTGGCCGTCCTCGTACTCGGCCTGGCCGGCTGCGGCGGTGGCGACGACGGCGCCGACCCGGCCCCGTCGGCGAGCGCCGGCGGCACCTTCCCGGTCACGGTCGAACACAAGTACGGCAGCACCGAGATCACCAAGGCGCCCGCCCGGGTGGTCACGCTCGGGCTCAGCGACCAGGACCCGGTACTCGCCCTCGGCGTCGTACCGGTCGGCGCGATCGACTGGTTCCTGGAGCGGCCGTACGGCAAGTGGCCCTGGGCGCAGCAGCTCTGGGGCAGTACCCCGCCGGAGATCGTCGGTGAGCGGGACGACTACAACCTCGAGAAGATCGCGGCACTGCGACCGGATCTGATCATCGGGCTCTACTCCGGGATGACCCAGGAGCAGTACCAGAAGCTCTCCCAGCTCGCCCCGACCGTCGCCCAGCCGAAGGGCTTCGCCGACTACGCCGCGCCGTGGCAGGAGATGACCCGGGCGGCCGGCCGCGCGCTGGGCAGGCCGGAGCAGGCCGACAAGCTGATCGCCGACGTCGACGCCCGGTTCGCCAAGGCCCGGCAGGAACACCCCGGCTTCGCCGGCAGGTCCGTCGCGGTGGTCGACCCGTACGAGGCCGGCAAGTACGCGGTCTTCGCGCCGAGCGACCCGAAGGTGGTCTTCATGACCCAGCTCGGCTTCACCGTGCCGGACACGATCGTGCAGGCGGCCGGCAAGGAGTACGCCGCCGAGATCGGCTCCGAGCGACTCGACCTGGTCGACGTCGACAAGCTGCTCTTCCTCACCTCGGACGCCAGTGCCGAGCCGAGGGTGAAGGCGGACAAGGTCTACGCCACCCTTGACGTGGCGAAGCAGAACCGGGCGGTCTTCCTGCCGTACGAGAACCCGCCGCTCGGTGCCGCGCTCTCGTTCAGCACCGTACTCAGTGTCCCGTACGCGCTGGACCAGATCCTGCCGCTGCTCGGCGACGGCTGACCGCCGGCCGATCCCCGACACCCTCCACACCGGACCGTTCCCACCCGCTCGCGAGAGGCGGTACTCCGTCGTGCCCACAAGTGACCTGAACCGTGCCGAGGCCGGGCCGACGACGGAAACCGCGCCGGACCGGCACCGGATCCTCGTGGAGTGGAACGAGACGGTCCGGCCGGCACCCCCGGCGACCTGGCCAGACCTCTTCGCCGAGCAGGTACGCCGGGCACCCGGTGCGGTCGCGGTGGTCTGCGAGGACGTCGAGCTGACGTACGCCGAACTCGATACCCGGGCGGACCGGCTCGCACACGCGCTGCGGGCCCGGGGTGTCGGGCCGGAGCGGGTGGTGGCGCTCTGCCTGCCCCGCTCGGTCGACATGATCGTGGCCGAGGTGGCGGTGCTCAAGGCCGGCGGCGCCTACCTGCCGGTGGACCAGGACTATCCGGCCGAGCGGATCGGCTTCATGCTGGCCGACGCCCGGCCGGTCTGCCTGGTCAGCACGGCGGAACTGGCCGGTGAGCTGCCGGAGACCCCGGGCCTGCCGAGACTGCTGCTCGACGAGCTGACCGACACCGATCAGGTCGAGCCGGGCGGCCCGGGAGGGTTGCCGCCGCTGGCCCCGGAGAACGCCGCGTACGTCATCTACACCTCCGGGTCGACCGGCCGACCCAAGGGAGTCGTCGTCTCGCACGCCGGGGTGGCCAAACTGGTCGCCACCCAGCGCGCCCGGCTCGGCGTCGGGCCGCAGAGCCGGGTACTCCAGTTCGCCTCGCCCAGCTTCGACGTGGCGTTCTGGGACCTCTGCCTCGGGCTGCTCTCCGGCGGCCGGCTGGTGGTGGTACCGGCCGAGCGTCGGGTGCCCGGCCCGGCGCTGACCGAGTACGCCCACCGGCACGGCGTGACCTTCATGATCCTGCCGCCCGCGCTGCTCGCCGCGATGCCCCGGGAGCTCACCCTGCCGGCCGGGGCGACCCTGCTGGCCGGTACCGAGCGGGTATCCCCGGAACTGGTCGCCCGGTGGGCACAGGGCCGACCGATGTTCAACGCGTACGGGCCGACCGAGGCGACCGTCAACTCGACGCTGGGGGAGTGCGACCCGCAGACCCCGCCCGGTGCCGTGGTGCCGATCGGCCGCCCCGACCCCGGCACCCGGTGCTATGTGCTGGACGCCGCCCTCCAGCCGGTGCCGGTCGGCGCCACCGGCGAGCTGTACCTCGGCGGGACCGGGCTGGCCCGGGGCTATCTCGGCCAGCCGGGGCTGACCGCGCAGCGCTTCGTCGCCGACCCGTACGGGCCGGCCGGCGGGCGGCTCTACCGCACCGGTGACCTGGTGCGCTGGCTGCCGGACGGGCGGCTGGAGTTCCTCGGTCGCGCCGACGACCAGGTGAAGATCCGGGGGTACCGAATCGAGCCGGGCGAGATCGAGTCCGTACTCGCCCAACATCCGGCGGTCGGCCAGGTCGCCGTACTGGCCCGGCCGGGGCGGGACGGTCAACAGCGGCTCGCCGCGTACGTCGTACCGGCGCTGGACCGGCCGGCGGACCGGGACGCCGAGGTGGAGTCGACCCGGGTGGACGACTGGCAGAAGCTGCACGAACTGCTCTACACGGCCGGGCGTACCGAGTCGTTCGGGGAGAACTTCACCGGCTGGAACAGCAGCTACGACGGGCTGCCGATCCCGCTCGCCGAGATGCGCCAGTGGCGGGACCGGACGGTGCAGCGCATTCTCGCGCTGCGCCCGCGCCGGGTGCTGGAGATCGGCGTCGGCAGCGGTCTGCTGCTGGCGAAGGTGGCGCCGGAGGTGGAGGCGTACTGGGGTACCGACCTCTCCCCGGCGGCGATCGAGGCGCTCCGCGACCAGGTGGCGACGGTACCGGCGCTGGCCGGTCGGGTCGAGCTGCGGGCCCAGCCGGCCGACGTCGTCGACGGGCTGCCGGCCGGCTTCTTCGACACCGTCGTGCTGAACTCGGTGGTCCAGTACTTCCCGAGCGTCGACTACCTGGCCGACGTGCTGCGCCGGGCGGTCGCCCTGCTCGCGCCCGGCGGCACCGTCTTCGTCGGCGACGTACGCAACCTGCGGTTGCACCGCACGCTGCGCGGGGCGATCGAGGCGGGCCGCCGCCGGCCGGACCCCGACGGCCGGCAGGTCGCGCTGGCCGCCGTCGAGCAGGGCCTCCGCTGGGAGGGCGAGCTGCTGCTCGACCCCGACCTCTTCCCGGCGCTGGCCCGGGAGCTTCCGGCGATCGCCGGGGTCGACCTCTGGGTCAAGCGCGGCCACCCGCACAACGAACTCACCCGCTACCGGTACGACGTCGTGCTGCGCACCACCGCCCACGCCCAGTCCACGATGGACGACGCCGTCGAGCTGCCCTGGAGCGCCGAGCCGGCCGGGCTCGCCGGGCTGGCCGAGCGACTCGACTCGGCACGCCCGGCCGTCCTGCGGGTGACCGGGGTACCGAACGCCCGGCTCGACGCCGACCTCGCCGCCCACCGCGAACTCTCCACCGATGCCGATGCCGATGCCGATGCCGATGCCGATGCCGACGCCGACGCCGACCCGACACCGACCGGCGACCCCGGGTCGACCGCCGGGCCCAGGCCGACCGCTGCCAGCGGGCCGACCGGCAACACCGGGCCGAGCGGTGGCACCGGGCCGACCGGTGCGCCGGCCGTCGATCCCGAGGCGGTGTACGAGCTGGCCGAGCGGCACGGCTACCGGGTCGACGTCACCTGGTCCGGTGCCGCCGACGACGGCCGCCTCGACCTGCTCTTCTCCCGCCCGGACGTGACGCCCGCCGGACCTGCGTACCGGCCCACCCTGCCGGAGTCGGCCCCGCTGCACCGGTACGCCAACCGGCCGGCGCCGTTCCGGGACGTCACCGCGCTCCTCGCCGAGCTGCGCACGTACGCCCGCAGTTGGCTGCCCGACCACATGGTGCCGGCCGCCTTCGTACCCCTGCACAGGCTGCCGGTGCTGCCCAGCGGCAAGCTGGACCGGGCCAGCCTGCCGGCGCCGGACTTCGCGGCACCGAGTACCGGAGCCCGGCCCCGGGACGCCCGCGAGGAGGTGCTCTGCGCCCTCTACGCCGAGGTGCTCGGGCTGCCCGAGGTCGGGGTGGAGGACGACTTCTTCGCCCTCGGCGGGGACAGCATCGTCTCGATCCAGCTCGTGATCCGGGCCCGGCAGGCCGGGCTGGTGGTCACGCCGCGCCAGGTCTTCCAGCGCCGTACCGTCGCCGAGCTGGCTCCGGTGGCCGAGTCGCTCTCGCGCGGTGTGGAGGACGATCCCGAGGCCGGGGTCGGCGAGTATCCGCTCACCCCGATCATGCGCTGGCTGGACGGGTGCGGTGGGCAGATCGACGCGTTCGCGCAGTGGCTGGCGGTCCGGGTACCGGCCGAGGCGACCGCCGAGCGACTGGCCGGCGCGCTCCAGGCGGTGCTGGACCGGCACGACGTACTCCGGTCCCGGCTGGTCCGGGCCACCCCGGAGCGGCCGGGCCGGCTGGTGGTGCCGGCGCCCGGCACGGTGCCGGCGGCGGACCGGCTGCGCCGGATCGACGTCGCCGGGCTGACCGACGAGGCGCTGCGGGACCGGATCTCCGTCGCCGCCGACGAGGCGGGCGCGCGGCTGGCCCCGGAGGACGGCGTCATGCTCCAGGCGGTCTGGCTGGACGCCGGCCCGGATCGGCCCGGCCGGCTGGTCGTGCTGGTGCACCACGTGGTGGTCGACGGCGTCTCCTGGCGGATCCTGCTGCCCGACCTGGCAGCGGCCTGGGCGGACGTGCTGGCCGGGCGGACACCCCGGCTGGAGCCGGTCGGCACCCCGCTGCGTCGCTGGGCGGAGCTGGTGCACGCCGACGCCGAGTCGGCGGAGCGGACCGCCGAGCTGCCACTCTGGACGGAGCTGCTGCGCGGCGACGATCCGGCGCTGGCGGACCGACCACTGGACCCGGTCGGCGACCTCGACAGCGTCCGCCGGCTCACCCTGCGGCTGCCGGCCGAGCGGACCGCACCGCTGCTCACCAGCATCCCGGCGGCGTTCTCCGCCGGGGTCAACGACGTGCTGCTCACCGCGCTCGCGCTGGCTCTCGCCGACTGGCGCCGCCGCCGGGGGACCGGCGTGCCCGGAGCCGCGCTGGTGGCGCTGGAGGGGCACGGCCGGGAGGAGCAGGTCGCGGACGGCGTCGACCTGTCCCGCACGCTCGGCTGGTTCACCAGCATCTTCCCGGTCCGGCTCGACCCCGGTCCGATCGACCTCGACGAGGCGCTGGCCGGCGGCGAGGACGCCGGTCGGGCCCTGAAGCGGATCAAGGAGGGGTTGCGGGCCATCCCCGACCACGGGCTCGGGTACGGGCTGCTGCGGCACCTCAACCCGGAGACCGCCGCCGTACTGGCCGGGCTGCCGCAGCCGCAGATCAGCTTCAACTACCTCGGCCGGTTCGGGGTGGAGTCGTCGGCCGACGGCTGCTGGACCGCGCTGCCCGGGCTCGGCCTGCTCGCCGGTGGCTTCGACGCGGGGATGCCGGTGGCGCCGTACACGCTGGAGGTGAACGCGTTCACCGAGGATCGGCCGGACGGGCCCGGGCTCGGCGTGACCTGGGCCTGGCCGGCGGCGCTGCTCGGCGAGGCGGACGTGGCCGAGCTGGCGCAGGGCTGGTTCGCCGCGCTGGAGGCACTGGTCCGGCACGCCGCCCGCCCGGGGGCCGGCGGGCCGAGCCCGTCCGACTTCCCGCTGCTGCCGCTGCGGCAGGAGGACGTGGACGCGCTGGCCGCCGCCGTACCGGGGGTCGCCGACGTGCTGCCGCTGACCCCGTTGCAGGAGGGGTTCTACTTCCACGCGGTCGCTGGCGGGGCGGATCGGGACCCGTACCGGGTGCAGCAGGTGATCGCGCTGCGCGGGCCGCTGGACGCCGCCGCGCTGCGCCGGGCCGGGCAGGACATGCTCGACCGGCACGCCCCGCTGCGGGCCGCGTTTCCGCAGCTCGCCGACCTGCGGCCGGTGCAGCTTCTCGCGGACGGCGTCACGCTGCCGTGGCGCGAGGTCGACCTGACCGGGTACCCCGAACCGGAGCGGGCGGCCGAGTTCGAGGCGCTGGCCGAGGCGGAACGGGCCGCCCCGTTCGACCTGACCCGGCCGCCGCTGCTGCGCTGCGTACTGGTCCGGTGGGCGGCGGAGCGGCACCGCCTGCTGCTCACCCACCACCACATCGTCACCGACGGCTGGTCAGCCGGAGTGACCCTGCGGGACCTGCTCACCCGGTACGCCCCGGACGGCGAGCCGGACCGGTTGCCGCCGGTCACCCCGTACCGGCGCTACCTCGAGTGGTTGGCCGGCCGGGACCGGTCGGCTGCCGAGGACGCCTGGCGGACGGCGCTGGCCGGGCTCGACGGTCCGACCCGGCTCGCCGCCGAGGCCGAGCCCGGCTTCGCCGGGATGTTCCACCCCGAGCGGTCCCGGGTGGCGCTGCCGTCCGAGGTGGCCGCCGGGCTGGCCGGTCGGGTCCGGGCGGCCGGGCTGACCGTGGGCAGCGTGCTGCATGCCGCCTGGGCGGTGGTGCTGGGCCGGCGCCTCGGCCGGCGCGACGTCGTGTTCGGCAGTACGGTCTCCGGCCGGCCGGCCGAACTGGACGGCGTCGAGGCGATGGTCGGGCTCTTCATCAACACCCTGCCGGTCCGGCTGCGCTGGACTCCGGCCGAACCGCTGGTCGAGCTGGCTGGCCGGCTCCAGCGGGAGCAGGCGGAACTCCTCGACGCGCAGCACCTCGGGCTGCCGGCGATCCAGCGGCTGGCCGGCGGCGGAGAGCTGTTCGACAGCCTGGTGGTGCTGGAGAACTATCCCGCCGACGCGATCCCGCGGCACCCCGGCGGGCTGGAACTGGCCGGGGTCGAGTTCCGGGAGGCGACCCACTATCCGGTCACCCTGCTGGTGTCGCCGGCCGGCGGGTCGCTGGACCTCACCGTGGAGTACGACCCGGACCGGATCGACGCCGCGACCGTACGCCAGCTCCGTACCGGGCTGGCCGAGGTGCTGGGCGTGTTCGTCGCCGAGCCGGACCGACCGGTCGGGCGGATCGACCTGCTGCCGGCGGCCGAGCGGGACACCGCGCTGACCCGGCTCGCCGGCCCGGTCGCCCCGGTACCGCCGCAGACCCTGGATGGGCTGGTCGCTGCGCAGGCGGCCCGGACCCCGGACGCGGTCGCGCTGATCGACGGCGAACGGCAGCTCGGCTACGCCGAACTGGAGCGCCGCGCCGCCGCGCTGGCCCGGCGGCTGACCGCCCGGGGCATCCGGCCCGGTGACGTCGTCGCGGTGGCGGTACCCCGGTCGGCCGAGCTGGTGGTGGCGCTGCTCGGCGCGATGAAGGCGGGTGCCGCGTACCTGCCGTTGGACGTCACGCACCCCCGGGAACGGCTCTCCGGCGTGCTCGCCGACTCCGGCGCCCGGGCCGTCGTCTCCACAGTGGAGGTCATGGCCCGGCTGCCCCGGCCGGCCGGTGTGCCGCACCTGCTGGTCTCCGCGACGACGGAACCAGCGGGCCCGTCGAGCGCGTCCGGCGCCGCCACCCCGGCCGGTGACGGCGGCGACCCGGAAGCACCGGCGTACCTGATCTACACCTCCGGATCGACGGGCCGACCCAAGGGGGTACTCGTCGGCCACCGGGCGATCGTCAGCCAGCTCGCCTGGTCGCAGCGGCGGTTCGGGCTCGGTACCGACGACCGGATGCTGCAACTCGCCCCGGCCAGCTTCGACACCTCGGTCTGGGAGATCTTCTGGCCGCTCTCCACCGGTGCCGCCGTGGTGCTGCCCGGCGAGGACGAGGCCGGTGACCCGAGCCGGCTCGCCGGGCTGGTCCGCCGGCACCGGGTCAGCGCGGTCACCTTCGTACCCTCGCTGGTCGAGGCGTTCCTGCTCGCCGAGGAACTGTCCGCCGATCCCGGCTGGGCGGCCAGCCTGCGCTGGGTCTCCTGCGGTGGCGAGGCACTCTCGCCGGAACTGGCCCGGCGCTGGCAGGCGCTGACCAGCACCGCACTGGACAACTTCTACGGGCCGACCGAGACGGCGGTGCAGGTCACCTGGTGGGCGAACGACGGCGGCGCGGAACGCACCGTGCCGATCGGCCGCCCGGTGGCCAACACCCGGCTGTACGTACTCGACGACTCCCTCCGGCCGGTGCCGCCCGGCGTACCCGGCGAGCTGTACGTCGCCGGCACCCAGCTCGGGTACGGCTACCACGCCCGGTTCGGGCTGACCGCCGAGCGTTTCGTCGCCGACCCGTACGGGCCGGCGGGGCAGCGCATGTACCGCACCGGTGACCTGGTGCGGTGGCGTGTCGACGGCGTACTCGAATACGTCGGGCGCGGCGACGACCAGGTCAAGATCCGGGGGCACCGGATCGACCTCGGTGAGGTGGAGGCGGTGCTCCGGGCCGGGCCGGGTGTGGCGCAGGCGGTCGCCGCCGCCCGGGTCGACGGGCGGGGCCGGACCGGTCTGGTCGGTTACCTGGTGCCGGTCGCCGGGCTCCGGCTCGACGTCGAGGCGGTCCGCGCGGCGGCCCGGGCCGGGCTGCCCGAGTCGATGGTGCCGGGCCGGTTCGTGCTGCTCGACGCGCTGCCGCTGACCCCCAGCGGCAAACTCGACCGCGCCGCCCTGCCCGCGCCGCAGACCACGACGGCTGCCGGCCCGTTCGGCTCGTCCGCGACGGCTGCCACGTCCGCTCCGGCCGTTCCGTCTGATGTGGACAGGCCGATCCGGCCCGCCGGAGGCGGTGCGGCCGAGCGGCGGCTCCGGGAGGTCTTCGCCGAGGTGCTCGGGCTGCCCGAGGTCGGTGCCGACGGGGACTTCTTCGCCCTGGGCGGCGACAGCATCCTCTCCATCGCGGTCTCCAGCCGGGCCCGCCGGCACGGGCTGGCGCTCGCCCCGCGCGACGTCTTCCGGCACCGGACCCCACGGGCGCTGGCCGGGGCAGCCGGCGGCGACGCCGCCCTGTCCCCGAATGACCCGCCGGTTGCGGCCGGTGGTGACGTGGCCCTGTCCCCGAGTGGCCCGTCCGCTGTGGCCGGTGCCGTGTCGATGACCGCCGCATCGGCGGCTGGCCCTTCGCCGGCCGGCACCCCTATCTCGGTCGGAAGCGGCGCCGTGGGCGAGCCGGCTGCGGATCCGGACGAGCGGGGTGAGGTGCCGCTACTGCCGATCGTGCACTGGCTTCGGGAGACCGGGCTGCCGATCGACCGGTTCACCCTGAGCACGCTGCTGGTCGTACCGGCGTCCCTGGACCTCGGGTCGCTGGTCGGCGTACTCCAGGCGGTGCTGGACCGGCACGCCGGGCTGCGGCTTCGGCTGCGCCGGATCGCCTCGGTGCTCTGGTCGCTGGAGACGACGCCGGCCGGCCCGGTGCGGGCGGCCGACCTGGTACGCCGGGTCGACGTGACCGGGCTGGACGACGCCGGGCTGCGCGCCGTACTGGCCCAGGAGTCCACCGCCGCCACCGACCGGCTGGCCCCGGACCAGGGGAGCCTGCTCCAGGCGGTCTGGTTCGACTCCGGCGATCGGCCCGGCCGGCTGCTGCTGGCTGCCCATCACCTGGCGGTCGACGGCGTCTCCTGGCGGATCCTGCTGGCGGACCTGGCCAGCGCCTGGGCCTCGGTACGGGCAGGCCAGCCCCCGCGACTCGCCCCGGTCGGCACCTCGCTGCGGCGGTACGCCCGGGTGCTCGGCGAGCACGCACACCGCCCCGAGCGGCTGGCCGAACTGCCGCACTGGGTCGAGACGCTCGCCCCCGGAGCGGAGCTGCTGCCGGCGCAGACCCGGCCGACGGCGGGACCGGCCCGGCAACACGTCGTACGGCTCGACCCGGCCGAGACGCTGCCGCTGCTCACCGCCGTACCGGCGGCGGCCGGTGCCGAGGTCACCGGAGTGCTGCTCGCGGCACTCCGGCTCGCGGTGACCCGCTGGCAGCACCGGCACGGCCGCGACGGCGATGCCGACCTGCTCGTCGACCTCGAACGGCACGGCCGGGAGGAGATCGAACCCGACCTCGACCTGTCCCGCACGGTCGGCTGGTTCACCAGCGTCCAGCCGGTACGCCTGCCGTCCGGCACCGACCCCGCCGAGCTGCTGGCCACGGTCGGCGAGCGGATCCGGGCCGTACCGGACGGCGGCCTCGGCCACGGGCTGCTGCGGTACCTGAACGCGCAGGCGGCGCCGATCCTGGCCGGGCTCTCCTCGGCCCAGGTGCTGTTCCACTACTACGGCCGGTTCCCCGGCGGCAGCGGGCTGGACTGGACACCGGCGGCCGAGTCCGACGCGATCACCGTCGTCAACGGCGGGCTGGGCCTGTCCCACCTGGTCCAGGTCGACGCGGTCGCCACCGAGACTCCGGCCGGGCCGGTGCTGACGGCGACCTGGACCTGGCCGGACGGTGTGCTGGACGAGCCGGACGTGGCCGGGTTGGCCGCCGAGTGGCTCGACGCGCTCCGCGAACTCACCGCCGCCGTGACCCGGCCGCCCGGCACCGCCGATCGGGGCGGGGCAGCCCAGCGGCCCGTGATCGCGGGCGGGATGGCGCTGAGCCGCGACGAGGTCGACCGGATCGAGCGGACCAGTCCGGTACCGGTGGCGGAGATCTGGCCGCTCTCGCCGTTGCAGGAGGGGCTCTACTTCCACGCCAGCTACGACACCTCGACGCTGGACGTCTACACCGCGCAGGACACGTTCGACCTCGGGTACCGGCTGGACCTGGACCGGCTGCGCCGGGCCGGCGCCGCGCTGCTGGCCCGCAACCCCAGCATGCGGGCCGGGTTCGCCAGCGTCGGGCTGCCCCAGCCGGTGCAGTTCGTCGGGGTGGCCCCCGAACTGCCGGTGACCGAGGTGGACCTGACCGACCTCGACCCGGAAGCCCAGCGAACCCGGATGGCCGAGCTGATGGCCGAGGACCGGCGTACCCGGTTCGACCTGACCCGGCCGCCGCTGTGCCGGCTGCTGCTGCTCCGGCTCGGCGACGACCGGGACCGGCTGGTCGTCAGCCACCACCTGGTGCTCTGGGACGGCTGGTCCGAGGAACTCTTCGTCGAGCAGCTCTTCACGCTCTACCAGCGCGACGGCGACGACCGGGACCTGCCGCCGGCCGGCTCCTATCGGGACCACCTGGAATGGCTGGCCAGCCAGGACACCGAGCGGGCCGGTCGCGCCTGGCGGGACGCCCTCGCCGGGCTCGCCGAACCGACCCTGGTCGCCCCGGAGGCGAGCCTGACCCCGGTCGTACCGGACCGGGTCCGGGCCGAACTGCCGACCGCGCTCGGCGACCGGCTGCGCGGGCTGGCCCGCCGGCATGGGCTGACCCTCAACACCGTGCTCACCGCGGCCTGGGGGCTGGTCCTCGGCGGCCACCTCGGCCGCACCGACGTCGTGTTCGGGATGACCGTCGCCGGCCGGCACGCGGACGTGCCGCACGTGGAGAACATCATCGGGCTCTTCCTCAACACCGTGCCGGTACGCGTCACCGCCGAGCCCGCCGAACCCGTGCTCGGCCTGCTCCGCCGGCTCGGGGAGCAGCGGATCGACCTGATGCCGCACGACCACCTCGGACTCGGCGCGGTGCAGCGGGCCAGCGGACACGCCCGGCTCTTCGACACGCTCTACGTGTTGCAGAACTTCGTCGACGAGGGGGAGTCGGCCCGGCTGCGGGACCGGCACGGCATCGCCGCCGTCGACGGGGTGGACGCCACCCACTATCCGCTGACCCTGGTGGTCACCCCGGCGCAGCGGCTCCGGGTGGCCCTGGACCACCGCCCGGACGTCGTACCCGGGCAGGTGGCTCGGGCTCTGCTGGACCGGTTCGTCGCGCTGCTGGCCCGGCTGGTCGCCGAGCCGGAGATCCCGGTCGGCCGGCTCGACCTGCTCACCGGGGCGGAACGGGCCGAGCTGGCCGCCGAGTGGACGGCCACCCGGCACCCGCTCGGCACCGAGTCCGTTGCCGACCTGCTGGCCGAGCGGGCCGCCCGGACCCCGGACGCGGTCGCGCTGGTCTTCGCCGGCCGCACCCTGACGTACGCCGAGTTCGACGCCCGGATCAACCGGCTGGCCCGGCTGCTGGTGGCCAGGGGAGCCGGACCCGAGCGAGTGGTCGCGCTGGCGCTGCCCCGGTCGATCGAGATGGTGGTCGCGCTCTTCGCGGTACTCCGCACCGGTGCCGCGTACCTGCCGCTGGAACTCGACCACCCGGCCGACCGGCTGGCCTTCGTACTCGCCGACACCGCGCCGATGTGCCTGCTGACCGTGACCCCGGTTCGGCCCGTACTGCCAGGGACCGACACCCCGACCGTGCCGCTCGACGATCCGGCGGTACTCGCCGAGCTGGCCGGACTCTCGGGTGCGGCGCTCACCGACGCCGAACTGCCGGCCGGGTTCGCCCGGACCGATCCGGACCGGCTGGAACATCCGGCGTACCTGATCTACACCTCCGGCTCGACAGGGCGGCCGAAGGGGGTGGTGACGCCGTACCGGGGGCTGACGAACATGCAGCTCAACCACCGGGAGGCGATCTTCGACCCGACCGTGGCGGCGGCCGGTGGCCGGCGACTGCGGATCGCGCACACCGTCTCGTTCGCCTTCGACATGTCCTGGGAGGAACTGCTCTGGCTGGTCGAGGGGCACGAGGTGCACGTCTGCGACGAGGAGCTGCGCCGGGACGCGCAGGCGCTGGTCGCCTACTGTGACCGGCACCGGATCGACGTCGTCAACGTCACCCCGAGCTACGCGCACCACCTGATCGAGGAGGGCCTGCTCGACCGGTCCGAGTCGGCCGCCGAGCCGACCGAGGACGGCGCCCACCCTGGCGGCCGGCATCGGCCGGTACTGGTGCTGCTCGGCGGCGAGGCGGTCTCCGACACGGTCTGGGCGCGGTTGCGGGACACCGAGGAGACGGCCGGCTACAACCTCTACGGGCCGACCGAGTACACCATCAACACGCTGGGCGGCGGCACCCTGGACAGTGCCACCCCGACCGTGGGCCGGGCGATCTGGAACACCCGGGCGTACGTGCTCGACGCGTACCTGCGGCTCGTCCCGCCCGGTGCACCCGGTGAGCTGTACATCGGCGGGATCGGGCTGGCCCGGGGCTACCACCGGCGGCTCGGGCTGACCGCGCAGCGGTTCGTCGCCGACCCGTACGGTGCCCCGGGAGAGCGGATGTACCGCACCGGTGACCTGGTCCGGCGCCGGCCGGACGGGAACCTGGACTTCCTCGGGCGCACCGACGACCAGGTCAAGATCCGGGGGTACCGGATCGAGCTGGGCGAGGTGGAGAGCGCGCTCGCCGAACACCCGCTGGTGGCGCACGCCGCCGTGCTGGTCGACGCCGGCACCGACCCCGCGGTACGCCGACTCGCCGGCTACCTGGTCCGCGCACCACAGTGGACGGAGCCGGACGACGACGCCGTGCTGGCCGCCCTCCGGGCGGACCTGAAACGGCGGCTGCCGGACTACATGGTGCCGGCCGCGCTGGTGCCGCTGGACCGTCTGCCGCTGACCGTGAACGGCAAGCTCGACGTGGCGGCGCTGCCGGCCCCGACGGTCCGGGCCGGTGCCGCCGCCCGCCCACCGGCCACGGCCGCCGAGGAGGCGCTCTGTGCCCTCTTCGCCGAGTTGCTCGGCGTGCCGCAGATCGGCGTCGACGACAACTTCTTCGACCTCGGCGGGCACTCCCTGCTGGCGATCCGGCTGGTCAGCCGGGCCCGGGTGGCGCTCGGCGCCGAGCTGGCGATCCGCGACCTCTTCGAGGCGCCGACGGTCGCCGAGCTGGCCGCCCGGATCGGCGGGGCGGGGCACGACGGCACGACCGGCGACGGCGGTGCCCGGATCGCGCTGGTCCGGGCCGAGCGACCCGCCGAACTGCCGCTCTCCTTCGCACAGCAGCGGCTCTGGATGATCCAGCAGCTCGCGCCGGAGTCGGCGGCCTACAACTTCCCGATCGCGGTACGGCTGCGCGGGGCGCTGGACGTGGCGGCGCTGCGTGCGGCGCTGGCCGACCTGACCGGGCGGCACGAGACGCTGCGTACCCTGCTCGGCGAGCGGGACGGCCGGCCACACCAGCGGGTACTGCCGGCGGCCGACGTCCAGCCGATGCTGGAGACCGTCGTCGCCGCTCCGGCCGAGCTGACCGGGATCGTCCGGGACGCGGTACGCCGGCCGTTCGACCTGACCACCGAACTGCCGCTGCGGGCCACTCTCGTCACGGTCGACCCGACAGTGGACCGCACCGAGGAGCACATCCTGGTACTGGTGCTGCACCACGTGGCCACCGACGAGTGGTCGGACCGGCCGTTCCTGCGCGACCTCGGCACCGCGTACGCGGCCCGGCGGGCGGGACGGGCACCCGAGTGGGTACCGCTGCCGGTCCAGTACGCCGACTACACCCTGTGGCAGCGTCGGCTGCTCGGCGATCCGGCGGATCCGGGCAGCCTGGCCGCCCGGCAGCTCGACTACTGGCGTACCGCGTTGGGTGGCGCGCCCGAGGAACTGGTGCTGCCGACCGACCGGGCCCGCTCGGGGCGGCCGGACCCGGCCGGGGCGGAACTGACCGTGCTGCTGCCCGCCGAGGTCGGTGCGGGGCTGCGCCGGCTCGCCTCCCGTACCGGGACCAGCCTGTTCATGGTGGCGCACGCGCTGGTAGCGGCGCTGCTGCACCGGCTCGGCGCCGGCACCGACATCCCGCTCGGCGCGCCGATCGCGGGTCGGGGCGACGCGGCCCTCGACGACCTGGTCGGGTTCTTCGTCAACACCCTGGTACTCCGGACCGACCTGTCCGGCGACCCGACTTTCACCGAGCTGTTGGCCCGGGTCCGGCAGACCGACCTGCACGCCTTCTCCGCCCAGGAGGTGCCGTTCGAGGCCGTGGTCGAGGCGGTCAACCCGGCCCGCTCGGTCTCCCGGAACCCGCTGTTCCAGGTGATGGTGGTGCACCGCAACCGGACCGCCGAGTGGAGCGGCCTCGCCGGACTGACCGTCACCGACGAGCAGGTCGACACCCCGGCCGCCAAGTTCGACCTGGTCTTCGACTTCGCCGAGTCCGTCGACCAGCCGGAGGGGGTCGGATCTGCGGACCACCCGGAGGGCGTCGGATCCGTCGACCAGCCGGCCGGCGTCGCATCCGTGGACCAGCCGGCCGGCGTCGCATCCGTGGACCAGCCGGCGGGCGTCGGATCCGTCGACCAGCCGGACAGCGGTGCCGACGACGCGCTGAGCTGCCTGCTGAAGTACCGGACCGATCTGTTCGACCGGGAGACCGTCGCGCTGCTCGGTGAGCGGCTGCTCCGGCTGGCCCGGGCGGTCGTCGCCGACCCCGGGGCGCCACTGGGTCAGGTCGACGTCTTCGTCGGCGACGAGCGGGACCGGGTGCTGCGCGAGTTCAACGCCACCGGCCGGGCGGTGCCGGAGGAGACCCTGCCGGCCATGTTCGCCCGGCGGGTCGCGCAGACCCCGGACGCGGTCGCCGTGGTCGACCGGCAACGGATCCTGTCGTACGCCCAACTGGACGCCGAGGCGGCCAGGATGGCCAGACTGCTCGCCGGGTACGGCGTCGGCCCGGAGACGGTGGTCGGGGTGGCGGTGCCGCGCTCGCTGGAGACCGTGGCGGTGGTGCTCGGGGTACTGCGGCTCGGTGCCGCCTTCCTGCCGCTGGACCTCGGCCACCCGGGCGACCGGCTGGCGTACCTGGTCGACGACTCCGGAGCCCGGACCGTGGTGACGACACCGGAGGCCGCCGAGCGGCTGCCGGAGCTGCCCGGAGTGTCCCGGCTGCTGGTCGAGCCGATCCGACCCGAGCCGATCCGACCCGAGCCGGTGCCGACGTCGCCAGCGGCGTCGGCCGGGTCCGGTCCGGCGGTGCCGGCCGGGCTGGACCACGCGGCGTACGTCATCTACACCTCGGGCAGCACCGGCCGGCCCAAGGGGGTCGTGGTGTCGCACGAGGGGATCGGCAGCCTGGTCGCGACCGCCGCCGACCGGATGGGCGTGGACGCCGGCTCCCGGGTACTCCAGTTCGCCTCGACCGGCTTCGACGTCTTCGTCTTCGAGTTGGCGATGGCGCTCGGTGCCGGTGGTCGGCTGGTGCTCGCCCCGGACGAGGCCCGCGCGCCCGGCCGACCCCTGGTGGACCTGCTGGAGCGGGAACGGGTCAGCCACGCGATCCTGCCGCCGTCGCTGGTGTCGGCGCTGCCCCCGGACTGCCAACTGCCGGCCGGACTGGTGGTGCTGGTCGGTACCGAGACGGTGCCACCGGACCTGATCGGGCGGTGGGCGCGGCGGCTGCGGCTCTTCGCCGCGTACGGGCTGACCGAGGCGACGGTGAACTCCACGCTCTGGCGGGCCGAGCCGGACTGGTCCGCTGCGGTGCCGATCGGACTGCCCGACCCGAACACCCGGGCGTACGTGCTGGACGAGCGGCTCCGCCCGGTACCGCCCGGGGTGGCCGGCGAGCTGTACGTCGGCGGGCGCGGTCTGGCCCGTGGCTATCTCGGCCGTCCCGGGCTGACCGCCGAGCGCTTCGTCGCCGACCCGTACGGGCCGGCCGGGGCCCGGATGTACCGCACCGGTGACCGGGCGCGGTGGCGGGCCGACGGCATCCTGGACTTCCTCGGCCGGGTCGACGACCAGGTGAAGATCCGGGGCTTCCGGATCGAGCTGGGCGAGGTCGAGGCAGTGCTCGCCCGACACCCCGGGGTACGCCAGGCAGCGGTGGTGGTGCACCGCAACGCCGACCTGACCCGCCTGGCCGGGTACGTCGTACCGGCCGCCGGACCGCTCGACCCCGCCGAGGTACGCGCCCACGCCGCCGACCTGCTGCCCGACTACATGGTCCCGTCCGCCGTGCTGGTTGTCGACGGACCGCTGCCGCTGACCGCCAACGGCAAACTGGACCGGCGTGCCCTGCCGGCACCGGACTGGGCGGCGCTGGCCGGCGACGAGGCGCCGGTCACTGCGGCACAGCAGACCCTCGCCGAACTGACTGCGGAGGTGCTGAGGCTGCCGAAGGTGGGGATCTCGGACGACTTCTTCGCCCTCGGCGGGCACTCGATGGCGGCGATGCGGCTGCTCGGCCGGATCCGGGCGGCGCTCGGCGTCGACCTGTCGGTGCGGGACATCTTCGAGGCGCCGACGGTGGCCGGGCTGGCGGACCGGCTCGCCGGGGCGGTGGCGGAGCGTCCGGCACTGCGCCCCGCACCGGACAGCGCCGAACCGGTCGCGGCTCCGGTGCAACAGATCTGGTGGGACCTGCACCGCGTCGCGGCCGAGCGGAACGCCTCCGGCCGGACCGGCTGGGATCTCGCCCTGCTGGTCCGCGCCGGCAGCGGACCAGGCGAGGGGCCGGACACTGTGCCGGGCGACGGCACCGGGCCGGATGACGGCACCGGTCGCGGACCGGGCGGCGGACGTGTTGACGGCCCGGGAGACGCGGCGACGCTGGACGTACCGGCGCTGACGGTGGCGCTGGCCGACCTGGTGGAGCGGCACGAGCCGCTGCGTACCGCCCTGGCGGCTGGTGCTGCCGGCGAACCCGTGCCGGTGCCGGCGGCCGACCGGGCACTCCTGGAGGTGCTGCCGGAGACCGGAGTATCGCTGGACGAGCGGATCACCGAGCTGGTCGAGGCGGGCGTCGATCCGACCCGGGAGCCGCCGCTGCGGGCCCGGCTGCTGACCGGCCCCGGTGGCGACGATCGGGTACTGCTGCTCACGATGCACTATCTCGGCGTCGACGAGTGGTCGGTGGTGCCACTGGCCCGGGATCTCGGCACCGCGTACGCGGCCCGGGTCGCCGGGCGGGCACCGGAGTGGTCGCCGCTGCCGGTCGGCTATCCGGACTACGCGCGCTGGGCGGGTACCCTGCTCGGCGATCCGGCCGACCCCGGCAGCCGGCACGCGCGGCAGCTCGACTGGTGGCGGCGGGCGCTGGCGGGCGTACCCGATCGGCTGGCGCTGCCGACCGACCGGCCGCGACCGGCGGCGCTGTCCGGGCGCGGCGGCCGGGTCGAGTTCGTGCTGGACCCGGCGTCGCACCGGGCCGTCGACGAACTGGCCCGGCAGAGCGGGACCAGCATGTTCATGGTGTTCCAGGCCGCCCTCGCGGCGCTGCTGCACCGGGTCGGCGCCGGCCCGGACGTGCCGATCGGCACCCTGGTGGCCGGCCGGACCGAGGCGGCCCTCGGTGACCTGGTCGGCTGCTTCGTCAACCCGCTGGTACTGCGCACCGACACCGCTGGCGACCCAACCTTCACCGAACTGCTCGGCCGGATCCGCGAGGCGGACCTGAGCGCCTTCGACCGCCAGGACGTCCCGTTCGACGCGGTACGCCGCATCCTGCCGGCCGGCTGGGCGCTGCCGCAGGTGATGCTGGTGCACCACGAGGAGGCCGGGCTGACCGGCCCGGACGGCGCGACGGCGCTGCGGTTCGCGCCGGTGCCCACCGGCACGACCCGCTCGGAGCTGACGGTCAGCTTCTACGAGCCGCTCGGCGACGGCCCGGTGCACGGCGAACTGGAGTACGCGGTCGAGCTGTTCGACCCGGCGACCGCGCACCGACTCACCGACGACCTGCTCGGGCTGCTCGCCACAGCGGTCGCCCGGCCGGGTCTGCGACTCTCGGCGCTCGTCCCCGACCCTGCCGACCAGGCGCCACCCCTACCCACCCCGGCGAACGCGTCACCCCTGCCCACCCAGTCGGACGGCGCATCCGCCGACCACGAGGAGAGGACCAGCCCATGACCACCAATCCGTTCGAGGACCCGGACGGGCAGTACCTGGTGCTCGTCAACGACGAGGGACAGCACTCGCTCTGGCCGTCCTTCGTGGACGTACCGGCCGGCTGGGCGGTGGCGTTCGGTGCGGACGGCCCGCAGTCCCGGGACGCCTGCCTGGAGTACGTGGAGGCGAACTGGACCGACCTGCGGCCGCGCAGCCTGCGGGAGCGGATGGCAGGGGCGACCGCCCAGGCGGAGCACTGAGCCGCCGGACCCGCGACGTCGGGCTGTCGGCGGTCGGGCTGTCGGCGGTCGGGTGAGCCTGGATGACGACGGCCGCCGGTGGCTGACCGTCGCTCCGCAGGGATCGGGCGCGGAGGTCAGCCGGCCGGAGTCAGCCGGATCATGTTCCAGGAGAGCGGCGGCAGGACCGCGTCGACCCGCCCGTCCTCGACCTTGAGGTCGGCGAGCCGGCTCGGCGTCACCCGCTGGGGCGCCTCCGCGCTGTTCGTCGCCTCCGGATCGGCGTCGGTCAGCACCACGTGCTCCCCGGCGACGAGACCGGAACAGGCCCGCAGGTCGACGTCGAGGGCGAGCGGTTCCCGCTGGTCCCGGTTGACCGCGAACAGGGTGACCGCGCCCGACTCGTCGTCCCGGACGGCGGTGGCGGTGACCGTCGGCACCTCGCCGTGCCGGGTGGTGTCGTGCGACGGCCCGGTCGGCTCGACCCGCAACACGGTGCCGCGACCGTGCTGAGAGGTCAGCGCGAACGGGTGGTACGTCGGCTGCACCCAGGCCGGCCCGCCCGGCTCGCTGCGGATCGGCGCGATGACGTTGACGAGCTGTGCCAGACAGGCGATCTTGACCCGGTCGGCGTGCCGGAGCAGCGAGATCAGCAGGTCGCCGACGACCACCGCGTCGACCACCGAGTAGGTGTCCTCGATCAGCCGGGGCGCTTCGGCCCAGTCGAGCTTCTCCTCCCCGGCGAACCGGCTCTGGTACCAGACGTTCCACTCGTCGACCGAGAGGTTGATCCGCTTCCGGTGCCGGCCGACGGCCCGGACGTGGTCGCAGGTGGCCACCACCGCCTCCATGAACCGGTCCAGGTCGACCGCGCTGGCCAGGAAGCTGTCCCGGTCGCCGTCGTGCTCCTGGTAGTAGCTGTGCACCGAGACGTAGTCGACCAGGTCGTAGGTCTCCTCCAGTACGGTCGCCTCCCAACTGCCGAAGGTCGGCATCCCGCTGCCCGAACTGCCGCAGGCGACGAGTTCGATCGACGGGTCGACCCGGCGCATCGCCTGCGCGGTCTGCGCCGCCAGCCGGCCGTACTCCCGGGCCGTCGTGAACCCGGTCTGCCACGGACCGTCCATCTCGTTGCCGAGGCACCACAGCTTGACGTCGTACGGGTCGGCGCTGCCGTGCTGCCGCCGCAGGTCCGACCAGTACGTCCCGGACGGGTGGTTGGTGTACTCCAGCAGGCTCCGGGCGGCGTCCACCCCTCGGGTACCGAGGTTGACCGCCATCATCGGCTCGCTGCCGACCCGGCGGGTCCAGCGGACGAACTCGTCGACCCCGACCTCGTTGGTCTCGATCGACCGCCAGGCCAGGTCGAGCCGGCGGGGCCGGGACTCGCGCGGCCCGATGCCGTCCTCCCAGTTGTAACCCGAGACGAAGTTGCCGCCCGGATAGCGCAGCACGGGTACCCCGAGTTGCCGGACCAGCTCCGCCACGTCCCGGCGGAACCCGTGCTCGTCGGCGGTCGGATGTCCCGGCTCGTAGATTCCGGTGTAGACGCAGCGCCCGAGGTGCTCCACGAACGAGCCGTAGAGCCTCGGGTCGACCTCGGCGATCTGGAACGCGGGATCGATGGTCAGCGTGGCCTGGTGCACAGAACCCCCATCAGTCGGTTGGTGTTGTTCGGTCCCGGCGATGCTCCCGCCGGATGCCGGGGTGCCGGGTCTGGGTCCGGCGCCCCGGCCGCTGGTGTCACCCCTTCAGGCCGGTGCCGGCGATGCCCTCGACGATCCGTCGCTGGAAGAGCAGGAAGACCAGCACCAGCGGCAGCGCGCCGAGGATCGCCGAGGCCATGGTGTCGGCGTAGCGGATGCCGTAGGTGCCCTGGATGGTGGCGAGGCCGACCGGGATGGTCATCAGCTCCGGGTCGGTGACCGCGAGCAGCGGCCAGAGCAGGTTGTTCCAGCTCCAGACGAAACTGAAGATCGCCACGGCGGATACCGCCGGCCGGGACAGCGGCATCACAACCTGCCGGTACGTCCGGAAGAAGCCGGCGCCGTCCATCCGGGCGGCCTCGTCGAGATCCCGGGGGATCCCGTCGAAGAACTGCTTGAAGATGAAGACGGCGATGGCGGTGGGAACCTGCGGCAGGAACACCGCCCACCAGGTGTTCAGCAGGTGCACGCTGCCGAGTTCCCGGAACTGCGGCACGATCAGCACCTGGTTCGGGATCATGAGGCCGCAGAGCACCAACCAGAAGACCACCCGGCGATACCGGAACCGCAGCCGGGACAGCGCGTACGCGGCCATGCTCGCGGTGAGCACCGTTCCCAGCGCGGCCAGCGCCGAGGTGACGAAGCTGGAGAGGTACCAGTTGAGGATGTCGCTCTGCGCCAGCACAGTGCGGTAGGAGAGCAGCGTCGGGTTCTCGATCAGCCAGGTCGGGTCGGTGGTCTCCGCGTTCGGCTTCAACGAGGTGTCCAACGCCCAGGCCAGCGGTACCAGCCAGAGCAGCGCGAAGGCGAGCAGCACCCCGACGCAGCAGCGGTTGAACAGCCGCAGCCGCCGGTCCACCGAGATCGCCAGCGCCGTGCCGCCGGTCCCGCTCCGGCGGTCCCGCTCGGCGCCGGGGGTCGATTCGAGGAGGGCCATCCCTCACACCTCCGATTCCTGGCGGCGGGTCATGACCAGCCACACCGCGGACACCGCGAGTACCAGCAGGAAGAACAGCGTCGACGCGGCGGCGGCGTACCCGGTGCGGTAGTCGGTGAACCCGACGTCGAAGACGTACTGGAGTGCCGAGCGGGTGCTGAAGTTCGGGCCGCCGCTGGTCATGATGTACATCTGGTCGAAGACCTTCAGCGAGGCGATGACCTGGAGCACCACCACCAGCGTCGTGGTGCGGGCCAGCAGCGGCAGGGTGATCCGGCGGATCTGCTGCCACGGCCCGGCGCCGTCGATCGCCGACGCCTCGTAGAGATCCCGGGGTACGTCCTGGAGGCCGGCGAGGTAGAGCACGAAGTTGAAGCCGAGCGTCCACCAGACCGTGGTGATCGCCAGCGAGACCATCGCCCAGTTCGGGTCGCCGAGCCAGTTCGGTGCGGTGGCGCCGAACGCGTCGACCGTCCGGCTGAGCAGGCCCAGCTCCGGGGTGTAGATCCACTGCCAGATCAGCGCCACCACGGCCGAGGGCAGCACGTACGGCAGGAAGTACGCCAGCCGGAAGAACCAGCGTCCCCGGCGGACGCGTTCGGCCAGCAGCGCGAAGACCAGCGCCAGCACCACCAGCGGGGGAGTGGTCAGGATGGTGAACCAGACGGTGTGCCAGAGCGCCCACCAGAAGTCGGAGCTGCCCAGCGCCTCGGCGTAGTTGTCCAGCCCGGCGAACTCGCCCAGCCCGGGGCGGACCAGGCTGGTGTGGAAGAAGCTCATCACCAGCCCGTACAGCGCGGGTCCGACGATGAAGAGCAGGTAGAGCGCGAGGAACGGGGCCAGGAAGAGCAGCGCGGGCCGGCCCTGCCGGGTTCGGTGGTCGGCGCCGCCAGACGGCGGCGACCCGGGTTCGGTACGGATCTGGTCGGGGGCCGAGATGGTGGTGGCCACGGCCAACCTCCTCGATGAGGTCAGGTCACACCGGCGACGGGGTCCGGGCGAGCGCGGACAACTGCGACCGGATCTGCGCGATCGCGGCCTGGGCGGTGAGTTGTCCGCCCTCCACGGCTCCGACCGCGGAGCCGATCACGTTCTCGAAGTTGGAGCCGGAGCCGGAGTACCAGCCGGGCGGGTCGTAGACCGCGGTGTCGGCCGCGGCGGCGTAGCTCGACTGTGGACTGAGCCGGCGGTACGCGTCGCTCTCGGCGAACGGCAGCCAGGTCGGGACGTGACCGCCCTCCGCCCAGGTGAGGCTCTGGTCGAGGACCGATCGGACGAAGTGCAGCGACCGGTCCAGCCGGGCCTGGTCCAGGTCGGGGCGGGCCGGCAGCACCAGGGTGTGCGAGTCGGCCTGCACGGCGTGCGGCCCGCCGAAGATGTTCGGCAGCAGCGTCATCCCGAAGGACATCCCGGCGGTCTGGAAGGTGCTGATCTCCCATTCGCCGTTGAGGTGGAAGCCGGCCTGCCCGGCGGCGAACATCGCGATCGCGCCCTGGTAGTCGGCGGCGCTCGGCATGAGCCGTTGCTCGACGGTGAGGGCGCGCAGGTAGTCGAGCACCCGGGTGGCCTTGGCGTCGTCGAGCACGATCCGGGTGCCGTTGTCGGCCAGGATCTCACCTTCCAGTTGGGAGTAGAAGGTCTGGAAGAGCCGCCACGGCGAGGCGGGGTCGGCGTTGATGCCGTGGGTGGCGCCGTACTGCCCGGTCACCTGCTTGGCTCGGGCGAGCGCGTCGGCGAACGCCGCCTCGCCGGTGATCGGCTTGAGCTGACCGTCGGAGTCGAGCAGTCCGGCCTGCTGGCAGACGTCGGTGTTGTAGAAGAGTACGAACGGGTGGGTGTCCAGCGGGATCGCGTACGCCCGGCCGTCGACCAGCCCGGCCTGCCAGGCCCGCTGGTTGAAGTTGTCCGGTGCCATGCCGTGCCGGGCCAGGTCCTCGGGGCGCAGTTCCTGGAGCAGTCCCGCGTCGACCAGGGTCTTCATCCGGGTGAGGTGCGAGACCGCCACGTCCGGTGGCTCCTCGCCGACGGTGGCCAGGGAGAGCTTGGTGTAGTACGGGTCGCCCCAGGCCAGCGTGATGGCCTTGAGCGGGGTGCCGGGGTTCGCCCGGCGGAAGCCGTCCTGGATCTGCTGCATCCGGACGCCGTCCCCGCCGCCGAAGAGGTTCCAGTACTCGACGGCCCCCGGCGCCGCCTCGGTCTTCAGTAGTCCGGCGCCGACCGGGGTGGCGCAGCCGGTGAGAGTCGCGGCACCGGCACCGGCGAGCGCGCCGAGCAGTACGCCCCGGCGGCTCAGTGCCGGCCCGGGAGGCCGGGGGGCGGGTGGCGGACCGTGCATGGGTTCCCTCCTGACCGGAGTTGTCGATGAACCGTTTCAGGCACCAATCCCGGGGCTCCGGCGGCGGGGCGACGCGGCTCTGCGTCGGTGGTCGCTACCGGAGCAGCCCGATGTTAGCGATCACACTGGTGCAGATTGTTCCCGGTCGTGCAGACGCCCGTCAATGAACCTTTTCAACCTGACCAACTCGGCGGGTGCCCTCCGGCCGAGCCTCAGCCCTCCGGCCGAGCCTCAGCTCTCGGGGCGGCCGAGCCCCAGCTCTCGGGGCCGAGCCTCAGCCCTCGGCGTCGGTCGTCCGTTCCGGCTGTCGCTGTTCCGGCTGTCGCTGTTCCGGCACCGGGTCCGGTTGGGGCGGCGTGTCCCGGGTGCCGGTCCAGGCCGCCCAGAGGGCCGCGTACCGGCCGCCGGCGGCGACGAGTTCGTCGTGCGTACCGGTCTCCGCCACCCGGCCGGCATCCAGCAGGATGATCCGGTCCGCCGTGGCCGCCTGGGTCAACCGGTGCGCCACCACCAGTCCGGTACGCCCGTCCAGCGCCCGGGCCGCCGCCGTCTCCAACTGTCGAGCACCGGCACTGCCGGCCTCGGCGGTCGCCTCGTCCAGGATCGCCACCGGCGGCGCGGCCAGTACCAGCCGGGCCAGGGCGAGCTGCTGCGCCTGCGCCGCCGTCAACCGGTGCCCGCCGTCGCCGACCACCGTGGCCAGCCCGTCCGGCAGCGCGCGTACCCAGCCCAGCGCGCCGACCCGGTCCAGCGCGGCGAGCAGCTCCTCGTCGGTGGCGTCCGGCCCGGCCAGCCGCAGGTCCTCGGCGAGTGGTCCGGCGAAGACGTGCACCTCCTGGCTGACCAGGCCCACGGTCCGGCCGGCCACGGCGGCGCCGAGGTCCTCGATCGGTACGCCACCGAGCCGGATGCTGCCGCCGCCGGGCCGGTGGATCCCGGCGATCAACTTGGCCAGCGTGGTCTTACCGGCACCGCTCGCCCCGACCAGGGCGACCCGCTCGTTCGGCGCCACGCTGAACGTGACGTCGTGCAGTACGTCGTGCCCCGGCACGTACGCGTGCCGCAGCTCCTTCGCCTCGACGCCGCCGTCCACCGGCACGGGCCGCTGTTCCGGCCGCCGGTGCGTCGGCAACCGGGTGACGCCGACCAGCCGGACCAGGCTGGCGGCGGCCGACTGGGCGTCGTCGACCAGGCTCAACGCGGCGTTGAGCGGGCCGAAGAGGTTGTGGAAGTAGAGGGCGGCGGCGGACGCCGTACCGACGGAGACCGCGTCGGCGCGCACCAGCAGGAAACCGGTCACCAGCACGGCGGTCAACCCGACGAACTCGGCGAGGTTGAGCCGGCCGAAGAACCGGGTCATCAGCCGGATTCCGCGCAGCGTCAGCTCGACCGCCGCGGCGGAACTGCCGGAGACCCGGTGCAGGTGCGGTTCGGTGAGCCGGAACGCGCGTACCGTCCGGGCACCGCCAACGGTGTCCAGCAACTGCTGCTGCTGGGCGCCGTGCGCCACCCGCTGGCTGGCGTAGAGCGGCTGGGCCCGGCGGGCGTACCACCGGGCGGTGTGCAGTTGGATCGGCACCGCGAGCAGCGCGGCGAGCAGGAACCGCCAGTCGAGTACGGCGAGCCCGACCAGGGTCAGCCCGATGGTCAGGCCGGAGCGGGCGAGTTGTGGCAGCGCCATCCGGACCGCCTCGGCGATCACCGTCACGTCCCCGGTGACCCGTGCGGTCAGGTCGCCGGACCCGGCCCGCTCGACCTGCTCCAGCGGCAGGTCGAGTACCCGGTCGATGAACCGCTCACGCAGGTCCGCGAGCATGCCCTCGCCGAGCCGGGCGACCTGGGACAGCCCCAGTGCCAGCGAGATCCCCTGGACGACCGCGACCAGCCCGAGCAGCACCGTCGGGGTGGTGATCGCGGCCGGCGGCCGGCCGTCGACGACCAGGTCCACGATGTGGCCGAGCAGCGGGGCCGTGAGCAGCCCGACCGCCGTGGAGCCGACGAGCAGGCCGAGGGCGCGCAGGGCGAGGAGCCGGCGTGGCCGCAGCAACTCGGCCAGGGTGTCCCGGACCTGCCGCCCGGTCGCGGTCGGCAGCAGCTCCCGGGCCGGCGGCTCGGCTCCGGTCGTGGCCGGTAGCGGTTCCCGGGCCGGCTGCTCGGCTTCGCCCGGCTCGCTCATCGGCCAACTCCTCCGTCCCGGGCCTCTCGGCCGGCGCCCATGTCGGCGTTGACGCCTGGGCAAGCGTTCCGGACTCTTCGGCCGGCGTTCACCTCGGTGTCGACGCCCGGGGAAGTGTCCTGGACTCCTCGGCCGGCGCTCGCCTCGGCGTCAACGCCCGGGGAGGCGTTCCGGGCTCCTCGGCCGGCGTTCATCGCAGCACCGACGCCTGGTAGCTGGTGTCCCGCCGGACCAGGTCCGGATGGCTGCCCTCGGCCCGCACCGCGCCGTCGTCGAGCAGCAGCACCCGGTCGGTGACCGCGAGCAGCGCCGGGCTGGTGGTCACCAGCAAGGTCGTCCGGCCCTGTCGGAGTTCCCGCAGCCCGGCCGCGATCCGGGCCTCGGTGGCCGCGTCGACCGCGGTGGTCGGATCGTGCAGGACCAGCACCGGCGGCTCGGCGGCGAGCGCCCGGGCCAGGGCCACCCGCTGCCGCTGCCCGCCGGAGAGCGAGCGTCCGCGTTCGGTGAGCAGCGTGTCGATCCCCTGCGGCAGGGCCCGGGCCACCTCCGCCACGTCGGCGGCGGCCAGTGCCCGGCGTACGTCGGTCTCGGCGTTCGCCGGTGCGCCGACGTTGTCCCGCAGGGTGCCCTCGAACAGGTCGGCGTCGTGCGGCGCGACCAGGATCGCGGCGCGCAACCGCTCGGGGTCCAGGGTGTGCAGCCCGGCACCGTCCAGCTCGACGGTGCCGGCCTCCGGGTCGACGTCGCGAGCGAGGCAGCGCAGCAGGTCGTCGGCGACGGCCGGATCGGTCGCCACGATGCCGACCAGCTCGCCCGGTGCGGCGTGCAGGCTGACGCCGCGCAGCGTGCCGTGCCGGACGTCCCGCAGGTCGACGCGGCCGAGTACCGGGGTGTCGGGGGAGCCGCTTCCGGTGGGCGTCGCCGGAGGTGCCCCGAGTACCGAGGCGATCCGGTCGGCGGAGGCGCGGCCCTGGGCGAACTCGGCGTTCACCCAGCCGAAGATGGAGAGCGGTCCGAGTAGGAAGAGCGCCAGGCCGACCGCCGTGACGAGCTGCCCGACGGTGAGGTCGCCCTGTGCCGCCAGCCGGCCGCCGAGCAGGCCGACGGCGGCCACGAAGAGTCCGGTGATGGTGAGCAGGGTGCCGTCGTACCAGGCCTGGGCCTGGGCCGCCCGGACCGTGGCGGCCAGCGACTCCCGGCTGGTCCGCCGGTAGCGCTGGGCCGCGGCCGGGGCTGCGCCGAGACCCTTGAGTACCCGCAGTCCGGCGACCAGGTCCGCGGCCACCCCGGAGGCGTACGCCGCCCGCTCCTGCTCGGCGTGACTGCGCCGCTCCAGCGGGCGGCCGAGTCGATGGGCGAGCCAGAGCAGCAGTGGTGCGCCGACCAGCACCAGGAGTCCGAGCGGTACCGAGACGACCAGCAGGGCGACGCCGCCGACCAGTAGACCGGTGGAGGCCCCGATCGCGGTGGCGAAGGCCCGGTTCACCGAGCCGACCCGATCGGCGTCACCGGTGGCGGTGGCGACCAGGGCACCGGGCAGCCGACCGGTCTCCGCCCCGCCCCGATGGTCCAGGATCCGTCGGGTGAGCGAGATCCGGAGCTGGTGTGCGGCCTGCTCGACCGCGCGTTCGCCGGTACGGGCGCTGAGCCGGAAGCTCGTCGACAACACCGCGAACACCACGGCCAGTACGCCGATCCAGCCGACCAGGTCGACCACTCCGCCCCGGCCGACGGCCCGGTCGATGACCACTCCGATCAGCACCGGTACGAGTGCCTCGCCGGCCTGGTGACTCGCGCTGAGGCCCGCGCTGGCCAGCACGTGCCGGAGCTGGCCGGTGATGGCGCCGGTCAGTACGGTACGTGCCGTGGGACTGCCGGTCCGCACGCTCGGGCTCCTCCGCTTGACGAAGTTGAAGGTTAGGCTAACCTAAACCATCGTCGGGTCGCGACCCCCTCCGCCCCTGGGAACCGGCGCACGAGCCGTTACGCCGCGAGGAGGATCGTGATCCCGACCACCGCGTCGACGACCGGTGCCCGTCGGGCGGGTCTGGGTGCCCGCCGGCCGGGTGCCCGCCGGTGTACTCGTCCAGCCGGCGGAACATCGCGAGCAGCATGGCCGGCAGCATCAGCACGTGACCGGCCATCATCACGAACTCCCCGCTCACCGCCCCCGCCCAGTACGGCGGCAGGAAGAGCAGGAACGGTACGTACATCGCCGCGCCCATCTCGGCGACCGGAGCCCAGCCGTGTGCCCGGTGGCGCATCCAGATGGTCATGCCCACTGTCATGTTGGTGGCCATCACCAGCGCGCCGATGTCCGGACGGGCGAGCACGTCGGACAGGCCGAGCCCGGTGGCGGCGCCGAGCCCGCTGGCCAGTACCTCCCACACCGGGCCGAACAGCAACATTCCGACGACCATCGCGATCGTCATCTCGGCGAAGTGCCGGAGGAAGTGCCGGGCGGCGTGCCGCCGGGGCGTCCCGGAGCTGTGGAGATGGGTGTGCGGGGTACCGGCGGATTCGGTGTTCCGGACCGTGTTGTCCGGGATCGTGGATGTCATGGCTCAAGGCTGTCGGCATGGCTGGTCAACCGGCAGGCGCGCGCCGCACGGTTCGACCATGCGGATCGCATGGCTGGACCGTGCGGCGCGGCCGACAGCCGGCGACGCCGGCCCGGTCGTCGCCCGGGCCGGCGTCGCGGTCAGGGCCGTCGAGCCGTGGCGTACGCGGCGGCGCCGATCAGCTCCAGCGACACCTGGAGCCGGGCCACGCTGATGTTCTTCTCGATGGTGTCCTCCGGGCTGTGGTACGGCGGCTCCAGCAGGGCCGGAGACTCCTCGCCCCGCCAGGAGAAGTTGGCGCTGGCGATGCCGACCTCCTGGAACGACTGGTGGTCGCTGGAACCGCGCAACGTCACCGGCGAGATCCGGGGCTGGTAGCCGAGCCGGGTCGCGGCGGCGGCCACCTCGTCGGTGGCCCGGTTCGCCAGCCCGTCGAAGGAGAGCAGCCAGTATCGGGTCGCCGGGTCCCAGCTCGTCGCCACCATGTCGTTCTGGTAGACGGCGACGATCCGGTCCCGTTCTGCCTGCGGCAGTTGGGCGACGTAGTAGCGGGAGCCGATCAGGCCCTGCTCCTCCGAGCCCCACAGTCCGAACCGGACGGTCGCGTCGACCGGCAGGCTGCGCAGCACCCGGGCCAGTTCGAGGCAGAGCACCGTACCCGAGCCGTCGTCGTTGGCGCCCGGTGCGCCGATCACGGTGTCGTAGTGCGCGCTCACCATCACCACCGGGCTGTTCTGCCCGCCCCACCGTGGTGCCCGCTCCGCCAGTACGTTGTGCGAGGTGAGGCCCCGGTGCGCCGAGGTGGCGACGGTCAGGGTCAGCGGGCGGGTGGCGAGTCGCTCCCGCAGCCGGTGCTTCTGCGCCTGGGCGACACCGACCACCGGGATCGGCACCGGAGAGGTGGCCGAGCCGGGCAGGGTGGGTGCGAACGCCTGTGCCCGGCGCGGCTCCACGAGGTCGGCCGGCAGGAAGACCACCGCCGCCACCTGCTTGGCCACGGCGGTGGCGACCAGCGTCTCGCGCTGCGCCGCGACGTAGTCGACGAGTACGACCTTGCCGGCGGCGTCCGCCGGGTAGTTCTCCGGTGCTCCGGCGCCGACGTCCACCACCCGGCCGGTGACCCTGGTGTCGAGGGCGGCGTGCGGTGATGCCCCGACCTGCCAGTTCAGGTCGTCGGGGAGGCCGGGTCGGGAGCTGAGCTGGCCGAGGAACTTGTCGGCGACGGTGAACGGCTGAAGCGTCGTCCGGTAGCCGAGGTCGTCGAGTTCGTCGGCGAGGTATTTCGCGGCGGCCCGTTCGGAGGAGGTGCCGCCGATACGCGGTCCGATCTTCTCGGAGAGATGCCGCAGGTGGTGCAGCGCGCGCCTGGCCGAGACCCGGCCGGCGACCAGCCGGTCGTGCGCGTCCAGGGTCGGCGGACGGACGGCACCGGGGCGCTGGTCGGTCACCGCCCAGGCCGGGCTGGCGGTGGCGAGGGCAGCCGCACCGCCCAGCCCGAGCGCGAGCGCCCGGCGTCGGGTCACCGCGGACTTCTCCGGGCTTTCGGCGTCGGCAGTGGGGAACTCAGGGCGACTCTCCAATGTGGTCCTCCTGGTTGCATCGGTCCGGGCCGACATCACCGGCCCGGACCGCGGGGGTGGTCACCGTCGAAAGAACGTGCTCACGGTGTGGGAGATCGGGGTCACGGTGCAGTGAATGTAGCCCCGGCCACCGATCGAATTCAAGATCGATTTACCGGTGCTCGGCTGCGAGGGTCGCCGTCAGCTCCTGGTCGATCCGTCTCCGCCGGCCCGCCCCGTGTCGGCGGAGACGGGCTCGTCGGGGCAGACGGCCGCGTCCAGGTAGGAGTCGACGAGTTCGGTCGGGGCGCCGGCTTCGAGCAGCAGGTCGACGGCGTTGATCGCATACCAGTTGTCGGCGACGGCGTGCATGGCCGCGGCCTGGGCGAGCAGGTCGGGGTCGGCGGCGAGATCGGCGAGCTCGGCAAGGGCGGTGGCCCGGACCAGACCCTCGCGATAGCCGCCGGCGTAGTCCGTGGCGATCTGGTGCACCCGGGCGAGGACGAGTCGGCGGTCGGTGGGCTGGTGGGCGGCGAGGCGGGCGTGGCCGCCGGCGTGGTCTCGGCTGTCGTACACCTCGATATTCTATCGTACATGTGTTCTAATCGTGCGCCCGGGAGGCGGCGACACGAGCCTTGTCCACAGTGCTCGGATGGCGCCGATCCGCAGGTCAGCCCCGCTGGCGCAGCCGGTCGACCAGTCCGGCGAAGCGTTCGAGCGCGGCGACGCCGTCCGTCGCGGCCACCTGGAGGGCCAGCACGTCCGGGCGGAGCCGGTCGAGCAGCAGTTCGCAGAAGCCGAGGAGGTCCCGGGGCTCGCCGACCCGCCGATACCGGGCCAGGATCGCGTCCCGGCCGAGCCGGTCGGCCCGCTGGCGCAGCCGGGTCGGGCTCGATGCCGCCAGCCGGCCGGGCGTACGCAACCCGCGCCAGGGCCGCAGCGCCCGGATCGCCTCGTCGTCGCTGTCGGCGAGTACGACGAAGCTGCTCAGCACCACCCTCGGTGGCGTACGCCCAGCCGCCGAGGCCGCCGCCCGAGCCACATCCACCACCTCCCGGCCGGTCCGTTCGGGGTCCTTGACCGAGCTGACCACCCCGTCGGCGAGCCGACCGGCGGTGGCCGCCGAGCGGGGACCGGCCGCCGCCAGGTGCACCGGTACGCCGGTCAGCGGTGGACTGTGCAGCCGGATCGACGAGACCGGATAGTACGCCGCCTCCGGCCGCTGGACGGTCTCGCCGGCCAGCAGCGGCCGGAGCAGTCCGAGCGCCTCGGTCATCCGGGCCAGCCGCTCGGGGTACGGCGGAAACCGGCCCAGCGGTGCCTCGTTGATGCCCTCCCCGGTGCCGACCCCGAGTTCGAACCGGCCGCCGGAGAGCCGGTCGAGCGTGGCTGCGGCCTGCGCGACCAGCACCGGATGCTGGCGGAACAGCGGGCAGGCCACCGCGGAGACCAGCGTGGCGCTCCGGGTCGCCGTGGCGATCGCGCCCAGCGTGGCCCAGCCGTGGCCGGCCGACCCGGCGTCGTCCACCCAGGGTTGCAGGTGGTCGGAGACGAGCACCGCGTCGAAGCCGGCCTGCTCGGCCCGGCGGGCCTGGGTCACCAGCCGCTCCGGCTGCCACTCCTCGTGGCCGAGGAACCAACCGAACCGCGTCACCGGGCTCCTTCGGTCTCGGTGGTGCCACCTGGCGGATCGGACAGCGCCGGCCCACCACTACCGACGGCCTGCCGGGCAAGCCGCCGGACCAGCGCCGCCGGATCGTCCACTGTGCTCGGCCGAAGCATCTGCGGTACCCGGATCGACCTGGCCGCCCCCGGCCCGCCGCTACCGAGACGGCCGCTACCGACGAGCTGGCCGCCGCCTGACCTGCCGCGCCGACGGCCCCGTCCGTCGATGGTCGAACCGGCGACGGGACGGACCGGACGGCCGGGGCCGAAAGCCGGTGGGAAACCATATCATCATCGATGTAACGACCTCGGTGAGCGGCGCGTCGGCGCGGTGCACCGGCCGGGCAGGGGTCGGTTCGACAGCCGCCTACCCTGGAGCCACCATTGATCAACGCAAGTTCCGGGAGCAGATCATGAGATCCCAGCGCCGCGACCCCGGAAGGCCCACGCTGAGCGAGGTCGCAGCCCGAGCGGGCGTCGGGCGCGGCACCGCCTCCCGGGTGGTCAACAACTCCTCCCAGGTCAGCCCGACGGTCCGGGCCGCGGTGTGGGCGGCGGTCCGGGAACTCGGGTACGTGCCGAACCGCGCCGCCCGGGCCCTGGTCACCCAGCGGACCGACTCGGTCGCGCTGGTCATCTCCGAGTCCGGCGAGCGGGCGTTCGGTGAGCCGTTCTTCGCCGGCATCGCCCGGGGCGTCAGCGCCGGCCTGGCCGACACCCCGCTGCAACTGTGGCTCTCCTGGATCCAGTCGCCGGGCGGGCGGGAGAAGATGGAGCACCAGCTCACCGACCAGCACGTCGACGGGGTGATGCTGATCTCGCTGCACGACGCGGATCCACTGCCGGGCCTGCTGATGGAGCGTGGGCTGCCCACTGTCCTCGGTGGACGGCCGGCCCGGATGCTCGGCCCGGGCGCGCAGCCGGCGTACTTCGTGGACGTGGACAACGCGGGCGGCGCCCGGCAGGCCGTCGAGTACCTGATCGGGATCGGCCGCCGGGCGGTCGCCACGGTCGCCGGGCCGCAGGACATGGGCGCCGGGGTGACCCGGTTGGCCGGCTACCGCGAGGCGCTCGCCGCGCACGGCCGGCCGGTCTCCGAGGACCTGATCGAGTACGGCGACTTCAGCGCGAACAGCGGCCTCGACGCGATGCGCCGGCTGCTGGACCGGCGCGGCGACCTGGACGCGGTCTTCGCCGCCTCCGACCTGATGGCGTTGGGGGTCATCCAGGCGCTGCACGAGGCGGGCCGGCGCATCCCGGCCGACGTGGCGGTGGTCGGCTACGAGGACTCCTCGCTGGCGCTGCACGCCAACCCGCCGCTGACCTCGGTGCACCAACCGGTGATCACGATGGGCACGGAGATGGCCCGGCTGCTGGTCGCACAGATCCGGGGCGACGAGATTCCCTCGCCGGCCATCTTCCTGGACACCCACCTGGTCCGCCGACGGTCGGCCTGACCGTCCGACCCGGCCTCGGCTGACTCGGACCGGCCCGGGTTGGTTACCGTCGACCCGTGATGCCGGATCTCGACGCCTGGGAGCCCTGGCCGCCGTCGGTGGTCGCCGAACGGCTGGCCGGCCTCGACCTGCCCTGGTACGTGGCGGGCGGCTGGGCCATCGACCTGTGCCGGGGCGTACCCTCCCGGCCGCACGAAGACCTGGAGATCGCGGTTCCGGCGGACCGGTTCGCCGAGGTACGGGAGCGCTTCGGCGACTGTGAGTTCGCCGTGCCACACGACGGCCGGCTGTTCACGCCGACTCCGGAGTCGATGCGGACCAGCCACCAGACCTGGGCGTACGAGCGGGTCAGCGGCCGGTGGCGGCTGGACGTGTTCCGGGAGCCGCACGACGGGACGGTCTGGGTCTGTCGGCGCGACGACCGGATCCGTCGCCCGTACGCCGACATCGTCCGGCACGACCCGGACGGGATTCCGTACCTGGTGCTGGAGGTGGTACTGCTGTTCAAGGCGAAGGCCGTCCGGGCGAAGGACGAGGCGGACTTCGCCACCGCGCTGCCGCTACTGGACGACACCGCACGATGCTGGCTCGACGACGCGCTGGCCCTGGTGCACCCGACCCACCCGTGGCGGGCGCGACTGACCGGTTGACCGGCCCCCGCCGGCGATCCCGATACCGGCCGATGTCGCCGGCCGTGCGATGGGGACACCGCACGGCCGGCGAGGGGACGGTCGGCTACCCGGCGGTGCAGGATCTGACCTGCGGTCGGGCGCTGGAGTTGCCGTTCATCATCGTGGTGAAGCCGAACGTGTTGCCGCTTCCGTTGGAACGCATCGTCAGCACGGTGTTGTTGCTGCTCAGACTGGCGCTGCCGCTCCAGGTGGTGCTGATCGACTGCGGTGCGGTGACAGCCACCACCACGGTCCAGTTGCTGGCGCCGCTGACCGTCACCGACGTGTTGTACCGGTCGCCCCAGACCGTTCCGGCCGTGGTCGACGTGGTGCAGCCGCCGCCAGGCGGTGGGGTGGTCGGGTTGCCGCCGGGGTTGCCGTTGTTCAGCGCGGTGAGCACGGCGTCGTACGCCGGCTTCTTCTGGCCGCTGCCGTTGAACAGCAACGGGCTCTCGCCGGACCGCCACGAGTCCGAGTCGCGGATGCCCCACACCGTGATGCCCTTGCAGCGGGCCACCGCCAGGCAGTCGTTGGTCACGTTGCGGTACGCGTCGGCCGGCGCGTTGCGGATGTCCAGCTCGGTGATGTGCACGTCGACGCCGAGGGCGGCGAAGCTGGACAGAGTGGTGCGGTAGTTGCTCGGGTAGTTCGAGCCGCCGGTGAAGTGCGACTGGAGACCGACGCAGTCGATCGGTACGCCGCGCTGCTTGAAGTCCTGGACCATCCGGTAGACGGCCTGGGTCTTGGCGTCGTTCCAGTTGTCGATGTTGTAGTCGTTGTAGCAGAGCTGCGCGTTCGGGTCGGCGGCGTCCGCGGCCCGGAACGCGGCCTCGATCCAGTCGTTGCCGGTGCGCTGGAGGTTGGAGTCGCGCCGGGCGCCGCTGCTGCCGTCCGCGTACGCCTCGTTCACCACGTCCCACCAGGTGACCTGGCCCCGGAAGTGGGTGGCGACCTGGGTGACGTGGTTGAGCATGGCCTGGCGCAGCGTGCTGCCGGAGAGGCTCTGCATCCAGCCGGGCTGCTGCGAGTGCCAGGCCAGGGTGTGGCCGCGTACCTGCATGCCCCGGCTGCGGGCGTGCTGCACGATCCGGTCCGCGTTGCCGTACGAGAACTGTCCCCGCTGCGGCTCGGTCGCGTCGATCTTCATCTCGTTCTCGGGCGTGACCTGGTTGAACTCGCGGTTCAGAATGGTCGTGTACGCGCTGTCGTTGAGCTTGTTCGCCGCCACGGCGGTACCGAAGTAGCGCCCGCCCCGCTCGGCGGCGGAGGCACCCAGGGTGCTCGCCGCACTGGCGGTGTTGGGCAGCGCGATGGCGCCGGCGGTGGCGAGCATGCCCACCGCGCCGATGACGAGCGCGAGTCGGGTCCGGTAGCGCGGTCTCGGGCCCCTGGCGCCGTCGGTGGAACTCCTGATCATCTCTGCCCCTTCTGGCGGATGGCCGGACGGGCGCATGGTGGTGGGTCCGTCCGGGCGTCACGGTGTGGAAACGGCCGGGGCCACCCTGGTCCGCCGCGATTCGATCCCTGACGGACAGCGTGGCGCCAATCGACCTTAATGGATGGATAGTGTTCCATCGCCGGTCCCGGGGGTCAACGGTTTCCGGAACACTCCCGGCGTGCTGCCGCTCGGCTGTCGTCGCCGGAAGCTCGTTGCTGACCAGCTAATGTGGTGACGCTCCACGCCGCCGACGATGGCGTCCGAGACGACGGCAGGTCGGAGTCGGACGTGGAGTTCCGAAAAGTTACGGAGCTGGCTCCTCGGTCCAGCGGCCTCCCGGCGGCGCGGCGGTCAACTGGGTCACCGCCAGCACGTAGACCACGTCGAAGAAGAGCTCGGGGTGGTGACCCGGGCGTCGTCCGGCCCACGGAGCACGTCCGGTCGGCCGCCAGGGCTGGTCAACCTGCCTCCGCCCCGGGATCGTCCGGCTCGTCGTCACCGCCATCAAGCGGATAATGAGGGATAATTCGCCATCTTATCCTGTTTTGATGCTGTAATACTGCGTATCCGGCGACCGGCGTGATCCGGATGAGCGGTACTCGGGTGGCCGAGCCGACCGGCGGCGCCGGGCCGGTCCGGCGGGGTCGTTTGCAGGCCGGTCCGGACGGGGATGCGAGCACTCGATCGCCGGAGTGCGCCAGCTCTCGTGAAACCGAGACTCTTGAGGTCGTACGAGACGGGGGATGCCCCAGCGGAGGAGACATGCCCGTACTTGCCAAGAAGGTCCTCACCTGGCTGTTCGTGGGTTTCCTGATTTTCTTCGTCGCGTTCCGGCCGGACGGTGCCGCCGATCTGGTCGAGACGATCGGGGCGGTGCTGATGGCGATCGCCCAGGGGATCGGCGACTTCCTGACCCGACTGATGGCCTGACCCGACTGATGGACCTGACCCGACTGATGGCCTGACCGCTCGCTCGGGCGGCGGGGAGTCGGAGGGTGATAAGTACATCAGTTTGATTTAAGATATGTCCTCCAGCCCGCGCCGGTGCCGATCGAGGCAGCGTGCGTGCGGCAGCCAGCGGATCCTGGAGGACTTCCCGTGGTGGAGGCGCGTGCCCTACAGTCCGCCACGGCGGTCGGCGTACCGCTGACGTGCCTGCCGGGCGCGATGCTCCGGTCGTCGGGGTGTCCCGCCGGGGGCCCTGTCGCCCTCCGACTGGTCCGGCAGGTCAGGTGAGGCCCGCACCCGCCGGGCCGGGCGTGCCGTCCGGCACGATCGACGTCCGGTTACGCTCAAGGCACCCCAGACCCGAGCCGGGAGAACGGGCGTGACGATCGACCAACCGACTGTTCGGCGCGGGACCAACCTTCCCCGGGTGGGCGACTTCAACGAGTCGGTCGTGCTCGACGCGATCCGGCGGGCGCCGGACGGGCTGAGCCGGGTCGAGCTGGCCGCCGCGACCGGGCTGTCGGCGCAGACCGTCTCCAACATCTGCCGCCGGCTGCTCGACCGGGGACTGGTGGTCGAGGCGGGCAAGAAGGGCGGCCGGGTCGGCAAGCCCCGCACCGTGTTGCAGGTGAGCCCGGGCGGCAGCTTCGCGATCGGCGTACACCTCGATCCGGCCGTGGTCACCTACGTGGTGCTCGACCTGGTCGGCGGGGTGGTGCACAGCATGCGGCAGCCGACGCCGCAGGTCGTCGACCAGGCCGAGACGCTGGCCGACATGAGTACCGCGGTGCAACGGCTGGTCGACGAGTCCGGCATTCCCCGCGAGCGGATCCTCGGGCTGGGCGTCGCCGTGCCGGGGCCGATCGACCCGGTGGCCGGCGCGGTGGTCGAGCCGCCGCAGTTGGCGGGCTGGGAGCGGGTGCCGCTGCGGGACCAGTTGTCCCTGGCCACCGGGTGGCCGGTGGTGATGGACAAGGACGTCATCGCGGCGGCCATCGCCGAGCGGTGGGCGGGTGCGGCCGTACACTCCGGGAACTTCCTCTTCTTCTACCTCGGTACCGGCTCCGGGATGGGCGTGGTGGTCAACGACGTCGTGCTGCGTGGAGTCTCCGGAAACGCGGGTGAGATCGGCGGGCTGGACGCCAACTGCACGACGTACGCGCTGGTCGAGGAGGCGATCGAGCGGGGCGTACTGGGCCGGGAGAAGGCGCCGGTCGGGCCCGGCGAGGCGGAGCGCAGCCTGCTCGACCTGGTGGCGCTCGCCGATGCCGGTGACACCAGCGCGCGGAGCATCATCGACGGCTGGGCCCGCCGGGTCGGGCTCGGCGTCAGCGCCGCCGCCACCCTGGTCGACTCGGAACTGATCGTCTTCGGCGGCCCGATCTGGCCGCACCTCGGGCGGCTCTTCCTACCGGTGATCAACCCGATCGTCGCGTCGTCCCCGTTCGTCGGGAAGATGCACGAGACGGCGGTCACCGGTACGGCGCTCGGCGACGACGTGGGCGCGGTCGGCGCCGCCTGCCTGGTACTCGACCAGACCCTGTCGGCCCGCCCCCAGTCCCTGCTCCTCGCCTAGCCCTCGGCCCGCGACCGGTGCTCGCCTAGCGCTCGGGGCGCGACCGGCCCCCGGGCACCACCTCGCCGTACCGCCGGACACACGTCCCGCGACGGGCACGGACACACCTCGGCCGACCGACACCGGACACACCTCGCGCCGACCGGCAACGGACACACCCGGCGCGGTGTCGGTCGGCGGGGCCGCGCCGTCAGGGGCGGTGTGCGCTGCCGTCGGTCGCGCGGAGCAGGGCCCACCGGTCGTGCTCCAGCGGTGCGGTGACCGGGTGACGACGCGCCGCCGCCTCGTCGAAGTCGACGCCCAGGCCCGGCGCGTCCGACGGCGGGAACCGGCCGTCGACCGGCACCGGTGCACCCGGGAAGACCTCCAGCGTCGCGTCCCGGAAGGTCGCCGCCTCCTGGACCCCGAAAGCGGGGGAGGAGATGTCCAGGGCGACGTTCGCGGCCTGTCCGACCGGGCTCACGTCGCCCGGCCCGTGCGGCGCGGTACGCACCCCGAACAGCTCGCAGGCGGCCACCAGCTTGCGGGTCGGGGTCAGCCCGCCGAGCGTGGGGATCCGGATCCGGGCGAAGTCGATCACCCGCTGCTCCAGCAGGGGCAGGTACTGGGTGACCTCCGCGTAGAGTTCGCCGACGGCCAGCGGGGTGCTGCCGGCGGCGCGCAGCCCGGCGAAGTGCGCCGCGTCCTCGGGCGCGAGTGCGTCCTCCAGGAAGTAGAGCCGGGCCTCCTCGACGGCCCGGACGAACTGCCGGGCCTGTGCCGGGGTCAGCCGCTCGTGCACGTCGTGCAGCAGTTCGACGTCGGGGCCGACCCGCTCGCGGATCCGGACCAGTGCCGGCGGGACGTGTCGCAGGTAGGCCAGGCTGTCCCAGGACTCCCGACGCATCCGCCGGTCCGCGGCCTGCCGCTCGTCGGCCAGGGCGGTGCCGTAGGTGTCCGTCCCGGGTACGGCCACCTGCACCCGTACGTGCCGGTAGCCCCGGTCCCGTGCGGCGAGGACCAGCTCCACCACCTGCGCCTCGTCCGCACCGTCGACGTGGGTGTACGCCTCCGCGTGTCCCCGGGCCCGCCCGCCGAGCACCTGGTGCAGGGGGAGACCGGCCACCTTGCCCTTGATGTCCCAGAGCGCGACGTCGATCGAGGCGAGCGCGTTGTTGGCGATCGAGCCGCCGCGCCAGTAGCCGCTGTTGAGCAGCAGCCGGTGCAGGTCCTCGATGTCCGCCGGGTCCCGGCCGAGCAGCATCGGGCCGAGGTAGTCGTCCACGACGGACCGGATGGCGAGGGTGCGCTGCGGGTCGCTGGCGCAGCCGAGGCCGTACAGTCCGGGCTGGTCGGTCTCGACCCGGGTGATCACGTACGGGCAGCCCTGCGGGGCACAGAGGAAGGTGCGTACCCGGGTGACCCGGATGCCGCCCGGAGCGGTCCACGGCGCGGGGGCGAGGACGGGTGCCTCGACGGGTGCCGGGACCGGGGATTCCGCTGGCGGGGGCGGTGGTATCACGGTGCCCTCTCTGGACTCATGACGGGGACTCATCGCGGACCCGACGACGATGTTGACACTATATATCAAATTGATTTACGTTCTGTTTCGTCGGCGCGACCAGCAAGCCCCCTGGACCAGCAACCCCACCCTAGGGATGGAAGAGGCGCAGCGTGAACCGATACCTACCTCGATCAGCCCGCACCTGTCTCGCACTCGCCACGATCCTCGCGCTCACCGGCGCGGTCACCGCCTGCGGCCCGGGCGGGGGCGGTGACTCGTCGAGCGGAGACAACCTGACGATGTGGACCTTCAAGCAGTCGCACGTCGCGGCGCTACAGAAGGCCGCCGAGAGCTTCAAGCAGAAGACCGGCGTCGGAGTGACCGTCGAGGCGATCACCCCGGACGACGCGTTCATCGCCCGGGTCCAGGCCGCCGCGCAGACCCGCAGCCTGCCGGACATCTTCGAGGTGCACACCAACGGCGACGACTTCACCTTCGGTGCCGCCGGCCTGCTGGAGGACCTCACCGAGGAGGCCACCTGGACCGACCGCTACCTGCCGTCGGTCGCGGCCGAGGGGACCGTCACCGAGCGGTACTACAAGCAGTCGCAGGAGAAGGGCGCCAAGAGCGCGGGCATCAAGCTCAACCAGCGGTTCAGCGTACCGCTGACGATCGGCACCTTCGGGATCGTCTACGCCAACAAGGAGCGGCTGACCGCTGCCGGGGTCACCGAGTCGCCGAAGACCTGGGAGGACTTCGTCGCCGCGCTGGAGGCGGTCCGCAGGGCGCGACCCCAGGACGGTGGACTGAGCATCGGCTTCCAGGCGCCGACCACCGGCATGGAGTGGCTGATGCAGCCGATGGCGTACGGCAAGCTGGGCAAGGCCGGGTTCGCCGGGCTCTTCTCCAACGACCCGGCCCGGAACTGGACCTCCGCCAACGGCAGGTCGGTGCTGGAGAGCTACCACCAGGTGACGCCGTACTGGATGCCGGGCACCCAGACGCTGACCATCGACGACGCGGATCTCGCGTTCGCGCAGGGCCGCTCCTCGTTCGTCGTCGGCGGTACGTTCACGCTGGCGTTCCTGTCCCAGAACGGGATGAACCCGGAGAACATCGTGACGTTCCCGGTGCCCTCGCCCCGGGGCGGTACGGTGCCCGAGCTGAGCCTCGCGCCGTTCGCGCTGACCGGACTCTCGGTCTCGGCGACGACGAAGAACAAGGACGGCGCGGTCAAGTGGCTGGAGCACCTGGCCCAGACCGACGTCGCGAGCCAGTTCGCCAAGGACGCCCTGGACGTCCCGCCGGTCAACCTCGGCGACGACCCGACCGGCACCCTCGGCCCGGTGCTCGGCGCGATGATCGGGTCGTTCGGCTCCGGTGTCGAGGCGTACAACCCGGGTGACACGACGCACCAGCCGCCCTCGTACGACGCCGCCGTGGTGGCCCGGTCGCTGATGGAACTCACCCCGTTGAAGAAGGCCGACGTGCCGACCGCCGCCGCCGGGCTCCAGAAGATCATCGACGGCTACTGGGCAGGGAAATGACCACCGACGTACCCACGTCACCCGGTGCGGTCACGGTCAGCCGTGGCCGTACCGGGCGGGGACGCGGCCGGCGGCGCTACCAGCCCCGGGAGGTCGCCTGGGCGTACGCCTTCGTCGCCCCGGCCATCGTGCTCTTCGCCGTGATGGGCGTCTACACGCTCTTCTGGGGACTGCAACTCTCCTTCGTACAGTGGAACGGGCTCACCCCGACCTGGCTCTGGGTCGGCCTGCGCAACTACACCGACCTGCTCTGGGCCAGTCCGGTCTTCTCCCCGCCGGTCCGCGCGGCGGCGCTGAACACCGTCTGGGTGATGATCGCGGCGCCGCTGCTCACCGTCGTGATCTCCTTTCCGCTGGCCCTGGCGCTCAACCGGGCCCGCCGGTTCGTCGGGCTGCTCCGCTCGGTCTACTTCGTCCCCTACATCACCACCGGGATCGCGGTCTACCTGGCCTGGCAGTACGTCCTGGAGCCGAACGGCGCGATCAACACGCTGCTCGGCGCGCTCGGCCTCGGCTCGCTCTCCCAGCCGCAGGGCTGGCTCGGCAATCCCGACACCGCGCTGCCGACGCTCATCGTGATCATGGTCTGGTCCGCCGTACCGGTCGCGACGCTGCTCTACCTGACCGGGTTGCAGACGATCGACCCGGCGCTGACCGAGGCTGCCCAGATCGACGGCGCGAGCTGGTGGCGGGTGAACCTCAGCGTGGTCTGGCCGCTGCTGCGCGGCATCACCGCCGTGATCGTGCTGCTCAACCTGCGTGACGCGCTGCAAGGCTTCCAGATCTTCCTGATCATGACCGACGGCGGTCCGGGCGACCACACCAACGTGCTCGGCCTACAGACCTACCGGCTCGCGTTCCAGTCCGAACTCGCCCCGACGCTGGGGCTGGCCAGCGCGCTGGGCTGGATGCTCTTCGTCGCCGCCGTGCTGGTGGCCTTCGTCCACCTGCGGGTCACCCGGGAGCGGCGATGACGGTCGGTGCCGCGCCGGCCGCGATCGAGGCCACCGCCCGGCCCGCCCCGCCGACCCGAGGGGTACGCCGCTGGCGGGCGCAGGCCGTCGTCGCCCGCACGGTCGTCGGGCTACTGCTTGCCGGGTACGCCATGGTGAGCCTCTACCCGTTCCTCTGGATGGTCTCGGCGGCCTTCAAGACCCCGCAGGAGGTCATCGCGGGCGGTCACCTGATCCCGCGAGACCCGACGCTGAGCACCCTGGTCGACACCTGGAACCGGCTGCACTTCTTCGACTACTTCGTGAACAGTCTCCAGGTGACCGTGGCGACCACCCTCGGCGTCGTGGTGATCTACTCGGCCGCCTCGTACGCCTTCGCCGCGCTGCACTTTCCCGGCCGTACCGCGCTGTACCGGCTCTTCGTCGCGCTGCTCTTCGTGCCCGGCGTGGTCACCCTGCTCCCGATCGTGCTGCTGGAGAACCGGCTGGCGATCCTCGGTACGCACCTCGGTCTGGTCCTGCCGTTCGTCAACGGCACCGCCCCGTTCGCCGTACTGCTGCTGACCAACGCGTTCCGGGCGGTACCGACCGAACTGCGCGACTCGGCCCGGGTGGACGGTGCCGGTGAACTGCGCATCTTCACCCGGGTCTACCTGCCACTGGCCCGCCCCGCGCTGGTCACGATCGCCCTGCTGACCGCGATCCCGACCTGGAACGAGTATCTGCTGACCCGGGTGTCGCTCAACGACCCCGCCACCTACACGCTGCCGATCGCGCTCCAGGCGCTGAAGTCGTCGCAGGTGGTGCAGTACAACTCGCTGATGGCCGGTGCGCTGATCGTGGTCATCCCGGTCGTGATCCTCTTCCTCGCCGCCCAGCGGTACTTCGTGAACGGCCTCACCGGGGCGATCAAGGGCTGACCGGGGAAGTAGGGAGAGCGAACATGTCCCAGCAGGGGATCCGGCACCGGATGCCGGGCGCCGACGCTCCGCGTGGGCGGACCCCAGACGGGTCCGTGGTGCTGGTCACCGGAGCGGCCGGGGTGATCGGCGGAGTCGTCGTGCCGTACCTGGCCGGGTCGGGGTTGCGGGTGGTCGCCGTGGACCGGTCGCCGTTCAGCAGCCCGAAGGCCGAACTGGTGCTGGTCGGCGACGTCCGGGACCGGGCATTCGTCGCGCAGAGCCTGCGCCCGTTCGGCCGGCCGGTCGACGCCGTCGTGCACCTCGCCGCGATCGCCGCACCCGGCCAGGTACCCGAGGACGAGACTCTCGCCCAGAACGTCCAGGGCGCCTACCTCGTACTCGACGGTGCCGGCCGGGCCGGCGTACGGTGCGCGGTCGCGGCGTCCAGCGTCGCCGCGTACGGGTACGCCTGGGCCGGGCGGGACCTGTCCCCGCCGTACGTGCCGGTCGACGAGGCACAGCCGTCGGTGGCGATCGACTCGTACGGGCTGTCGAAGACGATGACCGAGCAGGTCGGCGCGTTCGCCACCCGGCGGTGGGGGATGCCGACGATCCTGCTGCGCTTCCCGTTCGTCGGCGACGGCGACCGGTTGGCGGCCCACCTCGACCGGATCCGCCGGGACGTGGCCGCCAACCGGCGGGAGCTGTGGGCCTGGCTCGACACCCGGGACGCGGCCCGGGCCGTGCACGCCGCCCTGACCTCGGGGCTGACCGGCCACCACGTCTTCAACATCGCCGCGCCGGACACCTCGACAGCGGTGCCGACCGCCGAGCTGCTGGCCCGGTTCCATCCGGATACCCGGCTCCGGGCGCCGCTGGACGGCTTCGACTCGCCGCTGGACAGTTCGGCCGCGCGCCGGCTGCTCGGCTTCGAGACCCGGCACGGCTGGCGGGACGGCGCCGGGAACGACTGAGCCGGGGCGGCGCGACACCGCGAGCACCATCTCCACCACGGGCTCGGGGTGATGCCGACCTCTCCAGGCCGCTCAGCCCAGCGCGGCGAGGGTCTCGGCGGCGACCTGGAGATCCTCCCGGGGCTCGACGACCAGCACCGGCACCCGGGCGTCGGGGGCCGAGACCACCGCGTCGGTCTCCCGGTTGCCGCCCTGCGGCGGCGTGACGCCGAGCAGGCCGAGCCCGGCGCAGACGTCGTGCCGTACCTCGGGCTGGTCCCAGCCGATCTCGCCGGTGAAGACCAGCGCGTCGAGCCGGTCCAGGCTGGTGGCCGCGGCGGCCAGTTCCCGGCGTACCCGGTGGGCGTAGACGTCGAGGGCCAGCGCCGCCAGCGGGTCCTCCGGGGCGGCGGCGACCAGGTCACGGGTGTCGTCGGAGCGGCCACCGGAGAGCCCGAGCAGCCCGGACCGGGAGTTGAGTCCCTCGGACAGCTCGGCCAGGCTGAGCCGGTCGTCTTCGAGCAGCCAGAGCAGCATGCCCGGGTCGACCGCACCGGAGCGCTTCGACATCGGGATGCCGTCCAGCGGGGTGAAACCCATCGAGGTGTCGACGCTGCGGCCGTCCCGGACCGCGCAGACCGAGGCACCGCCGCCGAGGTGCGCCAGCAGGAGCTGGAGTCCGCCGGCCGGCCGGCGGAGCAGCTCGGCGGTACGGCGCAGGGCGTACGCGTACGACAGGCCGTGGAAGCCGTACCGGCGTAGCCCCCAGCGTCGGCGCCACTGTGCGGGTAGCGGGTAGGTGGCGGCGGCGGCCGGCAGGTGGGCGTGGAACGCGGTGTCCGGGCAGAGCACCTGTGGTACCTCGGGAAGCTGCTCCCGGATCCGGTCCAGCAGGTGCAGGGCGGGCGGCAGGTGCAGCGGGGCCAGCGTGCCCAGCCGGTCGAGTGCGGACCGGAGGGCCTCGTCCACCCGGGTCGGGGCGCGGACCAGGTCGCCACCGTGCACCAGCCGATGGCCGACGGCGTCGGGCGGCTGGTGGGCGGCGAGGAAGTCGCGTACCGCCCGATCCGCCTCGGCCGACCCGGGCGGCTCGGTCCGGGCCAGCGCGTCGGTGACCTCGCCCGCCCGGACGTAATCGAGCCGGAGGCTGGCCGAACCCGCGTTGACGGTCAGTACGACCGGCGGGCCGGGTGCGCGCCCGTTCGTCCCGGTCGCCATCCGCGCCTCCTCCGCCCGTCCCCGTCGGACCTGTCCCGTCCGCGCGTTCCATCGTCCGCCGGCTTCCGTCGGCGACGCTGGGGGCCTTACCCGGCCCGTCGGGATCCACGCCCGCCAACCTGCCGCTACGGCCGTTCCGAAAGCGTTTCGAGAACCTTTTCGGAACAACCATGAAGATCAACCGCTGTTCTTCGCGATGGATCGGGCTCAGCGTTACGTCCTCGTAATATGCGCAACACCTTGCCGAAAACCTTTTCGTACGCCATCGTGTGCTGAACGCCGAAACCCACCACCCCGCCGATCCTCCGGCGGACCCGGCGCCAAGAAATTGATCATCATCAATCACTTGAGCGAAGGAGGAGTCCGATGAGGCGATGGTGGCCGGCCCTCGCGCCGTTGCTGGCGCTGGGCCTGGTGTTCACCGGGATGGGAGTGGCGAAGGCCGCCCCCGGGGACAACCTGGCCTGGACCGCGACCGCGAGCGCGTCCTACACCTCACCCTGGGAGAGCGTCGCGGCGATCCGCGACGGCATCGACCCGACCACCTCGAACGACACCCAGAACCCGCGCTGGGGCACCTGGCCCAACACGGGCGAGCAGTGGGTGCTGCTCACCTGGACCTCGCCGCAGACCATCCGGGCTGCCGAGGTCTACTTCTTCGACGACAACGGCGGAGTACGCCTGCCGGCCTCCTGGCGGGTGCAGAGCTGGAACGGCAGCGGCTACGTCGACGTCGCCGGAGCCAGCGGCTACCCGATCGCGGCCAACCGCTACAACCTGGTCACCTTCAACGCGGTCAGCACCACCCAGTTGCGGGTGCTGATGCAGAGCGGGACGGCCTCGGTCGGCCTGCTGGAGGTCAAGGCGCACGCCCAGCCGCCCGGCCCCACCCCGCCGACCACGCCACCGTCCACCGGCTGGAACCCGCCGTCCAACCTGGTCACCGCGCTGGACGAGGTCTGGCGGCACCAGGAGCAGACCTACAACAACGGCAACCTGTACGCCTTCCGCAACTACGGCTGGGATCAGCTCTTCGCCAACCGGGGCTACATCAACTACTGCGTCCGCTGGGACTCCTCGGCCAACGTCACCGCCGCCCAGCGCGACCAGATCCACGCCTCGCTGGCCCGGCAGTACAAGAAGTGGATGGACGTGATGGTCGGGCACAACGCGTTCCCGTACACCGACGTGCCGATCCGGGTCGTCGGCTGGGCGGTACGCAACCGGTCCCAGCTCCAGTGGTCGGACACCTCGGTCGACATCTACGTGGGCGACATCCGGGAGAACGCGCCACAGTGTGCGGCGCCGTGCGGCCGGTTCTTCAACCAGAACGGCCAGTACCCGAACTGTCCCGGCGGGGCATCCCGGCACTACGACCAGTCGCTCTGGCTGACCGACGGCTTCGGCGGCGGTGCCGGCGGTGACTGGGGTCAACGGATGGGCCGCGAGTACTTCATGAACAGCATCAACGCGGAGAACATGACCATCCTGCTGCACGAGATCGGCCATACCTACGGGTTGGACGACTTCTACGACTGGACGCCGACCGGCGTGAGCGGCTTCATCATGAAGGCCGGCAGCGCCAGCTCGATCACCGAGTTCGACCGCTGGATGTTCCGGGACTGGTGGCGGCACCTGAAGAACCGCTACGGCTACTGACCTGGTCGCTCGAACCCACATCCGGGGTCGCCCGGCCACGTCGCCGGGCGACCCCCGCCCCCGGAGGTGACCACCCATGCCCCAACCTGCCCTGTCCCGCCGATCCCTGTTGCAGACCGGCGCCGCCGTCGCGGTCGGCACCGCCGTCGCCGGCACCCTGCCCGCCGCGCCGGCCGCCGCGGCCCGGACCGACATCGGGGTCTCCGCGTATGCCTTTCCGCTGACCGCGGTCACCCTGCTGGCCGGGCCGTTCCAGGCGAACGCCGGCCGTACCCAGTCCTATCTGAACTTCATCGACGCCGACCGGCTGCTGCACACCTTCCGGCTCAACTACGGGCTCTCCTCCTCGGCGACCGCCTGCGGAGGCTGGGAGTCGCCGACCACCGAACTGCGCGGCCACTCCACCGGGCACGTGCTGACCGCGCTGGCCCAGGCGTACGCGAACACCGGGCAGGCGGCGTTCAAGACCAAGGGCGACTATCTGGTGGCGCAGTTGGCGATCTGCCAGAACCGGGCCAGCACGGCCGGCTACAACACCGGCTACCTGTCGGCGTACCCGGAGAGCTTCATCGACCGGGTGGAGGCCCGGCAGCAGGTCTGGGCGCCGTACTACACGCTGCACAAGATCATGGCCGGGCTGCTCGACATGCACCTGCTGGCCGGCAACGCCCAGGCGCTCGACGTGCTGACCCGGATGGCGGCCTGGGTGAAGTTCCGCAACGACCGGCTGAGCCAGACCCAGCGGCAGAACATGCTGGACACCGAGTTCGGCGGGATGAACGAGGTATTGACCAACCTCTACCAGCTCACCGAGAACCCGGACCACCTGACCACGGCCCGCTACTTCGACCACGCGGAGATCTTCGACCCGCTGGCCGCGAACACCGACGCGCTGAACAACTACCACGCGAACACCCAGATCCCGAAGATCCTCGGCGCGATCCGCGAATACCACGCCACCGGCACCACGCGATATCGCGACATCGCAGTCAACTTCTGGGACATCGTGGTCAACCGGCACAGCTACGCGATCGGCGGCAACTCCAACGGGGAGTACTTCAAGGCGCCGAACCGGATCGCCAGCGAGCTGTCGGACAGCACCTGCGAGTGCTGCAACACCTACAACATGCTGAAGCTGACCCGGCAGCTCTTCTTCACCAACCCGAGTCGGCTGGACTATCTCGACTACTACGAGCGGGCGCTCTGGAACCACCTGATCGGTGCGCAGAACCCCAGCTCGTCGCATGGCTTCCACTGCTACTACGTGCCGCTGCGGGCCGGCGGGACCAAGACGTACAGCAACGACTACAGCAACTTCACCTGCTGCCACGGCACCGGGATGGAGACCCACACCAAGCTCGTCGACAGCATCTACTTCCACAACGGCGACATCCTCTACGTCAACCTCTTCGCCGCCTCCCGGCTGGTCTGGCCGGGGCGGGGGATCACGGTGCAGCAGGACACCACGTTCCCGGAGTCGTCGACCAGCCGGCTCACCGTCACCGGCTCCGGCGCGATCGACCTGCGGATCCGGATCCCCGGCTGGGCCACCGGCGCCGAGGTACGGCTGAACGGCACGGTGCAGTCCGGGGTCACATCCGGCAGCTTCGCCCGGATCAACCGGACCTGGGCCTCCGGCGACGTGGTCGAGATCAGCCTGCCGATGGCGCTGACCCGGGAGGCCACCCCGGACAACAGCACGGTGCAGGCGGTCAAGCACGGGCCGATCGTGCTCGCCGGGGCGTACGGCAGCACCAACCTCTCGGCGCTGCCGACGCTGAACCCGGCCACCATCACGCCGACCTCGACCCCGATGCAGTACACCGCGACGGCCAGCACCGGCACCGTGACCCTGCTGCCGTTCTACAAGATGCACGGGCAGCGCTACACGGTCTACTGGACGGTGACCGGGGCGCCGCCGGCCCCGTTCGTCGCGCACTACCGGTTCGACGAGACCGCCGGCACCAGCGCCGCCGACGCCACCGGCAACGGCAAGACCGGCACCCTGACCGGCGGCGCCGGCTGGACCAGCGGCCGGACCGGCAACGCGGTCAACCTCAACGGCACCAGCGCGCACGTCAGCCTGCCGGCCGGGCTGCTCGCCGGCGCCACCGCGTTCACCGTGGCGACCTGGGTACGCCGGACCGCCGCCACGGCCTGGGCGCGGGTCTTCGACTTCGGCACCGGGACCGGGGCGTACCTCTTCCTCACCCCGCAGAGCAGCGCCGGGACGATCCGGTTCGCCATCACCAGCGGGGGAGCCGGGTCGGAACAGCAGATCAACGGGCCGGCGGCGATCCCGGTCAACACCTGGACGCACGTCGCGGTCACCCAGACCGGCAACACCGGGGTGCTCTACGTGAACGGCGTCGAGGTGGCCCGGAACACCGCCATGACCACCCGGCCCTCCGCGCTCGGCTCGACCACCAACAACTGGGTGGGCCGGTCGCAGTACTCCGGCGACCCCTACCTGACCGGCGCGGTGGACGGCTTCCGGGTCTACGCCCGGGCGCTGAGCGCGGCCGAGATCGCAGACCTGAACTCGACCGGTCTGTGACCACTCTTCGTTCCGCCTGACCACCGCTCCCACACCGAACAGGAGAGCAGACAGTGGACCTTTCTCAACCTGAACCGGGCGGCGTGTGCGCCCCGACTTCCGCCTGCGGCCACCACAGACCGCAAGGGGAGGTTGAGAAAGGTTCAGTGCGCAGCAGGCGATGGTTCCGGGTCGCGGCCGGCGGGGTCGCCGGACTGCTGGCCGGTGTCGGCCTGGCGATCCCGGCCGGACCGGCCTCGGCGGCGAACCCGATCATCACCAGCATCTACACCGCCGACCCGGCGCCGCTGGTGGTCGGCAACACCATGTACATCTACGCCGGGCGGGACGAGGCGCCGACCGGGGACAACAACTTCCGGATGCGGGAGTGGCACGTCCTCTCCTCGACCGACGCCAACACCTGGACGCACCATGGCGCCCGGGCCTCGATCGCCACCTTCCCATGGGCCGGTGCGGACGCCTGGGCCAGCGAGGTCGAGCCGCGCAACGGCAAGTACTACTGGTACACCTCGGTCAACGGCCGGGGCGCCGGCTGGATGGACATCGGGGTCGCGGTCGGGGACAGCCCGCTCGGCCCGTTCACCGACGCCAAGGGCGGGCCGCTGATCAGCGACAGCACCCCGAACTCCTCCGGGCTGAACATCGACCCGACCGTCTTCGTCGACGACGACGGGCAGGCGTACATCTACTGGGGCGGTTACTGGGGTGCCCGGGCGGCCCGGCTGAAGTCGAACATGATCGAGCTGGACGGCCCGGTGGTCACCCCGAGCGGGCTGAGCAACTTCTGGGAGGCCCCGTGGATGTTCAAGCGCAACGGCCTCTACTACATGATGTACGCCGCCAACGACACCAACGGCTGCGTCACCTCGTCCAGCTACGCCTGCCAGCGGTATGCCACCGCCACCAACCCGATGGGGCCGTGGACGCACCGGGGCATCGTGCTCGGCCAGGTCTCCTCGACCACCAACCACGCCGGAGTGGTGGAGCTGAACGGGCAGTGGTACATGGTCTACCACACCGCCAACGCCCCCGGTGGCGGTAACTTCCGCCGCTCGGTGGCGGTCGACCGGCTCTACTTCAACGCCGACGGCACGATGCAGCGGGTGGTGCAGACCAGCACCGGCCCCGGCCCTGGTCCCGGCCCCGGTCCGGGCGGTCCACCGGCCGGTACCAACCTGGCCACCTCGGCGACCGCCTCCACCTCGTACGTCTCGGCCTGGGAGAGCATCGCGGCGCTGAACAACGGCGGCGTACCGGCGAACTCGGCCGACAAGAGCAACCTGGCGTACGGCAACTGGCCCGAGCAGGGCACCCAGTGGGTCGAGTACACCTGGCCGTCGGCCCGGACGCTGAACCGGATCGCGACCTACTGGTTCGACGACGACCAGGGCATCGACCTGCCCGCCTCCTGCCAGGTGCAGTACTGGACCGGCAGCGCGTACGCCAACGTGCCCGGCCAGTCGAGCTGCGGGGTGGCCGGCAACACCTACAACGTCACCACCTTCAACTCCGTGAACACCACCCGGCTGCGGCTGAACATCACCTCCCGGTCCGGCTTCTCCACCGGCCTGCTGGAGTGGCTCGCCTACCAGCCCTGACGACCCCGGTCTGTCGCGGGGCAGACCCCCTCCGCCCCGCGACGGGCCGGTCCATCCCCCACCACCGAACCCCCTTGGAGGTGACCCGATGCGTTTCGCCCCGGGTAGGAAGCGGAGAGCCTGGGCCGCCGGGCTCGCGGTCGTGCTGGCCACCGGTGCCCTGGTGGCGCCCGGTACGCCGGCCACGGCCGCGCAGACCATCGGCTTTCCCACGTTCTCCGGACCGGCTGTCCCGGCCCCGCCGGTCGGCTACAGCACCGGCAACACGATGCAGGCGATCTACGACGCCGAGAGCGGCGGCACCGACTTCTGGATGGACCGGCTGCTCGCCCGGCCGGGCAACGACCCGGCCGGTACCTGGCTGATGACCCGGGGCCGGGGCATGTTCATGTACACCCACAACCCGTCGGTGATCGGCTTCGGCGGCAACGCCGCCTACTGGGACAACATCAGCAGCCAGGCCGCGTACACGGTCGCGGTCACCCCGGGCACCTTCACCGAGCAGGTCTCCAGCCGGTGGCAGTCGCCGAGCCACTGGCGGGGCGTCTACACCAGCGGTTCCGTCCGGGTCGAGGTGTCGAAGTTCATCACCGCGCAGAACGTCGCGGTGACCAACCTGAACGTGGTGAACACCGGCTCCGGCTCGGCCACCGTGCAACTGCGGGCCACCTCGCCGTACGCCGCCTCGGGCAGCGGCAGCGAGCTGACCGGTACCCGGGCGGTGAAGAACGGGCTGACCACGCTCTATCCCCGGCTGTCGGGAGACGGGTTCACGGTCAGTTCCGGCGGGCTGGACCGGTCGGTGACGCTGGCCGCCGGGCAGTCGCTCAGCACGAAGGTGCAGCTCGGGTTCGTCGCCAACGAGATTCCGGAGTCGCTGACCGAGTACAACGCCTATCGCGGTTACACCCCGGCGACGGCGTTCGCCACGCACGTGCGGGCGTACAACCGGTGGTGGGCGGAGAACATCCCGTACATCGACGTGCCGGACGCGGCGATCAAGAAGAACGTCTACTACCGCTGGTGGCTGATGCGCTTCAACTATCTCGACGTGGACATCCCCGGCCAGGACTTCCAGTTCCCGACCTCGGTCGAGGGGGCGCTCGGCTACAACAACGCGATCGTACTGACCCAGCCGATGCACATCGACGACCTGAAGTACCTGCGCAACCCGATCTACTCGTACGGGCCGTGGACCTCGATCGGGCAGGTCTCCCGGAACGGCCGGTTCATGGACAACCCCGGTGACCCGGAGAACTGGTCGAACTCCTACACCCAGTACGTCTCCGAGGCGGCCTGGCGCAGCTACCAGATCCACGGTGGGCAGCCGGCGATCGCGGCGAACCTGGCCCGCTATGCCGAGCAGGACGTCAAGGGGCAGCTCGCCACCTACGACACCAACAACAACGGCGTGATCGAGTACGACTGGGGCGCGATGACCGGCAACGACGCCGACGCGGTGTCGTTCCACTGGCGTGCCGGCAACCTGGACCGGGCCGAGGGGGCGTACGTCTGGAGCAACGCGATGGCGGCGGTGCAGGCGTACACGCTGCTCGGCAACACGGCCAAGGCGAACGAGATGCAGACGATCGCCGACCGGATCCGGAACGGCATCATCAACACGCTGTGGAATCCGTCCCGGCAACTGCTGGAGCACAAGCACGTCTCGACGAACACGCACGTACCGTGGAAGGAGATCAACAACTACTACCCGTACTCGGTCGGGCTGATGCCGAACACCGACCAGTACCGGCAGGCGTTGCGGCTCTACGACGACCCGGCGGAGTACCCGATCTTCCCGTTCTTCACCGCCAACCAGCGCGACAAGGCCGCGGCGGCCGCCGCCGGCCAGCCGGGCAGCAACAACTTCTCCACCATCAACTCGACCGTGCAGTTCCGGCTCTACTCCTCGGTGTTGCGCAACTATCCCAACCAGTGGATGACGGCGGAGAACTACAAGCAGCTCCTCTACTGGAACGCCTGGGCGCAGTACATCGGCGGCAACACCCAGTGGCCGGACGCGAACGAGTTCTGGGCGGACTGGAGCGGGTCGAGCCGGACGATCAACTACCGGTCCTGGATCCACCACAACATCCTGGGCAGCAGCAACTGGACGGTGGTCGAGGACGTCGCCGGGCTCCGGCCGCGCACCGACAACACCATCGAGCTGTCCCCGATCAACATCAACTGGTCGCACTTCGCCGTGAACAACCTGCGGTACCGCAACATGGACCTCAGCGTGGTCTGGGACGACCCGGCCGACGGGGTGACCAGGTATTCCGGCGTCCCGCAGGGCTACTCGGTCTATCTCAACGGCACCCGGGCGTTCACCGTGGACCGGCTGACCCGGGTGCTCTACAACCCGGCGACCGGCGCGGTCACCCTGCCGGCCGGCGGCACGACCAACTTCAGCACCGCCGTCTCCGGGCTGCAACTGCCGCAGCAGGTGGTGCAGAACAGCACCCGGATGGTGGACCTCTTCGCCAAGGCCGGCGCCGACCTCACCTCGACCACGCCGAACCTGGCGTCGGGGTCGACGGCGACCGCCTCGTACACCGCGTCGGGCACCTCCACCGGGGCGGCGATCGACGGCTTCCCGATCAACGAACCGATCTGGGGCGCCTACGGCTCACCGAACGCCACCGACTCCTACGAGCTGAACTTCGGCCAGGCCCGGGCGGTCGACGAGGTACGGCTGTGGTTCCGCAACGACCGGGCGACGAACCGGTACCGGCCACCGGCCTCGTACAACGTGCAGTACTGGAACGGCAGCGCCTGGGTGAACGCGGCCTCCCAGGCGAAGTCCCCGGGCACGCCGCAGTCCAACTACAACCGGGTCACCTTCACTGCGGTCAGCACCCAGCGGCTGCGGGTGCAGTTCACCCACGCCTCCGGCTCGGCGAAGACCGGGCTGACCGAGATCAAGGTCTACAACCGGGGCGGCACCAACCCGGATCCCGATCCCGATCCCGACCCCGAGCCGGGTGGCAACGTGGCGGGGGCGGCGACGCCGTCCGCGTCGTACACCTCCGCCTGGGAGAGCGTGGCGGCGATCAACGACGGGATCGACCCGCCGAGTTCCAACGACACCGTCAACCCGCGCTGGGGCACCTGGCCGAACACCGGCGCGCAGTGGGCCGAGCTGACCTGGCCGACCAGCCGCACGCTGAACGCCGCCGAGGTCTACTTCTTCGACGACAACGGCGGGGTACGCGTACCGGCCTCCTGGAAGCTCCAGTACTGGACCGGCAGCGCGTACGCCGACGTGCCCGGGGCCAGCGGCTATCCGATCGCGGTCAACCAGTACAACCGGGCGACCTTCCCCAACGTCGGCACCACCCGGTTGCGGGTGGCGCTGACCAGCGGCCAGGGCTCGGTGGGGCTGTTGGAGGTGAAGGCGTTCAGCCCCTGAGTCCGGCCGCCCCCGAACCGACCCCGCACAGGGCCGTCCGGATGCTCGCCCGGGGCGTCCGGACGGCCCGCGGGGGCGGGGCGCTCCCCACCAACACTGGAAAGTTGCAGTACATCAAGGACCGGGACGGGCTGGCGATGTTCAACCGGATCTGGAACGAGGCCCGCAACACCGAACACCCGCTGGAGGTGTACCGGCGGATCACCGGGATCAGCCAGGCCGAACTGAACCGCCGGGTGGGCGAGTACGCCCAGCACAACGTCACCTGGGACTACTCGAACCGGGCCGACTTCATGCCCTTCGTCAACCGGCTGTACCCGTTCGTCACCGCGTACAACGGGGTGGCGGTGGAGGCGGTCAACGCTGCCGCCGGGCACTTCCGGATCTCCGACGCGGTGACCCCGTCCGACTACGGGTACAACAAGATCAAGCTGGTGCCGGCCTCGGACGGCGCGCTGATCCGGCTCCGGCTGCGCGGACACGTCAACTCGGCCGCCCAGTCCGGCTGGACCTTCGGCTTCGTCGCGGTCCGCAACGGCGCCCCCGGTACGGCCCGCTGCTCACCAGCACCGACGGCCAACTCACCTTCCAGACCCAGCCGGGGGAGCGCAAGGTCTACCTGGTGGTGACCGGCACCCCGGGCGTGGTGCACAAGTACGCCTTCCTGGACGGGTGTCCCAAGAACTACCGCTACCCGTACCAGTTCCGGCTGACCGGCGCGACGCCGTCCGGCTTCGAGCCCGGCTACGTCCGGCCGGCGGCGCCGGGCGGCGGACGCTGGCACAGCAACGGCGGTGGCTGGGTCGACAGCCGGGCCACCGTCGCGGCCGGCGCCTACGTCGGCCCCCGCGCCGCCGTCTACGGCCGCTCCACCGTCAACGGCAACGCCCGGATCGAGGACCTGGCCTGGGTCAACGAGGGCGCCACGGTCGGCGGCAACGCGATCGTCCGGCAGAGCGCCCTGGTCCAGACCGGGGTCAACCTGGCGATCACCGGCTGACCGCCGGCCGCTACCAGCCCGACCCCTGGTGCCGGCCGCCGATCCGCGCGGCCGGCACCAGGGCGGGTAAGCCGGGGTACGAGTTTGTCGGCCGGTCCAGCCCATGTGACCATTGCCCAAGGAGGCGCACCTTAACGCTTCCCCACGGTTGAGAGCCGGGGAACTTCTGGCTCGGACCGCACGAGAGCACCGTCGCGGAAGGAGGTGATCGCATGTCTCACGTCGTCGGCACCAGCACGGCCGCGTTCTGCCGTGGCGAGGATCGTCCTCGCGGCGTTCCGGTCCCGACCCGCGGTGTACCCGCAGGTGTCGCACCGGAAGACTCTGACACCCAGCCCGAGACGGTGCTTGGCTCTCGTACCGCACTGCGAGCAGGTCATCGTGGTGTAGGCGGGCGGTACCAACACCACCTTCCGGCCCGCCCGCATGCCACGATCGATCAACTCCCGCTTCGCCGCACCGATCGCCGCATCAGCGGCCTTGCGCGCCATCCGGGATCTGGTCAGGAATGTGGGTTGGAAGTCCTCGACGGCGATCGTCGCGTGGTTGTCGATGATCTTCTTCGCCCAGACGCGGGCGTCGTGGGTGTTCTGCCGGGCCGCCTTCTTCGCGACCTTCGCCGCCTGGCGTTTGGCCCGCAGGTAGCCGTTCGACGGCGTGACGTTCTTCGCCCTGCGACGCCGGGCCATCCGGCGCTGCGCCCTGGCCAGTTCGGCGGCGCACCGTTTCCGGTGGCCGAGGTACGGCAGGTCGTAGGTCGCATCCGTCGTTGTCGCGGTCGTCGTGACACCCCAGTCGACACCGATCGCACCCTCAACGTCGGGCGCGGGCGGGGTCTCGCGACGGACGACGAAGGAGGCGTACCAGTGCCCGATCGTGTCCTGGTAGACGCGGACGCTGGTTGGGGCGGAGGACAGCTCGCGGGACCAGACAACGGGAATGGCAACACCGCCGGGCAGCCGCAGCCGGCGGTCGCGGATCGAGAACCCGCGCACCGTGTATTCGAGGCTGGGCAGAGTATCCTTCCGTCGCTTCGGTCTCGGCCGGCCGCGTCCCTTCACCTTGAAGGAGTGCTGGAGAGCGAGGGCGTAGGTACGCAGCGTCTGCTGTTGGGCGACCTGGGACCCGTCACGGAGCCACGACGAGCGGGCCCGCGCCTCGGTCAGCAGCTTCGACAGCTTGCCGAAGGTGGGTTTACGGCCGGTCTTGTACTGGTGGACGGCCTCGTTCCACAGCCAACGGCACCGGCCCCACTCGGCCAACAGCGCGGCCCGCGCGGTCGCGCCGGGACGCAACCGGTAGGTGTACCGCACCGTCTCGTCCACACCTGGAAGCATCCCAGCCGCATCCGACAGTTCCGCCCACCCGGAGGAGTCGACGCCATGCCGACAACCAACACCACGCCTGACCGCCCGTTCCGCCCCATGGCTGAAGCCAGGGACTTCTCGGGCGGCTCTTGATGCACGAGCCGGACGCGGAGGCCGGCCCTAAGCCGGACGCCGACAGGGGGCGTGCGGCCTGTTCCGGTGACCACGTCCGGGCCTGCACCGTTCGCGAGGTCCTGGACCGGGTGGGCGGGAAGTGGAGCATCGGGATCATCATCGAGGCGAGCCGGGGACCGATCCGCTTCACCGAACTGGAACGCTCGGTCGAGGGGATCAGCCGACGGATGCTCACCCTCACCCTGCGCAACCTGGAACGCGACGGACTACTGGTCCGGACCACCTATCCCACCGTCCCGCCCCGAGTCGAGTACGTCGCCACCGAGATGGCCCGGGAACTCTACGACTCGCTGCTCGTGCTGACCGGCTGGGCGGAACGGCACCGGCAGGCGATCGCCGCCGCCCGGGAGGCGTACGACCGCCGCAGCGCCGGCACGGACTGATTCCGTTCGGCCGGCGGGTCGTCAGCGCTCGTTCGGGTCGATCCGGGCGCGTACCTCGGCGTGCTCGGCGAGCAGGTGCAGCAGGTTGGAGCCGTCGATCAGCTCCAGCGGCTTGCCGGAGGCGAACTCGAACGAGTCCGGGCCGTAGCCGCTGGTCGTCACGAGGATGCCCTTGGTCGCCCCCTCGCCCAGCACCGTGCCGAAGAGGTCCCGCACCGCCGAGACGTCCATGGTGCCCCGATCCCGGCGGGCCTGGATCACCACCTTGCCGCCGAAGATCGGGCGGGGGTCGAACGCCACGCAGTCGATGCCGCCGTCCGGCGCCGTCCGGGTGGTCCGGGTCTCCAGGCCGAGCTTGCCGAAGAGGTTCCGGATCAGGTCCTCGAACTCGGTCCGGCTCAACTTGTGCAGGTTCGGGCGCTGGTCCAGGTCGGCCAGTACGTCCACCTCGTCGACGAAGCGCTTGTCGACCACGTCGAACTCCAGCACCGGGTGTACCGCGACCAGCTCCTCGGGCCGGGGCGACTGGGTGGCCCGGAGGTGCCGCAGGCAGGCCGCCGGATCGACCTTGGCCAGGTTGATCGCGACGAAGGGGTCCCGGCTGGTCCGCAGGGTCACCAGGCAGGGCCGGACCGCCTGCCCTGTACCCGGGTGCGTGGTCTCGACGATGCCGTTGAAGACGATCGTCTCCACCAGCCGGGTACGGTCGGCCTCGAAGAGCTCGTGCACGGTACGCAGCGCCACCTGGGTGATCAGGTCGGCGTACCGCTCCCGGATCTCGTCCGCCGAGCGGGGCACTGTCTGCACCTCGTCGCCGGCCTTGACGTAGCGGTATTCCCGGACCTTCGGCACCACCGCGACGGTCGGCAGCAGGTATTCCACAACGATCAGCCGGGAGTCCGGGACGTAGGCGAGCCGGTAGCGCTGCGGAAAGTCCTCCGGATAGACCGAGTTGCCGAGCACCAGGCCGAAGTATTTCACCACGGCGTTCGGTTCGGCGGCGGCCAGTGCGGTGCCGAACCTGTCGATCTCGGTGTTGTGGCTGGCGACCTCGGCGTCGAGCTGCTGGCAGTGCTGGTCGTACTTGCGCCGTGCCTGGGCGAGCCGCTGCTGCCGGGCCGTCTCGCCGGCCGCGTGCTTGGCCTTGGCCTTCTCGAACGCCTGCTCCGCCTCGGTCAGCAACTGCTGGTAGCGGGCCTCGCCGCCGAACATCTTGCCGAGCGCGTTCGGTTCGGGCGGCGCGAACCGTCGCCAGTCCGGCGCCCGCAGCGGCGTGCCCAGCTCACCCGGCTTGAACTCCGGGTAACTGGCCGCCTTCTTCAGCCGCTCCAGGTCGATGTGGTCGTCGATGGCCAGGGTGGTCTGGAGCAGGTTGTCCAGCTCGTCCAACTGGGACTGGAGGCTGGCGTTGGCGGACCTGACCCGGGCGGTCCGGGCCTCGACGTAGAGCCGCCGGCGCTCCCGCTCGTCCGCCTCCGCCGCCCGCTCGGCGGCCCGCCGGGCATGCTCGGCCTCCCAGAGCATCTGCTGGTGCTGTTGGTACGGGGTGGTCGATGCCCGTTGCCGTGCGTGCACCTGTTGCGCGTGCGCCCGCTGCATCTGCCCCATGATGCCCATGTACGTCCCCGATCAGCGTCCAGCACCGTCCACCAATGGGTGACCGGTGGCGTCCCGTCCCCCCGAGCTGACGTCCCTTCCTCCCGGCATGCCGTCGACCGTCATCGCTCGATGCACATTTTGGTCCCAAGACGACGGGTGCGTCCAGCGGGGACCCCAGGGTAGCGTGCGGGGCGAACTGCCGGTCGGGGCCGGAAACGCCGCTGGTGACCGCGGGGGTGGCCGGACTACCGGCCCGGTCGGGCGGTGCTAGGGTGCCCCGGATGACCGACGCAGATGTGCACCTCGCCGCCCAGCCACGCCTCGACACCGTCGTGACGGAGTTCTCCACCGACGCGCGGCGGCTGCGCAGCGACTACGCCGGGATGGCCTGGATCGGCGACCGGCCGGATCCGGAGAGCGGCCAGTTGGGGCCCGACTACCGGCAGCGGACCGTGGACTCGCAGCTCTTCCTGCCCGACACCCACTGGTATGACGTGGACGGGCTCGACGACGTCGAGGTGCAGGTCAGCGCGGGTCTGCTCCAGGTGGCCAGCACCGCGCTGCGGACCCAGGGCCTGGTCGGGGTCGTCGCCGAGCCGGTGGTCGAGTTCTTCGAGCATCCCGAGGGGCTCCCGGGGGTGGGGCTCTGCCTCGGCCTGCGCGGCCAGATCTTCTCCAACCTCGGCGTCTCCTACAGGGTGACCGTGATCTGCGCCCCCGAGGCCGTACTCCGGCGCGGCGAGACCGCCCACCCCGACGAGCAGGCCGAGGAGACCGACACCACCGACTGAGCCGGCCGCCACCGCCGGCCCGCACGACTGCGGGCCGGCCCGAGTGACTCGGCAGGCCCGAGTGCGGCCCGCGTGACTCGGCAGGCCCCGCGTGACTTGGCCGGCCCACCCGCTCGGTCAACCCGCGTGCTCGGTCAACCCGCGCCCCGTGTGCTCGGTCAACCCGCGTGTTCGGCCAGCCCGGCGGCAGGGCTCACTCGCGAAGCCGCCAGGCGCGTCCACCGCTCGTCGCCCGCTCGCCGGACGCCGCGTTCGAGGCCGCTGCCGGTTCGGCGGGCGTGTCGGACCCCGGCTCCGCCGAGGAGGCGTCACCGTCCGACCCGTTCGACGGGGTGTCCGCCCGGTCGGTGCCGGTGGCCGCCGACCGGGGGCGGCGGAGGTACAGCCAGGCGGCGACGGTCAGTCCGAGGATCAGCCCGACGACCAGGCCGGTGGTCAGCGAGCCGATGCCCTGGTCCGCGTCGTCCGCCGCCGCGTCGCTGTTCGGCGGCTCCGCGCCGGGCGCCGCCGGAGCGGTCGGGCCGGGCGCGGCGGCCGGCGGGGCCAGGGTCAGCACCGGAGCCGGGAAGTCCGGCTGCGGCACCTCGGCCGAGGGCGGCTGGTTCCAGTTCGTCACGTGGCCGTCCGAGTACGTCTGCACCACCGCGAAGGTCATCTGGTCGGTCTGCGGCATCGGGCCGAGCGAGACGACCAACTCGGCCGGGCCGCTGCCCGCCGGAGGCGCACCAGCCCGGGTCCAGACGATGCTGCCGACCACCTCGGTGACCTGCCCGTGGTGGATCCCGCCGAGCGTCTGGTCGACCTTCCGCATGGTCATCCGGGGCGCCCACTGCGGGTCCGACATCGGGTACGTCTCCGCGACCGGAGCCGACTCCGGCATCAGCAGCTCCACCTTGGTGGTGTACGCCGGTGCCCGGTCCTCGGTGACCCGGAAGGTCAGCTTCGCCGCGTCACCCTGTACGGCCTGCCCCGGCGTCACGGTCACGTCGGCGGTCGCGGCCCCGGCACCGAGGGTGGTACCCGCGATGGTGGCGGTGACCAGGGCGACGACCCAGCACATTGCCCTGCGACGCACAGCGAAGTCCTTTCGTCCGGCCGATACTCCTGTAGTTCGGCTGTCGAGCGAAAAAGGTTCAACCAACGGGCCGGTATGTTACGCCGCCCGCTCGGCGTGTCTTCGCCCGTCGGTCGCGAGTTATCCTTGAAAGCGACGATTGTCGCGGATAGTTACCGGTCGCCCGGATCCTGCCTGGAGGTCCGACGTTATGAAGAACGTGCATCCACGCGTACGCCCACTCGCCATCGTGGCCGCCTCGGTGGCTGCCGTCCTCCTCACCACCTCCTGTGGAGCCGACCCGGACGCCGACCCGGCGCCAGCGGCGGCCTCCGCCTCCGCCTCCGCCGGCACGCACGGCGGACTGCACGGCACGGTCGACGTCCCACCGGCCGCGCCGCTGCGCTCCGGGGAGCGGTTCGTCAACCTGAACATGGCGCAGCCGTACCGGCCGTCGGCGCCGAACGGCGGCACCGACGAATACCGGTGCTTCCTGGTCGATCCCGGGTTGACCGAGTCCGCGTTCCTGACCGGCAGCCAGTTCCTGCCGCAGAACGGCGACATGGTGCACCACGCCATCTTCTTCCGGCTCGACCCGGCGGAGGTGGCGCCGGCCCGCAAACTCGACGCGGAGACCCCCGGCGACGGCTGGACCTGCTTCGGAAACGCCGGGGTCGGCGACGCGGCCTGGGTGGCGCACTGGGCGCCCGGCGTGAACGAGACACTGCTCGCACCCGGCCTCGGCTATCCGATGCCGCCGGGTGCCCAACTGGTGATGCAGGTGCACTACAACCTGATGGACGTCCGGCCCGGCACCGACACCGACCAGTCCGGCATCCGGCTGCGCCTCGTCGGCGGCTCCGAGGAGGTGAAGCCGCTCTCCACCGTGCTGCTGCCGGCCCCGGTCGAGCTGCCCTGCGCAGCCAACGAGCGTGGCGAACTCTGCCAGCGCGAGGCGGCGGTCCGGGACGTGCAGCACCGGTTCGGCGCCGAGGCCGGTGCGCAGGCGGGGCAGCTCAACCAGCTCTGCAACCAGGGGCGTGCGCCGGCCGCCGGCAGCACCCAGCGCTGCGACTACCAGGTCAGAAGGGCCGGTGTGGTGCAGGCGGTCGCCGGCCACATGCACCTGCTGGGCAGCGCGATCAAGATCGAACTCAACCCCGGCACCCCGAAGGCGCGTACGCTGCTCGACATCCCGACGTACAACTTCGACGAGCAGGCCAACCGGCCGCTGCCGCAACCGGTCGCGGTCAAGCCCGGCGACGTCTACCGCGTCACCTGCACCCACGACGTGACGCTGCGGCAGCGCCTGCCCCAACTGCGCAACCTGCCGCCCCGCTACGTCGTCTGGGGCGAGGGCACCAGCGACGAGATGTGCCTCGGCATCGTCGTCATGTCCCGGCCTGCCTGACCCTGCTCCGGTCCCGCCGGACGGTGCTCCGGCGGGACCCCTGTGGCCCGGCGACGGACAGCCGCGACCGGCTCAGGTCATCGTGACGTCGAGGGCGGCCGACCGGACGTCCGGCACCGGGTGCCGGCGCAGCCGGTGCAGCAGGTCCCGCCACGGTCGGCTCCAGCCGTACCGGCCGCCGGCCCGGGCCAGCGCCAGCGCGAAGAGCGCACCGGCCGGGTCGGGCCGGTCGGCGAGCCGGGCCGCCGCATCGAGCAGTACCGCCGCGGACCAGGTGCCCCCGCCGGTCGTCACCCGCCCGCCGAGGTGCGTGGCGAGCCGATCGGCCAGCGCCGGCCGGTCGGCGAGCAGTCCGGCCAACGCGGCGAGGTCCGCGACGAGTTCGTCGGGTACGGCGGTCTCCAGCCGGACGAGCTGCTCGAACAGCCAGCCGGCCGCCGGTACGAACTCCGGCTCGGCCGCGAGCAGCCGCGCGGCGGCCCGGACGTGCTCCCGATCCCGCTCCGGTCCCGCCGAGGCGGCCCAGCGGACCGCCGCCCGCACCAGCGTCTCGACCCGCCGCCGGGCCGGCCGGTCGGCGGCCGGTCCACCCGGATCGGAATCCGCGCCGTCCAACCTGACCAGGGCCGCCAGCGCGGCGACCAGCGGATCGGCCGTCGGTGTGTCGAGCAGCCGGCCGACGGTGCCGGCCACGGTCGGCCAGATCTGCTCGCTGTCCAGGTCGGACACGGCCGCGACGACCACCGGGACGAGGTCGCCGGCCCAGGGCGCCCAGTCCGGCAGCCCGGCCCAGGCCGCCCTCGCCACGATCCGGTCGGGATGGCCGCAGGCCCGCACCACCAGGGCGGCGTACCGGCGGCGGTGCATCGTGGCGGTCGCCTCGGCCGGCTGGGCCAGCACGGCGAGCAGATCCTCCCGGCTACCGTCGGCGGCCTGCTCGACGATCTGCCAACACTCCGGCTGGTCCAGTCGCAGCCGGGCGGCGGAGACGACGGCGGCCCGGACGTCGCGATGCTGGCCGTCCTGCCGCCAGGCGTCGTGCAGCGGTCCCATCGACTCCGGTCCGCCGAACCGGGCCAGCAGCCGGAGCGCCTCCTTGCGACCGGTCACCTTGCCGCGCCCGGTCGCGATCCCGCCGAGTATGCCCGGCAGCAGCGACGGCGCGACGAACCGTACGGCCCGACCGGCGGCGTACGTGGCGACCCGGGCTCGGTCGCCGTCGGCGTGGGCGAGCAGGATCGGCAGCGTCTCGGCGGGCCGGTCCGTCCAGGGCAGCGCCCCGAGCGCCGCCTCGGCGAGCCTGACGTTCGACGAGTCGACCCAGCCCGCGACGAACCGGTGGCCGTGTTCGGGCACCCGGGCGGCGGTGGCGATCGCGTGTGCACGGCTGTGTACCGGAGTTCCGGCGTCGGCGGCGACCCGGCTCAGCAGTTCCACCAGGGCACGTTGCTGACGCGGCAGCCAGCGCCCGGCGTACCGGGTCGACGGAGGTGTCCAGCGGGTGCCGGCGCTGAGGAACTTCCCGACGGGTACCGGGCCGGGCAGCACCAGGTCGAGCAGGTCGGTCCGACTGGCGGCGAGGACCTGCCACACCTCGTCGATCAGTACCGTGGACAGGTCGACCCGGAGCACCTCGGCCACCCGGTCCGACCGGGTCGCCGGATCGTCGAGCCAGAGCTGCACCGCGTCCCGGAAGTCGGTCGAGACCACCTTCGGGTCGATCGCGCGGCGCAGCAGCCGTTGCAGTTCCGGCACGTGCCGGGCGCGCCGGCCCAGCATCCGGGCGACGGCGGCAACCGGCTGGTGGTTGCCGCGCTCGACGGCGCTGTCCAGCCAGGGCCGGATCGTCGTGACGAAGTCATGTTCCTGTCCCCGGCGCAGGCCGGCGTCGAGCTTCCCGAGCCACGGCAGCCGGCGGTCGCCGAAGAGCCGCTCGAGGGTGCGCAACGACCACTCGACCAGCGCCGGTCGGTCCGAATGGTGCCTCAGCACCGCGACCGCCAACTGGCTGAGCGCGTGGTGACTGGCCCCCGAGGCGTCCCGGGCCTCGGTGGTGTCCCGCACGATCCGGTCGAGCGTCCCGGCCGATTCGGGGGTGAGCAGTCGAGGCATCGCGGCCAGCGCCAGCAGGGCTCGGGCCCGGACCGGATCCTGCTCGTTGCGGAGCAGGACCAATCGGTCGACGGCGTCGGCGACGGCGTTCGGGTCGCCGCTGCGCGCGGCGGCGGCCAGCAGTAGTTCGTAGCCGGTGGCCCGGTCGTCGGCGTCGGCCCGCCGCAGCGCCGCCGACAGCGCCGGCTCGGCCTCCGGCCAGGGCAGGTACGCCGTGTACCGCAGCGTCTCGGCCTCGTTCTCGGCGATCTTCGGCAGCGCCAGGATGCGCCGCGCCTCCCGGTGCCGCCACCGGTGCGGTAGGACCGTCATCACCCGGTCGGAGATGACCAGGTGGGCGCTGTCCACCTGTGCCGTCGCGGCGTCGTAGAGCGTTCCCCGGTGCCGCGGCGGCAGTGCCGCCAACAGTTGGGCGAACGGGCCGTCGTCGTCCCGGAGCCGCTCGGCGAGCACGACCAGTTCGGCCGGGTCGCGTCGGCCCAGCCGGTCGAGCAGGGCGGCCGGCAGCGAGGCGCGCCGGAGCCATCTCGCCCGGGCGGGATCGGTGAGCAGCCGGAGCACCCGGGCCGGGTCGGCGGCGGCGAGCACGCCGTAGTCGGCGAGGTCGCCGGGGAGCCAGCCGGCCGGGGCGTACCGGTCGAGCAGGTCGAGGATCCGCCGTGGAGCGCGATCGGCACACCGGAGCACCTGGTCGCCGTCACGCCGCCACCACCGTTCCCGGGCCGGCGGGTCGAGCCCGGCCAGCACCTGGTCCGCGTAGCTGAGCACGATCTCCCGGTGCCGGCGGAGCAGACCGGACCAGTTGTCGATCGCGTGGTCGAGTTCGGGCAGCAGTCGCCGTACGGTCTCCGCACCGCAGCCGGGCAGCAGCCGGGCCGCCTCGATGTCGCCGTAGCGGCTGCGGACCACGTCGAGCAACGCCTCGGCCTCGCCGGTCCGGGACGACCGGGCGAGCGTCCGGCCGACCAGCCGGCGGGTCTGGGCCGACGCGTCGGCGACGAGCGCGGCCAGGCCGTCGGCATCGAGCCAGCCGGCCCGCAGTGTGGCCCGGATCGCGGTGGCGCGGATCGCCGGATCGGGGTCGACGAGCGCGACGGTGGTGCCGGCCCTGTCTCGACTGATCAGCGCCATCGTCAGCGCCAGGTGGCGCTGGTAGCGGTCTCCGTCGCGCAGTTCGGCCAGTACGCCGGCGAGGGTGCCGTCGCCGGCCAACGCCCGGACGGCCGGGGCCAGCCGACGGAGCCGTTCCGGGTACGGCAACGGATCCAGTTCGCGGAGCAACCGCTCGGTGGGAGTGGACACGGTGATCCATTCTGCCGACCCGCCCCGCCGGGCCGCGCCTGTATTTCCCGGTCCGCACGCTCGGCGACGAGCGCGGATCCGCCGGAACCGGGCCCGGCGCGACAACGTCCACGATCCCGTGCGGTTCCTGGTCCACGATCCCGTGCGGTTCGCGCAGTTCCTGACCACGACGAGCGGGCGCGATCCCGGACGCACCTTCGTCGCCTCGAGGTGACCCGGACCGGCGACGCGCGGCCGGCGGCGGGTTCTTAGCATGGTGGGGATCTGCCGCCGGACGGGCGGTGTCGGAGGCGGCGAGCGGATGTTACGGACCAAGGGACAGATGGCAGAGACCGGTAGCGGCGGACGTCCGTCGACGCGATCCACCCGGCTTCCGGCCGAGCCGGCGGCACCCGGCGGGATCATCGAGCGGGCCGGTCGGATCGTCCGGCCCGACCAGCGGCTCGGCCAACTCGTGCCGCGCCGTCCCGAGGGGATCACCGGCAACCAGTGGAACGCGGCCAGCCGGGGTCTCTTCGACTTCGTGGTCTCCGACCCGGGCGGCCAGGCGACGCCGTTCGCGGTGGAGTTGGTCGACGCCAGCGTGCAGACCGCGCAGACGCAGCGGGACGACCGGATGAAGCACGCCGTCTGCGACGCGGTCGGCCTGGAACTGCTCCGGGTCGAGTCGGCGACGTTGCAGCCGGGCACGCACGGCCGGCGGATCGTCGAGTACGTCATCGACGCCCGCGCCTTCCTGGCGGCGACCGGCGACCCCGCCGAGTACGCCGAACTCGCCCCGGACGCCCCGCGCAGCTACCGCGACATCATCGGTCGGCTGCCGGACGGCAACAGCGGGCACGTCAACGACCTCGGGGCGGTCGCCCGGTCGATCGCGGTGGACGCGTACGTCAACCGGGAGTTGGTCGACCCGATCCTGCGCAGCCTGCATCTGGACTGGAAGGACGGTCCGGCCGAGGGCTGGGCCTGGCTCCAGGTGCGCCCCGGGGCGTACCTCTTCGAGCGGGTCCGGATCTGGCAGCACCGCTTCTCCTGCGGGGTCGAGCCGGGCCGGCTCGCCGAGGACCTGGCGACGATGGCGGTGGGGGAGCGGCTCCGGCTGCGCGAGAGCGTCGAGTTGCCGCTGACCGGCCGGGACCGGCTGGCCGGCGAACTCGACGGGGTGCGCGGGCGCCGGGACGAGCTGCTCAACCCGTACGCCTTCGAGCACGTCTCGTTCGACTAGGTTCCGTTGTCCCACCCGACCCCTGTCCCGACAGCGGGTGCGTCAGTCGGCGGGGGTCTTGTCGCCATTGACTACCGTGGAGCCGAGACGATCAAGAGAGGTGTCGGTCGTGGCGGAGCGGACAGGGGACGACGAACCCGCCGAGCCGGCGGAGCCGGAACCGAGGAACGGCGGCGACGGTGGACGTCGTACCCGATCGGTCGGCGCCACTCTCGGCGCCGCGTTCATCGTGCTCGCCTCGGTCGCGACCTGGTATATCGACCACCGGGCCGGGTCGTTGGACGCCGAGCAGCAGGCGCGGGAGCGGACCCTGTTCGCGGAGGTCTGCGACGACCCCGTCCAGGCCGCCGCGCTCGTCATGAACACCCCGTCGCTCGCCAGCACCTGTCCGGCGGGCCTGCGTCACCTGCTGTCGATACCGGCGGACGAGGTCGATCCGGGACCGGAACTCCTGGACGCCTATCTGGACCGGCTCTTCACGTTGCTGGACGCGCGGATTCCCAGTGACGTCACGCCGTACCTCGACGCGCTGCACCGCGACGACGCCTACCGCACCGGCCTCGACGAGCTGCACCGCAACGCCCGGCGGTGCGAGGTGCTCCTGCCGAGCGGCACTCCGCCACCGGCGGACCCTCGCCCGACCGGGAACTTCTGGGACGACTGGCAGCGGATCGAGGTCGTCCCGCAACCCCGGTCGGTACGGGCGACCGAGGCGCCGGACGGGCACGTCGTCGTCACGGCCCGGGTGGTCGACACGACGCCGGCCTGCCTGACCCGGCCCGGCCTCGAGCCGTCCCCGCCGCCCCGGTACGTCGGAACCACGGCGCTGACCCTGTCGTTCAGTACCGGCACCGGCCCGAGCGGCGAACGGGTGTGGCTGCTCGACCGCCTCGACGCCTGCCCGGTCCGGCCGGATCCGCTGGCCGCGGAACCAGTGGTCGGCACGTACTCACTGACCCGGCGCCAGTCGATCCGGAACGACGTCTCCGACTCCCTCTTCCGCTACGCCGGCAGCACCTGTCCTGCGGCAACTCCCTCGGCCAGTAACTGAGCGGGAGCCGCAGCATCATCGGGCCGCCGTCCGGGCCGCCGTCCGGGCCGCCCAGGGCAGTCCGACGACCAGCACGACCGCCGGCACCAGATGCAGGACGGCGAGCCCGAGCCGCGCGGCCGGGTCGACGCCGCCGGCCGGCCCGAGCAACGAGATCCCGAAGGCGCCGACCGCGACGACGGTCCAGATCAGTCGCGCCCGGGTGGTGAACCGTTCCAGCAGGGCCAGCAGGCCCCAAGCGGCCAGCGCGGCGAGCACTGCGGTGACCGCGACGGCGACCGGGCCGACCTGGGTGACCGTGCCGCCGTTGCGGGCCGCGAGGTCGATGCCGGCGCCGTCGCGCAGTACGAAGAAGGCGGCCTCGGTGACGACGACGGCCGCGCCCACCACCCCGAGCCGACGGGCACGGCGGGCGCGGCTGGCGCCCGGGTTCGCGGTGTGCTCGGTCCTGACGTTCGTACGGGTCTCTGTCATGCCGTCGAGTTTGCGGACGGGCCGCCGGGCCGACATCGGTCCGGCCGTCTCCCGGCCTACGACTTTGGTCGGTGGTCGAGATCCCCACCCCGCTCTAGCCTGGCCGCATGGGGGTGAGCGGGGCGGGTGACGAGGGACGACGGCCGGTGCCGCGGCCACCCCGGCTGGTCATGCTCGGCTCCACGATCGCCATCAGCCTGCTCGTCGGGTCGGTGGTCTGGACCACGGTCACTTCGGGACCGGCGCCCTGGCTCCGGCTCGACATCGCGGCGGCCGTGGTCGCCTGCACTCTCGTGCCGGTGGCGGTCACCTGGCCGGTCGCCGGTGGGCTCGCGCTGGCCGCCCTGGCGGCGGTGTCCCCGGTGGCGACCCCGGCGGCCACCTTCGCCGCCATCAACGCGGCCCGGCAGCGCCCGTTCCCCACCGCCGTCGCGGTGGCGGTCGCCGGGCTCGCCGGGCACGCCCTGCAGGGCCGGTGGCGACCGTTGACCGGCCTGTCGTACGGCTGGTGGCTGCTGCTGATGGCCGCCGCCTACGCGGCACTGCTCGGCTGGGGTACCTGGGCGCGGGCCCGGCAGGCGCTGGTGATGTCGCTGCGCGAACGCGCCCGGCGGGCCGAGGCCGAGCAGGGCCGCCGGGTCACCGAGGCCCGGATCGCCGAGCGGACCCGGATCGCCCAGGAGATGCACGACGTACTGGCCCACCGGCTGTCCCTGCTCGCCGTCTACGCGGGTGCGTTGGAGTACCGCCCCGACTCGTCGCCGGAGCGGCTCGCGGCGGCGGCCGGGGTCATCCGGGGCGGCGTGCACCAGGCCCTCGACGAACTCCGCGAGGTGGTCACGGTACTCCGGCAGGAGCCGGCCGGCGCCGATCCGGACAGCCCGCCCGGGCCCGAGCTGCGGGACGTGCCGCGCCTGGTCGGGGAGGCTCGGGAGGCCGGCCTCACCGTGTCGTTCGAGGACCGGACCGACCCGAACCTGGCGGAGGCGGCGGTGGCTCCGGTGACCGGGCGGACGGCGTACCGGGTGGTGCAGGAGGCCCTCACCAACGCGCGGAAGCACGCGGCGGGCCAGCCGGTACGGGTACACCTCGCCGGCTCCCCCGGCGGTACGCTGGTCGTCGACGTCCGCAACCCGCTCTCGTACCAGTTGCCCGAACTGCCCGGGGCCGGGATCGGACTGGTCGGGCTCACCGAACGGGTGAGCCTGGCCGGCGGGCGGCTCGACCACGCGGTGAACGTGGCCGGCGAGTTCCATCTCCGGGCGGAGCTGCCGTGGCGGACCTGAACCCACCCGTGGTGCGGGTGATCGTCGTCGACGACGATCCGCTGGTCCGGACCGCCCTCACGATGATGCTCGACGGGGCACCCGGGATCAGCGTGGTCGGCACGCTCGCCGACGGTGACGAGGTGCCCGGGGCCGTCGACCGGCACGGGGTCGACGTGGCGCTGATGGACATCCGGATGCCCCGGGTCAACGGCATCCTGGCGACCCGCCGGTTGCGGGCCCGGCACAACCCGCCCGAGGTCATCATGCTGACCACCTTCGACACCGACGACCACGTCGTACGCGCGCTGCGGGCCGGGGCGAGCGGCTTCCTGCTCAAGGACACCCCGCCGGAGCGCATCGTCGACGCGATCCGGAAGGTGGCCGCCGGCGAACCGATCCTGTCGCCAGCGGTGACCCGGCGGTTGATGGAACGGATCACCACCGGCGCCGACGCCTACGAGCGGGCCCGGTCGGCGCTGGCGACGTTGAGTCCCCGGGAACGTGAGGTCGCGCTGGCGGTCGCGCAGGGGCGGACCAACGCGGAGATCGCGTCGAGTCTCGCGATGAGCGTGGCCACCGTCAAGGCACACCTCACGCACATCCTGACCAAGCTCGACCTGGGCAACCGTACCCAGGTCGCGATGCTCGCCCACGACGCCGGACTGATCTGACAGTGCGGCTGGCCGGTCGGACGGCTGCCACGGATTGGTCACCCCGGCGGTCTCTAGGTCGGACGCGGCCCCTTCCTGCCACCCGGTGACGCTGGGAAGGGGCCGCGTCCGGCTGTCAGGCGGCGGCGCAGCTCAGCGACGGTACGGCGTTGCTGCCGGTCTGTGACGCGAGGAAGCCGAAGGTGGTGCTGGCCCCGGCGCCGAGACTGCCGTTGTAGTCGGTGTTCCGGGCGGTGACGCTGGATCCGCTGCTGGTGATCGTCGCGCCCCAGGAGTTGCTGACCTGTTGCCCGTTGGCGAATGTCCAGGTCACCGTCCAGCCGCTGATCGCGGCGCTTCCGGCGGTGACCCGTACGTCCGCCTGGAAGCCACCCGACCAGCTACCGGTGACGGTGTACGTCGCCGAGCAGCTACCCGAGCCGCCGGGCGGCGGGGTACGGGTCGGCGTGGTCGTCGGCGGCGGGGTGGTGCGGGTCGGCGTCGGGGTGGGGGTACGGGTCGGCGTGGCGGTCGGCTGCGGGTTGCCGCTGCCGCCGAAGTTGACGTCGCTGCACCAGTAGTAGTTCTGGTCGGCGTGGCTGGCCTTCCAGATCACGAAGACGATGTGCCGGCCGGTCCGCCCCGGCGCGCTGATCGGGATCGTGTTGGAGACGCCGTTCAGCACCGGGTCGCCGGGCTCCCGGGTGCCCGCGCCCGGCGCGTACCGGCCGGTTTCCCGGAGCAGTTCGAGGTTGCTCCAGCCGAGCCGTTGGGTGAGCGGGTTGAAGCCCTGCCGGGTGACGTAGATCAGGAAGTAGTCCGCCCCGTGCAGCGCCTGGTCGTGGATGGTGACGTTGAAGTTGGTGCCGACGTTGGCGGCCTGCCAGTTGCCCGGGTTGTCCAGCGCGGCGTACCGGACGCCGCCGGTCTCGCCGGCACTGCACAGTTGGCCGCTCGGCACGGCGGCCTGGTGGTTGCCGTTCACGCCCTCCCGGTAGAGGCCGTTCCAGTTCCACATGGCGTTCGGGTCGGCCTGCCAGGCCTGCCAGCACATCGGGTCCTGGGTGGCCATCGCCGGGTTCTGGAAGTCGTTGCCCCAGCGCTTCCAGCAGCCGTAGTTACGGGAGGCGGGGTTGATCGTCGAGCCGTGCCCGCTCGCGGTGTCCCGGGAGACCGCGAGGGCGCTGGCGAGGAGGACGACCGCGGTCGCCGCGACCGCGAGGATCCGCAGGACCATCGGGGCGCGGCGCCGGGCCGGGTGCAGGGGTTGGGCGAGTGAAGACATGGGATCCCCAGACGTCGATTGCACGAGTGAGTACGCGGGAGGCTTGCCCGGCGCTCCCGCACCATCCACCCGGCTCCGGCGGCGGTGTCCCTGGAGAGAGATTCACATCGCTGAATGGTGCTTGTCAATAGTTTAGGGTGCCAACAAAGGAGGATGTCGGGCCCGGCGAGAACCACGGCAGGCGCGTGGATAGGGTGGTTCCGTCCGCCGCCCGGTTCGCCGACTGCGACCTGCTGGTCTTCGGCCACTCCCACCTTCCGTGGCACAGCGAGGCGCCGGGCGGGCTGCGGTTGCTCAACCCCGGCTCGCCGACCGAGAGGAAGTGACCATGCGTGCCGAGCTGACCGGGTACGCGCGGCAGGTGCTCGGCTCGGGGCAGGTGGTCGCGGACCGGTCCTGGGGGCACGGTGTCGCGGGCGTGCTGGAGCTGCGGGACGACGACGGGGCCGTCTGGTTCGTGAAGGGACACGGCGACCCGGAGCGCTACCGGCGGGAGCTGTCGGCGTACCGGCGTTGGGTGCCGGGGCTCGGCGGGCGCGCACCGAGGCTGCGGGCGTACGACGACGAACGGCTCGCGCTGGTGCTGTCGGCGGTGCCGGGCGAGGCCGGTCTGTCGTACGCGACGGATCCGGAGGTGCAGCGCGAGGCGGGGATACTGCTGCGCCGGCTGCACGACACCGAGACGCTGTCGCCCTGGACCGATCTGGTCGCCGAGAAGCTCGACGAACTGGACCGGCTCTCGGTCCGGGCGAGCCGGCTGCTCGAACCCCGGGAACTCGACTTCGTCCGGGCCGAGCTGCGGAACCTCTCCGGCGTTCCGGCGCCGGCCCGGGTGCCGTGCCATCTCGACTACAGCCCGCGCAACTGGCTGGTCGACCGGGAGGACGGACACGGCGTCGAGGGGCGGGTGCACGTCATCGACTTCGAGTGGGCCGGGCCGGAGGTCTGGGTCAACGACCTGAACCGGCTCTACTTCGGCCCGTGGCGGGACCGGCCGGACCTCGGGGACGCGTTCCTGGCCGGCTACGGTCGTACCCTCGACGACGCCGACCGGGCGGTGCTGCACGCCTGCGGGGCGCTGACCGCGGTCTTCATCGTGGTCTGGGCGCACGGGCGCGGCGAGCCCGGTTTCGCCGAGGCGTGGCGGCAGAACCTGCGCGGGTTGATGGACGGGTGGCGGTGAACCGGTGACCGCGCCCGGTAACCGGCCGATCGGCCCGGCGCGGTCCGATCACCCGCCTGCCAGACTGTAGGGGTGCATGACTTCGACGTGCTCGTGGTGGGTTCGGGGCCGGGCGGGCAGAAGGCCGCGATCGCGGCGGCCAAGCTCGGCAGCCGGGTGGCGGTGGTGGAACGGCAGCACATGGTCGGCGGGGTGTGCATCAACACCGGTACGGTCCCGTCGAAGACGCTGCGCGAGGCGGTGCTCTATCTGACCGGGCTGAGCCAGCGGGAGGTGTACGGCCAGAGCTACCGGCTCAAGGACGACATCACCGTCGCCGACCTGACGGCGCGGACCCAGCACGTCATCGGCCGGGAGATCGACGTGGTGCGCAGCCAGTTGGCGCGCAACCGGGTACGGCTGATCACCGGTAACGCCCGGTTCACCGACCCGCACACCGTCACCGTGACCGATCCGGTCGGGCACGAGTCGAAGGTGACCGCGGACAAGATCATCATCGCCGTGGGTACCCGGCCGGCGCGACCGGCCAGTGTGGACTTCGACGAGCGTACGATCATCGACTCGGACGGCATCATCAACCTGGAACGGGTGCCGAACTCCATGGTCGTGGTCGGTGCCGGGGTGATCGGCATCGAGTACGCCTCGATGTTCGCCGCGCTGGGCACCAAGGTCACCGTGGTCGAGCGGCGGGACCGGATGCTCGAATTCTGCGACCTGGAGATCGTGGAGGCGCTGAAATACCACCTCCGGGACCTGGCGGTGACCTTCCGGTTCAGCGAGGCGGTGGCGGCGGTGGAGCGGCACGCCCGGGGTGCCATCGCGGTGCTGGAGAGCGGCAAGCGGATCGCCGCCGACACCGTGATGTATTCCGCCGGCCGGCAGGGGCTGGGCAGCGAACTCGACCTGGAGAACGCCGGCCTGGCCGCCGACGCCCGGGGCCGGATCGAGGTCGACGCGGAGTTCCGGACCTCGGTGCCGCACATCTACGCGGTCGGTGACGTGATCGGCTTTCCCGCCCTCGCCTCCACCTCGATGGAGCAGGGCCGGGTGGCGGCGCACCACGCCTGCGCCGAACCGGTGCGGGCCCTGTCGGAGGCGCAGCCGATCGGCATCTACACGATCCCGGAGATCAGCTTCATCGGCCGTACCGAGGACGAACTCACCCGGGACAAGGTGCCGTTCGAGGTCGGCATCTCCCGCTACCGGGAACTCGCCCGGGGCGCGATCAGCGGCGACTCCTACGGCATGCTGAAGCTGTTGGTCGCCCCGGACACCGGTCGGCTGCTCGGGGTGCACATCTTCGGCACCGGGGCCACCGAACTCGTGCACATCGGACAGGCCGTGATGGGCTGCCAGGGTACCGTCGACTACCTGGTCGACGCGGTCTTCAACTATCCGACGCTGGCCGAGGCGTACAAGGTCGCCGCGCTGGACGCGATGAACAAGATGCGGCACCTCGCCCGGCTGCGGGACTGACACCGCCAGGGCGGTCCGTGGACGGTCGGATAGCGTGAGGGGTCTGTTACGGTCGATGACGTAGCGCGACCCATCCGCAACCGCCACTGCTCCGAAGCATCCGCGACGGAGAGGAACCGCATCGATGAGTGCACTGTTCAACGCCCTGCGGGAGCGGGTCGAGGTCAACGCGCGGCACGCGGTCGAGACGTACACCAACGAGGTCAGTGAATACCAGGCGATGGCGCCCGGCGTCGACGGCCAGATCGGGATGTACGACTTCGCGGTACTCATCCGGCGCCGGTCGCTCGATCTCGCCGCGGTCGAGCTGCCGCTGAAGGAGCAGGACCTGGCCGCCATCGCGGCGGTCGGCCGCCAGCGGGCCGAGGTGGGCCTGTCGGTGCCGTCCCAGCAGCAGGTGCTGGGCCTGCACACCGCGATGATGGTGCGCGAGGTGCACGATCTGGCCCGCCCCGAGGACGTCACCGACCTGCTGCGGATGGTCGGCTGGCTCGGCACCCAGGGCGTCCGGGCTCGAAGCGCCTACCTGCGCGGTTACACCCGTGGCGTGGGTACCGCCCGGGTGTTGTCGACCCGGCTGGAGATCCTGGCCCGGGCCCTGCTCGCGGACGAGCCGGTGGAGCCGTTCGTCGCCGACCTGCGCCTCGCCGGGCGGTACCATATCTCGATCTTGAAAATGGCGCGGCCGGCGACGCCGGAGACGCAGTCCGAGGTGGTCGCCGCGCTCGCACCGGACCGGATTCCGGTGACCTGGCTCGCCGCCGACGAGGTCGCCGTGCTCACGCCCGGCAACGCCGCCAGAGCGAAGACCCTTCAGTGGGTACGCCACGCGACGGCGCTGATCGGGCAGCCCTGCGGGATAGGCACGGCCGAGGGTGTGGTGGGCGGACTGGCCGAGACGCTGGCCTGGGCCCGCGAGGCGAGCCGGGTGGCGCCGCCACAGGATCGTCCGGAGCGGCTGCCGGAGATCGCGGACCTCTTCGTGGAGATGGCGGTGGCACGCACGCCGGCGGTCGACGGGTGGCTGCGCAGCTACGCGAAGGCGCTGGCCACCGGCCCGGACCTGGTGGCGACGCTGCGTGCCTACTATGCCAGCGACATGAACCGGACGGGCGCCGCCGCCGCGCTGCACATCCACCCGCGCACGCTGGACTATCGGCTGCGCCGGGTACGCGAGGTCACCGGCATCGATCCCGGCTCGACCGTCGGTGTCCGGCTGCTGAGCGCGACGGTAGCGCGGACGCTCGCCGTGCGGCACTACGCGGACTGACAAACGTCACCGCGGACTTACGCACGGTTCACGAAGACGGGCAACGTCCGGTGCCGAGAAACTCTCTGCCATGTGGAGGAGACGTATACATGGCATCGCGGCGTCGGCCGTCGCGCTCGCGATGCTGCTGACCGGGACCGCACAACCGGCCCGGGCCAACGCAGACGGCGGCCTCAGCAGCCCGATCGTGGACGCGGCACTGATCGCCTTCAACATCTACCGGTCGGGCAGCGCGACGCCGGACCAGATCGTCGAGTTCATCCGGGTCATCACCGGCGCACTCACCGGCCTGGAGAACGAGGTGAAGGATCACGCCGACGGCCTCGAGGCGGCCGAGGTGCTCGGGCACGCCAGCCAGGTCCGGGCCGACGTGTTCGATTACCACAACATGCGGGACAACGAGGTCACGGCGGAAGTGTTCGCCATGCGGGTCGGCGGCTTCGCGGCGAACGCGAACTACAAGTACCGGGTGGTCGGGCGGAAGGCCAAGGACCAGATCGGCCTCGGCGCGCAGACGCTCTACCCGGTCGCCATAGCCGTGCGCGTCGACATCAAGTGGACCGGCGGGCTCGGCGAGATCGAGGCCGCGTACCGCGCACTCAACCAGCGGATCGTGGCCGACCTGGAACCGACGTGCACCCGCGTCAGCGACCCCGAACCCATCCCGGGCCGGATCTACGTCCGACACGAGTGCGTGGCGGCCAACGGCGAGACGGCCGTCGCCGTCGACCACAAGGTCGGCGACACCTGGCGCAGCGGGCCGGTCAACCTGGAGAACCTCAAGCTCGAAGCCGCCAGGAACTCGAGCTGGGCGGCGGCCAAACGCATCCTCGCCGGACAGGGACAGTAGGAGGAAACGTGAGGAAACAACTGCGCAACTGCCTGATCGCCGCCGGCCTGGCCGTCGCGATCACGGTGGTCCCCAGTACCGCACCGGCCCAGGCCGCGCCGCGCACCGAAGGGGTGCAGGCGATGGCGTTCGACTGGGTCAGCCTCGTGGTCGCGGTCGCCGGGCACCTGCTGAACGGCGGCGGCTCCGAGGACGCCTCGCTGAAGGCGGCCGTCCAGCAGATCGTCGCCGCCGTCGAGGCCGCGAAGAACGACATCATCGCGCACACCGACGCGATCGCCGCAGCCGACGTGCAGGCCTGCGCCCGCCAGCACACCATCGAGTTCACCGACATCGAGAACATGTCGAACACGGTGCGGCAGCTCTGGGCGCAGAACGCGACGGGCTGCGCGACGCTGGCGACCGCGTACGTCAACGCCGTCCAGACCCCACAGGCGGTCGACAACATCGGCCACGTCCTGCCCGCGCTGTTCGCCATCGTGATCGCCGCGCGCGGTCGTGCCGGCCTCACCAACGGCATCAACCTGGTGATCCAGGACCAGATCCGCAGCTACGAGGCGGTCGTCGCCAAGCTCACCCCGACGAACTGCGTGAAGAAGGGCAACAAGGAACCGGGCTCCCCGCGCGAGAAGTGGTGGGAGTGCACCGCCTACAACGGCGACTGGGGCCAGTCCGGTTGGGTCACCGCCCCGGCCGAACCCGTGCGCGCCGAGGCAGAGTACGCCGCCACCCGCAACACCAGCCGACCCGCAGCCCTGTCCGGGCTACCCCAACTCCGCTCGCTGGGAGTCTGACCAGTTCGTCCGCGCCGCATGATGTCGATCGACACCATGCGGCGCGGACGGGCAGACCACTCTGTCGTCAACTACTCTCTGTCCACGATCCGTCACCTGGTTGTCGTTCCCCGGCTGGTGTCCGCCCCGTTGAACCGGGTGACGGGCATTGGCCGGAGCGGACTGGGGAGGCGCGACGATGATGATCCGACGATGGTATGGCGCGGTGGCCTCCGTGGTCGCCCTGCTGGCCGCCGGGGCGGGAACGGTCCGGATCGCGTACGGGAACGCCGACCGCAACGACGACGACCGGGAGCGCTGGGGCGTCGTACGGGAACGGCTGACCGGCCACCAGGAGGATCCGTTGGCGATCTCGACCAGCGGCGACGGCGGGTTCAGCCTCACCGTCAACGAGGAGGGGCAGGAGCTGACCTACCGGCTCAGCTACCAGGGGCTGGAGGGGAACGTCACCCAGGCGCACATCCACCTCGGCGGCCGGGCCCAGAGCGGCGGGATCAGCACCTTCCTCTGCACCAACCTCGGCAACGGACCGGCGGGCACCCAGTCCTGCCCGGCCGCGCCGGCCACGGTCAGCGGGACGATCCGACCGGTCGACGTGATCGGCCCGACCGCACAGGGAGTCGCGCCGGGGCAGTTCGGCGAGCTGGTCGCGGCCGTACGGGCCGGTGCCGCGTACGTGAACGTGCACAGCTCGCTCTATCCCGGCGGCGAGATCCGGGCCCAGCTCGGGCGGCACTGGCACTGACCGGAGATGATCGCCGCCTGGGCCGTGACGCTGGCCTCGTCCGGTTTCCCGGCGGCGACCAGGGCCAGGCCGAGATCCAGTTGAGCCGACGCGGTACGCCGTGGCCGAGTGGTCCCGTTCAGGTCCGCGACCGCCGCCCGGGCGTAGTCCTCGGCAGCCGGGTCGCCGGCGCACGGGAGCGTCGTCGCGGTGTACGAGAGCGCCTTCGCCGGGTCGTACCGGTAGTGGTGCTCGGGCCGGTCCGGCACCGGCAGCGGCGACACCAGCCGGGACAGCCGGCCGAGCGTCCGTCGCGTCTCCCGCTGGTCACCCATCCGGGCCCACGCCCGCCCTTCCTGCGCGGTCGTTTGGATGTACGCCGAGCTGCCGCGCCGCGCCACCTCGGACACGACCCGACGTCCGGAGATCGCCAGCCCGAGAGATACCCGGAAGCAACGGCCCGCGAGTCCACAAGGGATGGTGACCGGTACGCCCAGCCTCCATCGATGTGGCGGAATCGGCACTCTTAGCACCGATGCTCTTGACGGAACGTTGCGCCGTGGTTAATGTCCGGTAACTTTGTGAGCCGCGCCACAATCGAGAGCCGGGGTTCCCGGATGCTTCAGGTGCGCAATCTCGAGGTCGTCTACGACGACGTGATGCTGGTGCTGCGCGGGGTGAGCCTCGCCGTACCGCCCGGCGGGATCGTCGCGCTGCTCGGCGCGAACGGCGCCGGCAAGACCACTCTGCTGCGGGCGATCAGTGGCCTGCTAGACGTACACGACGGCGCGGTCACCAAGGGCACGGTCACGCTCGACGGGGAACCGATCCACCGGCTCCGCCCGGCCGCCGTGGTGCGTCGGGGCGTCTGCCAGGTGATGGAGGGACGCCGGATCTTCGCCGAGTTGACCGTGGAGGAGAACCTGCGGCTCGGCGGCCACACGGCGTACCGGCAGATCCCGGCCCGGCTGGCGCACGTCTTCGGACTCTTCCCGGTGCTGGCCCGGCGGCGCCGGGACACCGCCGGCTATCTCTCCGGCGGCGAGCAGCAGATGCTCGCGATGGGCCGGGCGCTGATGGCGCAGCCCCGCTACCTGCTGCTCGACGAGCCCAGCCTCGGCCTGGCCCCCCGGCTGGTCGACCAGGTACGCGAGCTGATCGTGGCGATCAACTCCACCGGTGCCGGAGTACTGCTGGTCGAGCAGAACGCCACGATGGCGCTCTCGCTGGCCACCCACGGCTACGTACTGGAGACCGGCCAGGTGGTGCTGGACAAGCCGGCCGAACAGTTGTTGGCCGACGACGACATCCGGGAGTTCTATCTCGGTCTTGGTGCCGCGGCGGGTGCCGGTCGGCGGTCGTTCCGGGAGGTCAAGCACTACCGGCGGCGCAAGCGGTGGTTGTCGTGACGGCCGTGGCGGGAGCCGAGCGGGCGGCGGGCCGGGGCGAGGACGACCCGATCCTGCGGTTCGAGGACGTCCGGCTGCACTTCGCGGGCGTACGGGCCATCGACGGGGTGACCTTCACGGTCGGCCGGCACGAACTCTTCGCCATCATCGGGCCGAACGGCTCGGGCAAGACCTCGATCTTCAACGTCCTCTCCGGGGTCTACCGGCCGCAGACCGGTCGGGTCGTCTTCGACGGCGTGGACCTGGTCGGCCGCCGGCCGCACACCATCGCGGCGCTGGGCATGGCCCGGACCTTCCAGAACGTCGAACTCTTCGGCAACCTCACCGTGCTGGACAACCTGCTGCTCGGCCGGCACCACCACATCGGCTACGGCCCGCTCGCCGCGATCGGCTGGCTGGGCCGGGCCCGACGGGCCGAGATCGCCAACCGGGCCGCGGTCGAGGAGATCGTGGACTTCCTCGAACTGGAACGGTGGCGGCGGATGCCGGTCGGCCTGCTGCCGTACGGGGTGCAGAAGCGGGTCGAGCTGGGCCGGGCGCTGGCGATGGAGCCCAAACTGCTGCTGCTGGACGAGCCGGTCGCCGGGATGAACCTGGAGGAGACCGAGGACATGGCCCGGTTCGTCCTCGACATCCGCGACGAGCTGGACATCCCGATCGTACTGGTCGAGCACGACATGGGTCTGGTGATGGACCTGGCCGACCGGGTACTGGTGGTCGACTTCGGCCAGGTCGTCGCGACCGGCAGCCCGGCCGAGATCCCGCACCACCCGGACGTCGTGCGGGCCTACCTCGGCGGCAGCGCCTCCGAGCCGCCTGGTCGGGCTGGCCCGGATGGTCGGGGCGATCCGCCGCGACCGGGCGACGACCCGCGACGGGAGGACCCGCGATGAGCGAACCCGTGGCCGACACCGCGCCGGCCGGCGACCCGGCCGACCTCGCCGCTGCCGCGACCGCCAGCACCGCAGCCGCGTCCACCGCCGCCAGCACCGCTGCCGGCCCGCCGGCCAGGGCCGTCCCGGCCAGCACCATCGCGGTACGGGTCCGCGACCGTGCCCTCGGCACCCCGGACGCGGTGGCGATGCGGGAGAAGGATCGGGGCATCTGGCAGGAGGTGACCTGGGCGGGCTACTGGGACACCGTGCAGACCGTGGCGCACGGGCTGCTGGCGCTCGGCGTACAGCCCGGCGACCGGGTGGCGATCCACGCGGAGAACCGTCGGGAGTGGCTCTTCACCGACGTGGCGGCCGTGGCGGTGCGGGCGATGACGGTCGGGCTCTATCCGACCAACCCGGCGCCGGAGGTCGGCTACCTGCTGTCGCACTCCGGCGCCCGGGTGCTGATCGCCGAGGACCAGGAGCAGGTCGACAAGGCGCTGGAGGTGCTCGACACGTGCCCGGAGCTTGAGCGGATCGTCTATCTCGAACCGCGCGGCATCCGGCACCGCTACCGGCACCCCGCCCTGCTCGGCTGGGACGAACTGCTGGCGATCGGCGCCGAGCACCGGGCGGCCGAGCCGGGGGCGGTCGCCGCGCGGATGGCGGCGGCGACCGCCGAGGACATCGCCACGCTGATCTACACCTCCGGGACCACCGGCCCGGCCAAGGGCGCGATGCTGACCGTCGCCAACGTGGACTTCGCGATCCGGGTACTGGTCGACGGTGGCGGGTTCACCGATCCACCGCCGGGGCCGTACGACGTGCTGCTGTCGTACCTGCCGCTCTGTCATGTCGCGGAACGGATCTTCACCACCTGGTTCAACGCCGGTGCCGGGGTGCAGGTGGCGTTCGCCGAGTCGATCGACACCGTGCAGGCGAACCTGCGGGAGGTGCAGCCGACGATCCTGTTCGGAGTACCCCGGATCTGGGAGAAGATCCTTGCCGGGGTGACCATCCGGCTGGCCAACGCCTCCCCGGTCAAGCGCTGGAACGCCCGGCTGTGGCTCGGGGTCGCCGACCGGATCGCCGGCACACTGGTCCGGAGCGGTGGCCGGCACACCGCCGGCACCCGACTGGCGTACGCGGCCGGCTGGCTGTTCTGCTACCGCGCGCTGCGGGTGCGGATCGGGATGCGTCGGGTCCGGTACGCCGCCTCCGGTGCCGCCCCGATCGCCCCGGACGTGCTGCGCTTCTTCATGGGCATCGGCATCCGGATGCACGAGGTGTACGGGATGACCGAGAACACGGCGGTGGCCACCGGAAACCGGCCGGGCCGGGTCCGGCTCGGCACCGTCGGCGAGCCGCACCCCGGCGTCGAGCTGCGGATCGACGAGGAGACCGGGGAGATCCTGACCCGGCACGGGGGTGTCTTCGCCGGCTACTACCGGGATCCGGCGGCAACCGCGGCGGCGTTCGACGCCGACGGCTGGTTGCGGACCGGGGACGTCGGCGAGTGGGTCGACGGTACCCACGTGCGGATCACCGACCGGGCCAGGGACATCATGATCACGGCGGGTGGCAAGAACATCGGCCCCTCCGAGATCGAGAACGCGCTGAAGGCGTCGCCGTACGTCAAGGAGGCGATCCTGGTCGGCGACCGCCGGCCGTACCTGACCGCGCTGGTCGGGATCGAGCTGGAGACCGTGGGGGAGTGGGCGCAGCGCCGGGGGCTGCCGTACACCACCTATCGGGACCTGGCCGGCAAACCCGAGGTCCGGACCCTGGTCGAGGGGCTGGTCGCGGCGGTGAACGCCGGGCGGGCCCCGGTCGAGCAGATCCGGCGGTTCACGCTGCTGCCCAAGGAACTCGACCACGACGACGGCGAGCTGACCGCCACCCAGAAGGTACGCCGGGCCGCCGTCGCCGCACGCTTCGCCGACCTGATCGACGAGCTGTACGCCCGCCGCCCCGCGAACACCGACTCGGACGGGAGCGGCCGGGACGGGAGCGACCGGAGCGGGACCGGGCCGGGGGAGGCGGGATGACCGAGTTCGCCGAGAGCCTGCTGCGTGGCCTGGGCACCGGCAGCGTCTACGCCCTGCTCGCCCTCGGTTTCGTCATCATCTACAAGGCGACCCGGGTGATCAGCTTCGCCCAGCCCGCCTTCATGCTTGCCGGCGCGGTACTGGTCACCTACCTGGCCGGGCCGGTCGGCTTCTGGGGCGCGGTGCCGGTGGCCGCCGTACTCACCGCCGGGCTGGCGCTCGGGGTGGAACGGGTGGCGGTGCGGCCGATGGTCGGCCGGCCGGCGTTCGCGGTCGCCATCATCACCCTCGGGGTCGACGTCGCCGTCCGGGTGGTGGTCAACGGGTTCATCGGGCTGGACGTCCGGCACGTCGGCGACCCGTGGGGCCTGCGTACCGTCACGGTCCCCGGCACCGGGATCGACCTGCAACAGCGGCACCTCGCCGCGCTGCTCGCCACCACCGTGCTGATCGTCGGGCTCTTCGCCTTCTTCCGCTACACCCGGATGGGCCTGGCGATGCGGGCCGCCGCCTACGACCAGGAGGCGGCGCTGGCCCAGGGTGTCTCGGTCGGCGCGGTCTTCGCCCTCTCCTGGTGGCTGGCCGGTGGCCTGGCGGCGGTGGCCGGTACCTTCGCCGCCGCCGGAGCCAGCGTCGACGCGGCGCTCTGGCTGATCGCGCTGACCGCCCTGCCGGTGATCATCCTCGGTGGACTCGACTCGCTGCCCGGTGCGGTGGTCGGCGGGCTGGCCGTCGGGACGATCCAGGAACTCACCGCCAGCTACCAGCAGCACGCGCCCTGGCTCGGCGGCAACGTCTCGGTGATCAGCCCGTACGTGCTGATGCTGCTGGTCCTGCTGGTCCGCCCGTACGGGCTGTTCGGCACCCGGGAGGTGGAACGGGTATGACGATCCCGGGACGGCGTACCCGGCTGCGCGGGCGGCCGGAACTGCACACCTCGTACGCCAGCGAACTGGCCCTCTTCGACACCCGGGCGAAGCGGGTGGCGGTGGCCGGGCTGCTGGTCGGCGCGCTCGCGCTGCCCTTCCTGCTCACCGACGAGGTGCTGCAACTGCTGGCGCTCTGCTGCGTGGCGGCGATCGGGGCGATCGGGCTGGGCCTGGTCACCGGGTACGCCGGCCAGGTCTCGCTGGGGCACGCGTTCTTCCTCGCCGTCGGCGCCTACACGGCGGCGGCGATCAGCGGCGATCCGGACGGCCGGGTGATCGGGTTCGGGGTCACCAACATCGCGGTCTGGCTGCCCGCCGCCGGCCTGGTCGCCGGGCTGGCCGGGGTGCTCGTCGCCCCGCTCGCCACCCGGCTGCGCGGGCTCTACCTGGCGATCGTCACCCTCGGCCTGGTCTTCATCGGGCAGCACGTGTTCAGCGAGTGGTCGGCGCTGACCGGCGGCGCCGGGGTCGGCCGACCGGCGGCCACCCTGGAGTTCTTCGGTCAGCCGATCGCCGCCACCGGCCCGTTCGGCACCCGGGACCAGAAGCTCTACTGGCTGATGCTGCTGCTCCTGCTCGGCTTCGCGCTGGCCGCCGCCAACCTGGCCCGGTCGAAGGTGGGGCGGGCGTTCACCGCGATCCGGGACCGGGACATCGCGGCCGGGGTGATCGGGGTGAACCTGGCCCGCTACAAGACGATCGCCTTCGCCGTCTCGTCGGCGTACGCCGGCTGTGCGGGGGCGCTGCTCTACACCGTCACCGGGTTCTTCGACCCGGGCTCGTTCAGCCTGCTGCTTTCGGTGCAGTACATCGCGATGGTGCTGATCGGCGGTGCGGGCACCATCTCCGGCGCGATCGCCGGGGCGTTCTTCATCACCCTGCTGCCCCGGTTCACCCGGGAACTACAGGCGTGGGTGCCGTTCCTCAGCGCCCAGCCGAACGAGGTGCCGAACGTCTTCCAGGTGGAGACGATCCTCTACGGCGTACTTCTCGTCGTCTTCCTCATCTTCGAGCCCCGGGGCCTGTTCGGGCTCTGGGTACGGGTCCGCAACTACTGGAAAGCCTGGCCGTTCTCCTACTGATCCGCTCCTGCTTTCACCGACCTGTGAGGTAGCCATGGGAAGGAACAGACCGTCCGGCTCCGGACCGCGCCGGGTCGCCGCCGCGACCGCCGCCCTGCTGCTCTGCGCCGCGCTCGCCGCCTGTCGCGGCGGGGACACCGAGACCGACGCGTCCGGGGTGAAGACCGACGTCGGGGTCACCGCCGAGCCGTGCCCGGAGGCGGTGGACCGGAACAAGGGCTGCATCTATCTCGGCATCATCTCGGACCTGACCGAGGGACCGTTCCGGGCGTTGGCGGTGCCGATCACCGACGCCCAGAAGGCGTTCTGGAAGCGGGTGAACACCGCTGGCGGGATCGGCGACTACGAGGTCGACGTGACCCGCTGGATCCGGGACAACAAATACAACCCGCAGACGCACAACCAGGTGTACCAGGAGATGAAGCCGCACGTGCTGGCCCTGGCCCAGACCCTCGGCTCACCGACCACCGCCGCCATCCTGGCCGACATGAAGGCCGGCAGCGTGGTCGCGGCCCCGGCCGCCTGGACCTCGGCGTACGCCTTCGAGGACGTGATCGTCGAGTCCGGCGCCAACTACTGCCTGGAGTCGATGAACGCGCTGGACTACGCCCGGGAGGCGCACGGGGTGAAGTCGGTGCTGGCCGTACACCTGGCCGGTGACTACGGCGACGACGCGGCGGCCGGCGCCAAGCTCGGCGCGCAGAGCCTCGGGCTGGACTTCAACGCGGTGAAGACGGACACCGGGGCGGACAAGCAGGCCGGCGCCATCCAGGCGATCCTCTCCGGCCGACCCGACCTGGTGATCCTGACCATGGGACCGGCCGACGCGGCGGCGATCGTGGGCCAGGCGGCGGCCCGGGGCTTCACCGGTCGGTTCATCGGGACCAGCCCGACCTGGAATCCGGCGCTGTTGCAGAGCGCCGCCGCCCCCGCCCTGCTGGCCCGCTACGAGCAGACCGCGCCATGGGGCGCGTGGGGCACCGACACTCCCGGGCACCAGGCGTTGCGCGCGGCGCTGGGCCAGATCACCCCGAACGACGGGTACACCGCCGGCTGGGTGTGGTCGTATCCGATGAAGGCCGCGCTGACCAAGGCGGTGGCCGACGGCGACCTGACCCGGGCCGGGCTGCTGGCCGCGGTCAAGTCGCTGACCTCGGTCGACTACGAGGGCATGCTGCCGGCCGGTGCCGGCAACTACGCCGCCGGCCCGAACGACGGCGCGGTCCGGGTCACCGCGGTGTACCGGCCGGACCGGGCCGCCCCGACCGGGGTGACCCAGGTGCGGCCGTTGACCGCCGGCCCGACCGCCCAGGCGTACACCCTGGACCGGCCCTGCTACGAGAAGCTCTGACCAGCGCGGACCGGCCACCCGGGCGATCCGGGGTGGGCCGGGGTTGAGCAGGCCGCGGTCGACCGGTCAACGGGCCAGCCGGTCGACCGCGGCCACCACCGCGCCGGCACCGTCCTCGGCGGCCAGCCGGTCGGCGAGGGCCTGGGCCCGGCGCCGGAGGATCGGCTCGGTCGCCGCGGCCCGGATCGCGGCGGCCAGCCCGGCCTCGTCGAGCCGACGGAACGGCAGCACCGCCGGGCCGACCCCGAGCGCGGCCAGCCGGGCGGCCCAGAACGGCTGGTCGGCGAGGATCGGCACCGGCACCGCCGGCACCCCGGCCCGGAGTCCCGCTGCCGTGGTGCCGGAACCGGCGTGGTGGACCAGCGCGGCCATCCGGGGAAAGAGCCAGTCGTGCGGTACGTCCCCGACGGCGATCAGGTCGTCATCGGGTCCCGGCCCGGTGCCGGTCAGCCCCTGGATCACGCCGCGTACGCCGGCCCGGCGCAGCGCACCGGTGACCAGGCTGTGCAGTCCGTCCCCGCTGTCGGCCAGGCTGCCGAAGCCGACGTAGACCGGGGGTGGGCCGGCGGCGAGGAAGTCGACCAGTTCGGCCGGCGGGCGCCAGCCGGGGTGGGCCAGCGGCCACCAGTAGCCGACCACGTCCAGCCCGGCGGGCCAGTCCGGTGGCCGGGGCAGCACGGCCGGGCTGAACCCGTGCAGCACCGCCCACCCGTCGGCGTCGGCCCGGTGCTCCAGCCGGGCGAGTCCGACCGGCGGCAGGCCGAGTTGTCCGCGCAGCCGCCGGGAGGCGTCGGCGTACACCCGGTGGGCGAGTCGCCGGCCGAGCCGCCCGGCGAGTCGGTTGCCCCAGCCGCCGAGCGAGCGCAGGCCGAGCACGATCGGCGGAAACGCGCTGGTGGGAGCGGTCGGCTGGAGGAAGACGCCGAGGCTCGGGATGCCGTGGTACTGCGCTACCGAGTACCCCAGCGGCGCGGTGGTGCTGGACAGCAGCAGTACGTCGGTGTCCGCCCCGGCCGCCGTCGCGATGCCGGTGCCGAGGTCGCCGACGAACCGGCCGCCGAGCCGGACGAAGTCGACCAGCCCGGGGGCGCCCGGCACGGTCCAGGACCGGTGCTGCCCGGCGGTGGCGGCCCGGATCGCCGACAGGTCCCCGCCGATCGGCCGGTACTCCAGGCCGGCCCCGGTGACCAGGTCGGCGTACGGGACCGGGGCGGCGACCGCCACCCGGTGGCCGGCGGCCCGTAACCGGGCACCGAGGCCGGTGTAGGGCGCCACGTCACCGAGGGAGCCGGCGGTGACGATCAGGACCCGCATGGCGACCTCCCGGTGGGCCGGGGCTCCGGCCAGCGGCGCGGAGCCGCGCGTCGGCCGGCTGTCGCGGGGTACCCGGAGTCTACGTCCTCCGCAGGTGTCCGGGCCGGGGCGTTCGGGGAGAAGTCGGGGCCTTCGCGGGGAAGCGGCCTCGGAAAGGGCCCGGTCCCGCCCTCCGGAAGCCGGTGTGGTGTTCCGAGGATTCTTCGCACCTCCTGCGGGTAGATGGCCGGATGACGTTCAGATCCGGGCGGCACGACGCGAACCGCAAGGAGGCGTCCGAGCCGCCCGCCAGCGGCGTCGGTGAGCGGCGTCCGCGCGTAATGATCATCTACGCCAGCGCGGGAGCCGGGCACGACGGCGCGAGCCGGGAACTGGCCAGCCGGCTGCGTGAACGCGGCCTGCTGGCGGACTGCGTGGACCTGGCCGACATCTTCCCGTGGGGACTGGGCCGGCTGCTGCGCGGCACCTACCACGGAATGCTGAGCCGCCTGCCGTGGATCTACGGGCTGCTCTTCGCGATCGGCGGCAACTTCAGCCGGGCCGCGCCGATCACCCGGGCGCTGCTCCGGCCGGTGTGGCCCCGGGTGCTCCGGATGCTGCCCCCGGACACCCGGGCGGTGGTGTCGACGTACCCGGTGGTCAGCCAGATCATCGGGCCGCTGCGCCGGGAGGGGCGGCTCGCCGTACCGGTGATCACCTATCTGACCGACTTCGCGGTGAACCCGATCTGGGTGTCGCCCGGCATCGACGTGCACTGCGCCGCGCACCGCACCACCCGTACCGAGGCCCGGGCGCTCGGTGCCGGCGAGGTACGGGTGGCCGGGCGGCTGGTCTCGGCCGGTTTCCGTCCGGGCTCGGCGGCGGAGAAGCGCCGTGTCCGGGAGCGCCTCGGTCTGCCCGTCGACGCTCGGCTCGCGCTGCTGGTCGCCGGCTCCTGGGGGGTCGGCGCGGTGGCGCGGACGGCGGCTGAGATCGCGCGTACCGGGGCGGCGGTCCCGGTGGTGGTCTGCGGTCGGAACGAGGCGCTGTTCCGCCGGCTGGAACGGCGACGTACCGGATACGTCTTCGGCTGGGTCGACGACATGCCGGAGCTGCTGCGCGCCGCCGACGTGCTGGTGGAGAACGCCGGTGGGCTGACCGCGCTGGAGGCGATGGCCTGCGGCCTGCCGGTGGCCACCTACCGGCCGATCCCGGGGCACGGCCGGGCGAACGCGGCCACCATGGCCCGGGCCGGGGTGGCGACCTGGGTACGCCGGGCCGGCGACCTGGGCCCGACCCTGGTCCGGCTCGCCGACGGTACGGCCGGCGAGCGGCAGCGGGCCGCCGGGCTGGCCCTCTTCGAGACCGATCCCGCCACGGTGGTCGCCGACGTCGCCCGGGGCGGTGCCCTGGCCGGACCGGCGACCGAGGGGCGGGCACCGGCGTTCGACGCGGCGGGTCCGGCCGCCGCCCCGGCCCTGGTCGACGAGCCGCTCGACGCCCCCGGCCTGGTCGAGGGTGCGGCGCCGGCCGATCCGGAGGTAGCGGCCGAGGTCCCGGCCGGGGTGGCCGCGGCGCCGTCCCGCCGGACGCTGACCCGCTGGGTGGGGCTGCGGGCCGGCGTGGCGAGGTTGCGGATCGGTGCCGACCAGCCACGGACCGACGGCACCCACCCGGCGAACCATCCGGACCGGCAAGGCTGAGGTGCGGTCCACACATCGTGCCGCCCGATCCGTCGCGGGGGCGGTACCCGGACGGCCCGGCAGCGGAGCGGTCCGGCGGGCCCGATCCGGAGGTACGACCCGGTGAACGGCCTCGCCATCCTGCTCGGACTCGCCTCGGCCGCCTGCTTCGCGGTGAGTTCGGTAATGGAGCAGCACGCCGCCAAACAGGAACGGCCGACCCGGACCATCGACCCGCGGCTGCTGATCCGGCTGCTGCACCGCCGGCTGTGGCTGCTCGGCTGGCTGCCGGACGCGGTCGGCACCTTCCTACAGGCGCTGGCGCTGCGCGTCGGCGCGCTTGCCCTGGTCGAACCGCTCCTGGTCAGCGGGCTCTTCATGGCGATTCCACTGGAGGCGGCGATCGAGCGGCGCCGGCCGCACCGCCGGGACATGCTGGTGGTGGTGGTCGGGGTCGTCGGGCTGACCGGTTTCCTGCTCGCCGCGAACCCGCGCGGCGGGGTGGCGGAGCCGAAGGCGTGGGCCTGGATCCTCGTCGGAGCCGCGATCGGCGCGCTGGTCACCATCTGCCTGCTGGTGGCCTGGCGGACCCAGGACGCGACCCGGGGCCTGATGCTGGGCATCGCCACCGGACTGCTGTACGCGATGGCCGCCGCCCTGGTGAAGAGCGTGACCGAGAAGCTGCCGGACCACCCGGCCGAGGTCTTCACGGACTGGCACCTCTACGTCCTCATCCTGGTCGGCGGTACCGCGCTGACGCTGAACCAGAACGCCTTCCAGGGCGGCCCGATCGCCGCCCCGTTGACCGCGATCGCGCTGCTCGACCCGTTCACCAGCGTGCTGATCGGGGTCTTCGCCTTCGAGGAGCAACTGTCCCTGGAGGGGCCCCGGCTCTTTCTCGGCCTGCTCGCGGTGGCGGCGATGAGCATCGGCATCTGGCTGGCCCGGCGTACCCGGTCAAGCTGACACGCCGCCCCGCGACCGTCGATCCACCGGGCCGTTCCGGCCGCCGGGGGTACGCCGCGACGGGCCGCCGAACACGCCGAGAGGAATTCGGCAGGCCGCACCGCCGAGCGTGGGAATTTGGGTACTCTCGGTGAAGATTACTTAGCGCGAGCGGTGGGTTACAACCAATCCGGCGCGGCGGTCTGGCGCGGCCCCGCTGAGCCGGCTGGACCTCGCGAGAGGCGGCAGTGTGCTTCATCTGACCGACGACGCTCCCGACCATCCGTCCGCGGATCGGCCGGGTGGGCGCCGGCAGCCGGACACCGTACTGGCCGGCGAGAACTTCCCGGTCGCGCTCCGCGTCCTGCCGGCACGGATCCGCCGGCACCTGCTCGCCCTCTACTGGTACGCCCGCTACGTCGACGACCTCGGCGACGAGCCGGACGAGACCGGCCGGGACGAGACACCGGCCATCCGGCTCGCCCGGCTGGACCGGTTCGACCGCGAGGTACGCGCCCTCTACCACGGCCGGCTGCCCCGGCACCCGGTACTGGTCAGACTCGCGCCCACCGTGGTCGACTGCCGGCTCCCGATCGACCCGCTGCTCCGGCTGATCGAGGCGAACCGGCGCGACCAGGTGGTGACCCGCTACCCGACCTTCGGCGCCCTGGTCGACTACTGCCACCTCTCCGCCGACCCGGTCGGCGAGCTGGTACTGCACGTCTTCGGCGCCGCCTCGCCGGACCGGATCCGGCTCTCCGACCGGATCTGCACCGCCTTGCAGGTGGTCGAGCATCTCCAGGACGTTGCCGAGGACCGGCGCCGGGGCCGGATCTACCTGCCGACCGAGGAGTTGGTGGCGGCCGGAGTCGCCGAGGAGGACCTCGACGCGCCCCGGGCCGGCGATCGGCTGCGTACCGTGGTCCGGCGCCAGGCGCAGCGCGCCGCCAACCTGCTCGACGGTGGTGCGCCGCTCGTCGGCGACCTGCACGGCTGGGCCCGGCTGGCGGTCGGTGGATACGTCGCCGGTGGCCGGGCCGCGCTCGGCGCACTGGCCCGGGCCGACCACGACCCGCTGCCCGGGCCGCCCAAGCCGACCCGGGCCCGGATCGCCGCCGCCTGGCTGCGGTCGTACTGGCCGCCCCGGGCCGCCCTGCGCCCGAGCGGGGTACGCGGATGACCGCCGACGCCGGGCTGGAGCGCGCCTACCGGGAGTGCGCCCGGGTGACCCGCAGCCAGGCGCGCAACTTCTCGTACGGGATCCGGCTGCTCCGCCCCGACCGCCGCGACGCGCTCTGCGCGGTGTACGCCGTCGCCCGGCGCATCGACGACATCGGCGACGGCGACCTGCCCACCGCGACGAAGCTGGCCCGGCTCGACCAGATCCGGGCGGCGCTGCACCGGCTGCCGGAGGCCGGCAAAGATCCGGTACTGGTCGCGCTGGCCGACGCCGCGGCCCGGCTGCCGATCCCGGTGGCCGCCTTCGACGAACTGGTCGACGGCTGCGTGGCGGACGTCCGGGGCGCCCGCTACGAGACGTTCGAGGAGCTGGTCGGCTACTGCCGCTGCGTCGCCGGGTCGATCGGCCGGCTCTCGCTCGGCGTCTTCGTCCTCCGGCCCTCGGTGGACCGGCCGGCCGCGGCCGAACTCGCCGACACCCTGGGCATCGCCCTGCAACTGACCAACATCCTGCGGGACATCGTGGAGGACCGGGCCGCCGGCCGGGTCTACCTGCCCCGCCGCGACCTGGAGCGGTTCGGCTGCACCCTGGAACTCGGCCCGGACGGCGCGCTCACCGACCCGCCGGACCGGCTCGCCGCGCTGGTCCGCTGGCAGGCGCACCGGGCCGAACGCTACTACCAGACCGGGTTGCGACTGTTGCCGCTGCTGGACCGGCGCAGCGCTGCCTGCGTGGCGGCGATGGCCGGGATCTACCACCGGCTGCTGGCCCGGATCGTGGCCGACCCGTTGGCGGTGACCCGGCGCCGGGTCTCGCTGCCCGGCTGGGAGAAGGCGTACGTCGCGGCGCGGGCGATGACCCGGAGCGCACCGTGACCGACGGAGGAGTCTGCGTGGTCGGCGGTGGACTGGCCGGCATTACCTCGGCGGTGCGGCTGCTCGACGCCGGGCACCGGGTGACCCTGCTGGAGGCGCGTCCGGCGCTCGGCGGCGCCACCTACTCGTTCCGGCGCGGCGAACTTACCGTGGACACCGGGCAGCACGTCTTCCTCCGCTGCTACCAGCAGTACCGCGACCTGCTCACGCGGCTCGGCAGCGCCGACCGGGCACCCGTGCAGGACGGGTTCGCGGTGCCGATCCTGCGGGTGGGTGGGCCGCCGCACGTACTGGCCCGGAACCGTCGGCTGCCGGCCCCGGCCCACCTGCTGCCGGCCCTGCTCGGCTACCGCCCACTGCGGGTCGGCCAGCGGCTGGCGGCGGTACGGGCCGCAGCCGCGCTGCGCCGGGTCGAGCCGGACGACCCGGCCGCCGACCGGGTCAGCTTCGGCGCCTGGCTGGCCGCGCACGGGCAGGACGCGCCGACCGTGACACGGCTCTGGGAGCTGATCTGCACCGCCGCCCTGAACGCCCCGCCGGAACGAGCCTCGCTGGCGCTGGCCGCCCGGGTCTTCCGGACCGGACTGCTCGACCGGGCCGACGCCGCCGACATCGGCCGGCCGACCGCGCCGCTCTCCGAACTGCACGGTGCCCCGGCGGCCACCCTCCTCCGGCAGCACGGTGCGACGGTCCGTACCGGCGTACGGGTCCAGCGGATCCGCGCCGACCGGGGCCGGTTCCAGGTCTCCGGCGAGGGGATCGAGCTGACCGCCGACGCGGTGGTGTTGGCGGTGCCGCATCCGCAGGCCGCCCGGCTGGTACCGGTCGAGGCCGCTCCCGACCGGGCGCGCTGGGCCAGGCTGGGTGCCGCGCCGATCGTCAACGTGCACGTGCACTACCAGCAGCGGGTCACCGAACTGGAGTTCGCCGCCGGGCTGGACACTCCGGTGCAGTGGGTCTTCGACCGGACCCCGTCCGGCGGCTCCGGCCAGTACCTGGTGGTCTCGATCTCCGCCGCCGAGCAGGTGCTGAGCGTCCGGGCGAGCGAGCTGGTCCGGACCTACCTGGACGCGCTGGCGGAAGTCTTCCCGGCGGCTCGGCAGGCCCGGGTCCGGGACGCGTTCGTGACTCGGGAACCCCGGGCGACGTTCCGGCAGGGGCCGGGTTCCCGCAGCGCCCGGCCACCGGCCCAGACCCGGGCCCCCGGGCTGGCCCTGGCCGGCGCGTGGACCGACACCGGGTGGCCGGACACGATGGAGGGCGCGGTACGCAGCGGCCACCGCGCCGCCGACGTGCTCCTCGCCCACCTCGGGTCGACGTCGACCGCCACGGAGGCGCCGGCATGACCGGGCGGAGCGGGGGAGACCGACAGGCCCAGCCGTCGAGGTCATGGCTACGACGAGCCGAGCGGGGAGCGGAAGACATGACCGCGCGGAGCGAGGGCACCAGAGAACTCAGTCGTCAGGGTCGTGGCGACGGCGAGTGCAGCGAGGAGATGACATGACCGTGATGCTGCCCAGCGTCCTCGCCCAGGTGGACGAACTCGTCCAGCCCGAGATCCGGGCGGCGCTGGAACGGATCGACGAGCGTACCCGACTGGTCGCCGGCTACCAGCTCGGCTACTGGGACACCTCCGGCGAGCCCGCCGGCCGGGGCGGCAAGGGGCTGCGGCCGGCGTTGGCACTGCTCTCCGCCCAGGCCGCCGGCCAGCCGGTACGCCGGGGTCTGCCGGCGGCCGTCGCGGTGGAGCTGGTGCACAACTTCTCGCTGCTGCACGACGACGTGATCGACGGTGACCTGGAGCGGCGGCACCGGCCGACGGCCTGGGCGGCGTTCGGTGTCGGGCCGGCGATCCTGGCCGGGGACGCCCTGCTCGGCCTCGCCGACGAGGTACTGACGGAGGACTCCGCCCTGGACGTACGCCGGGGTCTGGCCACGATGCACACCGCGATCCGCCGGCTGATCGCCGGGCAGGCGGCCGACGTGGCGTTCGAGTCCCGGGCCGACGTCAGCCTCGACGAGTGCCTGGCGATGGCCCGGGACAAGACGGCGGCGCTGCTCTGCTGTTCCGCGACGCTCGGCGCGGTGCTCTGCGGCGCCCCGTCGGCGCTGGTCGACGGCCTGGCCCGGTACGGCGAGCGCCTCGGCCTCGCCTTTCAACTCGTCGACGACCTGCTCGGCATCTGGGGCGAACCGGCGGTCACCGGCAAGCCGGTCCTGTCCGACCTGCGGGCCCGGAAGAAGTCGGTTCCGGTGGTCCGGGCCCTCACCTCGGGCGGTCCGGCCGGTGCCCAACTCGCCGAGCTGTACGCCCGGCCGGGCGACCTCCCCGACGCCGACCTGAGCCTGGCCGCCACGCTGATCGAGGAGACCGGTGCCCGGGACTGGACCGAGAAGCAGGCCGACCGGCTGCTCACCGAGGCGCTGGCCGAGCTGGACCAGTTGGGCGAGCCCGGCGCGGCCGGAGAACGCTCCGACGTGCACGCCGACCTGGTGGCGATCGCGCACTTCATGACGGGACGGGATCACTGATGGGCGCGACGCTCTCCACCAGCGACGGCAGCCCGACCGGCTCCAGGGTCGACGCCACGCTCACCGGGGGACGGGGTCCTGCCGAGAGCGGTGGCGACGGGCTGGGGCTCGGCGCCGAGGCGGCGCTGGACCGGGCCCGGGACCTGCTGTTGTCCCGGCAGCAGCCGGGCGGCTGGTGGCAGGGCGAGCTGGAGACGAACGTGACGATGGAGGCCGAGGACCTGCTGCTGCGGGAGTTCCTGGGCATCCGTACCGAGCTGGAGACCGCGCCGACGGCCCGGTGGATCCGGTCGAAGCAGGGCGCGGACGGCGCCTGGGCGACCTTCCACGGCGGGCCGGGCGACCTCTCCACCACCATCGAGGCGTACGCGGCGCTGCGGCTGGCCGGTGACCCGACGGATGCCGAGCACATGTGCCGGGCGCGGGAGTTCGTCCTCGCCAACGGTGGGATCGAGCGGAGCCGGGTCTTCACCCGACTCTGGCTGGCGCTGTTCGGCGAGTGGCCGTGGCAGCGGCTGCCGGCGATCCCGCCCGAGGTGGTCCTGCTGCCGTCGTGGTTTCCGCTCAACGTCTACGACTTCGCCTGCTGGGCCCGGCAGACCATCGTGCCGCTGTCGATCGTCCGCTCGCTGCGCCCGGTACGCCCGCTCGGGTTCTCGCTTGGCGAACTGCGTACCGGGCTGGCGCCGGAGTCGGCGACGCCGAGCCGCAAGGCGCGCTGGATGCAGCGCCTCGACGGGGCGCTGCGCGGCTACGAGCGCCACCCCGTCGGCCCGGTACGCCGCAACGCGCTGCGCCGGGCGGCGGAGTGGATCATCGCCCGGCAGGAGGCCGACGGCTCGTGGGGCGGCATCCAGCCACCCTGGGTCTACTCGCTGATCGCGCTGCACCTGCTCGGCTATCCGCTCTCCCATCCGGTGCTGCGCAGCGGGCTGGCCGGGCTGGAGCGGTTCACCGTCCGGGAGGAGACCCCGGACGGCCCGGTACGCCGGCTGGAGGCGTGCCAGTCCCCGGTCTGGGATACCGCGCTGACGATGGTCGCGCTCGCCGATGCCGGGGTGCCGGCCGACGATCCGGCGCTGACCACCGCCGCCGACTGGCTGCTGGCCGAGGAGATAAAGGTCCCCGGCGACTGGTCGGTCCGCCGGCCCCGGGTCGCGCCGGGCGGCTGGGCGTTCGAGTTCGACAACGACGGCTACCCGGACACCGACGACACCGCCGAGGTGCTGCTGGCGCTGCGGCGTACCGGTGCGCCTCCGGCGCTGCGCCCGGCGATGGAGCGCGGGGTCCGGTGGCTGTGCGGGATGCAGTCCGCCGACGGCGGCTGGGCCGCATTCGACGCCGACAACACCCGGGCGATCACCCGTGACCTGCCGTTCTGCGACTTCGGAGAGGTGATCGACCCGCCCACCGCGGACGTCACCGCGCATGTGGTGGAGGCGCTCTGCGCGGAGGGGCTGGCCGGCTCGATCCCGGTCCGCCGGGGCGTGTCCTGGCTGCTGCGCCACCAGGAGGCGGACGGTTCCTGGTTCGGCCGGTGGGGCGCCAACCACGTCTACGGGACCGGCGCGGTGGTGCCGGCGCTGATCGCCGCCGGGGTACGCCGGGACGATCCGGCCCTCACCCGGGCGGTCTGCTGGCTGCACCGGCGACAGAACGCCGACGGCGGCTGGGGCGAGGACATGCGCTCCTACCGCGATCCGGCCTGGCGCGGGCAGGGCGACTCGACCGCCTCGCAGACCGCGTGGGCGCTGCTGGCCCTGCACGCCGCCCGCTCCGCCGACTCGGCGTCGATCCGGCGCGGGGTGGCCTGGCTGGTGAAGACCCAGCGGCCGGACGGGGGCTGGGACGAGCCGCAGTACACCGGCACGGGTTTCCCCGGGGACTTCTACATCAACTACCACCTCTACCGGCTGGTGTTCCCGGTCAGCGCCCTCGGTCGGCTACTGCGCGATCCGGAGGAGTCCGGTCGGCTGCCGCGCGATCCCGGAGAGCCCAGTTGAGCGGCGCGAACTGGGTGCTGTTCGCACCGATGCGGGCGGAGGCCCTCGCGCTGCGGCGCGGCCTGCCACCGGGCGCACCGCTGCGGCGTACCGGTCGAGGGCCGGCCCGGGCCACCCGGGTCGCCGCCGGCTACCGCGACACCGCCGCGCTGGCGGTGGCCGGGATCGCCGGCGGCCTGGTGCCGACGCTGCGTACCGGGGACGTGGTGGTGGCCACCGAGGTACGCCGGGCCGGCGTGGTCGGCGGTGCCCCGGTACCCTGTCCGGCCGCCCCGATGATCGCGTCGGCGCTGCGTCGGCGCGGCCTGACCGTCCACCTCGGACCGGTGGTGACCAGCCGGCGGATCGTCGACGGCGCGGACCGGACCCGGCTCGCCGCGACCGGCGCGATCGCGGTGGACACCGAGTCGGCGGCGCTGCTGGCCGGTGCCGCCGGCCGCCCGATCGCCTGCGTACGGGTAGTCGCCGACGTGCCACCGCATCCGCTGTACCGGCCGGCGACCCTCGGCCGGGTGGTCGCCGCGCTGCGGGTACTGCCGCAGCTCGGCCCGGCCCTGTCCGAGTGGGCGGCGGCGACCACCGCCCGGCAGGTGGTGCTGGCCGCGCCCCGGTCGTTCTGCGCCGGGGTGGAACGGGCGATCAGCGTGGTGGAGCAGGCGCTGGACCGGCACGGCCCACCGGTCTACGTCCGCAAGCAGATCGTGCACAACCTGCACGTCATCGCCGACCTGCAACGCCGGGGCGCGGTCTTCGTCGACGAGCTGACCGAGATCCCGGACGGCGCGACGACGGTCTTCTCCGCGCACGGGGTGGCGCCGGCCGTCCGGCAGACCGCCGCTGACCGGGGGCTGCCGGTGATCGACGCGACCTGCCCACTGGTGACCAAGGTGCACAGCGAGGCCCGCCGGTTCGTCGGCCGGGGCAACACGGTGCTGCTGATCGGGCACGCCGGGCACGAGGAGACCGAGGGTACCCTCGGCGAGGCGCCCGGCCGGATCGCCCTGGTGGAGTCGGTGCGGGACGCGGAACGGATCGAGGTCGCCGACCCGGACCGGGTGTCGTACCTGGTGCAGACCACCCTGGCCGTGGACGAGGTGGCCGGGGTCCTCGACGTACTCCGGCGGCGGTTTCCCGCGCTGACCGGACCGGCCTCGGACGACATCTGCTATGCCACCACCAACCGGCAGGCGGCGTTGCGCGAGGTGGCCGCCGTCGCCGACGTGGTGCTGGTACTCGGCTCGGCCAACTCCTCGAACTCCCGGCGCCTGGTCGAGGTGACCGAACGCGGGGGCACCCCGGCATATCTGGTCGACGACGTCGAGCAGGTCGACCTCCGCTGGCTCGCCGGGGTACGGACGATCGGCGTGACCGCCGGTGCCTCGGCGCCGCCCTGGCTGGTCGACCAGACCGTGGCGGCCCTGGCCGGGCTCGGCGCCGACGCGGTACGGGAGCACACCACCCGGACCGAGGACGTGCATTTCACCCTTCCCAAGGAGATCCGAACGCCATGACGGGGACCAGTTCGCGAAGCGTCGTGCGGTACCGCCGCGCGCCGATCGACCGGCCGACCGGAACGGGGTGCTGACCATGGGCATGCCACTGCGCCAGAGCATGCGGATCGGCCGCTACCTGATGGAGCAGAAGCTCCGCCGCCGCACCCACTTTCCACTACTGGTCGAGTTGGAGCCGCTCTTCGCCTGCAACCTCGCCTGCGCCGGCTGCGGCAAGATCCAGCACCCGGCGGACGTGCTGAAGCGCCGGATGCCGGTGGAGCAGGCGCTCGCCGCGATGGAGGAGTGCGGGGCGCCGATGGTCTCGATCGCCGGTGGCGAGCCGCTGATGCACCCGGAGATCGACCGGCTCGTCAACGAACTCGTCAAGCGCCGCAAGTACGTCTTCCTCTGCACCAACGCGGCGCTGCTGCGCAAGAAGCTGGACAAGTTCACCCCGTCCCGCTATTTCTCCTTCGCCGTGCACATCGACGGGTTGCGGGAGCGGCACGACGCCTCGGTCTGCAAGGAGGGCGTCTTCGACGAGGCGGTCGAGGCGGTGCGGGAGGCGAAGCGGCGCGGCTTCCGGGTCACCAGCAACACCACCTTCTTCTCCACCGACACCCCGCAGACCGTGATCGAGGTGCTCGACTACCTCAACGACGACCTGGGCGTCGACCAGATGATGCTCTCCCCGGCGTACGCCTACGACAAGGCGCCGGACCAGGAGCACTTCCTCGGCGTGGCGGAGACCCGGGCGATGTTCAAGAAGGCGTTCGGCGAGGGGCGCCGGAAGAAGTGGCGGCTGAACCACTCGCCGCTCTTCCTGGACTTCCTGGAGGGCAAGGTCGACTTCTCCTGCACCGCCTGGGCCATCCCGTCGTACTCGCTCTTCGGCTGGCAGCGCCCCTGCTATCTGCTCGGCGACGGCTACGCGCAGACGTACCGGGAGTTGATCGAGACCACCGACTGGTCGTCGTACGGCCGGGGGCGGGACGCCCGCTGCGCCAACTGCATGGCGCACTGCGGGTACGAGCCGACGGCGGTGCTCGCCACCATGTCCTCGCTGCGCCAGTCGATCCGGGCGATCCGCGCCAACTGAGCCGGGGCAGTCAACTCAGGCGGCCGGAGGCAGTCAACTGAGCTGGCCGGAGGCGGCCCAACCGAGCCCGGCTGGAGGCGGCCAACCGGGGCGGCCAACTGGGGCGGCCAACTGGGGCGGCCAACTGGGGCGGCCAACTGGGGCGGCCAACTGGGGCGGCCAA
>NZ_BONX01000008.1 GCF_016862935.1 Plantactinospora mayteni
AACTGGGGCGGCCAACTGGGGCGGCCAACTGGGGCGGCCAACTGGGGCGGCCAACTGGGGCGGCCAACTGGGGCGGCCAACTGGGGCCGCCAGCCGAGGCGGCTGCGTCAGCCGAACCGGTCGGCGAGCCGGCGGTAGGTGGCTGGCAGGGTGGCCCGGACCGCGATCGGCAGCACCATCCAGCGCGGCAGGCAGACCTCGTGCCGGCCGGCGAGCATGCCGGTGAGCAGGGCGTCGGCGGCCCGCTCCGCCGGCACGGGCCGGGGACGGCGGCGCGGGTACGGCCGGCCCCGGCGGGCGAAGAACGGGGTGTCCACCACGGCGGGGACGAGTTCGGTGACCACGATGCCCCGACCCGTCGTCTCCTGGCGCAGGCTGTCGGCGAAGACGCTCAGCCCGGCCTTGGTGCCCGCGTAGACCGCCTCCTCGCGTACGCCGAGCCGGCCGGCGATGGAGCCGACGAAGCCGAGCCGGCCGCTGCCCCGGGCCAGCATTCCGGGCAGTACCGCCCGGGCGAGCAGCATCGGGGCGGTCAGGTTCGCCGCCACCAGCGCCTGGATCTGGGCGTCGGTCATCCCGGTGAGCGGCCCCGCGAAGCCCTGGCCGGCGTTGTTGACCAGGATGTCGACCCGGCCGGCGTCGTCGAGTACCCGTCCGGCGAGTTCCGCCGTCCGGTCCGGGTCGGTGAGGTCGCACGGGATCGCCGTACCACCGGACTCGGCGGCGACCGCCGCGAGCCGGTCGGGGTCCCGGCCGCTGAGGAAGACCCGTGCGCCGGCACCGGCCAGCCGGCGGGCCGCGGCGGCGCCGATCCCGGAGGAGGCGCCGGTGACCAGGGCGACGGCGCCAGCGAGGCGGCGGGAAGTCATACCGGTAGTGTCGCCCATTCGGTGCCGGTGGACCGCACGGAGCGCCGAACCGGAACCCGCTCGGGGCCGGGGGGTCGGGAATCGCCGGTCCGGTGAGGAATTGCCGAGTGGGTCGGGAATTACCGAGTGGGTCGGGAATTATCGGTCCGGGTCTGGAATCGCCGGTCGGGTCGGGAATTGCCGGATCCGATGGTGAATTGCCGGGGTCGGGCATGGAAACGCCGGGTCCGGTGGGGAATCGCCGGTCGGGTCAGGAGTCGAGGTCGGCCAGGGCCGCGCGGAGGAACGCCGGGGTCTCGGTCGGCGAGACGGCCTCGACGCAGAGCCGTTCCATCGCCGCGGCGTAGTAGTCCACGTCGTCGCGCTTGTCGAGGTAGAGCGCGCTGGTGAGCTGTTCCATGTAGACGACGTCCGGCAGTTCCTGGTCGGGGAAGCGGAGCAGGCTGAACGCGCCTCCGGCGGCGGCGTGCCCGCCGGCCCGGAACGGGATCACCTGGACCGTGATGTTGGGCTGCCGGCCGGCCTCGATCAGGTGCTCGAGCTGGCCGCGCATCACGTCGGTCCCGCCGATCGGCCGGCGCAGCGCCGCCTCGTCCACCACGGCCCACAGTTGCGGTGCACCAGGCCGGGTCAGCACCTTCTGCCGGTCCATCCGGAGTTCGACCCGGCGTTCGATCTCGTCGGGCGGTGCCCCGTCGTGGGCGAGCAACACCACGGCCCGGGCGTACTCCCGGGTCTGCAACAGCCCGGGAATGTACTGCACCTCGTACGCCCGGATCAGCGCCGCCGCGGCCTCCAGCCCGAGGTAGGACTGGAACCAGTTCGGCAGCACGTCGCCGTACCGGTGCCACCACCCGGGGTTGTTCGCCTGGCGGGCCAGGGCGAGCAGGGCTGTCCGTTCGGTCTCGTCGGTCACCTGGTAGAGGGTCAGTAGATCGGCGACGTCGCGTTCCTTGAATCCCACCCGGCCCAGCTCCATCCGGCTGATCTTGGATCCGGACGACCTGATCTCCCAGCCCGCGTCGTCGCGGCTGACGCCCTTGGCCTCCCGCAGCTTGCGCAACTGGCCACCGAGCAGGATCCGCAGCACGGTGGGACCGCCCGCGATCCCCGGGTCGGCGGTTCCACCCGCGAAGACCGGTCCACCGTCGATGATCGGTTCACCGTCGGCGACATCGCCGTCCGGGACCGAACCACGGCCGGATGGGGCCATCGTCACGTGTCGCCTCCACACATGCTCGACGCAGCCCACCGAGGGCTGGGCCAAATCCGTCGGTAAGCATGCCATGGCTTGACGGTGAGGAGACTAGACCCAACGCGCTAATTTTCTCGACCCTTGTCCAGTCGGGATCGCGTGAGCGTGTCGGGATGGTGGCGTACGGTGGTGTCGGCGTACCGGACGCCGTAGGTACGGTCGGCTACCGGATGAGGTTGTCGAAGTCCCCGTCCCGGGCGCCGAGGATGAAGGCGGTGATCTCGTCGATCGTGTAGATCAGCGCCGGCCCGTCGGGGTCCCGGGAGTTGCGGACGGCGATACCGGCGCCGCCGGGCAACTCGGCCATCTCGACGCAGTTCCCACTGGGATTGCTGCGGCGGCTCTTCTGCCAGGCGAGGGTCGGCAGTTGGCCGGTGGACATGCCGTTGTACGTCTGAATCATCGCCAGTCTTTCTGGAGGTTCCGGAGGGCTGGGGGCGGTGGGCGTCGCGTAGGCCCGACTGCGTGTGATTCCTCCCCGTGGACGCGTCCTCAGCCGTGACAGTGCGTGCAGCATCGTGTCCGGTCATCGCTGCATGACCATCTGCACGTGCATTCGCTCTTGCGTATGCACCTGACAGCGAGCATGATAGCGCGGTAAGGGTGTGTCCGTTTGTTCACTTTTCGTGATGGAGGCGGGGTGCCGTTGCCAGCGCAATCGAGGCGTCGGGGACCAGGCGAGATTGCTGGTGTGCCTGCCTGCCTGGGCAGATGGTCGCCAACGGATCGCAATGGCTCGGTTCCGGCCCGTGCTGGGGTACGCGAACTTGGATCACGGACAGTCACCGACTACTCCCGGCAACCGGCCTTCGGACAGCGGCTCGGTCCGGCCTGCGACCCGTCCCCGAGTCGGGTCTCCTGAAGGGACACGGCATCGTGGATCCCTTCACCCTCGCGGCCGGCGCCGCCGCGGTCGCGGGCCTCGGCGCGGCCTGGCGGATGCACGGCCGGGTGCGGATGGCCCAGGCGGAGGTGGTCCGGCTCCGCGAGGAGTTGCAGTCGGAACGGCACGCGGCCACCCACGACCCGCTGACCGGGCTACTCAACCGGCGGGCCTTCTACCAGATCGGTGCCGCGCTGGTCGCCGATCCCGGCCGCCCGCCGCTGGTCGCGGTGGTCCTGGATCTCGACGACTTCAAACAGATCAACGACCGGTTCGGCCACGCCGCCGGAGACCAGGTGCTGATCGCGGTGGCCTGGCGGTTCGCGGCGTACGCGGGCAACAACCTGGTGGCCCGGCTCGGCGGCGACGAGTTCGCCGGCCTGCTCGCCGGTGCCCGGGCCGACGGACGCTGGCTGCACCAGTCCGCGCGACGGCTCGCGGAGCTGGTCTCCGCGCCGATCCAGGTCGCCGAGCGCGACCTGCGGATAACCGCGTCGATCGGACTGGCCCCGGTGCACGGCCGCGCGCAGTTGGCCGAGGTGCTCGACCTCGCCGACGCCGCGATGTACCGGGTGAAGACCCGGCGGGCCCGACTCGCCCCGGCCGACGTCGACACCGCCGGTTGCGTCGGCCCGTTCGCGGGGTACGTCCAGGGTCCGGCGCAGTTCGGCCTGTCAAGCAGTACGACCGGCGAGGCCACCGGCGCGCCGGACGTGCACCGTGAACTGATCGAGACGACACCCGGTGCCGAGTCAGGAGGGCAGTGACAACATGCCAGTACCCAACGTGGATCCGCACCGACGGAACCCGGCGGAGATCGACTCCACCGCCAGTTACCGGCCGACCGATCCGGTCTGGGTCTACCGGTCCGGCACCTGGCGGGCGGGAGTGGTCGAGGCGGCCTCGGCGCTGGCCGCGACGGTCACGTACCGGCCGAACAGCGCCCGGGGCACCGGCGTGGACACTCTCACCGCCCCTTACATGATCCGGCGGCAGGAGCCGGACCCGCTGCTCGACGGCGAACCCGCCGGCCGGCGCTAGACCACCGCAAGCGCAATCCCCGGCGGCTCGCACCGCCAGGCCCCACAAGCGCAGTCCCGGCGGCTGGTACCGCCGGGCCCCGAAAGCTCAGTCCCCGGCGGCTCGTACCGCCGGGCCTCGTGGCCGGAGGGGCGGAGCAGTGTCGTCGCCCGCCCCGCAGGAGATCCCGGCGGTGCCCAGGCTCACCGCCCCGGCCCGTCGGTGCTCAGCGGGCGTGCGAACGCCGTCCCGCGTAGGCGCCGAGCGCCGCGACCAGACCGGTGCCGAGTGCCGAGCCGAGCGCCACCAGTACCGCACCGATCACCCAGAGCCCGTCGGCGTCCGGATCGGTCGCGGCGTCGGCCGAGAAGGCGACAGTGAGCACCGCCGGTACGACGATGCCGGCCAGCCACGGCCGGCCCCGGCGCCCCGTCTCGAAGACCAGCACGGCCAGCACGACCCCCAGACCGACCACCTGCCACGCCGAGTACGGCCCGGTCTGCGCCCCCGTCACCGGATCGGTCTCCTTCTGCTGGTCCCAGCCCAGGAACGCCCAGTACGCGAGCGCGGTGAGGCCGGCGAGTCCGACGATCCAAAGCGGAGTGTGCCGGGCATCTGCCCGCTGCCGTTCGATCATGTCCTCGACTCTCCACCATCGCCCCCGCCGACACCCGAGTACCCCTACTCAGCTCTGCCGTGCCGTCGCTCAACCCTTCGGACCGGAGGCCGTCGCCCCGCAGCCGGCGACCCGTACGCCACACCAGGGCCAGCGCGGCACCGTTCCGCGACCGGGGTCGTGAAACGTTTCAGGCAGTCGCGGCCCTGCGGCGGGGTGTCGTAGTCGCCGTGCCCTTGGCCGCCGACGTCCGGGGTGGTGTCCGGGTCGGCGGCAGCGACAACTCGCAGCAATGTGGATTTTTCTGGTTTATTGGGTGTTACGGTCAAAACCGGCAGTATTTTTCGGGGTGACGCCGAAACCTGGGAGAGGCCGGACATGCCCAGCCAAGAGGTCGCCGGGGAGGTCGGATCACGGATCCGGCCGAGCGAACCGCAGCCGTCGCGGGTGACCGCCGGCCGGACCCCGCGCCCCGGCCCGGCCAGCGGGGCCTCCCTGTCCGAACTGGTCGGATACCGGGCGGCGGTGGCGGACCTGCTCGCCGAGGTCGCCGGCCACGCCGGCCGCGACGACCTGCCCAGACTGGAGCGGACGCTGACGGACCGGGTCACCGGCCCGGACTTCGCCGCCGTGCTCGGCGTACTGCCCGGCGGCGCCGCCGACGCCGCGAACCGGCTCGTCCGGGAGATCCGGGACTACCGGCCGAACAACCGCAGTGTCGCCCGCGACCTTGCCGGCCTGATCCGGATCTACCTGCTCTCCCGGATCGACGTCATGTGGTGGGGACACCTGCCCGGGTTTCCGACCGACGCCGACCTGCACAGCTCGGCGGAACTGGTCGACCTCGAGGCGCTTCGCCGCACCGACCTACTCCGGTTCCGCTACCGGCGGCCGGCCGGGCACCTGCTGAGCCGGGCGGCCCGGGCGGTGCGGCACCGGCTCCGGCCACCCGGGACACCGCCGGCCGGCCGGAGCGCCGTACCAGCCGCCGGCACCGGGCCCCGGACCACCCGGACCCGGCCCGAGGTGGTGGCGCTGCTGAACCAGCTCGCCGTGGACCTCGCCCGGCGCCGCCCGGGTCCGACCCCGCCGCTGCGGGTGACCAGCCTGGCCCGCAGCCTCGAACACCAGCACCGGCTCCGGGCCCTCGGGTACGCGGCCATGCTGCCCAGCGGGCACTGCCTCGGGTACGCGATGGATCTGGAGATGTCCTGGCTGCGCCGGTTCGACGCGCCCGGCACGGTCGCCGCCGTGCTGCGGGAGCGGCAGGGCTGGGGCGACGTGAACGTGATCGACGAGGGTCAGACCTGGCACCTCTGTGTCAGCCCGCGCGCGGCCAGCCGACTGCGGCGCGACTTCCTGACCGCACTGGGAGGTTGAGCGGCATGTCCGGCATCGTCCTACTGCTCGGTCCCGGCGCGGACCGCCGTACCTTCCACCGGATGATGGCGGAACTCACCCCGCGCGGCGACCTGGCGGAGACCCGGCTCGGTCCCGACCTGCTGGCCGGGGTCCAGCGGCTGCGGATCGTCGACCGGGAGCGCGCGGCCCAACCCTGGTGCTCCGCCGACGGCCGGTGGCTGCTCTGCTACAACGGCGAGGTCTACAACCACCGGGAACTCGCCGCCGAACTGCTCCGGCTCGGCCGGCCGCTGCGCACCGAGAGCGACACCGAGGTGGTACTGGAGGCGTTCCTGGCCTGGGGACCGGAGGCGGTCACCCGACTGCGCGGCGAGTTCGCCTTCGCCCTCGCCGACACCGCCACCGGACGGCTCTACCTGGCCCGCGACCCACTCGGGGTACGACCGCTCTACTGGTCCCGGCACCTGCGCCGGCTGCACGTCGCCTCGGAGGTCAAGGCGCTGGTGCCGATCGGGGCGCCGATCTCGGAGCTGCCGCCCGGGCACCACGGCTGGGCCGACGCCATGACCGGGCCGGAGCTGGTGCCATACCTGGACCTGGTCCGGCTCGGTGCCGGGCAGCCGCCGGTCCGCGACGCCGACGAGGCGGCGGAGCTGCTCCGGGAGGCGGTCCGGGACAGCATCCGGGCCCGGCTCGACACCGACCTCACCGTCGGGGTGTTGCTCTCCGGCGGCCTGGCCAGCACCCTCGCCCTGCTGCACGTCCGGCAGCTCCACCACGACTGCGTGGCGTTCACCGTCGGCACCCCGGACAGCCCGGACGTGCAGAGCGCTCGCCGGCTCGCCGCCGACCTCGGCGTACACCACGAGGTGATCGAGGTCCAGCCCCGGGACATCCGGCTCGACGACATCCGGGCGGCCATCCGGATCTCCGAACTCACCGAGTACGCCGACCTGATCGACGCGGTCGTCTCGGTGCCGCTGTTCCGGCGGGTTCGTGATCTCGGCGTCCGGGTGGTACTCACCGGTGACGGTGCCGACGACCTCTTCGGCGGGCACCCGGGCTCGGACGCGGTCGGCCCGGAGGTGGCCGGCCGGCTCTTCCGGCACCGGATCCGCAACCTCTGTCGTACCGGGTTGCAGCGGGTGGACCGGACCGGTCTCGGGCACGGGGTGGAGGCCCGGCCGCCCTTCCTCGACCTGTCGCTGGTCGAGTTGGCGATGCGGCTGCCGGCCGAGCTGAACCTGCGGGACGGCCGGCCGCGGTGGCTGCTCCGGCACGCCCACGCCGACCTGCTGCCGGAGTACGTCCGGGACCGGCCGAGGGAGCCGATGGCGCTCGGCTCGGGGCTGCACGAGGGGGTACGGCCGTACCGGGCGCTCTTCGCCCGCCAGTACCGGGCGTTCGGCTACGAGCTGCTGGAACCGGTACGCCGCGACTTCGACACCGTACTGGTGCGCTGCGGCCACGACCTCGACCGTGCGGTCGCCAAGGGTACGGCCCGGCCGGACGTCTTCGAGCATGCCCGCGACCTGGCCGGAATGGCGAGATGGAAGGTGGGCCCGGCGTGGCGCCGGCTGACCGGCTCCGGCCGACAGAGCTGAACCGCCATAGGCGCCCAGCGCTTTCCGCTCAGCCCGGCAACGGAGTCGACCGGCTCGCCAGCCCGGCGTCCCGGTACGCCCCGGCCAGCCGGCGCACCCCCTCGGCCAGCGTCTCCGGATCACACATCGAGTACGACAGTCGCAGGTGGCGGTGCCCCGTGTCGGCCACGAAGAACTGCCGCCCGGGCACGTACGAGACCCCGGCGGCCTCCGCGTACGGCAGCAGTTCGGTACCGGCGTATTCGTGTGGCAGCCGCAGCCAGAGGAACCAGCCGCCGCCGGGTACGGTGAACTCGGCCTGCGGCAGCTCGTCGCGTACGGCGGCCACCAGTGCGTCGCGCTGCCGGCGGTACCGGATCCTGATCGCCTCGACGTGCCGCCGGTACGCCCCGGACGCCGCGAACTCGGCCAGGGTCAGCGCGCTGGCGTGGTTGACCCCGCCACCACTGTCCACATAGCCCCGTGCGGTCACCGCCGCGACCAGTGGTCGGTCACCCGTGAGCCAGCCGAGCCGCAGCCCGGGCGCGACGCTCTTGGCGAACGACCCGATCCGGACCACCGTCCCCGGCTCGGCACCGCTGAACAGCGAGGCCGGCGCCGGAGCTGGATAGGCGAGTTCCCGATAGGTGTCGTCCTCCACCACCGGTACCCCGCTGCGGGCGGCCACCGCCAGCAGGGCGGCCCGACGATCCGCCGGCAGCGACCGCCCGGTCGGGTTGTTGAACGTCGGCACCAGGTAGAGCATCGCCACCCGCCGGCCCTGCCGGGTGACGGCCCTGATCAGGTCGTCGGTGGCGGCGGGATCGATCCCGTGCTCGTCGGCGGGGGCGGGCACCGTGTCGACCCGGTGGTCGGCGACGACCCGCAGCGCCAGATGGTAGGTGGGGGAGTCGACCAGTACGACGTCGCCGGGTCGGCAGAGCACGGCGGCGACGAGGTCGAGCGCGTGCGAGGCGCCCCCGGTGACGAACACCTGGCCGGGCTCGGGTGCCCCGCCGTCCACCTCGGCCAACCGTTCGCAGAGCCACTCGATCAGCGGCCCCGGGCCGGCCGAGTGGCCGTAGGTGAGCGCGGCGGCACCGTAGCGGCGCAGCGCGGAGTGGGTCGCCTCGGCCCAGGCGTCCATCGGCAGTGCCGCCGGATGCGGATGCCCCCAGCCGAGGTCGATGCTCCCGGCCCGGCTCCGGAACTGCACGATGGGCAGTGCGCGCGGGCGGGGTGCCGTCATCCGCCCACCATAACCAGCCCTGGCCGCCGGGTTGGACGGCCCGGGCCCGTCGAGAGCCCGGCCCGAAGCGCCCCGCCCCGGTCCGGGCCGCCCCGCCCCGGTCCGGGCCGCCCCGCCCCGGTCCGGGCCGCCCCGCCCCGGTCCGGGCCGCCCCGGTCCGTGCCGGGCCGTGTCGGGCCGTGTCGGGCCGGGCCGTGTCGGGCCGGGCAGGGCACAGTGAGCCCTTCGACCTCCGCATGCGGTCCGTCGTGGCCGGTGGAGGTCGGGTCATGCGCCGCGCTGTCCAGGTCGAAAGGTTCGGCGGTCGGCCGGCGTGCCGCGCTCTGGGTGAGCGCGTGAGTGAACCGGTACTCCCGGGCGTGCCCGCGAGCCGGCGTGGCGCACCGGGTGCGGCGTGATAGACACTGCGTTACGCTGTCGTTTCTGTCCGCCTACTTCCGCCTACCTGAGGAGCGCCTTCGCGACATGGCCGTGGTCTCAGCAGTCCGGCGCGTGCCGGGTCCGGGCCGGCCGGGCCCCCCGAGACGAGCCGTCCGACTGCTGACCCGAATCGCCCTGCTCGGCGGGGGTGCGCTGACCGGATACTTCCTTCTCGGCATGCTCGACGGGCCGGCGCTCGCCGGTGACCGGGGCGCCCCGGCGACTGGTGCGGAGCCGCTCGGCTCGCTCGTCGGGACGATCGCGCCAGGACTGCCGGCACTTCTCGACGATCACGTTCAGTTGCCTCGAAAAGCGACACCCGAGACCGGTCGCCCCGCCTCCCGCCCGGAGTCTGCCGGTCCGGAGCGGACCCGCCCGGAGTCTGCCGGTTCGGAGCGGGTCCACCCGGAGCGCGCCCGTTCGGAACGGACCCGGCCGGAGTCCTCCCGTTCCGAGCGGGCCCGCCCGCCCTCCGGCGGCGAACGCGGTGGGCCCGCGTCGCGGCCACAGCGGGAGCACCCGGCCACCACCCGGGGCACTCCGCTCCGGACGACGGCCCTCGAAGCGCCACCCCGCCCGTCCGTGGTGACAGGTGTGCTCCCCGAGCTGACGGCCGGGGTGCCACTCGTGCTGGCGGTGCTGCCGGACGTGGTGGCGGCTGTCCCGGCAGTGGCCGAACGGTTGCCGGAGCTGGTCGGGACCGTGCCGGAAGTGGTCGGCAGCGTCCCGGAGGTCGTCGGTGCGGGGCCGGACGGCGACCACTCCGGCGCACCGCCGCCCCGGGGCCTGCCGTCACAGCCGGCCGAGCCGCCCTCCGCGCCCGCCGTGGCGCCGCCACCGGCACCCCCGTCGGCCCTGGCTCAGCAGGCCGCGCCGGCTCCGGTTCCCGCCGAACCGCCGGGGTCGTCCGTGCCGCTCCGGCAGTCGCCCGAGCCGGGTGCCGGCGGCGCGGCGGGTCCGAGCCGTCCGTCGCCCCGGGGTGCCGACGCCTGGGACATCGACTCCGGGTTCCCGTCCACACCCGACTCACCCGTCGACCCCGGCGCCGGCACGCAGTACGCCGGACCTACGCCGCCCAGCGCTGGACAGGCCGCCGTCCTGCCGGGCACGGCAGGCTCGCAGTCGTCCACGCGAACTCCGTCGATCTTCCGGTACGGGGACGCCACTCCCACCGGCCGGTCGCCGGGCGTACCGGCGTTGCCTGGCTGATCCGCTCCGGCGGCCGTACTCCCGGCCGTTCTTCCTCTCCGCCGTGGCCGTCCTCGGTCCGGTGGAAGCCTCCGTCGGTGCACCGGGCACCGCCGTACCCGTCGAGGTGGCGGGCCCGACCGACGGCGCCGTACTCAATCGTGCTCGTGATCGGCTCCGGTCGGGTGGGGACCCGCTCGGACGTCGAGGTTGTCGCTGACTTTGTGTACCGAGATCGGAGTGACCTCGTGATCCGCATTGTGATCGTGGAGGAGATGGGTTTGTTACGTGGGGCGTTGCGGGCGGTGTTGTCGAGTGAGGAGGACCTGGACGTGGTGGCGGACCTCCACGAGCCGGCCGAACTGGTGACGACAGTCCGCCGGCGGCGACCGGACGTGGTGGTGGTCGACATGGAGCTGCCCGGTGCCGACATGCTCGACGTCCTGGCGCAGCTCGGTACCGAGGCGCCGGGCAGTGCGGTGCTGGCGTTGGCCACCCAGTTGAGCCCGGAGGCGCTGCAACGGGCGATCCGGTCCGGTGCCCGGGGTTTCGTCGACAAGAACCTGCCACCGGCGGAGCTGGCCCGGCTGGTCCGGGCAGTGGCGTTCGGCGAGCGGGTGTTCGACCCGGTGGCCGCCGCGGCCGCGCTGAACCCGCCGGAGAGCCCGCTGACAAACCGTGAACTGGAGGTGCTGCGAGTGGCCGCCGAGGGTCTGCCGCTGAAGGAGATCGCCCGTCGGCTCTTCCTGGCGCACGGCACGGTCCGCAACCACCTCTCGGTGATCATGCGCAAGACCGGGACGCGTAACCGGCTGGAGGCGGTCCGGCAGGCCCAGCGGGCGGGTTGGATCTGACCTCCGACGCTCGGCGGCGTCCGGGACCAGGCGACCCGCGTCGCCGGTCCCGGTCGCCCCGGTGGGCGTACGCGGCGCGCTCGTGTTTGAATGTTCACGCGGGGTGATCTAGTGGTGACAACTAGCAGGGGGGAACGTGATCCGAACGCTGCTCGCGCTGAACGGCGCTCTCATCCGTGGCGCCCTGGCCTTCGTGCTGACCACTCAGGACGACATCGAGGTCGTCGCGGAGGTCGACCGAGCCGAGGACATCGGCACGGCACTGCGGATGCAGCGTCCGGACGTGGCCGTCGCGGACGTCAGCCTCTTCGGGGCGGGGGTGCTCTCCACCGCGGTCGCGTCGTCCGAACCGCTACCGGTGCTGGTACTGGTGGATCCGCGCCGGCCCAGGGTGCTCGGGGACGCGCTGCGGGCGCGCTGCCAGCGCCTCGGGTTCCTCGGCAGTGACGTCGCGCCGGAGCGGGTGGTCGAGGCCGTCCGCCGGCTCGCCTGCGGCGGGTCCGTGATGGACGCGGACCTGGTGGTCGCGGCGCTCAGTCGGGACAACCCGCTGACCGAACGGGAGGTGGAGGTGCTGGAGATCGCTGCCGAGGGGTGGCCGGTGGTGGAGATCGCCAGCAAGCTCTCCCTCTCCGCCGGCACCGTGCGGAACCATCTGTCGCGGATCGCCGGCAAGACCGGCGCGCGTACCCGGATCGAGGCGATCCGGATCGCCCGGGAGAAGGGCTGGATCTGAGCCGGCCCGCCCGCGCCGTGGCTCAGAGCACGGGCACGCCCGTCCGGCTGCTGAACCGGCGGGCGTCGGCCAGGTCGTTGACCAGCGGTTCGCCCTTGAGGTTCAGGCTGGTGTTGAGCAGGATCGGGCAGCCGGTCCTGCGCTCGTACTCGCCGAGCAGGTCGTACAGGCCCGGATGCTGGTCCCGGGTCACGGTCTGTACCCGGGAGGTCCCGTCCACGTGCACGATGCCGGGAAACGCCCGGGGATCCCGGCACCGAGCGGTGAACTGCATGTACGGCGACGCGCCGACCGGCATGTCGAAGTACCTCCCGGCGACCTCCTGCCGGACCACGGGGGCGAACGGACGGAACGGCTCCCGCCCCTTCACCCGGTTGACCCGGTCCCGGCTGTCCGGCCCGCGCGGATCGGCCAGCAGCGAGCGGTTGCCCAGCGCCCGGGGACCGAACTCGGCGCGACCGCGCGCCACCCCGACCACCGTCCCGGCGGCCAGCGCCTCGGCCAGAGCGGCGACCGGGTAGTCACCCCCGATCAGGGTGCCGAGGTAGGGCCCGGTCCAGTTGAGCTGGTGGCCGAGTACCGCCGCCGCCGCGCCGAGGCTCGACCCGGCGTCCCCGGGGTTCGGCAGCAGGGTTATCCGGTCGAAGCCGCTGCGTCGGGCCAGCAGTTCGTTCGCGACGCAGTTGAGGCCCAGCCCACCCATCACGGTGAGCGTCGCCGCGTCGACCCGGGTACGCAGCCAGCGCGCCGCCCCGAGCAGTACCTCCTCGGTCACCACCTGGATGCTCGCCGCCAGGTCCGCCGGATCGGCCCGGGGCTGCCAGTCGCCGATGCCCCGGTGTACGTTGCGGCGGAGCCGGAAGGTGGGTGGGGTGAGTTCGATCAGGTCCGTCTTGACCTGCTCGACATACCGGGGTCGGCCGAGCGCGGCCAGCCCCATCACGATGAACTCCTCCTCGTTGGGCGTGAACCCGCAGCGCCGGGTGAAGGCGCTGTAGAGCAGCCCGAGGCTGTGCGGATAGCGACAGCGGGCGAAGACCCGGTAGACGCCGTCCCGGAACTCGCCCAGGGTCAGAGTCTCGAACTCGCCGATCGCGTCGGCGGTGAGTACCGCCGTGTGCCGCTCGCCGCTGGTGAAGTGCCCGGCGGCGGCGTGCGACTGGTGGTGCCCCACGTACCGGATCGGTACTGCGCGCAGTTCCGGCAGGTCGAGCCGGGCCAGGTAGCGGCGGGGCAGGTCGTCGACGGCCACGGCGTGCCGGAACTGCCCGGCCCGTACGTGCCGCAGCTTCTTCCACAGTGGATGCTCGTACCAGGCGACAACGTCCGGGCGGCCCCAGGAGAGCGCCTCGGCGAGCAGCCCGGGGGCGAGGTCGGGATCGTTCTTCCGGCGTGAGTACCGTTCGGCGTGGCCGGCGAAGAGGATCTCGTCACCCCGGACCACACAGGCGGAGGCATCGTGCGACAGCGCGCTGAGGCCGAGGACGTGCGTGATTGCCATCGAGGCGACTCTATCTATTGACCGCCCCGGCTAGCTATTGGTCAGTTCGGCCGGAACGGGATCGCCGCCCTGCCAGTGCCCGACCAACTCCCGATAGGTCGCCGAGCGGGCCAGCAGGTCGTCGTGCCGGCCGCGCAGCGGACGACCGCCGTCGAGGATCAGGACCTGCCGGGCCCGCAGCGCCGAACTGATCCGGTGGGCGACCACCACCAGCGCACCCGGTCGGGTGCCGAAGGCGTCCTCGACGGTCGCCTCGGCCACCGGGTCCAGGTGACAGGTCGCCTCGTCCAGGATCGCCAGCGGTGCGGGGGAGAGGTAGGCGCGTACCGCCGCGACGAGTTGCCGTTCACCGGCGGAGAGCGCCGTGGGGTGCACCGTCCCGGTCAGCCCGCCGAGGCGGCGTACCAGCGGCAGCAGGCCCAGCCGCTGCACCGCCGCGTCGACCTGGTTCCGCGGCGCGTCGGGTCGGAGGTAGCGCAGGTTGTCCAGCAGGGTGCCGGCGAAGACGTACGCCTCCTGCGGGATCAGTACCCGGTGCCGGGCCAGCGCCGCCGGCTCGGCAGCACCGACCGGTGTCCCGCCGAGCAGCACCGTACCGGCCTGCGGGGCGAGCAGCCCGGCGAGTAGTCCGGCCAGGGTGGACTTGCCAGCCCCGCTCGGCCCCACCACCGCCAGGTGTGCCCCGTCGGGGAGGGTGAGGTCGAAGCCGTCGAGGACCGGGCGGGCCCGTGGGCCGTACCGGAAGGTGACCCCGCGCAGTTCGGCCCGGGCCGGAGCTGTCCCGGTGCCCGGCGGCCCGACCCCGGACCCGGTCACGGCGGCACCCGACGCCAGGGGCGCTCCGGCGCTTCCCGGTGACGGTGTTCCGGCGTCCGGGCGGACGGAGGCTCCGGCGGCGGGCTGCGGGGTGAACGGTTCGGCCAGCGCTGGGCGAGGCGGCGCCGTCGGCGGGCTGCCGGCTCCGGCCCGACCGGCGGTGGCGGGGCCGGTCGGGAGGGTGGTGGCGTGGAGGATCCGGTCCAGCGTCACCGCGAACCGGAGTCCGCCACCGGCCACCCCCTGCACCAGCGCGTGCAGCGCCGGCTGGAGGCCCGTGGCGACGTACACCAGGGCGCCGAGCACCGCACCGGCGGTGAGCCCGCGCCGGACCAGCCACGGAGCGGCCAGCAGCAGTACCGCCAGCGGCAGCCAGCCGCCGACGGAGAGGCTGAGGCTGCGCAGCGCGGCCATCCGGGCCAGCGCGTGCTCGGCCTCGGCCTGCCGGCCCACCTGCCGACCCACCCGGTCGGCGACGATCTGCTGCGCACCGCAGGCCACCACGTCCCGGTGCCCGGCGAAGGCGGCACCGGCCGCCTCGCCGAGCCGCTCGTCGGCGCGGACGTAGTCGCGCTGCCGGCCGACCATCGCCGGCAGGGCGGCGGCGAACAGCACCAGACCGGCGACCAGCGGTACCGCGACCACCCCGGCCACCACCGGGGTCAGCGAGAGGAGCCCGAGCAGGGCCGCCCCGGCGATGAACAGGAAGCCCCGAACCACCATCACCAGCCCGGCGAAGGTGTCCCGGACGATCTCCACCTGATGGGTCAGCCGGGCCACCGCCGCAGTCTCCGGTCGGGCTCCGGCGGCGGTCGACCGGTGCAGCGCTCCGGTGACGACCCGTTCCGCCAGCTCGTCGCGGAACGGCTCGACGACGTCGCCGAGCCGGGCGTACGCCCGATTGGTGCCGACCGCGCCGACCGCGACCGCGACGGCCAGGACGGCGAGCCAGGCCAGCCCGGTGCCCGGCCGGCCGGCCAGGAACCCGTCGTCCACGGCCCGGGCGGTGAGCTGGCCGGCGAGCAGCGCCGGCAGTGCCTCGGCGGCCGACCAGCCGGCGAGCCGGCCGAGCGGGCGGGCCCGGCGGCGCAACGCGGCGGCGGTGAACCGGACGACGCCGCTCACCGGACCGCCTCGACCGCCGACCCGGCGGACCCGGCCGACTCAGCCGGTCCGGTCGGTCCGGTCGGTTCGGCCGGTCCCGTCGGTTCAGTCGGTTCGGCCGGCTGCGCCGGTTCGGCCGGCTGCGCCGGTTCGGTCCGGGGCGACGTCGAGGCTGCGAAGACGGCCCGGTAGGCGGGATCCCGCCACAGCTCGCGATGCGGGCCGACGCGCAACCGGCCGCCGTCCAGCCAGGCGACCAGGTCGGCACCGGCGGCGGTGGCCACCCGGTGGGTCACCACCAGTCGGGTACGCCGGTCCGGGTGCGCGGCGACCGCTGCGGCGATCCGGTGCTCGGTCGCGGTGTCCAGGCTGGACGTCGCGTCGTCCAGGATCAGCAGCCGGTGGGCGTGCATAGCCCGGGCCAGCCCGAGCCGCTGCGCCTCGCCGCCGGACATCGGAGTCGCGTCCAGCCGGCTCTGGTAGCCGTCCGGCAACCGCTCGACGAACTCGTCGATCGCGGCTGCCCGAGCCACCGCGACGAGCCGCCCGTCGGCGCCCGCCAGCCCGCTGCCGGCCAGTTCCTCACTGGTGGGCTGTCCGGTGTCGGGCGCCTGGTCGGCGCTCGCCCCTTCGGCGTCGGGCCGCTCGTCGGCGGTCGCCTCTCCGGCGTCCGGCTGACGCCCGGAGCCGAGGTCGGAGCCGAGCGTGATCGCCTCCGCGATCGTGTCGCCGATCAGTACCGGTCGTTCGAAGCCGTACCCGACCGCGTGCCGCAGGGCGGATCGGCTCAGCCGGGGCAGTGGTATCCCGTCCAGCAGTACCTCGCCGGCGTCGGGGTCCCGGAGTCGGCCGGCGACTGCGGCCAGGGTCGACTTGCCGGCTCCGGACGGGCCGACGACCGCCATGGTGGCGCTGGGCGGCACCCGTAGGTCGATCCCGTCCAGCACCGGCCGCCCGTCGTCGCCGTACACCGTCACGTTGGAGAGGACGAGCCGGCCGGTGCCGGCGGGTAGCGGCGCCGTCCCGTACGACCGGGGTGGTTCGGCCAGTACGGTGGCGACCCGCTGCGTACCGGCCCGGGTCCGGATCAGCCGGTTGAGCGTGGCGACGATGCTGCCGAGGCCGGCGCCGAGCGCGGCGTACTGCACTGCGGCGAAGAGCTGGCCCGGGGTGAGCCGACCGTCGGCAACCGACCAGCCGCCGACCGCGACGATCGCCAGTTGCAGCAGCGGGGCCACCGCTGCGGTCCGACCCGAGGCCCGGGCCAGCGTGGTCCAGGTGCGGGTACCGTGCGCGCGCAGCAGCGGCAGCGGTGCCAGTACCCGGTCGATCTCGGCCCGGACGGTGCCGGCGGCGGCGATGGTACGGGCGCCGTGCAGCGCCTCCGCGAGCCGCCCGGCGATCCGGCCCTGTACCCCGAGATAGCCGGCGGCGGCGGCCGAGGCGTCGGTGACGAAGGCGCGCAGGCCGGCGGCGAGCAGCAGCAGCCCGGCACCGAACGTGACGGCGAGGCGCCAGTCGAGCAGCAGGAGCGCCAGCACGCTGCCCAGCGGGGGGAGCGCGGCGGTCACGCCGAGCACGACGGTGCTGCCGGCCTGCCCGGAGTCGGCGGCCTGCCCGACCAGCCGGCCGACCAGGTCACCCACCGGATAGCGGGTGGCGCGGCGCGGATCGAGGGCGAGCAGGTGCCCCAGCAGCCGGTGCCGCAGTCGTGCGGTGGTCCGGGCGGTGCCGGCCCCGCCGGCCAGGTTGCTCAGTGTGTCGGTGGCGACGATCAGCACGACCAGCCCGCAGGCGGCGAGCGGCCACCACCGGTCCGCGTCGCCGAGCGCGGCGTCCACGGCGAGCCCGAGGACGGCCGGCAACAGCAGTTCGGCCGCCGCGCCGAGCAGCGCGGCGGCGCCGAGGGTGACAGTCCAGCTGCCGCCGTACGTGATCGCCTGCCGGAACAGCCGGTTCCCGTCCGCCCGGAGCAGTCGGTCCCCGTCGGCGGCCACGCCTACCACCCTCCTGTCGAGACGGGTTGCCCTGGGTGGGGACGTCTGCCCACCCAGGGCACCGATGCCGACCTGATCAGTTGCAGGTCGTCACGGACAGCGAGCTGTCGCCGCAGAGCAGCAGGCTCGCGCGGCTACCGCCGCCACCGCCGCCCCCACCGGTGCGGTCGGCCAGCTCCATCCCCTGAAGGTCCAGAAGCGCCATGTGTGTTCACCTCCTCCTAGATGTCGGTCCGATGTGCCCCTCGCGGCAGCGAGGGGAGTCTGGTCGCGCCGGTCAGCGGCGCGAGGAAGGGCAGCGTGACCGGCTCGTCGTGCCGGGCCATGGCGGTGGCGAGCAGTACGCCCGCGCTCCCGGTGGCCAGGTCCGTCGACAGCCGCAGCAGTTGCTCGCCGGGGAAGGCGAGGAAGCCCTGGTACGGCAGCGCGTGCCAGGCCAGCCGCCCCACCTGGCGGTCCAGTTCGGCCCGGTCGTCCTCCCGGTCGACCGTCCGCTGCTCCCTGCTCGGGTGGCTTCCGTCGGCCGTCCGCGCGGCCAGGTAGGCGATGATGCCGGCCCGCCCGGCGAAGAGTCCGGACTGCGCGTAGAACGGGGCCCGGGCGGCCCGCCGGAGAGCCTCCGCCGAGTCGGCGAGTTCCGGGTCCGGCCGGTGCCGGAGGTACTGGTCGAGCACCAGTCCGATGCCGACGCTGCCGTGCGCCAGGTACGGCATGGTCCGCCAGCCCTCGTCCACCTCCAGCGCCCCGTCCGGGCGCAGTACGCAGCGGCGCAGGTCGTGCCGGAGCGCGTCGCCGGCCCGGTCCAGCAGTTCGGTGTCACCGGTCAGTTCGTAGAGCCGGAGGAACATCAGGGCCGGGCCGGTACGCCCCCGGGTCAGTCCCGCGTACGGGTGCTGCCCGCCGCTGATCTGCGCTCCGGCGCCGGTGCTGCCGGCGGAGACGCCTCCGGCCAGCGCACCGGCGCCGTCGGTCGACCGGTCGGCGACCAGTTCGGCGGCGCGCCAGGCAGCCTGCCGTAACGTCGGTTCACCGGTCCGGCCGGCCAACTCGGCGAGGTTGAGCGCAATGCCGGAGAGCCCGCTCACCAGATCCTCGCCGAGTTCTTCCCAGGGCTCTCCGAGGCAGATGTCGAGTACGTCGAGCGCGTCCTGCCGCCGGCCGAGGTGCTCCAGGGCGTACGCCACGCCGTGCAGCCCGTCGTAGAAGCCGCAGCGGGTACCGGACGCGGGGTGCAGGGCCCGCTTGACCAGCCAGTCCTCGTGGTCCGGGTACCGGCCGGCGCCGGTCGCGTGCAGCGCGTGCAGGACACCGGCCGCGCCGTACCCGAGGTTGAGGCCGCCGGTGCGGAACTGCTCGATGTCGCCGGGAAAGAGCCGGTCGTCGCGCTCCGGTGTCGCGCTGGCGAGGATCGCGCCGACGATCCGGTCCCGCAGCCTCGGCCAGGCCGACCGGCCGGCGGCGAAGTCGTCGGCCCCGGGCACCGGCTGACCCGCCCCGGCCCGCGCCGACCCCTCGGGCCAGGCGGCCGAAGCCCCGTCGGGCTGGACACCGGGCTCGGCGCCGGTGCGAGCGGCGGGCGTGTCGGATCGGCCGGCGGGCTGGTTGGCGGGGCGGGTGGCGGTGCCGGTGATCTCGGCGACGGCCGCGTCCAGGAAGTCGCGCGGCACCGGGAAGTGCGCGGCGACCACGTCGGCGAGGTGCGCGGCCTTGGCCGGGGCGAGCCGGACCACCTGGGTCAGCGGCAGGAACAGGGCGAGCCGGAGGCAGGCCAGGGCGTAGCGGTCCACGGCGAGTCCGGTCCGGTCACGCGGGGCGGCGAACGCCTGGTTGCGCAGCGCGGGTCGGCTCGCCTCGGCGACCGGAGCGGCGACCTCGAAGTCGACCAGGGTGACCCGGTCGTCCGGGCCGACCATGATGTTGAACAGGTGCAGGTCGCCGTAGACGATGCCGTGCGCCGCGATCGCCTGTACGGTCCGCCGCACCTGCGCGTGGATCCGCAGCGCCCAGTCCGTGTAGTCGGCCAGCTCGGCCGGGGTGGCGTCGGCGTCGACCAGCGGGTACCGCTCGACGACCAGCTTGTTCAGCGCCCGGCCCTCGACGAACTCCAGGGCGAGGAAGTGGTGGTCGCCGAGGACGAACTCGTCGTGCACCCGGGTGATTCCCGGTACGTCGGCGAGCCGGCGCAGCATCTCGGCCTCGCGGTGCAGCCTCGTGATCGCGTCCGTGCCGGTGGCGTCCAGCCCGGCGTACGGGCGGGCCTCCTTCAACACCACCTGGGTGTCGGTACGGGTGACCCGGCCGACGTACAGGCCGCCGCCGTTGGAGAAGTGGATGACCCGTTCGATCCGGTACGGCAGCTCGGTGGTGGTGGTCGCGTTCCGGGCGGCGAGGTGCGGGCCGAGAAACTCGGGCAGGGCCACCCAGTCCGGTACGTGGAACACCGGGTCGCGCCGGTCCGGTACCAGGGTGCCGGTGCCGTCCTCGACGGCGGGTACCACCTGGCCGTCGGCGCCGACACAGTAGCGGGCGGCGAAGCCGCCGTACCGGACGTAGACCGGGCCGGCGCCGTAGCGCAGGTCACTGAGGATGTACGGTCCGGCCTCGCCGGCCAGCCGCTCGGCGAGTTCCTTGCAGGCCAGTTCGAGTTCGGCCTCGTCCCGGGGGTAGATGGTGACGAACTTGCCGCTGGAGCCGCGCCGGGCGTACTTGGAGTTGCGCATCAGCAGCATCCGCGGGCCGCGGAGGAACTTGAACGACATTCCCCGGGGGACGCAGTAGTCGAAGACGCCGTCCAGGATCCGGTCGGCGTTGTCCAGACAGGCCGACACGTGGATCTTCCAGCCCTGCTGGGGGAGCTTGCCGTCCTCGGGACCGTAGACCAGCCAGTCGTCGCTCGGCTCGCGCTGCCAGCCGGCCGGCACCGGGCGGTCGGCTGCCGCGAACCCGGCGGCGGTGGTGGCGGAGGTGGTGCTGAGGGAGTCGTAGAACAGCGGATCGACCGCACAGTAGGCGTCGTATCTTTCGTCCATCGTCGCGGCTCCTCGGGTGGTCCCTGGGCGACCGTGCTTCATCGACGCATCCGAGTCTCCTGGTCGGATCCGAGGTGTTACTAGTGTGTTAAGTCATCCCTCAGGGTGCGTCGCGCACGGGTACCTATGACAAATGTCAGGGCCCACAGGCAAGCGAGGATCATCTATATCGCTATATCCGGATACACGAATCAGTGCTGGTGGGGTCGGCGGCAGCGGATCGGCGCCCGTCGGGTGCACAGTGCACGCCCGACCGGCAAGCCGGTACGCCTGGCAGAGCGCGGTCGCGGGGCGCCGACGGCGAGGTCAGCGCCGTCCCTCCGGTTGCCGGTGGATTTCGAGTAGATCTATTTACGTCGTCAGGCTGTCATGACATTCTGCCAAAGGTGAGGTCGTTGGAGATCGATCGTTGGCGAAGGGAGGCAGACATGCCAGATCGGCGCAGACGTCGACGGGGGCGTACGACCGGACCGGCGGGCAGCCGCGCGATGGGCGCGCTCGTCACGGTGGCGGCGGTGGTGCTGGCGGCCACTGCCTGCGGAGACTCCTCGGAGCCCGCCGGCAGGGACGCGAAGGACATCACGCTGACCATCACCGACAACGCGATCGCCGGAGGCAAGAACTCCCGCAGTGCCGAGTGGATCCAGAACTGGGTGATCCCGAGGTTCGTCGAGGCGCAGAAGGCCAAGGGCGTGACCGCGAAGGTGACCTTCGTGCCGAGCGGGGTCGACGACGAGCAGTACAAGACCAAGCTCGCCCTGGACCTGCGGGCCCGGTCCGGCGGCGACGTGATCTCGATCGACGGCATCTGGGTCGGCGAGTTCGCCCAGGCCGGATACCTCAAGCCACTGTCCGAGGTGGCCGGGGCGGAGACCGACTCCTGGGAGGGCTGGGCACAGATCCCGGAGGCGGTGCAGGGGCTCGGCCGCTTCGAGGAGAAGCGGTACGCCATCCCGATCGGCACCGACGGCCGGATCCTCTACTACAACAAGAAGCTCTTCGGCCAGGCCGGCCTGCCCACCGACTGGCAGCCGCGGAGCTGGCAGGAGATCCTCGACGCGGGCGCCAAGCTGAAGGCGCTGCCCGGGGTGACCCCGATCCAGGTCAACGGCGGCACCGCGATGGGCGAGGCGACCAGCATGCAGGGCGCGCTGCCGCTGCTGGCCGGCGCCGGCGGCGAGGTCTACGCGAACGGCAAGTGGAGCGGCGCCACCGGGCCGGTCCGGGACATGCTCGACTTCTACGCCCGGGTCTACCCGGCCGGGCTCGGCGACCCGCTGCTGCAACAGGAGGCGAAGGGGCGGGACAAGTCGTTCCAGCGTTTCGCCGAGGGCAAGATCGGTATCCTCGCCGAGGGCGACTACTTCTGGCGCAGCGTGGTCGAGCCGAAGGCCGGCATCGCCAAGATGGCCGACCGGGACGCCACCGTCGGCTACGCGCTGATCCCGGCGAAGAACCCCGGAGCCGGCATCCGGGGGCAGGACTTCGTGAGCATGTCCGGCGGCAGCGTGCGTACGCTCAACCCGCACTCGAAGTACCCGACCCAGGCGTTCGAGCTGCTCAGCTTCATGCACTCGGCGGAGGCGGTGAAGGCGGAGCTGGGTGACGTACCCCGGATCACCGCCCGGACCGACGTCAACAACGAGGTGCTGGCCGGCGACCCGATGCTGAAGTTCGTGGCCGAGAAGGTCCTGCCGATCACCGCCGCCCGACCGCCGCTGGCGGTCTATCCACAGGTGTCGGTGGCGATCCAGGAGGCCACCGCGGCGGTGGTCGGCGGCAAGTCGCCGGACGCGGTGGCGACGGACTACCAGAAGAAGCTGGCGGGGCTGGTCGGTGGCGCGGACCACGTCACCTCCTGACCCGACGACCGCCGGTGCCGGCGGGTCCGCGACCGGCCGGGACGACCCGGGTACGCCGCTGGCCCGCCGTGCCGACGCCGCCGGGCTCGGCCGGGCCCGGGCGGGCGGGTTCGTACTGCCCGGCCTGGTGCTGATCGTCCTCTTCCTGGTGGTACCGGCCCTCTGGACCATCTACCTCGGCGTCACGAACTACCGGCTGACCGGGCTGGCCGCGGCCGACCCGCAGGTCGTCGGGCTGGACAACTACACCGCCGCGCTCGGCGACGAGCGGTTCCGCAGTTCGCTCTGGCTCACCCTCCAGTTCGTCCTCGGCTCGGCGGTCATCGGCCAGGCCGGACTGGGTTTCGCGATCGCCTGGTCGCTGCGCGACCGGCACGGCCCGGTACGCCGGGTGGTGGAGGCACTGGTCCTGCTGGCCTGGATCCTGCCGAGTTCGGTGGTGGCGTTCCTCTGGATCGCCCTGCTGGACCGGGACGCCGGCACCCTCAACGCGCTGCTCGGCACGCCCGGGATGGCCTGGCTGCTCGACCACCCGATGCTCTCGGTGATCCTCTTCAACACCTGGCGCGGCACCGCGTTCTCGATGATGCTCTACGGCGCCGCGTTGCAGAACGTGCCGCCGTCGCACCTGGAGACCGCCCGGCTGGCCGGGGCCTCCACCTGGCAGCAACTGCGGGACGTGGTCTTCCCGCGCATCCGTGGGCACGTGCTGACCAACCTGCTGCTGATCAGCCTCTGGACCTTCAACGACTTCACCCCGTTCCTGATCACGGCGGGTGGCCCGGAGCAGCGCTCCGAGATCCTCCCGGTCTACGTCTTCAAGATCGCCCTCTCCGGCGGGGAACTCGGGTTCGGCGCCGCGATCTCCTTCCTGATGCTGCTGATCAACCTGGTCATCGCCCTGGTCTACCTGCGCACCCTCGGCCAGCGGCGGGAGGCCCGGCGATGACGGCCGGCCCGAGGACGACCGCCGGTCCGGCGACGTCGGCTGATCCGGTACCGACCGCCGGTCCGGGGGCGGCCCTCGGCTGGCGGGGTGCGGTGGTGCAGATCGGCCGGTACACCTTCGTCTCGGTGGTGCTCGGCTTCTTCGCGCTGCCACTGCTCTGGCTCGCCACCGCACCCTTCGACCGGACGCCGACGATCACCACCTCGCTGCCCGAGTTCACCCTGGACAACTTCCGGGCCCTGCTGGACAACCCGTACGCGCTCCGGTCGCTGTGGAACTCGATCCTGCTCTCCGGCGGTACGGCGGTCCTGGTGGTGACGTTCGCCGCCCTCGCCGCGTACGCGCTCAGCCGGGTACGGGTGCCGGGGCGGGACGCGCTGCTCTACGGCCTGCTGCTGCTCTCCTCGATCGTCACCGGTACCGCCACCATGGTGCCGCTCTACGAGTTGGCCTTCCGGCTCAACCTGATCGACTCCCGGCTGGGCGTGATCCTGATCCTCAGCGGTGGGCTGCTGCCGGCGGCGATCTTCATCCTGAAGGACTTCATGGACAGCACGCCGACCTCGTACGAGGAGTCCGCCCGGGTCTTCGGGGCCAGCCCTGTGCAGATCGTCTGGCAGATCGTCCTGCCGATGGTCCGGCCCGGGCTGGCCACCGTGGCGGTCTGGGCGGTGGCGAACGTCTGGGGCAACTTCCTGGTGCCGTTCCTGCTGCTGCGCAACCCGGAGAAGGCCCCGGCGGCGGTGATCATGTACACCCTCTACACCGAGGGCGGCCAGGCCAACCTGGCACTGCTCTCCACCTTCTCCCTGCTCTACTCGCTGCCGGTGGTGCTCATGTTCGTCTTCGTCAGCAGCCGCTACGGCTTCCGGTTCCACGGAGGGATCAAGCGCTGATGGCCGCCATCACCCTGCGCCGGCTCGGCAAGGTATATCCCGGCGGTGTCCGGGCGCTGGACGGGCTCGACCTGAGCATCGCGGACGGCGAGTTCTTCGCACTGCTCGGGCCGTCCGGCTGCGGCAAGACCACCCTGCTGCGTACCATCGCCGGGCTGGAGGTGGCCACCGAGGGCGCTGTCCAGATCGGCGACCGCGACGTCACCAACCTCCAGCCGGGCCGCCGGGACGTGGCGATGGTCTTCCAGGACTACGCGCTGTTCCCGCACATGACCGTCGAGGAGAACATCGGCTATCCGCTGCGGATCAAGAAGCTGCCCCGGTCGGCCCGGCGTGACAAGGCCGCCGAGACCGCCGCCGAGCTGGGCCTGACCGGGCTGCTCGACCGGCGCCCCGGTCAGCTCTCCGGCGGCCAGCAGCAGCGGGTCGCGCTGGCCCGGGCGATGGCCTGCCACCCGCAGGTCTTCCTGCTCGACGAACCACTGTCCAACCTGGATGCCCGGCTCCGGCTGGAGGCCCGTACCTTCCTCAAGCGGTTGCAGCGGGAACTGGGCGTCACCTGCGTCTTCGTCACCCACGACCAGGCCGAGGCGCTGGCCCTGGCGGACCGGATAGCGGTGATGGAGGGCGGGCGGATTCGTCAGGTCGGCACCCCGGTCGAGGTGTTCCGGCGCCCGGCGAACACCTTCGTGGCCGGGTTCATCGGCTCCACCCCGATGAACCTGCTCGACGCCGAGGTGGCCGGCGACGCGGTGGTGGTCGCCGGGACCCGGCTGCCGCTGCCCGAACCGGCCCGCGCCGTGGTCGCCGACGGCGACCGGGTGGTCTACGGGGTACGCCCCGAATACCTCGACCTGCACACCGCACCGCTGGACGACGCGCTCTCCGGCCGGGTAGTGGTGGTGGAGAACCTCGGCAGCAGTTCGCTGGTCTCGCTGGACCTGCCGGGCGGGGACGGGGTCGCCGGGGTCGGCCTCCAGGTGGTGGTCCCGGAGGGCCGGGAGCCGGAGCTGGGCAGCACCGGTTGGGTGGTGCCCCGGGCGGGCCGCTCGCTGCTCTACCGGGACGGCGAACTACTCGGCGCGGACGGTGGCGGTGTGGTCGGCAGCGGTGTGGTTGGTGCCGGTGCGACGGGTGGCGGTGTGGTGGGCGGACCGGCCTGACGGGGTCGGACGAGCGGATCGGGGTGCGGCAGTGCGGGACCGGGTGACGACGCACCGGGGGCGGTGGACCCTCGACGACCGGGCGGCGGCGGTGCTCCGGCCGCTGCCGGTGGTGGTGCCGCCGGGCACCGCCGCGCTGAGCGTACGGCTCGACTATCCGCGCGACCCCGGAGTGCTGGATCTCGGCTGCGAGGGCCCGGCCGGCTTCCGGGGCTGGTCCGGCGGTTCCCGGGACGGGTTCACCGTCGCCGTCGACTGGGCGACCCCCGGTTACCTGCCCGGCGAGCTGGAACCCGGCGAGTGGCAGGTACTGCTCCGGCTGCACCGGATCCCGCCGGACGGGCTGGACTTCACGCTGACCGCCACCAGTACGCCCACCCGACCGGCGCCGCCGGCCCCGCCCTCCGACCCGGCCCCGCCCGAGCGTCGACCCGGTCGCCCCGTACCGGCCGTCGACGGGCTGCGCTGGCTCGCCGGTGACCTGCACACGCACACCGTGCACAGTGACGGCAGCAGCACCGTGCCGGAACTCGCCGCCCTCGCCGCCGGCCAGGGCCTGGCCTTCCTCGCGGTCACCGACCACAACACGGTGAGCCATCACGCCGAGCTGCCCGCCGCGAGTGCCCGGTACGGCGTCACGCTGCTGCCCGGGCAGGAGGTGACCACCGATCGCGGACACGCCAACGTCTTCGGCCCGACCGGCTGGATCGACTTCCGGGCACCCGCCGACGAGTGGGTGGCGGCGGCGGAGCGGGACGGTGGGCTGATCTCGATCAATCATCCACTCGCCGTCGACTGCGCCTGGCGGCAGCCGCTGCGGACCCGGCCCCGGCTGGCCGAGGTCTGGCACTCCGGCTGGTGGGACCGGACCTGGGGAGCACCGCTGGCCTGGGCACAGGCGTGGCGACCGGATGTCGTAGCGGTGGGGGGCAGTGACTTCCACCGGCCCGGGGACCCGCCACCGGGTACCCCCACCACCTGGGTACTTGCCGAACCGGCGGACGGTACGACCGGTGAGGCGACCGGCGCGGTACTGGCCGGGCTGGCGGCGGGGCGTACCGCCGTGTCGGCCGGGCCGGGCGCGCCGCTGCTGCTCCGGCTCGGGGACGAACTGCTCGCCCTGGACGCCGACGGGACCGTTCTGGTCCGGCCGGACGGGGCACGACAGGTGATCCGGGGCGACCGGGTACTGCTGCCGGCGGCGGACGGGCCGCACCTGCTGGAGTCGTACCGGACGGAGGTGATCGCGCTGTGCGCGTGACGGCGGACGATCGGGAGAACGGCGCCGACCCGGACCGGGACCCCGGGATGGTGCCCGGTGACCCGGGCCGGAGCGCGGCGGCGGGGGTGCTGCGGCGCGGTGCCGACCCGAGTACCCCGGCCGAGGCGGTGTCCTCGGGTGGCGGCCCGGAGCTACAGCGGAGACCCGGACAGCCTCGGCGGCGCCCAGGAGGTGACCCCGCCGGGGCGGTGCGGGTGGCGAACGCGCCGGTCAGCTTCGGCATCTACGCCCCGGACGCGGCGCCGCTCGGCCCCGACGAACTGCTCGACGGGCTGGCCGAGGCCGGCTACCGGGGCATCGACAGCGGCCCACTCGGCTATCTCGGCACCGGCGACCGGCTCGGGCGCCGGCTGGACCAGGTCGGGTTCGGCCTGGCCGGCGGCTGGGTGGACCTGCGGTTCGCCGACCCCGACGGGTTCGCCGCCGACCTGCCCAACCTGGACACCGCGCTGGACGTCTTCTGCGCCGCCCCGGTCGACGACCCCCGGTTCGCGCCCCGGCCCACCCTGGCCTGCTCGGCCGACCCGGCCCGGATGGCCCGGCCGGGTGTGCCGCACGATCCCGGGCTGGCCCTGCCGGGGCGGGCGTGGCCGGGCTTCGCCGGTCGGGTGCAGCGGGCGGCGGACCGGTGCCGGGAGCGCGGCCTCGAACCGGTGTTCCACTACCACCTCGGCACCGACGTGGAGACGGCGGACGAGGCGGACCGGCTGCTGGAGCTGACCGACGTCTCGGTCTGCCTGGACACCGGACACCTCTGGCTGGCCGGCGGCGACCCGGTCGCGGCGGTACGCCGCTGGGGTGCCCGGATCCGCCAGGTGCACGTCAAGGACGCCGACCTGACCGCGCACCACCGGGTCCGCTCGGCCGGCGGCGGGCTGACCGAGGTGGTGGCGGCCGGCGGGTTCTGCCGGCTGGGTGCCGGCGGGGTGGACATCGCCGGGGTACTGGCGGCGCTGCGCGACATCGACTACACCGGTTGGCTGGTGGTGGAGCAGGACGCCCCGGCCGGCCGCTCCGACGTCGCCACGATGCTGGCCGAGCAGCGCGCCAACCGGGCGTACCTGCACCGCCTGGGCCTGTCCCGATGACCGGGCGCGGCGGAGCGCCGACATGAGCGAGCGCAGCGGGTACGACGGCATGAGCGGGCGCAGTGCTGGCGGGCACGGGGGTGAGCGGCTCCGGGTGGCGGTCGCCGGACTGGGTGTGATCGCCCAGACGGTGCACCTGCCGCTGCTGGAGCGCCGACGCGACCTCTTCGAGCTGGTCGCCGTCGCCGACCTCTCCCCAGGGCGCGGCCACGAACTGGGCGGGCGGTACGGCGTACCCGAGGAGTGCCGACTGGTCGACGGCGCGGAACTGCTCGACGTCGCCGGTCTCGACGCGGTGCTGCTGCTCACCTCGGGCTCGCACGGCGACCTCGCGGCGGCGGCGCTGCGCCGGGACGTCCCGGTGTTCTGCGAGAAGCCGCTCGCCTACACCCGGGCCGAGGCCGCCGAGCTGGCCCCGCTGTTGGCCGGGGACGACCGCCTGATGGTCGGCTACATGAAGCAGTACGACCCGGCGGTGGCCGAACTCGCCCGCCGGCTCGACCGGATCGGTGGCGCCGGAGCGGTGCACGCGGTCGAGGTGACGGTGCTGCATCCGAGCGGCGAGTCGCAGCTCGCCGCCCACCGGCTGGCACCGGCACCGACCGACGCGGACGCGGAGCGGGTCCGGGCGCTGCGCGAGCGCACCGACGAGCTGCTGACCGGGGCGGTCGGGGCGGACCCGACGGTCCGGGCGCTCTACCAGATCATGATCAACAGTGTCTCGCACGACCTGTCCCTGCTCCGGATGCTGACCGGTCCACCGTCCACGGTGGAGCACGTCGCGCTCTGGCCGGCCGCGCCGGCGCCCGGGCAGGAGCCCTCGGTCGAGGTCGGCGGCGAACTGCCGGCGGGTGGCCGGTACGGCATCCGCTGGCTGTACCTGCCGGACTATCCCGGCTACCGGGAGACCGTCACCCTGCACCACGCCCGGGGCTCGTTCGAGCTGGTCTTCCCGACGCCGTACCGGCTGGACCTGCCGGCCACGCTGACCGTGCGGGACGGGGACGACGGTACCGAGCGCCGCTGCGTCCACCAGGGCACGGTCTCGGCGTTCGAGCGGGAACTGGTTGCCTTCCACGCCATGGTCACCGGGGGTACCCCGGCCCGGACCGGGCTGGCCGGCGGCACGGCCGACATCGTGAGCAGTCAGCAGGTGGTCCGCCGGTTCGGGCAACTGACCGGAGCGGCGGTGGGCGGAGAGGCGGCGACCGGATGACGACGACCGACGAACGCGGAGACACCGCCCCGGACGGGCGGGCCAGCATCGTGGTGGTGCCGCACACCCACTGGGACCGGGAGTGGTACGAGCCGTTCCAGCGTTTCCGGCTCCGCCTGGTCGCGCTCCTCGACGAGGTGTTCGAGCGGATGGAGCGCGATCCGCGCCAGCGGTTCACCCTGGACGGCCAGCTCGCCGCGGTCGACGACTATCTGGAGGTACGCCCCGAGCGGCGGGACCAGGTCGCCGCCCTGGTCGCGGACGGCCGGCTCGCCGTCGGCCCGTGGCAGATCCTGCTGGACGAGTTCCTCTGCTCGGGCGAGAACATCGTCCGGAACCTGGAGCTGGGGTTGCGCCGGGCGGCCGGGTTCGGTGCGGCGATGCCGGTCGGCTACCTGCCGGACATGTTCGGGCACGTCGCCCAGATGCCGCAGATCCTCGCCGGTGCCGGGCTGGCGCACGCCTGCGTCTGGCGGGGTGTGCCGGACCGGGTACGCAGCTCCGCCTTTGCCTGGGTGGCCCCGGACGGTACCGCGATCCGGACCGAATACCTGCACGGCGGGTACGGCAACGCCGCCGGCCTGGTCGACAACCCGGCCCTGGTGGCCCGCCGCGCCACCGAGCTGGCCCAGCGGCTCGCCGCCTGGCGCCCGGACGACGCCGACCCGACGGCCCCGATGCTGGCGATGTACGGCGCCGACCACGGTGCACCGGCCGCCGCCACGCCCGACCTGCTGGCCGAGGCGGCGGAGCAGACCGGCCTGCGACTGCGCCTCGGCACCCTGACCGACTACTTCGCCGACCAGCCGACCGGGGTCACCGGCCTGCCCGAGGTACCCGGCGAACTCCGCTCACACGCCCGGGCGAACATCCTGCCCGGGGTCTACTCGGTACGGGCGCACCTGAAGCAGGCGATGGGCCGGGCCGAACGCTGCGTCGAGCGGTACGCCGAACCGCTGCGTACCCTCTGGTACGACGGGTCGGCACAGCGCTTCCTCGACATGGCCTGGATCCGGCTGATCGAGGCGAGCTGCCACGACTCGGTGACCGGCTGCGGCTGTGACGAAACGGCCGAGCAGGTGGCCACCCGGATCGCCGAGGCGGAACAGCTCGGCCGGGCGGTACACGACCTGGTCGGCGCGAGGTACGCCGCCGGCACCCCTCGGGACGACTACGCGGTCTTCAACCCGACGCCCTGTCCCCGGATCGCCCTGGTCCGGCTGGACGTCGCCCTGCCCGCCCCCGCAGCCCCGGTCGCCCTGCGCACGAGTACCGGTCGGACGGTCACCACCCAGCGGCTCGCGCTCGCCCCCACTCTGCTCGCCGACGACTGGTACGACGAGGCCGACCTGCCCGTCGTGCTGGCCCGGCTGCACGGCGTCGAGCTGTACGGGCAGGAGGTCACCCGGTGGTCGGTCTCGCCGCCCCGCCCGGCCGGTCCCGACGGCCGGCCCGGCCAGCCCGGCACGCTCACCTTCCAGGTCGCCCGCCACGGTGACCAGGCGTTCGACGTCGCCGAGGTGCGGGCGGCGCTGGCCGAGGTGACAGCCGGCTCGGACGACACCGCCGCCCCAGCGGCCCCGGACGGCGCGGACATCACCGGCGTCCCGGGCGGTGTCGAGGCTGCCGGGGTCACGGTCGGTGCCGACATTGCTGGGGTCGCGGGCGGTGTCGAGGCCGCAGCGGTTCCGGGCGGTGCCGCTCGGGCTGTCGACGCGGCGACCGGAACCGCCTCGCTCGCCGATGTCGCCGATGTCGCCGATGTCGGCGGGGCCGGCGACGGGCGGCGCGGGCGCGCTTCGGGTGCCGGGCCGGGCGACGGATGGCGCGGCCGGTCGGGCGGGACGGGCCGGCGCTGGCGGGTACGGATCATCGCCGAACCCCGGGCAACGGTCGCCGCGCTGGTCGAGGTGCCCGCGCTCGGCTGGACCAGTGTCCGGCCGGTACCGGTGGAGGGCACCACGCTCCTGGAAGGCGGGGCGGTACCCGACGCCGAGCTGGCAGGGGACGGCTCGGCGGGTGGTGGCCCGGCCGGCGGCGTGACCCGGTCCGACCCGACCGGTGGACCGATGCGGCTGCGACCGGCGGCTGCGCGGGGCCGGACGCTTGACAACGGGCTGCTCCGGGTGGAGGTGGCCGACGACGGGACGGTGGGACTGGGCACGCCCGACGGGCTGCGGGTCGACGGGCTCGGCCGGATCGTCGACGGCGGAGACGTCGGAGACAGCTACAACTACGCGCCGCCGGCAACGGACGCGCTGGTCGACAAGCCGCAGTCGGTGCGGACCGCGATCCTGCACGAGGGCCCGGTGACAGCGGTGCTGGACGTGCTGCGTACCTATCGGTGGCCGGTGGACGCGGACGTGGCGGCGGGGACGCGGTCGGTGCGTACCGAGTCGGTGACCGTGTCGACCCGGCTGGAACTGCGGGCGGGTGAGCCGTTCGTCCGGGTGACGGTGGGCTTCGACAACCGGTCGGAGGACCATCGGGTACGCGCACACCTGCCGCTGCCGTCCCGGGCCGACGTGTCACACGCGCAGGGCCAGTTCGCGGTCGTCACACGCGGGTTGACCAGCGAGGGCGGTTCTGGCGAGGTACCGCTGCCGACCTATCCGGCGGCCGGTTTCGTGGCGGCCGGCGGTGCCGACGGGTCACTGGCGGTGCTGCTCACCCAGCCGAGCGAATACGAGGTGGTCGACGGCGGTCGGGAACTGGCCCTGACCCTGCTGCGGTCGATCGGGATGCTCTCCCGGAACCGGAACCCGATGCGGGACGAGCCGGCCGGGCCGCAGGTGCCGACGCCATCGGCCCAGTGCCGGGGAGAGCGGACGGCCGAGTTCGCCCTGTTGCCGTTCCGAGGGGAGTGGCATTCTGCGGAGGTGCCGCCGGCGGCGGAGGCGTACCGGCACGGGTTCCTGACCTTCGCCGGCACTGGACCGGCCGGCGGTCTGGTCCCGCCGGGCCGGACCGGCCTCTCGGTGACCGGGACCGGGGTGGTGCTGAGCAGCGTGCGGGACCGGGACGGGAGGGTCGAGCTGCGGGTGGTGGCGGAACATCCGGCCGACACGACGGCCACCGTCGGGTCGGGCCGGCCGATCCGCGCCGCGCGCCGGGCCGACCTGCTGGGTCGGCCCGGCGCGGTGCTGCCGGTGGACCTGGACGGGTCGGTACGGCTGCCGCTGCGGGCCTGGGAGATCGCCACCGTGCAGCTGGATATCGCCGCCGAGGACCCGGACGACGCCTCGGGCGTCGCCGAGGGGACTGTCGGTCCGTCCTGACGGGCCGAGGTCACCGCGAGGGCTCGGGCACGTCACACTCGATCTCGGGGTTCAGTCCGACGTAGTTGAGCGGCCCGGCGATCACCGTCACGACGGTGGTGCCGATCTCGGCGCAGTTGTCGTTGCTCCGGTCGAAGTATCCGCGCTGCCCGGCCGCGATGCCGCCGATGATCAACCACAGCAGTACGATGACGCCGCCTATCGATCCGTAACGCATGAGAGCCTCCTCGGGGGGTGGAATGCGGATCGACCCGGCGCGGTGCCCGGCGGTCGAACCGCCCGGCCCGCCGGGAGTGTTGCCGACCTGATACCCATCGCCCGATCACGCGCAAACGCCGCCGCCCACGACACAGCGCCCTGCCCGCCGCACCGGGCCGTGAGGTGCTGGACTGGGCCATAACGTGCTGGACCGGGCCCGGGACCAGCGGCCCGGCCGGTCGTCGGCCGGGGTACGGCCGGGCGGAGCGCGCTCAGCTCGGCGGGTAGCGGCGGCGACCGCTCACTGCAACCGGCGCGGTCCCGAACCCTGTTCGCCGAGTACGTCCTGTGGGTTGACCAGCCCGCACTGCTCGAAGGAGAGGCAGCCGCAGCCGACGCACTCGGTGAACAGGTCGCGCATCCGCTCCAGCCGGGCTATCCGGTCGTTCAGTTCGGCACTCCAGCACTCCGACGCGCGGAGCCAGAACTCCCGGGTGGGCGCGACGTTCTCGGGCAGGAAGCCGAGCACCTCGCGGATGACAGACAGCGGAATGCCGACGCTCTGCGACGCCCGGACGAAGGCGACCTTACGCAGCGTACTGCGGTGGTAACGTCGCTGATTCCCCGAGGTACGACGGCTGCCGATCAGCCCCTGTCGCTCGTAGAACCGCAGCGCCGACGCCGGTACGCCGCTGCGCTCGGCCAGCTCGCCGATCGTCAGCTCCTCCGCCTGCCAGGAAATTGTCGTCACTCCGCCGAGGCTAGCTTGACTTGAACCTTTGTTTAAGTCCGAGCCTTGAGGTGTCGGCGGTCCCGCACCGGGACCCCGGGCCCGGCAGCACCTGCTGGGCTTGTCGGCACGAGGGGAACTGAAATGGATGAAAAGCGCACAATGCTGGTCATCGGCGCGACCGGTCACGTGGGCCGGCACGTGGTCACCGGACTGCTGGCGGCCGGTGCCGACGTCCGGGCGCTGGTCCGGGATCCGGACCGGGCCGACCTGCCGGACGGCGTGACCCTGGTCCGTGGCGACCTCACCGACCCGGGTGCCCTGGCCGGCGCCGCCACCGGGGTCGACGGGGTGTTCCTGCTCTGGCCCTTCTTCACCGCCGAGCTGGCCCCGGCGGCGGTGGCCGCCGTCGCCGGGCCTGGCGTACACGTCGTCTATCTCTCCGCGATGAACGTCCGGGACGACCAGGACCCTGCCCTGAACGGGTTCTGGGGCGAGGTCGAGCGGCTGATCGAGGCGTCCGGGGCGACCTGGACCTTCCTGCGCGCCGGCGGCTTCGCCACCAGTGCTTCAAGATCCTGCGCGACTACCGCCGCGCCGCCCACACATTGACCGACACCGCTTCCGGTATCGCCCACCTCCACAACATCATCCTGGGGGCGAGGGCCGGGTTGGGAGTGGGCGGCGGATGGCGTTTAGGGCCGCGTCGAAGTAGGTCTCGAGTGGCGCGGCGGCGCCGTCTTGGAGCCATGCCTCGCCGGCCAGGTCTAGGCAAGTCACGACGCAACCCACGATCGCCCTGGCGCGTAGCTTGCCGCCTGCGCCGGCGCCCAGGCGGCGTTCCACCTCCGGAGCCAGGTGGTCGTACCAGTGGAGGTGCTTCTCCATGCTGCGCGCCCGCAGCGACGGCGTCTCGTACATCATTCGGGAGACCGCCAGCAGCCGTTCCTCGTCGGGCACCTCTCCTGCCAGCGAGAACACCGCACCGCGGAGGGCCGCCCAGATGTCCTCGCCGTCGGGTCGGCGCTCCAGTGCGGCCCGGAGCACGGCCCCGTCGGCGATGAAGTGATCGAGGACGACATCCTCCTTCGTGCCGAAGTAGCGGAAGAAGGACCGGCGGGAGATCCCGGCAACGGCGACGATCTCGTCGATGGTGGTCTGCGCGAAGCCGTTGGCCAGGAATAGATCCATCGCGACTTCGGTGATCTCGTCGTACGCCCGTTGCCGGGACCTCGCCCACAGCCCGGGTCGCGCGTCGTCCGCCGCCTGCATGGCATCATCATATGACCTCGACGCTCAGGCGCCTGCTGGCACTGGGTGTCAGCTAGGCATATGATGGCGCCATGACAACTTCACCGCAGCGGGTGGATTACTCCCGACAAACGGTCCTGGTCACGGGCGCGAGCGCCGGAATCGGGGCGGAGTTCGCCCGTCAACTCGCACGGCGCGGCAGCGACCTCGTCCTCGTCGCCCGACGCGCCGGACGACTCGACGCGCTCGCTGCGGAGTTGAACGGTGCGTTCGGCGTCGCTGTGTCGACGCTGCCGATGAACCTGACGCAGCCTGGCGTGGGCCGGATACTGCAGGGCGAACTCGACGCCCGTCAGGTCGAGGTGACCGGCATCGTTAACAATGCCGGGTTCGCCAATCACGGCCTCTTCCACGAGCAGGAACTGCCTCGTCTGATGTCGGAGATCGCGCTCGACGTCACCGGTGTGGTGGAGATCAGCCATGCCTTCATGCCTCGGCTACGGCAGCGCGGGAACGGCTTCCTCATCAACGTCGCGAGCATGGCCGCGTATCAGGCGAGCCCGACCATGGCGGTCTACGGCGCCTGCAAAGCATTCGTGCTCAGCTTCACCGAAGCCCTGTGGTACGAGTCGCGTGGCACTGGTCTGCGCGTGCTCGCGCTGTCGCCGGGGGCGACGCAGACCGAGTTCTTCGACATCGCCGGGGAGAGCGCCGACGGCGGGACCCGGCGGATGTCCGCCGAGGCGGTCGTCGCTGCGGCGCTGGCCGGGCTGGACCGCCGCAATCCGCCGCCGAGCGTCATCGCCGGCCGATCCAACAAGGCCGCTGCGGTCGTGGGTCGGCTCGTCGGTCGCCGACGCATGACCGAGTTGATCGGCGGGATGATGAACCGGACGACCGCCGGACGGTGAACCGGTCCTCGCGCGACCGGGCCGGTCGGGGCCGCCGCTCGCGCCCCCGACCGCGAAGCCATTGGCCGAGAAGCTGTCGGCCCGGCGACCCACGCCACCGCCCGCCGCCACGGCGAAATGCCCACCTGCAAGCCATTCATGGTGAACAAGGAGAAGTATGCAGACTTCCACCAGGCGCAAAAGGTGGTCCATCGCCTTCGCCGCAGCGCTCGCCCTCACCGTGCCCGCCCTCGCGGCCAGCGGGATTGGTGCCTCTGGCAATGAGACAGATGCGGCAGCAACTCAGAAATGCTCCGTGCTGAACGGCAAGACGATTGCCACCGGCGCTATCGGCATTCCCACCGGCGGTGCCATCGTGTCTTCGGCGGTCGCTGCGGGTGCAGGCGGCACAGGCAACCAAGCTTACGGCGCCCATTGTCTGGTCTCGGGGGATATCAGGCCGGTTGATCCCGCAGCACCGAACATCAAGTTCCAGGTGGCACTTCCGAGGGCATGGAACGGCAAGGCTGTGATGCTCGGCGGCGCAGGCCTAAATGGGTTCATCCCGCCGGTAACGAATGCATCCAACCTCTGGGGATCCCAGAAGATGCCACTTCCGCTCGGCCGCGGATATGCGGTCTTTTCGAGCGACTCGGGGCATCAAATCAACGAGGGGCAGCCGCCTGCCGCCTTCGGGTCCAATCTCGAGGCCCTCAAGAACTATGCCGGCGACGCACTGAAGAAGACGCGTGACGTGGCCGTGGAACTGATCGTCTCCCGCTACGGCCGTGCGCCCGCAGAGTCCTACTTCATCGGATATTCGAAAGGGGGCGGCGAGGCGTTGGCCGTTGCTCAACGCTGGCCCGCAGACTGGGACGGCGTAGTCGCCGGCGCGGCTGGTTGGAACGTCACCGAAGTGGCTCTCAACATGCTCAACGCGGCCCAGGCGGTGGCCGCGCCAGGGGCGTGGCTGAACGAGGCGGAGCGGCACACGCTCTATACCCAGGTGATAAAGGTGTGTGACTTCCTCGACGGCGCGAAGGACGGCATTATCGGCAACGTTCGCGCCTGCGAGGCTCGGTTCGACCCGTCCACCGTGAGATGCCCGAAGGGAAAGGACACAGACGGCACCTGCCTGTCTGATTCGCAACTCGCGGCGTTGAAAAGAATGAACGACCCCAAGTCCCTGTCGTACACGGTCGGCGCGGGCGAAACGAGCATCCTCGGCTACCCGATCTATATCGCCGACCATGGCGGCGGTGTGCCCGATGCTGTCCACAAGGAACTGCTGACTGACGTTGGCGTCTACGGCTCGGCCCCACCCGCTTTCCCGCCGACGGCGCAAATGCCCTCGAGCTTCGCGCAAGCCGACGGCGTATTTCGACACATGATCGCGAGAGATCTGAACTTCAATACGTTGGCAATGGATATAACGAGCGGAGGTGGAATTGCCTCTGGCATCGAGGCCCACTCGGCGCTCTTCTCCAACATCACCGACCTCACCGCGTTTAGGAGCAGAGGGGGAAAGCTCCTGATCTGGACAGGTAGCGCCGAGCCTGCGGCTAGGTCGAGCGTGCGTTATTACTCGCGCATACAGGCCGCCATGGGGCCGGCGCAGGTGGATTCGTTTGTACGCTATTACGAGATCCCGGGTGCCCAGCACGGGCCCTCGTCCGCCTTCCAGCCGGAGTGGGATCAGCTGTCGGCAATCGAGAGCTGGGTGGAGAAGGGAATTGATCCGGCAAACAATCTCGTCGCGACCGACGATGCCGGGGTTCCCGGGCGGACCAGGCCCCTGTGCATGTTCCCCAGCTGGCCCAGGTACAACGACTCCGGTGACATCAATACCGCGACTTCATTCACCTGCGCCGAGAGATGAAATCCTGAGCCCAGGCCGCCAAGCCTCGGTGGCGAGGACCGGCGGGTGTTCAACCCTCGACGGGCGAATTCAAGCCACCCCTACCCCTGACACTGCCGTTGCAGTACTACAGATCTTGAATAGCCAGGTTCGTCCGATGTGGTCTGTGTGATGGCCTTGGGCTGGGGTAGATCGATGGGATGAGGTATCCCGATGGAGGCGGGTTGTCCGCGCGGGGGCGGGCGAAGCGTGAGGCGGTGCGGCATCAGGCTGCCGGGTGGTTCGCCCAGGATGTGTCGGTGCCGGAGGGCAGGGTCGGGTCGCCCGGAGGGATCTCACCTCCGGGCTCCCAGGGAATGGAGCGTGACAGTCTCCCGTCACTCCGCTCTTGCCACCCTGGCCGTCATCAGAGGGTTACGTGCCCAGGCCCAGTGCGCGAAGTAGCGTGGGTGCTGCGTGATGAGGCGTTCCCACACGATTCGCGCCTTGCGGCGTGGTCGTAGCCGTCGATACTTCTTGCGGATCCAGCGCACCAGGTAGGAGTTGATGCGCGCCAGGAGTGTGCAGAGCTCGGAGCGGTAGAATCGTCCGTAATAGCTCATCCACCCGCGCACGACGGGGTTGATCATCTCGGCGAGTTCGGCCCAGCTCAGGTCCAACCGGCGGTGGATCCGCCAGCGTCGGACGGTGCGGCTGAGTCGCTTGAGAGCGTCCGTGCTGATCGCCGGGAGGAACGCGGTAAACGCGCGCCCCGTGGCGATCTTTGGCCCGCGAGGACGGAACGTGTACCCGAGGAACGTGAACGAGGTGTCCGGATAGGCGCCTCGCCTGTTGGTGTCCTTGCAGTACACGATCCTGGTCTTGTCCGGGTGCAGCGCAGCCCGACCTCGACCATCCTGTCCTCGATCGCTGCCGCACCAAGCGGGCCTGGCGTTCGCTGGCGCAGTGCACCACGGGGAGAGTCGGCGGGGGGAATCGCACCCCCCGCCCGCCGCTCACAGAACCGTGCTTAAACCTCTCGGCTTACACGGCTCCCATCGTCCAACCGCCAGGTTTGAGACCAACGCGCCAGTGTGCGAACAGCCGGGGAGAACGTCTGGACGCCTCCGCCAGTAGCTCACCCGCTCGTTTCTCGCGTCGGCGTAGCCGTTTGTACTTACGCATGGCCCAGCGCACCAGATGATCATTGATGCGCCTAAGGAGGGGATACAACATGAACTTGTAGAAGCGCCCGTAATAGTTGATCCGTCCCTGCACGATGCTGTTGAACATCAGTGCCAGATCCTTGAGGGACTTGTCACTGCGCCGGGCGATATGCCATGAACGGATCTCCCGACCCATCGCCTTGATCGCGTCCTTGCTGACCGCGGGCAGGAAGTTCACGAAGTGCTTGCCCCACCTGTTCCTGGCCAGCCGCGGACGAAACGTGTACCCCAGGAACGTGAACGACGTGGCCTCATGATCGCCACGCCGGTCGGCGTCCTTGCAGTAGACGATGCGCGTCTTGCCCGGATGCAACTCCAGACCCCATCTTGGCTCGGTCCGGCTCGCTGATCTGGACGGGCGCACCGCGCAGCGGGTACTGGACCAGATCTGCGCCCACCGGGTCTCCCGCCGCAGGCGGCTGATCAAGGCGGGCACCGTGCACCGGATCTGGTCTGTGCTGCGCAGCGCATTGAACGAGGCACACCGGCAGGGCCTGATCGCCCCGATAGGGCGGATTCGCCTACTCAGCGGCGGCCCGCAAGACGGCTGTGCTGTGGGACCCGGAACGGGAGGCAGTATGGCGGGAGACCGGGCAGCGCCGCCTGTCGCCGTCTGGGAAGTCTGCCACGTCGCGAGGTTCATCGAGAGCGTCCAGGGCGACCCGCTGTTCCCGCTGTGGTGGCTGGTCGTCGTGCACGGGCTGCGCCGCGGGAGGTGGCCGCGCTATGCGGCGCCGACCTCGATGTCACCGGCGGGTGTCTCCGGGTGCGCGAGCAGATCCTCCTGATTGACGGTGCCTGCCACGTCAGCCCGCTGTCGTCGGCCTTCCGGGGCCGACCACCAATGCGACCGGATGTCGCCGGTGTCCTACTGGGGGCCGGCCGGGACCCTGCCATCGGCCTCTGGGGCCGACCTCCAGCGCTAAGCCCAGCAGCGCGTCGGCGTCGCCATACCGGGGCAATATCACCCGATGTTGAACGGCCCAGGGCACCAACAGGCATCAGGATTCGTTCGCTGAGGGCACACTAGACTGCCCCCGCTTACCCCCCGAAAACCCTTCCTCAGAGTTGACTACCAGTGACAAGCGGCGATCAACGCAGGATGGCGTTTGCGCACATCAACGCCAAGATGTGACCAGCGATGACAAGCTCGGGAGGGTGACGATTGGTAACGAACGGGGCGAGGTCCGGGACAGCCCCACCGGCTGGGTCTCGGCGCATATCCAGCGCTACCTGGAGACCGACGGGGCAGAGGGACACGACTACAACGGCTTCCCGACCCTGCTGCTCACGACCCGGGGACGGAAGTCCGGCGCACTGCGCAGGACGGCACTGATCTACGGTCGGGACGCCGACCGGTACGTCCTGGTGGCCTCGAACGGCGCTGCCGCGCAGAACCCGGGCTGGTTTCTCAACCTGGTGGCCGACCCCGAGGTGCGGGTGCAGGTCCGGGCCGACCGGTTCACCGCCCGGGCCCGGGTCGTCGACCCTGCCGAACGGTCCCGGCTCTGGGAGCTGATGGCGGGCATCTTCCCGATGTACCGCACGTACGCCGAGCAGGCACCTCGGCAGATCCCGGTGGTGCTGCTGGAACGCCGCTGAACCGCCGCTGGACCGCCGCCGTCCCGCTCCGGGGAGGACTCGGCCGGGGGCGGCGGACCGGTGTGGTGGGACTATCCGGCCGCCGGCCGGACCAGTCGGCCCCGCAGCACCACCGCGCCGGGACGGTCCAGTCGGTCGAGGTCGTCGCGGGGGTCGTCGGGATAGACGACGACGTCGGCGGGAGCGCCCGGAACGAGCCCCGGCAGGCCGAGGTAGGCCCGGGCGGTCCAGGACGCGGCACCGAGCGCGACGTGCGGGCGTACGCCGGCGGCCACCAGCGCGCGCACCTCGTCGGCGACCCGCCCGTGCGGCCGGGAGTCGGTACCGGCCAGCAGCGTCACCCCGGCCTCAGCGGCGGCGGCGACCAGCGGTGCGTGTGCGGTGGCACCGCTCAGGGACCAGCGCCGGCGCGGGCTGTCGGCGGCGTCGCGCAGCCGGTCCAGCGTGCCGGTGATGATCGACAGCGTCGGCGTCAGCGCCGTGCCCTGCTCCGCCATCCGGTGCAGCAGGGCCGGGTCCAGGTGCATGCCGTGCTCGACCGAGTCGACTCCGGCGGCCACCGCTGCCGCACCACCCGCCGCGTGCTGGCTGTGTACGGCGACCCGGCCTCCGACGGCGTGCACCGCGGTGACCACCGCCCGGAGTACCTCCACCGGCAGCGGGTCGTCGCCCGGCAGCCAGTCGGCGATCACCTTTGCCCAGCCGGTCCGGGCAGCCTGGGCCGCGGCGACCTCCGGCAGGTCGGCGTGGGAGGCCCGTCGGCCCCAGTCGGCGAAGAACTGGCCGGGCTGGGCGATCCACGGTCCGGCGTGGACCGCGCGCGGTAGGTCCGGATCGGTGCCGAACCAGGACGGTGGCTCGGCGGCCAGGCCGGGTGCGCGGATCAGCGTCACCCCGTGTTCGGCGTGCCGGCCCAGGTCGGCGCGGAGCAGTTCCTCGTCCAGCGGCTGACCGGGCGCCTCGGCTCCGGGGTGGGTGTGCGCGTCGACCAGGCCGGGCAGCAACCAGCCCTCGGCGACCAGTTCCGCGTTCCGGACCGGATCGGTGGTCCAGCGGTCACCGTCGGCGTACAGGTCGATCCACTCGCCGTCGGGCAGGGCACGCCCACGTACCCGGAGTACGCTCACCGCGCCCGGCCGGCGCTCGCCCGGTGTTTCGCTGTCATGGGCTGCCACCCTACCGTCCGGCACGAATCGCCAACACCGTGCCGGTGCACCCAAAGTGCATCGCCAACACCGTGCCGGTGCACCCAAAGTGCACAGTGCCGACCGACGACCCTGACCGCGGCCATTGAACCTTTTCGACCTGAACCGCGCGGTGCGTCAGCCCCGACTTCCACCTTCGGCCACGATGGACCGCAAGGGGAGGTGGAAAATAGTTCATGGTCGACCCTCCTAATTTTCCCGATCATCGGCCTATCTACACAGATAGGTGTATAACGGGATCAGAGGTCGATTTCGGCGCGACCGATCACCGGGTCGGCTGCGTCGCGACGCGCGAAAGGTCTGGTCATGCGACCGCTTCGGGTGCTGCGGATCATCTCCCGAATGGCTGTGGGCGAGGCCGCGCCGCAGGTCGGCGCGTTGATGCGTGGGCTGGACCCGGACCGCTTCGAGCAGCGGCTCTACGCGGGCCCGGTCGAGCCGGGTACCGGCGACTACCGCCGGTTGCGGGCCACCGACGTACCGGTCCGGGTGCTGCCCGCGCTCCGGCGTCCGGTCCGGCCGGTCGACAACCTTCGGGCGCTGGCCGCGCTGATCGCGGAGATCCGCCAATTCCAGCCGGACCTGGTGCACACCCACGACCTGCGGGCCGGCGTGCTGGGCCGGGTCGCGGCGGTCACCTGCCGGGTGCCGATCCGGGTGCACACCTTCCACACCCATCCGCTGTCCGGGTCGCCGCCCGTCCCCGGCCAGCTGGTCGCGGGTGTCGAGTGGATGCTGGCCCGGACCAGCCACGCCCTGGTCGCGGTCGGTGCCCGGGTACGCGACGAACTCCTGGCCGCCTCGATCGGCCGTCCCGACCAGTACACCGTGATGCCGCCGGGAGCGAGTCTGTCGCCGTTGCCCGAGCGGGACCACGCGCGGCGTACCCTCGGGCTGCCCGGTACCGGGCCGGTGGTGGCGTACCTCGGCCCGCTCAGTACGGCCAAACGGCCGGACCGGTTCCTCGCGGTGGCCCGGGCGGTCCGGCGTACCCGGGCCGACGTCCGGTTCGTGGTCTGCGGCGAGGGTGCCCAGTCGGCCGAGACGGTCCGGGTGGCCGCGGCCAGCCGGCTGGAGGTGACCTTCCTGCCCTGGCGGCCGGACCTGGAGACGGTCTACGCGGCTGCCGACCTGGTGTTGCAGACCTCGGACCACGAGGGGACGCCGTTGGCGCTGATCGAGGCCGGACACGCCGGTCGGCCGGTGGTGGCCACCGACGTCGGCGGCACCGCCGAGGTGGTCCGGCACGGCCGGACCGGACTGCTCTGCGATCACCGTGACGTCGACGGGCTGAGCCGGGCGGTGCTGCGGCTGCTGGCGGACGACGAGTTACGGCACCGGATGGGCCGGACGGCGCTGGCCGAGACCAGGGAGGCGTTCGGTACGCCCCGACTGGTGGCCGCCACCCGGGACCTCTACCACCGGCTCGCGATGGCCCGGGGCTGCTGGCCGACCGAGTACGCCGAGCCCGTCGGCGTGCTGGCCCGCGCCCGCTGACCCACCGCCGTCCCAGGCCCTCAGCCACGGGCGCCGCCCGGGTAGTACCGGGGAGAGGGCGGCCACCAGCAGTCCGCGCCGATCACCGGCGGCGGCCCACGACCTACAGGCGTTCGACCACCGGCGTCGACCCACCGACCTACAGGCGTTCGACCAGCGGGCCACGGCAGCGGTCGCGGCTGTCGAAGACGTACCGGGCGGTCTTGATGATCATGTCGTAGTCGAGCCCGTCGTGGTCGGTGACCACCACCACCGCGTCGGCGTCCCGCACCTCGTCCTCGGTCAACTCGACCAGCGCCAGTTCGGTCGGCACCTGCCGGGGATCGGCGTACGGCTCCACCGCCCTGACTCGGGCGCCGAGCGCGTGCAGCCGACCGGCCAGGTCGATCGCGGGGGAGTCCCGCAGGTCACCGGTGTTCCTCTTGTACGCGAGGCCGATCATCAGTAGCCGGGCGCCCCGCAGTGGCCGGCCCCGGCTGCTCAGCCCGGCCATCACCCGCTGCGCCACGTACTCCGGCATGGCGTGGTTGATGTCGCTGGCCAGTTCGACGAACCGGAACTGCCGGCCGAGTCGGCGTTTCACCTGCCAGGAGAGGTAGCAGGGGTCGATCGGCAGGCAGTGGCCGCCGATTCCGGGGCCGGGCCGGAAGGACATGAACCCGAACGGCTTGGTCGCGGCCGCGTCGATGGCCTGCCAGATGTCGATGCCGAGCTGGTGGCTGAAGGTGGCCAGCTCGTTGACGAGCGCGATGTTGACCTGGCGGAACGTGTTCTCGATCAGCTTGGTGAGTTCGGCGACCCGGGTCGAGTCGACCGGTACGGTCTGCCGCACGATCCGGCGGTAGAACGAGTCGACCCGGTCCAGCGCCGCCGGGCCCATCCCGGAGACCACCTTCGGGGTGTTCTCCAGCCCCCAGACCGGGTTGCCAGGGTCGATCCGCTCCGGGCTGTAGCCGAGGTGGAAGTCGTCCGGGCTGCGCAGCCCGCTGCCGTTTTCGAGCAGCGGCCGGAGCAGCTCCTCGGTGGTACCGGGATAGGTCGTCGACTCCAGGATGACGGTGCAGCCCGGCCGGACGTACGGGGCGAGGGCCGCACCGGCCTGCTCCACATAGCTGAGGTCCGGTACGCCGTCCCGCAGCGGGGTCGGCACGCTGATCACGCAGACGTCGAAGTCCCGGGCGTCGGCGTAGTCACTGGTGGGCAGGTAGCGGCCGGTGGCCAGCGCCGCACCGAGCCGCTGGTCGGAGATGTCCTCGACAAAGGACTCCCCGCTGCCGAGTCGTTTGATCCGGTCGGTGTCGAGGTCGAGTCCGACGACGTCCAGTCCGGACTCCACGGCGGCCACCGCGAGGGGCAGACCGACGTACCCCTGACCGACGACAACCAACTTTTCCCTGCTCATCCGGGCTCCCACCGTACTTGACGACGGTGCACACCCTAGGGCGATTTGTCGTTGATCACCGTGGAAACGGGGATAACGGGACGTATTTGGCGGTCTGGTTCGGACGGCACGGCTCGACACGCTCTGCTGGTGGGAAGGCTACCGACAGCGTGCGGCGGTCAGGCTCAGTCGCCGCCCGGGTCGACCGGCCCGCCAGTGCCCGGCGGGTTGCTCGGTGGCGGGTTGCTCGGTGGCGGGTTGCTCGGTGGCGGCTCGGTCGGGGCACCGGTCGGCTCGCCATCCGGGGTCGGGCTCGGCGTCGCCGAGACGGAGGGACGCGGCCGAGGGCTGTCCCGAGGACGCGGCGAGTTCACCTCCGACCCGTCCGGCACCGTCGCCGACGGCTGCTCCGGAATGTGCGCCTCCCCCGTCGCGGTGCTGCTGGGCGTCGGGGACGGCGGTGCGTTCGTCGCCGGAGCGTCGTCGGCCATCTGGAGGGCGATCAGGACGGTTACCACCGCCGCGCCCAGCCCGACCACGGCGGCGACCCCGGCCAGGGTGAGGACGCCGAGGCCGGGCTCCCGGTCCCGGCCGCCCGAGCCGTCGACCACCGGATTGTCGGTCAGGGTGCTCGGCCCGTCGGCCGCGCCCGCGCGGACGCCGAGACCGGTGACCGCGGTCGGGTCCGCCGGGGCGATGCCGCCACCGTCGACCCCGCCCGCCGCGTCCGCCGCCACCACCTCCGGGTGCTTCGCGGCGGCCCGGGCCGCCGTGGCCAGCGCCGCCGCGCTCGGGTACCGGTCGGCCGGCTCCTTGGCCAGGGCCCGCCCGATCAGCCTGGCCACCGGCCGGGGTACGTCGGCGGGCAGCGGATCCGGGTCCTCGTGCAGGTGCTTCACCGCGACCTGCAACGGGTTCTCCCCGGTGAACGGCGGTTGCCCGGCCACGCACTGGTACGCCACCGCGCCCAGCGCGTAGATGTCGGTGGCGGCCGAGACGGGCTTGCCGGCGGCCTGCTCCGGCGCCATGTAGAGCGCCGTCCCGGGCACCGCGTTCGAGCTGGTGATGCTGGTGATGTTCACCGACCGGGCGACCCCGAAGTCGAGCAGCCGGACGGTGCCGTTGGCCTGCACCAGCAGGTTGCTCGGCTTGACGTCGCGGTGCACGATCCCGCCCAGGTGGGCGGCGTGCAGCGCCTGGGCGACCTGGGCCACCACGTGCATCGCGTCGACCACGCTCAGCCGACCGGTGTCCCGGATCCGCGCCGACAGCGGCTCGCCGTCGACGTACTCCATCACCAGGTAGTCGGTGCGGCCGGAGGGCAGCTCGTCCTCGCCGTAGTCGAAGACCTGCACGATGCCCGGGTGGTGCAGGGTGGCCAGCATCCGGGCCTCGGCGCGGAACCGGGCGATGAAATCGGGGTCGGAGAGCAGCGAGGGGAGCAGCACCTTGACCGCGACCCGACGCTTGAGCACCACGTCGGTACCGCGCCACACGTCGCCCATCCCACCGGTGGCGACGCGCTCGTCAAGGCGGTAACGCCCGCCCAGCAGGACTCCCGATTCCAGCACGTGCACACCGTACCCAGCCGCGTGGCCGGGTACGCAATCGCGGCGGCGACAGCGTTTCGTCGGCCGGTGGCGCGCGGGATCACCGTACCCGGAGACCACCGCGACCGATCCGGCAGCCCGGGCCGGCCGGTCCCCGGCTCAGCCGGAGACGGTGATCGCGGTCGAGTCGGCGGGGTGGTAGCAGCGCAGCCGGTCCGGGTCGACGGCGAGCCAGACCGGGCTGCCGGGACCGATCCGGAACGTCGGCGGCGCCTGCACCTTGAGCTGCCGACCGGCCAGCTCCACGGTGAGCAGGATCGCCGCACCGGTCGGCTCGACCACCTCCACCCGGGCGGCCAGCCGGTCCGGCCCGTCGGCGTCGAAGACCTCGACGTTCTCGGCCCGGACCCCCACCGTCACCTCGTCGCCCGGATAGTCGCCCAGCGCCACCGGGGCGGCGGTGGACTGGTCGCCGATCCGCAACCGGGACCGGCCGTCGGCCCGGTCGACCCGGGCCGGCAGGAAGTTCATCGGCGGAGCGCCGAGGAAGCCGCCGACGAACTCGTCGGCCGGGCTGTCGTAGACCTCCAGCGGCGGGCCGACCTGGGCGACCCGGCCGTCGCGCAGCACCGCGACCCGGTCGCCGAGGGAGAGCGCCTCGGCCTGGTCGTGCGTCACGTAGACCGTGGTGGTGCCGAGCTTGCCGACGATCCGCTTCAGTTCGGTGCGGAACTCCATCCGGAGCAGCGCGTCCAGGTTGGACAGCGGCTCGTCCATCAGCAGTACGTCGGCGTCGGTCACGATGGCCCGGGCCACCGCGACCCGCTGCCGCTGCCCGCCGGAGAGCTGCGCCGGATAGCGGTCCAGGTATTCGGAGAGGTGCAGCAGTTCGGCCGCCTCGCCGACCCGCCGGTCGATCTCCGCCTTCGGCGTCTTCCGCATGGCCAGCCCGAACGCGATGTTCTGGCGTACCCGCATGTGCGGCCAGATGGCGTACGACTGGAAGACCATCGACAGGCCGCGCAGCCGGGCCGGCAGGTCCGTCACGTCCCGGCCGCCGATCTGCACGCTGCCGGAGTCCGGGGCCTCCAGCCCGGCGATCATCCGGAGCAGCGTGGTCTTGCCGCAGCCGCTCGGCCCGACCAGCACCAGGAACTCGCCGTCGCGTACCTCCAGGCTGATGTCGTCGGTGGCGGGGGTACGGGTCCCCGGATAGGTCTTCACCAGGTTCCGCAACACGATCTCGGCCAACGCTCGTTCCTCTCAGCGGATCGTGGTTCCCCACATGTTCAACAGGTAGCGGCGCATGAACGCGATGAAGACCAGGGCGGGTACGACCAGCGCGAAGCCCCCGGCGAACCGGAACGCCAGCGGCGAGTCGGCCAGCGTCGAGAGCACCTGGGCCGGCAGGGTACGCCGGTTGAGGGTGAGCACCGCCGCGCCGAGTACCTCGTTCCAGGAGGTGACGAAGGTGAAGATGGCGGCGGCGGCGATCCCGGGCAGCGCCTGCGGCAACACCACCCGGGCGAACGCCCTCGGCGCGCTGGCCCCGAAGACCATCGCCGCCTCCTCGTGCTCGACCGGCACCGCCACGAAGATCGCTGACGTGATCAGTACGGTGGTCGGCAGCGCCAGCGCGGTGTGCAGCAGCGCCACGGCATAGGTCGTGTCGTAGAGCCCGGTGGCCAGGAAGACCCGGGCCAGCGGTACCGACAGCACCACTATCGGCAGCGCCCGGGTGAGCAGCAGGAAGAGCTGGTACGGCTCCCGGCCCCGGAAGGCGTACCGGGCCACCGCGTAGCCGGCCGGCACCCCGAGGGCCAGCGACAGGGCCAGGCTGATCAGGCCGACCTCCACCGAGTTCTGGAACCCGCCGATCACCCCGGTGCTGTCCAGGAAGACCCGCATCGTCTCGGTCGAGACGTCGGTGGGGAGCAGCGAGAGCGGGAACCGGTTCAGCGACTCCCGGCTGGAGAGCGCGGCCAGCGCGATCAGATAGATCGGCAGCCCCATGAAGAGGGTGACCGCGACACAGGCGACGTGGATCAGGATGGTGCGGCGTCGGGCCGCCCGCAGCCGGCTCACCGGCCGCTCCCGGTGGCCGCCGGGTCCCGGAGCACCCGCAGGTAGACCACTGCGGTGCCGAGCGACATCAGCAGGATCACCAGGGCGATCGCGGCCGAGACCCGCTCGTTCTGCAACGTCACGTACCACTGGTAGGTCTCGCCGACCAGCAGCGGGAAGCTCCGCCCGGTGAGGGCCTGGGCGACCGCGAAGGTCTGCAACCCGAGGATGGTTCGCAGGATCAGCGCCACCTGGAGGCTCGGGCGCAACTGCGGCAGGATGACGTGGCGCAGCCGCTGCCAGTAGGTCGCGCCGAATACCGCCGCCGCCTCGTCGTAGTCGCGCGGGATGTTCTGCAACCCGGCCACCACGATCACCAACACCAGCGAGGTGGCCCGCCACAGCTCGGCCAGCAGCACCGCGAGGAACATGGTGGCGTCGTTGTCGTAGGACAGCCAGGCGTAGCCGTCGCCGAGCCCGAGGTGGGCCAGCACCGAGTTGAGGTAACCCCGGTCGGCGAAGATCGACAGCCAGACCAGCCCGGCGGCCAGGTCACTGATCGCCAGCGGTACGCACCAGACGTAGAAGTAGAACGACGAGAGCCTCGGCCGTTCCCGCAGCAGCAGCGCCATGGTCAGCGCGAACGCGAACTGCAACGGGATCAGTACGACGATCAGCAGCGCGGTGTTCCGGGTCGCCTGCCAGAAATAGGGGTCGTCGAGCATCCGGCGCAGGTGCGCCAGGGTGGGCCCGTCGGTGCCGGTGACCGCCTGCCCGACGCCGACCACGATCGGCCAGAGGAAGAGCGCGGCCAGGAAGAGCACCGAGGGGGCGACCAGCAGCGCCGCCGTCGGTACCCGGGTCCTTCGTCGCCGACGGCCGGGCCGGGTCGGTGTCGCCTTCGGTTCGGTGGGCGCCGGATCCGGCGCGGTGGTCACTGCACCCGGCACGTCTGCCCCGCCGCGACCGGGTCCGGGCGCCAGCAGGGCACCTTCACCTCGTCCAGGATGGTGTTGAGCTGCTGGGCCTGCCGATCGAGAACCTGCCGCACCGGCCGGCGGTCCAGGCAGATCTCCTTGAAGCAGTTCTTGAAGATCTGCGACACCTCGCCGTCCTTGCCGCCCAACCCGACCGGGGGCAGGGCCAGCACGGCACCCTCGGCGTCCTGCTGCCGGCGTACCGCCTCGGCCTCCATCGCCACCGCCGGCGGCAGGTCGGTCGGGAGCGCGGCCTCGACCACCGGGAAGAACGCGTTGCGGCGCAACACCTCGAGCTGGACGTCCGGCGTGGTCAGCGCCTCGATCACCTGGCGTGCCCGGTCCGCGTCCGGGGCGCCCTTCGGAATCGCCAGGCCGGCGACGACCAGCAGGTAGCCGAGCCCCTTCGGGCCGCGCGGCGCGGGCGCCATGATCCAGTCGTCCGGCTTGTCGGCCGGGGCGTTGACCAGCCGGGCGACGTGGTCCCAGGCGATCAGCACCTCGCCGCGCTGCAACGGCTCCTGCATGTTGTCGTAGTTGGTCGACGCCGGGGCGGTCTGCGCCCACAGCTCCACCATGTACTGCCAGGCTTGCACCGCCTCCGGGCCACGGAACGTGGTGATCTGGCCGCCGGTGAAGCTCGGCAGCAGGTAGCCCTGGAAGAACCGGTGGTAGAGGCCCTTCGGGCCGCAGGGCAGGCCGAAGACCGGCTTGTTGCCGTTGGCCCGCCGGGCGTCGCCGACCCAGGTCAGCAACTGGTCGTACGTCAGGTTCTGCACGTCGGCACCGCTGGGCAGCCACTGCAACGCCCGCTTGTTGACGGCGAGCACGTACGACGCCTGCATCCACGGCAGGTAGGTGGTGCCGCCACCGGGCAGCTTGCCGAGCTGGGCGAGGTCGGTCGGGAACTTCCGGTCGGCCAGCTTGCCAGCCAGGTCGTCGAGGTTCTCGAACTTGTCGGCGTGCGGGGCGAAGTCGCCGTGCAGCCCGCCGGCGAGGCTGACCTCGACCCGCCCGGCCCCGACCTGCGAGGTGATGGTCGAGGAGAAGACGTTCGGCTCGACCGGGTTGTACGCGACCGCGCCACCGGAGACCCGGTCCCGGAGGATCTGCTCGAACCGCTGCCGTTCCTCGACCGGGGTGAACTGGGTGGAGAGGAAGGTGATCGACCCTTCCTCGTCCGAGCCGGTGGTCGACGCGCCGCCGCATGCGCTCAGTAGTGGCGCGGCGCCGGCGGCGAGGCCGAGCCCGAGTAGCCGGCGGCGGTCGAGCCGGAGGTCTGCGCCGGGCTGGCCTGCGTGTCGTGCCATCGTGCCTCCCCGTGACGGTGGTAGCCGGCCCGGTTCGACTGCTGAGCGGGCACCGATGCCGGCTGGAGCGGAGTGTCACAAGTGCACATATTTAGAAGCTTGGTGTCAAGGCGGGAGCGCCGTTACGGTCCGTCCCGTTATCCAACCGGCGCCCGGCCGGCTCGCTGGCGGGCACTCCGCCTCGCTCCACCGAGATCCACGGAGACAGCCCCTAGCCAGCGGGCACTCCGCTCAGCCGGCGAGCCGGTCGGCCTCCTCGGCGAGTTGCCGGGCGAGCGGTTCGATCCGGGCCCGCCAGGCGGCCAGCGCGGTCGCTTGGCCGCTCGGCGCGTCGGTCGAGCCGGTCTGCTCCAGCGGGCCGGTCTGCTCCAGTACGAGCCGGGCGCCGTGCCCGGTGCCCTCGGTCAGTTCCCAGCGGATCCGGCCGGCGGGCGCTCCGGCGACCTCCCAGGGGTATTCCAGCAGGCTAGGGGCGTCCAGCGCGGTGACCGGACCGGCCGGGAACTCGTCGGTGGTGAAGCCCGGCGGCGGCGCTGCGCCGAGCGTGCCGAGCCGGTCGGACGACCCACCGGTCAGGGCCGCCCAGACCGCCTCGGCGGGCCGGGTCAGTTGCCGCTCGAAGCGCACCCGCCAGCCGTCCCCGGTGGTCTCGGCGACGCCGTCGGCCAGCCCGAACCGCTCGACGTACGACTCGTGCAGCAGCCCGGACGGGCGAGCCGAGTGGTCGATCGCCCGGCCGTCCAGTACTGCTTCGATCGCGTCGAGGCAGATCTGCCAGCCGGAGGCGAAGCTCGCCGCCCCGGCCCGGTCGTCGAAGACGTGGCTGAACACCAGCAGGCAACCCGGGCCGTCCGGGTGCAACTCGATCCGGAACTGCTCGTCCTGCCAACTGAAGGCGAACAGCCGGGGCGGCTCGTACGCCTCGACCCGGCCGACCGACTCCGGCGGCGCGTCGGGACCGGAGCCGAAGTGGAAGGTCATCCGCCCGCCGACGCGCGGGTCCAGCCGTACCTCGGCGGGAAACCACTCGCGGAGGTGCTCGGGCTCGGTGACGGCCGGCCAGACCTTCTCCGGCGGATGGGCCAGCCGGCGCTCGATGCGCAGCACCTGGCGTCCGTGCGCGGTGTCCAGGCTCTCGTTCACGACAACTCCTCGGATCTCGGATCGGTCCGCCGCCGCCCGACCGGGGCGGAACGCGCTGGTGGTGGCGGTTCGCCGGCCGTCGGTTCGCCGGCCGTCGGGTCCTCGGGGCCGGCGGAACTGTCGGACCTGGGTGGCATGGTGTTCAAATGCCGTTCAAGAACATCGAGCCGACCGGACCACATCCATCGGTATGGTGCGAGCCAGGCGTCGAGTTCGGCGAGCGGTTCGGGGCAGAGTTCATACCAGCGACGCTGCGCCTCCGGGCGGACCCGGACCAACCCGGCGTCGCGCAACACCCGCAGGTGTTTCGAGGTGCCCGGCTGGGTCAGCCCCAACTGCTCGGTCAGTTCGCCGACCGAGCGTGGGCGCTCCCGGAGCAGGTCCAGGATGTGTCGCCGGACGGGCTCGGCGAGGACTTCGAACGGCGTGGCCATGACGGCGAACATACCAACTCAGTAATATGCCGAGCAAGTTATGTACGCCCTGCGTCTCGGCACTAGTCCGGAGGTTCGGCCCCGGAAAACCGGGTAAGGGGAGTCGGTTCCCCAGGAGGGAGGATCCGCACAGATGCCATCCGACCTGGACAGCGGCACGATCCTGCGGGCGTTGGAGGACGCCGAGGGTTACGTCGCCAGGATCTGCTTCAAGACCGGGCCACCCACGCTCAGCGGAGTAGAACTGGAATGGACCGTGCACGACGCGGCCGTTCCGAGCCGGCCGGTCGACCCGGTCCGGCTCCGTACCGCACTCGGCCCGTACGCCCCGACCACCCTCGATCCCGACAGTCCCGCCCAACCGTTGCCCCGCTCGGGCACGGTCAGCGTGGAGCCCGGCGGCCAGGTGGAACTCTCCACCGCCCCGCGTCGCTCCCTCGGCGAGTTGCACGAGAGCACCACCTCGGACCTCGCCCACCTCACCGATCTGCTCGGCGCCGCAGGACTCGTCCTCGGCGACACCGGCATCGATCCGCACCGGCCACCGAGTCAGGTGGTCGACACCCCTCGATACCGCGCGATGCGCTGCGCCTTCGACCGGCTCGGCGCGGCCGGCCGGACCATGATGTACAGCACCGCCGGGCTCCAGGTCTGCCTGGACGCCGGCACCGTCGGCCGGTTCGCCGACCGGTGGGCCGCCGCGCACGAGTTCGGGCCGGCCCTGCTCGCGGTCTTCGCCACCGCCCGTCGGCACGCCGGTCGGGACACCGGCTGGGCCTCCGCCCGGATGGCCGCCTGGCAGTACATCGACCCGGCCCGGACCCGTCCGGCCTGGTCACCGGCGTCGGGCTCGGCCGACCCGGTCGGCGTCTGGGTCCGGTACGCGCTCGCCGCCCCACTGCTCTGCGTACGCCGGGACGGCGCGGACTGGACCGTCCCGCCCGGGATCACCTTCCGGGACTGGCTGGCCGGTGCGCTGCCCCGACCGCCGACCACCGACGACCTCGACTACCACCTCAGCACCCTGTTCCCGCCGGTACGCCCCCGGGGCTACCTGGAGATCCGCTACCTCGACGCGCAACCCGGCGCGGAGTGGATCGCGCCGGTCGGCGTGCTCGCGGCGCTGCTCGACGACGACCGTACCCGGGACGCCGCCCGGGCGGTCTGCGAACCGGTCGCCGGCCGGTGGGCCGAGGCGGCCCGGTGCGGACTGCGGGACCCGCTGCTGGCCGGAGCGGCCGACACCCTGCTCGATCTCGCGCTGCGGTCGCTGGACCGCACGGGTCTGCCCCCGGCGACCCGCGAGGAGATCACCCGGATCGTGGCGCGGCGGTTCGCCGCCGCGCGGAAGGGATCGACATGACCGACGTCCGACCCGACAACCGGCCGACCGGGTCGCTGCGCGACCGGATCGCCGCCGAGCTGACCCGGGCCCGGGACCGCAGTGTCCGGCTCACCGAGGCGGTCGACGACGACGACCTGGTCCGGCAGCACTCACCGATCATGTCCCCGCTGGTCTGGGACCTCGCCCACGTCGGCAACCAGGAGGAACTCTGGCTGGTCCGCGACGTCGGCGGCCGTGAGCCCGTGCGGCAGGACATCGACGACCTCTACGACGCCTTCAAGCACCCCCGCAGGGACCGGCCGGCCCTGCCGCTGCTCGGCCCGGCCGAGGCCCGACGCTACGTGGCGACCGTCCGGGACAAGGTCTTCGACCTGCTCGACGGCGTCCGGTTCGACGGCAGCCGGCTGGTCGCCGACGGGTTCGCGTTCGGCATGATCGCCCAGCACGAGCAGCAGCACGACGAGACCATGCTCGCCACCCACCAGCTCCGGACCGGCCCGCCGGTGCTCTCCGCACCCGCACCGCCGCCCTCGGTCCGCCCGGTCGCCGGTGAGGTGCTGGTTCCGGCCGGCCGGTTCACCATGGGTACCTCGACCGACCCGTGGGCGCTGGACAACGAGCGCCCCGGCCATCCGGTGGAGCTGCCGGCGTACGTCATCGACGCGGCACCGGTGACCAACGGCGAATACCTCGCCTTCGTCGCCGACGGCGGCTACGCCGACCCGCGCTGGTGGAGCGAGCCGGGCTGGCGGCACCGCTCGTCGGCCGGACTGACCGCTCCGCTGCACTGGCGGCGGGACGGCACCGACTGGGGCTACACCCGGTTCGGCCGGTACGCCCCGCTGGTGCCGGACGAGCCGGTGGTGCACGTCGGCTTCCACGAGGCCGAGGCGTACGCCACCTGGGCCGGCAAGCGGCTGCCGACCGAGGCCGAGTGGGAGAAGGCGGCCCGGTGGGACCCGGACAGCGGCCGGTCCCGCCGCTATCCGTGGGGGGACGAGGACCCGACTCCGGAGCACGCCAACCTCGGGCAGCGGCACCTCGCGCCGGCACCGGTCGGGGCGTACCCGGCGGGTGCCTCGCCGCTCGGCGTGCACCAGTTGATCGGGGACGTCTGGGAGTGGACCTCCAGCCCGTTCCTCGGCTATCCCGGGTTCGCCGCCTTCCCCTACCGGGAATACTCGGAGGTCTTCTTCGGATCCGACTACCGGATACTCCGGGGCGGCTCCTTCGGCACCGACCCGGTGGCCTGTCGGGGCACCTTCCGCAACTGGGACCTGCCGATCCGCCGGCAGATCTTCAGCGGATTCCGGTGTGCCCGGGACGCCCGGCCGGAAGAGATCGCGTGACCGGTCGGCACCGTTCGCCCGGCCGGCGGAGTCGGGCCGGGACGTCCGGGGTCGCGCGGGTTCCGGGCCAGCTCGGTGCGGAGATCGGCCGCTGATGTGCCGTCACCTGGCCTATCTCGGCCCTCCGCTACCGCTGGCCGCGCTGCTCCTCGACCCGCCGCACTCGCTCGCGCGGCAGTCCTGGGCACCCCGGGACATGCGCGGCGGCGGCACGGTCAACGCCGACGGCTTCGGCGTCGGCTGGTACCCGCCGGACGGCCCGCCGGTGCGCTACCGGCGGGCCGCTCCGATCTGGTCCGACGCCACCCTGCCGGTGCTGGCCCAGGCGACCTCGGCCGGCGCGGTACTGGCGGCGGTGCGCTCGGCCACCGTCGGTATGCCGGTGGTCGAGACCGCCGCAGCCCCGTTCGCCGAGGGGCCCTGGCTGTTCAGCCTGAACGGCGCGGTACGCGGCTGGCCGGACTCCATCGCGCCGCTGGCCGGCCGGCTGCCGACCCGGGACCTGATGACCCTGGACGCCCCGACCGACGCGGCCCTGCTCTGGGCCCTGGTACGCCACCGGCTGCGGGCCGGGGCCGCGCCGGCCGAGGCGGTCGCCGAGACCGTTCGGGAGGTGTCCGCCGCGGCTCCCGGCTCCCGGCTGAACCTGCTGCTCACCGACGGGCACCTGATGGTGGCGAACGCGGCTGGGCACGCGTTGTCGGTCCGGGCCACCGGCGGATCGGTGCTGGTCAGTTCCGAGCCGCTGGCCGAGGAGCCGGGCTGGCAACCGGTCCCGGACGGTCATCTCCTCGTGGCCACCGCCGGCCGGCTCGACGTCGCGTCGATCGGGCCGACGTGAGCAGCCGGAGCCCCGTCGTGAACAGCCGCAACTCCGGCGCGAGCAACAGATCCGAGCGAGCAACAGATCCGGGCGAGCAACAGATCCGAGCGAGCAGCAGGACCGGGCGAGCGACAGGGGCGGCGGGAGTGACCGGACGGAGGGAGCAATTCGACCGAGCGAGTAACCACGAGAGTCCGGCGTGTGCGACCGGCGGGGCCGGCCGCGCGCAACAGGACCCGCCGCAGGGGGCGGCGGTGCCGATCGAGGGGAGTGTGCGGGTGACCGCGGATCCGTTGGAGATATACCTGGAGGAACGCGACCTGGAACGGGCGCTGCGGGCGGACGTCCGGAACGGGCTCACCGCGACGCCCCGGTGGCTGCCGCCGAAGTGGTTCTACGACGCCCGGGGCAGCGAGCTGTTCGAGGAGATCACCCGGCTGCCCGAGTACTACCCGACCCGGGCGGAGCGGGCCGTGCTGGTGGCCAGGGCCGGGGAGATCGCCCGGCTCACCGACGCGAAGACGCTGATCGAGCTGGGGTCGGGTTCGTCGGAGAAGACCCGCCTGCTGCTCGACGCGCTGACCGCACGGGGCAGCCTCGGCACCTTCGTACCGCTGGACGTCTCGGTCAGCGCGCTGGAGCAGTCGACCGCCGAGATCGCCGCCGCCTACCCGGGGCTGCGGGTACGTGGCATCGTCGGCGACTTCACCCGACATCTGGACCGACTGCCCACCGGTGGTCGGCGGCTGGTGGCCTTCCTCGGCGGCACCATCGGCAACCTGCTGCCGGCGGAGCGGGCCGTTTTCCTCGCCGCGCTGCGCTCGGCACTGGAGCGGGGTGACTGGCTGCTGCTCGGCACCGACCTGGTCAAGGACCCCGGCGTACTGGTGCCGGCGTACGACGACGCGGCCGGGGTCACCGCCGAGTTCAACCGCAACGTGTTGCGGGTACTCAACCGCGAGCTGGGCGCGGATTTCGAGGTCGACGCGTTCGACCACGTCGCGCTCTGGGACCCGGACGAGCGCTGGATCGAGATGCGGCTGCGGGCCCGGCGGCCGATGCGGGTCCGGGTACTCGACCTCGACCTGGCCTTTGCCGAGGGGGAGGAACTGCGGACCGAGATCTCGGCGAAGTTCCGTCCGGAGGACGTCGACGCGGAACTGGCCGCCGCCGGGTTCACCGGGCAGGCCCGGTGGACCGACGACGACGGCCTCTTCGCCGTGACCCTCGCCCAGGCCACCTGAGCCCCGCCAGCCCTCGACCGTACCGCCCGGTCAGCCCTCGACGTACTGCTCCGCGTACGCCCCGGTGGGCGGGATCGGGGTGATGACGTCGATCAGTACTCCGTTCGGGTCGGCCACGATGAAGTGCCGCTGCCCGAAGTCCTCGCTGCGCAGCTCCAGTTCGGCCGGCAGCCCTGCCTCGAGGACGAGTCGTCGCCACTCCGCGTCGACGTCGGTCACCTCGAAGTTGAGCAGCAGTCCCCGCACCGGAGCCCGGTACGCCTCGGGCAGCGTCGGGTGGTCGTGGTCGAGCAGCGCCAGCTCGTAGGCTGCCGGGCCGGGTCGCCGGAGGCTGACGTACCAGTCGGCCTCGAAGGTCGGCTCGAATCCGAGCAACCGGGTGTAGAAGTCGCGTGACTCCGCCAACCGGGAGGTGCAGATCACCGGATAGAAGCTGGTCAGCATCAGGATCAACCCCATTCGCATACCGTTGGTATGTGAAGGTAAGCTAGTTGGCGTACCGTCGGTATGTCAACGGAGGGTGCGATGCCGGATCTCAGTCGGCGGCAACAGCGGGAGCAGACCCGGCAGACCCTGCTGCGCGAGGGCCGGCGGCTCTTCGCGGCCCGGGGTTACGCCGGGGTGGGGCTGGCGGAGATCGTCCAGGCGGCCGGGGTCACCAAGGGCGCGCTCTACCACCACTTCGAGAACAAGGCGGCGCTGTTCCACGCCGTCCTGGCCGAGGTGCAGCGGGAGGTCGCCGGGCGGGTGGTGGCGGCGGCCGAGGCTCCGGACGATCCGTGGACCCGGTTCACCGCCGGCTGCGAGGCGTTCCTCGCCGCGAGCACCGATCCGGCGGTACAGCGGATCATGCTTGTCGACGGGCCGGCGGTGCTGGGTTGGGCGCAGTGGCGGGCGCTGGACGAGGTCAACTCGGCCCGCCACCTGACCGAGGCGCTCGACGCTCTGATCGAGACCGGGGTGCTCGCCCCGCAGCCGGTCGCACCGTTGACCCGGCTGCTCTCCGGTGCGATGAACGAGGCGGCCCTCTGGCTCGCGACCTCGGGGCGGCCGGAGGACATGACGTACACCGTCGCCGCGCTGACCCGGATGCTGTCCGCGCTGCGCGCCACCTGACACCGGCCACGGCTCCCGTGCCGACCCGGCCACCGGTTCCGGTGCCGTCGTCGCGGGCACGTCGAGGGCTGAAGGCGGCGTACGTCCTGAAGCCAGCGCACGTCCTGAAGCCAGCGCACGTGCCGAGGGCGGCTCGTCGCCGCCCGGCGTGCTCGGGTATGGTCGTCGGCAGCGAAGGGGAGTAGCTCCCAACGTCGTGGTCGACATACTGGTGCGCGCGTGTTGTGCACCCGGCCACGCGGCCTCACCCACGGTGGGGCGGGCGAGACCTTCGACTCAGGCAGCAATGCCGGGTCGAGGTCGCCTAGGCCCCGCCCGGCATCGACCGGGAAGGGTGACATGGAGGACTTCAACACCGCCTTGGCGATCAGCTTCGGCGTCATCTTCGTAGCCGAGTTGGGCGACAAGTCGCAGTTGATGGCGTTGACCTTCGCCACCCGGTTCAAGGCGCTACCGGTGATCATCGGCATCACCGTGGCGACCTCGGTCGTACACCTGGCCTCGGTCGCCCTCGGCGTCGGTCTCGGCGCGGCGCTCCCCACCGGCTGGATCGCGCTGATCGCCGGGTTGGCCTTCCTCGGCTTCGGGCTCTGGACGCTACGCGGCGACTCGCTCACCGACGAGGAGCGGCGAAAGGCGGAACGGACCACCCGCTCCGCGATCATCGCGGTCTCGATCGCCTTCTTCCTGGCCGAACTCGGCGACAAGACCATGCTCGCGACCATCACCCTGGCCACCCAGCATGGCTGGTTCGGCACCTGGCTCGGCTCCACGGTCGGCATGGTCGCCGCCGACGCCCTGGCCATCGGCGTCGGCCGGATCCTCGGCCGCCGCCTGCCGGAGCGGACCATCCGGTACGGCGCCGGCGCGCTGTTCGGGATCTGCGGCGTCTGGCTGCTGGTGGACGCGGTACACCAGTTGACCTGACGACCGCTGCCGGGTGGTGTGGGAGGGCCGGTCTGCGGGTAGCCGTGCCGATGGCCAGCGGTGGGTACGCAGCGGCCGTGGCCCGAGGGAGGATCACCGCATGACCAGGCACGATGAGCCGAACGAGTACGGGTTCGCCGGCGACGTGACGTTGCCCGAGCCGGAACGGCCGCACAAGCGGGACGTGGTGGAGGAGGAAGCCGAGGACGTGGCGGTCCCCGGCTCGGACCTGTCGCGTGAGTTCCAGGAGGCGCTCGCCGACTCGGACCAGGTGGACGAGGCGGACGAGGGTGAGGAGCGACCCTCGTCGCGTTGAGTCCCGGGCATCGTCGACGGCGCCGGCCAGTTGGCCGGCGCCGCTTCCGTCTCTCGGCGCCGTTTCCATCTCCCGACTCCCACCCGCCGGCTCCCGTCCGCCCTGGGCTGGTCGGCACCGTCGTGGCCGACGACCCGCGTATGGGCTGAACGCGCCGCTGGTACTTATCGGCGGGATTGGGCCGAGTGCGACTACTGAGGGCGCTCAATCATCTACATTCGGTAGGAACTGCCAAGCGACAAGTGGGAACTTTTCATACTGTCGCATTTTTTGTGATCACTAGAGGTCTTTGGCGCCCCCGACCGGTTGGTGCTGAGACGGAAGGCCGGGGCTGATGGATCTGCACACTTACCTGCGCGCGCTGCGCCAACGCTGGTGGGTGGTACTCGCGACGGTGATGGTCGCGCTGGGCCTCGCCGGGTTCGTCACGGTACGGGCGACCCCGCAGTACGCCTCCTCGGTGACCTTCTTCGTCACCTCCTCCGGGCACGGCATGACCGACGCGTACCAGGGCAGCCTCTTCCTCCAACAGCGGGTCAAGTCGTACGTCGACCTGCTCAGCAGCGACCGGTTGGCGCAGACCGTCGCGGCGGAGGAACGGGTCGGGCTCACCGCCGACGAGGTACGGTCCCGGGTCAGCGCGCGGGTCGAGGCGGACACCGTACTGCTCTCCGCCACGGTCACCGACAGCGACCAGGCCCGGGCGCTGCGGCTCACCGAGGCGCTGGCGGCGCAGTTCGTGAAACTCGTGCACACCATCGAGACCCCGCCCGGCGCCAAGGACCCGCCGATCAAGATCGAGGTGGTCGGCGGCCCCCGGGTGAACGCCGAACCGGTCTCGCCCCGCCCGGTCCGCAACCTCGTGCTGGCCGGCGTGTTCGGGCTGGTGCTCGGCGCCGCGCTCTCGGTGTTGCGCGGACTGACCGACACCACCTTCCGGGACGGCGAGACGCTCCAGGAGGCGACCTCGGCGCCGCTGCTCGGCAGCATCCCGTACGACGGGCACGCCCGGTCGAATCCGCTGATCGTCGGTACCGCCGCCCAGACGGCCCGGGCCGAGGCGATGCGGAAACTCCGCACCAACCTGCGGTTCGTGGACGCCCAGGAGCCGGCCCGGGTCATCGCGGTGACCAGCGCGGTGCAGGCCGAGGGGAAGTCCACGCTCGCCTGCAACCTGGCGATCACGCTCGCCGAGGCGGGCTGGCAGGTGCTGCTGGTCGACGCCGACCTGCGCCGCCCCCGGGTCGCCGGCTATCTCGGGCTCGGCTCGGGCGCCGGCCTGACCGACGTGCTGATCGGCGAGGTGGCGGTCGAGGACGTGCTGCAACCGTGGGGCGACAAGTCCCTGCTGGTCCTGCCGGGCGGCTCGGTGCCGCCGAACCCGAGCGAACTGCTCGGCTCGAAGGCCATGGCCGACCTGCTGCTGTCGCTGCGCGAGCTGACCGACATCGTCATCATCGACACCCCGCCGCTGCTGGCCTTCACCGACGGCGTGGTGGTGGCGGTGCAGGCCGACGGTGCGCTGCTGGTGGCCCGGCAGGGCAAGACCCCGAGCGCGCAGACCGCCGCCGCCGCCCAGGCGCTGCACTCGGTCTCCGCCCGGGTGCTCGGCTGCGTGCTGAACATGTCGAAGGAAAACAAGATCGACGTCGAGCAGTACCGGGCGTACCGGAAGGGTGCGCCGGTGGAGACCGTTCTCGCCACCCGTGCCGAGGAGCCGCCGGCCGCCGACCGGGTGCGCATCCCCCCGAACGACGCCGTGGCCGCCGCGTCCGCGGACAACACGGAGGAGTTCGACCGGGTACCGCGATGACGCGGGCTCGCCCGGTCGCGGGGTGATCGGGGGACGAAAAATGAAGATCGGCGTTATCTCGTACTGGTTTCCGCCTGAGCCCGCCTTCATACCGGGCTGCCTGGCCGAGGAACTGGCCGAACGGGGTCACGAGGTCCGGGTGCTCACCGGATTCCCGAACCATCCGACCGGGCAGGTCTATCCCGGGTACCGGCAGCGGTGGCGGCACCAGACCGAGGACGGCGGGGTGACCATCCGGCGGGTGCCGGCGTACGCCAGTCACGACGGTACGGCGGCCCGGCGGGCGGCGCGCCAGCTCACGTACGCGATGAGCAGCGCGCTGGCCGCGCCCGGCTTCCTGAGCGGGGTGGACGCGCTCTACGTCCACTTCCCGCCGGCCGGCGCGTACGCGGCGGCGGCGCTGCTCCGGATCCTGCGCCGGGTGCCAGCGGTGGTGCACGTGCAGGACATCTGGCCGGACGCGGTGACCCCGGCACCCGGCGAGTCGGGGCGGGACGCCCCGGGCGGGTTCACCCACGGGCTGCTCGGCCGGACGATGCGCGGGATCTACCGGTCGGCGGCCGGGATCGCGGTGATCTCGCCGTCGATGCGGGACGTGGTGGTCGAGCGGGGCGCCGATCCGGACCGGGTGCGGGTGGTGCTCAACTGGACCGACGAGCGGCTGTTCCGGCCGATGGGTACGACTCCGGCGGCCCGGCGGGCGATCGGGCACCGTGGGTACACCACCGTGATGCACGCCGGCACGATGGGTCCGTTCCAGCGCGTCGACACGGCGGTCCGGGCCGCCGCCGCGGTCAACGGCAAGATCGACCTCGATCTCGTGCTGGTCGGGTCCGGGCCGGAGGAGCGGCAGTCCAGGGAACTCGCCGAGGAACTCGGCGCGACCAACGTGCGGTTCCTCGGCTGGCGCCCACCGGCCGAGATGGCCGACCTGTACGCCGCCGCCGAATACCAGCTCGTGATGTTGCGCGATCTTCCGGCGCTGCGCGGGGCGGTACCGGCGAAGTTGCAGGCGGCGCTCTCCGCCGGGGCACCGGTGGTCGCCTCGGCCGGCGGGGACACCGCCGACCTGGTGGAGCGGGCCCGGGCCGGACTCTCCTGTCCGCCGGAGGACTGGCAGGCGTTGGCGGACCGGTTCGCCCTGGCCTCGGTCATCCCGAGCGGCGCGCGTGCCGAGATGGCCCAGCGGGCCCGGGACAGTTATCTGTCTCGAATGTCGCTGCGCACCGGCGTCGATCAGATGGAGCAGATGCTGGCCGAGGCGGCGGCCAGCCGGCGGCGGCGCTGACCTGGGTCGTCGCTCGTCACCTCTGCGCCGCTCTGGCCGATTCGTGAGCTTTCCTCACTATAAAAGCTCAAAAGTACCATAAGGGCACTTGAAATACCAACAGTGAACTGTCCACCGTGCTATAGAGATATAGGCGCAAACGGCGTTGTGTCTACTTCATCCGACTTAGTCGAAAGCGGTGGTGGCGGTGGGGGACCTGTCCCCGACGAGACGGCGGTCGGCGCGCCGTCGAGTGGTTCGGCGGCACCTCCGCCGGATCCTGCTCACCGCACTCGTCCTCGGCTGCCTGTTGGCCGTCGCCGGCGGCTGGCTCGGACTACGCGGCTGGCAGGCCGCTGGACACCTGGAGAACGCCGCCAGCCTGGCCCGGGAGCTGAGCCAGCAGGTGCTGGACGGCCAGACCGGGCAGGCACGCCGGACCCTGGAGGCGCTGCAACAGCAGACCGCCGCCGCCCGGTCGCGTACCGGTGACGTCGGCTGGCGGGCCGCCGGCTCCGCCCCGTACGCCGGCCGGAACATGTCGGCGGTCCACGAGCTGGCGGTCGGCGTCGACGATCTCTCCCGGCGGGCCTTCCCGGCCCTGGTCGAGCTGAACCCCCAGACGCTGCTGCCCAGCTCCGGACGGCTCGACCTGGCCGCCCTGCGCGGCGCGATGCCCGCGCTCGCCGAGGCGGACAGCGCGGTACGCGAGGTCCGGGACCGGATCCTCACGGTGCCGACCACCGGACTGGTGCCCACGGTCCGGGACGCGGTGTCGCAGTTGCGTGCCGAGCTGGACCGGCTGGCCGAGGTGACCTCCGCCGTCCGGCGCAGCGGCGCTCTGCTGCCCACCCTGCTCGGCGGCAACGGCACCCGGACCTACCTGGCGGTCTTCCAGAACCTCGCCGAGCCCCGGGCGACCGGCGGGATCTTCGGCGCCTACGCCGTCATCCAGGCCGGCAAGGGCGAGGTGAAGCTGGTCAAGCAGGGCCCGGCCACCGACCTGGACGCCTACGGCAAGCCACCGCTGCCGCTGAGCAAGGAACTGCGCGCCCTCTACACCGACCTGCCCGGGATCTATCCGGCGGACGTGAACCTCACCCCGCACTTCCCGACCGCGGCCACCCTGATCAGGGAGATGTACCGGCGGGCCGGTGGAGGCACCGTCGACGGCGTACTCGCCACCGACCCGGTGGCGCTCTCCTACCTGCTCAAGGCCATCGGGCCGGTACCGGTGCCGGGGCATCCGACCCTCACCGCGCCCACGGTGGTGCGTACCCTGCTGTCGGACACGTACCGCCGGCTCGGCAAGCCGGCCCAGCAGGACAACTACTTCGCCGCGTCGGCCCGGGCGGTCTTCGACGCACTGCTGAAGCGTCCGGTGAACCCCCGCGCGGTGGCGCAGGCGGTCAACACGGCCGTCGCCGAGCGCCGGATCCTGTTCTGGAGCGCGCACGAGAGCGAGCAGCGGGAACTCGTCGAGACCCGGCTCGCCGGGGCGCTGCCGGAGCAGGAGTCGGTGCACAACGTCGGCGTCTTCCTCAACGACGGCAGCGGCGCGAAGCTCGGCTACTACCTGCACCGCTCGGCCGAGCTGACCGTCGGCGACTGCAAGGCGGACGGCAGCCGCGAACTCCACCTCCGGCTCACGCTGCGCTCGTCCGCACCCTCCTCCGGGCTCACCGCGTCGGTACGCGGCCTTGCGATGTCCGGAGACCCGTACACCGCCCGGGTCCTGGTCTCGGTCTTCAGCCCGGTACGCGGCTCACCGCTCGGCGCCCGGCTGGACGGCAAGGCGAAGCCGATGGGCGGCGGCGTCGAGCGGGGCCGCCGGGTCGGGGTACTGGCCGTCGACATCGGCCCTGGCCAGACCCGCGTACTGGAGGTGGGTCTGCTGACCCCGCCGAAGGCCAGTGGTGCGGTCGAGCTGTGGCTCACTCCCGGCCCGACCCCGTGGACCGCCCGTGTCAGTTCCGCACCCGCGTGTGGCCAGTAGGCCGGCACGTCAGAACAAGTCATGCGATCCGTTGTGAACGTCATGCGATCAGTAGAGAGAGGAACCATCATGCGGCTATCCCGCATCATCGGCTCGGCCGTGGCGACGCTCGCCACGGTGGGCGCGTTCGCCGTCGCGGGGTCGCCCGCACAGGCCCAGCAACTACCACAACCACCGTACCCACCACAGCCACCGGCGCTCACGGTCAGCGACCCGACCGTGGGAGTGAACCAGACGTTCACCGTCTTCGGCTCCGGGTACGGCGGCAACGAACTCGTCCGACTCGTCTTCCGGCGTACCCCGCTCGCGCTCGGCGCCGAGGCGGCGGTGCAGGACTCCGGCGGGGTCGGCGCGATGCTGCCGATCGCGCAGCAGGCGCCGACGGTGCACCGGGACCCGACCACGCTCACCGTCCAGGCGAACGTGACCGGGGAGTTCTCGGTCCGGGTCCGGTTCGGCCGAACCGGCACCATCACCATCACCGGTACCGGGCTCACCACCGGTCGGGTGGCGAGCACCACGGTCGGCGTCGTCCTGGCGCAGCCACCGCTGCCGGTCACCGGTAGCGAGACCGGTCCGCAGATCGCGCTCGGCACCATGCTGCTGATCGCCGGCGTGCTGCTGGTACTGGTGGCGGTCGCGTGGCGGACCAAGAGCCGCCGCCGGGGCCGGTCGCGGGAGCTGACCTCGGTCGGCTGACCATCGAGCGGGCAGCGAACGCTGCTCCGCACGTCGCAGGAGCGCCTGCCGGACGAGTCTTCGCGTCCGGCAGGCGCCTTCGTCTCCGCCGGGATCTCCCACGTCGAGGCCGGCGGCTACGACCTCGACGTCGGCCGGCCGGGCGCTCTCCGCCGGCCCTGCGGCGCGTCAGGAGTCGAGTTGGCAGCCGGGGCCCTGCACCAGCCGTTGGAAGTTGGGGCACCGCAGGAAGTCTTCCGCCGGACAGTCGAGCGCGTGGTCGAGCAGGTCCCGGGCGGCGGTGGCGGTGGCGATCCGGCGGTCCAACTCGTCGCGGTGCCGCTGGAGCACGGCCCGGCGGGCGGCACCGTTGTCCGCGCCGAGCATCAGCCGAAGTTCGTCGAGGCCGAAGCCGACCGCGCGGCCCTGCATGATGATCGCCACCCGGGTGAACTCCGCGCTGGTGTAGCGGCGTCGGCCGTTGACCCGGCGGTCCGGCCGGAGCAGGCCGACCGACTCCCAGTGCCGCAGCACGTGGGTGGCCAGTCCGAAGCGCGCGGCCAACTCGCCGATCGTGAACTCGCGGGTCTGCGAACTGGCCGCCGTGGCGGCACTCACCGCCGGTGCAGGACTTGACTTCATGTTGACATTAAGATGCAGAGTGGGTGCCATGGTCAAGCGAGAGAGCGCCCGCCAGGCCTGGGACCGGCGCGCGGCGGGCTACGACAGGGCGGGCGACCGGATGGAGCGGCTGACGATCGGGGACAGCCGCGACTGGGTCTGCGTCCGGGCCCGGGGCCGGACCCTGGAGGTTGGGGTCGGCACCGGCCGAAACCTTTCCCGGTACGACGAGGACGTCGAACTGGTCGGCATCGACCTCAGCCCGAACATGCTGGCAGCGGCCCGCCACCAGGCCGAGGTGCTGGGCCGGCCGGTCGAGTTGCGGGTGGGCGAGGCCGAGCGTCTGCCCTTCCCCGACGCCTCCTTCGACACCGTGGTCTGCACCCTGGCGGTCTGTGCGGTCGCCGACCGGGACGCGACGCTCGCCGAGATGCGCCGGGTACTCCGCCCCGGCGGCCGGCTGCTGCTGCTCGACCACGCCGAGCGGCGGTGGCTGCGGGGGCGCCCTGCCGACCTCGCCCTGCGGCTCGGGTTCGTGGCCGAGGCCCGGGACCGGCTCCGGCTCGGCCTGATCGAGCGGCTCGCCGCGCGGAAGCCGGCCTGACGACCCCGAGCCCCCGACAGCCCCTGACGGCTTGCCGGACCCTGACAGCTTGCCGGATCCTGACGGCTTACCGGACCCTGCTGCCCTCTGCGGGTGGGCGCTCGGGGGTCAACTGCTGGTGGGCGCTCGACGGTCAACTGCTTGTGGGCGCTCGGCGGTCAGCGCACCTCCAGCAGCGTCTTGCCCAGCGTGCGGCGGGACTGGATGGCCGCATGCGCGTCGGCCGCCCGGTCCAGCGGAAACCGCTGCCCGATCACCGGACGCAGCCGCCCCGCCGCCGCCTCGGTCAGCGCACGGCGGGTCAGTTCCCGCAACTGTTCCGGCGATCGTGACAGCGACCGGACGACCGTCGCCCCCCGTTCCTTCGCGACCTCGTCCGGAACCTCTGTCCAGCTACCGCTGGCCAGCCCGAAGCTGACCATCCGGCCGCCCCGATCGAGCAGCTCGAACGCCGACCGGCCCACCGCGCCACCCACCCCGTCGAAGACGACGTCGACCCCGCCGACCCCGGCCCGGACCCGGTCCGGCCAGTCGGGCGCCGAGTAGTCGACCGCGAGGTCGGCGCCGAGATCCCGGGCCAGCTCCACCTTCCGGTCACCGCCGGCCACCGCGACCACGGTGGCACCAGCCGTACCGGCCAGTTGCACCAGCAGGCTGCCGACGCCGCCCGCCGCGGCCTCGACCAGTACCCGCTCCCCGGGGCGTACCTCCGCGGTCTCCAGCATCAGCAGCGCGGTACGGCCGTCCGCCAGCAGTGCCACCGCGCTGTCCAGCGGCAGCCCGTCCGGCACCTCGAGCAGGCCGTCGGCGTCCACCGCCACGCGTTCGGCGTACCCGCCCGATCCGCCGGTGCTGGTGACCACCCGCCGGCCGGACAGCGCCGGGCCGACTCCCGGACCCAGTTCGGCGACCACCCCGCCGACGCCGTTGCCGGGAATGGTCGGCAGCCGCACCGGGAACGGGCCCGTGCCGGCCCGGAGCTGGGTCTCCACGAAGGTGATGTTGACGAACTCGACGGCGACCACCGCCTGCCCCGGACCGGCGACCGGGTCGGGCGTCTCCGCCGCCACCAGCCGCTCCGGCCCGCCGAACTCCCGCAACCACACCGCCCGCATCACAGCCCCTCCCGGCCCGCCGGCACCTCCGCCGACCCTCCGCCGGGCCAGTCAACAACCTCGACCGCAGTCGAGGTCAACCCCGGCGTTCTCGCACCGCCGACCCGGATTGCACCGCCGGCCCGGATCGCGTCGCTGGCCGGGATTGCGTCGCTGGCCAGGATCGTGCCGCTGCGGCACAGTCAGGCCAGGGCCGCGCGGACCGCCGGCACCACCTCTTCGGCGAAGATCCGGGACTGCCGTTCCCGGTCACCGCTCGGCCAGAAGACGAAGGTGTTCATCCGCTGCTCGGTGTAGAGCCTGGTCAACGTCTCGACCCAGCGCCGGACCGGTCCGTGGAACGGGTCCCGGTCCTCCGGGCCGATCAGCCCCATCACGTTGTAGAGCCGGACGATCCGCCCGGGATCCCGCCCCGCCGCCCGGGCCGCCTCGTCGATGACGGCGTTGAGTTCGGTCACCCGCTCCGGCGGCACGTACGGCGCCGAGACCGACCAGCCGTCGGCCTTGGCACCGACCAGCCGGACCGCCTTCGGGCCGACCACACCCAGCCAGAGCCCGATCTCGTGCGCGGGCCGGGGCCCGGGGCGCAGACCCTCCAGGGTGTAGTGCCGGCCCTGGTACTCGTACGGCTCGCCGGCCCAGGACGCCCGGATCACGTCGATCGCCTCCACCAGGGCGGCCCGGGCGGTGCCCCGGTCGCGGCGCGGGCCACCCATGCCGGCGATGGCGTCGACGAACCCGCCCGCGCCCAGCCCCAGCTCGAACCGGCCGCCACTGATCACGTCGATGCTGGCCGCCTGCTTGGCCAGCATCGCGGGCGGGCGCAGCGGCAGGTTCGCCACGTTCGGAAACAGGTGCACCCGACTGGTCCGGCCGGCCAGCCAGGTCAGCACCGTGAAGGTGTCGAAGAACCCGTCGTTGTACGGGTGGTCCTGCACACCGACGTACTCGATGCCACTGTTGTCGGCGATCGCGGCGATCCGTTCGGCGATGGCCAGTCCACCGACGTTCGGGTCCACGTTGAGGCCGAATCTCACCGGCTGATCCATGTCCGCCAGTCTGGCACCCGGGCGGCGCCGACGGGTCGGGTAGCCGCCCCGGCACCCCTGGTCGGCGGCGTAGGCTCGACCGGTGAGCATCACCGAGCCGATGCCGGGGGAGACCCTGCCGCCGGGCACCGGGGCGGGCGCGGACACCGAGCCGACCAACCTGCTGCTGCCCGGCCACGACGTGCCGCTGGGCCGCTACACCACCGTGCGCCGGTTGCTGCCGCAGCGCCGGCTCCGCACCGTCGGCGCCTGGTGCTTCGTCGACCACTTCGGTCCAGACGACGTGGCCGACCGGCCCGGCATGGGGATCGGGCCGCATCCGCACACCGGCCTACAGACGGTGACCTGGCTGGTGCACGGCGAGATCCGGCACCTGGACAGCCTCGGCAACGACCAGCTCATCCGGCCCGGTCAGCTCAACGTGATGACCTCCGGCTACGGCATCGCGCACTCGGAGTACTCGCCGCCGGAGCATCCGCCGACCCTGCACGGCCTGCAACTGTGGGTGGCGCTGCCCGACGGGGCCCGGTCCGGCCCGCCCGGCTTCGCCCACCACGCCGAGCTTCCGGTGCTGACCGAGCCGGACTACTCGGTGACCGTACTCGTCGGCGAGCTGGCCGGGGTCCGCTCCCCGGCGGTGGTGCACTCGCCGCTGCTCGGCGCGCAGCTCTGGCTCCCCGACGGTGGCCCGGCCCGGTTGCCGCTGACCGCCGGCTTCGAGCACGGCCTGCTGGTGATGTCCGGGGCTGCCGAGGTCGGCGGGGTCGGGCTGACCCCGGGTTCGTTGCTCTACCTCGGCGCCGGTCGTCCCGAGCTGGTGGTGCGGGCGAGCGGCCCGACCCGGCTGATGCTGCTCGGCGGCGAGCCGTTCGACGAGTCGCTGGTGATGTGGTGGAATTTCGTCGGCCGTTCGCACGAGGAGATCGCCGAGGCCCGTGCGGACTGGGCGGCCGGTAGCCTCCGGTTCGGCCGGGTGCGGGGCGACGACTCCGATCCGTTGCCGGCTCCGCCGATGCCGACCACCCGGCTGAAGAGCCGCGACCGGCACGGCCAGTCCGTCGGCTGACGGCCCGCCCGTCGCAGCAGATGGCGGGAAACCCGCCGTGGCAGTGGCGGGACACCCGCAGCAGATGGCGGGAGACCCGCGGTCGGCGGTGGCGGAAACCCGTGGCCCCGGCCAGCTTTGGCCCGATCCGTCGTGGGTAGTCGCCGGCATGGCGACGACTGCGACGACGAGCGTCGAGGACCGCAAGCGGCTCGTCCGCCGGCTGGTGGCACGCAGCCGCGGCTTTGCCGAGGAGTACGGCTTCCAGGTCACCAACAATCCGGCGAGCCTGTTCCAGGTGCTCTGCCTGGCGATCCTGTTGCGCCGCACCGGCGACGTCCGGCGGGCGGTCGAGCCGGCCCGGGCGCTACGGGACGCGGGCTGGGAGAGCCCGGCCCGGATGGCCCGGGCCCGCACGGAGGCGCGGGCGGCGGTGCTGCGCGAGCATGGCCGGAGTGCCGACGCCGACCGGTTGGCCGGCACCCTGGGTGAGCTGGCCGAGGCGCTCGTCGCGCGCTACCGGGGAGACCTGCGCCGGCTGCGGGCCGCCGCGAGACACGCGCCGGCCCGGGAGCGGGCCTTGCTCGCCGAGCTGCCGGGGGTGGACGCCGAGGTGGTCGAGCTGTTCCTCCGCGAGGTGCAGGCGCTGTGGGCGGAGACGGCGCCGGTCGCCGACCGTCGGGCCCTCGCCGCCGCCCGCCGGCTCGGACTCGGGCGCTCGGCGGCCGACCTGGCCACCCTGGCCGGCGGCGGGGAGTCGGAGAAACTGGCCTGGTTGGTGGGTACCCTGGCCAGGATCGATCTGGAGGACAGATACCACGAAATCGCCCGTTGAGCGGCGAAACAGCGTGGTTTCACACACAGTTTCCCGGATTTCTGGCCGAACGGTCCATCCCGGATCATAGGATGGGTGCGCGGCGTCAGCCAGCCCGGTTCGGGCCGGCCGCCGCGATCCGGTGAGCGGGTCCGGTTCGGACGTGTGGCCTCACCGGGGCACTGGCGGACGTGGCGCCCGGGACACGCGCGCGAGCGCGGACGTAACGGGCGCCCCGTCCGGTGCCTTTCCCCCGCCCTCCCATCCATCCCTCCCTTCGGGACGGTCGGTCAGTGGGCCAGCCCGGCCAGCAGGTTGATGGTCGCGGCGATGATGACCGCGCCGAAGAGGTACGACAGCAGGGAGTGCCCGAGCACGGCGGTCCGCATCGTCTTCGTGGTCAGGTCGGTGTCGGAGACCTGGAAGGTCATCCCGACGGTGAACGACATGTACGCGAAGTCGGTGTACTTGGGCGGGGCCTTCTCGTGGAAGTTCACCCCGCCGTCGTCGCCGGTGTAGTAGAGCCGGGCGTAGCGGGCGGCGTAGACGGCGTGCACGACCGTCCAGGAGAGCAGCACGCTGACGATGCCGAGTCCGATGTGCAGTTCCGGGTCGATGCCGGGGACCCTCTTGGCGGTGGCGAGCAGGATGCCGATCGCCAGCAGGCTGGCCAGTCCGGCCACGAGCAGCACCGCGTCGCGTGCCGCGCGGCTCGGGTCCTCGCGGACGGCCAGCTCGGCGGTCTGCTCTGCGTCCCGGTACCACAGCACCCGCCACGCCCAGACCAGATAGGTCACCGCCGCGGCGTCCCAGCCGATCAGGGGGCCCAGCAGCGGCGACATCACGAAGGTGGCCGGTACGCCGACACAGATTCCGACCACCAGGATGACGGCCATCTGGACCGAGGCCTTGGGCGGGTCGTACCAGGGGTTGTGCCGCATCTGCGGAACAGGAGGTCAGATCTGGCGCATGTGCCGGGCGACCCGCTGGTGCGTGCGGTCGCGGGCCTTGGCGGCCAGTTCCGCCGGGCTGGCGTCCGGGGCCAGGTCGGTCTTGGCGGACCGGGCCACCTCTTCGGTGTTGTGGTAGTCCACCGGAGGCATCCCGCGCAGCGCCTGGAGTACCTCGCGTGGCGCACCCGCGCGCTCGGCCTCCCGGACGATGTCCTCCTTGGGCGCCGGGAAGTCCATCGACTCCAGGTACCGCAGTACGTCCGCGTTGGTCACCATGGGATCCGCTCCTCGCCGGTTGTCTGGTTCACCGGCCGGCCGGATACCCGTTGTGCGCACCCTCACGCCTGCCCCGCCGGGTCGATCACCGGCCGGTATCCTCGGCCGAATGCCCGACGCTCCTGTCCGGTACCGCTCCGGCGACGAGGACAGCGCCCGGTGGACCGGTTTCCCGTTCCGCCCGGGTGACATCGTGATCAGCACCCGCTCCAAGAGCGGCACCACCTGGATGCAGATGATCTGCGCGCTGCTGGTCTTCCAGCGGCCCGAGCTGCCGGCGCCGCTGGCCGAGCCGTCAGTCGGGCCGCCGGGTTGTCGGTTGCCGGGATTGTCGGCTCAGGCGACGGTGCCGGCGGTTCGGAGTTGGCTGATCCGGTCGGCGTCGAGGCCGATTTCGGCCAGCAGTTCGTCGGTGTGCTCGCCGGGCTGTGGCGGCGGCCGGCGGATCGCCCCCGGCGTACGGCTGAACCGGGGTGCCGGGGCCGGCTGCTCGGCTCCGGCGTGCACGACGAAGACCTCCCGGGCGGCGAGGTGTGGGTGCCGGGGCGCCTCCCGCCAGTCGAGTACCGGCACCGCGCAGGCGTCGGTGTGCTCCAGCAGCGCGGCCCACTCGTCCCGGGTACGGGTGCGGAAGAGTCGGGCCCAGGCTCGGTGCAGGGCCGGCCAGTTCGCCGGATCGGTCCGGTCCAGCGCCTCGTCGGGGGGCAGCGGAAAGCCGGTCAACCGGACCAGTTCGGCGTAGAACTGCGGTTCCACCGCGCCCACCGCCAGGTGTTTCCCGTCAGCGCACTCGTAGGTGTCGTAGAACGGGGCGCCGCCGTCGAAGATGTTCACCCCACGGTCGTCGCCCCACCGGCCCATCCCGCGCATCGAGTGGATCATCGTGGCGAGCAGCGACACCCCGTCCACCATGGCCGCGTCGACCACCTGCCCGGTGCCGCCGCCCCGGATGTCGAAGAGCGCGCAGACCACGCCGAGGGCCAGCAGCATTCCGCCGCCGCCGAAGTCGCCGACCAGGTTCATCGGCGGTACCGGCCGCTCGCCGGACCGGCCGATGCCGTGCAGTACGCCGGTCAGCGCAAGATAGTCGATGTCGTGCCCGGCGTACCGGGCGTTCGGGCCGTCCTGCCCCCAGCCGGTCATCCGGCCGTAGACCAGTCGGGGGTTCACCGCCAGGCAGTCGTCCGGGCCCAGCCCGAGCCGCTCGGTGACGCCCGGCCGGAAACCCTCGACCAGCACGTCGGCGGAGCGGACCAGGTCGAGTACCACCTGCCGGCCGGCCGGCGCCTTGAGGTCGACGGCGAGCGACCGGCGGCCCCGGTTCAGCAGGTCGGGATGGGGGGTGCCGAACCGTTCCGGCCGGACCTCGCCGACCCGGTCCGGCCGGACCTCGCCGACCCGGTCCACCCGGACCACGTCGGCGCCCAGGTCGGCGAGGACCATCGCGGCGAAGGGGGCGGGGCCGATGCCGGCCAGTTCGACGATCCGGACGCCGGTGAGCGGGCCGGCCCCGGCCGGCCGGGGTGTGATCATCCCTGCACGATAGGACACCGCGCCCCACCCAGGTCCATACGGTGCCGTCACCCGCCCGCCACGCCCCGCTAGGCACGGCCCGCTCGTGAGGATCCGGTCGGCGCGGCGCGGCGCGTGGTTGCTGTCGATCGGTTGCGACAGGGCTTATCGTCACGGGGTGGAACGGGTCGATCACTGGCGGTTGTTCGGTGCTCCGCGACCCGGTCGGGCCGAACGGTTCGGTCGCCTCGTCGGCCTGCGTGTGCTGCGGATCCCGGGCGTACGCCGGGTGCTGGTCGTCGCCGGTTCGACCGACCGGCTCCGGGACCTGCTGGTCCGGCCCGTCTCGCTGCACCCGACCAGGCGGGCGGTGATCGTGGTGGCGTACTGGCGGGCGCCCCGGCGGGGCTGGTCGAACGGCATCGGGCCGCTGGATCACCTGTGCCGGCATCGGGTGGCGTTGCCCGGCCGGGGGCGGGGGACCGCCGTCGTCACCGTCCGGCTGTCCCGGCCGGCGCAACTGCGCGAGGTGCTGCGGGCGGCGCTGGACGCGCTGGTGCCGGGGCGGCCGTTGCCGGCACCGGCCGGACCGAGCCTGACCAGCCACGGGACGCTGCCGGCGTACCTGTCGGCGGGCGGGACGGTGCTGCTCGGCGAGCTGGTCGGCAGCCCCGACATCCGGGCCCACGACGTACTGCTGCGCGGGGCGACCGGCGGCGGCGGGGTGCGGGCGGGCACACCGGCGTACGCGGTCGAGTGGCAGGCCACCCAGCACGGGATCCAGACGCCGGACGGCACCCCGGCCGTGCTGGTCGACGCGTGTCGGGTCAACCCGCGCGGCCGGCGGCCCGACTGCTACCAGCCGGACGCTCCCCGGGTACGCCTCGACTTCGTCCCGGCCGCGCGCCACCCCGGCGCCGGGGCGTACCCGCTGGACGGCCCCGGAGTGACCGCGCCGGTGCTCGGCACGTTGCGCCGGACCGGCGTGGTCGACTGCCCGGAGCTCCCCGACGCCGAGCCGCTGGCGGTGGCGGCGCTGCTGGTCCAGATCGCGATGACCGGTGCGGTGCTCGCCGTCCCGGCGCTGCCGGAGCGGGTCGCCGGGCTGATCGCGCCGGAGTTGCGGGCCCTGCTGACCGCCCCGGTACCCGACGGCGGCGGGCTGGCCCTGGAGGCGCGCAGCGTCCGGCAGCGGCGGGCGGCGCTGCGCGGGCACGCCACCGCGTTCGCCCTGCCCCGGCTCGCCTCGGCGGTGTTCCCGCAGCTCGGCCCGGTACCGTCGGTCAGCGCGATCCTGTCGACCCGGCGCCCCGAACGGCTGCCGGAGGCGGTCCGGATGCTGGTCGCGCAGACCTACCCGGAGCTGGAGATCGTGCTCTGCCTGCACGGCGTCGAGCTGCCGGAACCGGTCCGGGCCACGCTGGCCGACTCCGGCCGCCCGTACGAGATCGTCCGGGTGCCGGGTGCCGCCAGTTTCGGTGCGGCGCTCGGTGCCGCGACCCGGCGGGCCCGGGGCAGCCTGGTCAGCAAGTTCGACGACGACGACAGCTACGCCGCCGAACACGTCTGGGACCTGGTGCTGGCCCGGCACTACTCCGGGGCGACCCTGGTGGGCAAGGGGTCCGAGTTCGTGCACCTGGAGACCCGGGGCGTGACGCTGCGCCGGCCGTCCGGCACCGCCGAGTCCGACTGCCAGGTGGTGGCCGGCGGCACGATCCTGATCGCCCGGGGCGACCTGGAGGCGGTCGGCGGCTGGCGGCCGGTACCCCGGTCCGTCGACCTAGGACTGTTGGACCGGGTACGCCGGAACGGCGGCGACATCTACCGGACCCACCCGCTCGGTTACGTCTACCACCGGCGGGCCACCGGGCACACCTGGGACCCGGGCGAGGACTACTTCCTCGACACCGCCTCCGCGTACTGGCCCGGACTGCCTGCCGAGGTGCTGGGCGAGGTCGACGTACCGCCCGGACGGCCGGCCCCGGACCAGCGGAGCGGATCGGCGAACGCCCGACCCGACCGGTCCTGACGGCGGCCCCGCCCGCTGCCCCGGGGCCAGCCGGATATCCCCGGTTGGAACCTGTGGTGCGGCGGGAGGTGGTAGGACTAGCGGGTGGGCATCGTGTCACCAGGCTTCCAGGGCCGGCGCCGGCCGTCCGGGCCGAACCTGCCGCCGGGGCAGTATCTGACCGAGGACTGGCCCGTGCTCTCCGCCGGCCCCACCCCCCGGGTGCCGCTGACGGACTGGGAGTTCGTGATCACTACCGAGTCCGGCTCCGAGGTCCGGTGGAGCTGGGACGAGATGTGGGCGCTGCCCAACGAGACGCCGACGGTGGACATCCACTGCGTGACGCACTGGTCGAAGCTCGGCACCAACTGGCAGGGCGTCTCCCTGGACACCCTGCTCGACGGCGTCGACACCACGGCCGACTACGCGCTGGTGCACTCGTACGGCGGCTACACCACCAACCTGCCGCTGCATGACCTGCGCGACGGCCGGGCCTGGGTGGTGCACCGGTACGACGGTGCCGACCTGCCCGCCGAGCACGGTGGCCCGGCCCGGCTGCTGGTGCCGCACCTGTATTTCTGGAAGTCCGCCAAGTGGGTACGCGGCATCCGCCTCGGCCTGACCGACGAGCCCGGTTTCTGGGAGACCGCCGGCTATCACGATTACGGTGACCCATGGCGCGAACAGCGGTACCAGGGAGACTGATGAAGCGGACCGGCTGGTGGGTCGCCCGGCTGGTCGACCGCCGGGACGAGACCGCCACCTCCGCCACGCTGGTGCTGGAGGTGCCGGACTGGCCGGGGCACCTGCCCGGGCAGCACGTCGACCTGCGGCTGACAGCCGAGGACGGCTACCAGGCGGCGCGCAGCTACTCGGTCTCCGCGCCGGCCGACGGCAACCGGGTCGAGGTCACCGTCCAGCGGGTACCGGACGGCGAGGTCTCGCCGTACCTGCTGGAAGGGCTCTCGGTCGGCGACCAGATCGAGGTGCGCGGCCCGGTCGGCGGCTACTTCGTCTGGCGGGCGACTGACCCCGCGCCGGTGCTGCTGGTCGGCGGCGGCTCGGGCGTCGCGCCGCTGATGGCGATGATCCGGGCCCGCCGGGAGGCCGACAGCCGGGTACCGTTCCGGCTGATCTACTCGGTCCGCTCGGAGCGGGACGTCTACTTCGCCGACGAACTGCGCCGGCGTGCCCGGGACGACCGGGGTCTCGACGTCGCCTACGTCTACACCCGCGAGGTGCCGGAAGGGCTATCCGCCCAGGCACACCGGGTCGCGGTCGCCGACGTCAACACCCACGGCTGGCCGGCACAGCTCGAACCGGTCAACTTCGTCTGCGGTCCGACCGGTTTCGTCGAGGCGGTCTCCGACATCCTGGTCGCGCTCGGGCACGAGCCCCGGCGGATCAAGACCGAACGGTTCGGTCCGACCGGCTGAACGCGACTTCCTGGAGGACGAGATGACCGAGCAGCTTCGACCCGACCAGGGGCGGATGGACTACCTGGACGGCAACGTACTGGCGGGGCCGATGCGGGACGTGTTCGCGGTGGACCTGACCACGGCGACCGGCCGGTGCGCCTCCTGCGGCCAGACCAGCCCGATGGCCGGGTTGCGGGTCTACTCGAACGCACCCGGGGTGGTCGCCCGCTGTCCGGCCTGCGAGGAAGTGATGCTCCGGCTGGTACGTACCCCGACCAGCGCCTGGCTGGACCTGCGCGGCTCGACCTTCGTGCAGATCCCGATGCCGGCCGAGCCGGCCATGATGCCCGGCCCGACCGCGATGTAGCCGCCGCCGAGCCCCGCCCCGGGTGTAGCCGCCGCTCGGCCCGACCGCGCTCGGCCGGCGTCCGGACCAGCGGGACAAACCGGATGCGGTGACGATCATCGGCTGGCACACTCGGCCGGTGCTTCCCGTCGACGATCCCGCCAGCCACCGTTACGCCCGGATGCGCTGGAACACGCCGCTGTCGGAGGAACACGCCGACCTGCTGCTGGGGCGGCTCGACATCCCGGCCGGTGGGTCCGTGCTCGACCTCGGCTGCGGCTGGGGCGAGTTGCTGCTGCGGGCCGTCGCCGGTGGCGACCCGGCGCTCGGCGTCGGCGTGGACACCGACGCCGACGCCCTGGACCGGGGCCGGCGGGCGGCGAAGGAGCGGGGCATCGGGCAGGTCAGCTTCGTACGCCAGGCGGCGGCCACCTGGCGCCAACCGGCCGACCGGGTGATCTGCCTCGGCTCGGCACACGCCCTCGGCGGGGCGGCGGCCGGGCTGGCGGTCCTCGCCGACCTGGTCCGGCCCGGTGGCCGGCTGCTCTTCGGCGACGGCTTCTGGGAGCGGACGCCCTCGGCCGAGGCGGTCGAGATCTTCGGCGCCGACGTGCTCAGCCTGCCCGACCTGGTGGAGCTGATCCGTGGCACCGGCTGGCGGGTGCTGCACCTCTCCACCACCGACCAGCGCGAGTGGGACGACTTCGAGAGCACCTGGCGGGCCGGCCGCGAGGAGTGGCTGCTGGCGCACCCGGACGATCCCCGGGCTGCCGGCGTACGCGAGGAACTCGACGCCCGACTGCGGGAGTACGTGACCGTCTACCGTGGACTGCTGGGTCTCGGATATTTCGTGCTCGGCCGGTGACCGGCGGACCGGTCTCGGCTGCTGTCCGGTGCCGGGCGGAAGCGGTGTGGACATGGGTGGCCCGGCATCATCCGGGAGTCGGGCCGGCGGTCGGGCCGCTACACTGGGGCGAACGCTTCCCCGTCGATGGCCCGTGTGCGCCGAGAAGCACACCTCGAATGATCGCCATTTCCTGCGGCGGAGTCGCCGTCCTCCGATGAGCCCGGCGATCCGGGTCCGTCCCCGTCGTGAACTCGCCGCCGCCCGCCGTCGCCGGGCCCACCGCTGCTGGGGCCACCTCGTCGCGGCACCCCTGTGGCCGATGCACCAGGCCAACCTCGGCACGCTACTGCGTACCTGTGACGCGGTTGGCGCCTGTCTGGCCGTACCGCCGTGGCGGTGGGTCGACGAGGCGCTGGCGCGCGGAAACACGCTGCGCCAGCCGAGTTGCGTACACCGGGTCGGTGATCCGGTGCGGTGGCTGGCGGCGGAGCGGGCGTCGGGTGCCCAGGTGCTCGGCGTCGAGTTGACCGACGAGGCGGTCCGGCTCGCCGACCTGCCGATGGCCCGGCGCCGTACCATCGTCGTGCTCGGGCACGAGGCGACCGGCATCCCGGCGGAGGCGCTGGACAGCCTCGACGCGGCGGTGGAGATCCCGATGGTCGGCACTGGGCTGAGCCTGAACGTCGCCGTAGCCGGCTCTCTGGTCCTCTACAAGCTCGCCGGCCTGACCTGACTGTGAGCATGGCGGGGTCGGTTCATCAGTGGTGAGCGCGGGCGGGCCCAGGACGGTGGCCAGCAACGCGGCGACCAGGGCGGTGGCGAGGATGCGGGGACGGAGTCGCATCGTGCCTCCAATCGGGGTGGTTCGATGTGTGCCCCGGGGTGTGCGATTCCGGCCGCCCCGGCCGCTGTCGGTTCCCCGCCAGTCGTGGCGCGGCAGCGCCAAATCCCATGTGCGGGCGTAGCCGGAATATGCAGCGGTATCCGGAACGTGTCTGGAGGGCGCCGATGCGTGCCGGTTGCCGCCGGCATCTCCGCATCGGCGCCCTCCCGGCCGGGGGCGGATGTCAGGTCACGGGGGAGACGCGGACCCAGCCGAGGAACCGCCTGCTCAGCGCGTGTGCCTCCGGGGCGGTGCTCGGGTTGAGCGCGTGCAGGTCCCGGAACGCCGTCGCCAGCGAGGTGCCGAGGTGGATGGTCAGCGCGCTCGGCTGACCGGCGTACTCCCTGGTCAGGGCGAGCCGCGCGGGCCCACACGGCCACGGTTGCCCGTCGGTGCGGCAGAGCCAGAGTGGACGCAGCGGCGTGTGTGGGCCCGGGTGCGGCGCGGCGCCGGTCATCGGCCGCTCAGCTCGGCCCGCCGCCCGCGCCGCCGCTGGCCCGACCCGTACCCGGTCTCGGCGTCGATCAGCGTCGGCGCGTTCAGACCGAACCGGCTGTTGTGGTTGCGGGGGAGCGGACGGGGTGGAGGTCCGCCGACCGACGCGAGCTGCGGCGGAGCGTCGGGCCTGCGCAGAACCAGGTGTACGAGCACCGAGCGCCCCCGGTCCGGGCAGCACCGCCAGCAGAGCCCGCACCGGCAGTACCGCCACCAGCGGCGCCAGTCCCGCCGGTGCCGTACGACCAGTGGTGTCGCGTCGGGCCGATCTCTCCTCGCCATCACGCCCTCCTCCTGCTCGGTCCCTCCGCTGGGTGGATGGGGGCCACTCCGCTGCGGGGGAAGTGGAGTGACCCCCTCGGTTCCGCCCTGGCGGTCGGGCCGGTCCTGAGCGGTCCCGCTGATCACAGTCTGTTGTGGCATGCTTACCGGCGACAGTGGACGGGCTGCATTTCGGAGCAGGAGGCGGACTTTCGAATCAGCCTGGAATCGCAGGAACGACCTTGGAAGGGCGTGGAAAGGGTGGGCATCTCACCTTCGGAGTTTCTGCTCCGCGAACTGCGACGGCGCCGCACGTTCGCCGACGTGACCCAGGAAGCATTGGCCGCCAAATGTTTCTGCTCGAATTCGCAGATCTCCGCCATCGAGACCGGCACCACGCCGGTCACCATCAAACACCTGCGCCTGGTGGACAGTGCGCTGGAGACCGGCGGCTACTTCGAGAGGCTCTGGGAGGAACTGGTCAAGGACGACGCCGCGCCGGTCTGGCTGCGCGAATGGCTGGAGTACGAGCGGGATGCCCGCACGCTGCGCTGGTACGAGCCGGCCTTCGTCCCCGGCCTCTTCCAAACCGAGGCGTACGCTCGCGCGGCGCTTGCTATCGGCCGGCTGACTGCCGCTCAGGTCGAACAGCGAGTGGCGTCCCGGATGGAGCGTCAGGCCATCCTCGACCGTGATTCCCCGCCGCAGATCTTCGTCGTGTTGGACGAGATGGTGGTCCGCCGTCTTTGTGGCAGCCGGCACGTGATGGCCGAGCAGGTGGAGCACCTGTTGAACCTGGCCGGGCGCCCGAACGTCACCCTGCATCTCGTGCCGACAACCCTTGGCCTCTACTCGGGGATGGCCGGCGGCTTCATCCTTGCGGACATGCCTGACAACAGCCGAGTCGGTTACGTGGATAACCAGCTCACGGCGCAGGTGGTCACTCGCGGCGAGGACGTTGCTAGCCTGGGTGTGTCGTGGGATGCCGTACAGGGCGAGGCACTTCCCCGTGCGCAGACCCTGGATCTCCTGAAGGAAGTGACCAAGTCATGGACGTGACCAGCGCACAGTGGCGGAAGTCGACCCGCTCGACCTCCAACGGCGGCGCGTGTGTGGAGGTGGCCGACAACCTCCCCGGCGTTGTCCTGGTTCGGGACACCAAGGATCGTGACGGCGGCACGCTGACCTTTGAACCGGCGGGCTGGCAGGCGTTCGTCGATCTCGCCAGGCGGATCAACCCGGTCGAGTAGCCGGTTCGACGCGGGCGTTCGATCGGCACCGATACGAGACGGCCCATTGGCCCGCCTCCCGTACCTCCCAGGGCGGCGGGCCAATGGCCGTACGCATGTCGACCAGTCGTCGAACCACGGCCGCGCGTTGTTAGGATCGCACGGTGAATGTGCCCCTTACGGAACCACCTGCCGCACGGCGCACGGCGCTGATCGTCGTGGATCTCATGCCGCGCATCGTCGAGCAGGACATGGGTCCGCACGACGGAGCCAGTGTGGTGAAACGGGCCGTACGCCTGTCCGCCGCGTTCCGCCAGGCGGGCGGCACGGTGGTCCTCGTGCGGGTCGAACGGCCGGGAGTCACCGAGCAGCCGCCGGGCAGCGGATTCGTCCCCGACATGCAGCCACAGGCGGGCGACATCACCGTCGTCAAGCGCACGATCGGCGCGTTCTACGGCACCGGTCTGGTCGAGCAGTTGCGGCAGCGGGGAATCAAAACTGTGGTAATGGCTGGGCTGGCGACAACGATGGGAGTCGAATCGACTGCTCGGGCCGCGTCCGACCACGGCTTCGAGTTGGTGTTCGCTTCCGACGCGATGAGCGGCGTGACAACCCTGGAACACAACCACGCCCTGACGGTTACCTTTCCACGGTTCGGTGAGGTTCTCACCACCGACGAGGTCCTGCGCCGGCTCGGCTGAGCATCAACGGGGTGCCCGGCCGCGCCCGAACTCGCGAGCGACCCGACTACGACCGGGTGGCGGTGAGCAGCAGCGGGGTACTGACCCCCTGGCCGGCGCTCAGGTCGGCGAGGAAGCCGCCCAGCCAGCCGAGCGTGTCGAGCGACCACTCGGCGAGCGTCCCGTGGAAGGTCGCCCGATGCCGGGACGGGCCGTTCCAGGATCTGTCGTCGAACGGCGGTGCCGTCGCCAACGGGTCGTGATCGGCCAGGGAGTACGACTCGCACTCGAACACGTCCTGCTCCAGCCCGCCGATCCGCTCCCGGATCAGCGGTGCCGCCGAGGTGATGGACGGCGCCCGGCCGCTGTCCAGGGTGACCCGGACCGGCGTACGCGACCGTGGGTCAGCGTCGCCGAACCAGCCGGCCGTGCGAAGCGACGGCATCCCGGCGTACTCCGGAGGCGACGACGAGGGGTCGAGGCCCTGCACCGGTAGCAACACCTGCACCGCCCGCAGGTCCAGGGCGCCGATCCGGGCCGCCACGTCACCGGCACAGCGCAGGAACGGCTGCACCGGCAGCGGCCGGTCGGCGGGCAGCGGCTCGACCCCGACCTGGAACCAGGCGACCAGGGACGCGTCGGGAGCGGCGAGCGGGTGGTCCTGCCCGGCGTCGTTCATGCCCCACAGGCCCGGCGCCCCGGTCGCCCGCTCCTTGATGCCTGCGTCGGTGATCAGGACGACCCCGCCCACGTCGTCGAGCCAGTCCATCGCGAGCGACCGGTCGTAGAACAGCGCATACGCGTCCCGGTCGCGGGCCGGGTCCCGCCACGGGTGCGGCGTCAACTCCCCGTAGAGTGCCGCGAACATGGTGCCCACCGGAGAGCGGGCACCGGGTGCCAGGCCGGGGCGGGCTTCCGTGCTGTCGCCGGTCATACCTACCCCGCCGGCTGTCCGGGCGCCGTCGTCGGGCGCCAGCCGAGGGCCGGGCCGAGCCGGGTCGCCATGTCGGTGAGGATCTGCACGTAGTCGTCGTGCGCGAAGGTGAACGGCAGCGCGAAGGCGACCTCGTCGACCTGCTGGAACGCGGGGTGCGCGTGCAGCCGCTCGGCGATCTCCGCAGAGCTGCCGACGAGGTCGGGCGCGAACATCATCCGGGCCGGCCCCTGCGGGGTGGCGGTGCGGGGGGCGCGCTTCCGGGCGTACTCCTGGTATTTCGTGCGTTGCTCCGGCGACGCGCTGTCGGTCGGGATCACGACGAGCCCCTGGGAGACCCGGGCCCGGTCGCCGTCGGGGTGGTGGGACCGGAAGGTACGGATGTGCGAGAGCTGGATCTCGGCGAAGTCCTCGGACTCCTCTGCCTTCACGACGCTGCTGGTCAGGAAGTTCATCCCGTGCTCGCCGGCCCATCGGGCGGAGCGCAGGCTCCCGCCGCCGTACCACATCCGCTGGCCGAGGCCCTCGGCGTGCGGCTGGACCCGGTCGGAGTAGACCTCGAAGCCCTCGACCCCGCCGAAGTCGGTGACCGCTTCGCCCCGGACGGCGTCGAGCAGCCGGCGTACCCTCTCATAGCTGAAGTCCTCGACGTCGGCGGTCTCGGGATAGAGCGCCTGCTTCACCCGGTCGTAGTGCATCGGCGGGCCGATGCTGACGCCCGGGTTGAGTCGGCCCCCGGAGAGGATGTCGACGGTGGCCAGATCCTCGGCCAGGCGCAGCGGGTTCTCCCAACCGAGCGGGATGACGGCGGTGCCCAACTCGATCCGGCTGGTCCGCTGCGACGCCGCCGCCAGGACGGCGACCGGGGACGAGATTCCGTACTGGAGGTGGCGGTGCCGTACCCAGGCACTGTCGAAGCCCAGTCGCTCGCCGAGCGCGATGATGTCGAGGGTCGTCTCGTGGCCCCGGCGCGGATCGGCGCCGTCGAACAGCCCGATGGTGAGGAAGCCCAGCTTGCGTAGGGGCTTCGAGGTCGGCGGCAAGGCTCCTCCTCCGGTCCCGCGCGGGTCACCTGGAGCGTCGACGTGACGGCGGGAGGCCGCCCGAACTCGGTTGCCCCGGTGCCCGCGCATCGGCGATGCTGCCGCAAGTCTGCCCCTTGATCAGGAGAGTGTATTGCCCGTTCCGAAGATGCACGAAGACGAGATCGACATCTCGGCGGAGCTGGTCGCCCGGCTGCTAGCCGGGCAGTTCCCCGAGTGGGCGGACCTTCCCGTACGTCCCGTGACCGCGACCGGCACCGTCAACGCGCTGTTCCGGCTCGGGCCGGATCTGGTGGTGCGGCTGTGCCGGGTGCCGTGGGCGGCGGGCGAGGAGGTCGAGGAGCACCGCTGGCTACGGCGGTTGGCGCAGTACCTGCCGGTCGCCGTGCCGGCCCCGCTGGCGGTGGGGCAGCCCGCCGAGGGGTACCCGTGGACCTGGTCGGTGCTGCGCTGGCTCCCCGGCACCAACCCGGTCCCCGGGAAGCTCACCCTGGCGGACGACCTCGCCACCGACCTGGCCGGCCTCGTCCGGGCGTTCCGGTCCGTCCGGCTGCCGGACGGACCGGCGGCGTACCGGGGCGGGCCGTTGGCGGCACTGGACGTGCACACCCGGAACGCCATCGCCCAGTTGCGGGGGACCATCGACCCCGACGCGGCAACCGCCGCCTGGGACGACGCCCTGCACGCCCCGCCGTGGGCGGGCCCGCCGACCTGGGTGCACGCCGACCTGTTGCCGGGCAACCTGCTCACCGTGGACGGCCGGCTCAGCGCCGTCATCGACTTCGCCACCGTGGGCGTCGGCGACCCGGCCTGCGACCTGATCGTCGCCTGGAACCTGCTGCCCTCCGGTGCCCGGTACACGTTCCGGGCGGCGGTCGACGCCGACGACGCCACCTGGCGGCGGGCCCGGGGCCGGGCACTGTCGATCGCGCTCATCGCGCTGCCCTACTACCAGGACCGAGCACCGGGGTACGCGGCCGAGGCCCGGCACACCATCGACGAGGTTCTCGCCGATGCCGATGCCGATGCCGATGCCGATGCCGATGCCGATGCCGACACCCGACGCTGACGCCGACAGCGGTTCGGGCGCGTCGGGACGGTGATGCGGTCCAGCACGGGGCCAAGGTGCTCAGCTCGCCAGGCGTCGGGTGGGCTTAAGGCCCGCTGGCATGATGACGACGGGTGTTACTTCTCGTCCGTGCCGGGCTTCCCGCTGATGGACTCCTGATAGACGTCCGCGTAGGTGCGCGAGTCCTTGACCAGGTCGTCGCAGAAGGCGGCGACGTCGTTGCCGATCAGTTCCAGAACCCCCTTACCGGCCGCGACGCCCTCCTCGAAGAAGTCGACGATCCCGGGGAGCAGGCCCCCGTCCGGCAGGTCGATCGGTCCGACCTTGAACAGGTATTTCTGCATCTCCTGGTAGACGATCCGGTAGTCCGGCGGGAGCGCCTTGACCCGAGCCACGTGCGCCCGCCACTGCTTCTTGCCCTCGATGATGTCCTGGATGCCCACGTCAGCCTCCCAGCCGGCTCAATTTCCTCGCGACGTTCCGGTTCAACTGCTCGCGCCACCGGTCGCGATAGGTGCGGGCCCCCGTGCCGCCGGCCAACGCCGTACAGAAGCCGGGGATGTCGTCGCCGAACACCTCGTGGATGCTCTGCCCGTCGGCCGATGCTTCTTCGAGCAGCCCGAGGGCGGCGTCGACGATCGGCATCAGGTTGCGGCCGGTGAGGCTCCCGTAGGGGAAGAGGTTGCTCTTGATCTGTTCCCACGCCGCCCGGTAGTCGGCCGGCAATGCCGCTGCCCGAGCTTCGAACGCCTTCCAATCCCTGGTGAGATCGCTGCCGGTGATGGTCTCCCAGAAGTTCATCTCCCACCCTCCCTGAGCCTGTCGATGCGCGATGAGACGTACTGCCATTTCGTCCAGAACGTCGCGAGTTCCTCGCGTCCGGCGTCGTTGAGCGCGTAGAACTTGCGCGGCGGGCCCACCTCGGACGGTCGTTTCGTCACCTGGACGAGTCCGTTCCGCTCCAGTCGCAGCAGGATGGTGTACACCGTCCCCTCGATGACGTCGGCGAAGCCGAGTTCGTTCAGTCGACGCGTGATGGCGTACCCGTAGGTCTCCTCGCCGCCGATGACTTCGAGCACGCAGCCCTCGAGCGTGCCCTTCAGCATCTCCGTCAGGCCGTCCACTCGTGGCTCCTCTTCGATCTCTGGTACCTCGTACCACCGAGTACCGCTATATCGTAGCACCGAGTACCGCTATGCGGTAGTACCGAGTACCGGGTGGCGGGTCGAGTGGTTGCTCGGGCGTGGCATCGATGTCGGTGAAGCCGAATTGAAGTCGGTCCGGCATACGTTCTCGCCAGCGGAACCCATCCGAACAGGAGGATCCCTGATGAGAACCCGAGCCATCGTGGGCGTACTGGCGGCCTCGCTCGTCGCGGTCTTCGCCACCGCGCCCCAGTCGGCCGCCGCGGCCACCCCCGCACCCCGGACGGCGGCCGACTGCGAACGCGGCGCGAACGGCTTCCGCGACATCCCGGACACCCTGCGCGGCACCCAGGCCGTCGCGCCGGTGACGCTGCCCGGCGGCCCGGTCGTCCGCCTCTACTACGGTACGGTCGCCGGGGCACAGCGCGGCTGGGCGATGATCGACGGAGGCACCTTCGCCCGCGACCGGGTGTGGCTGAACTGGAGCCTCGACGGCGGCGCCAACATCCACGTGCAGTGCGGCCCGTTCCTGGTCGACGCCACCGGCAGCACCAAGACCAGCGCGGCGAAGACCACCAGCGGCAACGCCAACTACCGGTTCCAGGCCTGCGGCCAGTCCTTCCCGTACGCGACGCCGTTCCAGTGCACCGCCTGGTGGTGACCGGTCCCGTCCCCGTCCCCGGGCACGTCACCGCCGAGCGGGATCCCGCCCCGCCCGGGCACCAACCGGGCAGGGCGGGACGGGCGACGGTGGTCGGTCGGCAGCCGCCCCGTATTCAGCTACCGGGGCGGGGGAACGCCACCGGGCTGCGGTGCCCGGCGGTGTCGACGGCCCGTACGCCGAAGAAGACGTTGTCCTTGGAGAGGTCGATGGTGGTCGTGGTGACGTCGCCGACCGGGATCACGTGGGTCCACTCCGGTGCGGTGGTCTCCCGCCACACGACCTCGTAACCGGCCAGGTCCGGTTCGGTACCCCGGGTCCAGCGCAGTTCGGTGTCGTTGGTCAGGTTCGAGGTGACGATGGTGACGCCCTTGGGCGTACCGGGTGCCTGGGCCAGGGACCAGAGCGCCGCCGCGTTCACCCTGGCCACCCGGCTGATGTACTCGAAGTCGCAGAACTCGGGCAGGTCGCCGTACTGCTTCCCGTCGACCACCCGGACGTCCTGGTGCTGGTGCGCGAAGTCCTCGTTCGGCTCGGTGAACCGGCCGGCCGGGTAGCCCTGCTCCAGGAACGAGATGTGGTCGCTGCCGCGCAGGTAGCGGTCCCGGCGGTAGACCACCCGAACTCGCATCCCGGTGCTGTCGTTGTCCGCCACGTCGCTGACGTACCGGGCGAGTTGCCGGCTCGGCGAGTCGTTCTCGCCGCCGACGGAGCGCCGGGTGTTCGCCTCGCCCGGCGTCTCGGCCGTCGGCACGCCCTCGGCGAAGAGCCGCAGCGTACGCCGGTCCCGGGTGCCGTCGTCCGCCGTCGAACTCCCGACGATGTCGTCGCTGAACATGCCCTGCACGTCGGCGTTCGCCGCCTTGTACTGCCGGGCCAGGTATCCCGAACCGTAGAGGCCCTGCTCCTCGCCGGCCACCGCGACGAAGACGATGGTGGCCTCGCTACGCCGGGTCGCCATGATCCGGGCGAGTTCCATCGCCACCGCCACCCCGGAGGCGTCGTCGTCGGCGCCCGGGGCGTCGCTGGTGGCGTCCATGACGTCGGTGCACCGGGAGTCGTAGTGACCGGTGACCACGTAGATCCGCTCCGGCGAGGTCTCGCCGCGCAGCGTGGCGACGACGTTGGTGATCCGGGTCGGCACCGGGATCCGGGAGGCCGGCTCCTGGATGTACGACTGGAGCTCCACCGTCATCCGTCCGTCGGACCGGGCGGCGTAGCCCCGTAGCTGCTCGTAGATCCAGTCCCGGGCGGCGCCGATCCCCCGGGCCGGGTCGTCCTGGCTGGAGAGCGTGTGCCGGGTGCCGAACTCGGCGAGCCGGCGGACGATCGCCTCGATCCGGCGCTGGTCGATCTCGCGGAGCAGTTTCCGCAGCTCACGGTCGGGTGACTGGGGCCGGATCGGCCGACCGGGTCCGGACGGGCCGCCGCCGGTGGTGGTGGCGGAGGCGGCCGACGTGGTGGCGAGCGGTGCGGCGACCGTGGCGGCGGCCGCGGTGACGGTGGCGGCGGACAGGAACGTACGGCGGGTGGGCTTTGTGGGCCCGTCGCGTCGGGAGCCCTGGGATGTCATGACAGGCATCGTCATCAATGCGAGCTGCGGCTGTCAACGGGCATGATCGTTGCCCTCGGGGTGCGGGGATGCCGGGCGGGACATCTCCCCTGTCCGGTCTGCCGTCCTCCCGACCGGTCCCGTCCGTTCACCCCCGCCCCGCCGGGTACGCCCACTGGTGGGTTTGCCCGGCGGATGTGCGGGAACGGGCGTTCTCATGACCAAACCGCGCGTTGTGATCGTCGGGGCCGGGTTCGCCGGCTACCACGCGGCGAAGAGCCTGTCCCGGATCGCCAACGGGCGGGCCGAGATCGTGCTGCTGAACCCGACCGACTTCTTCCTCTACCTCCCGTTGCTGCCCGAGGTGGCGGCCGGGATCCTGGAGCCGAGCCGGGTCTCGGTCTCCCTCGCCGGCACCCTGGACGGGGTCCGGGTGGTGATCGGCGAGGCGAAGCACATCGACCTGACCGCGAAACGGGTCGACTACACCGGCGCCGAGGGCGACTCCGCGCAGCTCGACTACGACCGGCTGATCATCTCGGTCGGCAGCGTCAACAAACTGCTGCCGATCCCCGGGGTCACCGAGCACGCGCACGGGTTCCGGGGGCTGCCCGAGGCGCTCTACCTGCACGACCACGTGGTCTGCCAGATCGAGCTGGCCGAGGCGACCGACGACCCGGCGGAGCGGGACGCCCGGACCACCTTCGTGGTGGTCGGCGCCGGCTACACCGGTACGGAGGTGGCCGCGCACGGCCAGCTCTTCACCGACGCGCTCGCCGCCCAGCACCCCCGGCTCGACGTACGGCCGCGCTGGATGCTGCTCGACCTCGCCGAGCGGGTACTGCCGGAACTCGACCAGCGGATGTCGGAGACCGCCCGCCGGGTACTCGACGCCCGGGGCGTGGACGTCCGGATGGGCACCACGGTCAAGGAAGCGACGGCCGACGGGGTGAAGCTCAGCGACGGCGAGTACGTGCCGACGCGCTCGCTGATCTGGTGCGTCGGCGTCCGCCCCGACCCGCTCGTCGCCGATCTGGGACTGCCGACCGAGAAGGGGCGGCTGGTGGTCGACGAGTTCCTCAACGTGCCCGGCTTCCCCGACGTCTACGCCTGCGGGGACGCCGCCGCCGTACCCGACCTGACCCGGCCGGGCCAGTCGACGGCGATGACCGCCCAGCACGCCCAGCGGCAGGGGAAACTGGCCGCGCACAACGTCGCCGCCTCGTACGGGCAGGGCAGGCGGCGGCCGTACCGGCACCACGACCTCGGGTTCGTGGTGGATCTCGGTGGCACCGACGCGGCGGCGAACCCGGTGCACGTGCCGCTGTCCGGGTTGCCGGCCAAGGCGGTCACCCGGGGGTACCACCTGATCGCCATGCCGGCGAACCGGGCTCGGGTCAGCGCCGACTGGCTGCTGGACGCGGCGTTCACCCGACAGGCGATCCAGCTCGGGCTGGTGCCGGCGAACGCCGTACCCCTGGAGAGCGCCTCCCCGGAACTGCCGGCCCGACGGTAGCGGCGGCGAGCGAGCCCGACGGGGATCGGGCCGAGTGGTGGGCCGCCTCCCGGGCGCGCCGGGTCTCCTCGTGCCAGCCGACGGCGTTCGCCGACCAGCTTCGCCAGCGGCGGGGTCACGGGCCGAAGCGGGGCCCCGGCGACCGTTCCGGCGGCGGGGCGGCCATCCCGGCACCGACCTCGTCGATCGCGTCGTCGATCTGGTGCGCGAGCGCCACGTCCAGCGCGGTCACCGCGTCCAGTGACCGGGTCCGGACGGTGAGTACCGCCGTCTGCGGCGACTCGCGGCCGACCGTCGGCCCCCGGCCGGTCTCCGGGCGCAGCCGGGCCAGCCGGCCGAGCACCCGGTCCAGGTTCTCCGGCGGCAGTTCGATGCTGCGGGTCAGCCTGCGGCGGTCGCCGGACCAGTAGGGGAGGGTCGCCAGCGCGTCCCGGAGTTCGTCGTCGGTCAGCGCGGCGGTGGCGCCGGCCGGGTCGACCAGCCCGCCGCCGGCCGGTGGCGGGCCGAGCAGGTCCCGCAGCTCCGGCGGCAGGTTCAGCGAGTCGATCAGCCCGCTGTCCTGTGCGGCGAGTGCGCTGAGGGTCGCCTGCGCCTGGTAGCGGGCCTGTTCCGGGCTGCGGTGGGTCAGCCGGGCCACCTCGTCGAGGAAGCCGGCCAGGTCGCGGCGCCGGTTCCCGGCGGCCAGCGAGCCGTCGTCGTGCAACTGGTTCGGTACGGCGTCCAGCAGCCGCTCCCGGTCGTCGCTGTCCAGCGCCCGGGCCAGCGCCACCACGGTGGCTCCGGCGGCGGCGCGGGCCTGTTCGAAGTCGACCCCGGCCCGGCGCCCGATGTCGGAGACGAGATCCCGGTACGCGATCACGGCGACGTCGGTCGTCGTCGTGCCGACCAACTCGTCCGGGGTCGGGGTGGGCCGCTCGACCGGATTCGGCGGCGGGGTGCCCGGACCGCCCCGCTCGGCGTTCGGCTTGCGGCGCCCGGCCGACGCGGGACCGTCCCGGCGGCCCCGGTCGAGGCTCTCCAGTTGCTTGTCCGCGCCGAGGGTGGCGCCGACCTCGCTCGGCCGCCGGCCCCGCTGACGGGCCTGCCGGGCCAGGGTACGGCGCCGCTGGTTGTCGCCCTCCGTCTGCTTCCCGCTCATGCCGTCTCCTCGCTGCGCTCGTCGTCGTGAGCCCCCGAGTCGTACGATCCGGGCCCACCTCGGCTCGCTCCGCGTGTCGCCCACCGCCGGGCCGACTCCGGCCACGTGCGCCGGCCGACCGTACGCCCGTGGCGCGATCAACCGCCTTCCCGAGCCGGCATCGGCGAAACGCGCCGGGATCGTGGCCCCGGACGACGGACAGCTCATCCGACCGGGGTGAGGAGTCCTCACCCGGCCGGCATCGATGATCGGGTCGGCCCGTGAGACCCGCGTGCCGCCGGAGGAGGGTCACCATGAAGCGGATCGTCGAGATCGTCCCCGCCCGGCCCGGTTGGTACGCCCGCTGGCGGCTCGCCCCGGACACCACCCGTTGCTATCCGGTGTCGCTCTGGGCGCTGCTGGAGGAGACCGACGAGGGCGGTCGGGAGGTGATCGGGGTGGACGCCGTCGGCCAGTGGCCCGGCTCGGAGGAGAACGAGACGGGCGGCGAGTTCGTCCGCTACCTGTTCCAGCCGCCGGACAGCGGCGCACCCGAGGACGCCGCCCGGCCCGACGAGTTGGGCGTCGAGCCGACCCGCCAGCCGGCCCGACTGAAGGCCGTCTGAGCGTCACCCTCCGGCTGCCTGTCTGGCGGGCAGCCAAGCGGCTCGACGCATCGAGTGGCTCGACGCATGTGTGGCTCGACGCATCGAGCGGTTCGACGGCGTCGGCCCGGTTCGGTGGCGGGCCGAGTAGACCGGCCGGCGGCGGGACGCGTTCGTTCAGAGGAGTTCGAGGGGACGGGGGCCGCCGGGTGCCGGAAAGGACTGGTCGAGTTCGGCGAGGTCCTGCTCGGTGAGGGTCAGCTCGACGGCCGCCCGGTTCTGCTGGACGTGCGCGGGACTGCTCGCCTTGGTCACCGTGCAGACACCGTGCTGACCGAGCAGCCAGGCCAGTCCCACCTGCCCGGGCGTGGCGTCGTGCCGCTCTGCGACCCTGGCCAGCGCCGGGTGCCCGAGCATCCGGCCCCGCTCCAGCGGCGAGTACGCCATGATCGGCAGGCCGGCGGCGCGGCAGCGGGGCAGGAGGTCCCACTCGGCGCCCCGACGGGTCAGGTTGTAGGGGATCTGGTCCGTCTCCACGGCGGTACCGCCCGGGATGGCGGCCAGTTCGACCACCTCGGGTACGTCGAAGTTGCTCACCCCCCAGTGCCGGATCAGTCCCTGGGTGATCAGGCTGGTGAACGCCTCGACCGTCTCCGGCAGCGGTGCGTCGCCGCGCTGGTGCAGCAGGTACAGGTCGATCCGGTCGGTGCCGAGCCGTTCCAGGCTGCGCGCGCAGGCGTCGGCGGTACCGGTGACCGTGGCGTGTTCCGAGGAGACCTTGCTGACCAGGAAGACCTCCTCGCGCCGGTCGCCGAGCGCCTCCCGGACCAGTTCCTCGGCGCCGCCGTCGGCGTACACCTCGGCGGTGTCGACCAGGGTGAGGCCGGCGTCCACTCCGGTGCGGAGGGAGGCGATCTCGTCGTCCCGCCGTCGTGGGTCCTCGGCCATTCCCCAGGTGCCCTGGCCGAGCGCGGGAATCACCTCGCCGGACGGAAGTGTGACCGTGGGGACGCCCCGCTCCGCCATCCGTTCTCCCCTTCCCGACCAGGCCGTACCCGGTTGCCCGCCGGTGGGCGCCTTCCCCCGGCCGTCCCCGGCAAACCGACCTCGCCGGGGCGGTGGGCGGGGGAGGTCGGCGGCCGGACCGCTGGACCGGTACCCTCGGGCCGCACCGGGCCTCGAGGTAGCTCTAGCCCATGCGTATACTTGCCTGACTGCAAGTATCGGCTGCCGAGCGTACGGAGGCGGGTGTGGGTTTCTCCGTCAGGCATGTGGTGCACTCCAAACTGGTGCGCCTCCACCTGGTGGGCGAACTGGACGTCACCGCCGCGCCGAAGCTCGGCGCGGAGATCGACCGGTTGGTCGACGACGGGCAGCACCGCCTGCTGGTCGACCTCGCGGAGCTGACCTTCTGCGACTCCAGTGGTCTGGCGGCGTTCGTCCGGGGCGACGACCGGGCGGGCGCGGTGGGCGGCTGGCTCCGGTTGACCGGTGCGACCGGGCGGGTCGAGCGGGTGTTGCGGATCAGCGGCCTGGACGACTTGCTCCGTTATGACCGGGAACAGCATGACCCGGCCGCATTGGGTGACCGTTGATCCGTTAGAGTTCGCACTTCGCGCCGACGGTCGACAGCTTGCCGGAGACCACACCCTAGGCTGGTGACGCGGGTCGCCGTCGCACCATCCCAACGACCAGAGGCGGGTATGCCGTGGACGCAGCCGAGCCGACCCCTGTACGCATCCTGGTCGTCGACGACGACCCGGGCGACGTACTGATGATCGAGGAGGCGTTGGCCGACTCGGAGGTACCCAAGGCGATCGACGTGGTGGGCGACGGCCAGGAGGCGATGGAGTTCCTGCGCCAGGAGGGGCGGCACCGCGAGGCTCCCCGGCCGGACATGATCCTGCTGGACCTGAACATGCCCCGGATGGACGGTCGGCAGGTGCTCAACAAGGTCAAGAGCGACGACCGGCTGCGGACCATCCCGATCGTCGTGTTGACCACGTCCAACGCCGACACGGACATCCTCGGCAGCTACAACCTGCGGGCCAACGCGTACGTCACCAAGCCGATCGACCTCGACGACTTCAACGACGTGATCCGGCGGATCGACGAGTTCTTCGGGCAGATCGTGGTGCTGCCGAAACAGCCCTGAGCGGGCCGAATGCTGAAGAATTTTCCGGATCCGCCTCGGTGGCCCTGCCGATTGACCAGGATTTCAGGTGGTAGGTGACATCGGCTTCCTGGGGGCGAAGCATGGAGTTCTCCGTCGTGCAAACAGGCTATGACCAGCAGCAGGTCGACCGCTGCCTGGAAGATCTGGGTGAGCGGCTGGCCCGGTTGGCGGTGCGGACGGACGCCGCCGCACGAACGAATCCCGAACTGGCCCGGCTGCAGGCCGAGATCACCCGGCTCGGCGAGTTGCTGACCGTGCGACCGGTCTCCGCCGACCGGTCCGGCTCGGCCGCCCGCCAGGTCCTGCTTACCGCCGAGCGGGAGGCGGCCGAGATCCTGGCCCAGGCCCGGGCCGACCTCGCGGCCGCCCGCGAGGAGGCCCGCCAGGTACGCGACCAGGTCTACGCCGAGGCGGTGCAGGCCCGGCGGGACTTCGAGGCGGCGCTGCACGTGCGGCGGATCCGCGCCGAGCGGGCCGACGAGATCCTGCGGGACGTCGCCGTCCCGGGAGAACAGCGACTGGCCGCCGACCGGATGGCGGCCGACCGGATGGCGACGCCGGGCGACGCCCTGGCGGCCCCGGCCTCCTGAGCCGGTCCCGCCGTCGCGGCGGGATTCGAGTCGCGTCACCGAGCCGCACTGCCGAGCCGCACTGCCGAGCCGCACTGCCGAGCCGCACTGGCCGGCAGTCGTTCGGCGGTGCCCGGCCGGTCTGCCGGGTCCATTTTTGATCACGCCACTGTCGGTGGCGTGCGTGGTCTTGTTACCGTCGGCGCCCAACGGATCGAGAGGAGCGCGGGCGGTGGACGGGGCGACGGCGTACCTGGTGGCGGCGGCGGGGTTTCTGATCGCGGCGGCGGGCGTACTGGTGGCGGTGGTCGCGCTGCGTACCGCCCGGAGGCGGGCCGCCAGGCCGGCCGGGACACCGGTACGCGATCCGTTCCGGGCCACCGACGACGACGCCGACGCGCTGCGCGGCGATCCGCGTACCCTCAAGCCCGGCGACCTGGTGGAGATCCGGCACACCTCGTACGGGGTACGCGGCACGCTGCGGTTCACCGAGGGCGCCTGGGGCTGGGCGGAGCACCTGCTCGACGACGCGCACGGCGGCAAGCTCTGGCTCTCGGTCGAGGAGGACCCCGACCTGGAACTGGTGCTCTGGACCGCGCTGCCGGACGCCGAGGTCGACCCTGGCCCGGCCGAACTGGAGGTCGGCGGCCGGCGGTACCGGCGTGACGAGTCGGGGCGGGCCACCTTCACCTCGGCCGGCAGCACCGGACTGCACCCGACCGGCACGGTCCGCTACCACGACTACGTCGCCGCCGACGGCTCCCTGCTCTCCTTCGAGGCGTACGGGGAGAGCGGGAAGTGGGAGGTCGGTACGGGGGAGCGGCTGCACCGGGCCGAGGTGCTGATCTATCCACAGGCGACGGACGGCGCCGACGACCCGGCGGCGGGGCGGATCGGCTGAACGATGCTGGTCACCCTGGACACCGCCTACGAGGACACCACCGCCGCCGAGCTGAGCCTCGCGCTCGACACCCCGGAACAACCCGCGCTGCACCTGCTCGACCTCGGTCCGCTGACCCGCCTCGGCCGACCCGGGACCCGGCTCCAGCTCCGGCTGCTCGGCGCCTCCCACCAGGTGGTGCTGGAAGGTGCCGGTGGCGGCCTGATCGAGACGGTGGCCTGCCTGCCCGGCCGGCGCCCCGAACTGCCGGCGACCCTGGCCGACCCGGCCACCGGCTACCGGTTCACCGCCCGGGTGCGGCGGCTGCCGGCGGTGCGGATGTCGGCCCGGACGGCCCGGCTGCGGCGCGACCTCGCCGACGACCCGTACGCCCTGGTCGGGGTCTTTCCCGGTGGGCCGGACGCGATTACCGCGCTGCGGGTGGCGTACCGGGCGGACCCGGGTGACGGGACGGGCGGGATCGGGTGGCGCACCTGGCACGCGTACCCGCAGAGCGGCGAGCTGGTCGAGACGGAGACGGTGGTGACGGCGGTATGAAGTACCGTGGCTGGTTCGTGATCGGCGGCGCGTTCGCGCTGGTGGGCGCCCTGCTCGCCGTCTTCGCCATCTTCCACGGCAACTTCTCCCCGCGCGGCTACGTGCAGGACCGGTACGCCCGGGCGGCGGCCCAGGACATCGGCGGGGACGCGACCGCGTACCGCTCGGACAAGGCGCCGAGCGTGGTGGCGGACGAGATCACCAGGGCCTGGCAGCCGGCCGACCGGTACGTCGACGCCAGCGGCGTCTACCTGCGCTACGACGAGGACTCGGTGGTGATCCTGCCGCTGGCCGCCGGCTCGCTGATCCTGCTCGAACGGGTGGTCACCGCGTATCCCCGCTACTCCGGCACGGTCGGCAACGCCTGGGGCTGGGGTCGCGGCAGTTCGGTCCGGGGCGGCGGCCCCGGCGCCGGCAAGTAACCGTTCCGCTCGCTCCACCATCACCCCCACCTCCTCATCCCTCCGGAGCCTGATGTGTTGACGACCCTCGCCACCGACCTGCTGGCCACCCTCGCCTACGGGGTGGTCGGGCTGCTGCTGATGGCCGTCGGCTACCTGCTGGTCGACGTGGCCACCCCGGGCCGGTTGCACGAGCTGATCTGGGCCGACCGCAACCGCAACGCCGCCCTGCTGCTCGCCTCGAACCTGGCCGGGGTGGGCGTCATCGTGACCACGGCGATCGTGGTCAGCCACGACGGCCTCGTCGAAGGGCTGGTGAGCTGCGCCGCGTACGGGCTGTTGGGGCTGCTGATCATGGCTGGCGCGTTCATGCTGCTGGACCTGGCCACCCCGGGACAGCTCGGCGAGATCCTGGTCGACCCCGAGCCGCACCCGGCGGTCTGGGTGTCGGCCGTGGTGCACCTGGCCACCGGCGCCGTGATCGCGGCGGCGATAAGCTGATGGCCGTCGGCGGGAACGGGAGCGGCGCGCGGCGCGGGAACGCGCGCCGGGCCCCCGCCGAGCGGGCGAGGGCGGCCCAGGGGACCGCCCGGCGACTCAAGATCATCCTGGGCGTCGTGCTGAGCCTGGCCTTCGCGGGGTTCATCCTCTACGGGGTACTGCTCCCCGACGGCGAGAGCACCGTGGTCCCGCTGCCCGCACCCGCCGAGCGGACCGACACCGTCACGCTGCTCCAGCGGGCGTACACGACCCAGCAGATCTGCTACGGCTGGCGGCTGCGTACCGGCGGAGCGGCGTTCGACACCGCACCGGTCAGCGTCGGCTCCAACCTCGGCGACAGCCTCGCGGCGGAGAGCGATCCGGCCCGCTGCCCCCGCTGGGTGGAGATCGACGCGGTGGTCTGGTACACCTCGGCCAGCAGCGAGGCGAGTGACAGCGCCTCCTACCGGGTCAGCAGCTCTCCCGACCTGGCTCAGATCGACTTCGACCGGGGTCTGGCCCGGCTCGGCGTCGACCCCGACCAGTTCGTCGACGATCCCGGCTGGGCGGTCTGCCAGGCGGCGGTGCTGCTGCCGCTGCTGGTCTCGGAGAACGGTGCCGGTTCGGCGACCCGGGCAGTGGTCGCGCCGGCCGCCGGGGCGGTGCCACCGGAACTGCCCGATCCCGGAAACGACTTCTGGCGCGACCGCTGGCCCCTGCTGCTCGGCGCCACCGGCATCCTGCTGCTCACCGCCCTCTTCCTGGCAATCGGCCGGTACGAGCGGCGGCACCAGCGGCCCGCACCGGCCGGGTCCGGCGCCGGGCCGACCGAGGACGCTGCCGGCGTACCCGGGAATGGGGGTCGCAGCCGGTGACCGTGACCTCGGCCGACCGGCCGGCACCCGACGGTGTGCCCGCCGGGCCGCCCGACGCGGCAGGGCCCGGACCGGAGCCGGCCGCGCCGGCCAGCGGCCCGCGGCGGCGGGCGGCCCGGGCGGGGGTGCTCGGCGCGGTCTTCGTCTGCGCCGCCTGCGGCCTGGTCTACGAACTCGCCCTGGTGGCGCTCGGCAGCTACCTGATCGGGGACACCGTCGGCCAGGCGTCGATCGTGCTCGGCGTGATGGTCTTCGCGATGGGCATCGGGGCGCTGGTCGCCAAGCCGTTCCAGCACCGGGCCGCCGCCGCGTTCGCGGTCGTCGAACTCGCCCTCGCGCTCTTCGGCGGGCTCTCGGTGCTCGGCCTCTACGCCGCTTTCGCCTGGCTCGACCTCTACGCGCCGGCCCTGGTCGGCACCGCCCTGCTGCTCGGGCTGCTGATCGGGGCCGAGATTCCGCTGCTGATGGTGCTGTTGCAGCGGATCCGCGAACAGTCCGCCGGCAGCGCGGTCGCCGACCTCTTCGCGGCCGACTACGTCGGCGCGCTGCTCGGCGGCCTCGCCTTCCCGTTCCTGCTGATGCCCTTCTTCGGCCAGCTTCGCGGGGTCCTGGTGGTCGGGGTGGTGAACGCGTTGGCCGGGCTGGCCCTGGTCGGCACGGTCTTCCGGCGGGAGCTGACCGCCCGGGTCCGGGTCGCGCTGGCCGCCGGCACCGTCGCGGTCGGCCTCGTCCTCGGGTACGCCTACCTGACCGCCGCCGACTTCGAGGTGACCGCCCGCCAGCAGCTCTTCCGGGACCCGGTGGTGCACGCCGAGCGCAGCCCGTACCAGGAGATCGTGCTGACCCGGTCGGTGCCACTCGTCGCGCAGGGGGTCACCGACCTGCGGCTCTATCTCAACGGGGACCTCCAGTTCAGCTCGGTCGACGAGTACCGCTACCACGAGGCACTGGTGCACCCGGCACTGGCCGGCAGCCGGGGATCGGTACTGGTCCTCGGCGGCGGCGACGGGCTGGCCGTACGGGAACTGCTGCGCTATCCCGACGTCGGCGCGGTGACCGTGGTGGAGCTGGATCCGGCGGTGATCCGGCTGGCCCGGACCGAGCCGCAGCTGCGGGCGCTGAACCGGGACGCCTTCACCGATCCCCGGGTCACGGTGGTCAACGCCGACGCGTTCGGCTGGCTGCGCGGCCAGCCGGCCCGGTTCGACGCGGTGGTGGTGGACCTGCCGGACCCGGACGAGACGGCCACCGCGAAGCTCTACTCGGTGGAGTTCTACTCGCTGGTGAGGGCAGTGGTCGCCGAGCGGGGACGGGTGGTGGTCCAGGCCGGTTCGCCGTACTTCGCGCCCCGCTCGTACTGGTGCGTGGAGGCGTCGCTGCGGGCGGCCGGCTTCGGCACCGTGCCGTACCACGTCGACGTGCCCTCGTTCGGCGACTGGGGGTTCCTGCTCGCCGCACCCGGACCGGCGGCTCCGGCACTGGGGCTGCCGGCCGACGTACCCGCGCTGCGCTACCTGGACGCCGGGACACTGCGGGCCGGCACGAACTTCCCGCCGGACCGGCAGCGGCTGGACCTGCCGCCGTCCACCCTGCTGCACCCCCGGGTGCTGGAGTACGCCCGCGCGGAGTGGCGCCGCTACTGAGCCGCCCCGCCGTACCGGGGTGCCGCTCAGACCAGCGCGCCGACCACGGTGCCGGCCCGCTCCTCGTGCTGGGCGTACGCGTCGGGGAACGCGGAGACCTGCACCGCCTGGGCGGCGGCGGTCACGCTCATCTCCTGCCAGCCGGGGATCTCGAGCAGGGCCGCGTAGAACTGCTCGGCCGCGTACGCCGGGCGCATCAGGTCCGCGACGGTGCCCCAACCGGAGCTGGGCCGCTGCTGGAACAGCCCGACCGAGTCGTGGTCGTAGCCGACACCCTGGTTCGGATAGTCCAGCGACTCCGGCAGTACGCCGCTGGCCAGGTTGTAGAGGTTGCTCTCCTGCATGGCGGTGGCGATCGCGACCACCAGGCCCCGGCGCGGGAGGTCCATCTTCACCCCGACCTGGACGATGGTGTGCGCGTTGTCCATCTGCGCCTGGGTGAGCCCGGCGACCGGGGTCGGCTTGCTCGGCTTCTTGGTCACCCGGGCGACCTTGGTCTTGGCCAGCGACGGCCGGGCGGTCGGGGTGGGCGTGGCGGACGGGGCGCCGGTCGGGGTCGGCGGCGGGGTCGGTACCGGGGCTCGTTCGGTGGCCCGGGACGCGGGTTGGCGGTCGGCGCTGGCGGCGCGCTCGGCCAGCAGGCTGGCCGAGGCCGGGTCGGTCGGTGTGGTCGCCGCCCGCGACTCGACGAAGACCACCGCGCCGAGGCAGCAGGCCACCGCGGCGACCGAACCGACCCGGACCGGGCCCGACGAGAGCAGTGCGCGGGTCCGGCGCAGCCGGCGTGGCGCTCCGGCCCGGTGGCGGCCGTTTAGCTGGTCGATGGAGCCGGCATCAGCCGAACGGTCAGCCTGCGCTCCGTTGTCCTGTCCGCGATCAATCGGTTCCCTGTGAGGCACCCGCCGAGGTTAGGTAACGCCGAGCTGAATGGGGCGGGTCGGATGGGTGGCCTGCGCCACACTTTTGCCTGGTCAACCGGGCAGTCGTCGGCACCGGCGGCGGTCAGTGGCGGGACCGGACAGATGCGGCATGTCCGTCTTGTCGAGTGGGCCGGGCCGGCCGGGCACGCTTCCCCGCCGAGACCCGGGTCGACCTCGAAGATCGTCCGGTTCGGTCGTTCGGTCCAGTTCCGCTGGCCCGGTCGGTCCCATCCGGAGCTGGACCGAATGGTCGAGCGGCCCGCTCCTCCTTCCGCTGGCCCGGTCGGGCGTGGTCTGGCGCTGGACCGAATGGTCGAGCGGCCCGCTCTGCTTCCGCTGGTCCGGTCGGGCCCGGTCTGGCGCTGGACCGAATGGTCGAGCGGCCGGCTCTGCGGTCGTCGGGTCCTGAGCACACCGGCTCCGATACGATGCTCTCGGTGGCGGAGAGCAAGATCAAGCCTGCGGGTGGCGGGCCGGCTGGGCGGGGGCGACGCCGCGGCATGCTGATCCTGGTCGCTGGCGCACTGCTGACCGCGCTGATGGCCGGTCACCGGTTGATCCCCAACGTGCGAGGGCTGGGCAGCCTGGTCGACAGCGGCGCTCCCTTCCTCGGCCTCGGCATTCCGCTGCTCGTGCTCGCCGCCGCGCTGCGCCGGTCCCGGATCGCGCTGGCCGGGGCGCTGGTGCCGGCGGTGCTCTGGGCGGTGCTCTTCGGCACCGCATGGCTGCCCGGCGGCGGTGGCGGGTCGGTGCGGCTACGGGTGGCCAGCCAGAACCTGCGGGCCGGCAACCCCGACCCGGCCAGCACGCTGGCCGGGCTGGCCGACACCGACGCCGACCTGATCGGGTTGCAGGAGGTTTCCGGCGACACCCGCGTGCCGGCGGCCGGTGCGCTGGCCGAGCGGTATCCGTACCGGGCGGCCGTCTCCACGGTCGCGCTCTGGAGCAGGTTCCCGATCCGCGAGGACGTCGGCGTCGACACCGGGCTGGCCTGGACCCGGGCGCTGCGGGCGGTGGTGGCGGCGCCCGGCGGCGACGTGGTCGTCTACGTCGTACATCTCGGCTCCGCCCGGGCCGGGGACACCGGCACCCGGGACCGTACGGTGAGCGCGCTCGCCACCCAGATCCGGCAGGACCCGGCGGAGCGGCTGATCGTGCTCGGCGACCTGAACACCGCCACCACCGACCGCATGATCGAGCCGCTGACCGCACTGCTCAACGACGCCCAGGCGGACGCCGGTCGGGGACCGGGCTTCACCTGGCCGGCCGCCCTGCCGGTGACCCGGCCCGACCACGTGCTGTACCGGGGGCTCACCGCGGCGTACGCCGGGGTCGTCCGTACCCCGGCCAGCGACCACCGGGCCGTGACCGCCGGCTTCCGGTAGCGCCGGCTTCCGGTAGCGCCGGCTTCCGGTAGCGCCGCTAGGTAACGGCTCCGCGACCAGGCTCTGCGCGTCCGGGATGGGGCGGGTCAGCGGCGGCCGGGTTCGGCCGGGCCGACGGTGAGGGTGTGCCGGCCGCCGTCGCTGGAGAACGGCCAGAGCTGGTCGGCGTACCGGGCCAGGTCGGTGAGCTGGTCGCGGTTCAGGCCGACCGAGGCGATGCTGGCCCGTACGTCGGCCCGGTAGAGCCCGTCGGCGTCCCGGGCGAGCCGGGCCTGGGCCCGGACCTGGACGGTGTGCGCCTCGTCGGTGATGCCGGTGGCCGCCTCGACCGCCGCGTGGTGCAGGCAGGAGGCGAACGCCGCCGCGAGCAACTGCTCGGGGGCGAGCCCGGTGCAGTGCGGCGCCAGCGGCGAGGCCAGGGTGGTGGAGAGTTCACCGTCGTCGGTATGCAACTGACCCCCCTCGGCCGTCGCGGTGGCCTCGTGCACCCAGGCTTCCGATTCCGGCATCCCGCACCCCCCGTGTGGCTCCCCGGCGGGGCTACCCGGCACGACCGCCGGGAAACCCGCAGCTCAGCCGCGCCCGGCGAACCGCGCCCCGCTGACCGGCTGCACGGTGACCGGCTACACGGTGACCCGCTGCACGGCGAACCGCTGCACCGTGAACCGCGCCGTCGCTATCCGGACGAGCAGGCCCACGGCCGACTTCGTCAAGATCACGTCAAGAAGCGCCCCGGCCGCGTAGCCGAAGCGTCAGAACCGATCACCCCGCCCCGACCTGTGCGTTTACCTGGATCAGGCGGCCGAGAACGGTCGCCTCGATCGCGTGCTGGAAAGGACGTTCGGTGATCGACGTCGTGTTCGTGCTGCTGACGCTGGGGCTCTTCGCGGCCCTGGCCCTGCTGGCCCGGGCGGTGGAGCGGCTGTGAGCCTGGTCAATCTGATCGGCCTGGTACTGGCGGCCGGGCTGGCCGTCTTCCTGTTGTTCGCACTCCTGTTCCCGGAGCGTTTCTAGATGAGTACGACGACCGCGGGCATCATCCTCGTCGCCTCGCTCGCCGTGGTGCTGACAGCCGTCTACAAGCCCTTCGGCGACTACCTCTACCGGGTGGTCGCCGGCACCCGGCACTCCCGGGTCGAGCGGGGCATCTACCGGCTGATCGGCGTCGACGCCAAGGCCGAGCAGTCCTGGGGCACGTACGCCCGCAGCGTACTGGCGTTCTCGCTGATCTCCCTGCTCTTCCTCTACGCCTTCCTGCGGTTGCAGGACAGGCTCTGGCTCTCGCTCGGCTTCGACGCCGTACCGGACCACATCGCCTGGAACACCGCGGTCAGCTTCGTGACGAACACGAACTGGCAGGCGTACTCCGGTGAGTCGACCATGGGGCACCTGGTGCAGATGGCCGGGCTGGCCGTACAGAACTTCGTCTCCGCCGCCGTCGGCATCGCGGTGGCGGTGGCCCTGGTCCGGGGCTTCGCCCGGAGCCGCACCGACCAACTCGGCAACTTCTGGGTCGACCTGGTCCGGATCGCCCTGCGGGTGCTGCTGCCGATCGCGGTACTCGGCACGATCGTGCTGATGATCGGCGGGGTGGTGCAGAACCTCTCTGGCGGCACCGACGTGACCACGGTGGCCGGCGGTACCCAGACCATCACCGGCGGCCCGGTCGCCTCCCAAGAGGTGATCAAGGAACTCGGCACCAACGGCGGCGGCTTCTACAACGCCAACAGCTCGCACCCGTTCGAGAACCCGACCACCTGGACCAACTGGTTCGAGCTGCTGCTGATCCTGGTGATCCCGTTCAGCCTGCCCCGGGTCTTCGGCCGGATGGTCGGGCAGAACCGGCAGGGCTACGCGATCGTCGCGGTGATGGCGATCCTGGCGATCGTCAGCGTCACCCTGACCAACGTCTTCGAGTTGACCGGCGACGGTGCGGTGCCGCAGGCGGTCGGGGCGGCGATGGAGGGCAAGGAGGCCCGGTTCGGGGTCTCCAACTCGGCGACCTTCGCCGCCGTCACCACGCTCACCTCGACCGGTGCGGTGAACTCGTTCCACGACTCGTTCACCCCGCTCGGCGGCATGATGCCGCTGGTCAACATGATGCTCGGCGAGGTCGCCCCGGGCGGTGTCGGCGCCGGCCTGTACGGGATGCTGATCCTCGCCGTGATCACGGTCTTCGTGGCCGGCCTGATGGTGGGGCGCACCCCGGAGTACGTCGGCAAGAAGATCGGTGCCCGGGAGATCAAGTTCGCCTCGCTGTACTTCCTGATCACCCCGATGCTGGTGCTGATCGGCACGGCGGCGGCCTTCGCCACCGGCAACAACTCGACGGCCCTGAACGTCGGCCCACACGGCCTGACCGAGGTGCTGTACGCCTTCACCTCGGCGAGCAACAACAACGGCTCGGCGTTCGCCGGCATCACCGTGAACACGCCGTGGTGGGACACCGCCCTCGGGCTCTGCATGCTGCTCGGCCGGTTCCTGCCGATCATCTTCGTGCTCGGCCTGGCCGGCGCGCTGGCCCGGCAGAGGCCGGTACCCGCCTCCGCCGGAACGCTGCCGACGCACCGGCCGCTCTTCGTCGGGATGCTCGCCGGCGTGACGGTGATCCTGGTGGCGCTGACCTTCCTGCCCGCGCTGGCGCTCGGCCCACTGGCCGAAGGGCTGTGAGCGCGGTGAGAGTCCTGAACGACATGGTGAGGAAAGGGAAAATGACTGTCAGCCCGGTGGTGCCCGCCCCCTCCGGTGGGCTGCCCTCCTCCGGCCCCGCGAGCGGTGGCCGGGTCGGCGGTGGGCTGTTGGATCCTCGGCAGCTCGTCCGCGCGCTGCCGGACGCGTTCCGCAAGCTCAACCCGGTGACACTGTGGCGCAACCCGGTGATGTTGATCGTGGAGGTCGGCGCGGTCTTCACCACCGGGCTGGCCGTCGCCGACCCGACCGGCTTCGCCTGGGCGATCACGGTCTGGCTCTGGCTGACCGTGCTCTTCGCCAACCTGGCCGAGGCGGTCGCCGAGGGCCGGGGCAAGGCGCAGGCGGCGACGCTGCGGCAGGCGAAGCGGGACACCGTGGCGACCCGGCTGACCGGCTGGTCGCCGGGGGCCCGGCCGGGCGCCTACCGCGAGGAGGCGGTCGCCGCCGCCGAGCTGCGGCACGGCGACGTCGTACTGGTCGAGGCCGGACAGGTCATCCCCGGTGACGGCGACGTGGTCGAGGGGATCGCCAGCGTGGACGAGTCGGCGATCACCGGCGAGTCCGCCCCGGTGATCCGGGAGTCCGGCGGTGACCGCAGCGCGGTGACCGGCGGGACCAAGGTGCTCTCGGACCGGATCGTCGTGCGGATCACCCAGCAGCCGGGGCAGAGCTTCATCGACCGGATGATCGGCCTGGTCGAAGGGGCGAACCGGCAGAAGACCCCGAACGAGATCGCGCTGAACATCCTGCTCGCGGCGCTGACCGTCATCTTCCTGATGGCGGTGGTCACGCTCCAGCCGTTGGCGATCTTCTCCAAGGGCTTCCAGGGCGCGGCGCCGGACACCGCGGCGATCAACTCCGACGGGGTCACCGGGATCGTGCTGGTCTCCCTGCTGGTCTGCCTGATCCCGACCACCATCGGCGCACTGCTCTCCGCGATCGGCATCGCCGGGATGGACCGGCTGGTCCAGCGCAACGTGCTGGCGATGAGCGGCCGGGCGGTCGAGGCCGCCGGTGACGTCAACACGCTGCTGCTGGACAAGACCGGCACCATCACGCTCGGCAACCGGCAGGCGGCGGAGTTCGTCCCGGTCGACGGGGTCACCGCCGAGCAGGTCGCGGACGCGGCCCAGCTCGCCAGCCTGGCCGACGAGACCCCGGAGGGGCGCTCGGTGGTGGTGCTGGCGAAGAACGCGTACGGTCTGCGCGAACGCTCCGGCCTGGCCGGCAGCGACTTCGGCGCCGGCAGGTCCGGCGAGGATCGCAACGTGCCGTTCACGGCGCAGACCCGGATGTCCGGGGTCGACCTGGCCCCGGAGGCAACCGTGGACGGCGGGCCCAGCGGGGCGGCCCGACGGGTCCGCAAGGGCGCCGCCGCAGCCGTGATGAAGTGGGTACGGGACAACGGCGGGCACCCGACCGACCAGGTCGGGGACATCGTCGACGGCATCAGCGGCGGTGGCGGTACTCCGCTGGTGGTGGCCGAGCACCTCGACGGCGAACCGGCCCGTACCCTCGGGGTGATCCACCTCAAGGACGTGGTCAAGTCCGGCATGCGGGAGCGGTTCGACGAGATGCGCCGGATGGGCATCCGGACCGTGATGATCACCGGTGACAACCCGCGTACCGCGAAGGCGATCGCGGACGAGGCCGGGGTGGACGACTTTCTGGCCGAGGCCACCCCGGAGGACAAGCTCGCGCTGATCAGGCGGGAGCAGGAGGGCGGCCGGCTGGTCGCGATGACCGGGGACGGCACCAACGACGCACCGGCGCTGGCCCAGGCCGACGTCGGGGTGGCGATGAACACCGGCACTACGGCGGCCAAAGAGGCCGGCAACATGGTCGACCTCGACTCCGACCCGACCAAACTGATCGAGATCGTGGAGATCGGCAAGCAGTTGCTGATCACCCGGGGTGCGTTGACGACCTTCTCGATCGCCAACGACATCGCCAAGTACTTCGCGATCATCCCGGCCATGTTCGCCGGGATCTATCCCAGCCTGGACGCGCTGAACATCATGCGGCTGTCCAGCCCGGAATCGGCGATCCTCGCGGCGGTGGTGTTCAACGCGATCGTCATCGTGGTGCTGATCCCGCTCGCCCTGCGCGGGGTCCGCTACCGGCCCAGCAGCGCCAGCACACTGCTGACCCGCAACCTCTGGCTCTACGGTCTCGGCGGCATCGTCGCACCCTTCGTCGGCATCAAAATCCTCGACCTTCTCATCTCGCTCATCCCAGGGATCTCGTGATGCGCCTACCCACCTGGCTCGCCCAACACCTGGCCGCGTTCCGGGCGGTGCTGGTTTTCACCGCGCTGCTCGGGCTGTCCTACCCACTGGTCATGGTCGGAGTCGGGCAGCTACCCGGCCTGCACGACCGGACCGAGGGCTCGCTGGTCCGCACCGCCGACGGCACCGTCGTCGGCAGCGAACTGATCGGCCAGTCCTTCACCGACGCGGCCGGCAACCCCGTCCCGCGCTACTTCCAGAGCCGTCCGTCGGCGGCCGGCGACGGCTACGACCCCACCGCCACCGCCGCCAGCAACCTGGGGCCGGAGAGCGTCGAGGACACCCTGCCGGTGCCCGGCGCGGTCGACTCCGAAGGGAACCCGGACGAGGGTACCCAGAGCCTGCTGACCCAGGTCTGCACCCGCAGCAAGGCGGCGGGTGAACTCGACGGGGTGGACGGCCGGCGGCCGTTCTGCACCCCGGACGGGGTCGGTGCGGTGCTGCGGGTCTTCCACCGCGACGGCCTGACCGGCCCGGTGACCCGGGCGGTCAGCGTCAACCAGGCGTGCCCGGCCACCCCGTTCGTCGGCACCTTCGGCAGGGTGCCGGTGGAGTGCGCCGTACCCGGGCAGGACTACTCCGGCGGGCTGATCACCCCGATCCGGGGCGAGGCACCCGCCGAGCCGGCGGTACCGGCCGACGCGGTCACCGCCAGCGGCAGCGGCCTCGACCCGCACATCAGCCCGGCGTACGCGGCGATCCAACTGAACCGGGTCGCCCGGGAGCGGCGCACCAGCCCGGACGAGGTACGCCGGCTGGTCGAGGAGCACACCGACGGGCGGGGACTCGGCTTCCTCGGCGAGCCCCGGGTCAACGTACTGGCACTCAACCTCGCCCTGGACCGCGAGTTGCCGGCCGGCGGCTGATCGGCACCGGGCGGCTCCGAGAGATAAGGCAGGATCGGCAGCGTGGCACGCGGGCAACTGCGCATCTACCTCGGGGCCGCCCCGGGGGTCGGCAAGACGTACGCGATGTTGGAAGAGGCGCACCGCCGGGCGGCGCGCGGTACGGACGTGGTCGTGGGTCTGGTCGAGACCCACGGCCGCCGGCACACCGCCGCGATGCTCGGCGACCTGCCCGCGATCCCCCGCCGGACGGTGCACTACCGGGACAGCGAGTTCACCGAGATGGACGTCGACGCTGTCCTGGCCCGCCGGCCCGAGGTCGCGGTGGTGGACGAGCTGGCCCACACGAACGTGCCCGGGTCGCGCAACGGCAAGCGCTGGCAGGACATCCAGGAACTGCTGGACGCCGGCATCGACGTACTCTCCACCGTCAACGTGCAGCACCTGGAGTCGCTCAACGACGTCGTCGAGCAGATCACCGGAGTGACCCAGCAGGAGACCGTGCCGGACGGCGTCGTACGCGGCGCCGAGCAGGTCGAGCTGGTCGACATGACCCCGGAGGCGCTGCGCCGGCGGATGGCGCACGGCAACGTCTACCACCCGGACAGGGTCGACGCGGCGCTGGCCAACTACTTCCGGATCGGCAACCTGACCGCGCTGCGCGAACTCGCCCTGCTCTGGCTCGCCGACAAGGTCGAGGACCAGCTCGACCGGTACCGGGCCGACCAGGGCATCGCCGCCACCTGGGAGACCCGGGAACGGGTGGTGGTCGGGCTGACCGGCGGGCCGGAGGGGGACACGCTGATCCGCCGGGCGGCCCGGATCGCGGCCCGGGGCAGGGGGGCCGAACTGATGGCGATCCACGTCGCCCGCAGCGACGGGCTGCGCGGCGCCGACCCGACCACCCTGGAGCGGCAGCGGACGCTGGTGGAGCGGCTGGGCGGCACCTACCACCAGGCGATCGGGGTCGACATCCCGACCGCACTGCTCGACTTCGCCCGAGGGGTCAACGCCACCCAGATCGTGCTCGGGGCCAGCCGGCGGGGGCGGTTCGCCCAGATCCTGTCCCGAGGCGTCGGGGCCACCACCACCGCGCTGTCCGGGCCGATCGACGTACACCTGGTCACGCACGAGCAGGCCGGCCTGGGCCGGCTGGTGGCGCCGACGGCGGCGCTGTCCCGGCGGCGCCGTCTGATCGGCCACGGCCTGACCGTCATCGGCATCCCGCTGCTGACGTACCTGCTCTGGCTGCTCGCCGACGATCTGTCGCTGACCAGCGACATCCTGCTCTTCCTCGCCGCCGTGATCGGCATCGCCCTGGTGGGTGGCTGGTGGCCGGCGCTGCTCGCCGCCGCGCTCAGCTCGTTGCTGATCAACTATTTCTTCACCCCGCCGATCCACGAGTTCACCATCGCCGAGACCGAGAACCTGCTGGCGCTGGTGGTCTTCCTACTGGTCGCGGCTGCGGTCAGCGGGGTGGTGGACCTGGCCGCCCGGCGTACCCGGCAGGCGGCCCGGGCCAGCGCGGAGGCCCAACTGCTCGGCGCGGTCGCCGGCAGTGTGGTCCGGGGTGCCCGGCCGTTGACGGCACTGCTGGAACGGTTGCTCGAGACGTTCGGACTCGCCTCGGTGACCCTGCTGGAACGCGCCCCGGACGCGCCGGAGCACCCGGACCAGCAGCGCGACCCGCGCGCCTGGCGGGTCGCCGCCAACGTCGGCGCCGAGGCGTGCGGCACCCCCGCCGCCGGGGACGCCGAGGTGGCCGCCGACGACGACCTACGCCTGGTGCTGCGTGGACGCGTGCTGCCGGCGGCCGACCGGCGCATCGTGCAGGCGTTCGCCGCGCAGGCCGCGGTGGCGCTCCGGCAGGAACGGCTGGCCGAGGAGGCGGCCGCGGCCAAGCCGATCGCCGAGGCGGACCGGCTGCGTACCGCACTGCTGGCGGCGGTCAGCCACGACCTGCGTACCCCGCTCGCCTCGGCGAAGGCGGCGGTGACCAGCCTGCGCAGCGCCGACGTCGAGTTCGACCCGGGCGACCGGGAGGAGTTGCTGGCCACCGCCGAGGAGTCGCTGGACCGGCTCAGCCGCCTGGTGGCCAACCTGCTGGACATGAGCCGGCTCCAGGCCGGGGCGCTGGGGCTGCGCCCGGCGCTGCTCGGCCTGGAGGACGTGGTGCCGTCGGCCCTGGACGAACTGGGCGAACCGGCCCGCCGGGTCCGGGTCAGCCTGCCCGCGCACCTGCCGGCGGTCCGCTCCGACCCCGGCCTGCTGGAACGGGTACTGGTCAACCTGGTCGCCAACGCGCTCCGGTTCAGCCCGGCGGACCGGCCACCGGCGGTCACCGCCAGCGAGCACGGCGGCTTCGTCGAACTCCGGGTGGTGGACCAGGGCCCAGGGCTGCCCCGGGAGCAGTGGGAACGGGCCTTCCTGCCGTTCCAGCGGCAGGGCGACCGGGACAACCACGCCGGGATCGGGCTGGGACTGGCGCTGTCCCGAGGGCTGGCCGAGGCGATGGGTGGCAACCTGGAGCCGGAGGAGACCCCGGGCGGCGGACTGACCATGGTGCTGCGGCTGCCCGTGGCGGACGAGGAGGGGGTCGGGTGACCCGGGTACTGGTGGTGGACGACGAGCCGCAGATCCTCCGCGCGCTGCGGATCAACCTGCGGGCGCGGCGGTACGACGTCGAGGTCGCCGGGGACGGTGCGGGGGCGCTGCGTCTGGCGGCCAGCCACCGTCCGGACATCGTGGTGCTCGACCTCGGGCTGCCGGACATGGACGGGGTGCAGGTGATCCGGGGGCTGCGCGGCTGGACCAACGTGCCGATCATCGTGCTCTCCGGCCGGGCCGGCAGCCAGGACAAGGTGGCGGCGCTGGACGCCGGTGCCGACGACTACGTCACCAAGCCGTTCGGGGTGGACGAGTTGCTGGCCCGGGTCCGCGCGGTGACCCGGCGGGCCGCCGGAGCGGGGGAGGAGGTGCCGGCGGTGGAGATCGGCCGGCACACCGTGGACCTCACCGCACACGCGGTACGCACCGGCGACGGTGCCGAGGTCCGGCTCACCCCGACCGAATGGCACCTGCTGGAGATCCTGGTACGCAACCCGGGCCGGCTGGTCAGCCAGCGCCAACTGCTGCACGACGTCTGGGGCCCGAAGTACCAGTCGGAGACGAACTACCTGCGGCAGTACATGGCCCAGTTGCGCCGGAAGCTGGAGGACGACCCGTCCCGGCCTCGGCACCTGCTGACCGAACCGGGAATGGGCTACCGCTTCCAGCCGTGACCGGGCCGGTCTCCGCTCATGCCGGCGGGGTGGGGGTGCGGCGTTTCCGGGGGCCGGCGGAGCGGGGTGGCTGGGCGCGCATGTGGTCGCGCACGAGGTCGACGGAGTCGGCCGGTTCGTGGCCGTGTCGGTGACCGGGCATGCTGGCCGCGTCTGTCCCGGTCGGATCGGGCGTCGTCGCCGTGCCGGCGTCCCGGTCGGCGGGGGTACGCACCACCAGGGCCAGTCCGACCAGTACGACCACACCGGCCGCGATCTCCGTACCGGTGATCGGCTCGTCGAGCAGCAGGGCGGCGGCGGCCAGCCCGAAGATCGGCACCAGCAGGCTGAACGGGGCGACCCGGGCCACCGAGTACGTGCCGATCAGCCGGTTCCAGATGCCCCAGCCCACCAGCGTCGAGAGGTACCCGACGTAGCCGACCGCCAGCACGGCACTCCAGGACATCCCGGTGATCGCGTCGAACACCACCCGTGGCCCGTCCACCACCCCGGCCAGGCCGAGCAGCGGCAGCGGCGGTACCAGGCTGGACCAGACCAGCAGCGACAGTGGCCGGGTCTCGCCGCTGGCCCGTACCACCACGTTCGCCAGTGCCCAACTGACGGCGGCGGCCAGGGTGAGCGCGAAGCCGATCGCGGTGGCGTGCCCGCCCGCACCGACCGCGAGCAGGGCGATCCCGGCCGAGCCGGTGAGCACCCCGGCGAGCTGCGTACCGCTCGGCCGCTCGCCGAGGAAGGCGGTGGCCAGCATCACCGAGACCAGCGCCTGGGCCTGCAACACCAGCGAGGCGAGCCCGGGCGGCATCCCGGCGTCGATGGCGACGAAGAGGGCGCCGAACTTGAGGACGCCGAGGACCAGACCGTAGCCGAGCACGTAGCGGAACCGGGCGGTCGGCCGGGGGACCAGGAAGACCAGCGGCAGCGCGGCGGCGACGAACCGCAGCGCGGTCAGCACCAGCGGCGGCAGGTCGCGGAGGCCGACCTCGATGACGACGAAGTTGACCCCCCAGAGGGCGGCGACCAGGACCGCCTGCATGCGGTGCGGAAATCTCATGGCGTCCACGCTGCCGGCCAGCTCGTTTAAGGTCCAGTTCAAGATTCTTAACCGGCGTTGTAGCGTGACTACATGGACCTGGATGTCCGGCGCCTGCGGGTGCTGCACGAGGTGGCGCTGCGCGGCGGGGTGACCGCTGCCGCCGCCGCGCTGCACGTCACCCCGTCGGCGGTCTCCCAGCAGCTCGCCCAGCTCGCCCGGGAGGCGGGCTATCCGCTGGTCGAACGCTCCGGCCGGGGCGTGGTGCTGACCTCCGCCGGGCAGGTGCTCGCCGGGCACGCGGAGCGGATCCTCGGCGCCGTCGAGCAGGCGGTCACCGGGCTGGCCGTCGCGCACCAGCGGGTAGCCGGGACCGTCCGGGTCGGCTCGTTCCCGTCCGCCGCCGGTGCCCTGGTCGCCCCGGCCGCCGCCCGGGCGATGGCCGCATACCCCGACCTGGACGTACGCGTCAGCGAGGCCGAGGACGAGCAGAGCCGGTTGGACCTGCGCTCCGCCGTACTGGACATCGCGGTCCTCCAGGAATACGACCACGTGCCCGGGATCGCCACCGCCGAACTGGACCGGCACCCGATCGCCACCGACCCGATGCACCTGATCACCCCGGTCGACTGGGGCCGGCACACCGGACTGCTCGCCGACCTCGCTGACCTACCCTGGGTGGCCAGCGCCGCACACACCCCGTGCGGCCGGTCCACCCTGCACGCCTGCCACCTGGCCGGTTTCGAGCCGGACATCCGGCACCGGGCGATCGACTTCGCGCTCACCCTGGACCTGGTGGCGGCCGGGCTCGGCGCCGCGCTGGTGCCGGGGATGGCGCTCCGGAACGTACCGGCCGGGGTGCACGTCGAGCCGCTGGTCCGGCCGGTCACCGGTCGCCGGATCTTCGCGGTCACCCGCCCGCGCGGCGACGGCCCCGTCCATCCGGCGATCGCCGCCGTACTGGACGCGCTGGCCCAACTGCGCCGTCCGGCGCGGCAACCCGCCGGGAGCCCTCCGATCCCGCACCCGGGCTCGGTCCCGGTGTCGCTGACCAACGGCTGAGCTGGCCGCTGGCAACACTCATCGCATGGCGTAGAACCAACTGCCCTCGTGGTCGCGGTCGACCGTCTCCTGCGACTGGGCCGTGGTGCCGAGCCCCGCCAACTGGGCCGGCGTGAAGCCCGTCTGTCGCAGGACCTGCCGGACCTCGTCGATCGCCGGGTCCGGGGTACCCAACGCCGCTCGCTGGGCGTCGGTCCGGGTGCAGAGCCAGACCGCGAAGTGGTCGAATTCGGGAAACGTGCCGACGTACTCGATCCGCTCGACCCCACGGTCGGCGAAGTGTGCGAGGAGTTTGGGGCTGGCCAGGTCGAGCAGGCGCCACCTCGGGTCTTCCGAACTCATCCGTCACTCCGATCAGGACTGTCGAGGACGGCTCCGGTGCACGCCGCTCCGCGCCACGGGGCCGGAGCCGTCGGTGTGGGCGGTGCTGGTCACGGCCGGCCGGTGGCCGGGACGGGGATCGACTCCCGGAGCAGGGTGGCGAGTGCCGTCCAGGTGTCGGCCACCGTCGCCCAGTCCGGAACGCTCCCGTCCGGCGGCCGGTCGTCGGTCCCACCCAGGAACAGGTAGCGGTGCTCGACCGTCTCCAGGTGGGCCAGTACGTCGAGCCGGTCGTCGACGAAGTGGGTGATGCCGAGGCGCTGGCAGACCGGCGCCTTGTCCCGGCGCTCCCGGACGACGTGCAGGTTGCCGGCGGGGATGCCGGTACGGTCGAAGAACTCGTGGTGCGCCAGCCAGGCCCGGGTGTTCGCGGCCACCTTGGGACCGGCCTTCGAGACCAGGTGTACCCGCCCGGCGAACGGTGCGGCGGTCAACGCGGTGAGGGCCTCGAAGACTCCCGCCACCGCCGGGGTCAGCAACGGCTGGCCGCCGAAGAACGAGGTGTCCTCGTCCCGCCCGGCGAGCGTCACCAGCACACCGCCGACGTCGACGCCGAGCGTCGGTCGTCGCTGCCAGCCCGGCCCTCGGTACGGTGCGGGTTGCTGTCCCGGTCGGCGCTGTCCGATCCGCTGCCGTGCCACATCGACCTCCGACCTGCCGCCCCTGCTCGAGGGACGAGCGGTGGCGCCCGCCGCCATCCCACGACCACGCTAACGGCGCCGATCAAGCCGTTCCCCGAGGAAGCGCTGGCCGGCGAGTTCGATCCGTTCGATCTCGGTACGGAAGAAGCCGGCGATCTCGGCGCACCGGTCGAGGTCGGTTGGGCCGCCCTCCCGGCGGGGCAGGTCCGGATAGGGGCTGCCGAGCACGAAGATGTTCTCGTCGTTGTACTGGTTGGCCGGCGCCGTGTAGTTGAACGAACCGGCGATCACCACCGCCTCGTCGATCACCATCAGCTTGTGGTGCAGCTTGCCGAAGGCCGGTGACCGGATCGGGGCGTAGAGCGCGATGTTGGCCCGGTCGAGGTCGTGGGTGGCGGCCCACTTCTGCACCCCCTGGCCGGGGTCCACCGCCCCGCTGACGGTGCGCCCGGCGGCGGCCAGCGCGATCATCGCGTCGTCGATGCCGGACGAGCCGGAGAAGGTGAAGATGGCGAAGTCGACCCGGGCGGTCGCCTTCAGCATCTGCTTCATGATCTCCAGCTCCGGCGTGTGGTCCGGCGCGAACAGCACCTTCACCGGCACCCCCGCCACGTTGTACGCGTTCGGCACCCGGCCGTGCTCGCCGCGCCCGAACCGGCCCTGCCGGAGCCGGGCGAACTCGTCGGCGTACTCCTGGCAGATCCGGGCGTCGTGGAAGATCACGACGTGGTTCAGGTTGCGGTGGCAGTCGGTACCGGTGAAGTTCGCCGAGCCGGAGAGCACCGCCGCCCGCCCGGCAACCCGCTGCCGGTAGTCGCGGACCGCGAACTTCTGGTGGAAGATCGCCGGGTTGTAGTCGGCCTTGACGTCGACGTCGCAGCGCAGCAGGGCGGCCATGATCCGCCGGTTCGGCTCCAGGCTGCGGCTGCCGGGCTCCGGCTCCCACTGGACCCGGTGCCGGGCGTCCGCCTCCGGTTCGCCGGGCCGGGCGGTGACCCGGGGCAGTTTCGCCGTCCGCAGGTAGTCCTGCTCCAGCACCATCTGCACGCTGACGCCCCGGAACCGGGCGTCGAGGATCGCCTGGGCGATCGGCTCCGAGTCGAGTTCCTGGACGGCGATGTCGAGGCTCTCCCTGGCGCCGGCGATGAAGTCGACCACCACCTGTTCGAGGTCGTCGGCCGCGCCGAGTTCCCGAGGGCCGACGTACGCCTCGATCTTCTTGCCGGCGAAGGTCGCCATGCGGGACAGGCTCGCATTCCGCGCCGCACGGCGGTGTCGCCTTGGCTACAAACCCGGCCCGCACCGGGCAGCCGTGCCCGTTCGGCTGGCAGGCTGGGGGCCGTGTATCGGGAGCGGATGTCCGGGCTGGCCGGCGCCGTCGTCTGGACGGTCACCCGGACCGCCGACGCCGGCCCGGGGCGGGTCCTGCCGGACGGCTGCATGGACCTGATCTGGTCGAGCCGGAGCGGTCTGCTGGTGGCCGGCCCGGACACGGTCGCCCAGGTCGCCGCCGGGCCGGCCGGTGAGCGGTACGTGGGACTCCGCTTCCCGCCCGGGACCGGTCCGGCGGTCTTCGGGCTGCCGGCACACGCGGTGCGGGACCAGCGGGTTCCGCTCGCCGCGCTCTGGCCAGGGCCGGAGGTGGCCGAGTTGGCCGAGCGGGTGGCGTCGGACGACCGGCCCGGCCGGGTGCTGGAGTCGATCGCCGCCGCCCGGCTCGCCGCCGACGGCGGCCCGGATCCGCTCGCCGCACCGCTGGCCGCCGGGCTCGCCGCCGGTCGCGATGTCGCCGGCACGGCCGACGCGTTCGGGCTCGGGACCCGGCAATTGCACCGGCGCAGCCTGGCACTGTTCGGTTACGGCCCCAAGACGCTGGCCCGGATCCTGCGGATGCGCCGCGCGCTGGCCATGGCCCGGTCCGGCACCCCGGCCGCCGAGGTCGCCGCCCGAATCGGGTACGCCGACCAGGCGCACCTGTCCCGCGAGGTCAAGAACCTGGCCGGGGTACCCCTCGGACGGCTTGTCGGCCGCTAGCCGGCCGCCGGCTCCAGCGGGGCGTACAGGTCGACGCTGTTGCCGTCCGGGTCGAGCAGCACCGCGTACCGCTGGCCCCAGGGCGCGTCCCACGGCTTGAGATGCGTTCGGTGGCCGGCGGCGGTCATCTCGGCGTACACGCTGTCCACCTCGGCCGGATCGGCGCACCGGAAGGCGAGGCTCACCTGCGACCCGCCCGGCGGCGACCAGTCCGGCTCGAACGAGCGGACCATCTCGATGGTGTCCCACATCAGGCGCAGCCCGCCGGGCAGCGCGAACTCCACGTGCGGCTCGGCGTCGGCACTGGCCGGGATGTCCAGCCCCAGCTTCCGGTAGAAGGCGAGAGATCGGGCCATGTCGGCCACGACCAGGCCGAATGCGTCTAGTCTCGGTGTCATTCGGCCAGCGTAGGAACCGGTCGCGCCGGCGTCTTGAACGAATCGGACCTGCCGGATCGGCGTTCCGGGTGCCGATGCGGTCGGCGGATCATCGGCGTACGGTGTGTTTAACGGCATCCGACGTCCAGCTTTCCGCCACCTGACCGGTGGGTTGCGGATGGTCGGCCGCGTTGTCGTGCGCGCGGGTCAGGTCGTCGGGACAGGCGGCCGGACACGGCGCTCCTTTTTCGGGTACGGGGGCAGACAGAAAGGGAGGTGGCCGAGAGATGAGAAGTCTGGCCTACCTGGATGCGGGATCGGGCAGCCTCATCGTGCAGGCCGTGGTCGGCGGCGTCGCCGGGGTCGCGGTGGCGGCGAAGCTCTACTGGCGCAGACTCACCAGCCGGTTCCGCAAGCAGCCATCGAAGCAGGACTGAGGGCGGTCCACACCCGATGGTCGCACCACCTCCCGTCCCGGCGACGTTCACCACCGCCCCCGATTCCCCTCCCCGAGCCGATCCCGGCTCCTTCCGCGACCCGGCGAACCGGGTGTTCCACGCCGACGGTCAGGTCTTCCGCGGGCTCGGCCCGCAGGCCGCCGAGGACTGGCGGGCGCTCGCCGGAGCCGAGTTCTTCGGCCGGCTGCTCGCCGACGGCAAGATCTGCGGCACCGAGACAGCCGACCCGGAAACGCTGTCGGCGAACCCTGTCGGGCAGTGGGCGACCGTACTCCGGCACGAGCGCATCCCGTTCGTGTCGTACCCGTACGAGTGGTCGTTCGCGATGTTGCGTGACGCCGCGCTGCTGCACCTGGAGATCCTCCGTACGGCCGTACCGGCCGGTTTCACCACCAAGGACGGTTCGGCGTACAACCTCCAGTGGCGGGGCGCCGAGCCGGTCTTCATCGACATCGGTTCGTTCGAGCCGGCCCGGGACGGCGAGCCGTGGGCCGGCTACCGGCAGTTCTGCCAGACCCTGCTCTATCCGCTGCTGCTCCAGGCGCATCTTGGGCTGGACTTCCAGCCCTGGCTGCGGTCCCGGATCGACGGGATCGAGGCGGGCGAGCTGCGTAAGCTCTTCGGCGGTACCCGACGGTTCCGGGCCGGGGTGCTCAAGCACGTCCACCTGCACGACGCCATCCAGTCCCGGTACGCCGCCGCCAGTACCGGCACCGTCCGGGCGGAGTTGAAGGACGCCGGCTTCTCCCGGGAACTGGTCCTGGCCACCCTCGGCGCGTTGCGGAAGCTGGTCGGCCGGCTCGACTGGCAGCCCCCGGCCAGCCACTGGTCCGGCTACCGGGAGACCTGCACCTACTCGGACGCCGACCGGGAGGCCAAGGAACGGTTCGTGGCCGAGGCACTGGCCGAGGGGGACCGGTCCCGGCTGGTGCTCGACCTCGGGGCCAACGACGGCACATACTCACGACTCGCCGCCGGGTACGCCGACTACGTGGTCGCGGTGGAGAGCGACCCGGCCGTGGTCGACCAGCTCTACCGGCGGCTGCGGGCCGACGGCGAGCGTCGGGTGCTACCGCTGGTGATGGATCTGGCCGATCCGTCGCCGGGCGGCGGCTGGCGCGGGGTGGAGCGCGGGTCCTTCGCGGCCCGGGCCGAGGCGGACGTGGTGCTCGCGCTGGCCGTGGTGCACCACCTCGCCATCGGGCGCAACGTCCCGCTGCCGGAGGTCGTCGACTGGCTGGTCGGGCTCCTGACGACGGCGGGGGCCGGCGGCCGGCTGGTGGTCGAGTTCGTGCATCCCGACGACCCGATGGCGGCCCGGCTGCTGGCCAACAAGCCGGCCGGCCTCTTCCCGGACTACCGCCGGGAGGAGTTCGAGCGGCTGCTCGGGCAGCGGTGCACGATCGTCCGCCGGCTCGAACTGCCGTCCGGCACCCGCACCCTCTACCTCGGGACGCCGCGTGACCTCGGGACGCCGCGTGGCTGAGCCCGGCACCTCGGGCGAGCAGCAGCCGGAGACGACGGACCAGCCAGGGACGGCAGACCGGCCGGGAACGACGACGGACCAGCCAGCGGCGGCGGACCAGGCAGCGACGGCAGACCGGCCGGAGACGGCGGCGGACCAGCCACCGGCGGCGGGGCAGTCGGGGACGGCGGACCAGCCAGGGACGGCGGAGCGATCGGGGCCGGCGGAGCGGTCGGCGGGCCGGGTCGAGTTGCGGGCCCTGGTGGAGATCGTGGCGCTCTGCGGGCTGGTGATCACCCAGCCGCTGCTGGACGTGACCGGGAAGAGCCCCGACTTCTTCCTCTTCCACGGTGCCGGCCGGCGGGACATCCTGCTGCTGGTGGCGGCGTACACGGTGGTGCCGCCGCTGGTGCTGTGGGGGACGGGTGCACTGCTCGGGCTGCTGGCCCGCCGGGTGGCGGGGCCGGCCCGGGGTCGGGCGGTCCGGACGGTACTGCACACGGTGACCCTGGGCCTGCTGCTCGCCGCGCTGGCGATCCAGGTGGGCAAGCACCTCACCCCGGTACGCGGAGTGCCGCTGGTCCTGCTCGCGGCCGTGCTCGGCGCCGCCGGGGCGTACGCGTACCGGCGCTGGCAGGTGACCGGCCAGGTGCTCCGGGTCGCCGCGGTCGGTCCACTCGTCTTCGTACTGCTCTTCGTCTTCGCCTCGCCCGCCTCGGCCGTGGTGCTGCCGGGCGAGCGGTCCGGAGCCGGTGCGGGGGCCAGCCGGGGCGGGAACACCCACCCGCCGGTGGTGATGCTGATCCTGGACGAGTTTCCGCTGACCTCCCTGCTGGACGGGACGGGTGCGATCGACGCCGGCCGCTATCCGAACTTCGCCCGGCTGGCCGGGGAGTCGACCTGGTACCGCAACGCGACCGGGGTGAGCGGCTACACCCCGTACGCGCTGCCGGCGATGTTGACCGGCCGCTATCCGAGCGAGCAGCAGGCGCCGCACCACTCGCGCTATCCGGACAACCTCTTCACGGCGTTCGGCGGGCCGTACCAGATCCAGGCGCAGGAGAGCATCACCCAGCTCTGCCCGCCGCGACTCTGCCCGGACCGGGCCGCCGGTTCCGCCCGGGGCGGCCTGCCGACGCTGCTGCGGGAGAGCGCCACCCTGCTGGAGCAGATCGTCTCGCCCTCCGAGACGGGACAGCGCGACCCGGAGGACTCCTACCGCGAGATCACCCGGCGCGAGGCCGGGGACGCCGACGAGCCGCCGCCGCCGACCGATCCGCAGTTCCGCTGGGGGGCGCTGGACGAGAACCAGCCGGCCCGGTTCGGCGACTTCCTCGGCACCCTCCGGCCGGCGACCCGGCCGACGCTGCACTTCCTGCACCTGCTGCTGCCGCACTCGCCGTGGAACTACCTGCCGTCCGGGATCCGCTACGGCTCCCCGGACGGGATGCCGAACGACGGGGACGGCTGGGTGGAACTGGCCCACCGGCGGCACCTGCTGCAACTGGAGTACACCGACCGGCTGCTCGGCGAGACGTTGCGCCGGCTGGACGAGACCGGCCTCTACGACGACGCGCTGGTGGTGCTCACCGCGGACCACGGGGTCAGCTTCACCCCGGGGGTGCAGGGGCGCGGGCTCGGCGCGGTGGAGCGGGCGCCCGGCGAGGTGCTCTGGGTGCCGATGTTCGTGAAGGCGCCGGGGCAGCGGGCCGGCGTGGTCGACGACCGGAACTGGGAGCACGTCGACCTGCTGCCGACCGTCGCCGACCTGGCCGGGGTCGAGGTGCCGTGGCGTACCGACGGGGTCTCGGCGCTGCGTACCACCCGGGCGCCGGCGGACAAACGCTACTACGACCAGCCGGGGCAGCCGCGTACGGTGCCGGCCGGGGTCTTCGCCGACGTGGTCGCCGGGCGGGCCAGTCCGGTGCTTCCGGCGCAGCCCCGACCGGAGCTGATCGGTCGTTCCGTCGCCGAGCTTCCACTCGGTCCAGAGGCCGGCTCGGTGACCGTGCGGAACCGGTCCGACTTCGATCAGATCGACCAGGCGGGTGGCCGGCTACCGGCGCTGGTCTACGGCACCGTGCCCGACTCGGTGCCGGACGGCACCCTGCTGGCGGTGGCGGTCAACGGCCGGATCGGTGCGGTGGCCCCGGTGGTGGCGCCGGACCCGGGTGGGCAGCGGTTCGGCGCCCTGGTGTCGGACGAGTCGCTCTTCCTGCCGGGCCGGAACACCGTGGACGTGTTCCAGGTCGCCGACACCGGCGCCCTGCACCCGCTGCGCGACTGACCCGGCCGGCCGCGCGGCGGCCACCCGTACCCGTGCGGCATTCCGCCGCCGCGCTGCCCTGCCGGCCCGGATCCGGCCCTGACCTGGGGCTCGGTCCGGCCGGCGCGGGCGTCGCCACGATCATTCGTTCGGGCCGCCCGACCTTCCAGGACTGACGGTCGTCCCCGGAGGCGGCCGGGCGGGATGTCGGTGCCGTGCCGGGCGGCTAGCAGGTTTCGGCCCGACCGCAAACGTGTGACCAGCGTGATCCATCACTCACCGGCCGACCACGCAAGGTTCTCGGCTACGGTGCACGTTTACCGTAAAAAGTGAAGGCAATTCAACGTAGATTCTGCCGGCGAAGCGAGGATCACATGACGGATGTCAAACTCGACCACCCGGGCGGCCAGCTGTCGATTCCGGTCAAGCCCGCGGTCGACGGCCCAGCCGGCATCGCCACGGGCAACCTGTTGAAGGAGACGGGGTACGTCACCTACGACCCCGGATTCGTCAACACCGCGGCCTGCTCCTCCGGGATCACCTACATCGACGGTGACGCGGGCATCCTGCGTTACCGGGGCTACCCGATCGAGCAGTTGGCCGAGAAGTCCTCCTTCCTGGAGGTGTCGTACCTGCTGATCTACGGCGAGCTGCCCACCAGTGCGCAGCTCACCGAGTTCGACGAGTGGATCCGGCGGCACTCGCTGCTGCACGAGGAGATGCGGCGCTTCTTCGACGGTTTCCCCCGGGACGCGCACCCGATGGCCGTGCTCTCCTCGGCGGTGAGCGCCATCTCCACCTTCTACCAGGACAGCCTCGACCCGTTCGACCGCGAGCACGTGGAGATCTCCACCGTGCGGCTGATGGCCAAGGTGCCGACGATCGCGTCGTACGCGTACAAGAAGTCGATCGGGCAGGCGATGCTCTACCCGGACAACTCGCTCGGGTACGTCGAGAACTTCCTCCGGATGACCTTCGGGGTGCCGGCGGAGGCGTACGAGGTCGACCCGGTCGTGGCCCGGGTGCTGGACATGCTCCTGGTGCTGCACGCCGACCACGAGCAGAACTGCTCCACCTCCACGGTCCGGCTGGTCGGTTCGAGCCAGGCGAACCTCTTCGCCTCGGTCTCCGCCGGGGTGAACGCCCTGTTCGGTCCGCTGCACGGCGGCGCCAACCAGGCGGTGCTGGAGATGCTCGACGAGATCAGGGTCAGCGGCGGCGACGTGCCGGGCTTCGTCCGGCGGGTGAAGGACAAGGAGCCGGGCGTCAAGCTGATGGGCTTCGGTCACCGGGTCTACAAGAACTACGACCCCCGGGCCGCCATCGTGAAGCAGGCCGCCCAGGATGTGCTGGCCCGGATGAACAAGCCGGACCCGCTGCTGGACCTCGCGATGCAGTTGGAGGAGATCGCCCTCGCGGACGACTACTTCGTGTCTCGCAAGCTCTACCCGAACGTCGACTTCTACACCGGCCTGATCTACAAGGCGATGGGCTTCCCGACCAAGATGTTCACCGTGCTCTTCGCGCTCGGCCGGCTGCCCGGCTGGATCGCGCAGTGGCGCGAGATGATCTCGGACCCGGAGACCAAGATCGGCCGCCCCCGGCAGCTCTACACCGGCGCCGCCGAGCGGGACTACGTACCGGTCGAGAAGCGCTGATCCCGCCCAGGCCGCCCAGGCCCGGTCGTTCACCGGCCGTCGACGCGTCTCCCGCGTCGGCGGCCGGTTTCGTCGTGGGCCGCCCTGCGGCGGACGAAGTCCACTTTCCGTGTAATGGCTCTCGCGTTGGGTAGTCGGCGGTGGCCCACGTGCCCGACCGCGTCAAAGCGGTGCGAACCGCTGCGTAGAAGGAGCCTGTGATGACCCATATGTCACGTTCGGCACAACCCAGCCATGACGGCGAGTTCGAATTCTGGCGCAATCACGCGCACATTTCCCTCCAGCCGGTGGCCGCGCCATCGATCCTGGGACTCTTCGGCTACTCGGCAGCCACCTTCGTCGTCGCCACGAACCTCGCCGGCTGGTACGGCAGCATCGCCACCCAGACGTTCCTGTTCCCGTTCGCCGCCCTGCTGGGCGGGCTCGCGCAGTTCCTCGCCGGGATGTGGGCGTACCGGGCACGTGACGGGCTGGCCACCGCCATGCACGGGATCTGGGGTGCCTTCTGGCTCTCCTACGGGCTCCTCTACCTGCTGATCGCGGTCGGGGTGCTGGTCCAGCCGACCCCGTTCGTGGCGATCGGCTACTGGTTCGCCGCACTCGCCGCGATCACCTGGTCCGGAGCGGTCGCCGCGCTGGCCGAGAACATCGGGCTGACCCTGGTGCTGGCGACCCTGGCCGCCGGAGCCACCTGCCTGGCCGTCGGCCAGATCGCCAACATCTCGCCCTGGCGTACCGCCGGTGCCTACATCCTGATCGCCTCCGCGGTGATCGGCTGGTACACCGCGACGGCGATGATGCTGGAGGGCACGTTCCGCCGGGTCATCCTGCCGATCGGCAAGATGCGCGGCCCGAACGTCCCGGGCCGGGAGCCGCGCCAGGTCATCCAGTTCATGGCCGGCGAGCCCGGCATCAAGGTCGGCCAGTAGTCGACCGGCCGGCGGCGGAGCCGGCCCGACGCCCGTACGGCCGGGGTCCGGACTGTCGTCCGGAACCCGGCCGCTCCGGTTCCGTCCCCGGCGAGCCCGGGTTGACGTCCCTCCTGGTGAGCCGCACGGCCGTCGGGAACGCGGTCGAGGTGGCCGGGTTGCCCGATGGCGAGCCGCAGCGGGTTTGCCCGGCCGCCGGATGGCCGCCGCTGCCGCCCGGCACGTTCGACCCCACCCGGAGCGGGTACGCCCCAAATCCAGCCCCGGATTGGCCGCCAGGGCGCGATGGACGGTGCGGAGGCGTGATGGACGGCGTCGGGAGGCAGTGGACGGTGGCGGTCCCGGTCACGCCGCGCCGTCAGTGGCTGCGGATCTTCCTGGTCGGCCTGGCACTCTGGCTCGCCACGGTGCTGGTCATCTTCCTCACCGGCAACCCGACCCTGCTGCCCACCCTGGTACTGCTCGGCAGCTTCCTGGTGCCGGTGACCTTCGTGGCCTGGGCGTTCCAGCGCCGGGACACCGGCGAGGTCACCGTCAGCCTGGTCTTCGGCACCTTCCTCGCCGGGGGCGTACTCGGGATCCTCGCCTCGGCCGTGCTGGAGTCGTACCTGCTGCGCCCGTCGGTGCTGCTCTTCCTCGGGGTGGGACTGATCGAGGAGGCCGCCAAGCTGGCCGCGTTGGCACTGCTGACCCGGGGACTGAGAGCCAAGACCATCCGGGACGGGATGATCCTCGGGGCGGCGGTCGGCTTCGGCTTCTCCGCGCTGGAGTCCGCCGGGTACGCCTTCATCGCGCTCTTCACCGTGCAGGGGCTGTCGGTGGTGCAGGTGGTGCAGACGGAGATCCTTCGCGGCCTGGTGGCACCGGTCGGGCACGGGCTGTGGACCGCCATCCTCGGCGGTGTGCTCTTCGCGCCGAGCGGCCGGGACCACTTCGTGGTCGGGCTGCGGCTGCTCTTCGCCTATCTGGGGGTGTCGATCCTGCACGCGCTCTGGGACGCCATGCACGTGATCGCGTTCTACCTGACCCTGTTCTTCACCGACGCGCGCGGCCTGCTCACCCTGGATGGTTCCCTGGGCCAGCCGACCCCGGTCCAGGCGGTGTTGATGCCGGCGCTGGAAGGGCTTGGGCTGGCGCTCGTCGCCGTGATCGGGGTCGTCTGGCTGGTGGTGCTGTGGCGGTCCGCCCGGCACGGACCGGGGCGACCGCCGAGCGGCTTGCGGGTACCGACCGGCTCGGGCAGGGCAGTGGCAGTGCGCCCCTGAGTCGCGTCGCGCCCCGACGGCCGGGCCGCGACCGGCGCCGACGCGGCGGGAGCTGGTCGGCCGCGGCGAGCCGCAGTACGCCCCAGGCGGCCAGGCCGGCCCCGGCCATCGCGGTGAGGCCGCCCCAGTAGCCGCCCGCGGTGCGCTCCCCGAGCAGCAGCATGGCGATGGCGGCCGAGGCGACCGGGTTGGCCAGCGTGACGGTGGCCAGCGGCGCGCCCAGCCCGGCGCCCCGGTAGGCGACCTGGGACAACAGCAGCCCGGCCGCGGCCATCCCGACCAGCGCCGCCGCCAGACCGACGGTGGAGAGCAGCGCGCCGCCGTCGGCGACGAGTCCGGAGACGAGCTGGGTGAGCGCGGAGGCCACCGCGAAGGCGATCCCCGCCGCGGTCGCGGTGAGCAGGCTGCGGGACAGCGCCGACCGGCTCGCCCGGCCGGCGAGTACCAGCGTGGCCACCAGCGCGGTCGCCACTCCGGCCAGCGCCCAGCCCTGCCCCGGGACGAGGGCGTGCTCGCCCGCTCCGGGCAGGGTCAGCGCGAGCAGGAGTACCAGACCGGCCACTGTGGCGGCGGCCCCGGACCACTGCCGGGCCGACGCCCGGCGGCCGATGGTGGCCGCCGCGATCGGCAGCGCGAGCACCAGGGTGAGTACGCCGAGCGGCTGCACCACCGAGAGCGGCCCGTACGCCAACGCGGCGACGTGCAGGGCGGCACCCGTGCCGTTGCCCGCCACCGACAGCCACCAGCCGGACCGGCGCAGGACGGTGCCGAGATAGCCCCGCCCTGCGTCCCCCGTCGGTCCGGCCTGGGTGGCGAGCCGTTCCTGTAGCACCGCCGCGCCCGCGTACGCCGCCGCCGAGGCCACCGACAAGACGATCGCCAGTACCAGTGCGATCACGGCCGGCCCCCGGGACCATGAATCGTCATGACCTCATGATCCTCCGTAACCGCGCTCCTGACGTCCCCCCGTGGTGGGCATCACCTGTACGTCGCAAGGCGTAGAAGTACGCCGGTCGGTTCACCCGGAGGGGTGAGATCCTCCTCCCTGTGGCCGGTGCCGCTCCTGCCGAAGGACTGGTCCGGCCAGCCGGGGCGGCGGCGTCGCCTAAGCTGTCAGCCGGACTCGGATCGGAAGCGGTCGGCCCGGCGGGAGGGGAACGGAGCGGATGCACCGTACGGCGGTGAGGCTGTTCGTGCTGGCGGCGGTCGCCGAGGCGATCTCCTGGCTGGCACTGCTGGTCGGGATGGCGGTCAAGTACGGGCCGCCCCGCAACGAGATCGGCGTGCAGATCTTCGGCCCGGTGCACGGTGGACTCTTCCTCGCGTACGTCGGGCTGGTCCTGCTGGTGGCCCGGCTCGGTCGGTGGCGCTGGCCGATCGTCGGCGTCGCGCTGGTCTGCGCGGTGCCGCCGTTCGCCACCCTCGGCTTCGAGCGCTGGGCCCGCCGTCGTGGCCTGTTGGCCGCCGGCGCGGTCACCGGTGCGGGGGAGCCGACCGGCGCCGAGCGGCCCCTGGAGGACGCGGCCCGACCCTGACCGCCGCGCCCGGCCGGGTGGCCGGGTTCCCGATCGGGGCCGGCAGTGGCGAACGGCAGCTTCGCCTGGCGGTCGACCAGGAGCTGTGCGGGCTGCTCGACCAGCGGCCGGAGCGCGGCCTAGCCTGCCAGCGCCAGCCAGCGGCCGGGGTGTGGCCTAGCCTGCCAGCGCCAGCCAGGCGACGAGCGCGCCGATCAGCAGCAGGCCGACCGCGGCCTGGAGCAGCAGCGCCGGCCCGAGGTGCGACCAGAGGGTCGGGGTACGCGGCGTGAGCAGTTGACCGGTGGTGAGGTTGACGATCCGCTCCACCCGGGGCGCGAGCCCGGCGTCCTTCTGCGAGCGGACGGTCACCTGAACGTGGTCCGCCGGTTCCAGCGCGCTCTGCGGCAGGTGTCCGTGGATCTCCATCTCGCAGAGCACCCCGCTGCCGTCCCGCAGTCGCAGCGGGGTCACCAGGAACTCCGGCCCCTTGCGCAGTTCCTTCCACTTCCGCCTCGCGCCCGCGCCGGCACCGGCCCGGAGCATCGAGGCGAACAGCGCGAGTACCACCCTGACCACCGCCGCGGTGCCGAGTACGGCGACCAGGACGGGCTGCCCGACCCGGACCTCCCGGGAGTAGCCCTCCATCAGCCGTACGACGTGACCGGTGATGACCGGTCCGGGGCGCCAGGCGACCCGTTCGGGAAACAGTTCACCGTCCATGCGTTCACCACCGAGAGTCCGCTCCCGAGCACAAATTGTATCGATCATGGCGAATGAATCCGCAGTGAGTGAATCCGTTTCGCGTAACGTGACGATTCGCTCACTCCTGGCTGCTGGTGGCGCTTCCGGACACCGGGTGGTTCGGGAGGAGCGCTCAGGTGACAAGCCGACCGGCGTGGGTAACCCCGGCACGACCTTGGAGAGGGGACGACCCATGCAGCTGTCCTTCCTGCGTCCGATCTGTGCCCATCCTGGCCCGTGGACGTCGGTCTACCTGGACGCCTCGCGGGACACCCACGACGCCCATCCCGCGCTCGACCTGCGCTGGCGGGCCCTCCAGGAACGGCTGGCGGAACAGCGCACCGACCCACGGGACGTGGCGGCCCTGGACGCCGTGGTCCGGGGGCACGAGCCGATGGCCGGCGACTACGGCCTCGCCGCGTTCGCCACCGACGGCGAGGTGGTGCTCACCGAGTACCTCTCCGCGCCGCCGCGCAAGGACATCGCCGCGTACGGGCCGGTCGCGCACACCATGCCGCTGGTCGCGCAGCGCCGCGAGCAGGTGCCCTGGGTCCGGGTACTGGCCAGCCGCACCGGCGCGGACGTGGACGCGGTGAGCGCCGGTGGCGTACCCCGGCACGCGCACGTCAAGGGCGGCAACCAGTTTCCGCTCCGCCGGGTCCAGCAGGGCGGCTGGAACCACTCGCACTACCAGCGGGACGCGATCACGTCCTGGCGGCGCAACGCCGGAGACGCCGCCTCGGCCACCGCCGCACTGGCCGAACGGGTCGGCGCCGAGGTGATCGTGGTCGCCGGGGACACCCGGGCCCGGCAGTTGCTCGCCGCACAACTGCCGGAGTTCTGGCAGGACCGGATGGTGCAGACCGACGCCGGTTTCCCGGCCGCCGGCGCCGACCAGTCCGCCCTGGACGACGTCACCGTGCAGGCCATCGCCGAGATCGCCGCCGCGCACACCGACGTGGCGATGGACAGGTTCGGCATGCAGCGCGACGTCGGCGCCGGCCTGGACGCGGTGGTGACCGCACTGCAACGCGGCCAGGTGGACACCATGCTGATCGTGGACGACCCCTCCTCGATCGAGGAACTCTGGATCGGCCCGGAGCCGACCGACATCGCCATCGGTCCCGACGAACTCCGGGCGATCTCCGTCGACGAGCCGCAGCGGGTACGCGCCGACGCCGCCCTGGTCCGCGCGCTGGTCGGTACCGACGCCGGGGTCACGGTGCTCGGCCCCGAGCAGGCGCCGGACCTCACCGACGGGGTCGGCGCGGTGCTGCGCTACGTCGACGCCAGCACCCCGGCGGATCGCGATGGCTGACCCGGGGCGGTCCGGGGTGCGGACGGGCACGGTGACGACCGACCGGACCATCGCCGACCTGCTGGTCGAACGGCTGCGGGCCTGGCGGGTGCCCCGGGTGTTCGGGCAGCCCGGCGAGGGGGTGGCGCTGATCGTCGAGGCCCTGCGCCGGGCCGGTGGCGATCCCGGCTTCGTACCGTCCCGACAGCCGGAGGCGGCCGGATTCATGGCGGCCGGACACGCCAAGTACACGGGCGGGGTCGGGGTCTGCCTGGCCACCCAGGGACCGGACGCGCTGCACCTGCTCGGCGGGCTGTACGACGCCAAGCTGGACAGCAGGCCGATGCTCGCGATCATCGGACAGCAGACGTTCAGTGCGCTGGGCAGCGCGTACCAGGAGATCGAGCTGCCCCGGCTGTTCGGCGACGCCTGCGCCCAGTTCCTGCGTACCGCCGCGGTGCCGGAGCAGGTGCCCTACCTGGTCGACCAGGCGATCCGTACCGCCGTGTCGACCCGGAGCCCGGCCTGTCTGGTGGTGCCGCACGACCTGCTCGGGCAGTTCGTACCCGACGGCATGCCGCACCCCGACGGCGGTGGCGTGCTCGCCTCGGCACCCGGCCTGCCCCCGGCCCGGGTGCTGCCGCACGAGCAGGACCTGAACGCCGCCGCCCAACTGCTCGGCGCCGGGCGGCGGGTCGCGATCCTGATCGGCCAGGGCGGCTACGGTGCCGCCGACGAGATCGTCGAGCTGGCCGACCGGCTGGACGCCGGGGTGGCGACCTCGCTGCTGGGCAAGCCGGTGCTGGACGAGCGGCTGCCCTACCACACGGGCGTGCTCGGCCAGGTCGGCACGGCCGCCAGCGCGCAGCTGATGGCCGGCTGCGACACCCTGCTGATGATCGGCACCAACGACCCGTGGACCGGCTACTACCCGATGCCGGGGCAGGCCACGGCGGTGCAGATCGACATCGACGGCAGCCGGCTGGCCAGCCGGTATCCGATCGACGTCCCGCTGGTCGGGGACGCCCGGGAGACGCTGCAGGCGCTGCTGTCCCGGGTGCCGCACCGGCGCAACCGGGACTGGCGCGACATGATCGAGGGAGCGGTCGACCGGGCCCGGACCGAGTGCGACGCCCGGGCCGAGGAGCGGACCGCGCGGCTGAACCCCCGGCTGGTACTCCGGGAACTCTCGCCGCGACTGCCGGCCGACGCCGCGGTCGCGGTGGACGTCGGGTCGGTGACCTACTGGTACGCCCGGCACCTGCGACTGCCGCCCGGAGCACAGGCACACCTGTGCGGCACGCTCGCCTCGGTCGGTTCGGCGGTGCCGTACGCCATCGCGGCCAAGTTCGCCCGGCCGGCCCGGCCGGTCTTCGTGCTGCTCGGCGACGGCGCGATGCAGTCCGGCGGACTGGCCGAGTTGATCACCGTGGCCCAGCACTGGCCGGAGTGGCCGGATCCCCGCTTCGTGCTGCTGGTGCTCAACAACTCCGACCGGGCCGGCCGGGGCGGTGAGCCGGAGCGGGGGCCGGAGACCGGAGCCGTCCGAGCACCCTGGCCGGACCTGGACCGCCCGGCCGCGCGAGGGATGCCGGCACCGGAGACGGTACGCGCCGGAGACATCCCGCACGCCGGCTGGGCCCGGCTGCTCGGGCTGCACGGCATCGGGGTGGACCGGCCGGACCAGGTCGGACCGGCCTGGGAAGAGGCGATCGCCGCCGACCGGCCCACCCTGATCGAGGCGGTGGTCGACCCGTCGATCCCGCTGGACGCACCGGAACAGCCCTTCGCCGACCTGCGTGGCCTGACGGCCGGCGGGGTCGAGGAGGGGGCCGGCACGGCGGTCCGGGGCCGCGCACAGACCCTGCGGGAACGCGCCGCCAACGGCGCCGACCTAGTCTGACCGCCCGCGCCACCGCCCGGGCACCCTGGACTCCGGCGGCACCGTCGACTTACCTCGGCGCCCTTCGGGAGCGTCGGCTACCTGGGAGCACGGCGGGAAGTGCGGGCTCCGGGGGCCCGGCGGGGATCAGGCGCGCTCGACCTGTCGGCCGGACCACTGCTCGACCAGCCGGATCGCCTCCTCGGCCGGCACGTCGGCCCGGTCGACCGAACCGAGCCAGACCGGCGTGCGCGCCCCGGTGGGCCAGGCCGCCAGCAGGCGCTGGTCGCCGGCCCCGGCGTGCAGGCTCAACTTGCCGACCCGGGCCCAACCGAGCACGCCCTGCCGGCCGGTGCGGATCCCGTCCGGCCCCGCCGAGCGGCCGGCCCGGCTCCGCCGTTCCGCCAGCAGCAGGCCGACCGCCACCAACACGCCGGCCAGGCTGGTCACCAGGGTCGCCAACGCGAGCGGGCGCAGGCCCTCGCCCGACGCCGCCTGCCAGCCGGCCATCGCCGTCACCACCAAGGCGAACGGGACGACGGCGATCGCGAAGTAACTGGCGTACCGGGGGCCACCGGCCGGTCCGAAGCGCAACTGGGTCACGACGCTCGATCATCCGGCTTCGGGGCGCCCGGAGCAACTCGACCCGCACCGGGCGGGCCGGGCCGGCGGCACTACTGGCCGGACATAACCGCCCGTCCTCCGAATTGCGCCCGGCAGGTTGCTGACCGCCCGTTTGAACCCGATTGGGACGGGAAGGCCCGGGCAGCGCGGACGAGGGAGGTGGGCCCGGTGCGGGAGATGCAGGAGTGGCTGGCCGCAGGCGGCGGGTCCGGGCTCCCGGGGCCGGACCGGATCGTCTCGCCGGAGAGCACCGGGCGGGTGCTGCTGGCCGTCGCGTCCCGCGCGGTCCGCGGCCGGGACTGCGCGGATCTCGGGTACCACCCGCTGCTGTCGCGCTTCCGAGGTGCGCCCGAGGCGGTACGCCGGTCCGCGCTGGCCAGGGCGGCCAACAGGACCGCGCTCACCGCCGAGCAGGCCGGGACGCTCGACGCCGACGAGGTGGCCCGGTGGATGGTCGCGCACTATCCACCGCGCTGGTATCCCGGTGTCGTGCTCGGCTCGCCGCACGGCGGAGCGGTCCACCTGGCCACCGCGATGGGCGTGCCGTGGCTGCCGGCCGGCTTCGACGTGTCGGTGCAGTGGCCGGGCGGCCGGGTCGACAGCCCGGTCGAGGCCGTGGCGTACGGCGGCCGGATCGCGGCCCGGCTGATCGGGGACAACCCGGGAGTACGGGTACGGCAGGTGCACGATCCGGCCGGCCGGGGCGTACTCGCCGGCTCGACGGTGGCGCTGGTGGTCCGCTGGCAGCGGCTGCCGGAGGCGTACCGGGAGTTCCTCGGCAGCCGGTTGGCGCCGGGCGCTCCGGTGCTGCTGCTGCGGGACGTGCGTACCTGGCCGGTGTTCGACTCCGGCGACGGCCACACCTTCCAGCTCGGCGGGCCGGCCAGCGGGCTGGAGCCGACCGACTTCCGGGCCGGCAGCGATCTGCTCGGGCAGGTGCTGCGCGGGGCGGGCGGTGACGGGGCGAGTTGGGACGCGCCGGAGGGCGGTCGTCCCGGGTACGCCGAACAGGGCGTCGAGCCCGGTTTCGAGACCAGCCTGCTGGACTGGGTACGCGGCGCCGGCAGCCCGTTGCACCGGGTGCTCTTCCCCGGCCCGGACGCGCTGAGTGCCGCCGCCGCTGACGTGTACCGGAGTTGGCTGCGCGGGGCCGGCAAGAGCGGCGACCGGTGCGTGGTGGAGTGCGGGCGGCTGATCGACCCGTGGCAGGTGGTCCGGGCCGGGCTGGTGCCGTACTGGTGCGAGAACGCCACCGCGCGCAGCGTGACCGGGGCGGAGTGGTGGCTCGCCGGCAGCGCGCCGTTCAGCTCGCTGGACGTACTCCCGGAGCCGCCCGGGCTGCGCTCGCCGGCACTGGCCGGGCTGCCGCAGTGGCTCGCGGTGGCCTCGTTCGGGCGTCGCCGCCGGGCCGTGGACCGGGTCGCCGCCCGGGGCTACCCGGTGACCTCGGTGGCCACCCGGCACGCCACCGAGGTACTCCGAAACCAGCCCTACGACCTGCCGGCACCCGCGCCGCTGCGGATGGTGGAGGCGCTGGCCGGGCTGCGGGCCAGCGGCACCCCGCAGGGGCTGCTGGTCTGCTGATCCCCCTGATCGCAAAACGTCCTCGCGGACGTCACGTCCCGTGATTGAGTACCTACAGGGCGGGAAGAACGCTGACTGCTACTGGTCACACGCGCTGCGCATCGCGGTGTGCGACGGCGTTCGCTCGTTCGGTTTCGGTACATGTTCGCTTCCGGCGCGGGTCCGTTCCGTACGGCACCGATGACCGGATTCGCATCCCGGGCGGGGGACCTTCCTGAGGGAGGCGCGGATGTTCGGACAGATCACCACCACACCACCGGCCGAGCGTGGGCTGGAGGACCTGGACGCGGCGGCGTTGGCGTACGCGGCCAGGATCGCCGGCCTGCCGCCGGAACGCCGGCAGGAGGCCCGGGACGACCTCGTCCGGTTCGCCCTGCCGTTCGCCGGCAGGCTGGCCCGACGCTACCGGGGTCGGGGTGAACCGCTGGAGGACCTGGAACAGGTGGCCCGGTTGGGCCTGGTGAACGCGGTCGACCGGTACGACCCGGAACGGGGTTCGTTCACCGCGTACGCCGCGATCACCATCGTCGGCGAGATCAAACGGCACTTCCGGGACCGCACCTGGGGGGTGCACGTACCCCGGCGGCTGCGCGACCTGATCCTGGAGGTCGGCCAGGCGACGGCGGCGTTGACCAGCGAACTGTCCCGCTCGCCCAGCGTGGCCGAGCTGGCCGCCCGGCTGGAGACGCCGGAGGAGGAGATCCTCGCGGCGCTGGAGTCGGCCGCCGGCTACAGCCCGGCCTCGCTGAACGCACCGGTCGGCGGGGAGAGTTCGGCGGAGTTCGGTGACCTGGTCGGCGAGTCCGACACCGACCTGGAGTCGGTCGACGACCGGGTGACGGTCAGCGGGTTGCTCGGCCGGCTGCCCTGGCGGGAGCGGCGGATCCTCGCCATGCGCTTCTACGGCAACCAGACCCAGGCCGAGATCGCCGCCCGGTTCGGCATCTCGCAGATGCACGTCTCCCGGCTGCTCTCCCGGGCGCTCACCTGGCTGCGGCAGGCGATGCTCGCCGACTCGCCGGCGCCGTGGCAGGCCGGCGGGGCCGAGGCGGGCGGCCAGCCGGCCCGACTCTCGGTGCGCCAGGTGGGGGAGCGGGTGGTGGTCGAGGTGACCGGGGAGATCGACCGGGACACCGCCGAGCAGTTGCGCGAGGCGGTGGTCGAGGCGGTCGCCGACCGGAACCCGTCGGAGGTGGCGATCGACCTGACCGACGTGGCGAAACTGGACGGTCCCGCGCTGGCCGCCCTGGTCGCCGGCCGGGACGCCGCGCACCGCGCGGGAGTCCGGTGGCGGCTGGCTCGGGCGCAACCCGTGGTCCAGCATTCGCTCAGCGCCGCCGGACTGGTCGCACTGCCCGCGGACTGAGCCGCACTGCCCGCGGACTGAGTTGCGTTACCCGCGGACTGAGCCGCGCTGCCCGCGGGCTGACCGGAGCCACGGGACATCCTGGTACGCCGCTCGTCGTCATCGGTCGCCATCCTCGTCCGGTTCCTCCTCGCCGGGGGCCCGTCCGGTCCGCCACCGGGTGCCCTCCGGGCCACCCCGGGCGACGTCGTCCAGGCTCTCGTCGGGTTCGCTCGGCTCGAACTCCGGCCGGCGTACGGCGTCCGGCTCGGGCACCTCGATCGGGCGGGCGCCGGACCGGGCCGGTGGGTGATGCGCGACCGCAGCCGCGGCGCCGTGCGCCCCCTCGGGTGCGGCGACCTCGGCCTCGGGGTGGCGTACCTCGTGGTGCAGTTCGTCGCGGATCACCTGCGGCGGTCGGGTGGACCGCTGCGGCAGGTCCCGGCCGAGGTCGGCGACGAGCGGGCCGTACTTGTCGTCGAAGGCGGGCCGCTCGGACCGGATCCGGGGCATCCGGTCGAAGTTGCGCAGCGGTGGCGGGCAACTGGTCGACCACTCCAGCGAGTTGCCGAAGCCCCACGGGTCGTCGACGTCGACCATCCGGCCGAACCGCCACGACTTCCACACGTTGTACATGAAGAAGAGCGTGGAGGCGCCGAGCACGAACGAGCTGACCGTGGAGATGGTGTTCAGCACGGTGAAGCCGTCGGTGGGCAGGTAGTCGGCGTACCGGCGGGGCATGCCCTCGTTGCCGAGCCAGTGCTGCACCAGGAAGGTCCCGTGGAAGCCGAGGAACATCGTCCAGAAGTGGACGCGACCGAGCCGCTCGTCGAGAAGCCGGCCGGTCATCTTGGGAAACCAGAAGTACACCCCGGCGAACGCGGCGAAGACGATGGTGCCGAAGAGCACGTAGTGGAAGTGGCCGACGACGAAATAGGTGTCCGTGGTGTGGAAGTCCACCGGCGGGCTGGCCAGCAGCACCCCGGTGAGCCCGCCGAAGAGGAAGGTGACCAGGAACCCGACCGAGAAGAGCATTGGCGTCTCGAAGGTCAACTGCCCCTTCCACATTGTGCCGATCCAGTTGAAGAACTTCACCCCGGTCGGTACGGCGATCAGATAGCTCAACCAACTGAAGAACGGCAGCAGCACCTGACCGGTACCGAACATGTGGTGCGCCCAGACGGTCATCGAGAGGATCGTGATCGCGATGGTCGCGGCGACGATGCCCTTGTAACCGAAGAGCGGCTTGCGGCTGAAGACCGGGATGACCTCGGTGATGATGCCGAAGAACGGCAGCGCCACGATATAGACCTCGGGATGGCCGAAGAACCAGAACAGGTGCTGCCAGAGCAGCGGCCCGCCGTTGGCCGGGTCGTAGACGTGTGCGCCGATCCGCCGGTCGGCGTAGAGCGCGAGCAGGGCGGCGGCGAGCAGCGGGAATACCAGTACCACCAGCAGGGCGGTGAAGAGCATGTTCCAGGTGAAGATCGGCATCCGGAACATCGTCATCCCGGGCGCCCGCAGGGTCAGGATGGTGGTGATCAGGTTGACCGCGCCGAGGATGGTGCCGAGCCCGGAGAGGACCAGCCCGATCACCCACATGTCCGGGCCGATCCCCGGCGAGTGCTGGTCCCGGCTCAACGGCGTGTACGCGGTCCAGCCGAAGTCCGCCGAGCCGTTCGGGGTGAGGAAGCCGAGCATCACCAGCGAGCCGCCGAGCAGATAGAGCCAGTACGCCAGCGCGTTGAGCCGGGGGAACGACACGTCCGGGGCGCCGATCTGCAACGGCACCACGTAGTTGCCGAAGGCGAACGCCAGCGGGGTGGCGAAGAGCAGCAGCATGATCGTGCCGTGCGCGGTGAAGAGCTGGTTGTACTGCTCCGTGGAGAGGAACTGCAACCCCGGCCGGCCCAGCTCGGCCCGCATCAGCATCGCCATCGCGCCGCCGACGAGGAAGAAGCCGAACCCGGTGACCAGGTAGAGCAGGCCGATCTGCTTGGCGTCGGTGGTGCCGAGCAGCCGGATCAGCATGCTGCCCCGGATCATCTTGCGTACCGGACCCGGATATCCACCGGACCGGGCGGGCGCCAGGATCAGTGGCCCGCGTTCCTGTCCGGGTTCGGTAACGACCCGCTTCGGCATTCCCGGTTCACCCCGTACCTGATCGCAGCTAGGACGAGGCGGCGACTACCCGGTATTCCAACGGCAAAACCCGGCAGGCTGGCAATTTCCACTCTCTTTGCCTCTAACGGGTGAAAACCGGCTACGGCCCTCGGCCGTCGGACTACGGACCGGGCGGGGGTGGATCAACCCGGGCCGGGGACGGCCGACCGGCGTACCTGTTCGTACAGCTCGACGTAGCGCTCGGCCATCATCGCCGGGGTGAACCGGCGGCCGGCCTCCTGGCGGCAGTCCCGCTCGTCCAGCCCGGCGACCTCCCGCACCAGGTCGGCGAGGCCGTCCTCGTCGTCGGCGAGCAGTCCGGTCCGGCCGTGCTCGATCAGCTCCGGCAGGCAGCCCCGGCCGATCGCCAGCACCGGGGTGCCGAGCGCCAGCGACTCGATCACCGCCGTCCCGCCCGGCTCCTCCCAGCACAGCGGGAAGAGGCTGGCCCGGGCCGCCGCCACCAGGTCGTCCCGGGCGGTACCGGCCACCATCCCGACCCAGCGCACCCGGTCGCCGTCCACCAGCGGGGCGACCTGCTCGCGCCAGTACCGTACGTCCGGATTCTGCCCTGCCTCCGGCCCGGCGGCGGCCAGCTCCTCGGGCCGCCGGTACGGGCCGACCGGTCCGGCCAGCACCAGGTCGAATCCGGCCTGGTGGGCGAGTCGGGCCCCGACGTGCTGCCCCTTGCCGGGCGTGATCCGGCCGAGCACCACCAGGTGGTCGGACTTCTCCACCGGCGGCCGGTGGTCGGCGTCCACCGCCAGCGGGGTGGCCAGGTGCACGTGCCCGACCGCGTGCTCGCGCAGCGCCTGCGGGGCCCGGGCGAGCTGCGCCGCCGAGACCCCGTTCACCCGTACCCGGTCACCGCCGTCCAGATATCCGTAGAGGTCCGGATGCTTGCCGAGGTCCCAGTGCAGGGTGTGCAGCGCCGGGCCGCTCCCCGGACCCATCGCGGTCAGCACCGCCAGCCCGACCGCCTCCACGTGGTCGTGCACCAGGTCCACGTCGTCCCGCTCGCGCACCGCCCGGACCACCGCGTTCAGGTGCGCGTGCGAGATCCCGCAGACCTGGTTGTACGGCCGTTGCAGCGCCCCGAACTGCCCGTCGGGAAAGACCGACAGCAGTTCGTCGACCGGCAGCGTGGCGTCGGCGGTGGAGGCGAGCACCACCCGTACGCCGAGCCGGCGCAGCTCCGGTACCAGCGTGGCGACGATGTTCTCGATCCCGCCGTACCCGGGCGGCGGCACCGGCAGCCACGGCCCGGCGTTCATCAGCACGGTCAGGCCCATCCGTCCTCCCCAGCCCACCCGGCCGGACCGCCGCGCCCCGGCCTACCGCCGCGCGCCCTCCTGCCGCGCCCCGGTCTCCCGTTGCGCCCGGCCCTCCTGCCGCGCCCCGGCCTCCCGTTGCGCCCGGCTGGATCGCGCTGACCGGTCATACCGCCGCCCTCCGGAACGACGACGAGGGCCGGAGTTCCGCCAGTGGTGGGCGTTCCCGGACGGAGACGTCGGTGACCACGATTTCCCGGTCCAGGTTGGGCAGCGCGCTCCTGCCGTCCCGGCGGAACTGCACCAGCAGGTTCCCCGGCGGTGCGGTCTCCTCGACCAGCCCCCGCCGGCACAGCCGCTGCCACACGGTGTGCAGGATCTGCCCGGACATCCGGCCGAGCGCCTCGGTGTCCTGGTGCCGGTGCAGGCGTTCGCCGAGGTCGACCTGGGCGAGGGCGTCCAGGCCGCACATCTCCAGCAGGTCGATCAGCATCGCCGTCTCGACGCCGTAGCCGGAGACGAAGGGCACCCGTTCGAGTACGTCCCGGCGGCCGGCGTACTCCCCGGCGAGCGGCTGGACGAACCCGGCCAGTTCCGGCCAGAAGAGGTTGAACAGCGGGCGGGCCACCAGCTCGGTCACCCGGCCGCCGCCCTCCGCCTCCACACCGCTGGTGCCGACCAACGGGCGGTGGTAGAAGCCCTTGACGAACGCGACGGACGGGTCGGTGAGCAGCGGGCCGAGCAGACCGGTGACGAAATGGGGCTGGAACTCCCGCAGGTCGGCGTCGACGAAGGCGACCAGGTCCCCGGTCGAGGCGGCCAGCCCGGCCCAGAGCGCGTCCCCCTTGCCGTCCAGCCGGGGCAGCCCCCGGGTCATCTCGTCCTGGCTGATCACCCGGGCCCCGGCCGCCGCGGCCACCACGGCGGTCCGGTCGCTGGACCGGGAGTCGACCACCACCAGTTCGTCGACCAGTTCGACCTGCTCGACCAGGCAGGCCCGGATCGCCGCCACGATCGCGCCGACGGTGGCCTCCTCGTCCCGGGCCGGGATGACCACACTGACCGTGCGGTTTCCCTTCAGGTACGCCAGCTGTCGCGGCGTCCACTGGTCGGCGACCCCGGTACGGTGGGTGGTCCACTCCTCCAGCGCCGGTGACACGGGTGTACGCGAGCGCCGCATGGGACGACCTCCCCCACTGCCTCGACCAGCGCCCGGCCGGGCCCTGGTGCAGCCCTACAGCCTTCCCCACCGCTCCCGGATCAACCGTCCCGAGCACCGTCCGGGAGGCTCGGCGGGGCCCCGCTCGACGAGGGCGTCGTCGATGTCGAGGCCGCCGACCGGCGCGCGAGAGGCTTGGCCGCGCCCGCATTCCGCCCATCCGGGCACACCCGGGCGGTACGGACATCCGACCACCGACCCGGCCGAGAGCGGATCCCGCGCCCGGCCGGGCGGGCCGCACTTTGCCGGAGAGTTCGCGTACCGTTGCCCGTCATGGGTGTGTCGCAACGGTTGAAGACCAGGGTCCGGCGTTTCCTCCAGCGTCCGGGCACCACAGTTGATCTGGCGCCGCTGGAGAAGCTGCTGCCCACGATCGAGGCGCGCGAGGAGGAGCTCACCGAGCTCAGCGACGAGGAGCTGACCGAGGTCGCCGGCAAGGCCGAGGACTACGTGGAGATCTGTGCGGCCGGCCGCGAAGCCGCCCGGCGCGGGCTCGACCAGCGGCCGTACGACGTGCAGTTGCTCGGCGCCATGTCGCTGCTCGCCGGCAAGGTCGCCGAGATGGCCACCGGTGAGGGCAAGACGCTGACCGCGACGATCGCCGCGTACGGGCACGTCCGGCGGGGCAACGGGCCGGTGCACGTGCTCACCGTCAACGACTACCTGGCCCGCCGGGACGCCGAGTGGATGGAGCCGGTCTACCGGCTGCTCGGGCTGACCGTCGGCTGGGTCACCGAGGCGTCCACCCGCGACGAGCGCCAGGCGGCGTACGCCTGCGACGTCACCTACGTCTCGGTCAGCGAGGCCGGCTTCGACTTCCTCCGCGACCAGCTCCTCACCGACATCGACGACCGGGTGCAGCCGCCGCTGACCACCGCGATCGTGGACGAGGCCGACTCCATCCTGATCGACGAGGCCCGGGTGCCGATGGTGCTGGCCGGTGCGGTTCCCGGCGAGCAGGACCCGGTGCACACCGCCGCGTCGGTGGTCCGCGGGCTGCGCGCCGGCCGGCACTACACGGTGGCCGACGACGGCCGCAGCGTCGCCTTCACCGACACCGGGCTGGCCGAGGTCGAGTCCCGGCTCGGCGACGTCGACCTCTACGACGACGAGCACGTCGAGCAGCTCTCCGCGGTCAACGTCGCCCTGCACGCGCACGCCCTGCTGCACCGGGACGTCGACTACATCGTCCGCAACGACGGCGTCGAGCTGATCGACGAGATGCGCGGCCGGGTCGCCCAGCGCCGCCGCTGGCCGGACGGGCTCCAGGCGGCCGTCGAGGCGAAGGAGGGGCTCGACGCCACCGCCGAGGGTGAGGTGCTGGGCACCATCACCGTGCAGGCGTACGTCGCGCTCTACAAGACCGTCTGCGGGATGACCGCCACGGCGGTACTGGTCGGCGACCAGTTGCGGGAGTTCTTCTCGCTGGAGGTCGCGGTGATCCCGCCGAACACCCCCTGCGTCCGGATCGACGACCCGGACCGGATCTACGCCACCCGGGGTGAGAAGGAAGAGGCGCTGATCCAGGAGATCCAGGAGCAGCACGACACCGGCCGTCCGGTGCTGATCGGCACCCTGGACGTGAAGGAGTCGGAGCGGCTCGCCGAGGCGCTGCGCGAGGCCGGGGTGCCGTGCACGGTGCTGAACGCCAAGAACGACGCCGAGGAGGCGGCGATCATCGCCGAGGCCGGCGCGTACGGCGCGGTGACCGTCTCCACCCAGATGGCCGGCCGGGGTGTCGACATCCGGCTCGGCGGCAGCGACCAGGCCGACCGGGACCGGGTCGCCGAGCTCGGCGGCCTCTTCGTGATCGGCAGCGGCCGGCACGACAGCCGGCGGGTCGACGACCAGCTCCGGGGCCGGGCCGGCCGGCAGGGCGACCCCGGTCGCTCGGTCTTCGCCGTCAGCCTCGAGGACAACCTGGTCATCCGGCACGCCCCCGACGCGATCCCGCCGTCGCCCCGGATGAACGCCGACGGCCTGGTCACCGACGAGCAGGTCGACTTCGCGGTCGAGCACGCCCAGCGGATCGCGGAGGGCGTCAACCACGAGATCCACCGCAACACCTGGCGGTACAGCGTGGTGATCGAGCAGCAGCGTAAGGCGCTGGCCGAGCGCCGGGAGCGGCTGCTCACCACCGAGGTGGCGGCGCAGATGCTGACCGAGCGCTTCCCGGACCGGGCCAAGGAGATGGACGAGGACCTCCTCTCCCGGGTCGGCCGGTCGATCGCGCTCTACCACCTCGACCGGCTCTGGGCGCAGCATCTGGCCGAACTCTCCGAGGTACGTGAGGGCGTACACCTGCGGGCGCTCGGCCGGCTCGACCCGCTGGACGAGTTCCACCGGTCGGCGGTGCCGGCGTTCAACGCGCTCGTGCCGGAGATCGAGACCCGTACGGTGGAGACCTTCGAGGAGAACGAGTTCGACGACGACTGGGAGCCGGGCGCGGGAGAGCTGGTACGACCCAGCGCCACCTGGACCTACCTGGTGCACGACAACCCGTTCGGCTCGGAACTCGACCGCCTGATCGCCGCCGTCGGCCGCCGGCTCAGCTCCGGCTCGCGCTGACCCTCGGCACACCCGGAATCCCGGGGTTGATCGTCGCAAGCCTGACGGCAACCCCGGGACGGGCCGGATCGTTCTCTTCCTGGAACGGGTGGTTTGTCCACCCGGCGCTCGGGTAGTAGCGCAGGTCCGTACCGGCACGGGGCCGGGCACCGCGGGGGAGAGGCGACCATGAGACAGGCGACGGCGCGAACCGGATGTACCGCGGCAGCCGCGGTGGTGGCGGGGGTTCCGGCGCGGTGCTGAGGCTGAGGACGACGACGGAGCCGTCGACCGAAGCCCCGGGCGTGCTGGAGACCGCCGCCCTGCTCCGCGAGGTGACTGCCGGGCTGATCGCGAGCGACGACTTCGACGCCGCGCTGCACCGGCTGGTACGGACCGTCCGGGACGCCATCCCGGCAGTGACCTGGTGCGGGGTGACCGTACTACGCGCCGGTGCTCCCGCCTCGGTGGCGGCCTCGGAGCCCCGCCTCGGCGATCTCGACGACGTCCGGCACGGGCAGGACGGGCCGGCGATGGTGGCGATCCGCTCCCGGGAACTGGTCTGGTCGGCGGATCTGCGTACCGAGACCCGGTGGCGGCCGTGGACCGGCCGCGCGCTGGCCCTGGGCGTACGCGGGGTGCTTGCCGTACCGGTGGACGTCGACGAGCACGTGGTCGGCTCGATCAACCTGTACGCCCGCCAGCCCGGCGTGCTGACCGCCAGTCAACAGCTCAGCGCGATGCTGCTGGCCGAACACGCCGGGCTGCTGCTCGGTGCGGTCCGGGACCGGTCCCGGCATTCCGGTGCGGCCGGTGAACCCGACGGAACGCTCACGGCTGGGCAGGTGATCGACCAGGCGGTCGGGGTTATCATGACCCAACGTGGCTGTCCGGCCACGGAGGCGCTACGGGTGTTGCGGTCCGCCTCGGCGGCGCTGGCCATCCCGTTACGGGACGTGGCCGAGCGGTTGGTCACCTCGGTGGCCCGGCGTCGCGGCACCTGATCCTCCGCCGTGGACCGGTACCGACGAGCACGCCGAGACCCGCGACGGGGATGCGGCGCCGGTTCGGCGGGGTGGCTCGGGGGTAGCACGCTGGGGCTGGTCGAGGAGCGAGCCGGGGAGGCGCCACCATGCAGAGCCGCCTGCGGGTACACGGACATCCGATCCAGCCGATGCTGGTGACCTTTCCGTTCGGGCTCTTCGTCTGCGCCACGGTCTTCGACCTGGCCGACGTGCTCGGCGGCCCGGCGATCCTGGGGCTGGTCGGCTACTGGACGGCGGTGGCGGCGCTGGTCGCGGCCGGGCTCGCCATGGCGGCCGGCATGGTCGACCTGTGGGACGCGCCGGGTGATCCGACCCGGCGTACCGCGATCACCTTCAACCTGGTGAACGCCGCCGTCGCGGTGCTCTTCGTCTTCGCCTGCCTGATCAGGTCGGGCGAGCCGGAGCACGGCGCGAGGGGCGGCCTGGTCGCGGTCGAGCTGCTCGGCCTGCTGCTCGGCGCGGTCGGGGTACGGCTCGGCGGCAGCCTGGTCCGGCAGTTCGACCAGGGGCGTGGCGAACCGACCAGCTTCGACGGTTTCGGCCCGCCGGCCAGTTCGGTTGCCGGCGGTTTCGGCCGGCGCGGAACCGGCTGACCCGCCCGGCGACACCTGCCTGGCGACACCCGACCGGTGACACCTGCCCGGCTCGCTCAGGAGTGGGCGGTGGCCCGGTGTTCGGCGAGCAGGTCGGCACCGAAGTCGCCGCGCGGGCGGCGCAGCACGGTGTGCGCGTGGTTGCCGTCCTCACTGGTGTTGTCGTACTCGATCAGCAGGTCCTCGCCCTGGACGCGGTAGTAGTGCCGCCCGCCCGGCCTGGTCGGACCCTCCCAGGCGAAGTAGAGGTCACCCCGGCGGACCCGGGCCGCCTCCTGGCTGGCCAGTTCGGCCGGGAGCCGGTCGAGATAGAGCGCGACGAGCTGGTCGAGCAGGGCCCGGCCGGTCGGCCCGAGCCCGCCGCCCCGGATCCCGGCCGGCTCGATCCGGCTGTCGTAGCGGGCCCGGGTGCCGCTGCGGATGTCGGCGGGTGCCTCGTCGGCGACGATCGCCGCGCCGCGCCCGTCCGGGCCGACCGCGTCGAGCAGGGCGCGGGCGAGATCCTCCTCGGGCCCGAGCGGCCGGCTGACCGGGCGGCCCGCGTAGCTCAGCGTCGCCGGATTGGCGCCGAGGAAGAGCGGTGCGGGGGAGACCCGGTCGCCGGCGACGGTCATCGTCACCGACAGGTGGTGTCCCTCGAACCGCCAGGACCAGTGGTCGTCCCGGGCCGGGTCGCCGAAGACCACGATCCGGTAGTCGTCGCTGTGCCGGCCCCGCCGCCAGTCCTCCTGCCGGTCGAGTACCTCCTCCAGGGCCATGATGGTGGCCGCCTGCGCGTACGCGTGTGGACTCAGCGCGGTGGCCAGTAGCCGGTGCGTCGCCTTGCGGCCGGTCCGGTCGAGGTCGGCGAGGCAGGCGCCCGGCCGGGGCAGCGGACGGTACTCGATCCAGCGGCGGTCCGCCTCGTCGCCGAACGGGCGGGCGGCCAGTGCCCGAGCCGGCCCCGGTAGGGCGTCCAGCAGTGCGGTGGCCGCCGTCCGCATCTGTCCGGCCAGCCTGGTGTTGCGCATTCCCCCTGTATACCGGCTGTCCCGGCGACCCTGTCCGGCGGGCTCTCGACGGCGGGCCCGGTCTGCCCCCGGTCGTCGGTACGGCCATGGTCCGCACCTCTTCGCCGGGCTTGTCCGGCCCTGGTGGACCCGGTTACTGCCTTGTGGACCGTGCCTGGACGGAGGATGATCAGAATAAGTTCCTTGATCATTAATAATGTGACCGGGATCACATCGACGTACCCTGTCTCCAGGTAAGGTCTGCCCAATCGTCAACCCCTTTCGAAGGGTGCCGCCAGATGTTCAGACTCTCCCCACAAGGGCCGCGGCGTCTCCGGATCGTCGGGCTCGCCGCCGCCTCCTTCCTGGTGGTGACCGTTGCCGTTGCTCCGGCAAGCAACGCCCAACCAGTGGCCGACACCGGCCAGACCACATCGGACGTTGCCGGCACGCCGGGCGTGGACGAGATCTCCAGCAGCCCGAACCTCCGCCAGATCGCGAACATCCCGAAGCAGGGGACGTTCGCCCCCGAGGGAGCGCTCAACTCCGACCTCGCCTTCCAGGGCCGGTACGCCTTCGCCGGCAACTACGAGGGCTTCGTCATCTACGACGTCAAGAACCCGGCCCGACCCTCCATCGTGTCCCAGGTGCAGTGCTCGGGCTCGCAGAACGACATATCGGTCTACGGCGATCTGCTGTTCCTCTCCACCGACTCCCCCCGCAGCGACGACTCGTGCGCCAGCACCGGCGTGTCGAGCAGCGCGACGGTGTGGGAGGGCATCAAGATCTTCGACATCAAGGACAAGCGCAACCCGCGCTACATCAAGTCGGTCCAGACCGCCTGCGGCTCGCACACCCACACCCTGGTGCCGAGCAAGGACAAGAAGTCGGTCTACATCTACGTGGCGTCGTACGGTCCGTCGGCCACCTACGTCGGCTGTGCGCCGCCGCACGACTCGATCTCCATCATCAAGGTGCCGCTGAAGAAGCCGACCCAGGCTGCTGTGGTGGCCGTGCCGAACCTCTTCGCCGACGACGAGGGTGGCAACCCCGGCGGCAACGGCAGCTCGACCACGAGCGGCTGCCACGACATCACCGTCTACCCGAGCAAGGACCTGGCCGCCGGCGCCTGCATGGGCGACGGCATCCTGCTCAACATCGCCAACCGCGAGGCGCCCCGGGTGATCAACCGGGTACGTGACACGGTCAACTTCTCGTTCTGGCACTCGGCGACGTTCAACAACTCCGGCACCAAGGTGGTCTTCACCGACGAACTCGGTGGCGGCTCCGGTGCGACCTGCGTCGAGACGGTGGCGCCCACCCGGGGCGCCAACGCCATCTACGACATCGCCGGTCGGGGCGACGGCCGCAGCCTGGTCTTCAAGAGCTACTACAAGATCCCACGGCTGAACACCACCATGGAGAACTGCGTCGCGCACAACGGTTCGCTGATCCCGGTGCTGGGTCGGGACATCATGGTCCAGGCGTGGTACCAGGGTGGCGTCTCGGTCTTCGACTTCACCGACTCGGCCCGCCCGGTCGAGATCGCCTTCTGGGAGCGCGGCCCGCTCTCGGCGGAGCGCCGGATCACCGGTGGTTCGTGGTCGGCGTACTGGTACAACGGCCACATCTACTCGAACGACATCCAGAAGGGCCTGGACGTGCTCGAGTTGCGGGACTGGCGGGTCTGGACGGCGCACCTGGTCAAGTTCCAGGAGCTGAACGTGCAGAGCCAGCCCAGCTTCCTGGGCAGCAACTGGTAGTCACCACCGTACGCGCAGCACCCGACGGCCCGGTCTCCCGCAGGGGGACCGGGCCGTTCCGCGTCCGGCCCGGGGCGGGATATCGACGTACGTTGCCTGTCCTGGTGATCTCGTGATGAAATGGGGGCGCGTGGCGGTCGCGAGTGGCCGGTCGTGCCGACCTGTTCGGGTCCGGGAGTGGTCAGGGCAAACGCTCCCGAGGTGACCCGGTCGGCAGCCGGGATCGTGGAAACGACAACTGGGCGAGGGCGGCTCGACAGGCCCGACCCGCGCCCGCGTTCCCGTCGGCACCCCGACTGTCGCGCCGAGCGATCGGTGCCGACCCGGAGCGTCGTACGGGTGCGACCGCACCGAGAGGTGACAACGATCGTGAGAATTCGACGCAGGGTGGTGGTCCTCATCGCCGCCGCGGTGCTGGGCACCGGCATCCCGTTCGTCCTCAGGCCCGACGCCGCCCTGGCGCACGGTGCCATGACATACCCGGCCACCCGGACCTACGCCTGCTACCTCGACGGGCGGGCCGGTGGTGGCGGCGACCTCAACCCGACCAACCCGGCCTGCGCCGCAGCGGTGGCCCAGGGCGGCAAGCAGCCACTGTGGGACTTCTTCGCCGTGCTGATCGGCAACGCCGGCGGGCGGCATCGGGAGATCATCCCGGACGGCCAGCTCTGCGGGGCCGGCACCACGAAGTACGCCGCCTACAACGCCGTCAGCCCCGACTGGCCGACCACGAACCTCCAGTCCGGCGCGAACATCACGTTCCGGTACAACGCGTGGGCGCCGCACCCGGGCACCTGGTACCAGTACGTGACCCGGGACGGCTGGGACCCGAACGCCCCGCTGAAGTGGTCGGACCTGGAGGCGACGCCGTTCGACCAGATCACCAACCCGCCAATGGGCAGCGGGCAGTCGGGTGCGGAGTACTCGTGGAACGCCCGGCTGCCCAACAAGAGCGGCCGGCACATCATCTACTCCATCTGGCAGCGCTCGGACTCGCCAGAGGCGTTCTACAACTGCTCGGACGTGAACTTCGGCGGCGGTGGCGGACCGACCAACCCGCCCACCAATCCGCCGACGAACCCGCCGACCAATCCGCCCACGAACCCGCCGACCGACCCGCCGGGCAGCGGTGCCTGCACCGCCACGGTCCGGGTGGACAGTTCCTGGACCGGCGGCTACCAGGCGACGGTGACGGTGCGGAACACCGGCAGTACGGCCGCCAACCCGTGGTCGGCGACCTGGACCATGCCCAGCGGCAGCACGATCAGCCAGGGCTGGAACGCCACCGTGTCGCAGAGCGGCAGCACCGTGACGGCGACCGCGCCGAGCTGGGGCACGTCGCTGGCGCCGGGGGCGTCCGCCTCGGTCGGCTTCATCAGCAGTGGATCGCCGAGCCCGGGCCCGAGCGGGTTCCGGCTCAACGGCGCCACCTGCGGTAGCTGACCGATTTCGGGTACCCCGGGCTCCCGGCCGATTCCCCGGCCGGGAGCCCGGTGCGTCGCCGGCCTGGTCGTGCCGGCCGCCGCGGCCCGTGATAGCTTGCCCGACCTGTGGAGGGGAGGGCCGGTGCGGGACGGCATCTACGTCGGCCAGGCGGGCATCGACGGTGCGGAGAACGGGGGCTGGCTGCTCGGCCACTTCATGCCGCCCGGTCTGGACGTACGGCACAGCGCCGAGGTGGAGGTCAAGTGGGGTGTGCACCCGGCCGGTGACACCCGGGCCGAGTGGGTGACCGGGGAACGGCGTACCGCCCTGCTGGTGCTGGTCTCCGGCCGGTTCCACGTCGAGTTGCGGGACCGCACCGTCGTGCTGACCAGGCCGGGTGACTACGTGGTCTGGGGCCCGGGGGTCGACCACTCCTGGCTGGCCCCGGAGCCGGCGGTGGTGCTCACCGTCCGCTGGCCGTCGGTCGCCGGCTACAAGGTCGCCGCGAACTGAGCCGCACCGCGCGTCGGATGTGTCCTGTTCGGAGGTGACCCGGCGCGCTCGGGTGCGGGTCCCCGTGCCCAGGGGGCCGACCGCCACGACGGGGGCACGTGGGCCGGTTCCTGGGCACGGGGACGTCCTCGGCGCGGGCAACCGCCGGGGCACCACCCGCAGGTCGGTCAGCCGAGCGTGCAGCTCAGCGCCGGGGCCGGATTGCTGCCGGTCCAACTGCCGATGAAGCCGAACGTGGCCGTACCGGCGGGAGCCAGCGTGCCGTTCCAGCCGACGTTCCGGGCGGTCACGGTGCTGCCGCTCTGCGAGACCGTGGCGTTCCATGCCTGGCTGACCTGCTGGCCGGACCCGAACGTCAGCTCCGCCGTCCAGGACCGGCTCGTCGCGGTGCCGTTGTTGCGTACCGTCACCTCACCCTGGAAGCCGCCCTGCCACTGCCCGATGCTCCGGTAGGTCGCCGCGCAGCCGCCGGCCGGCGGGGGAGTGGTGGCGGGCGGCGTGGTGGTGCTCGGCGGTGGGGTCGGCGTCCGGGTCGGCGGCGGGGTGGGCGTCACACCGTCCAGTGCCGCCGTCAGCGCCGGGTACCAGCGGTCGGACATCTTCTGGTCACCGGCGGCATTGGGGTGCACCCCGTCATAGGTGTCGCTGCCCGTGCTGAATCCGGTCCACTGGTCGACCACCACGATCGGCGACCCGGCGGTGGTCTTCGACGCTGCCCAGCCGGGAATGGCGGCGTTGAGTGCCACCACCCGTTGGCCACACTCGGCGCAACTGCTCGGCGCCATCGGGATGATCTTCGCGACCAGGATCTTTATCGCCGGGTTGCTGGCCCGCATCTGGTCCACCAGTTTCCCGTACGCCGCGAGGATCGTCGCGGGCGCCCGGTTGCTCCAGACGTCGTTGGTGCCGAAGTGCATCAGTACGACGTCCGGGCGGGTGGCGGCGAGCCAGGGCGGCAACTGGTTCTGGTCGGCCACGGTGGTCACCAGGGCGCCGCCGTGTCCTTCGTTCTCCCCGTCGTACGGCTGTCCGCAGCCCTGCGGGCCGAGCGTGCCGACGAAGTCGATGTTGGTGTAACCGGTGTTCTGCAAGCGGTTCCAGAGGATGGCGCGCCAACAGCCCGGGGAGCCGGTGATCGAGTCACCGAGCGGCATGATGCGGACGGGTGCCGGTGCCTCCGCCGGTAGCGCGGGTCTGGCGATGACGACCGTGCCGAGCGCGACGACGAGCGCGGCCAGCATGGTACTGAGCAGGGGCCTGCGGAGCATGGTTGTCTCCTGTCACGGTGTGAGGGGTGCAGCATGCCCGGCCCTGTGCTCCCGAGATATTCAAGCAGGTAACTGGATCGGAACTCAACCGGTCAAGTGGGCGTACCGCTGGCCGTCGCCGGGGCGGCGTTTCGCCGGTAGTGAACCGGTCTTTGCCGGACTGCCGGCGGGCGCGAGGATGAACCGATGAACCAGCGCGACGCGGCGGTACGCCGACTCGACCTTGGCTACTTCGTCCGGCCGTCGGCGGAGGCCGGCGAGCCGCATCCCCGGGTCGAGCCCGCCTACGGCTACCTGGTCCGGCGCCCGGAAGGGCTGCTGCTGTTCGACACCGGGATCGGCGAGGTCGACCCGGAGACCGAGGCACACTACCGCCCGGTCCGCCGACCGGTGCTGGCCGCGCTGGCGGCCGCCGGAATCGGCCTCGACGAGATCTCGCTGGTGGTCAACTGCCACCTGCACTTCGACCACTGTGGTGGCAACCCGGCGCTGGCCGGCCGGCCGATCGTGGTGCAGCGGGCCGAACTGGCGGTGGCCCGCCGGCCCGGCCACACCATCCCCGAACTGGTCGACTTCCCGGCCGCCCGCTACGAGGAACTGGACGGCGAGGCCGAGATCTGGCCGGGGGTCCGGGTGCTGCCCACCCCCGGGCACACCGTCGGGCACCAGTCGCTGGTGCTGCGCCAGCCGGACGGCACGGTGATCCTGGCCGGGCAGGCCCACGACTTCGCCTACCAGTTCGGCTCTGCCCGGCTCGCCCGGCGGGCGGCCCGGGACGGGGTGGCGGAACCGCTGCCGCCGACGCCGGAGTGGCTGCCCCGGGTGCTGGACCTCGACCCGGCCCGGGTGCTCTTCGCGCACGACGGCGCGGTCTGGGAGCCGTCTTCCGATGAGTGGCGCCAGGCTTGATTTCGCCGCTGACAGCGCAAACCGTTGCCTCCGCAGCGGGCCTGGCCCACGCTGGGCCGGAGCCGTACGGCACGGCGGGCGGTACGACGTCGGAGGTGTGGCCGGATGTCCGAGGATTCCCGGGTCGAGGCGCTACGTGCGGCCGAGCGGCGGCTCCAGGCTGCCCAGCTCGCCTCCGACGTGGCCGAACTGGACCGGTTGATCGATGAGCGGCTCGTCTTCACCGGGCCGGACGGCCGGCTCTACGGCAAGCAGGACGACCTGCGGGTGCACCGCACCGGGGAGCAGGCGCTGACCGAGGTCGAGGAGGCGGAGTTGACCGTCCTGGTCAGCGGGGACACCGGCGTCACCTGGTTTCTGGGCACCCTGGCGGGGACGCTCGCCGACACGCCGTTCACCGCCCGGGTCCGGTACACCCGGACCTGGATCCACGCCGACGAGTCTGGATGGCGGCTGCTGGCGGCGCACGTCAGCTCCGTGTGACTGGTGCCCGGCGGGTCACCGGCGGCCGTTGAGCGAGTCGAGGAAGCGCTCCTCGAACGCGCTCCGGTCCGCCTCGTACGCGGCCCGGACCCATGCGCCGCCCCGTTCGGTGACCGTACGCCCGGACTGCTCGCCGTCCTGCACGATCGAGATCGGCACCGTACGCCGCGCGGTGACGATGTCGTCGTGCACCAGCCAGACGGCGGCGAGCGCGTCCCACCAGTACATGATGCCGAGGTCGATCAGGGCGGCCAGGTCGGGCTGACTGGCGATCCGGTACGCGATCCGCGCCCCCGGCGCACTCTGGTCGGCGCCGAGTCGGGTGACGAACTCCGGGGTGATCGGCACGAACCGGGTGGCGTCGAGCGGCACCAGGCGTACCGTTCCGGGTCGGGCCCGGAGCAGCATCCGCTGGGCCGAGGGCGGATCCATCCACATGTTGAACTCCTGCGAGTTGTCGAACCCGGGCAGCGCCGAGCCGTACAGGTTGCCGGGCACGGCCAGCGCGCCGCCCATCACGTGGATCCGAGCCACCCGGTCGGGTACCCGCTCGGCGGCGAGCGCGTCGGCCAGGTTGGTCATCGGGCCGGTGGCCAGCACGACCACGTCCCGAGGTGCCGTCCGGGCCGCCCGTTCGATGAGCTGGGCGGCGGTCCACGGCGACGGCGGCACCGGATGCTCGGCATCGTCGAGCGCTCCGGTGAGTACCGTCTCGATCGTGGCGACCAGCTCCGGCGGCGCCGGATGCACGCCGGCCCCGGTCGCACCCTCGGCGATGGGCACCCGGGGCAGGCCGCACTGCTCCAGCACACTCCGCGCGTGGGTCAGCGCCCGGTGTGGTGCGCCGAAGCCGTTGTTGGCCACGGTGACCGCCCGCAGGTCGATCCGGCCGAGCTTGTGCTCCTCGCAGAGCAGCGCGAGGGTCGACGCGTCGTCGAAGTCCATGTCGCTGTCGTAGATGACCGGAACCGCTCCGCCGGCCGGCTGCCCGGACGCGGGTGCCGGGCCGAGCCACTGCCCGGCGAGGACGAGCCCGACCGTCAGCATCGCCGCCACGGTACGGCGCGGTGGCAGGTGCACCGGACCTCTTTCCCACTCCCCTTGCCGCCGAACGGACCGCGAGGCCGGACGCAGTGCGTGAACGCGGCGCGGTCCAGGTTGGAAATGGTTCACTGTCGATACCTCCCGTTCGGCCACCGCCTCCAAGATAGACAGCGATCACCGAAGAAGCGGCCCCGGCGACAACATCCGAGCCCCGCCATGATGGTGCGTGATGGTCCCGCTGACGCAGATCCATTCGATACCGGCACAGCCGCAGTCCGCGCCGTGCGAGACGATCGGCTGGCTCCCACACCCACGGCTGCGACGCTGGGTGTTCGGCTACGCCGGATTCCGGGCCGGGGCGCTCACTCGGATTCCGCACCGGCTCCTGCCGTTGAACCACGCCACGCTGCTGATCGACTTCACCGACCCGTACGCCCTGGTCACCGGGGCGCGCAGCACTCCGACGCTCGCCGGCCACACCGACTGGGCGTACGGGGTGAGTGTCGGGCTCACTCCGGCGGGGGTTTCGGCGCTGTTCGGCGTACCGATGCCGGAGCTGGCCGAGACGGCGGCCCGGCTGTCCGACGTGCGTGGCCGGGGCGTCGCCGGGTTGGCCGAGCGGCTCGGCGCGGCCCCGGACTGGCCGACCCGGTTCGCGCTGCTCGACACGGTGCTGACGAGCTGGGCCGCCGACACCGTCGCCGACCGGCAGTCGGACGGCGGGCTGGTCGCCGCCGCCTGGTGGCGGCTCTCGCACAGCCCCGAGCGACTCCGGATCGGCGCTCTCGCCGACCGGCTCGGAGTCAGCCGTCGTTATCTCGAACTCGGCTTCCGCCGCCAGATCGGCCTGTCACCGGCGACTGTCGCCCGGACCGCCCGGTTCCAACGCGCCGTCGGATCGCTTCTGCACGGCACCGACCTGGCCGGCACGGCGGCGGACACCGGATACGCCGATCAGCCGCACTTCACCCGCGAGGTGCGGGCGTTGTCCGGCCTCACCCCGACCGAGCTTTGCGCATTTCTTCAAGACCATCTGCCCCGGCCCGGCTAGCGTTCCGACGCATGGGACTGGACGGCAGGACGGCACTGGTGACCGGTGGCTCCCGGGGGATCGGCCGGGCGATCGTGGGACGGCTCGCCGAGGCCGGCGCGCGGGTGGTCTTCACCTACCGCGACGACCGGGAGGCGGCCGACGAACTCGTCCGCCGATTCGAGGGTACGGTCGCGGTCCGCGCCGACCAGGCGGACCTGGCCAGCCTCGGGCCGATGTTCGCACCGGTCCGCGACGGCCTCGACATCCTGGTCAACAACGCCGCGATCGGCCCGTCGACACCGATCGCCGAGATCACCGCCGAGGAGTTCGACCGGGTGATGACGGTCAACGCGAAGTTTCCGCTGCTGGCGATGCGCGAGGCGGCCACGGTGCTGCGGGACGGCGGCCGGATCGTCAACATCTCCAGCCTGAACACCGTGCTGCCGGCACCGGGGCTCGCCCTCTACTGCGCCAGCAAGGCGGCACTCGAACAGTTCACGGCGGTGGCGGCCCGGGAGCTCGGACCCCGGGGCATCACCGTCAACACCGTCTCGCCCGGCGCCACCGACACCGACCTGCTCCGGGCGTCGAACCCGGCCGAGGCGCTGACCGGGACCGCGACACTTACCGCGCTGGGCCGGCTCGGGCAACCGGAGGACATCGCCGCCGTCGTCGCGTACCTCGCCGGGCCGGACGCGCGGTGGATCACCGGGCAGAACATCCGGGCGACCGGCGGGCTGCTGGTCTGACCCCGGCTCTGCGGGCTGGAGGTGTGGATCAGACCCGGTCGAGGGGGCGGTGCGGCTCGGGCGGCAGCTCGACCGTGATCTCGTCGCCGGGGCGGATCTCGCCGCCCTCGCGTACGACACCCATGATTCCGGCGAGCCGGACCAGGTTGCCGCCCTCGTCGCGGTGCACGACCCGCTTGAGCAGCCCAGGCTGGAAGTCGTCGATCTGCGCGCACGGGTTGCGCAGCCCGGTCACCTCGACCACGGCCGCGTCACCGAGCCGGAGCAGCGTGCCGACCGGCAACCCGAGCAGGTCCACGCCCCGGGTGGTGACGTTCTCGCCCATCTCGCCCGGCGCCACCTCGTGACCGACCTCGCGCAGCTCGTCGTGCAGCTCGGAGTGGATCAGGTGTACCTGCCGGAGGTTGGGCTGGGTCGGATCCTGCGCCACCCGGGAGCGGTGCTTGACGGTGACGCCGAGATGCGCGTCGCCCTCCACGCCCAGCCCGGCGAGCAGCCGGATGCTGTGCTTCGTCGGCTTGCTGAAATGGTGCCCCTCGTCCCGGGACACCGCCGTCACCACCGCGCCCATCAGGTCCTCCCCGTCCGGTGTGAGCCGCACCCGCCGATCCGTCGGCCGCACTCTCGGCCGTTGTTTCGTCGGCCGCACGCCCGGCATGTCGATCCTAGTGCGGCGTCCGCTGACCGCCGTCCCGGTCGAGGTCACCAAGATTCTCGGCGGACTGTGGGTCGCAGCCGCCTGTGATGGGACTGAACAGTTCGCAGCCGGCCACAACTCGCCGAGGATCTTGACCCGCCACCGTGATCGCGGTGCTTTGCCGCTGTTCGCCCGTTTGATTGAAGTACGTCATTTCGAGGGTTACGATGACCGCGTAAGTGGTGGCTTACCCGGACCCCGCTTCGTCGTAGCCGACGTGTGCTGGGAATGGGTGGGAAACGTGAACGTCACCGGGATCGACCATCGCTCGACCGGCCCGCCGGCCCCACCCGGGCCGCCCCGGCGCCGCCCCGCCGGCACCCTGGCCGGAGCCATGGTGGGCGCCGTTCTCGCGCTGCTGCTCGGTTACCTTCCCGGGGCCCGGCTGGGACTGCCGGGCCGGCCGACCGCCCCCACCGGGCCGCAGCTCCGGTGGACCTTCAGCGCCGCCGTCGAGACCCACGCCGGCCCGGTCGTCGCGGGTGACACGGTCTATCTCGGCAGCGCCGACGGCATCCTGTACGCGCTCGACGCCGCGACCGGCACCGTCCGGTGGACGCATCCGATCCCCGAGCCGGACACCACCCTGACGGTCGCCGACGGCGTCCTCTATCTCGCCGGTTCCGAGCTGCTCTCCGCGCTCGACGTCGACACGCACCAACTCCGCTGGAGCTATCGGGTCGGCGGCAGCCTCCGGTCGACGCTGAGCGCGGCGGACGGGCTCGTCTACCTCGCCGACCAGCACGGCAGCCTCGGCCCGACTCTCTACGCGCTGGACCAGGCGACCGGCCAACTCCGCTGGACCCGCGACCTGGGTCACCTCGACGGCACCGGTCCGACGGTGGCGCACGGCCTCGTCTACGTCGGTGGCGACCACACGCTGTACGCACTCGACGCCCGTACCGGGGCGGTGCGGTGGAGCTATCCGGAGCTGCCGGGGCCGGTGGGTGCCGCCCCGGTGGTCTCGGAGCGGGCCGTGCACATCACGGCCGCTGACAGTTACCTCGGCGCCTTCGACCTGTGGGACGGCCGGAAACTGTGGAGCCACGAGGCCGATCTGGTGGCGAGCCCGGTCGTCCGGGACGACACCCTCTACGTACCGGTCGGCACCGGGTGCTGTTTCGACCGCTGGCGTACCAATGCCTACCGGGCGTCGACCGGTGAGCTGCTCTGGTCGGCGGCGTTCCACGCCTCGGAGCTGGTCAGTGCCGGTGCGATCCTCTACTCCCGCGCGGCCGACGACGGCACGGTGTACGCGTTCGACCCGGCGACCGGCGAGCCGGGCTGGCGCTTCCCGGCCGGGGACCGGAACTCGGGCGCACCCGCCGCCACCGGCGAGACGGTCTACGTGGCCGACGGCGAGCACACCCTCTTCGCGGTCCGGGCCCCACCGCCACCACCCTGGCGATGAGCGACCGGATCGCCGGTGCGTCAGCGGATGCTGCGGCGCAGGGTACGCAGGCGCCGGCCGCTGGCCCGGTTCGGTCCGCCGGCGGCATCGGCGAGCAGGTCGGCGAGGTCGTCGAAGCCGTCCCGGACCAGCCCGACGGTGAGCCGTACGTGGTCGGTGCCGAACGGGTCGATCTCGAACGGGGTACCGGGGGCGACCGCGATCCCGTGCGCGGCGAGCGAGAGCATCGCCTGCTGCTGGTCGAGTACCGGGATCCACATGTTGATCCCGTCCGGGGCCGGAGCGTCGACGCCGCGCTCCGCCAGCGCGGCGGTGAGCAGGTTGCGGCGGCGGGCGTACTCGCGGCGGGCGCCGGCCAGCACCCGTACCGTCGCCGGGTCGGTGAGCAGGTCGAGCAGCACTGCCTGGAGTACCCGGCTGGACCAACCGGGGCCGAGCAGGCGCCGGTCGGCGACCGAGGCGACCAGCGCGGCCGGCCCGCCGACGGCGGCGAGCCGCAGGTCCGGGCCGTGGCTCTTGGAGAAGCTGCGGATGTGCACCACCTGGTCGGGCAGCCACCCGCCGAGCGAGACCGGCGGGGCGGAGGCGATCTCGCCCGCGTGGTCGTCCTCGACCACCACGACGGTGCCGCCGAGCGGATGCCTGGTGAGCACGGCGGCCAGTTCGGCGGCGCGCTCCGGCGTCATCGAGACGCCGGTCGGGTTGTGCGCCCGGGGCTGGAGCAGCAGCGCCACCGGGGCCCGGTCCAGGCCGGCGGCGAGCGAGGCCGGATCGATGCCGGACCGGTCCAGCGAGACCGGCACCGGCACCGCGCCGACGGTGTCGAGCAGGTCGAGCAGCGGCGGGAAGGTGGGATTCTCCACGAGTACCCGGTCGCCGAGTCGGACGACCGTGCCGACCACCCGGTCCAGCGCGTCCAGTGCGCCGTCGACCACGGTGAGCTGCTGCGGCGGAAAGGGCCAGCGGTCCCGGAGTACCACTTCGAGCCGGGGCAGCACCGGTTCCTCCAGGTAGGAGGTGGTGAGCCGGGTGTCGCCGATCCGGCGCAGCGCGGGTGCCAGGTCCGGCAGCAGGTCATGATCGGGTACGCCGGTGGAGAAGTCGTGCGGCAGCGTCGCCGGGCTGGCGCTGAGCCGGGCGTACCGGAGGCTCTGCCGGAGCCGGTTGGGTGGCAGTACGAAGGTTCCGGAGCGGCCCCGGGTCTGGATCGCACCCGCGCTGGCCAGGGAGCGCCACGCCTCGCTGACCGTGGTCGGGCTGATCCCCAGCTCCCGGGCGACCGAGCGGACCGTCGGCAGCCGGGTACCGGCCGGCAGCTCACCGGTCCGGACCAGCCGGCTCACCGCCGCGGCGACGCCCCGGGCCGTACGGTCGTCGATCGCACTGGCGATGAGCTGCAGCATGTTACTTCTCCGAAAAAATCAGTAACAAATTGGCCATTGTCCGACCCGACTTGTGTCACTAAAGTCCTACGCCATCCGGTCGGAAAATCAAAGGTCACCACAAGGTCATCGCAGGCTCGGCAGCGGGCCCGCACACTCTCCACCGACGAGCACCACCACCAGCACGGTGCCGAGGAGGTTCGACCATGGCAGAGATCATCCGCGCGGCCCTGGTGCAGACGAACTGGACCGGCGACAAGGAATCGATGATCAAGGCGCACGAGGAGTACGCCCGGCAGGCCGCCACCCAGGGCGCCAAGGTCATCTGTTTCCAGGAGCTGTTCTACGGCCCGTACTTCTGCCAGGTGCAGGACCAGGGCTACTACGCGTACGCCGAGTCGATCCCCGGGCCGACCACGGAGCGGTTCGCCGCGCTCGCCGCCGAACTCGGCATCGTGATGGTGCTGCCGATGTACGAGCAGGAGCAGCCCGGCGTGCTCTACAACACCGCCGCCGTGGTCGACGCCGACGGCAGCTACCTCGGCAAATACCGGAAGACGCACATCCCGCAGGTGAAGGGCTTCTGGGAGAAGTTCTACTTCCGCCCCGGCAACCTCGGATATCCGGTCTTCGACACCGCCGTCGGCCGGATCGGCGTCTACATCTGCTACGACCGGCACTTCCCGGAGGGCTGGCGGGCGCTCGGCCTGGCCGGCGCCACCGTGGTCTTCAACCCGTCGGCGACCAGCCGGGGGCTGTCGGCCTATCTCTGGAAGCTGGAGCAGCCGGCCTCGGCGGTGGCGAACGAATACTTCGTCGGCGCGATCAACCGGGTCGGGGTGGAGGACCTCGGCGAGAACGACTTCTACGGCACGTCGTACTTCGTGGACCCGGAGGGGAAGTTCGTCGGGGAGGTCGGCGACGACCACGCCCCGGAGTTGATCGTCCGGGACCTCGACCTGGGACTGCTCGCCGAGGTACGCGACCGGTGGGCCTTCTACCGGGACCGCCGCCCGGACGCGTACGACGGACTGGTCCAGCCGTAGACGGGAGGCGCAGCTCATGACACTGCTGATCAGTGGTGGCACCGTCGTCGGGGCGACCGGCACGCACGCCGCCGACGTACTGGTCGACGGCGAGACCATCGTCGCGCTCTTCGCCCCGGGGCGGGCGCCGGACGGCGACCACCAGGTCGTCGACGCGACCGGGAAGTACGTCATCCCCGGCGGGATCGACGCGCACACCCACATGGAGTTGCCGTTCGGCGGCACCAACGCCTCGGACACCTTCGACACCGGCACCCGGGCGGCGGCGTACGGCGGCACCACCACGATCGTCGACTTCGCGGTGCAGCGGACCGGCGAGGTGGTGCAGGACGGGCTGGCCGCCTGGCACGCCAAGGCCGACGGCAACTGCCACGTCGACTACGCGTTCCACATGATCCTCGGCGGGGTGGACGAGGACGCGCTGAAGGCGATGGACATGCTCGTCGCCGACGAGGGGATCAGCAGCTTCAAGCTCTTCATGGCGTACCCGGGGGTCTTCTACTCCGACGACGGCCAGATCCTCCGGGCGATGCAGCGGGCCCGGGAGAACGGCGCCATGATCATGATGCACGCCGAGAACGGCATCGCGATCGACGTACTCGTGCAGCAGGCCCTGGCCCGGGGCGAGACCGACCCGATCCACCACGGCCTGACCCGGCCGGAGGCCCTCGAAGCCGAGGCGACGCACCGGGCGATCCGGCTCGCCGAGGTGGCCCGGGACTGCCCGCTCTACATCGTGCACCTGAGCGCCAGCCAGGCCCTCGCACAGGTCGCGGCGGCCCGGGACGCCGGCCGGAACGTCTTCGCCGAGACCTGCCCGCAATATCTCTACCTGACCCTGGAGGACCAGCTCGGCGCCCCCGGCTTCGAGGGCGCCAAGTGGGTCTGCTCGACCCCGCTGCGCAGCAAACACGAGTCGCACCACCGCGACCTGTGGCAGGGGCTGCGCAGCAACGACCTGGCAATGGTCTCCACCGACCACTGCCCGTTCTGCTTCAAGGACCAGAAGGAGCTGGGGCTCGGCGACTTCTCCAAGATCCCGAACGGGATCGGCGGGGTGGAACACCGGGTCGACCTGCTCTACCAGGGTGTGGTGGACGGCAAGCTGAGCCTGGAACGCTGGGTGGAGACGATCGCCACCACCCCGGCCCGGATGTTCGGGCTCTATCCGCGCAAGGGCGTGCTGGCGCCCGGCTCCGACGCCGACATCGTGGTCTACGACCCGGCCGGCCGGACCAGCATCGGGGTCGCCACCCACCACATGAACATGGACCACTCGGCGTACGAGGGTTACGAGATCGCGGGCCGGGTCGACACCGTGATCAGTCGAGGCAGCGTACTGGTCGCCGACGGGGCGTACCACGGGCGGCGCGGGCACGGGCGCTATCTGCCGCGTGGGCTGTCGACCTATCTGAACTGAGGTGGCGTGATGCGGAAGATTCCACACTGGATCGACGGGGCCGAGATTGCCGGCAGCGGGGACCGGCGGCTGCCGGTGTACGACCCGGCGACCGGCGAACGGCAGGCCGAGATCGTCGCCGCCACCGACGCCGAGGTACGCGCGGCGGTCCGCTCCGCCGCCGCCGCGCAACCCGGCTGGCGGGCGGCGTCACTGTCCCGGCGGGCCGAGGTGATGTTCCGGTTCCGCGACCTGGTGGACGCCAACCGGAAGGAGATCGCCACCCTGCTCTCCGGCGAGCACGGCAAGACGGTCGCGGACGCGGCCGGCGAGGTGGCCCGGGGCCTGGAGAACGTCGAGTTCGCGGCCGGCGCCCCGCACCTGCTCAAGGGCGGCTACAGCGAGCAGGCCGCGACCGGGGTGGACGTCTATTCGATCCGGCAGCCACTCGGCGTCGTCGCCGGGATCACCCCGTTCAACTTCCCGGCCATGGTGCCGATGTGGATGTTCTGCACCGCGCTGGCCGCCGGCAACACCTTCGTGCTCAAGCCGAGCGAGAAGGACCCGAGCGTCTCGCTGCTCCTGGCCGACCTGCTGCGCCGGGCCGGGCTGCCGGACGGGGCGTTCAACGTCGTCCAGGGCGACCGGTCGGCGGTCGAGGCGCTGATCGCCGACCCGGAGGTCGCCGCGCTCTCCTTCGTCGGCTCGACCCCGGTCGCCCGGTCGATCTACACAGCCGGCACCGCTGCCGGCAAGCGGGTGCAGGCGCTCGGCGGGGCCAAGAACCACATGGTGGTGTTGCCGGACGCCGACGTCGGGGCCGCGGCCGACGCCGCGGTCTCGGCCGGGTTCGGTTCGGCCGGGGAGCGCTGCATGGCCGTCTCGGTGGTGGTCGCGGTCGGTGCGGTCGCGGACCCGCTGGTCGAGGCGATCTCCGAGCGGATGGCGCGGATCCGGGTCGGCCCGGCCAGCGACCCGGACGCCGAGATGGGGCCGCTGATCACCGGCGAGCACCGGGACCGGGTGCGGGCGTACCTCGACCGGCCCGGCGGTCAGGTGGTGGTGGACGGGCGGGCGCTGCCGGCCGCCGACGGGCCCGGGTTCTTCCTCGGCCCGTCCCTGGTGGACCACGTCACGACCGACTCCGGCTACTACCTCGACGAGATCTTCGGACCGGTGCTGTCGGTGGTCCGGGTCGACACCTACGCCGAGGCCGTCGCGCTGGTCAATTCCAACGAGTACGGCAACGGCACCGCGATCTTCACCCGGGACGGCGGCGCGGCCCGGCGCTTCCAGTACGACGTGGTCTGCGGCATGGTCGGGATCAACGTGCCGATCCCGGTACCGGTCGCCTACTACAGCTTCGGCGGCTGGAAGTCGTCGCTCTTCGGTGACCTGCACATGTACGGCCCCGAAGGGCTGGCCTTCTACACCAGGACCAAGGTGGTCACCTCGCGCTGGCCCGACCCGGCCTCGAGCGAGGTCGACCTCGGCTTCCCGAAGGTGCGGTGAGCGGCTCATGGACATCGGGGTGGTCTTCCAGTGCGACCCGCCGGCCAGCGAGGTGGTGGCGCTGGCGAAACGGGCCGAGGCGGCCGGCTTCAGTCACGTCTGGACCTTCGACTCGCACCTGCTCTGGCAGGAACCGTTCGTGATCTACTCGCAGATCCTCGCCGAGACCGAACGGGTGATGGTCGGGCCGATGGTGACCAACCCCGGCACCCGGGACTGGACCGTCACCGCCTCGCTCTTCGCCACCCTCAACGAGATGTACGGCAACCGTACGGTCTGCGGGATCGGCCGGGGTGACTCGGCGCTGCGTACCCTCGGCTATCCGCCGACCACCATCGGGGAGCTGCGGGACTGCGTGACGGTGATCCGGGAGTTGGCGCACGGCCGGAGCGCCGACTACCGGGGGCGGGAGGTGAGCTTCCCGTGGGTGAGCGGCGGGGCGCTGGAGATGTGGATCGCCGCGTACGGGCCCCGGGCGCTCGCGCTGGCCGGCGAGATCGGCGACGGCTACATCCTGCAACTCGCCGACCCGGACATCGCGGCCTGGATGATCGGCACGGTGCGGCGGGCCGCCGAACGGGCCGGCCGGGACCCGGCGGCGATCAGGTTCTGCGTGGCCGCCCCCGCCTACGTCGGTGACGACCTGGCGCACCAGCGCGATCAGTGCCGCTGGTTCGGCGGGATGGTCGGCAACCACGTCGCCGACATCGTCGCCCGGTACGGTGCCGACGGCTCCGGCGCGGTGCCGAGAGCGCTGACCGACTACATCGCCGGGCGGCGCGGCTACGACTACGCCGAGCACGGCCGGGCCGGCAACACGCACACCGACTTCGTACCGGACGAGATCGTCGACCGGTTCTGCCTGCTCGGGCCGGTCTCGGCACACCTGGAGAAGCTCGCCGCGCTGCGGGAACTCGGCGTCGACCAGTTCGCCGTCTATCTCCAGCACGACGACAAGGAACACACCCTGGCCGCGTACGGCGAGTCGGTCATCCCGGCGCTGGGCGGTACGGCACCCGGGACCCCACCGCCCCGGGGCGGTGTCGACGTACCGGCGACGGCGGGCTGAGCGCGGCATGCCCACGTCGGGTCGCGGCGGTTGGCGGGGCCGGGGGCGGGTGGCCGCCGGCACGCTCGGCGCGACGCTGCTCGGCGTACTGCTCTGGGAGGGTTACAAGGCGGTCGGCGACCCGGACGGCACGATGCTGTTCGGGGTGCGGCTGCTGCCCCGGGCCGACGACGCGGCGATGCCACACGTCGCCGAGATCCTCGGCCGGTTCGCCGATCCCGAACTGGCCGGCGGCGAACCGGTCGGCATGGTGGTACTGCGGGCCGCCGCGTTCACCCTGCGCGGCGTGGCGGTCGGCTTCGCCGTGGCGGTGCTGGTCGGTGCGCTGCTGGCGGTGCTGATGCAGCGGTTCCGGGTCGCCGAGCGGGGACTGCTGCCGTACGTGGTCCTGTCCCAGACCGTACCGCTGATCGCCCTCGCCCCGGTGATCGCCGGCTGGGGCGGGCAGTTCAGCATCGGCTCCCGCCCGTGGCAGCCGTGGATGTCGGTGGCGGTCATCGCGACATACCTGGCGTTCTTTCCGATCGCGGTGGGGCTGCTGCGCGGACTCCAGTCCCCGGCCCCGATCGCCGAGGAGCTGATGCGCAGCTACGCGGCCGGCTGGTGGCGCACGCTGGTGAAACTGCGGCTGCCGGCGGCCCGACCGTACCTCTTCCCGGCGCTCCGGCTGGCCGGCGCGGCGGCGGTGGTCGGTGCGGTGGTGGGGGAGATCTCCACCGGTACCCGGGGCGGCATCGGCCGGCTGGTCGTCGAGTACGCCCGGGAGGCGACCACCGACCCGGCCAAGGTCTACACCGCGCTGCTCGGTGCGGCGCTGCTCGGGCTGGTGGTGGCCGGCGCGGTCGGCCTGGCGGAACTGCTGCTGTCCCCCCGACGAAGGGCCTCGACGCGGTGACGGAGATGGAGACCGGTGCGGTGACCGACCCGGCGCCGGCCGGTGCGGTGACCGATCGCGCGCCGGACGCGGTGACCGACCCGGCGGAGGGCGAGGCGGTGGTCGACCGGGCGGCCGAGGCGGTGATCGATCGGGTGATGCCGTCGACCGGCGGCGTGATCCCGAAAGGCCGCGCAGGGCGAGCGGCCAGCGCCAGCACGGCCTCCGGCCGACCAGTCGAGCCCGGTCCGGCGGTGGAACTGGCCGGAGTGGCGAAGGTGTTCAACGCCGGCCGTCCGGACGAGGTCACCGCACTCGACGGCGTCGACCTGACCGTCGGCCGGGGCGAGTTCGTCAGCCTGATCGGGCCGTCCGGGTGCGGCAAGTCCACCCTGCTCCGGCTGGTGGCCGACCTGGTGCCGCCGACCGGCGGGACGGTACGGGTGGCGGACCGGTCGGCCCGGCAGGCCCGGCGGGACCTGGCCTACGGCATCGCGTTCCAGCAGGCCGGCCTGCTGGACTGGCGGACGGTGGCCCGCAACGTGGAACTGCCGCTGGAGTTGCGCGGGCTGTCCCGGCGGGACCGGCAGGGCAAGGCGCGGGAGATGCTGGAACTGGTCGGGCTGGCCGACTTCGCCGGGCACTATCCGGACCAGCTCTCCGGCGGGATGCAGCAGCGGGTGGCGATCGCCCGCGCGCTGGCGGTGGATCCGCCGCTGCTGCTGATGGACGAGCCGTTCGGGGCGCTGGACGAGATGACCCGGGAACGGTTGCAGGACGAGCTGCTGCGGATCTGCGCCCGCAAGGGCACCAGCGCGCTCTTCGTCACCCACTCGATCCCGGAGGCGGTCTACCTGTCGGACCGGGTGGTGGTGATGTCCGCCCGGCCCGGCCGGATCGTCGAGATCGTCGGCGTGGAGCTGGGGGAGCGGACCGAGGCGACCCGGCAGTCGGCGGCGTTCTTCGCCGGCATCACCCGGGTCCGCGAGGCGCTGCGGGGTACGCCAGCACGGTCAGCCCCGCCAGCGGGCGCGGACCAGGCCGCTGCCGGGGCACCGGCATGACCTCCGACGGAGCCGCCCCGGGTTCGTCGGCCGGGTCGGCCGGGCTCGTCGACCCGACCGTGGCGGTGGATCCGGCCGCGCCGGTCGGGGTCCGCCAGCGGAGCCGGGCGGCCGGAACCACCGGGCTTTTCCGGTCGGCCTGGCCGCCGCTGCTCTTCGGCGTGCTCGGGCTGCTGGTCTGGGAGCTGACGGTCACCCTCGGCCGGGTGGCGCCGTTCCTGCTGCCGGCACCGTCCCGGATCGGCGCCGAGTTCTGGGACAACCGGGCCACCATCTGGCAGGTCGGACTGGCCAGCGGCGGCAACGCCGGAATCGGGCTGCTGCTCGGTACGCTGGCCGCGCTCGCCGCCGCGATGCTGGCCAGCCGGTTCGGCTTCCTGGCCGAGGTGTCGCTGCCGGTCGCGGCGGCGCTGAACGCGCTGCCGATCATCGCGCTGGCCCCGATCCTGAACAACATGTTCTCCTCGACCAGCAGCATCCCGCGCCGGCTGGTGGTCGCGATCGTGGTCTTCTTCCCGGTCTTCCTCAACACGCTGCGCGGGCTGGCCGAGGTGAATCCGGTGCACCGGGAGCTGATGACCAGTTACGCGGCCGGCGGCTGGGCCTTCACCCGGCTGGTACGGCTGCCCGGGGCGCTGCCGTTCGTCTTCACCGGACTGCGGCAGGCCGCCTCGCTGGCGGTGATCGCCGCCGTGGTGGCCGAGTACTTCGGCGGGCGGCAGGACGGGCTCGGTTCCCGGATCACCTCGGCCGCCTCCTACACCGCGTACCCGCGCGCCTGGGCGTTCGTGCTCGGCGCCTGCGTACTCGGTCTCGTCTTCTATCTCGCCGCCCTCGGCCTGGAACGCCTCGCGATGCCCTGGCGCGCGCGGCGGCCGGGCTGAGCCCCGACCCGCCTGGCCCTCGCCCGCCCGGCGCAGCCCGACCCCGGGGCCGACCGGCTCCGACCGGAGTTCACCGCTGGAGGAACGATGCGAACATCCGCACGCCGGCTTCCGGGCCTCGGCGGCCACCTCGGCCGCGGCCTCGTCGCCGGAATACTGAGCGTCGCCCTGCTGACCGGCTGCGGGACGGCGGACAACGCCGGCACCCCGAGCACCGGGGCGGGCGGGACCACCAAGGTCCGGTTGCAGTTGCAGTGGTTCGTCCAGGCCCAGTTCGCCGGCTTCATCGCCGCCGCCGACCGGGGCTTCTACGCCGAACAGGGCCTGGACGTGCAGATCCTGGAGGGCGGCGTCGACATCGTGCCGCAGACCGTGCTGGCACAGGGGCAGGCCGACTTCGCGGTGGCCTGGGTGCCGAAGGCGCTCGCCTCCCGGGAACAGGGTGCCGGGATCACCCAGATCGCACAGATCTTCCAGCGCTCCGGGACCTACCAGGTCAGCTTCGCGGACCGGAAGATCGGCTCGCCGGCCGACCTGCGGGGCAAGAAGGTCGGCAACTGGGGGTTCGGCAACGAGTTCGAACTCTTCGCCGCGATGACCAAGGCCGGCCTCGACCCGGGCCGGGACGTGACGCTGGTGCAGCAGCAGTTCGACATGCAGGCGCTGCTGCGCGGTGACATCGACGCCGCCCAGGCGATGAGCTACAACGAGTACGCCCAACTGCTGGAGGCGAAGGATCCGAAGACCGGTCAGCTCTATCGGCCGGAGGCGTTCACCGTGCTCGACTGGAACTCGGTCGGCACGGCGATGCTCCAGGACGCGATCTGGGCCGGCAGCGAGCGGCTGGCGAACGACAAGGCGTACCAGGAGACCGCGACGAAGTTCCTGGCCGGCACCCTGAAGGGGTGGATCTACTGCCGGGACAACGTGGCACAGTGCCGTGATCTGGTGGTGAAGCGGGGGGCCAAACTGGGCGCCAGTCACCAACTGTGGCAGGCGAACGAGGTCAACAAGCTGGTCTGGCCGTCGCCGGGCGGGATCGGGGTGGTCGACGAGGCGGCCTGGAACGCCACCGTCGACCTGGCACTGACCGCCCGGAACCAGGACGGCAAGACGGTGTTGACCAAGCGGCCGGAGCCGACCGCGTACACCAACGACCACGTCCGGGCGGCGCTGGACCAGGTACGGGCGGCCGGCCTCGACGTCACCGGCACCGGGTACCAGCCGATCACGGTCACCCTGAACGAGGGCGGCGCCTGAGCTGAACGAGGGCGGCGCCTGAGCGGAGAGTACGGCCTCGGGGCGCCGGCCGAGGGCGGTATCGGGCTCGTCGGGCTTTCCCGGTTGGTGGTGGCCGGGAAAGTCACTCCGAGTGCCGATCGGGGCTTGTGGTAAAACCTACTAAGCAGATAGGTTTTATGGGCTACTCTCGCGGGTAGTCGAACACTTGCCCTGAGGACCGAAAATGATCTCCATTTCTCCGAACCCGTTGACCGGGCCAGATCCGCTGGCCATCGCCCGCCGGTACGCGGCGGACGCGGCCGGCCCGGCCGGCTGGGCGGTGCCGCTGCGCTTCGATCCGGTCGAACGCTGGTACCACCGTCTGGCCAGCGCCACCGACCACGAGGTGTGGCTGCTCACCTGGCTGCCCGGCCAGCACACGGACCTGCACGACCACGGCGGATCCGCCGGCGCCTTCCTGGTCGCCGCCGGAACGCTGGTCGAGGAGACCGTGGCCCGCGGCGGGCTCCACCCCCGGCGGCTCGGCACCGGGGCCGGTCGCCGGTTCGGTGCCCGGCACGTGCACCGGGTCGCCAACAACGGCGACCAGCCCGCGGTGAGCGTGCACGTCTACCGTCCCGCGCTGCGCAGCATGACCCGCTACCGGCTCGACGGCGGGCGGCTGCGGGTCGCGGACGTGGCCGAGGCGGGGGTCGCCTGGTGACCGGGTGCGGCACCCGGCGCGGGTTCGAGGCCCGACACGACGGAAGGACAGCACGGTGAACCTGACCAACCTCCGAGAGCCGGTCGACGGCTGTCGCCGAGCGCAGGCCCCGGCCGGTTCGCGGAGCATCGACGAGATTCTCGCCGCCGCCCGGGTGCGGCTGCGCCGCCTGGAACCGGAGGCGGGGCACCTCGCCGCCCGCGCCGGTGCGGTGCTGGTGGACATCCGCCCGGCCGCCCAGCGGGCCGCCACCGGATCGATCCCCGGCGCGCTGGTGGTGGAGCGGAACGTCCTCGAGTGGCGGTTCGACCCGCGCAGCTCGGCCCGGCTCCCGCTCGCCGACCGGTACGACCTGCCGGTCGTCGTCTTCTGCCAGGAGGGCTACACGTCGTCGCTGGCCGCCGCCGCGCTCCAGGACCTCGGCCTGCACCGGGCCACCGACATCGTCGGCGGGTTCGTCGCCTGGCGCGGGCTCGGGCTGCCCGCCTTCGGGCCGACCGACGTCTACGCCCAGCCCGATTTCGTCCCGCCGGTGATCCCCCGGCGGGCGCTCACCTGACCCCGCGCGCCACCGCACGCGGGCGGACCGGACCAACGTCCCACGAAGGAGTTTCCATGTCGGTCGTCGCCATCCACCCGCGTACGCCGTCGCCGGCCGGACCGCGCCGGCCCGCCTCGGCCCGGCGCCGGTCACCGGTCGCCGAGACCGCACCGGTCATCCGGGTCACCGTCGATCTCCCGCTGGTCGGCGGGCGGGTCACCCCGGAACTGACCCTGCTGCTGGGACTGGTCCGGGAGCTGCGCGACCAGGGCGCCGACGTGGTGACCGAGACCCGCCTGCCGGGCCGGCCCGCCACCGATCCCGGCCTGCCCGGCCTGCCGGACTCGGTGCTAACCGGCCTGCCGGATTCGGTACTGCCCGACGTCGCCGCATCGGTGCTGTCCGACGTCGCCGGATCGGGCCTGCCCGGCATTGCCGGATCGGCTCTGCCGGGCCTGTCGGAGCCGCTCCTGGGCGGTGTCGCCGGTCCGGTGCCCGGGGCCGTCGCGCCGGTCCGGCCGGTGGAGACCGGGGCCGAGCCGACCGGTCCGGGCAGCAGCGCCGCAGCGTCGGCGACCGGTCCGGGCGGTGCCGGCACGGGCGCGCTGCGGGTGCTGACCGGGCCTCGGGTGGTACTCCAGGGCGGGCGACCCGTCCCGTTCACCCGGCTGGAGTTCGACCTGCTGGTCTTCCTGGCTCGCAACCCCCGCCGGGTGTTCACCCGGTTGCAGCTGCTCAGCAACGTCTGGGGGTACGAGCACGCCGTCGCCCGTACCGTCGACGTGCACGTACGCCGGCTACGAGCCAAGTTCGCCCGGTCGGTGCCGCTGGTGACCACCGTGCACGGGGTCGGCTACCGGCTCGCCGACGACGCCCCGGTACGGATCGACGACCGCGCCTGACCGGCCGGCGGCCTCCGAGGCCCGTCCACGCTGGACGGATCGTTCACCCGCTAGTCATGGGATGTTCTCCGAGTTCGATGGAGGTGCCGCGACCTGCGATGTTGCTGATCTAGCAGGTCGAGAGCCAGTCGTGACAGCGGATGCTGGCATTGACATGGGTTGTCCCTCGGGATAGAAATCTTCGAATACGAGCGATGGCCCGACAAAAGTTGTCAGCCACGCTCGGTCGCGTTTCACCGAGGAGGCCAGATGACCGAGGTCGTCCGCGCGGCACCGGACGGTGCCCAGGTTTCGGTAACCCTGCCCCCGGAGGCGGGCACCCTGAAGTGGTACGGCGCCACCCGGTTCAGCGGGTCGCAGTTCCTGCGCGACTTCAGCTTCGCCCAGGCCGGAGCGCACAAGGTGATCCCACACAAGATCTTCCCGGGTGGACGGACCGAGGTGTTCCGCCGGCGCGGCTTCGATCTGATCGTGTACGAGGCAGCCGACCGGTCGGACGGCTGCCTCGTCTTCGCCGGGCCGCACAACGAGGCGACCACCTGGTTCGGTGGCCCGGCACCCCGTCCGGCGGTACTCAACCGGATCATCTCGATGGTGACGTTCAGCGACTCGCCCATCGGGGCCCGGATGGCGGACAACCCCGCCGCCAACCTCCAGCAGCACGGGACGATGCTGATCGGGTCCGACGCCCGGATGACGCTGATGGTCCGGGACGCCCGGCAGGCCCGGTCCGAGCTGCCGACGTGGCAGGGGATGGCCCGGGGGGACACCGAGGTGTGGCGGAGCCGGATGGACCTCCGCGAGGAGGACGCGACCAGGCTGGCCGGTACGCCCTTCGAGTGGCGGTACACGTTCGCCAACTCGACCTCGGTCTTCGACGTCACCTTCCGCAGCACCCCGCCCCCGGGCGTGCGACTGGCCCAGGCGGTGGACGAGGAGCACGTGAACAGGGTGCTGGCCGGGCTACAGGTCTCGTGGGCGGGGTGACGGGCCCGCCATGAGTCTGCCCACCGCCATCGCCCTCGTCGCACTGCTGCTCTCCGCCTTCGCCCTGCTGGCTGTCGGTGCCGTGTACGCGAGGCTGCGCCTGCTGGAACGGACCGCGCTGAATCCGCGTACCGCCCTGCTGGCCGACGAGGCCGAGTCGGCGCCGACCGCGCTGTGGCCGACCGGGGAGCAGCGGCACACCCTGGTACTGCAACTCAGCGACGGTTGTGCCCTCTGCCACCTGGTGTGGCAGGTCGCCGCCCGGCACGTGCCGGGTCAGGACCTCGACGACGTACGCGTCGTCGGGCTCTTCGCCTCGCCGGACGCGGTCGCCGCCTTCGACGACATCTCCGGGGTGACGACCATCGTGGACCCCGACCTGTGGGGCGCCCTCTCCGAGGGTTACACCCCGTGTGTCTTCCTGATCGACGCCGAGGGACGCGTCGCCGACCGCCGGTTCGTCTACGGCGACACCGACGTACCGGCGCTGCTGGCCGGCCTCGTCCCCGCACTCGACGTCTCCGCACCCGAGACCTCCGGGAGTAGCCGTGCGCTTTGATCTCATCCCCGACACGGACGCCGCTCCGGCCGACGCCACGCCGAGCCGGGTCCGCGCGCTGATCCCCGACCCTCCGGCCGCCCGGCGGACGGTGTTCAAGGCCCTGAGTGTCGGGGCGCTCTCCGCCGCGCTGGTCCCGTTCGACCTGGTCCTCGCGCGCCGCGAGGCCGCCGCCGCGGCGGCGCCCAGTTCCGAGTGGACCAACCCGCACTGCACCGACTACCTCTCCAGCGGGTACACCCCCGGGACGTGCAACTGGTGGGAGGGGCCGGCGATGTGCCACGGCGGCTGGCGCCGGGGTGGCCGCCCGTGCAACGCGGAGAACCGGCACTGGGACGGCCACTTCACCTACAGCAGCCCGTGGTACGAGGACGTCTGGTCGCAGCGCACCACGCACTATTGCAGCGGGCGGAACGCCTGGCGCTGGTCGGCCCCGAGCGGTAACACCTTTCGGTGCTCCGACGCCTGGACCCACATCTACTGGGACGACGGGACCGACCGGGCCGACCTGACCATCGCGGTCTGCTTCATCGGCGTCTACGGCTAAGGGCTGTCTCGTGGATCTCGCCGGATGACCGCCGATCCCATCGGGCGTACGACGGGTGCCCGGCTCCGCCGGGCCCTGTCGCACCCGCTCACCGTGGCCGTTCCGGTGGTGGCCGGCGCCGTCGTACCGGCGGTGCTCGGCGCGACCAGCGGCACCGGGGACGTTGCCGGGACGGCTCTGGCGCTGCTCGCCTTCGCCTGGGCGGGCCTGGCCGCCGGGTACGCCAACTCGGGCTCCACTTGAAGCAACAACTCGGCGTTCCTGCTGAGCGCGCCGGTCTGGCGCGGTTCCGTTCCACTGCTCGGGTTCGGCCTGGGCCTGCAACTCGGTGCCCTGCTGGTGGCGGTCGTCGGTGCCGTACTCGGCGGGCTGGTCCAGGCGCTGCTGCCCGCACCCGTACGGCTGGCGCCGCTCGCCCTGCTGGCCGGGGCCGTACTGCTGCGCGAGGCCGGGCTGCTGACCCTGCCGGTGCCGGAGAACAAGCGACTCGTCCCCGAGGCGGTACAGCACCGGGGGCGGTTCCTCGGCACGATCCAGTTCGGCTTCGAGATGGGGACCGGGATGCGTACCTACTCCCCGTCCGCGCTGCCGCACCTGGTGCTGCTCGCGATCCTGCTCGCGGTGCCGTTCGCCGGCGCGGTGACGGCCGGAATCGGTTTCGCCGCGGCCCGCTGGATCATGCCCGCGGCCAGCCTCGGCTACGGCGGCGACGGTTCGTGGGAGGAGCGCTGGCGGGCGCACCGGAGGCTGCTCGCCGTGGCGACCGCGCTGGCCACCGTGGCGGCGCTCGGCACCGGTCTGATCCTGGTCGACCGGTGAACCGGCCCGGGTCAGACCGGGGCGGCGAGATCACCGGCCTGGTGGTGGTCTTCGACGCGGCGTGCGGGACGTGTTCCGGCATCGCTGGCCGGCTACCCGACATCCTGGCTCCGGAGGTGCTGGTCCGGTCCTGCCGGGATCCCCGGCTGACCGTCGAGTTCCCGGTCCTGGCCCGACGACTCGGCCGCCGGCCGTGCGCCCGGCCGCTGCTGGTCCTGCTCCGGGCCGGTGGCCGGGCCGAGGTGCGCGCCGGGATCCCGATGCTGCTGGCCGGCGCCCGGCTGCTCGCACCACGGCGTCGGCTCGCCGCGATCCGGCTGGCCGGCCGGCTCGGGTACGCCGCTCTCCGGCGTCGCGCCGCCGCCGGTTGAGCGCGACCGTGCCGCTTGAGCACGATGTCGGGGTTGGGCACGACCTCGCCAACTCAGCCGAGCAGGGCGGCGATGGCGGCGAGTGAGACGGTGGCGGCGACGGTGGAGAGCACCACGACGTCCCGGGCGTGTGACTGGGCCTGCCGGAAGTGGGTGGCGAAGACGAAGACGTTCTGCGCGGTCGGCAGCGCCGAGGTGACCACGGCGGCCAGCAGGGCCGGCCCGGTCAGGCCGAGGGCGTACCGGGCGATCACGTACGCCACCACGGGTTGCACGACGATCTTGAGGGTCACCGCGACGTACCGCTGCGCGGCGCCGGGGCCGGCCGCCAGGGGGCGGCTCCCGGGCAGCGACATGCCGAGCGCGAGCAGGGCCAGCGGGACGGCGGCCGAGCCGACCAGGTCGAACGGGCGCAGCAGCTCGGCCGGCGGCTGCCAGCCGGAGAGCGAGACCAGCAACCCGCCGGCGGAGCCCAGCATGATCGGGTTGCGGGCCGGCAGCAGCGCCAGCCGGCGTACCGACAGACCCCGGTCGGTGGTGGTGGCGTCCAACACCCCGAGGAACAGGGGTGACGCCACCAACACCTGGAAGATCAGGACCGGGGCGACGAAGGAGATGTCGCCCAGGACGTACGCGGCGACCGGCAGCCCGAGGTTGGCCGCGTTGACGTACGACGCGGACATCGCCCCGACGGTCGCCTCGCCAGCCGGGCTGCGCCAGCCGAAGTGCGCGACGAGCAGGTAGACCGCCGCCACGATCAGGGTACTCAGCACGAAGGCGACCAGCGCCGGGGTGGCCAGATCGGCCACTGTGGACCGGGCCAGGGTACCGAAGAGCAGTGCGGGAGTGGCGATCAGGATGACCAGCCGGGCGATCACCGCGGTGCCGTGCGGGCCGAGCAGGTCGTACCGGCCGGCGAGATAGCCGACCAGGGTCACCGACCAGATCACCCCGAACCCCGTCAGCACGCCCCGCATGTTGACCATCCTGCCGGGTGTACGGTGCGCGACATGATCTGGTACTAAGAGCGAGCAAGTGATTCCGGTGAGTTTGTCGATTGTCACATTCATGCATCGTCGTGTCCCCTTGACCCTCGCCCCGGTGCCCGGAAGCATCGAGACAGCGGCGGTTCGGGCCGTGGGGGAACACCCGGAGCAGCCAAGGAGGACCATGTCGGTCAGCCCCACCTCGTCGCGTACCGGGTGGCACAGCGCCCAGCCCGTCGGCCCCGGTCGACCGCCCGGGGCGTCCCGGAGACCCGCCGGGTCGACCGCGCCGACGCTGACGGTGACGCTATCCATCCCGCTGGTCGGCAACGAGGAGGTCCTGACGGCACCGGCCCGTCGGCTGCTCGAAGCCGCCCGCGAGCTGGTGGAACGGGGCGAGGCGACGATCACCGGTGGGTTCGCCGGCCAGGCCGAGCGCCGCGCCGAAGCCGCCGCGCCGCGCACCCCGGCCCGGTCGGTCAGCTCCGCCGCCATCGGCGCATCCGAGCTGCACATCCTCGCGGCGTCCCGGTCCGTGCTGCTCGGCGGCGAGCCGCTGCCGCTCACCCGGCTGGAGTTCGACCTGCTGATGCACCTGGTCGCGCACCCTCGGCGGGTCTTCACCCGACTCCAGTTGCTCACCGCCGTCTGGGGCTACGAGCACACCGGGGTCCGCACCGTCGACGTGCACATCCGGCGACTGCGCGGCAAGGTCGGCGACGTACCGCTGATCACCACCGTCTACGGGGTCGGTTACCGGCTCGCCGACGACGCCGTGGTCACCATCGACCGCAACGCCTGACCGTCGACCGTTACGCCTGACCGTCGACCGCTACGGCCGACCCACCCCGGGGCGAGGTGTCAGTGCCACGGGGTGGGCCCGGCGTCCCGGGCCAGCAGGGCGGCCTGCACCCGGTTCGTGCAGTCGAGTTTCGCCAGGATCCGGCTCACGTACGTCTTGATGGTCATCTCGCTCATCCGCAGCCGCCGGCCCACCTCGGCGTTGGACAGCCCCTCGGCCACCAGGCGCAGGATCTCCGACTCGCGGGTGGTCAGTGCCGCCAGCCGGTCCCGCCGCCTGCCGTCGGCGCCCCGCCTGTGACCGGGCCGTCGTGACGCCTGACCGGCCTGCGTCGCCGTGACCACGGCCCCCGGTCGGTGTCGATCCGGGCCGGGGCAGGATGGTCGGTTAACGCTTCCCCACGGCTGGAAGCCGGGGGATTTCTGGCTCAGACCGCACGAGAGCACCATCCCGGAAGGAGGTGATCGCATGTCTCACGTCGTCGGCACCAGCACGGTCACGCTCTGCCGTGGCGAGGATCGTCCTCGCGGCGTTCCGGTCCCGACACGCGGTGTACCCGCAGGTGTCGCACCGGAAGACTCTGATATCCAGCCCGAGACGGTGCTTGGCTCTCGTACCGCACTGCGAGCAGGTCATCGTGGTAAATGCGGGCGGCACCAACACCACCCTCCGGCCCGCCCGCAAGCCACGATCAACCAACTCCCGCTTCGCCGCACCAATCGCCGCATCAGCAGCCTTACGCGCCATCCGAGACCTGGCCAGGAATGTCGGCTTGAAATCCTCCACAGCAATCGTCGCGTGGTCGTCGACGACCTTCTTCGCCCAGACCCGGGCGTTGTGGGTGTTCTGCCGGGCCGCCCTCTTCGCCACCTTCGCCGCCTGGCGCTTGGCCCGCAGATAGCCGTTCGACGGCTTGACACCCCTCGGGCGCCGACGGCGGGCCATCCGGCGCTGGAGTTTGGCCAGTTCGGCGGCGCAGCGTTTCCGGTGGCCGAGGTGTGGCAGGTCGTAGGCGGGGTCGGTGGTCGTCGCGGTCGTCGTGACACCCCAGTCGACACCAATCGCTTCCTCAGCATCAGGCGCGGGCGTGGTGTTACGGCGGACGACGAAGGAGGCGTACCAGTGCCCGAGCGTGTCCTGGTAGACCCGGACACTGGTTGGCGCGGACGGCAACTCGCGGGACCAGACGACCGGAATGGTGACGCCGCCGGGCAGCCGCAGTCGACGGTCGCGGATCGAGAACCCGCGCGTGGTGTATTCCAGGCTGGGCAGAACGTCCTTACGCCGTTTCGGTCTCGGCCGACCCCATCCCCTCACCCTGAACGAGTGCTGGAGGGCCAGAGCGTAGCTACGCAACGTCTGCTGCTGGACGACCTGCGACCCATCCCGCAACCACGACGACCGAGCCCGCGCCTCGGTCAACAACTTCGACAACCTGCCGAAGTTGGGTTTACGGCCGGTCCTGTACTGGTGGACGGCCTCGTTCCACAGCCAGCGACACCGCCCCCACTCGCCAAACAGTGCGGCCTCCGCGGTCGCGCCAGGGCGCAACCGGTAGGTGTACCGCACCACCTCTTCCACACCCGCGAGCATCCCAGCCGCATCCGACAGTTCTGGCCCCGCAGAGGAGTCGACACCATGCCGACAACCAACAGCACGCCTGACCGCCCTTTCCTCCCCATGGCTGAAGCCAGGGGTTTCTCGGGCGGCTCTTGATGAGGATCCGCCCGATCACCCCCGAGCTGCTGGTGCAGGAGTTGGCCGACCGGCTGGCCGGCGAGCGTACCGCTGGCTGGCTGAGGGTGGCGGTCGACGGGCCGCCGGCCGCCGAACCGGGCCGGCTCGCAGACGCGCTGGTCGACCCGCTGCGGGTCCAGGGCCGCCCGGCGGTACGCGTCGACGCGGCGGACTTCCTCCGGCCGGCGTCGCTTCGCTACGAGCAGGGCCGGACCAACCCGGACGCGTACTACCTCGGCTGGCTCGACGAGGCGGGAATGCGCCGGGAGGTGCTCGACCCCGCCGGCCCGGCCGGTGCGGGGCGGATCCTGCCGTCGTTGTGGAACGCCGAGACCGACCGCGCCACCCGGGCGGACTACCTCGCGCTGCCGCCCGGCGGGGTGGTCCTGGTGAGCGGGCCGCTGCTGCTCGGCGGCGGCCTCCCGTTCGACCTGGCGGTCCACCTCGTGCTCTCGCCCGGCGCGCTGGCCCGGCGGACTCCCGAGGCGCAGCGCTGGACCCTGCCGGCCTTCGCCCGGTACGCCGACGAGGTCGGACCGTCGACCTTCGCCGACGTGGTGGTCCGGCTGGACGATCCCCGGCACCCCGCGCTGGTCGAACCGGAGAGCGTCCGCTGACCGCTGCACAGCCCTCGTCCAGGGGCGGCAGATCGGCGGTTTGCCGGCGACGGCGCCGGGGTAATCGCGCTGCTCATGACGGAGCGACCCGGACAATGCCGTCCAGGACCGCGGATCCGTTCCTTCGACGGAAAGGCAGGCAGCGCATGCTCGTCAACGAGGCAATCGGTACTCGCCGCTCGGCGGCCGACAGCGACCAGATCCGCCATGCCCTGCAAGCCCGTTACGACGAGCTGACCGTCGAGTACGACGAGGCGTTGACCCAGAGCCAGGTACTGCGCCTGGTGGAGGTCGGCGACACGGCCGGGGACGACCAGGCGGACAGCGGTACGAAGACGGCCGAGCGGGACACCGCGCAGTCGCTGCTGCGGACCATCCTCGACCGCCGGGCCCAGTTCGAGCACGCGCTCAGCCGACTGGCCGACGGGACGTACGGATGGTGCGAGGGCTGCGGAGACTCGATCCCGGTGGAACGGCTGGAGATCTTCCCCTCCGCGACGACCTGCGTCACCTGCAAGCAGTCCCGGGAACGCCGGGCGGCCTGAGCGGACGCGACCGACGACGGAGGTGGACCGCACCCGCCCCGCCCGTCCCGACCACGCCCGGCTTGCCCGTCCCGAGTGTGCCCGCGCTGCCTGTCCCGAGTGCGCCCGGCTTGCCCGTCGCGAGTGGGGCGGGTGAACTGGAGCCATGGCGCAGATCAAGGTCGGCACCGCCTCGTGGACCGATCGGACCCTGCTGGAGTCGGGCTGGTATCCGGCGAGCGCGGACAGTGCGGAGCGGCGGTTGGGCTACTACGCCGAGCGGTTCCCACTGGTCGAGGTCGACGCCACCTACTACTCACCGCCCGCCGAGCGGACCGCCGAACTGTGGGCCGGGCGTACCCCTGCCGGGTTCACCTTCAACGTGAAGGCGTTCAGCCTGCTCACCGGGCACCCGACCCGGGTCTCCGCGCTCTACAAGGACCTGCGGCCGGAGACGGAGAAGAAGAACGTCTACCCGGGTGACCTGCCGGCGCAGGCGTACGAGGAGGTCTGGACGCGGTTCCTCTCCGCGCTGGAGCCGCTGGCCGAGGCGGGCAAACTCGGCGCGCTGCTGTTCCAGTTCCCGCCGTGGTTCACCATCCGCCGGGACAACAAGCAGTACCTGCTGGAGGTGCGGCGGCGCTGCGGCCCGCTGCGCCCGGTCTTCGAGTTCCGACACGCCTCCTGGTTCGCCGACGGCAACCGGGACGAGACGCTGGAGTTCCTCCGCAAGCACGAACTGGCGTACGTCTCGGTCGACATGCCGCAGGGCCACCGCTCGTCCGTCCCGCCGGTGCTGGCCGCCACCGCCGACCTGGCGGTGGTGCGGTTCCACGGGCACAGCGACAAGTGGACCAGCAAGGACATCTACCAGAAGTTCGGCTACCACTACTCCGACCGGGAACTGGCCGACTGGGCGCCCAAGCTGCGCGAACTCGCCGACGAGACCGCCGAGACGCACGTATTGTTCAACAATTGCTATCGCGACTACGCCCAGACGAACGCCGCGAAGCTCCGCGATCTCCTGCCGGCCTAGAGCGTGTCTGACGGATCATGGTGGCATCAGGGGTAGGGATGGCTGAGGAGGCCGTCAGCGTCACTACGCGCGCCTAGGTAGTCGGCGAAGGTGACCGTGCCGCGGTCGCCATCGGTGAGCAGCTGGCCGCCCACGCCGAACGCCGCGCCCAGCCTGCCCCACAGGGGGATCTTGATGACCGGGCGGCGGCGCTGTGCAGCGGTGAGATAGGCGCGCATCAGGGCCGCCATCGACTCGACCTTCGGCCCGCCGAGCTCACGAACGCGGCCTGCCGCAGGCCCCATGACAAGTTCGGCCATTCGCTCGGCGACTTCGCCCACGTCGACTGGCTGCAACAGTGACTTCCGCGGCACCACGGCGGCCGGACCTTTGGAGAGTAGCGACAAGTACATCAGCATCAGATCGTGGAACTCGGTGGCCCGCAGGATCGTCCATGGCAGTCCGGAGTCTTCGACGAGCCGCTCGGTGTCCAGCTTGGCCTGGAAGAACCCGAACCGAACCCGGTCCACTCCGACGATCGAGACATACACCAGGTGCGGTCGCGCTCCACCTGTCGCGTCGAGGAGTTGCCGGAGTTGGGTCACGTCCCGCTGCGGTCGCCGGTAGTCGGCCGCACTCGCGCAGTGGGCGATCACATCCACATCCTCGACGGCGGCGGCCAGGCCATCGCCGGTCTCGAGATCACCCTGGACGAACCCGGGTCCCTGAGGCGGGCGACGACTCAACACCCGCACCTCGGTCCGATCCTGTAGCCGACGTACCAGCTCGCGACCCAGTACGCCGGTACCGCCGGTGACGAGCACCGTGTCTGGACGTGTCATAGCTCCCTCCTCACCTTGGAAACGGCTGGCCGGCTTCTTCAGGAAGCCCAGTGTGGCGTGAAAGCCAATCAGCCGGTACATCTGAACTCAGGGGCGCAGCGCCGACGCCGGTCCCGGGTGGGCGAGCGTCTCCACCGGCGGCGTCAGGCATGGGGTTCGGCGGCGGTGGGGCGATTTGCGGGGTTGCGTTCGCCTCGTTCACGGCCCTCAGACAGGCGGGAGCGGGCCAGAGCCAGCCAGCCGAGGACCGTGGCGATCAGTCCGATCACCAGGGCCGCGAAGCCACCGACTATTCCGTAGCCGGTGCCGGGACCGCCCTCGGCGGCGGCCACCACGAACCCGCCGCCGACCATGCCGGTCAGCCCCGCCGCCAGGGCCACGATGGCCCCCCTTTTCCCGTTGCCGTTGCCGTTGCCGATCCGGCCGCTGGAGCGGGCCAGGGCCAGCCCACCGATGACCACGCCGGCCAGCGCCACCAGTGCGGCCACGGCGCTCACGAGTCGCCCGGTGGTCAGGGCGTAAGCATCGCCAGCGACGAGCGGCTGGGCCTCGACCTGCTCGTTTGCTGGTCCGGCAAGCCCGAAAGCCCCGAGTAGAGTGACGCCGGCGATAGCAAGCACAAGCAGGGTGGCTCCGGCGATGACAAGCGTCAGTCGGACTGACGTCCGGCCTCCTGATGAACTCATGTCCCTCTCCAGCTTCGTGCGTCTCACTTCGGAAGTGTGAATTTCGCCTGATCATGCCGTCGCGGCCCATCACCTGTCGTCCTGCTGACGCGGGCACTTCACCCTGCCGCGAGCGGCGCGTCCGGCTGACGCGGATGCCGCAGAAGCCGGGACGGTACCGCGGGTGCGGTAGCCGGCCGATCATCCGCGCGCACGAGTCGCCCGGGCCGACATCCGGCTAGGGTGCGCGCATGGGCAGGGGACGGATCGGTGTCAGAGACTGGGCGATCGCCGCTGGTGTGGCGGCGATCCTGCTGGTCACCGGGCTGACCGGGCAGCGCTCCGCCACCAACCTCGACCTGCCCGGCGGATTCACCCGTCCCGGGTGAGCGGGGCTCACCCGCCCTGCGGCGAGCATGGCAAGGGTGGGCAGTAGCCGAGACGGGACGGGGGATCAGTCGTGCCGAACAATTCGTACTCGGTCTTCGAGTCGTCGATAGACAAGACCAACCTCATCCTCAAGGACATCGAGCAGGCGTACGGGTGGCCGAAGGAACGCCGCAACCAGTCGTACGCGGCCCTGCGCACCGTACTGCACCTGCTCCGGGACCGGCTGCCGGTGCAGGAGAGCGCGCACTTCGCGGCCCAGTTGCCGACGCTGGTGCGTGGGGTCTACTTCGAGGGCTGGGATCCGAGCGTCGTCCCGATCAAGCTGAATCGGGAGGAGTTCCTCTACGAGGTACGCGCCGGGTTCCCGTTCGACGTCGAGGGTGGCCCGGCGACCGTGGTGAACACGGTGCTGAACGCGCTGCGGCGGCACGTCACCCAGGGCGAGTGGGACGACGTCAAGTCGAGCATGCCGAAGGACCTGACCACGATCATGCCGTAGCGTCCCGGGTCTCGGCTCGGTCGCCCCGTGCGGGCCCCGGCATCACGTGCGGGCCCACCATCAACGGTGGCACGAAACGGGGATATCCCACCGGCCGGAGGTTCGTAGTGTCGGGTCGAACCGACACACATTCACCTCCGTGCCGACCTCCGCCATCGCGGTCAACCACCGCCGACGGTCCGGTCGGGACACGACCGGAAGGACCCAACGGGTGCGATTGCGATTGGCCAAGGGCGTGCTCGTGGTGACGCTGGCGGTGGCGGCACTGCCGCTGGCCGCCGGCTGCACCATCGGCGCCGAGCCCGACCGGGCAGGGGCGACCGGTTCGGCAGAGGACCAGCAGGACGGCGCCAGCCCGGCGGAGGGTCGGCCGGCGGAGCTGGGGCCGGTCGTCGCCACCAGGGAGGTCCAGTTCGACGGTAACGGGGCGGGTGAGGTCGTACCGATCAAGGTCGAGCTGTACGGGCTCCGCCGGGACCAGGGCTTCCTGACCGTCCGGGTACGCCTGACGAATGTCTCCCCGGACCCGAAGCAGGACTGGCAGATCAGCTCGACGTTCCAGGGCGACGCCCCGCGGCTCAAGAGCGGGAGCGCCTTCTCCGGGGTCTACCTGGTCGACCGGAAGAACCGCAAGCAGTATCTCGTGGCGCGCAACGCCAACCAGCAGTATCTGGCCTCCGCCGACCTGGGCGCGGTCTTCGTCGAGCCCCGGCAGGCGGTCGACCTCTTCGCCACGTTCGGGGCGCCACCGGACGACGTGTCGAGCGTGGACGTCGTCATTCCGCGAATTCCGGTGTTCGAGAATGTTCCGCTCGGTTAGCCCGCCGTACCGGTGGAGCACGGTCGCCGTCACGATCGGCCTGCTGCTCACCCCGACGGCGGTGTGGGCGGCACCCGGCGGGACGCCGAGCCCCGGACCGACGGTGGTGGGCGGGCCGACGTACCGGTCCCCGGGCGGAGAGGTCGAGACTCCGGTCCTCGACGTGCAGACCCCGACGGCGGACGTCTTCCTCGTCTCCGGCAACGTCGAGGGGGACAGCACCGAGGCGGAGTCCGCCGACCGGGTCGAGGTCACGCTCGGCGCCGACGTGCTGTTCGCGTTCGGCAAGGCCGACCTCACCCCGGCGGCGAACCAGCGGCTGGCGCGGGTCGCCGAGCGAATCCGCAGCCAGGCCAGCGGAACGGTGCTCGTCGACGGCCATACCGACTCGATCGGCAGCGAGGCGGACAACCTGCGGTTGTCGCGGCGACGCGCCGAGGCCGTCCGGGACGCGCTGGTCGCGCTGCTGGCCGGCGCCCCGGTGACCTTCCGGGTCAGCGGGTACGGCGAGCAGAAGCCGGTCGCGCCGAACAGCACACCGGACGGCGACGACGATCCGGTCGGCAGGGCGAAGAACCGTCGGGTCGAGATCCGCTTCGACAAGTAGTACCGATCGACGAGTAGCACCGAGGCTGACCGGTACCCGTGGCGATGGCGCGGGCCGGCGAGTACCCGCAGGTGGCCTGCCGCTGCCGAACGCCGAGCGACCCGACGGCTGGCCGGACGGGGAGTGCCCGGCGCCCCAACCGCCGACCATCGGGGCGCCGGGCAGGCTCGTCAGTGCAGCGTCACCTCGGCGACGAGCTGCCGTCGGTGGTCCACCCGCCGCTCCGGTCCGGTCAGCCGGACCGGGACGGTGTGCCGGTGGTCGGCGCTGGAGGCGGAGAGCCGCAGCTCCAGATCGCCGGGCTCGACCACCCGGTGACCGAGCCGACCGGTGAACGAGGAGAGGTCGGCGTGTACCCGGAAGTCCACCTGCCGGGTCTGGCCCGGGTCGAGCGGCACCCGGGCGTAGCCGATCAGCCGGACCACCGGCCGGGTCACCTGGGCGACCGGGTCGTGCAGGTAGAGCTGCACCACCTCGGTGCCGCGCCGGTCGCCGTCGTTGCGGACCGAGACGGAGACGGTGACGGCGCCGTCCGTCGGCACCTCCACCGGCCGGTCCGCGACCGGCACCGCGTCCTCCACCCGCACCTCCGGCCAACTGAACCCGGTGTACGACAGGCCGTGGCCGAACGGGAAGAGCGGGGTCGGGTCGACGCTGCTGACCTCGGTCTTCTGCCCCAGCACCGGGTTGAGGTAGCTGCTCGGCTGGCTGCCCGGGGTACGCGGCACACCCACCGGCAGTCGGCCGGACGGGCAGACCGCTCCGCTGAGTACCCGAGCCACCGCCGGCCCGCCCTCCTCGCCGGGGAAGAACGCCTGCACCACCGCGGCGAGCCGGTCGACCGAGTCACCGAGCGCGTACGGGCGGCCGGCGAGCAACACCAGCACCACCGGGGTACCGGTGCCCAGCAGTGCCGCCAGCAGATCCGGCTGGGCGCCCGGCAGTCGCAGGTCGCCGGTGTCGCAGCCCTCGCCGGAGGTGCCCCGGCCGAAGAGTCCGGCCCGGTCGCCGAGTACCGCCACGCAGACGTCCGCCTCGGCGGCCACCGCCACGGCCGCGCTGATCGCCTCGGCGTCCAGCTCGGCCGGGCCGTCGACGGTGCCGCCCGGGGCGTACTTGATCGGGGTCTCCGGCAGCTCGGCCTGGAGCGCGGCCAGCAGGGTCGGGATCTCGACCCCGTCCGGCAGCTCCGGATGCTGGCCGCCGACGTGGCCGGGGAAGGTGTAGCAGCCGAGCATTCCGGCGACGTTGTCGGCCAGCGGCCCGACCACGGCGATCCGGCTGTCCGGGCGCAGCGGCAGCGTGCCGGAGTTCGCCAGCAGCACCACCGACTCCTCGGCGATCTCCCGGGCCAGCGCCCGGCTGGCCGGCGGGTCGAGATCGACGGAGCCCTCGGCGATGCCCGGCGCGTCGCCGTTGCTCCGCTCGCCGGTGCCGGCGAGCGCGGGCGGCATCGCCGACCAGTCGGCGTCGAGCAGGCCGAGTTCGCACTTCTGCCGGAGCACCCGGGTCACCGCCGTGTCGACCAGGGACTCCGGCACGGTACCGGCGCGGACCGCGTCGATCAGCGGGCTGCCGTAGCAGTGTGCCGCCGGCAGTTCGACGTCCACCCCGGCGGTCAGCGCCAGCGCCGCCGCCTCGCCCAGGTCGGCCGCGACCTTGTGCAGCCGTTGCAGGAAGCTGATTCCGAAGTAGTCGGAGACGACGGTGCCGGTGAAGCCCCAGTCGTCCCGGAGCAGCCGGGTGAGCAGTTCCGGGTCGGCGGCCGGCGGAACGCCGTCGATCTCGGTGTAGGCGTGCATCACCGACCTCGCGCCGCCGTCCCGCAGGGCCATCTCGAAGGGCGGGAGGAGCACGTCGGCCAGTTCCCGGGGGCCGGCGCTGACCGGCCCGTGGTTGCGGCCCGCCCGGGAGGCCGAGTATCCGACCAGGTGCTTCAGGGTGGCGACCACGCCGGTGGACTCCAGGCCCCGGACGTACGCGGTGCCGATGGTGGCGACCAGGTAGGGGTCCTCGCCGATCGACTCCTCGCAGCGCCCCCAGCGCAGATCCCGGATCACGTCCAGCACCGGCGCCAGCCCCTGGTGTACGCCGAGCCCCCGCATCGCCGAGCCGATCTGCCCGGCCATCCGCTCGACCAGCTCCGGGTCGAAGGTCGCGCCCCAGGCCAGCGGGGTCGGATAGACAGTCGCCTTCCAGGTCATCACGCCGGTCAGGCACTCCTCGTGCGCGATGGCCGGGATGCCGAACCGGTTGGCGGCGACGATCTCCTCCTGCATCCGGGCCAGGGCCCGGGCGCCGAGGGCGGGGTCGACGGGCGCGGTGCCGAACGCCCGGGTGAGCTGGCCGAGGCCGGCGCTGATCAGGCCGCGCCAGTCCGGGGCCTCGCTGGTCATCTCGTGCTGGTGCGGCGCCAGGTCCTCGCCGGTGGCGTCGCCACCCACCCAGACGCCGTACAACTGCGCTATCTTCTCCTCCAGCGAGAGCCGGGTGACCAGATCCTCGACCCGCAGGGTCACCGGCAGGCGCGGGTCCTGCCAGCGGGGCAGGGCGCCGGGAGCGGGGCTGTCGCTGGGCGCCGCGTCGTCCGTCGGGACGGTCGCGGTGAGCTGTCCGTCGTGCGGATGCCCATCGTGCACCCCCGTGACCTCAAGCCGCCCGACGTCGGTGGTGGTCCGACCGGTGTCGGCGGCATTGCGGTTGCTGCTCACGGGCAGCCTCCTGTCGCTTGTTGCTGGCCTCTTCCAGAGCCGCCGCGCGTCGAGGTGAGGTGTGGACGCGGGCGCACACGTACTTCCGACATGTTTCCGGAAAGCCTGGCTCGCGTCGAGAGGGTACTTCAACCGAAAGTAGCTCGTAGGTACCCGGAGGGCACAAGCCTTGACCGTTTGTTCACGGCGTCGTAGCGTGCGCCGCATCACGGCGAATTATCGGGCCGGCACCGAAAGTTTGCGGATTCGGCTTTGCGGGGTGCGGGAATACCCGGCAGTCATGCGCGTCTCGGGCCCGTGCCGGCGGTCGAAGGGATGGCGGCTGATGCGACGACCCTCCGGGACCAACCGAACGGTATCCCACTGTCCGGACGCGCCGTGCGTGACGGTCATCTCGCGTGCGGCGGATGGCGTGGTCGGACCCGGCTGAATGGCGGGTGGGGGAACCCGCCGAGGACGCGGGCGGGCCGGCCGGGCGGGGACCGGCTCGTCCGCCCTCGGTGGAGCTGATCTAGACCGTGCCGGGTACCGGTGATACATTGACGACCGTCTCTGTCTCGTCGGGCGGCCGTGCCCGCGGAAGAGGTTGGCCCGCCTGGAGGTGCGGCATGAGGAGTAGTCGGCTTCTCGTCACGGGTGCGGCGCTCGCCGTCGTACTCGGCGGCGCCGGGTTCGCCGTCGCCGACACGACGTCGGCGCCGGGCGACGGGGTGGGGGTGCTGGCCGCCGGCGAGTTCGACTTCAGCCGGCCGCAGACCGTCGCCACCAACCTCCAGGCGCCCTGGGGCATGGCCTTCCTGCCGGACGGCAGCGCGCTGGTAGCCGAGCGGGACACCGCCCGGGTCGTGCAGGTCCGCCCGGGGCAGAGCCCGCAGCAGGTCGCCACCATCTCCGGCGTCTCGCCCGGCGGCGAGGCCGGGCTGCTCGGCCTGGCCGTCTCGCCGACCTACGCCAGCGACCGCTACGTGTACGCCTACTTCACCTCGGCCAGCGACAACCGGATCATCCGGTTCCGGCTCGACGCGCCGCAGACCCAGACACCGATCCTCACCGGGCTGGCCCGGGCCAGCTTCCACGACGGCGGCCGGATCGCCTTCGGCCCGGACGGCATGCTCTATGCCGGTGTCGGCGACGCGGGCCAGACCGCCAACTCGCAGAACCCGTCCAGCCGCAACGGCAAGATCCTGCGGATGCGGCCGGACGGCAGCGCCCCGCCGGACAATCCGACCGCCGGCTCGCTGGTCTACAGCCTCGGCCACCGCAACGTGCAGGGGCTCGCCTGGGACGCCCAGGGCCGGCTCTACGCCAGCGAGTTCGGGCAGAACACCTGGGACGAGGTCAACTACATCGTGCCCGGCGGCAACTACGGCTGGCCGACGGTGGAGGGCCAGGGCAACGACCCGCGGTTCCGGAACCCGATCGTCACCTGGACGACCGCCGAGGCGTCGCCGAGCGGTGCCACGATCGACGGCAACATGCTCTTCGTCGCCGCGCTGCGCGGCACCCGGCTCTGGCAGGTACCGCTGAACGGCAGCGGCGGGGTGGCCGGCAGCCCGACCGCCCAGCTCACCGGCCAGTACGGTCGGCTGCGTACCGTCGAACGCGCCCCGGACGGCTCGCTCTGGGTGGCCACCAGCAACCGGGACGGCCGCGGCTCGCCGGCCGCCACCGACGACCGGATCCTCCGCTTCCTGCCGGTCGGCGCGACCCCGACGCCCACCGCGACCACCCGGCCGCCCACCTCCTCGCCGACGCCCAGCGTCCCGCCGACCAGCACCCCGCCGCCGGGCAGCGGTGCCTGCACCGCCACCTACCGCCAGGTCAACCAGTGGCAGGGCGGCTTCCAGGGCGAGGTGACGGTCCGCAACAACGGCACCAGCACCCTGAACGGCTGGACCGTGCGGTGGACCTTCGCCAACGGGCAGACGATCAGCCAGCTCTGGAACGGCACGCTGACCGCGAGCGGCTCCTCGATCACGGTCCGGAACGTGAGCTGGAACGGCACCCTCGGCGCCAACGGCTCGGCCACGTTCGGCTTCCAGGGCTCGTGGACCGGGACCAACACCCCGCCGGGCAACCTCACCTGCACCAGCCCCTGAGACTGTCGTCGGCGGTGGCCGGGCGCCCGGCCACCGCCGAGCGTCCGTGAGCCGAAGAGTCCCACCGGCAGCGGCGCGGCTTCTCCAGCTCGACGACACCGTCGAACATCACCTTCGGCTTGCGACCACCCGCCAACGCGTCCTGATGTGCGGTAACTCCTCGGTAAGCGCCGGTCGACGGCGGCGTCCCGGCTCCCGACGTCGGACTTCCGCAGCCTCCCGGGGCGGTGGTGCTCAGCCCGGAGTCGGACCGGCGGTCCGGGCCGGGACGAGTTCCGGGTACGGCGTGCGGATCGGGGTCAGCGTGGCGAGGGCGGCGATGCCGAGGCAGGTCAGGCCGGCGGCGAGACAGACCGCCGCGGTGCCGTACCGGGCCACTGCCCCGGTCAGCACGGCCGCGCCGAGCGGGCCGAGCGCGGAATGCAGGGTCCAGAACGCCGAGGTCACCCGGCCGAGCAGGTGATCCGGGGTGACCTGCTGGCGCAGCGACATCGAACAGATCCCGGCGAGGCTGGTCCCGAACGTGTAGGCGGCCACCAGCAGGGCCAGCGCCGGTACGTCCCGGGTCAGTCCCGCGCCGACGACGGCCAGCCCGCTGAGCGCGTACGCCCCGATCCAGCACGGGCCGAAGCCCAGCGACCGGCGTACCGGGGCGACCAGCAGTGCGGCCACGATGGTGCCCCCGGCGGCAGCGGCCAGGACGTACCCGACGGTGCCGTCGGAGCGGCCGAGGTCGTGCTTGACGTGGTAGATGAAGACGTCGGTCAACCCGATGGTGAGGAAGGTCAGGAACGACAGCAGGAGCGTCAACGTCCGCAGTACCGGATGCCGCCAGAGGAACCGGACCCCGACCAGCAGGTCCGACCAGCCGGAACGGCCGGCCCGGGGATCCGGCGTGGAGTCCGGTGTGGAGTCCGGCGACTCCGGCGCGGTGCCCGCCGAGGCGGCCTCGACGCGATGGGTCACCAGGGCGTCCTCGGCGTGGTGCGTCGTCGGGGCGTCCTCGGCTCGGTGCGTCGTCGGGGTGCGGAGCCGGACGAAGCAGAGGCCGAGCGCGGAGAGGGCGAAGGTGCCGGCGTCGACGGCGAGCGCGGCGGCCGGCCCGACGGCGGCGGAGAGCAGCCCGGCCAGTACCGGGCCGATGATCCCGGCCGCCGCGTACGTCGCGTAGAGCTGTCCGTTCGCCCGGGTGATCTGGGCCGGACCGACCAGCGCCGGCACGGCGGCGACGTAGCCGACCTGGAAGACCATCCCCACGGCGGCGCAGGCCGGCGCGACCAGGTAGAGCAGCCAGAGCTGCGGCGCGAAGAGCCAGATCACCGGGATGCTGGCGTATCCGACGGCCCGGAACAGGTCGCAGCCGAGCAGCAGGAGTCGCCGGTCCACCCGGTCGACCAGATGGCCGGCCACGATCCCGGCCGCCACCGACGCCGCCCCGACCAGTCCGGTCAGCAGGCCCATCCGGGCCACCGAGCCGGTCGCGTGCAACACCAGCAGCGGTACGGCGAGCAGAGAGAACGAGTCACCCAGTGCGGAGAGCGCCTGACCGGCCCAGAAGAGCGGGAAGTCGCGGCGGCGCCAGAGCGTCCCGCTGCCCGGCGTCCCGCTGCCCGGCGTCGCGGTGCTCACCTGCCGGAGCTGGCCGACCGGGGCAGGCCACGGAGGGTGTCGACGATCCACTCCTCGGCCCGGACCCGGGTCACGCCCAGCCCGATCAGGACCCGCGCGCCCGGCTCGGTCTCGGCGGCCAGCAGCCCGAGCAGGAGGTGCTCGGTGCCGACGTAGTTGTGGCCGAGCCGCAGTGCCTCGGCGAAGGTGCGGTCCCGTACCTGCTTGGCGGCGGTCGAGAACGGTAGGTGCTCCGCCGCGCCCGCCTGCCCGACCAGGTCGGGGGCGGTGGCGTGGACGGCGGTCCGGACCGCCTCGGCGGAAACGCCCAGCGCCGCGATCGCCCGGCCGGCCAGGCCGTCGGGTTCGTGCAGGATGCCGAGGAGCAGGTGTTCGGTGCCGACCTCGGCGCTGCCGGCGTACCGGGCCTCCGCCTGGGCCTGGGTCACCACGTTGCGGGCCCGGTCGGTGAACCGGGCGAAGGCGCTGGCCGGGATCTGCTCGTCCTGGTCGGACCGCCGGGTCACGAAGCGCTTCTGCACGGCCTGCTTGCTGACCCCCATGCTCTGGCCGATGTCGGTCCAGGAGGCACCGGAGCGGCGGGCCTGGTCGACGAAGTGCCCGATCAGGTGGTCGGCGAGGTCGCCGAGATATTCGCCGACCAGTACCGCGTCGGTGAGCCGCTCCAGGGCGTCCCCGGTGGGGTGCTGGCGGCGGACGTACTCGATGAGGTCGTCGAGGCGTACCGGAAGTCGCTCCATGCGTCAACCGTAGGTTGACGGTCGGTGTCCGTCAACCTACGGTTGACCCCGTTGCCTCGGCGGGGCCGGAGTCAGGTGCCTCGGCGGGGCCGGAGTCAGGCCGGTACGACCGACGAGCGCCCCCGCCCGCCGGTGGCCTCCCGCATGCCCCGGACGGCGAGCTGGTCCGCCCGCTCGTTCTCCGGATGCCCGGCGTGCCCCTTGACCCAGTGCCACCGCACCTGGTGGCGGGCGGCGGCGGCCTCCAGTCGCTGCCACAGGTCGGCGTTCTTGACCGGCTGCTTCGCGGCGGTCTGCCAGCCGTTGCGCTTCCAGTTCGGCAGCCACTTGGTGATGCCGTCCCGGACGTACGTGCTGTCGACGTAGATCTGCACCGTCACCGGGCGGGTCAGGCTCTCCAACGCCTGGATCGCCGCCATCAGCTCCATCCGGTTGTTGGTGGTGGCCACCGCCTCGCCACCGTGGAGTTCCTTCTCCACCGTGCCGTACCGCAGCACGGCGCCCCAGCCGCCGGGACCGGGATTGCCGCTGCACGCGCCGTCGGTGTAGATCTGCACGACCTGCTCTGTCACCCGGGCAACATACCCTGCCCGGTCAGCCGAACAGGGCGCTGACCGACTCCCCGTTGTGGATCCGGCGCATCGCCTCGGCCAGCGCCGGCGCGACGGAGAGTACGGTCAGCTTGTCGGTGTGGTCCCGGGTCGGGATCGGCACCGTGTTGGTGCAGACGATCTCGGCGACGTCCGGCTCCGCGGAGAGCCGGCGCAGCGCCGCCGAGGCGAACAGGCCATGCGTGCAGGCCACCCGTACGCTGCGGACCTTCTGCTCGCGCAGCCGGTCGAGCAGCTCGAACACCGTGCTGCCCTTGGCGATCTCGTCGTCGAGCACGATGACGTCCCGGTCGACCACGTCGCCGATCACCGTGCTGATCACCACCTTGTCGTCGGAGAACCGCTGCTTGGCGCCGGCCGCCACCGGCACCTTCAGCATCCGGGCGAACGCGGCGGCCTGCTTCGCGTTGCCGAGGTCCGGCGAGACCACCACCGTGTCGGCGAGGTCGTACCCCTGGAAGTGCGTCGCCAGCTCACGTAGCGCGTGCAGGTGGTCGACCGGGATGCTGAAGAAGCCGTGCACCTGCGGCGAGTGCAGGGTGATCGCCAGGATCCGGCCGGCGCCGGCCGTGGTCAGCAGGTCGGCGACCAGCCGCCCGCCGATCGAGATGCGCGGGGCGTCCTTCTTGTCGCTGCGGGCGTACGCGTAGTGCGGCATCACCACCGTGATCCGGCCCGCCGAGGCGCCCCGGGCCGCGTCCAGCATCAGCAGCAGCTCCACCAGGTGCTCCTGGACCGGTGGCACCAGCGGCTGGATCAGGAAGACGTCCCGCTCCCGGCAGTTCGCCTGCAACTGCACCTCGAGGCAGTCGTTGGCGAACCGGGAGATCCGGGTCGGGAGCAGGGGGACGCCGAGATGCTGGCAGATCTCGGTGGCCAGCTCGGGGTGGGCACTGCCGGTGAAGACCGCGATGTCACGCACGGGGGCCACTCTAGTGAACGGCCTAGCGCGCCGGGGCAGGACACGAAGCCAGCGGTCCCCGGCGCGGCGCCGCCGAGACCGACCCGCACCGACGGGTCGTACACCCGCCGGGTTGACGGTGATGTGTGGCCGTTGGCGGCGGTGTGCCGGCGTTGTCGCTTTGCTCGGTGACCCCGATTGTCCGCCCGATCGAGTTCGGTCGACGGGTGCCGGGGGTAAGGCGCGGTCATTTCGCGCCGGCAACGATCACTTCGCGGCCGGCGCCGACCATGTCCGAGCAGAGGGGGAAACGAGATGGCTCTCACCCGACGCGGCTTCCTCGAAGCGTCCGCCGTGACGGCATTCGGTTCACTGTGGACGCCGGGGGACCGGCCGGCGCCGCCGGACTTTCCGGCGGAGATACCCGTCGAGCGCGAGGCGTACCGCAACTGGGCCGGTGAGATCCAGGCGGACGGGGTCTGGACCTGCACGCCCCGGACGGCGGCCGACGTGGTGACGGTGACCAACTGGGCGTACCGGCACGGCTACTCGGTCCGGGCCCGTGGCTACCGGCACACCTGGGCACCGCTGACCGTACCGGCCGATGGTGCCGCCGACCGGACCATCCTGGTGGACACCACCCGGCACCTGACCTCGATGGCGGTGCTCTCCACCGCACCCGCGGCGGTACGCGTGCAGGCCGGCGCCTCGATGGACGACGTCCTCGCCTTCCTCGAGGAGCACGGGCTCGGCGTCACCAACACCCCCGCCCCGGGCGACCTGAGCGTCGGCGGCGTACTGGCGATCAACGGCCACGGCACCTCCGTGCCGGCCGACGGCGAGACCCTGGCACCCGGGCACACCTACGGGTCGCTGAGCAACCTCGTCCTCTCGCTCACCGCCGTGGTCTGGGACGCGGCGGCCGGCGGGTACGCGCTGCGCACCTTCGACCGCGCCGATCCGGACTGTGCGGCGCTGCTCACCCACGTCGGCCGGGCCTTCGTCACCGAGGTGACGATGCGGGTCGGCGCCAACCAGAACCTCCGGTGCGTCAGCCGGGTCGACATCCCCGCCGCGGAGTTGTTCGCCGCCCCGGGCACCGGCGGCCGTACCCTGGCCAGCCATGTCGCGGCGGCCGGCCGGGTGGAGGCGATCTGGTTCGCCTTCACCGACAACCCGTGGCTCAAGGTGTGGAGCGTCAGCCCGAACCGGCCGCTGACCTCCCGCCCGGTGCTCACCCCGTACAACTACGTCTTCTCCGACAATGTCCCCGAGCCGGTCTCCGAGCTGGCCGAGCAACTGCTTAACGGGGCGTGGGCGCTGACCCCGACGTTCGGGCAGGTGCAGTACACCACCGCCGCCGTCGGGCTGACCGGCACGCTCGCCACCGACCTGTGGGGGCCGTCGAAGAACCTGCTGCTCTACGTCAAGCCGACCACGCTGCGGGAGACCGCCAACGGGTACGCGGTGCACACCGACCGGGGCTCGATCCAGCGGGTGGTACACGAGTTCGCCCGGTTCTACCAGCGGCAGTTGGCCGCGTACCAGGCCCGGGGCGAGTTCCCGGTCACCGGGCAGGTGGAGATCCGGGTCGCCGGAGTGGACCGGGCCGCCGACGTCGGCGTACCCGGGGCGGAGTCGCCGGCGCTGTCGGCGGCCCGGCCCCGGGCCGACCACCCGGAGTGGGACAGCGTGGTCTGGTTCGACGTGCTCACCTTCCCGACCGCGCCCCGGGCGCACGCCTTCTACCGGGAGATGGAGACCTTCTTCTTCACCAACTACTCCGGCGGGTACGCCGGCAGCCGCGTCGAGTGGTCGAAGGGCTGGGGCTACACCGACTCCGCCGCCTGGGCCGACCCGACCATGCTGACCCGGACGGTACCGGACTCCTACCGACACGCGCCCGACCCGACCTGGGACCGGGCCGTGGCAGAGCTGAACGGCCACGACCCGCACCGGGTGTTCAGCAACGCCTTCCTCGACGTGCTGCTGCCCGGCACACCCTGATCCCGGCCTGCGCCCTGAGCGAACACGGCTGGCCCGGCGCCGCCCCGCGATGCGGAAATGGAACCGGCACCGTGGAGCGACCGGGGGAGGAAACGATGCGTGGTGGTGCGGCGTACGACGAGATCGCCGACTGGTACGAGGCGGAGTTCCTGCCCCAGCGCGCCGTCGCCGACGACGAACTGGAGATCGGCCGGACCCTGCGGCTGCTGCTCGGTCCCGGCGACGGACCCTGCCTGGAACTCGGCTGCGGCACCGGCGCGTACGCCGACTCGATCCGCTCCCTCGGCCGCACACCGATCGGCGTCGACCTCTCCGCCGGCATGCTCCGGTACGCCCGGCGCCGCCTGCCGATCGTGCGGGGCGACGCCACCCGGCTGCCGGTCCGGGACGGTGCGCTGCCGGCGGTGGTCGCGGTGATGGTGCACACCGACATGCCCGGATATCCGGAGGTGCTCCGGGAGGCGGCCCGGGTACTGGCCCCCGGTGGGACCTTCGTGCACGTCGGCGTCCACCCGTGTTTCTGCGGCGGGTTCGCCGACCGTGCCGACCGGAACGCGGTGCTGATCCGCCCCGGCTACCGGGACAGCAACTGGACGAAGGAGTCCTGGACCGACCGGGGGATCCGGGACAAGGTCGGCGCGACGCACCGTCCGCTGGCCGAGCTGCTGCACATGTTCCTGGACGCCGGGCTGGCCTTCGAGCGGTTCGCCGAGGGCGGCGCACCCACCCCGATCGTCTTCGCCGTCCGGGCCCGGCGATCAGGCTGATTCGCCGTCCGGGTCCGGCGGTCAGGCTGAGCCGGTCGCCGGGTCCGGTCGGCCGTTGCCGCCGAGTCGGCGCAGCGCGGCGTCGTGCAGCGCCGGGGTCCGGGCGAAGAGCGACGGCCCGGCGGCCGGCCGGCGTTGCCCGTCGAATCCGCTGTACCGGCCACCGGCCTCGGTCACGATCAGCGAGGTGGCGGCGAAGTCCCAGACCTGCCCCCGGGTCTGCACCGCGAGGTCCAGCTCGCCCCCGGCCACCAGCAGCGCGGCGTGGGTATGCCACGGGGTCGGGGTGGTGACCGCCGCCAGCGGGGCGATCATCTCGCGTTCGGCCGGGTAGACCTGCTCGTCCGGCGGTACGACCCCGAGCCGGCTGCCGGGCAGCGGGTCGGCCGCGTCGGACCCGGCCGTGCTCCCGGACGGCGCGGCGGCGGTGTGGAGGCGCCGTTCCCCGGTCAGCTCGGTCCCGGCGATCTCCGCCTGGTAGGCGCCGCCGCCACGCCGGGCCCACCAGATCGTCCGCTGGGCCGGCACGACGGCCACCCCGACGACGATCTCGCCGGCGTCCTCCAGCGCGACGAGCACCTGCCAGCGGTCGTCACCGGCGACGAACTGCGCCGTACCGTCGATCGGGTCGACGATCCAGCGCCGGGTGGCCTGGCCGGTCTGCCCGACCTCCTCGCCCAGGATCGCGTCGGCGGGCCGCGCCCCGGCCAGTACCTCCCGGATGGTGGCCTCGACGGCCCGGTCGGCCTCGGTCACCACGGTGCCGTCCGACTTCCGCTCCCGGTCGAGCCGGCCGAGGTCGGCGAAGTACCGGAGGGCGACGACGGCGCCGGTCAGCGCGGCTCGCCGGGCAAGGAGAAGATCGTCTTCCACCCACCCATCCTCGCTCGCGCCGCTGTCCGGGACGCGACCGGGTGGCGAGCACATCCGGAATCGACCCTTCCGGGCTGGTGAACGACGGGACGGCTCAGCCGTTCACCGGGGTCATCCGCAGGGCCAGGGCCGGGCACATCCGTACCGCCTTGCGGGCGCCCCCCTCCAGCCAGGTCGGCACCGGGGTGGACGGGAACGACGGGAAGCCGTTGGTGTCCAGCCGGACGAACTCCGGCACCACGCTGGCGCAGAGCCCGTGCGCGTCACACCGGGACCAGTCCACCACCAGCTTCGAGGTCGGGGCGTCGGCCGCGTTGGGCAGCCCGAGGACGCCCTTCACCCGCTTGCCGCAGGTGCCCCGGGCGGCGTGCGCCTCCAGGTCCTCGGTGAAGATCTCCAGGGCCGAGGTGGCGAACCGGGCCGTGCCGTCGGGGTGACTGCACGCGCCGCGACCCTTCACCGCACCGGCCGCCGCCCGGACCACCTCTGCGGCGGCGCTGCCACCGACGATCAGGTCCAGCGAACGGGCCAGGTCCGGCAGGCCGAGCCGGCACGGCCCGCACTGCCCGGCGGACTCACCCGCGAGGTAGGTGACGACCTGGGCTGCCTCGCCGAGCGGGCACACCTCGGCACTCAGCGGCATGATGATGCCGGCGCCGAGCGCGCCGCCGACCTTGGCGAAACCGGCCCGGGACACCTCGGCGGTGGCGGCACCCTCCGCGCTGATCCACTTGCCGTGGTAGCCGCCGGTGAGCACACCCGGACCCTCCGGCGTTTCGCAGAGTTCCAGTACGTCCCGCAGCGGAATGCCGGTCGGGCACTCCACCACGGCCGGGCGCCCGGCGGCCCCGGTCACGGTGAGCAGTACGGTGCCGGGCTCGTCGGCGGTGCCGACCGTGCCGTACTCGTACGGGCCGAGCCGGGCCGCCAGGGCGAGCTGGGCGTACGTCTCGGCGTTGGAGAGCAGTGTCGGCAGGCCGCCCACCCCGGTGTCGCTGGCCCGTACCTTGCGCCCGGGCGGGATGTGCGCCTCGCCGTTGATCCCGCGTACCAGGGCGCCGCCCTCGCCGGAGATGAACCGGTGCGGCACGGTGACGATGCCGGTGCGTACCGGCATCCGGCGCTCGGCCAGCGCGGCGGTCAGCGACGCCTCGCCGATGCCGTCGTCGGCGACCCCGATGACGATCTCGTCGGCGTCCAGGGCGTATGCGGCGATCGCGGCCCCGTCCAGGATCAGGTGTGGTGCGCGGGTGAGCAGCGCCTTGTCCTTCCAGGCGCCGGGCTCGCCCTCGGTGGCGTTCACCACCACGACGGTCGGCAGGTCCTGCCGGTCCGCCGACTCCAGCACGGCCCGGAACTTGCGGGCGAACGGGAAGCCGGCACCACCCTTGCCCTTCAGCTCGATCCCCTCGACCAGTCGGAGCAGGCCCTTGGGGGAGAGCGGGTTGACGGCACCGTGCACCGTCTCGTGCGCGGCCAGGTCGAGCCGGCCGAACTCGTCGAACCCGGCGGTGAGCCGGGGCTCGCCGAAACAGGCGACCGGGGGTACGGCGGTCAGACTCACCGCGCTTCACCTTTCAGGCTGGTCCAGTACGCGCCATCCTCGCCCGCGTCGTCCGAGTCGTCGTCCCGGCGCCGGGAGGACCGGCCGGACGGCTCGTCGGATCTGCGGGACCGGCGGGTGGCGACGTCGATCAGGGCAGGCTTGTCGTCGTCGTCATCGTCGTCGTCCGCCCGGGCGACGAGGTTGGGCTCGTACCGGGCGGCCCGGCCCCACTCCGCGGTGCTCTCCTCGGCGTCGTCGGGGCCGCGACCACGGCTGTGCCGTCCGGAGCGGTCGGCCGGTTCCTCGTCGGCGGCCCGCCGTCGCCGGCCGCTCCGGGTGGCACCGGTCGACGTCGGCTCGTCGTCGGGCTCCCGCCACGACCGCCGCCCCGATCCGTCGGTGTCCCGTCGCGACCGCCGGCTCTCGCCGGGCTCGTCGCGCTCGATGCCGGCCGACGTGTCGTCCCCGGCGCGCGGCCGACGGTACATCGCGTCGTCCTCGCCGCCCCGTGGGCGCTCCCAGGAGTCTCCCGACTCGTCGGCGACCCAGCGCCGTGGGCTGTCCCAGGGCAGCTCGGCGTTGCGGGGCCCGCCGTCCGGGTCCGCCCCACCCGACATGCTGCCCGGCGGCGGCACCTCGGGTACGGCGAACCGGTCGGACCGGCCCCGGGGCGCGTGGGTGCTGTCCAGTTCGCCGGCCCGGGCCCAGGCGTCGATCGCCGCCTCCGAGCCGCCGCGCAGGTCGGAGAGGCTGTCCCGGCGTCGCCGGCCACCGCCCATGGTGTCGTCCACCCGGCCGCCCGAGGTGTCCCGGTCGTCGCGGCCGGACCGGCGCCCCGGCTCGGCGCGCCGCCCGCTCAGGGTCTCCGAGTCGTCCCAACGGTTGCCGCGGCCCTCGCCGCGCCGGCCGGCTGAGGTGTCGTCCTCCCACCGGGTACGCCGGCTCCGGCCGCCGTCCCGGCCCGGGGAGTTGGCCCGGCTGGCCCGGATCTCGTCGGCGGTCCGGCGCTTGGCCGGCGCCATCGAGCTGGTCCGGCCGGCCGGACCAGGCTTACCCGGCCGGCCCGGCTTGCCGGGTCGGCCGGCCGGCGACAGTGCACCGGTGGTCTGGCCCAGCTCCGCCCGCTTGCGACCCAGCGTGACCGAGAGTCGGACACCCAGCAACGCCAGCACCAAAGCCATACAGAGCAGATAGCTGAGCGTGACCCAGGTGGCTGCGGCCCGACCCGCCTGGAGCCCGTGCACCAGCGCGATCGGCCACGAGACGTACGAGATGCTGTGCAGCGTCCGCCACAGCCACGGCTTGCCGACCCCGGCGAACCGGGCCCGGATCAGACCGGTCCAGAGCACCGCCACCATCATCGCCCCGGCGATGGTGCCCAGCCCGACGTAGACGTCGGCACCGTTGACGAACGGCAGGAATGCCTTGTCGGGGCTGATGTGCCCGGCCGCGATCTTGGTCAGCGCGTGCAGCACCAGGGCGAGGACCGCGATGATGCCGAGTGACCGGTGGGCCGACTGGAGCAGCACCCGGTGCCGGATCAACAGGACGATCCGGTCGGTCGCCACCAGACCGACCATCACGGTGATGCTGAGCGACACCAGGGTGGCCGGTCCGGCGAAGAACGTCATGTAGACGAACACGTAGGCGTTGAGCTGCCCACCGATCGGGCTCAGCATCGCCGCCGCCCAGAGCGCCGCCAGTGTCGAGACGACGAGCAGGGCGACCGCGCCCTGCGGCTTGGGTGTGCTTCCCCGGCTGGTGAAGCTCATGGGGACGCTGGCACGCTGAATCTGTCTCGTCCGGGCCATCTGCTCCTCGATCTTCCGCCTCGGCGCCCACCACCACGCCCCGCCTGCCCGCTCGTCGCGCGACGAGCACGGCGGCCTATTGTGCCCCGTCCTGATCGCGCCACTTTGGGCGGAGTCGTACCGCCGCGCGTCACTCGACGGCGGTCCGACCCCCATCAGGTACGGGAAAACGGGCCGGGGGGATGAGTCCCGTGCCGATTATGTTTCACGATCGGTGGAGTTGGCTGCCCCCGGGGGGTGGGCAATCTGGGGTCAACCGGTGAAGAGCTTCGCCGCGGTGATGACCGTCTGTACGACACCGTACCCGAGGAGGGCGGCGACCAGCAGCCACGAGATCCAGAGCCGGCCGGACTGGCCGTTCGGTTGCCCGGTCATCGGGTGGTACTCCTCTCGGTCCCGGTCGCCTCGGCGGCCGTTGCGGCGGCGGTGTTTCTGGTGTCCGACCGCTTACCGTCTGTCGCGTCCGGAAGCGGCGCGTCCGGAGCGGTTGCGTCCGGAACGGGTGCGTCCGCCGGCCGGGCCGGCTCGTGGAAGCGGTCCGGTACCGGCCGGATCAGCAGGTTCGCCGCGAACCCGATGGCCAGTACGCCGACCATGGTGAACAGTGCCGGACGGTAGGCGGAGGCGGTGAGGGTACCGGGCCTGCCCTGTGCGTCGAGGAAGCCGTTGATGATCAGGGGTCCGGCGATACCCGCCGCCGACCAGGCGGTCAGCAGCCGACCGTGGATGGCGCCGACCTGGTAGGTGCCGAACAGGTCCCGCAGGTACGCCGGCACGGTGGCGAAACCGCCGCCGTAGAAGGAGAGGATGACGCAGGCCAGCAGGACGAAGAGCGCGGTGGCGGTGGAGCCGACCAGTGCGAGCAGCGCGTACAGCACCATGCCGACGCCCAGGTAGACCATGTAGATCGGCCTGCGTCCGATGATGTCCGAAGTGGACGACCAGGCGAACCGGCCGGCCATGTTGAACAGCGACAGCAGCCCGACGAAGCCGCCGGCCGCCGCGATGGTGACACTGGAGGTGCCGCCGTCCCGGAAGAAGTCCTGGATCATCGGGCTGGCCTGTTCGAGGATGCCGATCCCGGCGGTGACGTTGCAGAACAGCACGATCCAGAGCAGCCAGAACGAGCGGGTCCGGATGGCGTTCGCCGCCGAGACGTTCGCCGTGGTCACCAGTGGCTTGGCGGCCACCGTACCCGGATCGAAGCCGGCGGGACGCCAGCCCGGCGCCGGCACCCGGACGTTGACCACCCCGAACATCATGATGGCGAAGTAGCCGACGCCGAGCGTGACGAAGAGCCCGACCAGGGCGCCCCCGGAGGCGACCGAGGCGGAGTTGGCCGGGTCGTAGCCGGAGTCGTAGAGCGAGAGCAGTTGCCGGGAGAGCGGGCTGGCCAGCATCGCGCCGCCGCCGAAACCCATGATCGCCAGACCGGTGGCCAGGCCGGGACGGTCCGGGAACCACTTGATCAGCGTGGAGACCGGCGAGATGTACCCGATGCCGAGGCCGATGCCGCCGAGGAAGCCGTAGCCGAGGTAGACGAGCCAGAGCTGCCCGGTCGCGATGCCGAGCGCGCCGACCAGGAAACCGGCTCCCCAGAAGGAGGCCGAGACGAACATCGCCTTGCGCGGCCCGTTCGACTCCACCCAGGTCCCGCCGAGCGCCGCCGAGAGGCCGAGCATCACGATCGCGATGCTGAAGATGACCCCGATCGCGGTCTGGCTCGCGTCGAAGTGCGCGATCAGGGAGTTCTTGTAGACACTCGTCGCGTACGCCTGGCCGATGCACAGGTGCACGGAGAGTGCCGCCGGCGGTATCAGCCAGCGACTGTATCCCGGTGGGGCGACGGTGTGCTGGTGGTCGAGTGCGGACATCAGCGACACGACGTACCTCGCTTGCGGGCAGGGCGGGCGTGGCGCGGTGCGGTGCAACGGATGGATCGTCCCGCGTCGACGTCAGCCGCGACGGCTTTGCTCCTCGCCCGGAACCTAGTCCCCGGCGCGCGGCGCCTTGATCATCGATACCTCGCCGATCGCCGGACGGTCGATCGGCTGAGCCGAACGGTCGTCCGTATACCGTACGCGGTCGTCAGTTCGGCCGGGCGGTGGCGGTGAGTGCGGCGGCGATCCGGGGCAGTGCGGTGCCGATCGGCTCCCGGACCACCTCGTCGGCCAGGTCGTCGTACGGCGTCGGGTCCCGGTTGACGATGACCAGCCGGGCGCCGGCCTCCACCGCGAGCCGGCACAGCGAGGCGGCCGGCTCGACCAGCAGCGAACTGCCGACCGCGAGCATCACCTGACTCGCCGCCGCGATCCGCTTGGCCTGGTCGAGCGTGTCCGGATCGAGGTACTGGCCGAAGAGCACCACGGCGAGCTGGAGGACGCCGCCGCAGTCCCGGCAGGCCGGATCCGGCTCGCCGGCCGCCACCCGGTCCAGGGTCGCCCGTGCGTCGGACCGGACCCGGCAGCCGGTGCAGACCACCGAGCGCATGCTGCCGTGCAGCTCCAGCACCTTGCGGGCGGCGATCCCGGTCATCTGGTGCAGGCCGTCGACGTTCTGGGTCAGGATCCGCACCGCGAGGCCGGCCCGGTCCAGCTCGGCCAGCGCGTGGTGCGCGGCGTTCGGCTCGGCCCGCCAGGCGGCATGCCCGAGATAGGTACGCCAGAACCGGGCCCGCACCTGCGGATCGGCCATGAACCGGTCGTGGGTGAACGCCTCCGCGAGCTTCGGGTCCCGGGTCCAGACCCCGTCCGGTCCCCGGTAGTCGGGTACCCCGGAGTCGGTGGAGATGCCGGCCCCGGTCAGTACCGCGACCCGCCGGACATCCCGGCACCATTCGGGGATCATCTCCACGTCGTCCATGACCGGCGATGGTAGGCGGCGGTAGCGGGCGGAGGCGACGTGATTACCGGGCCGGTCGGCGCTCCATTGGCAGCCAACCTGCGACGCCGACCCTCGGCGACCGCGGTCCAGTGGCGTCCTACGATATGTACGTGCGGTTGACTCTCGACTCAGAAGAACTCGATCCACCTGAGACGTTGTGGATCCGGGGTGCGGTGCGTGCGGTTGACGACGCCGCGCTCGGCGCCCAGGATGTGAAGGTCGACGACGACGGACTTGAGTGGAATGGGCCTGATGGCATCCGCAAGTGGCGGTTGATTCTGATTGAGGGAAACCGTGCACTACTGTACGGGCACCATGTTTTCGACAGCCACACGCTCAATCACAAACCAGCGATTGACCTGCTCGCCGACTGCCCGAAATGGCTTCCTGTGCAGCGACTTCGGTCGTTGATGGACGAGACGGGAATTGGCTTCGTCTACTGGTGGGTCAACGGAGCCTGGCGTTACTCGGACTACCCTGGGGAGTTCGTTGATGACGGCCTGTACGGCGGTGTCCAAGATGTGACCAGCGATCAGTTCATCGTCGACTACGGATCCCAGGACAGAGGAAGACTGACGGCGTTCCTGGAGCGGGCGAAACGGCGGGATGTCGACGAGGCGGCCGTCGAGGCTCTGTTCAGCGGCAGCGATCGAGCCGATGTGGCCGCCGCATTGGCGTGCGCGCGCAGGGCCGGCCTCGTCGTTGGTTCCGTCCTGCCGTACCGCCCGGTGCCTCGTCGACGTCCCAGATGACGCCAGACTGGGCGGCACGGGGCTGACCCGCCGACCGGACCCCGGCGACCCTGCCCCGGTCGCCGGGCGCGGGTCGGGTGGGTCGTGGCGGTGCGCCGCGGACCCACCCGGGAACGATGGCCCACCCGGGAACGATGGAGCCTCACGCGATCATGCCGGTCCCGACGACCTCCACGTCGTCGTAGGCGTACTCCAACCGGTCGGTCACGTCGACCACGCCCGGCACCGCGTAGCCGAGTCGTACCGCGATCTGCGCGGTGCTGCGCCGGTCCACCCGGCCGCGAAGCGAGACCACGCCGTCCCGGACGGCGACCCGGACCACCCCCTCCTCGATGCTCAGCACCCGGCGCAGCACGTCGTCGACGACGTCGGCCCGGATGTCGGCGTCCGGCCGCAGATAGACCTTGAGCAGGTCGCTGCGGGAGACGATGCCCTCCAGTCGGCCGAGGTCGTCCACCACCGGCAGCCGTTTCACCCGTTCCCCGTCCATCAGCTTCGCCGCCGTGGTCAGCACCGTGCTCCGTACCACGGTGATCGCCGGTGCGGTCATGAGCTGTTCGGCGACCGAGGCGACCGCGTGCGTCCGGGCCACCCGCTGCCGACGGCCGACGAAGAGCCGGGGCTCCGGCTGACCGGTGAACTCGACCTTGGCCAGCAGGTCCGACTCGGAGACCACGCCCTGGACCCGCCCGGACTCGTCCACCACCGGCACTCCGCTGACCCCCCGCTCGGCGAGCAGGCCGACGATCGCCCGGTACGGCGTCTCCACCCCGACGGTGACGACATCCGTGGTCATCACGTCCTGCACCTGCCACTGTCTCATCACGACCCCTTCCGCCGGGCTCCGGACGCCTTCCCGACGTCCCACCCCGACGCTAGGACCGGCTTCTGGGCCGGGACAGGGCCGACCGGCCCGCCGGGGCGGGCGCTCCGGCCCTGTCCGCCCCGGGTCGCGCTCGGCTGTGCTGGTAGGCAGCCGACCAGCGGCCCGCTGGGCGAGAACGGACCGACTCGAAATGGGTACCAGACGTGTTCGTGCAGGCCATACCCGGCGCCGACGCGCTCGCCATCGACGGCGGAATCGTGCGGATCCGCGCCGTCATGCCACAGGACCGGGACCGGCTGACCGAGCTGTACCGGCGCAGCTCGCCGGAGAGCCTGCGGATGAGGTTCTTCGCCCTGCCCGGTGAGCGGACCATCGCCGCCGAGGTCGACCGGCTCTGCCGGCCCGCGTCACCCGCCGAGCACGGCGCCGTACTCGCCGAGACCGCCGGCCAGCTCGCCGGGGTCGCCTCCTACGGCATCCCGGTGGTACCGGCGCTCCGGGTGGAGAGCGTCGCGGACGCGCTCGCCGCCGCCGACGGGTTCGGCTACCCGGTCGCGCTGAAGGCCGCCGATCCCGACCTGGTGCACAAGAGCGACGTGGGCGGGGTGGCGCTGCACCTGACCGGCCCGGAGCAGCTCCGGGCGGCGTACCCGGGGGTGTCCGGAGCCGCCGGGCCGGCCGGCCCGGTACTGGTGCAGCCGATGGCGCGCGGCCAACTGGAACTGGTCGCCGGGGTGGTGCACGACCCGCAGTTCGGCTCGCTGGTGATGATCGGGCTCGGCGGGGTGCACACCGACCTGCTGGGCGACCGGTCGCTGCGGCTGACGCCGGTGACCGACCTGGACGCCGGCCGGATGTGGCGCTCGCTGCGCGCCGCACCGCTGCTCACCGGCTACCGGGGCGCCCCGCCGGTCGACACCGCCGCCGTGCAGGACCTGCTCTGCCGGCTCGGTCGGCTCGCCGAGGATCTGCCGGAGGTGGCCGAACTCGACCTCAACCCGGTGCTGGTCGGCCCGGACGGGGTGGCGGTGGTCGACGCCAAGCTGCGGCTCGCCCCGGTCGGCGCGGAGCCCGACCGCATCCTGCGGCACCTCCGGGCCGCCGGATGAGCCGGCGGCCGGAGATGTC
>NZ_BONX01000009.1 GCF_016862935.1 Plantactinospora mayteni
GGCGGGCGAGTGGCAGCCGGAGATCTCCGGCGGGCGGGGCGACGGCCGGCCGTAGCCGGGCGTTCGGCGGCGGCGCCAACAACCTGATCACCGGGTCTGCCGTCCGGACCGGACCCGGCGATAACATCGCCGGATGACCGAGTCGAGGCCGCCTGTCGGGTCGGGCTTTCCGGCGCCGTCGCTGGGCATCACGCCGCTGTCCCGGGTACGACTCGACGAGTTGCTCCAGGAGATGCTGGACCGGGTCGGCGAGGTGGTCACCAGTCGGGAGCGGCTGCGGGCGTTGCTGACCGCCGTGGTCGGGATCAGCACCGACCTCGACCTGCACAGCACGCTGGACCGGATCGTCGCCGCCGCGTGCCGGCTGGCCGACGCCCGGTACGCCGCCCTCGGCGTCATCGGCCCCGACCGGCAGCTGACCGAGTTCATCACGCACGGCATCGACCCGGAGAGCCACGCCCGGATCGGCGACCTGCCGCGCGGCCGGGGCGTCCTCGGCCTGCTCATCGCCGACCCCCGTCCGGTACGGATGCCGGACATCACCCAGCACCCGCAGTCGTACGGCTTCCCGCCGAATCACCCGCCGATGCACAGCTTCCTCGGCGTGCCGGTCCGCATCCGCGACCAGGTGTTCGGCAACCTCTATCTGGCCGAGAAGCAGGGTGCGACGGAGTTCACCGACGACGACGAGGAGATCGTCGTCGCGCTCGCCGCCGCTGCGGGGGTGATCATCGAGAACGCCCGCCTCTTCGCCGTGGCGCACCGGCGGGAACGCTGGCTGGCCGCTGCCGCCGAGATCACCGGCGTGCTGCTGGGTGAGGTACGCCGTACCGACGCGCTGCGGCTGATCGCCCGGCGGGCCCGTGAGGTCGCCGAGGCGGATGTCGCGATGGTGCTGCTCTACGACGAGGACGCCGGAGAGTTCACCGTCGAGGTCGCCGACGGTGACCGGACGGCCGAGGAGCTGGTCGGCGCCGTACTGGCCGCCGACGACACCGCCTTCGTCGAACCGGTGACCCGCCGTCGGCAGGCGGTGGCGGAGAGCCTGGCGAAGGCCGCACCGTGGCCGGTGGCGGTCGGTACCGGCCCGGGGCTGATCTCTCCGCTGATCGTCGGCGACGTGCTGCACGGGGTACTGGTCGTCGGCTACCGGGCCGGAGAGCAGGCGGGTACCGACGTCGAGGGCACCCTGCTGGCGACGTTCGCCGGGCAGGCGGCGCTGGCGCTGGAGCGGGCCCGGGCACAGGAGGAGCGGGAACTGCTGGTGGTCCTGGAGGACCGGGAGCGGATCGCCCGGGACCTGCACGACGTGGTGATCCAGCGGCTGTTCGCGATGGGGCTCCAGTTGCAGACCGTGGCGCCGCTGGCCGGCCGGCCGGACGTGCGGCAGCGGCTCAACGCCACCGTCGACGACCTCGACTCCACCATCCGGGACATCCGGCGGGCGATCTTCGAACTGCGTACCCCGATGACGGCGGCGCTGCGGACCGAGATCCGGGACCTGGTCGCCGGCTCCGCCGAGGCGCTCGGGTTCCGTCCGGGACTGGAGATGACCGGGCCGGTGGACAGCGCCGTACCCGACCGGATGCGCCCCGACCTGCTCGCGGTGCTCGGCGAGGCGCTGTCGAACGCCGTCCGGCACGCCCGGGCGAGCCGGGTGACGGTCACCGTCGACGTGCGGGACGGCGAGCTGTGCGTACGGGTCGCCGACGACGGGGTGGGCACCGATCCGGCCCGGGCCCGTGGTGGCCTGGTCAACCTGCGGGAACGCGCGGAACGCTCCGGTGGCAGCTTCGAGATCGACCGGTCCGAGCCGACCGGTACCACGATCGTGTGGCGGGTGCCGCTGCGCGACTGAGCCGTCGACCCGGCCTGCCCGGCGGGGCGACCGGGTCGGGTCGCGTCGGGTCAGTGGCGCTCGCCGAGCAGACGGGTGGCCAGCACCGCCGCCTGGGTACGTCGTTCCAGGCCGAGCTTGGCGAGCAGGCTGGAGACGTAGTTCTTCACGGTCTTCTCGGCCAGGAACATCTTGCCGGCGATCTCCCGGTTGGTGAGCCCCTCCGCCACGTACTCCAGGATCCGGCGCTCCTGTTCGGTCAGCGACTGGAACTCCCGGGGCTGCTCGACACCGGTGCGGATCCGGTCCAGCACCCGGGCGGTGACCGCCGGGTCCAGCAGCGACTGGCCGGCGGCCACCCGGCGGACCGCGTCGACCAGGTCGGTGCCGCGGATCTGCTTGAGGACGTACCCGGCGGCCCCGGCCATGATCGCCGCGAACAGCGCCTCGTCGTCCTCGTACGAGGTCAGGATCAGTCCCTTGATCGTGGAGTCGACCGCCCGGACGTCCCGGCACACGTCGATGCCGTTGCCGTCCGGCAGCCGCGCGTCCAGGATCGCCACGTCCGGGCGGAGTGCCGGGATCCGGCGTGCCGCCTCCTGCGCGGAGCCGGACTCGCCGACCACCTCGATATCGCCGTCGCTCTGTAGCAGCCCGGCCAGGCCGCGCCGGACCACCTCGTGGTCATCGAGCAGGAAGACTCTGATCACTTTTCCTTCCTATCCGGCGGATGCTCCGGCTGCCAGGGCCGAAGGTCCTGAACGGGGCGGCCGAGAGCGGGGACTCTGTCCCGGCGGCACGGGACCTGCGGCCCTGCCGGCACACCCCGGCGGCGGCGCACCGTGGTGGAGCAGACAGCGAACGAGGAGGAAGTGCGATGATCCCCGACCGGAGCACCGCGCCGACGGCCGCCGACGGAACCGCCGTACCGCTCGCCGAGGTCCGCGCCGCGTTCGGCGTCGCCGCCGCGTACGCGCTGCTGGCGCCCTCGGTGTTCAACACCCAGCCGTGGCGCTGGCAGATCGGCCGCGATGCCGTACTGACGCTGCGGGCGGACCGCTCTCGACAGGTGCACAGCGTCGACGCGACCCGACGGCTGCTGCTGGTGAGCTGCGGCGCGGCCCTGCACCACGCCCGGTTGGCGCTCGCCGTGGCCGGATACCGCACCGAGGTCGTGCGGTTTCCGCGCGGCGGCGACCCGGACGTGCTGGCCAGGATCACGGTGACCGGACGGCAGGACCCCGATCCGGAGCAGTCGCGGCAGCACGCGGCGGGCCGGCGGCGCCGTACCGACCGACGGGCCTTCGGTGACCGTACCGTGCCCGAGTCGACCCTGCGCCGGCTCCGTGCGGTGGTCGAGGCCGAGGGGGCCTACCTGCACCTGGTTCGCGACGACCAGATGCCGATGCTGGCCGTCGCGACCGCCAACGCGGCCTCGGTCGAACTCGACGACCCCGGGTACCGGGCCGAGTTGCGGCGCTGGACGAACCGCCCGCCGGAGAGCCGGGACGGTGTACCGGCCGCCTCGGCGGTCCGTCAGGGGCTGCGCCGGGTACCGATCCGGGAACACGCGCTCGACGGCACGCCGGGCCTGGAGGTGGGCGACGGGACGGACCGGGGCGCGGCGTACGCGATCCTGTTCGGCATCGGCGACGCCCCTGCCGACCTGCTCGCCGGCGGTGAGGCGCTCTCCGCCCTGTTGTTGACCGCTGTGGCCGAGGGTCTCGCCACCGCACCGCTGAGCGACCCGATCGAGTTGGACTGGCCCCGCTGGCTGATGCGCAACCTGCTCGCCGACATCGGTGAGCCGTACGTGGTGGTCCGGCTCGGCTTCGTCGACGACCCGAGTCCGCTGCCGCCGGTGCTCCGGCGAGAGCCGGCCGACGTGATCGAGTACGCCGACTGAGCGGGCTGGCCGGCACGGCGGCGAGGTCGGCGGGCGACCGGTCGACGCCCCGAACCCGGCGCTGGTCGAGAACGGTGCCCGTCGAGAACGGTGCCGGGCGGATCCGCCGCCTGTCGAGCCCGGGCGGGATGGCGAGGAGGAAGCAGATGAGTCCGACGGGCTATTCGCGGACGGACCTGTACCGGGCCGTCTACGCCGCTGCCCAGGCACCCGTCGCGGAGCAGAGCCAGCCGTGGCTGCGACTGCGGGACGGCGCCATCGACGTGCTGGTCACCCCTTCCCGGGCGGGTCCAGCCGGTTACCACGCCGGCTGGGCCGCCCGGCTCGGCGGTGGTGCCGGCCTGTTCAACGTACGGCTGGCGCTGGCGGTGAACGGGCGGCCCGCGCTCGTCCGGCTGCGCCCGTACCGCGACGAGCCGGACCTGCTGGCGCGGCTGCATCCCGGTCCGGTGCAGGCGCCCACCCCCGCCGAGCGGGAGCTGTTCGCGGCACTGCCGTACTGCAACGTCGAGGCCGGGCCGGTCGTCCCGACGCCGGTACCGTCCGAGGTCCGTCGCCGGCTGATCGACGCCGCCCGGACCGAACACGGCTGGCTGGACCTGATCGTCGGGCACGCCGCTGTGGCGGCGTTCGCCGAGATCGAGGCGAGTGCCCGGCGGGTGCTGGACCGTGGTCGGGCGGACGCGCCGGCCGTGGTCCGCTGGCACAGCGGCGCTCCGCCGTCCGACGTGCCGTCGGGTTGGGGCGACCGGACCGGACCGGGTGCCGGTCGTGCTGGCCGCGCCGCACCGGTTGCCGGTCGGGCCGGCCGGGGGCTCGGTGGGCGCGTCCCGCCGGAGCCGGAGCACCAGCCGGGTGCCGAGTCGAGCCACAAGCCGTGTCACGAGTCGAGCCACGAGCCGGGTGGTGAGTCGGGGCACGAGCCGGTGGTGGCCGTGCTGGGCAGTCCGTTGGACACCCCCGGTGACCAGTTGCGCGCCGGACAGGCGTTGCAGCGCGTCCTGCTGACCGCCGCCGCTGCTGGGCTGACGACGTGCCTCCAGGCCCAGGTGATCGCGGTCCCGGCGGCGCGCGAGCAGCTCCGGCTGGCGCTCGGTCGGTTCGGCCGACCGCAGATGGTGCTGCGGATCGGTCAGCGACGGGCCCACCGGAGGACGCTACCGACGGTGGCGGACCCGAACCGGACGGCCCGGGAAGACGGGTCCAAGGTCCCGGGAACGAGCGGTCCGCCGGCCCTGCCCCACCCGGTGGTCACCGGCGTCGAATAGAGGTAGCCGCGAGGGACAGCGCGGACGACACGAGAGGACGTGACGACGATGACGGCGACCAGCAACCAGCCCGTCGCCCGCCAGACCGCTGCGGCGGCCGACCCGGTGGGTGCGGAGACCGGCGCCCAGCGGGCCACCCGGTACGTTTTCGCCGGCATCCGGCTCGCCCTGGGCTGGACCTTCCTGTGGGCGTTCCTGGACAAGGTGTTCGGCTTCGGCTTCGCGAACGAGAGCAAGGCCGCCTGGATCAACGGCGGCAGTCCCACGAAGGGATTCCTGGCGTTCGGCGCGGAAGGGCCGTTCCAGGGGCTCTACCACGACATCGCCGGCGCCGCCTGGGCCGACGTGCTGTTCATGGTCGGCCTGCTCGCCATCGGCGTCGCCCTGTTGGCCGGGATCGGCCTCCGGGTCGCCGCGGTTGCCGGCGGTCTGCTGTACGTGCTGATGTGGACCGTCGTGCTGCCTCCCGAGAACAACCCGTTCCTGGACGAGCACCTGGTCAACGCCGCGCTGCTGGCTGGTCTGGCTCTGGTCGGCGCCGGCGACACCTGGGGACTCGGCCGGATCTGGGCGAGACTGCCGATCGTGCGTCGGCAGCCCTGGCTCAAGTGACGCCAGTCGCCCCTGCGGCGGGTACCACCGACGGGTGGTGCCCTCCGCCTCGCTGTCCGGATACAGAACTATGGTCTGATCTGCATGGATACACACTGTTCCGCTACATCAAGCTCGCCAACCGACAATAGTTTTAGCCTTGACAATAGAAGTTGTCGGTGCGAGGGTTGCTGGCAGACGCGGGACCGCGACGACGACAACGGTGGTCCGCCGCAGGTGCGCGGAGGACCCGATGGAGAGGACACCGACAATGCGGAAGCTGGTCGTGAGCACGTTCCTGACCCTCGACGGGGTCATGCAGGCTCCGGGCGGCCCCAGCGAAGACGAGGAAAACGGCTTCGCGCACGGCGGCTGGATGGTCAACTACTGGGACGACCAGGTGGCCGCGGCCATGGACGACCTGATGGGCAAGCCGTTCGACCTGGTACTCGGGCGCAAGACCTATGACATCTTCGCCTCGTACTGGCCGCACGCCTCGGAGGAGGAGGGCGCAGGGCCGCTCAACCGCGCGGTCAAGTACGTCGCGTCCCGGGGCCGCCCGACGCTGAGCTGGGACAAGTCCGTTCTGATCGAGGGCGACGTGGCCGAGGGCGTGGCCGCGCTCAAGCAGCAGGACGGGCCCGAGTTGCAGGTGCACGGCAGTGCCGACCTGATCCAGACGCTGCTGCGGCACAACCTCGTCGACGAGTTCCGCCTGTTGGTCTTCCCGGTCGTCCTCGGCTCGGGCAAGCGGCTGTTCGCCGACGGCACCCTCCCGGCCGGGATGAAGCTGGTGCAGAGCACGGTCTCGTCCAACGGGGCGGTGATCGGCAAGTACGAGCCGGCCGGTGAGGTCGTCATCGGCGAGTTCGGGCAGGACTGAGCGGGGCAGAGACGGCTGCCACCCCACCCCGTTCAACCGGGGCGGGGGCCGAGCCGGGGCGGGATCTCGGATCGTGCCGCGCCCGGAGCGCCGCGTCGTGCGGACGTACGACGTACCCGGTCAGCCGCGATCGCGGTCCGGGCGCCAGGTCCGCCCGGAGTTGTCCGCCCACTCTGGTAGACAGGGGTTCGACCAGTGGGTGGACGAGGGGGCAGGGGTGCGGATCGAGGTGGCCGAGCGCCGGGCCAGGATCGGCCGGCGGCACCGCCTGGCGGCGGAGGCCCGGTCCGACGATCCGGTCGAGGTCGCCCGGGACCTGGTGGCGCTGCACGCCTCCGACCCACCCACGGTCTACCTGGCGCTCTTCGCCCGGCTGGCCGGCACCGCCGCCGACCTGCGGACCGTCGACCGGGCGCTCTACGACGACCGGACCCTGATCCGGATGCTCGCCATGCGCCGCACCATGTTCGTGACCCCGGTCGAGTCCGTGCCGGTGCTGCACGAGGCGGCAGCCCGGACCGTCGCCGGCCGGGAACGCCGCAAGCTGCTCGGCTTCCTCGCCGAGGCGGGCGTGGCCGACGACGTCGAGGGCTGGCTCGCCGAGGTCGAGGCGGTGGCACTGCGGGCGATCGAGACGCGCGGCGAGGTGACCTCGGCGGAACTGGCCGAGGAGGACGAGCGGCTGCGCCAGCCACTGGTGTTGTCCCCGGGCAAGTCGTACGAGGGCCGGCAGCGGGTGGTCGCCCGGCTGCTCCTGCTGCTCGCCGCCGAGGGGCGGATCGTGCGGGGACGGCCCCGCAGCACCTGGCGGTACAGCCCGTACCGGTGGTCGCTGGCGCAGCGGTGGTATCCGGTGGCTCCGGAGCCGTGGACGGCCGAGGACGCCGAGATCGAGCTGGCCCGACGGTGGCTGGCCGGGTACGGGCCGGCGCCGGCCGAGGACCTGCGCTGGTGGACCGGGTGGACGGTGGCGCAGACGCGCCGGGCGCTCGCCGGGGTCAAACCGGTGGAGGTGGAGCTGGACGGCGGCACCGGGCTGCTGCTTCCCGACGATCTCGAACCGGTGCCCCCGGTCGAGCCCTGGGCCGCGCTGCTGCCCGGCCTGGACCCGACCCCGATGGGCTGGTCCCGGCGGGAGTGGTTCCTGGTCGGGCACGGCCCCCGGCTCTTCGACCGGAACGGCAACATCGGCCCGACCGTGTGGTGGGACGGCCGGATCGTCGGCGGCTGGGCGCAGCGCAAGGATGGCGAGATCGCGTACCGGCTTCTGGAGGATGTCGGCGCCGAGGCGGTCGGTGTGGTGGAGACGGCGGTGGCGGAGCTGACCGGACGGCTCGGCGAGGCCCGGATCACGCCGCAGTTCCGTACCCCGCTGGAGCGGGAACTCGCCGGCTGACCGGCCGTGCCGCAGCTCGGGTCCGGCGCCGGTCGACACCGGGGTCGGGCTCGGCTGGGCTCGGCTCGCTCGGGCGGTGTGCCTGGCCAGGGTGGGCGGGTGCGCGGTGTGCGGGCGGACTATCCGGGTAGGTGTGCCCGGACAGCGGTACCGGCAGAGCGGAGCGACCGATGAACGTGTCCCATCTTCCGCTGCGCGTCGCGATCGGCGCGTTCGTCCTGAACTCCGGGGTCTCCAAGTGGAACCTCGAGGGCGAGGCGGCGGCGGGCATGCACGGGATGGCGGCCGGGGCGATCCCGCCGGTCCGGCGGGTACCGCCGGAGCACTTCGCCCGGTTGCTGGCCGGTACCGAGCTGGCCCTCGGCGCCGCCCTGCTGCTCCCGGTGGTCCCGTCCGCGCTGGCCGGGCTGGGCCTGCTCGGCTTCGGCGGCGGCCTGATGCGGCTGTACTGGTCGACGCCCGGCCTGCACGAGCCCGGCAGTCCCCGGCCGACCCAGCAGGGCGTGCCGATCGCCAAGGACAGTTGGCTGGTCGGGGCCGGCCTCACCCTGCTCCTCGACGACCTGTTCGGCAGGGCGGCCGGCAAGCGTCGCGGGTTGGGGCGGCAGATCGCGCGCCGGTGCGGCAAGCGTCGCGGCTGATCGTGCGGCTGACCGTGCGGCGACCCGGCCGACGGCTGTTTCGGCGTGCCCACTCCGGGTACGCCCGGAAGAACCCGAGCGGCACCATCGGCATCGCCAGCCGGTGGCGTCCGGACAGGTCCCGAACCGGGAGGAGGGCGACGCCATGGCCGGCATCCTGATGCGCAGCCGCGCCTTCAACGACCACGACCGGCTGCCGGACCGGTTCTCCCGGGACGGCGGCAACATCTCGCCACCGCTGGAGTGGTCGGACGTGCCGGCGGAGGCGACCGAGCTGATCCTGCTGGTCGAGGACCGGGACGCCGGGCGGACGCCGTTGCTGCACTGGCTGGTGACCGGGATCGAGGCGACCTCCGGCGGTGTCGACGAGGGTCAGATCCCGCCGGGCGGCCGGGTCTGGGAGAACGGCTTCGGCACGGCGGGCTGGGGCGGCCCGCATCCGCCGCTGAACGACGACCCGCACCGGTACTTCTTCCGGCTCTACGCCGTGAACCGGCCGCTGGAACTGCCCGGCGCGCCACAGGCGCCGGACGTGCACGCCGCGGTGCGGGCACTGGAACTGGCCAGCGGCAACCTGGTCGGCACCTTCGCCCGCTGACCCGTCATCCCGCCCAGGAAGTCATCCCGCCCGAGGAGTCAGTCGTCCCGTCAGGGGAAAAACCGGCGGCGCGGGGCGGTCGGTCGGGGTTAGATGCTCCACATGCCACTGCCCCCCGGCTGGTCGGTGCGCCGACCCGGTCTCGAGGACGTACCGGCGATCCTGGCGGTCGTACGCGCCAGCGACATCGCGGCGCTCGGCCATCCGGACTTCAGCGCTGACGACGTACGCGAGGTGTTGACCGCACCCGACCTGGACCTGGCCCGGGACAGTTGGCTCGCGCTCGACCCGGACGGCGAGGTGTGCGGCTGGTCCTATCTGGAGGACTCCAACCGGGGATCTCGGGAGACCGTCGAGGTCTACGTGCACCCGGAGCGGGGACTGCCGGCCCAGGTGCCGCTGCTGACGATGCAACTGGCCCGCTCCGCCGAACGGGCCGCCGAGTTCGGCCTCGCCGAGCTGACCGTACGGGTGTTCGCGCTGCCCACCGAGGAGCGCTGGATCGGCGTACTGCGGGACGCCGGTTTCGAGTTCGTCAAGCGGTACGCCCGGCTGCGCCGGTCGCTGGCCGGGGTGGCCGCCGAGCCGCCGCCCCCGCCGCCGGGGGTGCTGGTCCGGCCGGTCCGGTCGACGGACGACGCCGAGCTGCGGACCTTCCACCGGATCCTGGACTCGGCCTTCCGGGACACACCGGACTACCAGCCGGCCAGCTACGACCAGTGGCGGGCCCAGGTGGCCGCGCTGCCCAGCGTGGCCTGGGACGAGTGGTTCGTCGCCGAGGTGGCCGGCGAGCCGGTCGGCATCCTCCAGTCCGCCGACCAGACCCTCGACCAGAACGAGGGCTGGGTGAAGCAGTTGGCGGTGCTGCGGGAACACCGGCGGCGGGGCGTCGGCGCGGCGCTGCTGGCCCGGGCCTTCGCCCGCTATGCCGGCAAGGGCCGGGAGTACGCCGGGCTCGGCGTCGACCAGAGCAACCCGACCGGTCCACTCCGGCTCTACGAGTCGGTGGGGATGAGCCCGCTCTACGAGGCGCTCGTCTTCGAGCGGACCGTTCCCGCCAGCGGCGGATAGCCGGGGCGGCGGCTCCTCAGGCGTCGACCACCTCGGTGCAGGCGTCGACCAGGTCGTCGTCGACCACCTCGGCCCGGTCCAGCGAGCCGAGGACCCGGTAGTCGTACCAGTCGACTCCGATGGCGTCGGCGGTCGCGTAGCAGCCGATCACCCGCCCGGTGAAGCCGCCGGCGACCTCGGTGGAGAGGTATCGCCCGTCGAGTTCGGCGAGGACCACGAACTCGCCGTCCGGGGCCTCGTAGCCGAGCCGCACCACGTCCGGCTCCTGCCGGGGATGGTCCATCCCGGGCCCGGAGGACCAGGTCTCGACGCGCAGCACCACCGGGCCGGTGACCGGACGGCTGCCGATCCGCTGGCACAGCGGCCCGATCCGGGCCCGTACCCAGACCTCGCCGCCGCCCAGTTCGACCGCGTAGTGGTGGGCCTCGTCGAGGCGTACCGCCAGGCCGCCCCGGCCGACGCCGGGGTCGACCAGGGCGCGTACCCGGACGTCGTGCTGTTCCTGGCGGCGGCCGACGAAGGTCACCGTCGGCTCGTCGAGCGAGCCGCCCCGGGCCCTCAGGGTCAGCCAGCCGGGGCGCTCGATCAGCGAGACGTCCTCCGGAGGCCGGGCCCGGACCGAGATCCACCGGGGGTGCAGCTCGGTGGTGTCGAAGTCGTCCCGCCCCTGTGCGGCACCCACCGGTGCCGGGGACGGGGCGGGGGTGCTCGGCACCGTGCCGACCGGCCCGACCACCGGCCAGCCGTCCGACCAGGTGACCGGGGCCAGGAAGGTCTCCCGGCCGAGTACGTGCCAGCCGGGCGTGCCGCCCCGGGCGCGTACCCCGAGGAAGACCAGCCACCACGAGCCGTCGGCGGCCCGGACCAGGTCGCCGTGCCCGGTGTTCTGGGTTGGGTGGTCGGTGCTGCGGTGGCTGAGGATCGGGTTGGCCGGGCAGGGCTCGAACGGGCCGTCCGGGGCGGGGGCGCGGGCCACCGAGATGCCGTGGCCGCGCTCGGTGCCGCCCTCGGCGATCAGCAGATACCAGGTGCCGTCGACCTGGTAGAGGTGCGGTGCCTCCGGGGCCTGCGCACCCGGGGTGCCGGACCAGATCCGCTTCGGCGCGCTCAGCGCGGTGCCCCGGACCGGGTCGATCCGCAGTTGGTCGATGCCGGCGACGGTGCACCAGCAGGTGCCGTCGTCGTCCCAGGCCAGGTCGGGGTCGATGCCGAGGACGTCGGGCAGGTGCACCGGCTCCGACCAGCGGCCGGCCGGATCCTCGGCGGTGACCAGCAGGGTGCCGCCGTGCGGGACGTTCGAGGTGATCAGCCAGAACCGGCCGTCGTGGTGCCGCAGGGTGGGCGCGTAGACCCCGCCGGAGGAGGGTGTGCCGGGCGGTAGGACGAGCTGGCTGGTCCGGTCGAGGACGTTGCCGAGCTGGGTCCAGTTCACCAGGTCCCGGCTGTGGAAGATCGGTACGCCCGGGAAGTATTCGAAGCTCGAACAGGCCAGGTAGTAGTCGTCGCCGACCCGGCAGACGCTCGGGTCCGGATGGAAGCCGGCGATGACCGGGTCACCGGGGATCGCCATCAGGAGTCGATCACGGCCGGGTCGTCGGTCGCCCGGGCCGGAGGGATCGTGGTCACGGTGGAACAGGGCATGGACGATCCCCTCCGGGGTAAACTTTCCGGAATTGTTCCGTAACTCGTTCGGAACGTTATGGCCCACCGTGCGGTCAGTCAACCCCGGAACCCGGGGCAAAATACTGGGAGGGCGCGCGACCGACGCCGGTGCACCCTCGAAAGTGTTTCGGTCGTAGGCTGGAGCCTCAACGAAGGAGCTGCCTCGTGACGGTCGACGAAGGACGCAGGATCACGATCACCGCCATCGCCCAGGAGGCGGGCGTGTCGGTGCCGACGGTCTCCCGGGTACTCAACGGCCGCAACGACGTGGCGCCGCAGACCCGGGAACGGGTGGAGGAACTCCTCCGCCGGCACGGCTACCGCCGACGGGCGACCCGACCGCGGGCCGGGGCGAGCCTGATCGACCTCATCTTCAACGACCTGGACAGCCCCTGGGCGGTCGAGATCATCCGAGGGGTGGAGGACGTCGCGCACGCCTCCGGCGTCGGCACGGTGGTCTCGGCGATCCACCGCCGATCGACCTCGACCCGGCAGTGGTTGCAGAACCTGCGCACCCGGGCCACCGACGGGGTGATCCTGGTCGCCAGCGACCTCGCCCCGCCCGTGCATGCCGAACTGCGCCGGCTGAACGTCCCGATGGTGCTGGTCGACCCCGCCGGAGTGCCGAACCTCGACATCCCCACCATCGGCGCGACGAACTGGGCCGGCGGGCTGCGCGCCACCGAGCACCTGCTCTCGCTCGGGCATCGCCGGATCGGCTTCATCGCCGGCCCGCCGCGCCTGCTCTGTAGCCGGGCCCGGCTCGACGGCTACCGGGCCGCCCTGGACGCCGCCGGCATCCCGATGCGCGACGAGCTGATCGTGCCCGGCGACTTCTACCACGAGTCCGGCTACTCCGGCGGTGCCGCGCTGCTCGACCTCGAGGAGCCGCCGACGGCGATCTTCGCCTCCAGCGACCAGATGGCGTTCGGGGCGTACGAGGCGGTCCGGCGGCGCGGGCTGCGGGTACCCGACGACGTGAGCGTGGTCGGCTTCGACGACCTGCCGGAGGCGCGCTGGGCGTCGCCCCCGCTCACCACCGTGCGGCAGCCGCTGGCCGAGATGGGGCTGCTGGCTGCCCGGACGGTGCTCCGGCTGGCTGGCGGCGAGCCGCTCGACACGCCCCGGGTCGAGCTCTCCACCGACCTGGTGGTCCGGGACAGTTCGGCCCCGTACGCCCGGAACTGACCCCACCCCACCGACGCGGTTCCGGCGCCCGTCGAGCGAGTTCCCGGGAGCTTTCCGGTAGAAGTCGGAGCGACCCGCTGAGGTCTTCCGAGCCGGCGTTGTCACCCGCCCTGGCCAGCCGTCCTACCGCCGGTCGTCACCCGCCCCTGGCCGGCCGTTCTGGCCAAGCGTTGTCGCCTGCCCTGGTCGGGTGTTCTGGCTGGCTGGCCGTACATGGCCGGCGTTGTCGCCCGTAACACCGTCGCCCTGTCCACCGGTGGGCCGTGGTGGGCGGGTACGCACTTTGCCCCGAACCGCGCCGTTCTGCCGTACCGGCTGACCGGCAACGGTCCGCTGGGTCGCGGAGTCACCCCCGCACGGGAGCGGACCGGTTTGCCGGGTTAGAGGTGATCGGGGGCGGGGTACCACCCGCGTAGCGACGCCCGGCCGCGCGGCGGGGCGCTGACCCGAGGGAGCACCCGATGAGACTCGACGACGACGACATCCGGACCACGGGCGGCGGCGGTGGGGAGGGGCCGGCCGACGGCGGGGCCAACCCGCTGGGCCGGGACGGTGGCGCCGACGGTGCCGCCGAGGGCCCGGTCGACGCCGGAGCCACCCCGGGACAGCACGACGGCGGGGCGGACGGCAGCGCCGAGGGTCCGGCCGACGGCGGCGCGACTCCGGGGCAGCACGACGGTGGGGCGGACGGCAGCGCCGAAGGGCCGGCCGACTCGGGCGCGGCACCCGGGCAGCAGGACGGCGGCGCCGACAACGCCGCCCGCTAGCGCCGGCCACCGGCGATGACGGAGTACGACGGGTCGACCGGCACGGTCGCACAGGAGTACCGGCCGGACGCCTCCCGAGCGGATCTGCCGCCGACCGGGGTACCCGAAACAGTGGTACCGGCGGATCCGGCGAGCGGGGCGGGCGGCGACGGTAGCCTGGTCCGGCCCACCGGCACAGCGGTGCGGACCGGCCCGGTCAGCCGGCCGGCCCTGGCCCGCTGCGTGGCGGTCGAACCGGCGACGTTCGCCGCCGCGTACTGGGGGCGGGCCGCACTGCTGTCCCGGGCCGCCGAACTCGGCAACCCGGACGGGTTCCGGGACCTGCTCAGCCCGGCCGACGCCGACGAACTGCTCAGCCGGCGTGGCCTGCGTACCCCGTTCCTGCGGGCGGCCAGGAACGGGCAGCTGCTGCCGAGCGGGCAGTACGCCGGCGGCGGTGGGGCCGGGGCCGAGATCACCGACCAGGTACTCGACGAGCGGGTCCTCGCCCTGTACGCCGACGGCGCCACCCTGGTGCTCCAGGGACTGCACCGGACCTGGCCGCCACTGATCGACTTCACCCGCGAGCTGAGCCAGCAGCTCGGCCAGCCGCTCCAGGTGAACGCCTATCTGACGCCACCGGGAAACCAGGGCTTCGGCACCCACTACGACACGCACGACGTCTTCGTACTCCAGGTCGACGGGCACAAGCACTGGCAGGTCCACGAGCCGGTGCTGCCCGACCCGCTGGAGCGGCAGCCGTGGGGCGGCCGGGCCGACGAGGTCGCGGCGGTCGCCGACGGCCCGCCCGCACTGGACGTGGTACTCGGTCCCGGAGACGCGCTCTACCTGCCCCGGGGCTGGCTGCACAGCGCCCGGGCACAGGACGAGAGCAGCCTGCACCTGACCGTCGGCGTCCGGGCCCTCACCCGGTACGCCATGGTCGAGGCGCTGCTGGAACTGGCCGCCGAGGACCCGCGACTGCGCGCCACGCTGCCGTTCCGGATGGACGTGGCCGAGGTCGACCAGGTCGGGCCGGAGCTGACCGAGACCGTCGAGGCGCTGCGGGACTGGCTGCTGCGGGCCGATCCGGGCGCGGTCGCCGCCCGGCTGCGGGCCCGGGCCTGGCCGGCGGCCCGACCGGCGCCGATCCGGCCGCTTGCCCAGGCGGCGGCGATCGCCGGGGTGGACGCCGACACCCGGCTGGCTCCCCGGGACGGCCTGCGCTGGCAGTTGACGGCCCAGCCGGCCGGCGGCGACGGCCCGGGGCAGGCGGTGCTGTCGCTCTTCGACCGCACGGTCACCTTCCCGGCCCAGTGCGCGCCGGCGGTCCGGGCGTTCCTCTCCGGCGGGGTGCACCGGGTCGGCGACCTACCGGGGCTGGACGACGACTCCGACCGGATCGTGCTGGCCCGCCGCCTGCTCCGCGAGGCGGTCGCGGTCCCGGCCTGACGGTACGCAGTTCGGCGACCACTCCTCCTCGCTGGCGTCCGGCGGCAGGTCGAGGCTGGGCTGCCGCTCGACCTCGACTCCGCCTGACGGCGCTGCCGCTCGACCTCGACCCGCGCCCGACGGCTGCCGCACGACCGCGACGTCGCCTGATGGTGCTGCGGCTCGACCTCGACCCTGACTGACGGCCGCTGCCGCTCGACCTCGACCCGCCCCCGACGGCGCTGCCGATCGGCCCCGCATCACGGGCGGGTCAGCGGAGCAGGCCGAACAGGGCCCCGGTGGTGACCAGCCCGGCGACCACGACCACCAGCGCGGAGCGTACGTCCAGGCCGGCGTGCCGCCGGTCGGCGAGTACCCGGGCCGGTGCCAGCCCGACCACCGGGCCGAGCAGCGTCACCAGCAGCCCGAGCACCGGCATCGCCACCGCCAGGTCGCCGCCGTACCGGTCGCCGGCGGCCCGGGCGGCCAGCCCGAGGGCGTACGCGGCGGCGGCGCCGAGCACCCCGAAGAGCGCCAGCAGCGGGCGGGTGGCCGGCGGCAGCTCACCCGGTTTCCGGGCCCGGTCCAGCAGTTCCCGCACCCCGTCGAGCAGCGCCTCGACGTCGGCCGGTGCGCCCACACCGTTGCGTGGCACCGGTGGCTCGCCGACCCGCCGGTCCGCCGCGCCGAACTGGCCGCGCAGGATGCTCCACAGGTGGATCGACTCCGCCTCGGTACGGTCGACCTCCTGCTGAGCCGCCGACACCTCCGCCTCGGCCCGGCGTACCGCCTGCTCCGCGTCGCGTACCGCGCGCTCGGCGGCGGCGCACTGGCGCTGGTACCAGCCGTTCGCCTCGGTCCGCTCCGCCTCGGCCCGGCCGGTCAGCTCGGCGAGCCGCCGGAGCGCCCGGGCGTAGCTGAGGTCCCGTTCCAGGTCGCCGCTCATCGGGACGGTCCATAAGGGATGATCACTTGACCGGTCCGGTGCACCGAGCGGTCGAAGAAGAGCCCGCGCCACGGCCGGGGGTACCAGTCCGGCCCGCCGCCGGCCCCGGGATAGAGCGCGGAGGTCAGCTCCGCACCCTGCACGTCGAGCGCGACCCAGGCGCCGATCTGGTCGGTACGCGACGCCGGGCCGCCGAGGTCCACCCGCATCCGGGCCACCCCCCGCCACCAGGCCAACGTGTGGGTACGCCGCTCCGGCCCGTTGTGTAGCACGTGCCGCAGGTGGTCGAGTCCGGACCGCCGCCCGATGGTGGTGCCGAGCTGGCCGGCCGCCGCGTCCACCGCGTAGAGCAGCAGGTAGTGCGGCTCGCCCGGAGCGCCACCGGAGCCCAGCCCGTCCGCCGTCTCGGCCATCAGCTCGCCGATGTCGTCCTCGGAGTACCAGGCGGCGTCGGCGCCGAGCGCCTCGTAGAGCGACCGGGCGGCGGTGTCGGCGTCCGGGTCCAGGCAGGCGATGGAGAACCGGGCGGTGCCGGGCGGGTGCTGGCGGCGCAGCGACCGCGCCGCCGCGTCCAGCACGGCACACGCCTCGTCCACCCCGGTGCCGAGTACGGCCAGGTTCCGGCCCGGTGCCCGGGGCAGCCGCAGCCCGGCCGACCGGGCCTGCACGTCGATGATCTCGCCGAGCAGCGCCACCGGGCCCCGGGCGCCGCCACCGGCCCGCTCCGCACCGCCGGCCCGCTCCGCACCGCCCGGCCGGTCCCCGCCGGCCGCTGCCGGGGCACCGCCGTTCGGCCCGGCGCCCCGCTCCGGCCCGACCCCGTCGGGCCAGATCGCCCCGCCGGCCGCGCGATCCCGGCCGCCGCCGACCGGGGCCGGCTCGCCCGCCGGGCGCAGCGCGACGAAGTCCGGCGCCTCGTCCAGCCGGGGGATCGCGTCGCCGTCGAAGAGCCGGGCCGGGGCCGCGTCCGGCGGGCGCATCCGCCACAGCCGGTGCTGGAGGTCGCTCCAGGTACCCCAGTCGCTGGCCGCCGGGATCCGGGCCACCTGGTTGCCCTCGGACATCCCGGACTCGGCGTTCACGATCGCGTGGTGCCGGGGCAGCACCTGCGCGGCGTCGTTGCGCTCGGCCAGGATGCGCAGCGCCTTGGGCAGCGCGATCCGCAGGGTGAACTGGGCGACCAGCGCCGGCCGGCCCCACAGCGCCTCGATGCCCCGGACGTCCTGCGAGGCCAGCACCAGGTGGATGCCCTGGGAACGGCCCCGCCGGGCCAGGTCCTCCAGCAGGTCGGCCGCCTCCCGGGCGACCGCGTCCCGGCCGGCCAGCAGCATCTGGAACTCGTCGACCACCGCGACGATCCTCGGCCAGCGGCCGGTCGGGTCCACCGCGCGCAGTTCGGCCAGCTTGGTCACCTCGTGCCGCTTGGCCGCGTCCGCCCGGCGGCGCAGCTCCTCGGCGAGGAACCGCAGCAGGGCCAGCCCGAACTCCCGGTCGGTGTTGACGTTGATCCCGACCAGCCGCATGTGCGGCAGCCAGCTCGGGTCGCGGCGGCCCTGGGCGAACCGGGCGAACGACACCCCCTCCTTGAAGTCGAGCAGATAGAACTCCAGCTCGGCGGGGGAGTAGCGGGCGGCGAGCGAGCCGATCCAGGCGAAGATCAGGTTGGTCTTGCCGGTACCGGACGGGCCGCCGATCAGCGCGTGCGGGGGATAGTCGCCCAGGGTCAGCGTCACCGGCCGGCCCTGTGGACCGTCCCCGATCGGCGCGACGAGACCGGCGGCCGAGTCCTCCCGCCACATCTCGTCGGCGGGCGGGAGCAGATCGGAGAAGGGCGTCGGCGGTGGGCCGGCGTTGACCCGGGTCGCCACCTCCCGGCAGGTCTCGGTGACCAGTGCGGCCGGCGGTGCCGGGTCGGGGCGTACCGGCAGGTCGGGGGAGCCGTCCAGCCAGGCGGTGCCGTCGTCGACCACCACCCGGTGCACGTCCGGCTCGTCGGGCAGCTCGATGCCGCGTACCAGCAGGTGCACGCCGCAGGCGGCGCCGGTCCGGGCCACCCGGTCGAGCTGGCCCCGTTCGTGTCGGGAGAGTTCGTCGCCGCCGAGCAGCACCGCGATCCGCCACGGCTCGGGGCGCCGGCCGGTCGCCGCCGCCAGCTCGCGCAGCGAGGCGTACTCGCCGGCCAGTACCGTCTCGTTGATCCGGCGGATCTGGTCGACCAGGTCGTCGAGGAGCCGAGCCAGCCCGCCCGGCCCGACGAAGGTCAGCAGCCCGGCGGTGGAGAGCGGGGCGAAGCCGGCCAGCCCGCCGCCGAGGTGCTCCGGGTCGTAGCCGACCAGCCGGAGCGCGCCGGGATCGGCCCGGCCCAGCGCCCGGAGCAGCAGCGCGGCGAGCATCGCGTCGCAGCCGCCCCGGTCGGCCCCGGACAGGTGTACGTGACCCGCGTCGAGCAGCGGCACCAGGGCGGGTACCGGCACGCTGCCGGGCAGCCGTACCGTGCCGATCCGCAGCGGTCCCGGTGCCTCGCCCCGGACCACCGGAGTGGGCTGCCAGCCCGTCCAGTCCGTACCGGCGGCACCGGGTGCCTCCCGGGCGGCGGCCTCGGCGGCTTCCGTGGCGAGCCGGCCGATCTCCGCCCCGTACCGGTCGGACAGCTCGGCGACCCGGCGGTCCCGTTCCGCGCCGACCCGGCCGGGTACCCGGGCGGCGGCGTCCCGGATCCGGCGCAGTCGCTCCTGCGCGCCGTCGAGTTCGGTCCGCGCCGCCGTCAGCCGGGCCCGGGACGCGCCCAACGCGTGCGACAGCATGGAGCGGACCCGGTCGACGAGCTGGGTCCGTAGGTCAGGCATGGGTGTCCCGGGGTGCGCGAGTGGTCACGGGTCGCTGGTCGAGGCCGAGGCGCCGCATCAGCAGTCCGGTGAGGACCCCGGCGGCGACCGCCGGATCGGCCGGGTGCGGCTGCTCGACCGGTTCCTTCGGCGGCGGCATCCGGCAGACCCGGCTGAGCAGTGTGTCGAGTACCCCCGGCGGCAGGTTGGGTACCAGGTCCCGGACTCCTCCGGTGACCTCGCGGCGCAGTCTCGGCAGGTCCGCCGCCCGGGGCGGGTGGCCGAGCAGTTCGGTGGCCAGGTCGCGCAGCATCGGCGGGGCGACCGAGGCGAGTCCGAGCCCGACGTTCGCCTCCACGGCGCGCAGGTCGGTGTGCAGCCGGGTCCGGTCGCCGGAGCGGACGCCGCTGGTCACCCGGCGGAGCAGCTCCTCCGCGTCGGTGATCTCGCGGTCCGGCGTCGGCGCCGGGCTGTCCCGCCGGTCGAAAAGCTCGGCCACCCGGACCGACCACCAGCCGCCGGTCGCGGCGGGCCCGACCCGCCGGCCCGGCCCGGACGAGTCCGCCGGGCCCCGGGCGCCGGGTCGGGCAGCCGGCCGCTCCGGGCCGGCGGCGGGCGGACCGTCCCGGCCCAGCCCGATCGCGGCCAGGTACGTCGTGAACTGGTCCTGGGCGAGTCGCAGCGCGTGCCCGGCCGTCTCCAGGTGCTCGGTGGCCGCCGAGAGTTCTGGTACGCCCATCGGGTCGGCCGACTCCTGCCGGACCCAGCGCAGCCGCTCGGAGGCGAGTTTCAGGTGGTCGAGTGCCTTGATCACCAGCTCGACCGGCAGCTCGTCGGAGGCGGCCCGTACCCGGGCGCCCAACTCCTCGATGATGGACATCCGCTGCGCTACAGCGTCGAGACGTAGAGCTGGGCGTGTTCGACGGCGGCGAGCGTCGCGGCGAGGCACTCCTCCAACTCCTGGGCGGCCTGCGAGAGCGACGCCTGCGCGGCGTCGACAGTGGAGTGTCCACTTCCCTCCAGCGCCCCGGCCAGGGTCTGCTGCGCCTCGGCGAGCTTGTCGCTGGCGGCCTGCACCGCGGCCTGGCCGTCGCCGATCTGCTGTAGGGCGGCGTCGATGGCCGCTTTCAGCTCGGCGACACTCGCCACGGCGAAACCTCCTGGGGGCGGGGAGGGCTCTAATTAGAGCTTATCCCGATCAGCGCTCTGCGGCGCCCTGGGCGTTTGCTGCCCGGCTGTCCGTTCCCCGCTGGTCCGGCCGGTGGCAGCCGTACGCCGGGCTTCCTCCCACTTTGTGCCATCACCCGACTACTCAGTCGGATCTCCGACAGTTGTCTGGCGGCACCCGGGCAAGCCCAGCTCACCCCTGCAACTTCCAGGCGCTGCCCACCGCGCCGGAGACCGCCGACACCGTCGCCCACGCCGGTTCTTCTCGTTCGGCACCAACGACCTGACCCCGCTCGGTCTGCCCGGGATCAGGTCTCCGGCACCCGGTCCGGTGGCGCGGTGAGCCAGCGCGGTCCGCGTACCTCGGCGCCGAGGGCGGTGACGCGGTCCCGCAGCGCCCGGTCGGCGGTGACCACCACGCACCTCCGGCCGGTACCCTCCGCCTCGACCAGGCCCACGACGGCGTCGTCGCCGGAGCGCTCCGCCGCGACCACCCGGATGCCCTCGGCCGGCTCCAGCCGGCGGGCCGCACCCTCCACCACCAGCACCACCTGGACCGGCGCGGCCAGCCCGGGCAGGCCCTGCCGGGCGATCGGCGCCAGCCGGTCCCGCAGCCGCGCGGTCGCCCCGGCCCGATCCCGCCACCAGCCGTCCGGTCGGGATCCCACCACGTTGGCGGCGTCCACGACGAGGAGGGGTTCGACTGCCATCCGTCCAGCCTGCCATCCCGGTCGCCCCGGCTGTGGTTACGCCGCGTTTGTCGGGCCTTCCGCCGGGTAGCCGAGGTGACGCCAGTGCCCGTGCCCGTGAGGGGGACCAGAGATGACGCAGGGACCCGGCGACCTCGGCCCGGATCCGTGGGACGAGTTCCTGGCCCGGTACTTCGGCCGGGGAGAGAACCGCCGGCAGGGGCAGCGGGTGGACATCACCAGGCTGATGACCGCGGACGCCCGGGAGATGCTGGCAGACGCGGCGCGCCGGGCGGCACAGGCGAACAGCAGTGACCTGGACACCGACCACCTGCTCTGGGCGGCCCTGCAACGGGAACCGCTGCGCGACCTGATCAGCCGGGCCGGTGCCGACCCGGAGGCGCTGCTCGGCGCGCTCGGCGGCGAGCAGCGGGTGGAACGGCCGGCCAAGCACGGCCAGGTGCCGTCGAACATGTCCCTCACCCCGGCGGCCAAGCGGGCCCTGCTCGACGCGCACCAGCTCTCCCGGGCGATGGGCGCCTCGTACATCGGGCCGGAGCACATCCTGATGGCCCTGCCGCTGAACCCGGAGTCCCCGGCCGGCCGGATGCTGGCGGCGGGCCGGATCCAGCCGCAGTCGTTGCAGGCGGCCAGCGCCAGCGGTACCGGCGGAAACGGCGGCGGCAAGCCGGACCGGGGCACCCCGAACCTCGACCAGTACGGCCAGGACCTCACCGACCTGGCCCGGGCCGACGAGATCGACCCGGTGATCGGCCGGATGGACGAGATCGAGCAGGCGGTGGAGATCCTGTCCCGGCGTACCAAGAACAACCCGGTGTTGATCGGCGAGGCCGGGGTGGGCAAGACCGCGATCGTCGAGGGACTCGCCGAGCGGATCGCCGACGGGGACGTGCCGCAGACGCTGATCGGCAAGCGGGTGGTGCAGTTGGACCTCGCCCGGCTGGTCGCCGGCACCCGCTACCGGGGCGACTTCGAGGAGCGGCTGAAGAAGCTGCTCGACGAGATCCGGGCGCACAGCGACGAGCTGATCATCTTCCTGGACGAACTGCACACCCTGGTCGGCGCCGGCGGCGCGGGTGCCGAGGGCGGGATGGACGCCAGCAACATGCTCAAACCGGCGCTGGCTCGGGGCCAGATGCGGGTGGTCGGCGCGACCACGCTGAACGAGTACCGGCGCAACATCGAGAAGGATGCCGCGCTGGCCCGGCGGTTCCAGCCGGTGCTGGTGCCGGAGCCCACCGTGGACGACACCGTCGCCATCCTGCGCGGACTGCGGGACCGCTACGAGGCGCACCACCAGGTCCGGTTCACCGACGAGGCGCTGGTCGCCGCCGCCGAGCTCTCCGACCGGTACGTCACCGACCGGTTCCTGCCGGACAAGGCGATCGACCTGCTGGACCAGGCCGGCGCCCGGGTACGGCTGCGTACCCGGACCCCGGCCGGGGACGTACGGGAACTGGAGCGGGAACTGGAGGAGGTACGCCGGGAGAAGGACCAGGCGGTCGCCGACGAGCAGTACGAGCGCGCCTCCGAACTGCGCGACCGGCTGCACGACGTACGCGAGCGACTGCACGTGGCCAACGGCAACGGCGACCAGCCGGCGGTACCCGAGGTCGGGCCGCAGGAGATCGCCGAGGTGGTCTCCCGGGCCACCGGCATCCCGGTCAGCCAGCTCACCGAGGAGGAACGGGACCGGCTGCTCCGGCTGGAGGGGCACCTGCACGAGCGGGTGATCGGCCAGGACGACGCGGTCAGCGTGGTCGCCGAGGCGGTCCGGCGGTCCCGTACCGGGCTGGCCGACCCGGACCGGCCGATGGGCAGCTTCCTCTTCCTCGGCCCGACCGGGGTCGGCAAGACCGAACTGGCCAGGGCGCTGGCCGAGGCGCTCTTCGGCGAGCAGGACCGGATGGTCCGGCTGGACATGAGCGAGTTCCAGGAGCGGCACACGGTGAGCCGGCTGGTCGGCGCCCCGCCCGGCTACGTCGGGTACGAGGAGGCGGGGCAGCTCACCGAGGCGGTCCGGCGCCGCCCGTACGCGGTGGTGCTGCTCGACGAGATCGAGAAGGCGCACCCGGACGTCTTCAACATCCTGTTGCAGGTACTCGACGACGGGCGGCTCACCGACAGCCAGGGCCGGACGGTGAACTTCCGGAACAGCGTCCTGATCATGACCAGCAACCTCGGCTCCGAGCTGATCACCGGTACCCAGCGCAGCGTCGGCTTCGGCGGCGGTGCCGGGAATGCCGCCGAGGAGGAGAACAGCGAGCTGCGGGACCGGCTGATGCGCCGGTTGCAGGAGCAGTTCCGTCCCGAGTTCCTGAACCGGATCGACGAGGTGATCATCTTCCGCCGGCTGGAGGCGGAGCAGCTCCGGCAGATCACCGAACTGCTGCTGAACGAGACCCGACGGCGGCTGCACGCCCAGGACATCGAGGTCGAGTTCAGCACCGAGGGGGTGGACTGGATCGCCGAGCACGGCTACGAGCCGCAGTTCGGCGCCCGGCCGCTGCGCCGGACGATCCAGCGCGAGATCGACAACCGGCTCTCCCGGATGCTGCTGGACGGGACCGTGGAGCCGGGGCAGCGGGTCACGGTCGGTACCCGGGACGGCGAACTGACCTTCGACGTGTCGGCGGGGAAGGGCGCCGGCGGGCGCAGCCCGGCCACCGCCACGCACGGCCGATGAGCCGACGACCGGCCGGGCACTGAGTCGACGGCCGCACGGCCGATGAGCCGACGGCCGCCTCGACGGCAATCCGGACCAGAGGAGGAGAGCGGCGTGAGCCAGCCCGAGGAGAACCGCGAGAAGAGCGCGAAGACCGACGCCGTGCTGCGGCCACCGGTCGCCACCCCCGGCCCGGCGAAGCCCCGGCCGCCGCAGGGGAGGCGGAACCGTACCGAGGAGGAGCCGGCCCGACCCGAGGCGCCGGCGGCGGAGGAGGCGTGATGGCCCGGCAGCAACGGGTGGAGCCGGAGGTGGAGCGGCTGTGGCAGGACTTCCACAGCCGGGTCAACGTCACCTCCGAGCAGCTCCGTAGCTGGCTGCTCACCCAGGGCTCCGGCGAGCAGGCGTTCGGTGCCGACCCGGATCTCGGGCTGCCGGAGCCCGGCCGGCGGATCCTCGCCATCCTGGGCAAGCGCAAGGTCGACCTGACCGGCGACGACATCCAGGTCATGCGGGAGACGGTCGGCGAGATCCAGGACCTGATGGACACCCGCCCGCCCGGCGGGGTGACCGACGAGGACTGGCGGCGGGCCCTGCTCGACCTCGGCCACGACCCGCTGATCGAGCGGTAACCGCAGCCGCCCCGAAAGACCAGCACCGACGCCGTTCCGTACGGCAGCCGTCCCGGGAGACCAGCACCGACGCCGTTCCGGCCCGTCCGCGCGCCCTCTCCGCGAGCGGGCCGCGAGCCGAGCCGGGTCGGTTCAGGCGCCGCCGATGGTCGGGACGTTCAGCCCGGCTGCCTCGGCGGCGTCGGTCCGCTCGGTCCGGCGCGCCTCCTCCCGGGCCAGCAGCGCCGCGTACTCGGCGATGTCCTCGGGGCTCGGCAGCGCCGGTACCCGGCGCAGGAACGCCTCGACGTCGCGGGACGCGGCGGTGTGCGCGGCGGCGATCCGGCGTACCGGCTCCCGGTCGTCCTCGGGCGGGATCATGTCGGTCATGCCGGTACCGGTACCCGCTTCCGGCCGGTTCGCACCGGTCCGGTCGAGGTAGCTGCCCCGGGCACGCCGCCGGGCTCCCCGCGTGGCGCCGCGGGGAGCCCGGGTTGGTCGACCGGGTACGCCGGTGGCGTAACCGGTCCGCCGGTCAGGGCGCGGTGGCGCCCAGGGTGTAACTGCCCGACCCGCTGTACGCGTGGACGGCGTACCGGTAGTACCCGGCGGTGCCGGAGTACGAGGTCGTCTCGTCCGGGCCGGCCGAGGTGCCGCTGGCCACGCTCACCCAGGTACTGCCGTTCCACTTCTGGAGATAGAGGTCGAAGTCCACTCCGGACGGCCCGTCCAGGCAGCCCCGGTGGGTGCCGGTGACGCTGCTGTAGTAGTAGCTGCCGTTCGGCTGGTACTGGGTCGCGCCGGACGAGAGTGAGCCGGTGAAGGTGCTCGCGTACCCGGTGCACCCGGTGGGCGGCGGGTCGCCCCCGCCACTGGTACGCAGGGTCAGCCCGTACACCGAGAGGATCTCGTTGACCGGCTGGAAGTAGGTGGTGCCACCCGACGTGCAGTTGCCCGAACCGCCGGAGGTGACGCCCTGGGCCTGCTGCCCGGAGAGCCACGAGCCGCCCGAGTCACCCGGCTCGGCACAGGCGTTGGTCCGGGTCAGGCCGCTGACCGAGCCCTCCGCGTAGTTGACGGTCTGGTTCTTCGCCTGCACGGTGCCGCACCGCCAGCCGGTGGTGGAGCCGGACCGGCAGATCGCCGCGCCGACCGCCGACTCGGTGGAGCCGGCGACGGTCACGTTGCCGCCCGCGTAGTCGTTGACCCACGGCTGCGGGGTCCAGTTGCTGTTGGTCTGCACCCAGGCGTAGTCGTTGCCCGGGAAGGACGAGCCCTGGAAGGTGCCCTGGGCGACCTGGTTGTAGCCCTGCGTGGCGGTACCGGTCGTCCCGCAGTGCCCGGCGGTGACGAAACCGCCGGTGACGGAGAAGCCGACCGAGCAGCGCCCGCCCATGTAGTAGGCGTCGCCGCCCCGGACGTCGTAGTAGAGCCGGGGCGCCTCGGTGCTGCTGACGATCCGTACCGCCGCGGCGTCCACCCCGCTGGCCGCGACGAACGCGGTCGCGGCGGAGGTACCGCCGCTGGCCAGTACCACGACGGTGTTGGTGGCGACGTCGACGTACCAGCCGGGGACCGAGCGGGCCGGTGCCTTGGTGGCGGCGCGGTCCAGTCCGGACTTGACCCCGTCGAGTTGGGCCTCGCTGCGGGCGACCAGCTTCGGCTGGGCGCCGGCGGCGGTCACCCGGGCGGCCTGGGCGCGGTCGGTGACCGCCACCACCAGGTCGCCGCCCGCCGAGATCCAACCCCCGGCGTACGCCCGGCCGAGCGACTTGCGCAGCCCGGCGTCGGTCCGGCTGGCCTGGTCGTCCCGGCTGATCCGGGTCCGGGCCTGCGCGGCGGTGAGCCCGAGGTCGCGCTGCATCGCGGCGAGCATCTGCGGGGTGGCGGCCTCGGCGGTGGCCGGAGCCGTGGCGGGGGCACCGTCGGGCGCCGCGGCCGCGGGTGGGGCCACGGTGCCGAGGATGCCCACCGGCAGCAGGGTCACCGCTGCCAGCGTGGCGAGTCTTCGCTTCATCCAGAGTCTCCTTAGGGGAACGGACGTTCGGTGGGGGAACGGAACCGGCGGTGTGCATCGGCCAGCGCCCCTGCTCCCGGGGCGGGTGGCGGTGGCGAGTGACACGAGAGCTGTCCACCTGCGGGCAGCGGCAGAGCGCGCCGCCCGCAGGTGCGGGGGTGAACAGCCGGGCCGGTCGGCCCGTGCGCCGCCCGGCCCGGAACCGGGTCGGCGCACGGTGGCCGACGCCCCGCCGACCGGGGGTCAGTCCCGCCGGGCGTGGCGATGTCGACGATCGCCGCGGTACCAGCGGTTCTGGGTCGGGCAGGGCATGGTTAAGGTAACCGCCCATAATCGACCCAGGTATATACCGCCTAGCTCATACCGCTGCCTCCCGGCGGGCCGGCCGGGCGGGGCCGGGCGGCGGTCAGGCGGCGGCCAGGTCCTGCGGGCCGAAGTTCGGGTTCCGGGCCAACCAGGCGAGGTAGTTCGGGTTCCGGGACAACGAGTCCGTGTACGCCGAGATGGCGTGCCCGAGTACCCGGTCGGCGATGTCGGCCGCCGGGGCGTCCGGATGCCAGCCGAGCAGCAGCCGCCAGCGCAGTGGTGTGTGCGCCAGTGGACGGGTGACCAGCCCGGAGACGGGCCGGAAGGTGGCCTGGGCGAGCGCGATCGCCTCACCCGCCTCGACCAGGTCGATACAGCTCCGGATGTCGGTCTCGTAGATCTTCGCCGGGGTGAAGCCGGCCCGGGCACAGGCCGCCACGAAGCAGTCCGCGAAACAGCCGTCGCCGGGTGCCGCCGCCCAGCGTTCGTCGGCGAGCGCCGCGAGGTGCACCTCGTCGTGCGCGGCCAGCGGGTGCGCCTCCGGCAGCAGTACGAAGACCGCGTCCATCGCCACGGCCCGCCAGGTCAGCCCGAACTCCGCCGACGGGACGGCGTCCCCGCAGACGCCGGAGAGTACGAAGTCGAGCCGGCCGCTGAGCACCAACTGGGCCAGCTCGTCCACCGACCATGAGGCGTGGGTGCTGATCTGCGCGTGTGGCTGGTCGGCGGCGAGCCGGTGCACCAGTCCACCGAGGATCGGACTGTTCACCCCGCCGAACCGGAATCGGGTCATCGTGGTGCCGGTCCCGGCCAGCCGGGCGGCCTCGTCCTGCAACCCCTTCATCGCCGGCAGCAGTACCCGGGCCCGGGCCAGCACCAGCTCACCCAGCGCGGTCGGTCGGGCGCCACGTCGGTCCCGCTCGAACAGCGGGCCGCCGAGAGTCCGCTCGATGCGCTGGAGCTGTGCGGTGAGCGCGGGCTGTGCCAGGCCCAGGGTCGAGGCCGCCTTCGTCACGCTGCCCGTCTCCGCGATCGCGCAGACCACCTTGAGGTGCCGCAGCTCCAGGTTCATAGCGTGACGGTAGGACCCGAACGGGATTCACGGCTAGACCTTTGACTGGTGAAAGATCCCCCAAACGAAACCCGAACTGCGACCGAACGGGCACCTAAGCCTGACGGGCGGCCCAGAGGAGCCCCCGTTCGGTGATCCGCCGGATCGGCGGCAGGGTCAGGTCGTCGAGTTTGTGGCCGACCGTCGAGACGAAGACCCGGCCGGCGCCCCACGATCTGGTCCAGACCGCCGGCAGGGTCACCGAGCGATCCCACGGCGTCTGCCCCGCCGCCCCGGCCCCGCTCTCCGCCGCCGGTTCCGGGTCGAAGGTCACCGTCGCGAGTACGTCGTTGAGCGGGTCGGTCAGCACCCAGTACTTCTCGGTGTGCAGGCGTACCGTCCCGATGTCCCGGACGATCGGGTGGTCGGCCCGCTCCGGCCGCACGGTCAGCTCGTGGTCGAGGAAGCCCGGCGGATGGTGCACGAAGACCCCGCCGGTGAGCTGGTGGTAGGCGTTGTGGTGGAAGGCGCCGACGATCCCGCCGTGCCAGCCGGCGAACCCGGTACCGGCCCGGACCGCCGCGACGAGTCCGGCCGCCTGCTCGTCGCGGATCGTCCCGATCGACCAGCACTGCACCACCAGGTCGGCGGCGGCCATCCGGTCCGGGTCGGCGTAGACGGCCAGGTCGTCGTGGACCTCGACCGCGAAGCCCGCGTCCCGGAGGAACGGCAGGAACACCTCCGTCGCTTCCACCGGGACGTGTCCCTCCCAGCCACCCCGGACCACCAGCGCGTTTCGCACCGCCAAACCTCCGTCCGTCCACGCCACGCGGCTCGGCCCGGAGCGGGTCCGCACCGGGCCGAGCGGGATCATCCCATCCTGCCGGACGTTCAGGGCGCCGCCGGCGGAGTCGCCGGGCTCGTCGGCGGGGTCAGGTCCTCGACGTACGTCGGCCGGCCGCTCACCGCGTCGCGTACCTTGTCGACCACGCCGAGCGCGGGTTCGACCACCCGGTTCCACGGCGGGGTCGCCGGGGCGTCCGGGTGCGGCCGGGTCGGCGCGGCCTCCTCGGCGATCTCCACCCGGTTGCCGAGCCGGATCAGGTCGGCGTCGCTGGCCGCCGACCGCAGCGCGGGGAAGATCGCGGTCGACGCGGTCGACGCGTGCCGGCGCAACTGCCCGGTGACCTCGTCGGCGAGTGCGGCGAACCGGGGCTCGGTCGGCCTGACGTGCACGAGTTCCCGCAGCGTACGCAACGTGTCGGTGTCCGCCGCGATCTCCCGGTCGGCCAGCGGGCCGCCGTCGGGCAGCGCACTTCGTACGGTGGGGTAGAGGTACTGCTCCTCGCCGGAGAGGTGCCGGGCGACGGTCGCGGTCAGCACCTCGGCGACCTGGCTGCGCCGTTCCGGCCCGACGTCCTCGGCCAGCTCGGCGCAGAGCGCCACGATCTGGTCGTGCTCCTCGGCGAGCAGTTCCAGCATGCTGCGCCCGCCGGGCCGGTAGTCCTCGTCGTCACCGGCCGGGGGCAGTGGCGGCAGTGGCACGCTCACGATTGGCCTCCTCACTGAGGTCCGCCGATTCACTCAGGTCCGCCGATCCGGCCCGGCCATCGACCGGCGCTGCTCCGCGGACATCCGCAGGTACCCTCCGGTCCAGATGGCGAAACCCGACACCGGGTGGGGGCGGGACGCCCGGGGCCGCCCGGCTGGTATGAAGAACCGCATGACTAGCGAGTCCGCGTCCACCCACCCGAGCGCCACCGACGAGGTCGTCGAACTCTGCCGGGACCTGCTCCGGATCGACAGCAGCAACACCGGGGACCCCGAGACCACCGTCGGTGAACGGGCCGCCGCGGAGTACGTGGCGGGCAAGCTCGCCGAGGTCGGTGTCGAGTCGCAGCTACGCGAGTCCGCCCCCGGCCGGACCAGCCTGGTCGCCCGGATCCCCGGTACCGACCCGGGCCGGGGTGCGCTGCTGGTGCACGGGCACCTGGACGTCGTACCGGCCGACGCGAGCGAGTGGTCGGTGCACCCGTTCTCCGGTGAGATCGCCGACGGCTACCTCTGGGGCCGGGGCGCCATCGACATGAAGGACTTCGACGCGATGGTGCTCGCGGTGGTCCGCGACTGGCAGCGCACCGGGATACGCCCGCCCCGCGACATCGTGCTGGCCTTCACCGCCGACGAGGAGGCCGGCGGCGAGTACGGCGCGCACTTCCTGGTCGACCGGCACCCGGAGCTGCTGGAGGGCGCCACCGAGGCGATCGGCGAGGTCGGCGGCTTCTCCTACACGGTCAGCCCGGACCTGCGGCTCTATCTCATCGAGACGGCGGAGAAGGGCCTGGACTGGCTGCGGCTGCACGCCCGGGGCCGCCCCGGACACGGCTCGATGGTGCACGACGACAACGCCGTCACCGCGCTGGCCGAGGCGGTGGCCCGGGTCGGCCGGCACCGCTTCCCGATCGTGGTCACCCCGACCGTGCGGGTGTTCCTGGAGCAGGTCTCCGAGGCGCTCGGCATCGACCTCGACCCGGACGACCCGGAGCTGGCGATCGCCAAGCTGGGACCGATCGCCAACCTGATCGGCGCGACGGTCCGGAACACCGCCAACCCGACCCGGCTGGCCGCCGGCTACAAGGACAACGTGATCCCCAGCCGGGCCAGCGCCACCATCGACTGCCGGAGCCTGCCCGGCCAGTCGGAGCTGCTGATGGAGCAGTTGCGCGAGGTGATCGGGCCGGACATCGAGGTCGAGCACGTCGTGCGGCAGCCGGCGATCGAGACCAGCTTCGACGGCGACCTGGTGGACGCGATGGCGGCGGCGCTGCGGGCCGAGGACCCGGGTGCCCGGCCGGTGCCGTACATGCTCTCCGGCGGGACCGACGCGAAGGCGTTCGCCAAGCTCGGCATCCGGTGTTTCGGGTTCGCGCCGCTGCGGCTGCCGGCCGATCTGAACTTTTCCGCCCTCTTCCATGGCATCGACGAGCGGGTGCCGGTCGACGGACTACAGTTCGGCGTGCGGGTGCTCGACCGGTTCCTCCGGCAGAGCTGACCACCCGCCCGCCTGACACGCCCGGCGGTACTCGTCCACGTTCCCCGGTTGATCCTCCACTTCCGGTTCCACCTATCCTCGGTCCGTCAATCCCGGTCCGCCTCGGCGTATCGACTTCCGCCCGCGCCGCGGTCGGCGGGCTGGTGACATCGCAGCGAAGGGACAGGCCACACCATGACCGACCAGCACGCCGAGCTGGACGCCGCCCTGGAACGGGTCATCGAGACCGCCCGGGCGCACCTCGCCGCCGTCCGGGCCGCCGAGGGCCGGATCGACGACGATGCCGTCTGGCAGGCGTACGTCGAGCTCAACAACGCGTCGTACGAGTACGACGAGCAACTGCTCGACGCCTTCGGTGAGGTCACGCCGTGGGACGTGGAGGCGATCGACCCGGACGAGGCGGACGAGCGCTTCGGGGTGGGCCTGGGCGGTGCCGACGGCTCCGAGCCGAACGACCCGCACCCGCTGGTCCTCTCCGTACGCCACCGGCGCGACTACCGGGTGCCGAGCGTCGCCGCCCTGCTCCGGGTGGCCCAGGCCGCCCGGCGAGCCGCCGTACCGGACGAGGAGGAGTCGCCGGCGGTGGAGGGTGTCGGCGAGGCGGTGCTGGAGCTGTTGCAGACCGGGGACGGGTCGCTCGGCGCCCTGGACATCCCCGAGCTGGAGCCGCTGGACGGCGTGGTGATGGTCAGCGAGGTCTCCGTACCGCTCGACCTGGAGTCCTTCGACGACGAGGACAGCAGCGGACCGTTCACGCCGGGGGCCGACGACCGGCTCGTCGGTCGGCTGGACGAGCACCCGTTCCTGTCGGACGCCGACGAGGAGACCGAGCGGGCCCGGTAGGAGCTACCGGGAAGGTGGGTCAGTAGGACAGGCCCGGTTGCGACTGGTTGATGACGCGACGCCGCAGCATCACCTGCCGCGTACCGTCACGGAACAGTCGCACCCGGGCCAGCTCCCAGCCGGAGAACTCGGCTTGGATCGCCAGTTGCGCCATCGCGGTCATCCGGTCGACATTCGGCGGTAACCGCAATGGCGCGTATTCGTAGTCCATGTCCTCTATCCTGCCCACCGGTACCGGACGACACCAGTCCTTCGCCGGGGTGACCTGCGCGGTGTCCGCCTCCGGGGTCAGCTGTCCCGTTCCGGGTAGCCGACCGGGACGGCCGAGACGTCGTCGAGGGCCCGGGTGATCTCCAGCGGCAGCGTCATCCGCTCCACCTGGAGCGCGCCGAGCAGTTGTCCGACGGTGCGGGCGCCGAGGATCGGGGCGACCACGCCGGGCCGGTCCCGCACCCAGGCCAGCGCCACCTCCAGCGGCGACACGCCCAGCCCGCCGGCCGCGGTGGCCACCGCCTCCACGATGCTGGAGCAGCGCGGCTCCAGATAGCGGGCGACGAAGGGCTCGAAGTGCGCCGAGGCGGCCCGGGAGTCGGCCGGTCGGCCGTGCCGGTATTTTCCGGTCAACACCCCCCGGCCCAGCGGAGACCAGGGCAGCACGCCGAGCCCGAGCCCCTCGCAGGCGGGCAGCAACTCCCGCTCGATGCCGCGCTCCAAGAGCGAATACTCCACCTGGGCGGCGACCACCGGGGCCCGGCCGGGAAACGCGACCTGCCAGGTGGCGGCCTGGGCGGTCTGCCAGCCGGAGAAGTTCGAGACGCCGACGTACCGGACCCGGCCGCTGGTCACCGCCTGGTCCAGCGCGCCCAGCGTCTCCTCCAGCGGGGTGGCCGGGTCGTAGCCGTGCACCTGCCACAGGTCGACGTGGTCGGTGCCGAGCCGGCGCAGCGAGGCATCCAGGGTGCGCAGCAGATGGCCCCGGGAGGTGTCCCGGCGGCGGCCGGCGCCCGGTCGCAACCCCGCCTTGGTGGCGATCAGCAGGTCGTCGCGGGGAACCAGGGTGCCGAGCAGCGAGCCGATCACCGCCTCCGCGTCACCGTCGCTGTAGACGTCGGCCGTGTCGACGAGGTTGCCCCCGGCGTCCAGATAACTCTTCAGTTGGGCGGCAGCGTCGTCCGCATCGGTGTCCCGACCCCAGGTCATGGTGCCGAGCGCGAGCCGGGAAACCGCCAGCCCGCTTCGGCCGAGCGGTCGCTGTTGCATGGTTGAACCTTATTCAGAACATCGCTCCGCCGATATCCTCGCTCCCACCATCCCGCTCCGGGTTGATCGGTACAAAGCCGACGTCCAGGTACGGGTCCGGCATCGGCGGGTCAGCGGAGGGTGGTCGGGGGTCATTGCGTACCCTGATGCGACTTGCGGTTGGATGGGGGAGAAGAACCAGTGCGACTCGGGCTCAGCCTCGGTTACCAGACGGCGTGGAGCACTCCGGCGGACCATCTGGCCCTCGCCCGCGAGGCGGACCGGCTCGGCTATTCGGTGGTCTGGGCGGCGGAGGCGTACGGCTCGGACTCGCCCAGCATGCTGGCCTGGCTGGCCGGCCAGACCGAGCGGATCGACGTCGGCTCGGCGGTGATGCAGATTCCGGCCCGCAGCCCGGCGGCGACCGCGATGACCGCCGCCACCATCGACGCGGTCTCCGGCGGCCGGTTCCGGCTCGGCCTCGGCGTCTCCGGCCCGCAGGTCTCCGAGGGCTGGCACGGCGTACGCTTCGCCAAGCCGTTGGCCCGGACCCGGGAGTACGTCGATATCGTCAAGCTGGCCATCGCCCGCAAGCCGGTGGAATACGACGGCGCGCACTACCGGCTGCCCCTGCCGGACGGCCCCGGCAAGGCGCTCCGGCTCGGCTTCCACCCGCCCCGCGAGGAGATCCCGATTTACCTGGCCGCGGTCGGCCCGAAGAACCTCGAACTCGCCGGTGAGATCGCCGACGGCTGGCTGGCGATCTTCTACGCCCCGGACTTCGCCGCCGAACAGCTCGCGACGGTGGCCGCCGGCCGGGCCAGAGCCGGCAAGGAACTCGCCGGCTTCGACGTGGTGCCCAGCGTGCCGGTGGTGGTCGGTGACGACGTCGCGACCTGCGCCGAGCTGGTCCGCTGGTACGCCGCGCTCTATGTCGGCGGGATGGGCAGCCGGGAGCAGAACTTCTACAACCAGCTCGCCACCCGGATGGGCTACGGCGACGCCGCCCGCGAGGTGCAGGACCTCTACCTGGCCAAGCGGCAGCGCGACGCGGCGGCGGCCGTACCCCTCGACTTCATCGACCGGACGTCCCTGATCGGCCCGAAGGAGCGGATCGCCGACCGGATGCGCGAGTACGCGGCGGCCGGCGTCACCACCCTCTCGGTGACCCTCTTCGTCGCCGACGCCGAGAGCGGCATCCAGACCCTGCGTACCTGCGCCGAGGCGCTGGATCTCGCCGGGGTCGGGGAATGAACCATTTTCAACCTGAACCGCGCGGCGCTCGCGCACGGCATCCGATCTTGCGGTCCATCGGACCGCAAGGGGAGGTTGAAAAAGGTTCAGTGAACGGGCAGGGACACGGGCGGGGTACGGCGATGAGCGGGGTGCGCGGGTGAGCTGGATCGAGGCAATCGTCCTGGGAATCGTCCAGGGTCTCACCGAGTTCCTGCCGGTGAGTTCGTCCGGACACCTCCGGATCACCTCGGCGATCTTCTTCGACCAGGACGCCGGAGCGTCGTTCACCGCGGTCACCCAGCTCGGCACCGAGGCCGCCGTACTGCTCTACTTCGCCAAGGACATCTGGCGGATCTCCCGGGTCTGGGTGATCGGGATCTGGGACAAGTCGGTCCGGTCGAGTCTCGACTACCGGATGGGCTGGTACGTGATCATCGGCTCGATCCCGATCGGGTTCTTCGGCTTCCTCTTCAAGGACCAGATCCGGGACACCGCCCGGAACCTCTGGCTGGTCGCCACCACGTTGATCGTCTTCGCCTTCGTGCTCGCCTTCGCGGAATTCTGGGGCCGGCAGACCCGGCGGATCGAGAACTTCACCTTGAAGGACGGCATCGTGATGGGCTTCGCCCAGGCGATGGCGCTGATCCCCGGGGTGTCCCGGTCCGGCGGCACGCTGACCGCCGGGCTCTTCCTCAACCTGACCCGCGAGGCGGCGGCCCGGTACTCCTTCCTGCTCGCCATCCCGGCGGTGGTGATGTCCGGGATCTTCAGCCTGCCGGACGTCTTCGACACCAGCGGCGGCGGCTCGATCCCGTCCGGGGCACAGATGATCGTGGCCACGGTGATCGCCTTCGGGGTCGGCTACGCGGCCATCGCCTGGCTGCTGCGCTACGTCGCGCACCACACCCTCTACGTCTTCGTGCTCTACCGGGTCGCGCTGGGCAGCCTGGTCCTGGCCCTGCTGCTGACCGGCACCATCTCCGCCACCTGACCCCGCCGCTCCGACCGGGTCGCCCGGGCATCGGGACGCCGTCCGGCGTCGGACGCCCGGTGGAGCCGCGACCCGCGAACCGGGCGGCTCGCGCGGGCGGCCCGAGGGCCGGAACGTAGGGTGTGGTCGTGGCGACCCTTCTGCTCCTCCGGCACGGCCGGACCACGGCGAACGCCGACGGCGGCCTGGCCGGACGGCAACCCGTCGAACTCGACGAGACCGGCCGGGCCCAGGCGGCGGCGGTGGGCGGCCGACTCCGGGCGGTCCCGCTGGCGGCGGTGGTGACCAGCCCGCTGATCCGGTGCCGGCAGACCCTGGAGCTGGCGCTGCCCGACGCCGTACCGGTGGTCGAGGAGGGGCTGGTCGAGTGCGACTACGGCGCCTGGCAGGGGCAGCCGCTGAAGAAGCTGGCCAAGGATCCACTGTGGCAGGTGGTGCAGCAGCACCCGAGCGCCGTGGTCTTCCCCGACGGGGAGTCCATGGCCGGAATGGCGTCCCGGGCGGTCGAGGCGGTACGCCGCTGGGACGCCCTCATCACCGCCGAGCACGGGCCGGAGGCGGTCTGGCTGGCGTGCAGCCACGGTGACGTGATCAAGGCCATCGTGGCGGACGCGATGGGCGTACACCTGGACCAGTTCCAGCGGATCGTGGCCGATCCGGGCTCCGTGACCGGCATCCGCTACACCCCGGTCCGCCCGTTCGTGCTGCGGCTCAACGACACCGGCGGCGACCTGACCAGCCTGGTCCCGCCGCGCCCCAGCCGGCGTCGCCGCTCCCGGGCGGTCTCCTCGGACGCGGCGGTCGGCGGCGGAGTGGGCGTGCCGGGCGCCGGATCGGATGCCCCCGACGGGCGGCAACGGTGACCGGCTGGGCCCGCCGGACGTGCCCGCGCGCTGCCCGGCGGCGACCGGACCGGGGCGTACGGTGATTCGGGTCGGTGGGCTGCGCGGTGTGGTATCCGGCCGGATAGGGTCGTGGGTATGACCCACCAGGTGCACGCATTCGAGCCGCCCGAGCGGTTCGTCGCCGGAACTGTGGGTCCGCCGGGTGAGCGGACGTTCTTCCTCCAGGCGCGCGGCGGAGGCCGCCTGGTCAGCGTCGCGCTGGAGAAGGTTCAGGTCTCGCTGCTGGCCGAGAAGCTGGAGGAGTTGCTGACCGAGGCGCACCGGCGGTTCGGTGTCGAGCTGCCCGAGCCGCCCCCGGTCACCTCGGACAACGAGCCGCTGGACACGCCGGTCGACGAGGAGTTCCGGGTCGGCACCCTCGGCCTGGCCTTCGACGTCGACACCGCCACGGTGGTGATCGAGGCGATCGCGGCCGGGGAGGCCGAGACGGAGGTCGAACTCGGCGGCGGCGAGGAGGAGGCCGACGAGGACGACGAGGAGCCGGACGACGACCTCGACCGGCTGCGCGTCCGGTTGACCCCCCAGGCGACCCGCGAGTTCATCGAGCGGGCTCGCCGGGTGGTGGCGGCGGGCCGGCCGCCGTGCCCGCTCTGCGGCCAGCCGCTCGACCCGGCCGGACACCTCTGTCCCCGTCACAACGGCTACCACCGGTGACCGTCGCCGTGCCGCGGCCGGGACCGGCCCGGTGACCTCGTCCGAACTGCGACCCGTGCTGGACGAGAGCGACGCCCTGCGCCTCCTGCTCGGGGGCGAGTTCGAGCTGGAGGGTCGGCTGGTCGACGCCTCCAACACGACGCTGCGCGGCTTCCTGAGCCTGGACGGGGTCACCGCCCGCTGCGTCTACAAGCCGATCCGGGGCGAGCGGCCACTCTGGGACTTCCCGGACGGCACCCTGGCCGGTCGGGAGGTCTCCGCCTACCTGCTCTCCCGGGCCACCGGGTGGGACCTGGTCCCGCCGACGGTCCTCCGGGACGGCCCGCTCGGCCCCGGCGCCTGCCAGCTCTGGATCGACGAGCCGGAGCAGGCCGAGCCGCTGGTCGGGTTCGTACCGGCCCGGAGCCTGCCGGCCCGGTGGTTCCGGGTCGCGGCAGCCCGCGACGACGACGGCGCCCCGTACGCCCTCGCGCACGCCGACGACCCCCGGCTGGCCCGGCTCGCCGTGCTGGACGCGGTGATCAACAACGCGGACCGCAAGGGCGGGCACGTGCTCGTCGGGCCGGACGACCGGATCTACGGCGTCGACCACGGGGTCTGCTTCCACTGCGAGGACAAGCTCCGGACGGTGCTCTGGGGCTGGGCGTGCCGAGACCTGCCGCCGGACGCGCTGGAGATGCTGACCGAGCTGGCCCGGGGGCTGACCGGCCCGCTGGGGGAGAGCCTGGCCGAGCACCTGACGATCGGCGAGGTCGCCGCGTTGGCCCGCCGGGTCGACCGGCTGCTGGCGACGGCCCGGTTTCCGGAGCCGTCCGAGGAGTGGCCGGCCATCCCCTGGCCCCCGATCTGAGCCCCCGTCCGCCTCTGCCGTCCGCCGATCTGAGCCCCGGCTGCCCGCCCGCCTGTGCCGCCCGCTCGCCCGGCCGCCAGCCCCCGCCGACCGCTGCCGGGCCAGCCTGCTCCGGACCGTCGGGCGGACCCTGTCGATCTGATCACCCCTGCCGTCAGGGCCGGGGTTGGTGTCCGCCCGGCTGACTAGTCTGTGACCATGGAAACCTGGATGGGTCACGAGATTCCGCGGCTGCCGGGCAGGGGACCGCAGCTCGCTCTGTACGACTCGGCACGCCGGGGCGTGCACCCGACCCGCCCTTCCGGGCCGGCGACCATGTACGTCTGCGGCATCACCCCGTACGACGCTACCCATCTGGGGCATGCCGCGACGATGATCGCCTTCGACGTCGTACAGCGGGTGTGGCGGGACGGCGGCCATCCGGTCAGCTACGTGCAGAACGTCACCGACATCGACGATCCGCTGCTGGAGCGCGCCGAGCGGGACGGCGAGGACTGGGTGGTGCTGGCGATGCGGGAGACCGCGCTGTTCCGGGAGGACATGGAGGCGCTGCGGATGATCCCGCCCGCCCACTACGTCGGCGCCGTCGAGTCGATCCCGGCGATCGCCGAGAAGGTCCGGGTACTGCTGGACGACGGTGCGGCGTACCGGCTCGGCGACGGCACCGGGGACGTCTACTTCGACCTCTCCGCCGCGCCCCGGTTCGGCTACGAGTCCAACCTCTCCCGGGAGGAGATGCTCGGCTACTTCGCCGAGCGGGGCGGTGATCCGGACCGGGCCGGCAAGCGGGACCGTCTCGACCCGCTGCTCTGGCGCGGCGCCCGGGACGGCGAGCCGGCCTGGGAGGGTGGCCCGCTGGGCCCCGGGCGGCCAGGCTGGCACATCGAGTGCGCGGTGATCGCGATGGCGCTGCTCGGGGACACCATCGACGTCCAGGGCGGCGGCAACGACCTGCTCTTTCCGCACCACGAGTGTTCGGCGGCGCACGCCGAGCGGCTGACCGGGGCGGAGCCGTTCGCCCGGCACTACGTACACGCCGGGATGATCGGCCTGGACGGCGAGAAGATGTCGAAGTCCAAGGGGAACCTGGTCTTCGTCTCCCGGCTCCGGGCCGACCACGTGGACCCGATGGCGGTGCGGCTGGCGCTGCTCGCCGGTCACTACCGCAGCGACCGGGAGTGGACCGACGACCTGCTCAAGGAGGGCACGAAGCGGCTGGCCCGGTGGCGGGAGGCCGCCACCGCGCCGTCCGGGCCCGCCGGCCCCGAGCTGCTGGCCGGGGTACGCGAGCGGCTCGCCGACGACCTGGACACGCCGGGCGCGCTGGCCCTGGTGGACCGCTGGGCGGATGCCGCGCTGGCCCGGTCCGGTGCCGATCCCGCCGCACCGGACCTGATGGCCGCTACCGTCGACGCCCTGCTCGGCATCAGGCTGTAAGCCGCCCCCCGAGGTCCCCTCACCCGCTCTGGGCTGCGGAAGGACCTCGGGGCACCGCTCAGCCGAGCACCAGCCCCGGGTCCGGGTCGGGTTCCGGCGCGGGGCCGGGGACCTGATACTGCTCGGTCAGCGTGGTCATCGGCCCGGGCCAGGTCGCCTGGGCCACCTCGATCGGCCGGTGGCTGGCGTCGTAGGCGACGTGCAGCAGGTGCAGCACCGGGGTGTCGGGGCGAATCTGGAGGATCTCCGCCTCCTCCCGGCTCGGCTGTCGGGCGCTGATCTGGTCGGTCGCCGACACGTAGCGCCGGCCGATCGCCTCCTCGGCCTCCTGGTAGAGCGGCCGGCCGTACGCCTCCATCCGCTCCAGGCTGGTGCCGGCGGCGTCGGCGGTGCGGAACCAGGAGGCGCCGACCTCGACCGGTACCTCCTCGGTGCGTACCAGGTGCCGCCGGACGATCAGCTCGGTGCCGTCCGGTACCCCGAACGCGTCGGCCACCTCGGGTGGGGCGGGTGCCCGGCCGACCTGCACCAACTGCTGCCGGTACCGGGCGGCCAGGTCGGCGTGGTAGCCCCGGTGTCCGCCGTACCGGCCCCGGGAGAGCCGGTTGAGTCGGCGGCGGGTACCCCGGACGTACGTGCCGGAGCCCGGCTTGGTGATCAACACGCCCTCCACCCGCAACTGGTCGATGGCGCGCTGCACGGTCTGCTTGGCCACCCCGAACATCTCGGCGATGGCCGGGATGGACGGCAGTCGCTCACCGGCCGCCCAGTCGCCCGCCCGGATTCGCGCCCGCAATTGCGCGGCGATCTGCCGGTGGGGAAACTCGGCCGCTCCCGGGTTGATCTGCACTGTGCCCTCCGTCCAGGTCTTCCACGCAGGTCTTCCGCCCAGCAATAACGCTAGGTTCCTAGGATGCCGTACGGGGTGTGCACCGGGCAACCGAAACGACAAGCCAACTACCGAAAGCTTCGCGTCTCCGGATCAGTCGGCACGGAACACCCCGCCGCCGGTTGAACCGGGCCGGCCACGGGGGCGGTCACCGAGGGCGGTCACCGGGCACCGGGCGGCGCCGCGGGATGTCTCCCGAGCCGCAGGGCCACCGACATCCGCCTGCGGCACCTGCTCCTCGCGGCACACCCCTGCTCACCTGTACACCAGATGCGCTACCGGCGACGGTTAGCGCATCTGGTGTACAGGTGAACGGGGGAGTCACCCCGGGCGCGTCGGGCGGGAGGCAGGCGCGGGGTGGATGGGTGGGTGTGGTGGGGGGCTGGGCGTGACGGTGTCGGCGAGGGGCGCCGTAGGTGGAGACGGTCGGCGGTGCGAGCGGGTGTCACCCACCTGGCGGGGCGTGGTGGAGACGGGCCGGCGGGTGCGAGCGGGCGTCGTCCGGCTGGGAGGGCGTGCCGGAGTTACCGGGGCGCCGGCCGGCCTGCGGTGCGGCCGGCGCGGCAACCCGGGTCTACCAGGAGCCGGCGGTGGGGCCGGCCGAGCCGCCGCGACGGCGCAGGTACTTCTCGAACTCCTGAGCGATCTCGTCGCCGGTCAGCGGCTGGATGCCGGCGTCGCCGACCCGTTCCTCCAGTTCGCGGACGTACTCGCCGAGTTCGGCGTCCTGCTCGGCGGCGGTACGGACCCGCTGCTCCCACTCGGCGGCCTCCTCGGCCAGGTCCGACATCGGGACCGGCAGGTCGAGCACCTCCTCGACCCGGTGCAGCAGCGCCAGCGTCGCCTTCGGGCAGGGCGGGTTGTTGGCGTAGTGCGGCACGTGCACCCAGAACGACACCGCGTCGACCTCGGCCCGGGTGGCCGCGTCGTGCAGTACCCCGACGATCCCGGTCGGGCCGTCGTAGCGGGTCGGGGTGAGCTGGTAGCGCTCGGCGGCGTCCTTGTCCGAGGCACTGCCGCTGATCGGCAGCGGCCGGGTGTACGGCACGTCGGCCAGCAGCGCGCCGAGCAGCACGATCCGGTTGATCTCCAGGCTGTGGCAGAGTTCGAGCACCTGCTCGCAGAAGGTGCGCCAGCGCATGCTCGGCTCGATGCCCCGGATCAGCACCACGTCCCGGTCCGTACCGGCCGGACTGGCCCGCATGAACCGGGTGGTCGGCCACTCGACCCGGCGGGTCTCGCCGTCGGCCATCGTGATCGTCGGCCGGCTCACCTGGAAGTCGTAGAAGTCCTCGGGGTCGAGTTCGGTGATCTGGCGCGCCTCCCACACCTGTTCGAGGTGCTCGACCGCCGCGGTGGAGGCGTCGGCCGCGTCGTTCCAGCCCTCGAAGGCCGCGATCGCGACCGGCGAGCGCAGCACGGGCAGCCCGTCGAACTCGGTCACGCCCTATCCCCAGCGTGCGTGCCACGGCCGAGCCGGGCGGGCCGGAGCCGCCCGGTGGTGCCCGCGATGTGCCTGGTGCTGCCGTCCCTGTTGTCCCTCACGTCCGTCAGCCTACGTCCCGGACTCGGATGCGGCCCGCCGGCCGCGCCGGCTCGGCCGCCCGGGGAAGCGGTCCCGGCGGGCGGCACCAGCAGGCTGCCCCGGACATCCAGGGACGGAAGGGGCGATTGCCCGCCGGATCGTACGTTGGGGAACGGTACGCCTACAACCGGTTGCCGGAACCGGGTCCGGACTAGCCTGGAGCCGTGCCGACTCCGCTACGTGACGCGCTCGGCGGCCGGGTGCTGGTCGCCGACGGTGCGATGGGGACGATGTTGCAGGCGGCCGAGCTGACCCTGGACGACTTCGAGGGCCACGAGGGCTGCAACGAGATACTCAACGTGAGCCGGCCCGACGTGGTCCGGTCGGTCCACGACGCGTACCTCGCCGCCGGGGCGGACTGTGTCGAGACGAACACCTTCGGCACCAACCTCTCGGCACTGCGCGAGTACGGCATCGAGCAGCGGATCACCGAACTGGCCGAGGCCGGCGCCCGACTGGCCCGGCAGGCCGCCGACGCGGCGAGCACCCCGGAGCGGCCCCGGTACGTGCTCGGCGCGATGGGGCCGGGGACCAAGCTGCCGACCCTGGGACACCTCGGCTATCCCGAGCTGCGCGACGCGTACCAGCGGAACGCGGCCGGGCTGGTCGCCGGCGGGGTGGACGGGCTGGTCGTGGAGACCTGTCAGGACCTGCTCCAGGTCAAGGCGGCGGTGGTCGGGGCCCGCCGGGCGCTGGCCGAGGCCGGTCGGGAGCTGCCGGTGATCTGCCACGTCACGGTCGAGACCACCGGCACCATGTTGCTGGGCAGCGAGATCGGCGCGGCGCTGACCGCGCTGGAGCCGCTCGGCATCGACCTGATCGGGCTCAACTGCGCCACCGGGCCGGCCGAGATGGCCGAGCACCTGCGCTACCTGTCCCGGCACGCCCGGATCCCGCTGTCGGTGATGCCGAACGCCGGCCTGCCGGAGCTGACCGCCGACGGGGCCCGCTATCCGCTGACCCCGGAGGAGTTGGCGGACGCGCTGGCGGGCTTTGTCGACGAGTACGGGCTCTCCCTGGTCGGCGGCTGTTGCGGCAGCACACCGGAGCACATCCGGGCGGTGGTGGAGCGGCTGGGTGACACGGTGGCGCCGCCCCGTACGCCCGAGCCGGAGCCCGGGGTGGCGAGCCTCTACCACCAGGTGCCGTTCGCCCAGGACGCCAGCGTGCTGATGGTCGGCGAGCGGACCAACGCCAACGGCTCCAAGGCGTTCCGGGACGCGATGCTGGCCGGGGACTGGCAGGCGTGTGTCGAGATCGCCCGGAGCCAGGCCCGGGACGGGTCACACCTGCTCGACCTCTGCGTCGACTACGTCGGCCGGGACGGCGTACGCGACATGCGGGAGATCGCCGGCCGGTTCGCCACCGCCTCCACACTGCCGATCATGCTCGACTCGACCGAGCCGGCCGTCATCGAAGCCGGGCTGGAGATGCTCGGCGGCCGGTGCGTGGTCAACTCGGTGAACTTCGAGGACGGCGACGGCCCCGACTCCCGGTACGCCCGAGTGCTGCCGCTGGTCCGCGAGCACGGCGCCGCGGTGGTGGCGCTGACCATCGACGAGGAGGGGCAGGCCCGGACGGCGGAGTGGAAGGTACGGGTGGCGTCCCGGCTGGTCGACGACCTCACCGGCCGGTGGGGGATCGATCGCCGGGACATCCTGGTCGACTGCCTCACCTTCCCGATCGCCACCGGCCAGGAGGAGACCCGCCGGGACGGCGTCGAGACGATCGAGGCGATCCGGGAGATCACCCGCCGCTATCCCGGGGTCAACTTCACGCTCGGCGTCTCGAACGTGTCGTTCGGGCTCAACCCGGCGGCCCGGCAGGTGCTCAACTCGGTCTTCCTGCACGAGTGCGTGCAGGCCGGCCTGACCAGCGCGATCGTGCACGCCAGCAAGATCCTGCCGATCGCCAGGATCCCGGACGAGCAGCGCGAGGCCGCGCTCGACCTGGTCTACGACCGGCGCCGCCCCGGGCACGACCCGGTGGCGCGGTTCATCGACCTCTTCGAGGGGGTGGACGCCGCTTCGGCCCGAGCCAGCCGGGCGGAGGAGTTGGCCGCCCTGCCGGTCGACGAGCGGCTGAAGCGGCGGGTGGTCGACGGCGAGCGCAACGGCCTCGAAGCCGACCTCGACGAGGCGCTGACCACCCGGCCGGCGCTGACCATCGTCAACGAACTGCTGCTGGACGGGATGAGGGTGGTCGGCGAACTGTTCGGCGCCGGCCAGATGCAGTTGCCGTTCGTGCTCCAGTCGGCCGAGGTGATGAAGGCCGCGGTGGGCCATCTCGAACCGCACATGGAGAAGACCGACGACGGCGGCAAGGGCCGGATCGTGCTCGCCACCGTCAAGGGCGACGTGCACGACATCGGCAAGAACCTGGTCGACATCATCCTCTCCAACAACGGCTACGACGTGGTCAACATCGGGATCAAGCAGCCGATCGCGGCGATCCTGGAGGCTGCCGAGGAGCACGGCGTGGACGCCATCGGGATGTCCGGGCTACTGGTGAAGAGCACCGTGGTGATGAAGGAGAACCTGGCCGAGATGGCGTCCCGAGGTGTCGCGCGGCGCTGGCCGGTACTGCTCGGCGGTGCGGCGCTGACCCGGTCGTACGTCGAGGACGACCTCCGGTCGACGTACGCCGGTGAGGTGCACTACGCCCGGGACGCCTTCGAGGGACTCTCCCTGATGGACCGGGTGATGGCGGCGAAGCGGGGTGGTGCCCCGGTGGTGGACGCCGAGCGGGAGGCGGCCCTGGCCGCCCGGCGGGCCCGCCGGGACCGGCAGCGGGCCCGGACCGCCGCCGCGTTGCCGGAACTCTCCGACGACTCGGTCCGCTCGGACGTGCCGACCGACGTCACGGTGCCGACGCCGCCGTTCCTCGGTACCCGGGTCGTCAAGGGGATCCCGCTGGCCGACTACGCGGCGCTGCTGGACGAGCGGGCCACCTTCGGAGGCCAGTGGGGGCTGCGCGGCTCGCGCGGCGGCTCCGGGCCGAGCTACCAGGAACTGGTGGAGACCGAGGGCCGGCCCCGGCTGCGCTCCTGGCTGGACCGGCTCGCCGCCGACCGGGTACTGGAGGCGGCGGTGGTCTACGGCTACTTCCCGGCCTACGCCGACGGCAACGACCTGGTGCTGCTGGACGAGGGTGGCGGCACCGAACGGGCCCGGTTCAGCTTCCCCCGGCAGCGGCAGGAGCGCCGGCTCTGCCTGGCCGACTTCTTCCGGCCCCGGGGCGACCAACTCGACGTCGTCGCGCTGCAACTGGTCACCGTCGGTCAGCCGATCAGCGAGTACGCGGCGAAGCTCTTCGCCGGTGACGAGTACCGCGACTATCTGGAGGTGCACGGGCTGTCGGTGCAGCTCACCGAGGCATTGGCCGAGTACTGGCACCGCCGGATCCGGACCGAGCTGACCCTGCCCGACGGCCGTACGGTGGCGGACGACGACCCGGCCGACCTCGCCGGACTGCTGCGTACCGACTACCGGGGCTGCCGGTACGCGTTCGGTTATCCGGCCTGCCCGGACCTGGCGGACCGGGTGAAGCTGGTCGAGCTGCTCGGCGCGGAGCGGATCGGGGTCCGGCTGTCGGAGGAGTTCCAGCTCGTGCCGGAGCAGGCGACCGACGCGATCGTGGTGCACCACCCGGACGCCAGCTACTTCAACGCCCGGTGACCGCCGGAGGTCGAAACGCCTGGCAAGCGGCAAAGGTCGAAACGCCCGGTCACCGGGGAGGTAATTGGCGGCGAACTCCGGCGGAGCCGGGAACGCCCTGGATAGCCTCCGGATGGAGGCCGAATCCGTCTCGTGTCCGGTGGAGGTCGCCGCCGAGGGGGTGCCATGGCCACGTCGTTCACGGTGGACCGGCCGGGCGGGCCGGCGGCGGACGGGCTACCGGTCGGCTCCGCCGCTCAGCGGTGGATCCTCCGCGCGGTCGCGATCTGTGCAGACCCGTGCCAGATCTGGTTCCTGGAGCGGATGACCGACCGGTCCGGCCCGGCGCTGCACGACGACGTCGAGGCGCTGATCGCCCGGGGTGCGCTCGCGGACTCGCCCGGCGGGCTGCGGCCCGGCTCGGTCGAGCTGCGCGACGCCGTCCGCCGGGGCATCCCGCCGTCGCTGCTGGCCGCGCTGCACAACCGGGCCGCCGGGGTACTGGCCGCCGAGGCGCGTCCGGTGGCGGCGGCCGAGCACCTGCTCCGGGTACTGGAGGTGGCCGGGCGGGTCGACGTACCCCTGGTTTCCCGGCTGGTCGCCGATCCGGCGGTCGACCCGTCGACGGCGGCCGACCTGCTGCTCGCGGCCCGGGCCGGTCGGGATCCCGGGCTCGGTCCGGAGTTGCGCCGGGACTGGGCGCTGGCCGCGGTCGACCACCTGATGCTGGCCGGCCGGATCGAACCGGCGCTGGCGATCCTGGGCGACGAGATCGCGGCCGACCGGGCCGGGTCTGGATACCGGGCGCTGCTGCTCGGCCGGCTCGGCGCCTGGTACGCCACCGGCCGGCCGTCGCTGGCCTTCGACTACCTGGACCGGGCCCTGGCCCAGCCCGACCTGCGGCCCGGTCAGCGAAGCTGGCTGCTGACCACGCTCGCCGCGGTGGCGGGCCGGCTCGGTCGGCCGGACGTCGACTCGCTGCTGGCGGCGGCGGACCGGGCCCAGGCCGAGGCGCCGACCCCGGACGGCGAGATCCGGTTGGCGCTGGCCCGGGCCGGGAGCGCCCTGGCCGGCGGGGATCTGCCGGCCGCCCGGCAGGTGCTCGGCCAGGTCGACCCGAGCGCCCCGGCGGCCCGGGTGCAGGCCGCGTTCCTGCGGGTCGAACGGATCGGCTGCCAGCTCGCCTCCGGCGAGTACGAGGAGGCCGGCACCGCGCTGCGGTTCGCCGAGGTGGATCTGGGCGTCCTGGGCGGGGCGGCTCAGCCGATGCTGGCGGCTCTGGACTGCCGGCTGCGAGTGGCTGTCGGTGACCTTCCGGAGGCGTCGGCCCGGGCCGGGCTGGCGCTGCGTCACTGTCCCACCGGTCAGCTCGGCGACGAGGTGCACGCCGAACTGCTGGCGGTACGGGTGGAGGTGGCGTACCGGCAGGACCGGCCGGACTCTGCCCGGGAGCTGCTTGCCGGCGTCGAGACACCGGTGGACTGGCCGGATTCCGTGGCCTGGGTACGCCTCGCCGGTGCCGCCGCCCTCGACCCGGAGCCCGGCCGGCACGCCGGGTTCCTCCGGGCGGCCGTCGACGCGCTGGCCCGGTCGGTACGTCCCCTGCTGCTCGTCCCGCAGCAGGCGCCGGCGCTGACCCGGGCCGCGCTGCTGCTCGGTGATCCGCACCGGGCGCACCAACTCGCGGATCACCTGGTCCGGATCGCGCAGCGGGTGGACAGTGGACTGTGGTGGGGCGTCGCGCAGCACGTCGCCGGGCTGGTGCAGCGGGATCCGGGGCTGCTGCACGGTGCGGTGGCCCAGTTGCGTACCACCTCGGCCCGGCCGGTACTGGCCGACGCGCTGCACGACCTGGCCGGCACGCCCGGCACCGGGCCGGCGGAGGCCCGGCGGGCGGCCGAGGAGGCTGCCGCCCTGTACGGCCGGCTCGGTGCGACCGGTGACCAGGAGCGGGCGGTCCGTTGCGGACGCGCCCTGGTGGCGTCGGACCGCCGGCACCGGGGCGCCCGGCGCGGCGCCGGGTGCGACGCGCTGACCGCCGCCGAGACCCGGGTCGCCGAACTGCTGGCCGGCGGGGCGACGAAGCAGCAGGCGGCGGCGAGCCTGTTCGTCTCCTTCCACACCGTGGACGCCCAACTCCGCGCGGTGTACGCGAAACTGGGCGTCCGGAACCGGCTGGAACTGGCCCGGTTGTGGTCCGCCCGGGAGAACCCGACCCCAGCCAGCCCGGCACCGGACGAGCCGATCCGACCGAACCCGGCACCGGACGACCCGGCCCGCCCCACCTCGACGCCGGCTGACCCGGCCCAGCCCGACTGAGCCGGCCTGCGGCTCCGGCCCGGCCGAGTCCGGCGCGAGGGCTCTGCGGCCGAGTCCGGCGTGGTGGCTCCCCGGCCCAGTCCTGCGCGGCGGCTTTCCGGCCGAGTCCGGCGTTGTGGTTCCCCGGCCGAGTCCGGCGTTGTGGCTCGCCGGTCAGGAGGCGATCGGTCGCTTCGTCCTCGGGATCGACTCGACCAGCGAGCGGGGCAGGTTGAGGGTGTCGGCGGCGACCTGTGGCGGGGTGTTCGCCATCCACTGGGCCAGCGAGATGTCCTCGAACCGCGGGTTGCGGAACATCTCCAGGAAGACCAGCGGTTCCTTGCCGGTGTTCTCGATGTAGTGGCCGTAGGCGAACGGCACGTAGCCGACGTCGCCCGACCGGTAGTCGAAGGTCCGGCTCACGCCGGTACTGGCGAAGACCCCCATCCGGCCGCTGCCGGAGATGTAGTACTGCCACTCGTCGTCGGTGGGATGCCAGTGCAGTTCGCGCATCGCGCCCGGCTCGATCTCCACCAGTGCCGCGCAGATGGTGGTGGCGGCGGAGAAGTTCGTCACGTCGGCGATCCGTACCGTGCCGCCGTCGAAGCGCTCCGGTGCCTGCGCCTGCAACCGGTGCTTGAACGTACGCGGCACGTCCCCGGTGGGGCTGACCACCCGGTCCGAGCCCAGCGGGGGCGGTACCTGCCCCCGGAAGATGTACTTCTCCTTCTCCGGCAGCTCGGCGAGCTGCTCCGTACGCCAGCCGAAGTTCTTCGCGATCACCTCCTTCGGGGTGTGTGCGAAGAAGTCGCTGATCAGGAAGGTGCCGTTCTCCGAGAAGGCGCCGTCGTCGAAGACGAGCAGGAACTCCACCCCGTCGTCGAGGGCCTGGATGTGGTGCGGTATCCCCTTCGGGAAGAACCACAGGTCGCCCTGGGAGACGTCGTCGAGGAAGTTGCGCCCCTCTTGGTCGACCGCGCCGATCCGGCAGCTCCCGGCCAGCACGTACGCCCACTCGGCCTGCTTGTGCCAGTGCAGCTCGCGGTAGGCGCCCGGTTCGAGGGCCATGTCGACCCCGCTGAGCGTGCTGGCGATCGGCAACTCGCGCTGGGTCACCTCGCGGGTCCAGCCGCCCTGCTCGATCCGGGTGTGCGCGTTGGAGAACGAGAACCTCAGGTTGGGTACCGTGCCCCGGTCGGTCGTCGGCGGTACCAGCAGATCCGGGTTCTGCCGGTCCAGCCCGACGTTGCGGGGCCCGACGTCGAGGCCCCCATCGGTGCCGCGTTTCGGTTGGGGTAGGTCGTCGCGGGACGTTCGGCTCATACCAGTTCTTCCTCTCGTCGACGGAGATCGGTTGGTCGGGTCCGCGGGGTCGTCTGCGGGATGGCCTGCGGGGTGGCCGCGCCGAGCAGGAGGGTCCGGACCAGCGCGGGTCCGCCGTGCAGGCCGACCACGGCCGGGATCGCGAGGCAGGTCAGGGCCAGTACCAGCACCGTCCAGAGTGGTGCGCCGGTCAGCCCGGCACCGGCGGTCAGTACGGTGAGGACGCCGAGGTTGCGCCGGGTCCGGGCCAGCGGAACGATCATCGAAACTCCCTTTCGGACAGTCGTCGACGGGCTAGAACAGGACGGAGAGTGGCAGGCTGCATCCGAGGGCGGCGACGACGGCTCCGGCGGTGGCCGCGACCGCGGTGGTCAGCCGGGCGTTCACCAGTGGTCCCATCGTGTTCCGGTCCCGGCAGAAGAAGACCAGCAGGAAGAGCGCGACCGGGATACCCAGCGAGATGACCACCTGGCTGAGGATCAGCAGCCCGGTCAGGGAGACGCCGAGCAGCAGGGCGAGCACGGCCGGGGTCATCGTCACGATCCGGCGGACGTGCAGCGGGATCCGGCGGGCGAGGAAACCGCTCATCACCACGTCGCCGGCCAGGGTGCCGACGCCGCAGGAGGACACCCCGGAGGAGAGCAGCGCGATGGCGAAGGCGAGCGCGGCGCCGCCACCGGCCAGCCGGGCCAGCTCGCCGTGCGCGTCGAACAGGTCGCCGGTCCAGCCGGCGCTGGCCGTGCCGAGCCCGGCACCGAGCATGATCATCGACAGGTTGACCACCGTGGCGATGCCGAGCCCGACCGTGCAGTCGAGCCCGATCGCCCGGCGGACCCGGGCCGGATCCCGGCGAGCCCGGGCGGCCGACATCCCGCGCCCCTGCACCAGGGCGGAGTGCAGGTAGACGGCGTGCGGCATCACGGTCGCCCCGACGATGCCCATCGCCAGCACCAGCGATTCGGTACCGGCGAAGCCGGGCACCAGCCCACCGGCCAGCCCGGCCGCCGACTGGTGCCCCACCGCCAGCAGGTCGTAGCCGATGCCGGCGCCGATCAGCAGCAGCGCAGCCGCGCTCACCAGCTCGAACCGCCGGGTACGCCCCCGGCGGCGCAGCTCCAGCAGCAGCAGCGAGGCCACGGCCGTGACCAGGGCGGAGAGCGCGACCGGCATGCCGAACAGCAGTCGCAGCCCGATCGCCGCGCCGACGAACTCGGCGAGATCGGTGGCCAGCACCACCACTTCGGCCTGTACCCAGAGCAGTCGGCTGCCCCAGCGGGGAAACCGGGCGCGGCACAGCTCCGGCAGGCTCCGCCCGGTCGCCACGCCGAGCTTCGCCGCCTGGTACTGGATCAGGATCGCCACCAGGCTGGCCGCGACCACGACCCAGACGAGCAGGTACCCGGAGACCGCCCCGGCGGTCAGGTTGGTCGCCACGTTGCCCGGGTCGACGTAGGCGATGGCCGCGACCAGGGCCGGACCCAGCAGCGGGTTCAGTCGGCGGCGGGGCCGGACCGGTCGGGTCTCGATCGTCCGGACGGGAGCGTTGGTCGTCGTCACGCCTGCGGTCTAGCCGCGAGCCGGCGCGACAATCTCACGTGATCGCGGGAAATGCCGCCCGCCCGCCCACCGCCGCCGGCCGCTCCGGTGCGTCGCCGCACTCCGCATACTTGATCCCGCAGGGTCTGGCGGACACCCGCTCCCGCAGGGTTCCCGGCCGGCCCCAGGGCAGGGGTTTGACCCGGTCGTCACCCTGGGAAGTGTTCTGGTCCCTCGACCCGAGTGGGAGGCCGTGATGCGCCCGTTGCGCCGTACCGACCGACTCTGCCGGCTGCTCGCGCTGGGCGCGACGCTGGTCGTCGTGGCCGCCTGCTTCGCCGGTGGGACCGGCGAGGAGAGTGGACCGGCTCCGGACAATCCGGGTACGCCCGCCAGCGGCAGCGCCGAGGCCGACGGCACCATGACGGTGGACGAGTTCCAGCGCGACATCGAGGGTGCGGTACGGGTCGCCGAGGAGTACTGGACGGGGCGGTTCGAGGCGTCGGGGGAGCGGTTCCGGCCGATCCGCCGGATCACCCCCTACCAGCGGGACGGCGAGGTCGACTGCGCCGGCCAGGGACTGCCGCGCAACAACGCCGTCTACTGCTCGGCGGGCGACTTCATCGCGTACGACGTCAACTGGGCGGTCGCCGCCTTCCGGCAGATCGGCGACGCCTTCCTCTACTACCTCCTCGGCCACGAGTACGCGCACGGCGTGCAGGTGCGGCTCGGCATCCGGTACGACTTCACCATCCAGCAGGAGTTGCAGGCCGACTGCATGGCCGGGGCGTACCTCGGGGACTCGGTGCGGGGACGGGCGCTGACCATCGAGGACGGTGACCTCGACGAGCTGGGCGCCGGACTGCGGGCGGTCGCCGACGACCCGGGCCAGCCGTGGTTCGCCGAGGGGGCGCACGGCACCGCGCAGCAGCGTACCGATGCGTTCTTCGCCGGTTACCAGCGCTCGCTGGCCCCCTGCGATCTCGGTTGAGCCGACCCCGGACGACGCCGGACGTGAGGCATCCGCCACACTTCCGGGTCGGTTCCGGGAGATCGTCCGTCCGCGTTGGCAGGATCGGAGCCGGCAGCTCGCGTCAGATCCGGGAGGAAACCCTGAACAGCCAGCATCTCGCCGCGGTGCTCTTCGACATGGACGGCACGCTGGTGGACAGCGAGCGGTTGTGGGACATCGGGCTACAGGAACTCGCCGCGCACTACGGCGGCACGCTCTCCGAGGCGGCCCGGTTCGCCATGGTCGGCACCGACATGGCCGTCTCGATGCAGATCCTGCACACCGACCTGGGCCAGCCGTGGCGGGACCCGGCGGTCAGCGCCGCCTGGGTCGACCGCCGGGTCGGCGAGCTGTTCCTGACCGACCTGGTGTGGCGGCCCGGGGCGCTTGCCCTGGTCACGGCGGTACGCGCCGCCGCGGTACCGGCCGCGCTGGTCACCTCGACCCGGCGCGCGGTGGTAGAGATCGCGTTGGAGACGCTCGGCCGGGACACCTTCGACGTGGTGGTCTGCGGTGACGAGGTGTCCGCCACCAAGCCGGACCCGGCCCCGTACCTGACGGCGGCCCGACTGCTGGACGTGCCGATCGCCCGGTGCGTGGCGATCGAGGACTCGCCGGCCGGGGTGGCCAGCGCCCTCGCCGCCGGAGCCGCCGTACTCGCCGTGCCGCACGCGGTGCCGCTCGACCCGGCCGACGGCGTACGCCTGCTGGAGACGCTGACCGGAGTCGACCTGGACCTCCTCTCCGGCCTGCTCTCCCCGCTCGACCTGTCCCGCTGACCCGCCGCCCCTCTGGGTCGGAACGTGGCCGGCTGTGTCCCGCTGACCCGCCGCCCCTCTGGCTCGGAACGTGGCCGGCTGTCCCGCTGACCCTGGACGGAACGTGGCCGGGGGCGGCGCCCGTCCCGACGCCGCCCCCGGCCCTGCTGCCCACGGCCACCCCCACGGGCCATGGGCCGGCCCGCTACTCGTGCGCGATGGCGCCGAGCACGTTCAGTCGGGCGGCGCGGATCGCCGGCAGTACCGCCGCGACCACCCCGACCACGGCCGCCAGGCCGAGGAAGAGCCCCATCTCGCTCCACGGCAGCACCAGGTTGGTGATGCCGTCCTCGCGCAGTGCCCGGACCACGGCGGCGCCGAGCCCGGCGCCGACCGCCACCCCGAGCAGGGCACCGAAGACCGAGATCACCACCGCCTCGACGGTGATCATCCGCATGGTCTGACCCCGCCGCAGCCCGATGGCCCGCAGCAGCCCCAGCTCCCGGGTCCGCTCCAGCACCGACAGCGCCAGCGTGTTCACGATGCCGAGTACGGCGATCACGATCGCCAGCGCGAGCAGGATCTGGATCATCGTCAGCAGCCCGTCGAGCTGGCCGGCCTGCTGCTCGATGAAGTCGGCCCGGTCGGCGACCGACACCTCGGGGCTGTCCGCGAGCAGCGTCTCGACCCGCGGCATCACCTGGTCGACCGAGGCACCCGGCGCCAGCTTCAGGTACGCCTGCGTCGGCTGCGGCACCGCGAAGTTGGCCGCCGCCGAGGCCGGGATCACGAACCCGCCGAACAGCTCGGACTCGGCGTAGATGCCGGTCAGCGTGTAGTTCTGGGCATCCCCACGGGACAGTTGCACCGGCACGGTGTCCCCGACCGAGAGGCCCCGGTCCTTCGCGGTCTTCGAGTCGACCAGGAGCTGGTTGGGGCCGAGCGAGTCGATGCTGCCGGCGGTCGGGGTGGCCCGGTAGATCTCCCGTAGCGCGGGCACGCTGCTGGTCGCGGTGATCCAGCCCTGCTTGCCGCCGACCACCGCGCGGTCGCCGTACAGGCCGGCCACCATGGCCACACCGGGCACCTCGGCGGCCTGGTCCAGCACCGCCGGGTCGAAGCTCGGCGGCCGGGGACCGGTCTGCGCCCCCGAGATGACCAGCTCGGCCTGGATGGTGTCCTCGGCCAGCGCGGTGATGCTGCTCTTGGCCGAGTCGAGGATCACCGTCACGCCGGTGACCAGGGCGATCCCGACCATCAGCGCGGCGGCGGTGATCGCGGTACGGCGTGGGTTGCGGCCCGAGTTCAGCCGGCCCAGCTTGCCCGGGACCGACCAGGAGAAGAGCCGGCCGAGCAGCCCGACCACCGGGCGGCTGATCAGCGGGGTCAGCAGGGCCACCCCGATGAAGCAGAGCAGTACGCCGCCGAGGATGGTCAGCAGGGTGTTGCCGCCGGTGCCGCTGAGGCCGAACGCCATCAGGGTGCCGCCGATCGCGGAGACCACCGCACCGGCGACCGAGATCTTCGTCAGCGGCCGGTCCGGCGTCGCCACGTCCTGCATGGCGGCCACCGGAGGGATCCGGGCGGCCCGCATAGCCGGTAGTACCGCCGCGATGACGGTGACGACCAGGCCGACCGCGAAGGAGCTGATCACCGCGGCCGGGGGTACGCCCAGCCCGGCCAGTTGCAGCCCACCGGCGGTCTGCCCGAAGACGTACGCCAGCAGTGCGCCCACGCCGATCCCGGCGCCGAGCCCGAGTACCGAGGCGACCAGGCCGATCGCAACGGCTTCGACAAGTACCGAGCCGATCACCTGACGGCGGCCGGCCCCGATCGCCCGGAGCAGCGCGAGTTCCCGGGTGCGCTGGGCGACGATGATCGAGAACGTGTTCAGGATCAGGAAGATGCCGACGAAGAGCGCCACCCCGGCGAAGCCGAGCAGGATGTTGTTGAAGAAGGCGAGCCCCTCCTTCAGCCCGGCGGAGGCGTCCTCGGAGAGCTGTTCGCCGGTCTTGACCACGTAGCCGTCGCCGAGCGTGCCGGCGATGTCGTCGCGCAGCTTCGCCGGGTCGACCCCGTCGGCCGCCTTGACGCTCAGCTCGGAGAAGACGCCGGGCTGGCCCAGCATCAGTTCCTGGGCGGCCCGTTCGGTGAAGGTCACCTCCTGGGCGCCGCCGAGGCTGTCCCGGTCTCCGCCGTAGCCGAAGATGCCGACCACGGTGAACTCGCGCTTCGGCTGAAGCGTCAGGATGCCGACCCGGTCGCCGACGGCGAGCTTGGCCGCCTTGGCCACCGCCCCGTTGACGGCCACCTCGTTGTCGGCGGTGGGGCCCCGGCCCTCGCGAAGTTCGACCTGACCGCTCTCGCCGGTCCAGTTGGAGCCGAACTGGGGCGCGCCCACCGAGGTCAGCACCTTGCCGTTGCTGCCGATCACCCGGGCGCCGTCGGCCGCGGCCAGACCGGTGGCGCTGGCCACCCCGGAGACCCCACGGACCTGCTCCAGGGCGCTGGCCGGGAAGGTGCCGGCGACCTCCATGCCCTCCATCTCGCCGACGTCGATCTTCGGCTTGGCGCTGACCCCGACGTCGGTGCCGGCGTACGCGTCGCTGAAGACGGTGTCGAAGGACCGGCCCAGGGTGTCGGTGAGGACGAAGGCGCCGGAGACGAACATCACGCCGAGCACGACGGCCAGTCCGGAGAGGACCAGCCGGACCTTGCGGGCGAGCAGGCTCTTCAGGGTGGCGCGCAGCATCAGAGCCCCGCCTCGGCGAGCCCGTCGAGCTTCTTCATGGTGTCCAGCACGGTCTCCGGGGTCGGTTCGATGAGCTCGGAGACGATCTGGCCGTCGGCGAGGAAGATGACCCGGCCGGCGTAGGAGGCGGCCACCGGGTCGTGCGTGACCATCACGATGGTCTGCTGGTATTCGGCGACCGAGCGGCGCAGGAAGCCGAGCACCTCGGCGCCGGCCCGGGAGTCCAGGTTGCCGGTCGGCTCGTCGGCGAAGATCACGTCGGGCCGGGAGGCGAGTGCCCGGGCGCAGGCGACCCGCTGCTGCTGCCCGCCGGAGAGCTGGGCCGGGCGGTGTCCCAGCCGGTCCCGCAGCCCGACGGTGTCGATGACGGTGTCGAGCCATTCCTTGTCGGGTTTACGACCGGCGATCGAGAGCGGCAGCAGGATGTTTTCCAGCGCGGTCAACGTGGGCAGCAGGTTGAACTGCTGGAAGATGAAACCGACTTTATCCCGGCGCAGTTTGGTGAGACCCGCGTCACCGAGTCCGGTGACGGCGGTGTCGCCGATGTGGATGGTTCCCCGGGTTACCGAGTCGAGCCCGGCGAGGCAGTGCATCAGGGTGGACTTGCCGGATCCGGACGGTCCCATGATGGCGGTGAACCGGGCCCTTTCGAATTCCGCATTCACGCCACGCAGCGCGGCAACCTGTGCCTCTCCGCTGCCGTACACCTTCCACACGTCGTTGGCCCGGGCGGCCATCTGGGCACCTCGGGCTAGCGTCGCGGTCACTTTCATCTCCCCCTAGACATTCTTGGTCCGGCCGGACCATCCGGTCCGGCCGGCAGCATCCATCGTCGGCGACCAGGGCAACCTCGGCGTCCCTCCCGCGGCGGAGCTCGACGCGGAAAATTCGCTGCGGGTCGGCCCTGATACCGAATCAGGGTTGCCCCTGACTGATATGTGTCGGCGCCGTTAACTCCGCCGGTGTCGGCATCCCGGCTGTCCGGGGCTGCGACGTGTCGGAGTCGGCCGATCAGGTTGGTGGTCCCGATCGGCTCGGCATTTCGCGATCCGATTCCCTATCGGGCGGATACGTTTTGGTTGCGGCCACGCTGTCCAGCTCTGGCCGGACTCGCGGCGGGGCGGTATCAGTCTGTCATGATCCGCTTGCGCTGTGCGTCGATCGCCGGAACGCCGATCCGGTCCGCTCCGGTGCCCCCGTCGTCGCGGTCATGTTCCCCCTCCATCCGCCCGGCGGCGGGACCTCCGCCGCCGTCGCCGTACCTGGAGAAAACGGTAGGCGCGGGAAGCCGGCGGGCCGTCGTACGCCGGGATGGTCTTCGGGTACGCCCCGCGCCCCGGGCCGGTCCTCCGGCTGGACGACTCCACACCCGGCGGGTCGTACGCCGTCCGGGCCGTCGGGCCTACTCCTCCAGGGTGGTACGCCGGCCGCCGACTACGCCTGCCGGACGGCCCCGCCCCGGGTACGCCTCAGGGTCGTCCGGCCCCGCTCGCCGGCCCGCCGATCGACCCCCCCGGCCGCACCGGACGTGGCGGTGCTGTCAGGCGCCGGGCCGGACCAGCCCGGTCTCGTAGGCCAGCACCACCGCCTGGACCCGGTCACGGAGGCCGAGCTTTGTCAGCACGTGCCCGACGTGCGTCTTGATGGTCGTCTCGCTCACCGACAGCACCCGGGCGATCTCCGCGTTGGAGAGCCCCCGGGCCACCTGGACCAGTACCTCCCGCTCCCGCTCGGTCAGCACGCCGATCGCCTTCGGTGGGGTGGCATCCGGGTCCGGCAGGGTCTCGGCGAACCGGTCCAGCAGCCGCTTGAGGATCCGGGGCGCCACGACCGCCTCGCCGGCGGCGACGGTCCGGATCGCGGTGACCAGGTCCTCGGCGGGTACGTCCTTGGCCAGGAAGCCGCTCGCCCCGGCCCGGAGCGCACCGACGACGTACTCGTCGAGATCGAAGGTGGTCAGGATGAGTACCCGGACCGGCAGCCGGGCGTCGATGATCGCCCGGGTGGCGGCGACCCCGTCCATCCGGGGCATCCGGATGTCCATCAGCACCACGTCCGGGAGCAGCCGCCGGGACAGGTCCACCGCCTCGACGCCGTCACCGGCCTCGCCGACGATGTCCAGGTCGTCCTCCGCGCCCAACACCATCCGGAATCCGGTACGTAGCAGCGGCTGGTCGTCGGCGAGCAGCACCCGTACCGGCCGACTGGACTCGCTACGGTCGCTCATGCCGGCACTCCGCTTCGCTCCGTGCCGCCATGAGGCACATCGGCACTGAGCTGGCTGATTCGCTCACTACGCTCGCTCATGCCGCCCCCTTGTTGATCGGTGCACCCAGCTGCTCCATCGGCATCTTGGCGTACACCCGGTAGCCGCCGCCGGGACGGGGCCCGGTGCGCAGGGTTCCACCGTAGAGGGCCATCCGTTCCCGCATTCCCACCAGGCCGTGCCCCAGCCGTCCACTCTCCGGTGCCGGACCCCGGCCGGTGTCCGCGACCTCGACGATCAGCCAGTAGACCCCGAAGCTCAACCGGACCTGGGCGGTCGCCGCGCCGGCGTGCTTGAGGGTGTTGGTGAGCGCCTCCTGCACGATCCGGAACACGGTCAGCGCCACCCCGGGGTCCAGCGGGCCCGGTGTGCCGTCCACCCGCAGGGTCACCGGCAGTCCGGCCTCCCTGACCTGCTCCACCAGCGCCTCGATGCCGGCCAGTCCCGGCTGCGGGGAGAGTTCGGCGGCCGGCTCGGCGTCGGTACGCAGCACGTCCAGCAGCCGGCGTAGCTCGCGCAGGGTGGTCCGGCTGGTCTCCTCGATGGTGCCCAGTGCACCGTCGGTGGCCGCCGGATCGCGGGACAGCACCCGGCGCGCCCCGGTGGCCAGTACGCCCATCACGCTGACGTGGTGCGCGACCACGTCGTGCAGCTCGCGGGCGATTCGCCGGCGCTCGTCGGCGACCGCCTGGTCGGCCAGCGACCGCTGGTTCTCCTCGGCGACCCGGGCCCGCTCCTCCAGCGCCAGGATGGTGGCCCGCCGGGCGTGCACCGTACGGCCGACGAAGAAGCAGACCAGCGCGAGCAGTACCTGGGTGAAGACCAGGTAGGCGGGGGAGGGCTCGCTGGAGTTGGACTGTGGTGGCTCGGCGAGGGCGACGGTCAGGGCCGGCCCCCAGACAGCTACGGCGGCCAGCGCCGCCTGGCGAAGTGGCAGCAGCGCGGCGGTGGTGTAGGTCAGCAGGCACAACGTGGCCCCGATGGTGACCGGCGCCGCGTCGGCCAGGACCGAGGCGACGAAGATCGGGACCGCCAGCATCACCGCCGGCCACGGAGCCGCCCGGCGCAGTGCGATCGGGGTGGCGCAGAGGACACTCCAGAACGCCCACCCGGGCCATCCCCCCGGGGCGGCGCCCGGCGGCGCGGTGCCGACGAGCACCGTCTCCACCGCGACGGCGGCGACCGCGAGCAGCCCGTCGCGGACCAGCCACCTGCGCTGCCCGGGATCGAGCCGGAGGCGCCGCCAGCGCCACCAGTTCCCCTCGACCCGGCCGGGGGCCGGCGTCGCACGGGCATCGGTAGGGGTCATGCTGGCGACGCTAGCCGCTGTGTGGCGCGACAGGTCGTCGCCAGCGGCGACCCTGGGGTCCTCCTTCAGGAGGAGCCGGGCTCCTCCTGGGCGGAGCCGACCCCGAGCCCCGACGCCGCCTCGCCCTCCCGGCCCGCCTCGCCCTCCCGGCCCGTCACGGTCGACTGGCTCGGCACCGCCGGCGCACCCGCCACGCTCCCCGGAGCCGGAGCCGGAGCCGGAGCCGACCGGGCGCCGGGCCGGGACGGTGGCGGGATCGGAGCCGCCGGGTCGACCGGCGCGGTCGGCTCCGGGAACGGTGGCGGAGTGCCGCCGAAGGTCGGGCAGTGCGCCTGGTGGTTGCACCAGTCACAGAGCCGGCTCGGCTTGGGCCGGAAGTCGCGGGCCAGGGTGGCCTGCTCGATGGCCCGCCAGAGCGCCAGCAGGGTGCGCTCGAACCGGACCAGTTCCTCGGCGTCGGGGGTGTAGTCACAGACCTCCGCGTCCTTGAGGTAGAGCAGCCGCAGCACCCTGGGCACCACCCCCCGGGTGCGCCACAGCACCAGGGCGTAGAACTTGAGCTGGAACAGCGCCCGGGCCTCGAACGCCTCGCGGGGGGCGCCACCGGTCTTGTAGTCGACCACCCGCAGGGCGCCGTCGGGCGAGACGTCCAGCCGGTCGATGTAACCCCGGATGAGTAGCTGTTCGTCCACCACCGTGGAGACCAGGCTCTCCCGCTCGGCCGGCTCCAGCCGGCGCGGATCCTCCACCGTGAAGTAGCCGTCGAGCAGCTCGCGGGCCGAGGCCAGGAACTCGGCCGGACCGGCGAGGTCGCCGGTGGTGAAGATCTCGGCCAGCTCCGCCTGCTCGGTCACCAGCCGGTCCCACTGCGGCGCCACCAGGTCACCGGCGGCGGCCGGCGTGCGCTGCTCGGCCGGCAGGTCGAAGAGGCGTTCCAGCACCGCGTGCACCAGCGTGCCGCGGGCCTGCTCGAGACTCGGCCGCTCCGGCAGCCGGTCGATGCTGCGGAACCGGTAGAGCAGGGGACAGGTCTTGAAGTCGGCCGCCCGGGACGGGGACAGCGAGGCGGTGACCTGGGCCGCGGCCGGGGGCACGGTCGGGGAATCCGTCGGGCCGCCCGTGGCTGTCTGCGATGTCACCGTCTCCGCCGTCATGTCCGGAAGGCTATGTCACGGGTACGACCGAACCCGGCCCACCCGCCCCGTCATGCGTACCGGCCCCGATCGTCCGCGGTCACCCCGGCCGAACCGGCGGGGGCCACCCGACGGGATGTTCCGTAGCATCGGAGGAGATGGAGGGAAACTCGCGACCGCGACGCGGTACCGACCGGCGGCCCGGCCTCACCGTCGGCCGGGTGTTCGGCGTACCGGTCTACCTGAACCCGTCGATGCTGCTGCTGGTGGCACTCGTCACCGTCATGTACGGCGAGTTCGTCCGGCAACAGCTCGCGCTGTCGCAGCTCACCGGCTATCTGGTCGGGCTCGTCTTCGTGGTCCTGCTGCTCGGCTCGGTACTCCTGCACGAGCTGGGGCACGCGCTGACCGCCCGCCGGTACGGGATCGGGGTGCGCGGCATCACCCTCGAACTGCTCGGCGGCTACACCGAGATGGAGCGGGACGCCCCGACACCCCGGGTGGACCTGCTCGTCTCGCTCGCCGGCCCGGCGGTCTCCCTGGTACTCGGGCTGGTCGGAATCGGCGCCACCCTCGCCCTGCCGGACGGCACCCTGGCCAACCAGTTCGCATTCCAGCTCGCCGCCAGCAACGTGCTGGTCGGGCTCTTCAACATCCTGCCCGGGCTGCCGCTGGACGGCGGACGGGCGTTGCGGGCCGGGGTCTGGGCCGTCACCCGGGACCGGCACCTGGCGACCGAGGTGGCCGGCTGGTCCGGCCGTGCCGTCGCGATCGGCACCGCCGTGCTCTTCACGCTGCTGACCTGGGTCAGCGGGCTGCCGTGGCTGGGCCTGGCGCTGGTGCTGCTGGTCGCGTTCACCCTCTGGCAGGGCGCCGGCCAGACGATCCGGGCGGCCCGGATCAGCCGCCGGTTCCCGCTCATCGACCTGGCCCAGTTGGCCCGGCCGGTCTACTCGGTGCCGAGCGGTACCCCGCTTTCCGAGGCGCAGCGGCGCGGGGCGGACGCCGGGCAGCGCGGTTCGGCGCTCGGGGTGGCGGACTCGTCCGGCCGGCTGGTGGCGCTGGTGGACCGGACCGCCGCCGAGGCCGTACCGGTCGAGCGCCGGCCCTGGGTGGCGGTGGACGCGGTGGCCCGGGGCGTGGACGCGGTGCCCAGTCTCGCGGTCGGGCTCGGCGGGGAGCAGGTGGTGCACGCGGTACAGGCCCACCCGGGCGCGCAGTACCTGGTGACCTCAGGCGAAGATGTGGTCGGCGTTCTGTATATCGCCGACCTGGCGCAGCTCCTGGAGCCGAAACGGAAGATGACTCAGTGACCGCACAGCCCACCGCCGTCCCCGCCGCTCCGACCGCACCGGTACCGGCGCACCGAGGGCCGTTCCGCCCCGGTGACCGGGTCCAGCTCACCGATCCGAAGGGTCGGATGCACACCATCACGCTGGCGCCCGGGCGGTCGTTCCACACCCATCGCGGCGTGCTGGAGCACGACGCGTTGATCGGGTTGCCGGACGGCAGCGTGGTCACCTCGGCCGGCGGGACGGCCTACCTCGCGCTGCGGCCGCTGCTCGCGGACTACGTGCTCTCCATGCCGCGCGGTGCGCAGGTGATCTATCCCAAGGACGCGGCCCAGATCGTGGCGATGGGGGACGTCTTCCCCGGCGCGAAGGTCCTGGAGGCCGGCGTCGGGTCCGGCGCGCTGACCTGCTCGCTGCTCCGGGCGGTCGGCCCGGATGGCGAACTCCATTCCTACGAACTGCGCGAGGACTTTTCCGAGATCGCTCGCAGAAATGTGGAATCCTTCTTCGGTGGACCGCATCCAGCCTGGAATCTCCGGGTGGGCGACGTGGCAGACTGCCAGGAAACCGGTTTCGACCGGATCATCCTTGACCTCCTCACCCCCTGGGAGGCGCTCGACATGGTCGAACGCGCGCTGGTCCCGGGCGGGGTCTTCATCGGTTACGTCGCCACCACGCCCCAGCTCTCCGAACTGGTCGAGGCGTTGCGCGAGCGGGGCGGGTTCACCGAGCCCCGGGCCTGGGAGTCGCTGGTCCGGGACTGGCACGCGGACGGGCTCGCGGTACGCCCGGACCACCGCATGATCGCGCACACCGCCTTCCTCGTCTCCAGTCGCCGGCTCGCGCCCGGGGTCACCGCGCCGACGCGCCGACGCAAGCCCAGCAAGGGCGCCGAGGCGTACGCGCTGCGCCGTCAGGCGCGCCAGGAGGCCGAGGCAACCTCCGGGAGGGCCGCGGAATGACCTCTTCCCGCCGGAGTCGACGCATCAGCGGGCGTGCCGAGCACGGCGAGGAGACGGCATGAGCGAGCTTGGCGAAGGAACCAGCCAGCTCAGTGCGGATGTGCCTCATGTCGGCGCGGAGCGTAGCGGAGTGCCGGCATGAGCCGCCCGGCGTTCGGTGGGGGAGACCTGCCGGCCGTGTTCCCCGACTGGTCGCCGTACCGGGACCTGGAGTCGGCCGCCCGGGCGTACCTGCGCGACCCGGATGTCGCGATGGAGGCGTTGACCGGGGTGCTGAACGGCGCCTCGGTGCTCGGCTTCACCCTGGAGCGCTTCGTCAACGAGGTGAACGGGGTCTGGCAGGAGGTCGCGATCTGCGACGGCAGCCGGCTGATCCTCTGGCACGGCGAAGACGTGCCACCCGACGACGGCCCGGCCGGCTCGATGACGTCGTCGTTGCGGGTGGTGCCGGTCTCGACGGTCAGCGAGGTGGGCTGCCGGCGGCGACTCAGCCGTACCCCGACCGGTCAGATCCGGGTCGACAGCATCGACGTCTACCTGCTGCTCAGCTCGCTGGACGAGGGCGTACCCGGCGACGAGGCGCAGGCGCCGCCCCGGCACGACGCGCTGCGGTTCGGCAAGACGCTCGACGACGGCGGTGCGGGGCAGATCTCCCGGCTGGAGGAGTTCGCCCGACTGGTCGCCTCGGTGGTCGGCCGTCCCACTCTGTGAGCATCGGCGCGGTGCGAAACGTACCGCCGGAGCCGTGCGAAACCTCCTGTCATCGCCGGTGGGAGAACGTCCCGTTGTCGTCCGCACATCCCGGAAGTGGCCGGCCGACCGTTTCCGGGTTTCCGACCCGGCGGACAAGCCTGGAAAACCGCGCCGAGGGCGGGTCAGCGGCGCCGCCGCGACAGGCGGTAGCGCCGCGACGCCGAATCGTCACGGTTGCGGGATCGCGCCGCCGTCAGGGCCCGTCTGAGGGGCGGAATCCCTGGTCAGCGGTGTCCCGAGGCCGCCCGCGACCGCCGTCGGACAGGGCCGCCTGGGGCCCGCCCGGCGCGCCGTGACGGTACCCCGATCCGCCGGCCCCGGCCCGACCGGTCGTCGGCGACGTGATCAAGGTTCGGCGACGAGGGTGTTGCGTGGAACCGAATCAGCGTCATAGCGGTTAGTGTTAGGGCAGAACGTTCAAGCCCCCGGGGAGGTGGGACGTGGCACGCAGCGACGACGCGGACTCGCGCGCCGCACGGTGGGAGAAGGAGGCCCACGATCTCTCCACCCAGGTCGCGTTTCTTCAAGAGGAACTCGCTCTGGTGCGGCGCAAGTTGACCGAAAGCCCTCGACACGTCCGGCAGCTTGAGGAACGGCTGGCGGCGACACAGGCGCAGTTGGCTCGACTCACGGAGAACAACGAGCGGCTCGTGAACACCCTCAAGGAGGCACGCGCCCAGATCGTCACGCTCAAGGAGGAGATTGACCGGCTGGCGCAACCGCCGAGCGGTTATGGTGTCTTCCTGGCCCGGCACGACGACGGTACGGTCGACGTCTTCACCGGTGGTCGCAAGCTCCGGGTGGCGGTGTCACCCTCGCTCGAGGTGGCGGAGCTGCGCCGTGGGCAGGAGGTCCTGCTCAACGACGCGCTCAACATCGTCGACGCGTTCGGCTACGAGCGGGTCGGCGAGGTCGTCATGCTCAAGGAGGTGCTGGACAGCCCCTCCGGCGGCGCGGGCGACCGGGCACTGGTGATCTCCCACGCCGACGAGGAGCGGATCGTCCACCTCGCGGAGACTCTCATCGGCGCGCCGTTGCGGGCCGGTGACTCGCTCATGATCGAGCCCCGCTCGGCGTACGCGTACGAGCGGATTCCGAAGAGCGAGGTCGAGGAGCTGGTCCTGGAGGAGGTGCCGGACGTCGACTACGGCGACATCGGTGGCCTACAGGCCCAGATCGAGCAGATCCGGGACGCCGTCGAGTTGCCGTTCCTGCACGCCGACCTCTTCCGGGAGCACCAGCTCCGGCCGCCGAAGGGCATCCTGCTCTACGGCCCGCCCGGCTGCGGCAAGACGCTGATCGCCAAGGCGGTGGCGAACTCACTGGCCAAGAAGATCGCCGAGCGGCGGGGCGAGGAGAAGCACACCAGTTTCTTCCTCAACATCAAGGGCCCCGAGCTGCTCAACAAGTACGTCGGCGAGACCGAGCGGCACATCCGGCTGATTTTCCAGCGGGCTCGGGAGAAGGCCGGCGAGGGCACTCCGGTCATCGTGTTCTTCGACGAGATGGACTCGGTGTTCCGGACCCGGGGCTCCGGCGTCTCCTCCGACGTGGAGAACACCATCGTTCCGCAGCTACTCAGCGAGATCGACGGTGTCGAGGGCCTGGAGAACGTGATCGTGATCGGTGCCTCCAACCGGGAGGACATGATCGACCCGGCGATCCTCCGCCCCGGCCGGCTCGACGTGAAGATCAAGATCGAGCGGCCGGACGCCGAGGCGGCCAGGGACATCTTCTCCAAGTACATCCTCACCGGGCTGCCGCTGCACTCCGACGACCTGACCGAGCACGGCAACGACCCGCAGTCCACGGTCGCGGCCATGATCGAGGCGGTCGTGCTGCGGATGTACTCGGAGACCGAGGAGAACCGCTTCCTCGAGGTCACCTACGCCAACGGCGACAAGGAAGTCCTCTACTTCAAGGACTTCAACTCCGGCGCGATGATCCAGAACATCGTCGACCGGGGCAAGAAGATGGCGATCAAGGAGTTCCTCTCCTCCGGGCGCAAGGGTCTGCGCTTGCAGCACCTGCTCGACGCCTGCGTCGACGAGTTCCGGGAGAACGAGGACCTGCCCAACACCACCAATCCCGACGACTGGGCCCGGATCTCCGGCAAGAAGGGGGAGCGGATCGTCTACATCCGTACCCTCGTCTCCGGTGGTAAGGGCGCGGAGGCCGGCCGGTCCATCGAGACCGCGAGCAACACCGGTCAATACCTGTAACGGACGAACGGCATCTGTGGGCGCCGCGATCGCGGCGCCCACAGTGCTGTCCGGGACCTTTCCACTACGACTCGCCGTCCGGACCTTCGGCGCCGAACCGGGCGAAGAAGCGCCGAAGGCGTACCGTGGCCGTGTCGACACACCGGGCGAACAATCCGGCGACGGCGCGGACTAGGCTCAACGGCATGGGGAAGCGGAGCGAGGCGGCGGCATGAGCGAGCGTAGCGAGCGAATCATTCGACTCAGGGTGGCTGTGCCTCATGGCGGCGCCGAGCGGAGCGAGGCGGCGGCATGAGTGTACGGCGGATCATGGGCACCGAGGTGGAGTACGGCATCTCCGTGCCCGGCCAGGCCGGAGCCAACCCGATGGTGACCTCCTCGCAGGTGGTGAACGCCTACGGCGCCCGCCCGGAGCTGGCCCGGGGCGGTCGGGCCCGGTGGGACTACGAGGAGGAGTCCCCGTTGCGGGACGCCCGCGGATTCACCTACTCCGGGGCCGCCTACGACCCGGCGGAGGCGCTGGCCGACGAGGATCTCGGGCTGGCCAACGTGATACTGACCAACGGCGCCCGGCTCTACGTCGACCACGCCCACCCGGAATACTCCACTCCCGAGGTGACGAACCCGCTGGACCTGGTCCGCTGGGACAAGGCGGGTGAGCGGGTGATGGCCGAGGCGTCCCGGCGGGCCGCCACCATTCCGGGCACCCACCCGATCCACCTCTACAAGAACAACACCGACAACAAGGGCGCCAGCTACGGCGCGCACGAGAACTATCTGATGCGCCGGCAGACCCCGTTCGCCGACATCGTCGCGTACCTGACACCGTTCTTCGTGACCCGGCAGATCGTCTGTGGCGCGGGTCGGGTCGGGATCGGCCAGGACGGCTCGCAGCCCGGTTTCCAGATCTCCCAGCGGGCCGACTTCTTCGAGGTCGAGGTGGGGCTGGAGACGACGCTGAAGCGCCCGATCATCAACACCCGGGACGAGCCGCACGCGGACGCCGACAAATACCGCCGACTGCACGTGATCATCGGCGACGCCAACCTGTCGGAGATCTCCACCTATCTCAAGGTCGGCACCACCTCGCTGGTGCTCGCCATGATCGAGGAGAAGGCGCTCAGCCCGGACCTGGCCATCGCCGACCCGGTGGGCGAGCTGAAGGCGGTCAGCCACGACCCGTCGCTGTCGCACCGGCTCCGGCTGCGCGACGGCCGTCGGCTGACCGCACTCGACCTCCAGTGGGCGTACTTCGAGCGGGCTCGTTCCTTTGTGGACGAGCGGTACGGCGACGACCTCGACCAGGACACCACCGACGTACTCGACCGCTGGGAGGGCATACTCGACCGGCTCGGCCGGGACCCGATGCTCTGCGCCGGCGAGCTGGACTGGGTGGCGAAGCTGCGGCTGCTGGAGGGCTACCGGGAGCGGGAGAAGCTCGGCTGGGCCTCGCACAAGCTGCAACTGGTCGACCTCCAGTACTCCGACGTACGCCCGGAGAAGGGCCTCTACCACCGGTTGGTCAGTCGGGGGTCGATGGCGACTCTGCTGCCCGAGGAGCTGACCCGCGCGGCGATGACCGAGCCGCCGGAGGACACCCGCGCCTACTTCCGGGGCCGCTGCCTCGCCCAGTACGCCTCCGAGGTGGTGGCGGCGAGCTGGGATTCGGTCATCTTCGACGTCGGCCGGGAGTCGCTGGTGCGGGTGCCGATGATGGAGCCCGAGCGGGGCACCCGCAAGCACGTCGGCGCGTTGTTCGACCGCTGCGCGAGCGCGAAGGACCTGCTGGAGACGATCACCGGTGGCTGACGCCGGGGCGCGTGCCGCCGGAGCGGCGGTGCCGGAGGATTCGTCGTCCATCCGAGGTAAGTTTTCCCCAGGCGATCGTGGAGGAGGCGGCAGAGATGGCTACCCGTGACACCGGCGGTCAATCGCAGTCCGGCAAGGCACGCCGGGACGAGGAGGTCGACGAGGTCGCGACCGAGGCGAACCCGGAGGTTGCCGAGCGGCACGCGGAGATCACCGAGGATGTCGACGACCTGCTGGACGAGATCGACTCGGTACTCGAGGAGAACGCCGAGGAGTTCGTCCGGGGCTACGTCCAGAAGGGCGGACAGTAGCCGTACCCGGGCCGGGTCGGGCGTGGTCAGCCACGCCGAGCCCGGCGCGGTGCGCGGCGGTGGCCGTGCCGACCGCACCGGCGCGACGGCCGACCCCCGGCGCACGGGTCGGGGTCCAGGTGTCCGGGCGGTGCGATCGGCTGGCGCACGGGCCCGGCCGGCCACACCGGATGGGCGCCGTCGGGAGTGGCGCAACACGGCGACGACGATCATCGCACCGGGGAGATCCGGGGGATACTCTGCTTCAACCGCAACGGTGGCCTCGCCCGGTTTCCGCGCTGACGCGGGGGATCCGGGCGACGTGACGAGACAGCTGAGAGGGAGCACGTGGCAGCGGCTTTTGATCCAACCGGGCGTCTACCAGACGTGTTCCTCAACGTGGGGACGTCCTCGTTCACCCAGTTCCTGAGCACGGCGGCCCCCGACCTGCTGCCCGGTCGCCGGCCGCTGCCGCCCGGGTCCGCCAGCGAACTGGTTCCGCACGCCACCACCATCGTCGCGCTGACCACCGCCGACGGGGTGGTGATGGCCGGCGACCGGCGCGGCACCATGGGCAACCTGATCTCCAGCCGGGACATCCGCAAGGTGCACCCGGCCGACGAATACTCGCTGGTCGGCTTCGCCGGCACGGCGGGCATCGCCCTGGAGATGGTGCGACTCTTCCAGGTGGAGCTGGAGCACTACGAGAAGATCGAGGGAGCGATGCTCTCCCTCGACGGCAAGGCCAACCGGCTGGCCGCGATGATCCGCGGCAACCTCGGCGCGGCGATGCAGGGACTCGCGGTGATCCCGCTCTTCGCCGGCTTCGACCTGGCGGCCACCGACCCGGCCAGGACCGGCCGGATCTTCAGCTTCGACGTGGCCGGCGGGCCCTACGAGGAGACCGGCTACGACGGGATCGGCTCCGGCTCGCTCTTCGCGAAGGCGGCGCTGAAGAAGCGGTACCGCCCTGGGCTGAGCACCCCCGACGCCATCCGGATCGCCGTCGAGGCGCTCTACGACGCCGCCGACGACGACAGCGCCACCGGTGGTCCCGACCTGAGCCGCCGCATCTATCCAGTGGTGATGACGGCCACCGCGGAGGGCACCAACCGGCTCTCCGACGCCGAGGCGGCCGAGGTCGCCGAAGCGGTGGTCGCCGCCCGGATGGAGAACCCGGGCGGCTGACCGCCCCGCACCACCCGCAACCCGCCGTCGCCAGCAGAACCGGTTAGGAGAACCGCCGCCGTGGCCATGCAGTTCTACGCCTCACCCGAGCAGATCATGCGCGACCGCTCGGAGCTGGCCCGCAAGGGCATCGCGCGCGGCCGGAGCGCCGTGACGCTCAGCTACTCCGGCGGGGTGCTCTTCGTGGCGGAGAACCTCTCCAGCGCCCTGCACAAGGTCAGCGAGATCTACGACCGGATCGCCTTCGCGGCGGTCGGCCGGTACAACGAGTTCGAGAACCTGCGCCGGGCCGGCGTCCGGATGGCCGACGCCACCGGGCTCAGCTTCGACCGGCGGGACGTCACCGGCCGGGCGCTGGCCAACGCGTACGCGCAGACCCTGGGTGCGATCTTCACCGAGCAGTCCAAGCCGTTCGAGGTGGAGATCTGCGTCGCCGAGGTGGGCAGCACGCCGGAGGCGGACGAACTCTACCGGATCACCTACGACGGTTCGGTCAGCGACGAGCCCGGCCGGATGGCGATGGGCGGGCAGGCCGAGGCGGTTACCGGAGCGCTGCGCGAGGAGCACCAGCCGGACATGTCGCTGGACGCGGCGGTCCGGCTGGCGGTCCGGGCGCTCGGCAGTGTTGGTGGCGAGGGCGGTGCGCCCCGGACCATCGCCGCCAGCCAGCTCGAGGTGGCGATCCTGGACCGGCGACGGGTCGGGCGTTCCTTCCGCCGGATCACCGGTGCCGCGCTGGCCTCGCTGCTGAACGGGGCGCCGGCCACGGCCGAGGGCGGCGAGGCGCCACCAGCCGAGCCGAAGTCCCCGGCTCCCGGCCCGGACAAGCCGGCCGAGTCCGCCGGCTCGGCGGATCTGGAGGGCAAGGCGAAGCCGGCCGGCGGCGACACGTCGAGCGACGGCGAGGAGAAGTCGGAGTAGGGCTGGGGCCGGGTCTGCCGCACACCTGTGGCCAGGTCGTCCTGGTCGAGGAGTCCGGCGAGACGTGCCGGCTCAGCGACGTGCCGGTCCCGGGCCACACGGCGCTAGCGCGATCCGGATCCGATCCGGTCGTCGGCGGCGTGGCCCGGCGCGGGCGGCCGAGGAGCACTGGTCAGCGTTCCGTCGGGTCGTAGCGCGTCGGCGAGCATCGCCCGCCAGTCCGGCATCGGTGCCAGCCCGGCCCGGGACCACCCGGCATGCCCGAGCACGCTGAAGCCGGGCCGGCGGGCCGGGCGGGGAAACCGGTCGCTGCTGGTCGGACGGATCCGGTCCGGGTCGAGCCCGGTCCGGGCGAACACCTCGCGAGCCAGGCCGTACCAGGTGGTCCGGCCACTCGCCGTGCCGTGGTAGATGCCGGCCGGGGCCGCTCCGCGGTGTGCGGCGGCGCCGAGGTCGGCCAGCCGCTCCGCGAGGGCGTACGACCACGTCGGTTGCCCGAACTGGTCGTCCACCACGTCGAGGTGCGGGCGTTCGGTGGCCAGCCGGAGCATCGTGGCGACGAAGTTGGGGCCGTGTGCGCCGTACAGCCACGCGGTGCGTACCAGGTATCCGGTCTGCGGCAGCAGCCGGGCGACGGCGAGTTCACCGGCCAGCTTGCCGCGCCCGTACGCGTTGACCGGGGCGGTCGGGGCGTCCTCCGGATAGGGCCGGTCGGCGTCGCCGGCGAAGACGTAGTCGGTCGAGACGTGCAGCAGCCGGGCGCCGGCCTCGGCACAGGCTGCCGCCAGGTTGGCCACCCCGGTGCCGTTGACTGCGGTGGCGGCCTCCTCGTGCTGCTCCGCACCGTCCACGTCGGTCCAGGCCGCCGCGTTGACCACGATCGGGTGCCCGGCCACCGCCGCCCGGACCGCTGCCGGGTCGGTCAGCTCGACCTCGGCTCGGCTGGCGGTGGTGACCCGTCCGGGGTGCCGGGCGGAGAGTACCGCCACCAGGTCCCGGCCGAGCATCCCGCCGGCCCCGGTCACCAGCCAGCTCGGCGGCTCCGGGCCCCGCTGGGCGGTCACGGTACGGCCGGCCCGATCTCCTCGCTGCCCAGCAGCCGTGCCCTGAGCGGCTCCCACCACGCCCGGTTCTCCCGATACCAGGTGACCGTCTCGGCGAGCCCGCGGTCGAGGTCGACCCGGGGGGCGTACCCGAGTTCTTCACTGATCTTGGTGATGTCCAGCGAGTAGCGGCGATCGTGCCCCATCCGGTCGGCGACCGGCCTGACCCGGTCCCAGTCGGCGCCGCAGGCGGCGAGCAGCCGGGCGGTCAGCTCGCGGTTGGTCAGCTCGGTGCCGCCGCCGATGTGGTAGACCTCGCCCGGGCGCCCCTTGTCCTGCACCAGGGCGACCCCGACACAGTGGTCGTGTACGTGCAGCCAGTCCCGGACGTTGCCGCCGTCGCCGTAGAGCGGCACGTTGCCGCCGTCGAGCAGGTTGGTGACGAAGAGCGGGATCACCTTCTCGGGGAACTGGTACGGCCCGTAGTTGTTGGAGCAGCGGGTCAGCACCACGTCCATCCCGTAGGTGCGGTGGTAGGCCAGGGCCAGCAGGTCGGAGCCCGCCTTGGCGGCCGAGTACGGCGAGTTCGGCGCCAGCGGAGTGGACTCGGTCCAGGATCCCTGCTCGATCGAGCCGTAGACCTCGTCGGTGGAGACGTGCACGAACCGGCCGGTACGGTGCCGCAGCGCCGCCTCCAGCAGGGTCTGCGTGCCGAGCACGTTGGTGCTGACGAACGGGGCGGGCCGGTGGATGGAGCGGTCGACGTGGGACTCGGCGGCGAAGTGCACGATCACGTCGTGCCCGGGGGTCACCTCGTCGACCACGGCCGGGTCGCAGATGTCGCCGACCACCACCTCGAGCCGGGGGTCGGCGCGTACCGGGTCGAGGTTGGCCAGGTTGCCGGAGTAGGTGAGCTTGTCCAGTACGGTGACCGCGCTCGGCGCGAGCCGGGGACCGGTGCCGGTCAGCAGCATACGTACGTATTCAGAACCGATAAATCCGGCTCCACCGGTCACGAGGATCCTCATGAAACGGAAAGTCTACGCGTCGGTTGCCGGCAACAGCGGTAAGCCCGGCCGCTGTCGGACAATTGACTTTCAATCGCGCCCACCCCCGGTAGCCTGCGCGAATGCGCGGAATCCTGCTGGCGGGCGGTACCGGCTCGCGGCTGTGGCCGATCACCCAGGCCGTGTCGAAACAGCTCATGCCGATTTTCGACAAACCGATGATCTATTACCCGCTCTCCACCTTGGTCATGGCGGGAATGCGGGAAATCCTCATCATCACCACTCCCGGGGACCAGACGCAGTTCCGGAACCTGCTGGGTGACGGCTCCCAGTGGGGCCTCCGGTTGGAGTACGTCGCACAGCCGAGCCCGGACGGAATCGCACAGGCTTTCCTTCTCGGCGAGGAGTTCCTGGCCGGGGATTCGGTCGCGCTGATCCTCGGCGACAACATCTTCTACGGCGCCGGACTGGGCCGGAGCCTGGCCCGCAACGGTGACCCGGACGGTGGCCGGATCTTCGCCTATCCGGTGGCGAACTGCGAGGGTTACGGAATTGTCGAGTTCGACTCCGACGGGCGGGCGTTGTCGATCGAGGAGAAGCCGGAGAAACCCAAGTCCCGGTACGCCGTCCCCGGCCTCTACTTCTACGCCAACGACGTGGTGGAGATCGCCAAGGGGCTGACCCCGAGCGACCGGGGTGAACTGGAGATCACCGCGGTCAACCAGACCTACCTGGCGGCGGGCCGGCTCCAGGTCACCGCGCTCGACCGGGGCACCGCCTGGCTGGACACCGGCACCTTCACCTCGCTGGTCCAGGCCGGCGAGTTCGTCCGGGTGATCGAGGAGCGGCAGGGCCTCAAGGTGGGCTGCATCGAGGAGGTGGTCTGGCGCAGCGGGCTGATCTCCGACGAGGAACTCCGCGAGCTGGCCCAGCCGCTGAGCCGGAGCGGCTACGGCGAGTACCTCTTCGGCATCCTGGAGGATCCCGGTCGGTGACCGGTCCGCCACGATCGGCTACCGGAGTTCCCGCACAACGCCACGGCCCGAGACTGACCAACCCGGGCCTCGGGCGACTAATCTCCAAGCATGGAGCGGCGAATCTTCGGCCTTGAAACCGAGTACGGTGTCACCTGCACCTACCGCGGCCAACGGCGGCTGTCCCCGGACGAGGTCGCCCGTTACCTCTTCCGTCGGGTGGTCTCCTGGGGGCGATCGAGCAACGTGTTCCTGCGCAACGGTGCCCGGCTCTACCTCGACGTCGGGTCCCACCCGGAATACGCCACCCCCGAGTGCGACTCGGTCTCCGACCTGGTGGCCCACGACCGGGCCGGCGAACGGATCCTGGAGGGTCTGCTGGTCGACGCCGAGAAGCGGCTGCACGACGAGGGCATCGCGGGCGAAATCTACCTGTTCAAGAACAACACCGACTCGGCCGGCAACTCGTACGGCTGCCACGAGAACTACCTGGTCTCCCGGCACGGCGAGTTCGGCCGGCTGGCCGACGTGCTGATCCCGTTCCTGGTCACCCGGCAGCTCATCTGCGGCGCCGGCAAGGTGTTGCAGACCCCGCGTGGCGCCGTCTACTGCCTCTCCCAGCGTGCCGAGCACATCTGGGAGGGCGTCTCCTCGGCGACCACCCGGAGCCGGCCGATCATCAACACCCGGGACGAGCCGCACGCCGACGCCGAGCGCTACCGGCGGCTGCACGTCATCGTCGGCGACTCCAACATGAACGAGGTCACCACGCTGCTCAAGGTCGGCAGCGCGGACATCGTGCTCCGGATGATCGAGGCCGGGGTGGTGATGCGCGACCTGTCGCTGGAGAACCCGATCCGGGCGATCCGGGAGGTTTCGCACGACGTCACCGGCCGGCGCAAGGTCCGGCTCGCCTCGAACAAGGAGATCAGCGCGCTGGAGATCCAGCAGGAATACCTGGCCAAGGCGACCGAGTTCGTCGAGCGGCGGGGCGGGGACCAGACCGCGAAGCGGGTGGTCGAACTCTGGGGCCGGGTGCTGGGCGCGGTGGAGAGCGGCAACCTGGACCCGGTCTCCCGGGAGATCGACTGGGTGACCAAGCTCCAGCTCATCGAGCGGTACCAGCGCAAGAACGACCTGCCGCTGTCGCACCCCCGGATCGCCCAGATGGACCTGGCGTACCACGACCTGCGTCGGGGACGTGGCCTCTACGGGCTGCTGGAGCGGCGCAAGCAGGTGGACCGGATCGCCACCGACCCGGAGATCTTCGAGGCGAAGGAGACCCCGCCGCAGACCACCCGGGCCCGGCTGCGCGGCGAGTTCATCCGGCACGCCCAGGAGAAGCGCCGGGACTTCACCGTCGACTGGGTACACCTCAAGCTGAACGACCAGGCCCAGCGCACGGTGCTCTGCAAGGACCCGTTCCGGGCGTACGACGAGCGGGTGGAGCGGCTGATCGCGAGCATGTGAGGCCGGGCGGTTAGGCTTTCCCCCGCTATGACGCATCCAGACAGCCGCGACGACGACGAGCACCGCCGCCCCGAGACGATCCGGCAGAACCGGATCGAGCGGCGGCGAGCCAAGATCCGGGAGGAGATCGAGCGCAACCGCCGGGGTGAGTACACCGTACCCACCTGGGTACTCACGCTCGCGCTCGTCCTGGTCGTGGCCGGCTGGCTGGCGCTGGTCTTCCTGAGCTGACCCTCTTCCCGGTCCGGTCCCGCCGGTGCCGGCCCCGCCCAGCGCCTGCCTCGGCGCCGGTCCGGGGCCGGGTCAGCGCAGGCTGGCGGCGTGTCGCCCGGCGGCGGCTGCCGCCAGGAAGTAGGCGTGCTCCTCGGCCAGTCCCCGGCCCATCGTCGAGAGCGGGACCGGGCTGGCCCGCAGCGCCTCGTCGAGCCCGTGCACCGGTACCCGGACGATCCGGTGCCGTTGCGCCAGCCCGGCCACGGCCGGCTCGACCAGCGCGGCCAGCTCCGCCGGCAACTCGGCCGGGAGTACCAGATCGGCGGCGGCCAGCGCGACCCGGCCGTACGCGGTGACGCTGTGGTGCGACAGCCCCCGGTGCCGGTCCCGCAGGTCGGCGCCGGAGATCCGCAGCGAGCCCACCGGGCGGCCACCCAGCGCGGCGACGGCGTTGACCGCCTCGCCGACCGCGACCCCGGAAAAGCCCCATCGGGTACCGGTGCCCAGGTTGCCCGGCCCCTGCGCCACGATCGCCACGTCGGTCCGGAGCACGTGCCGGGCGGCGAGCAGCCCGCTGTGCAGGTTGGTCGCCTCCAGGTCACCACCGAACGCCTGCCCGACGGTGACCGTGCCGGCGAGTTCGGCACGCAGGCCGTCCAGGGTGCGGGAGAACCAGGCCGGCAGCGCGCCGCCGTCGGTCATCAGGTACCCGATCCGGGCGTCGGGCGCGTCGGCCCGGATCCCGGCCACGATCGCCGGCAGTGCGGAGTGCAGATCGGCGGTGACCACCGGCAGCCCGCCGAGGTCGTCGGCGTCGGCCAGCGCCGCCCGGTGCGGGGACGCCTCCTCGTCGACACCGAGCAGGATCGGTTGCAACGGCGTGTAGCGGGCCTTGACCAGATGCCCGGCGTCGCGGCTGTCGACCGTCTGGGGCGGATCCGCCGGCAGCCGGTCCGGCAGCGCCACCACCAGGGCGTACCCGCCGGTGCCGAGCCCCATCAGCAGCGCGCCCACGTTCAGCAGCACCCGGTCGCCCGGCTCGGGAGTGCCGACCAGTTCCGGGTACGCCAGTGCCCGCACCCGCGCCCCGTCGGACTGCCGGACGTCGAGTTCGACGGCGCCCCGCCAGCTTCGCCGGACCTCCGTGACCGTGCCGGACCGCCATCGCACCATGGCCGGCAGGGTAACCGGCTACCGCCTGCGGCTCCGGGTCGGGTCGAGGAAGACGTACTGCACGTGCGGGAAGCGGGCGACCAGCCGGCGTTCGGCCTCTTCGGCGCCGGCCTCGATGTCCGCCCCGGTCGCCTCGTCCCGGAAGTCGACCTTGGCCGCGACCAGGATGTCGTCCGGACCCAGGTGCATGGTGAGCAGGGTGTCCACCCGCTCCACCGACGGCACCGCGGAGAGCTCGCGGTGGATCTCGTCGTGCATCGGCGGCGGTACGGCCCGGCCGACCAGCAGCGAGATGTTGCTCCGGGCCAGGATGGTGGCGACCACCAGGAGCAGCAGCCCGATCAGGATCGAGGCCAGCCCGTCCCAGACCTCGGTGCCGGTGAGCTCGGACAGGGCGAGACCGGCGGCGGCCAGCGTGATGCCGATCAGCGCGGCGGTGTCCTCCAGGAAGACCGCCTTGACCGTGGTGTCGGCGGTGCTCCGCAGAAAGGGGGCCAGACGGGTCCGCCGCTGTCGGGCCGCCCGGCGGAGCTGCCGGACCGCCCGGGTCAGCGACACCGACTCGATCAGGAACGAGATCGCCAACACCACGTACGCGACCAGGAACTGCCCGGTGTGCTCACCGCTCCGGATCGTGTTGACCCCGTGCGTGATCGAGAAGCCCGCGCCGACCACGAAGGTGAAGACCGCGGCGATGAACGCCCAGACGTAGCTCTCCTTGCCGTACCCGAACGGATGCTCCGGGTCGGCGGGCCGGGAGCCCCGGCGCAGCGCGGTGAAGAGCAGCACCTCGGTGGTGGTGTCGGCGATCGAGTGGGCGCCCTCGGAGAGCATCGCGGACGAGCCGGAGATCATCCCGGCGAACAGCTTGGCGAGCGCTATCGCCAGGTTGGCCACCCCGGCCACCACCACGGTGAGGAGGCTCTCCGAGGTGCCGTCCGGGTCCGCCATAACGCCAGCCTAGGAGCCGGTCGGGGCAGGTGGCGGCGGGTCCGGCCGGCCGGGGCGCCGCGCGGGTACCCGCTTCGTGATCCGACACTGCTAGCGTCTGTGTCGTGTCGCGGACCCGTACCGAACGCCTGGTCAACCTGGTGATCTGTTTGCTGTCCACCCGACGGTTCCTGACCGCCGCGCAGATCGCCGCGACCGTGCCGGGCTATGAGCATGATCCGGACGACCCACGTGACCACGAGGCATTCCAGCGCAAGTTCGAGCGGGACAAGGCCGAGCTGCGTGAGCTGGGCGTACCCCTCGAGACCGGCACGGCCAGCGCCTTCGACGCGGAGCCGGGCTACCGGATCGCGCACCGGGAGTACGCGCTGCCGGAGATCCCGCTGGAGCCCGACGAGGCGGCGGCGGTGGGCATCGCCGCCCGGCTCTGGCGGCACGCCGGGCTGGCCGCGGCGGCCTCCTCCGGGCTGGCGAAGCTCCGGGCCGCCGGCGTCGACGTCGACCCGCAGGCCACCCTCGGGATGGAGCCGGTGGTCACCGTCGACCCGGCGTTCGGGCCGCTGACCGCCGCGGCCCGGGATCGGCGCACGGTCGGCTTCGACTACCGGGTACCCGACGGCGACGCCCCGACCAGCCGCCGGCTGCAACCCTGGGGCGTGGTCTGCTGGCGGGCCCGGTGGTATGTGGTCGGCCACGACCTCGACCGCGACGCGCCCCGCTGTTTCCGGCTCTCCCGGATCGTCGGTGGTGCGGTCCGGACGATCGGCAAGCCGGGCGCCTTCGAGCCGCCCGTCGGCGTCGACCTGATCAGCCACGTCGCGAAGTGGTCCGGGCCGGTGGAGCGCTCCGGCCGGGCCACCGTGCTGGTCGCACCGGGCCGGGCGGCCGGGCTGCGCAGGTGGGCCCGGGAGGCGACCAGCGGACCCGACGGCGACCGCCTGGTCCTGCCGTACGGCGATGCCGAGTCGCTCGCGAGTAGGCTCGTCGGCTACGGTCCCGATGTCCGGGTACTCGAACCGCCGGAGATCCGGGACGCCGTGATCCAGCGGCTCAAGGAGATCACCGCCCGGCACGACGAGATGGCGACCGCCCGGGCGTCGGGGTAACGCGGGGCGGACCGGGGTTGGGGCCCCGGGGAACTGACCAGAGGGGGGAGCCGGCGTGACTCGTCCGGCGCAACGGTCCGGCGGGACTGCGCGGACCTCGGCCGACCGGCTGGCCCGACTGCTGAACCTGGTGCCATACCTGCTGGCCCGACCGGGGATCGAGGTGTCCGAGGCGGCCACCGACCTCGGGGTGACCGAGCGGCAGTTGCGCGAGGACCTGGAGCTGCTCTGGGTCTGCGGCCTGCCCGGGTACGGGCCGGGCGACCTGATCGACATGGCCTTCGACGGTGACCGGGTCACCATCACCTACGACGCGGGGATCGACCGCCCGCTGCGGCTCACCCCGGACGAGGCGCTGGCGCTGGTGGTCGCGCTGCGGATGCTCGCCGAGACGCCGGGGATGGCCAACCGGGACGCGATCGAACGCGCCCTCGCCAAGATCGAGAACGCGGCCGGCGAACTCGCCGACGCCCCCGTCGCGGTACGGATGCCGGGGGACAGCGACCGGGTGGCGGCGCTGCACGGCGCGGTGCAGCGGGGCCGGGCACTCCGGATCACCTACTACGCCGCGACCCGGGACGAGACGACCGAACGCACCGTCGACCCGATCCGGGTACTGATGGTCGGCGGCCTGGCCTACCTGGAGGCATGGTGCCGGCGGGCGGAGTCGATGCGGCTGTTCCGGGCCGACCGGATCGACGCGCTCGTGGAACTGGACGAGCCGGCCGCAGCACCGCCACAGGCCCGGCTGCACGACCTGAGCGCCGGCATCTTCCGCCCCGACCAGGACCTGCCGCTGGTGACCCTGCGGGTCGGCCGGTCCAGCCGGTGGATCACCGAGTACTACCCGTGTGAGCGCGTCGAGCCGGATCCGGGCACCGGTGACGCCGATGGGGCCGGCCGGGAGTGGCTGGTCTCGTTGCGGGTGACCGACCTCGGCTGGGCCCGGCGGTTCGTGCTGGGGCTCGGGCCGGACGTCACGGTGGTCGCCCCGGCGGAACTCGCCGACCAGGTACGCGAGCGGGCCGCCGCCGCACTCGACGCGTACGCCACCCTGCCGCCGGACGGCGCACCGGAGCCGGGTGCCGCGCGCTCGGGCGTCGAGTTGGCCCAGGGTGCCGATCCGGCGACAACGGCCGGCAGCCACTAGGCTGGCCGACGTGGTGAAGTGGATCGTGCTCGCGGCCGTCCTCGTCGGGCTCCTGGTGCTCGGGCTCGCGATCCGCCGGGTGCTGACCCGGCTGCCGCGACTGCACCGGGCCGCACTGGGTCTGCAACGCCGCCAGGAGCAGGCCGAAGACCTCCAGCGGGTCGCGCTGTCCGTGCAGAATCGGGCGGAGGCCATGCAGCAGCAGGTCGAGACGCTCCAGCAGCGGCTCGTGCTGATCCGCGCCAGGCGCGGCGGTGAGGAATAGTCGGCATCGACGCGTAACCCCTGCTCAGGGCCGTCGATCAGGTGGTTGACGGACGCTCCGCGTTGGTCAAGACTTCACCAGCCGGCCCGAAAGTCACCAACCTGGCGGGTGGCACTCCTCCCCGACGCACGTACGATGGGCCAAGACACACCTTTTTGCTGGACAAAACATCGAACTGGAGCTTCCATGGGCGCCCTCAAGCCGTGGCACATCATTGTTCTCGTGGTTGTGCTGATCCTGCTCTTCGGCGCGAAGCGGCTTCCGGACGCGGCTCGCTCGCTCGGTCGCTCGCTGCGGATCATCAAGGCCGAGACCAGGAGCCTCTCCGAGGACGACAAGGACCTGGCGGAGAAGGCCGACGCGCAGGCGGGCCGCCAGCCGTTGCCGGGGGACACCGTCCACCCGACCAGCGTGCACCAGCCCGGTTACCAGCCGCCCGCCGCGCCGGTCAACGACCCGGTCCAGCGCGTCCGCGACAACTGACCGGGGACCGTTCCCGTGGCCTTCGCCCTGCGCCGGCGCGGTCCGAGCAACTTCGAGCGAGCCTCCGACGGTTCGATGACCCTCATCGAGCATGTCCGGGAGTTGCGTAACCGGCTGTTCTGGGCCTCACTTGGACTGCTCGTCGGCTTGATTGTCGGATGGTTCCTTGCTGAGCCGGTCTACAACATCCTCCGTCAGCCGTACTGCCGGCTCGACGGATCCACCGATGCGAGCGGGGTCTGCCAGCAGTTCCTCATGCTTGGGCCGACGGATGGCCTGGTACTCAAGCTCAAGCTCGCGTTGTGGGTCGGCCTCATAGTTGGCGCACCGGTGTGGCTCTATCAGCTCTGGGCGTTCGTCGCGCCGGGCCTGCACCGGCACGAGCGCAAGTGGGCGTACATCTTCGTCGCGATTTCGGTGCCGCTCTTCGTGGCCGGCGCGGCGCTGGCCTACATCGTGGTCGACCGGGGCTTGGAGTTCCTGATCGAGGCTGGCGTGGGCGACCTCTCCGCCGGGCTCGAGATGAGCCGGTACATCGCCTTCGTCACCAACATGATCTTGCTGTTCGGGCTGGGATTCGAGTTCCCGCTGCTGCTGTTGATGCTCAACTTCACCGGCGTGGTCACCGCCCGCCGGCTGCTGAGCTGGTGGCGGGTCATCGTCTTCCTCAGCTTTGCCTTCGCGGCGATCGCCACGCCGGACCCGGGACCGTTCGGCATGACCCTACTCGCCCTCTCACTGTCGCTGCTGTACTTCGTCGCCGTCGGGGTGGCATTCATCAACGACCGGCGTAAGGGCCGTGGCAAGGAGGTCTACGCCGGGCTGGACGACGACGAGGTCTCGCCGCTCGACCTGGAGCCGGAGCCGGTAACCGCCGGTGAGCGCGTCGACTCCGCCACGCCGGTCCCCGCACCCGACCGGGTCGAGGCGCCACAACCGATCGACCGGCGCTACGACGACATGACCTGATCTCACCGGAGCTGTCGGAGGCGGCACGGCGGGCGGTACGGTGCTCGCCGTGACCGCCGACGATCAACTTCCCGGGTCCCTCGCCGCCGGCGGGCTGCCCGACGGCCACCTGGCAGTACTGGCCAACCCGACCGCCGGGCGGGGCCGGTTTCGGGGACTGCTGCCGGCCGTACTCGATCGGCTCGGCACGGTGGGTCGGCCGGTACGGCTGCTCGAGGCTGGCAGTGCCGCGCAGGCGGGCGCGGCCTGTCGGGCCGCTGTGGCGGACGGCGCCGCCGCTCTGGTGACGGTCGGCGGCGACGGCACGGTCCATCTGGCGCTCCAGGCGGTCGCCGGTACCGGTGTCGCCTTCGGCCCGGTGCCGGCGGGCACCGGAAACGACTTCGCGGTCGGCACCGGCTTCCCCGCCGACCCGCTCGCTGCGGTCGAGGTGATCGTCGCCGCGTTGGCAGCCGGCCGGACCCGTTCGGCGGACCTGGCCCGGATGACCGGCCCGGACGGGACGAGCCGGTGGTACGGCGCGGTGCTGGCGGCGGGCTTCGACGCGCTGGTCAACGAGCGGGCCAACCGGATGTCCTGGCCGCGCGGGCCGCGCCGCTACGACCTCGCCATCCTGGTCGAGTTGGCCCGGCTGCGGCCCCGCCACTATCTGCTCCGGCTGGACGGGGTGGCCCGGGAACTGGACGCGGTACTGGTGGCGGTCGGCAACTGCCCCAGCTACGGCGGGGGGATGCGGATCTGCCCGACGGCCGACCCGACCGACGGGCTGCTCGACGTGGTCTACGCCGGCCCGATCAGCCGGACGACGCTGACCCGGATCAAGCCCCGGGTCTACCGGGGCACCCACCTGGCGCACCCGATGGTGCACACCCAGCGGGCCCGTACGGTCGAACTCGTCGCCGAGGACATCGTCGGGTACGCCGACGGCGAGCGCGCGCTGCCGCTCCCGTTGACCGTCACCGCAGTCCCGGGCGCCGTACGCCTGCTGCGCTGATCCGCCGCAGCGCGATCCTCTCCCGGCCGCCCACCCTGGGGGCACAACCTGTCCCGGACTCCGGTGCAGGCCGCACTCGCCCCGCTTCCCGGCGCCCGACGCCGCTCGTGCCGACGCCCTGCGGCGACCAGGCGGCGGGATACCTGTTCGCGAGACTGTCGAGCTGCCCCGCCTGTGCTCCCGCAGCCGGGCGGCTCCGCCGGTCCCGGAGTTGCCCGGACCGGTGTCCCCGATGGCGGACCGGGTCCGCGCCTGCACCGATGGCTGCGGAGGTGCCCCGGCTGTGCACCCCGCTCGACAGTCTCGCGAACGGACATCCCCCCGGCGCCGACAGGCGACGACCGTGAGCACGCCGGTCGCGGCGGCAGCCAGCCCGAGACGGAAAACGCGGAACCCGTCCCCGGCGGGGCTGAGGCGCCGGCCGACCTCGACCCCCGAGACGGCCGCGATGCTGGGCCGCTTCGCGGTGGACAACTAGTTCCAACTAGTTCTTCGAGTTCGAGGTGCCGCCGTTAGCCCGGCCCGGCTGGGTACCCGCCACTGCGAAGGCCACCATCACCGCTGCGGTGAGGGCGAAGCCGATCGGGTACCCGGCTGTGCTGGCCAGCGCGCCGAAGCCGAGTGCCCCGAGCCCGTACCCGGTGTCGTAGGCGATGCTCCAGACCGCGGTCGCGGTGCCGTAGGCGGCGGTGGAGACGCGGCTGTACATCATTGCGAGGCTGGCGTTCTGCACGGTGCCGAAGCCGGCGCCGAAGGCGACCATCCCGGCCAGTACCGCGAGCGGGTTGCCGGCCAGTACCAGCGCGAGGATGCCGGCGGCGGCGAGCAGCGCGCCGGGGATCAGGAGGCGGGCGGCGCCGTGGCGGTCGCCGTACCGGCCGGCCCACCAGCGGGCGACGGTGGTGGCGCCGGCCTGGGCGAGCAGTGCGACGGCGGCCAGGCTGCCGGCGCCGCCGGGGACGGCGGCCGGGACGAACGTGACGACGATGCCGGCGGCCATCGCGGTGCCGGTGAAGACGATCGCGGGGCGCATGAGCGCGGGCGAGCGCAGCGCGGCGGCCATGCCGGTGGGCGCCTCCTCGGTCGTGCGGCCGGCGGGCATGCCGAGCACCGCGACCAGGCCGGCGAGCGCGGCCAGCGCGCCGAGCGCGAAGACGGCCTCGGCGCCGGCGTGGCCCATCAGCCACACGCCGAGCGGGGTGGCGACGACCGCGGGCAGGCCGGCGACGATGCCGAGCACGCCGAGGCCCTCGCCGCGCCGCTCGGCGGGGATGAGTTCGGCGCCCCACGCGCCGCACACCACGAAGATCACGGCGAGGCCGAGGCCGCGCAGCACGCAGACCGCGACTACGACCGGCAGCGCGGCCGAGACCAGCAGTGCCAACACCGGCAGGGCGAGCAGGGCCAGGCCGGCGGCGAGGACGGTGCGGAAGCCGTACCGGCTGACCAGGCGCGGGATCGCGAACTCGCCGGCCACCGACGACAGCATCAGCACGCCGGTGGCGAGGCCCGCGGCGAAGCCGCCGGCACCGGCCGCGGTCAGATGCGCGGGTACGACCGACAGCAGCAGGTAGAAGCCGAACAGCCCGGCGAAGTCGGCCAGCATGACCAGCGCGAGCGGGCGGGAGAGCAGGCGGGGAGCCGGTGCGATCGTCGTCATGTCCTGAACGTATGGACGCAGCCGGCCCCCGCTAAGGTCCAATTCCATGGCGATCGAGTGGGCCGGTTTGAGTCCGGAGGTGCTGCTGCGGCTGGACCGCGAGGGGCCGGAGCCGCTCCGCGCCCAGCTGGAAGGCGGGCTGCGCGAGGCGATCCGCGCCGGCCGCCTACAGGCCGGGGAGCGGCTGCCGTCGTCGCGCGAGCTGGCCCGGCAACTCGGCGTCTCCCGCGGCCTGGTGCAGGAGTGCTACGGCCAGCTCTACGCTGAGGGCTACCTGACCGCCCGGGTCGGCTCGGCCACGCGGGTGGCGGCGACGTCTTCGCTCGGTCGGCCCGCCCGGTCGTCGCCCGCACCCGCGGCGCGGCTGGAGGTCGACTTCGCCTCCGGGGTGCCCGACCTCGCCAGCTTCCCTCGCGCCGACTGGGCGTGGGCGGTTCGGGATGCGTGCCGCACCGTGCCCACCGCCGATCTCCACTACGGTGACCCGCGCGGCGACCGCACCCTCCGCAGTGTGCTGGCCGGCTACCTCCGCCGGGTGCGGGCCGCCGTCGCGGACCCGGCCGACATCGTGGTCTGCACGGGCTTCGCCCAGGGACTCGGGCTGGCCTTGCGGGTCCTGTCCCGCACCGGCGTGCACACGGTCGCGTTCGAGGATCCCGGGAACGGCCGGGGGGAGACCCTCACCGCCGTCACCCGGCTGGGGTTGGAGGTCACGCCGGTACCCGTCGACGAGCGCGGCATCGACGTCACCACGCTGGCCCGTACCGCCGCGCGGGCCGTGGTGCTCACGCCGGCACACCAGTCGCCGACCGGCGTGGTGCTCGCCCCCGACCGCCGGCACGCGCTCGCCGCCTGGGCTGCCGAACGGGACGCGGTGATCGTCGAGGACGACTACGACGCCGAGTTCCGCTACGACCGCGAGCCGGTCGGCACCCTCCAGGGCATCGCCGCCGGCCGCGTCGTGCTCCTCGGCACGGTCAGCAAGTCACTCGCTCCGGCGATGCGCCTCGGCTGGGTGGTGTGCCCGCCGCACCTCACCGCCGCGGTCATCGAGGAGAAGCGCCTCGACGACCGGGGCTCACCCGGCCTCGACCAGCTCGCGCTCGCCCGGTTGATCGAGTCCGGCCGGTACGACCGCCACCTGCGCCGCATGCGCGCCGTGTACGCGACCCGCCGCGAGGCCCTCGTCGACGCCCTGGCCCGGCACGCGCCGGGCGTACGGCTGACCGGGCTGGCGGCCGGCTTCCACGCGGTCGCGCACCTGCCCGAGGGGGTACGCGAGGAGGACGTGGTCGCGGCGGCGCGGGAGCGGTCGGTCGGGCTGTACGGCATGAGCACCTTCCGGATGTCCGGCAACACCACGCCCGCACAGCTCGTGATGGGCTTCGGCAACCTGAGCGAGCGCGCCATCGAGTCGGGCATCGCCACGGTCGCCGACCTGCTGGAGCCCGCGGACCAGCCGGGCTGAGGGCGCCTCGCCGGTGCCGGCGATGCGCTGCCGGCGTCCCTCGCGCTGCTTCGGCCCGGTCGGCGCCGGACACCTCGCGACACCCCGGCGGAACCACCCTGGCCGAACCACTCTGGCCGAACCACCCCGGTCAGCGGCCGTTCGCGATCGCCAGGTCCACCGCGGCGGTCAGCCCGTTGACCTGTCCCGCGTCGGCCGCCGGCAGCACCAGCACCGCGCAACCGGCGCGTACGGCTCCGGCGTCGGCGGGGGTGTCGCCGACCATCAGGGTCCGCTCCGGGTCGACGCCGAGCAGGCCACAGGCCCGGTAGAAGATCGCGGGATCCGGCTTGCAGCGCCCTACCTCGTAGGAGAGCACGAACGCGTCGACCAGGTCGGTGAGTTCCCAGGCGTCGAAGAGCGGCCGGAGGTCGAATCCGATGTTGCTGACCACCGCCACCGGCACCCTGGCCGCGCGCAGCGCCTCCAGGGTCGCCCTGGTGTCGGCGTACGGGAGCCAGCCGTCCGGGACCAGGAGGCGGTCGTAGAGGGCCTCGGCGAGGCCGTTCACGCCGCTGTCGACCGTCTCGGCCAGCCCCACGAAGGCGGCCCGGTGGGCGGGACCGTAGAGGTCGCGTTCCGCCCACACCTCGGCCAGGTGCGGAGGGACCCGGGTCGGCAGGGGTCCACCGGCCCGGCCGGCGGTGACCAGGCGGTCGGCCAGGGCCGTCGCCCGGGCGCGGTCCAGGGTCGCCCCGCAGGCCGCCGCAGCGGCGGTGACCCAGGCGACCGGCTCCTCCACCTGGGCGAGGGTGCCGTGGAAGTCGAAGAGCACCGCGTCCACCGGGCGGCGGGGTGGCTGCCCGGGGGTGGGGTCGGCGGTTCCGCTCGACGTACGAGGCTTGGGCGGTTCGGCATGATCCGGCACGTCGTGCACCCTACCGACCGGCTCTCGGGGGCCCGCTCTACGGCCTGCCGACGTGCGAGCACCCGGTACGCATTAATCTTGGGTTCATGTCGAGCCCCGCCGAGCGGTACGCCGCAGCGCGCCGCCGGGCCGCGCAGGCCAGCATGTTCCCCGCGCTTGACGAGTTCGCCCAGCAACTCGGGTTCGATCTCGACGACTTCCAGCGCGAGGCGTGTCAGGCGCTGGAGCGGGGCAGCGGTGTCCTGGTCTGTGCCCCGACCGGCGCCGGTAAGACCGTCGTCGGCGAGTTCGCCGTGCACCTGGCGCTGCACAGCGACGCCGGGGCCGAGCCGGGCGGGCCGGTCCGGAAGTGCTTCTACACCACCCCGATCAAGGCGCTGTCGAACCAGAAGTACCACGACCTGGTGGACCGGTACGGCTCGGAGCAGGTGGGGCTGCTCACCGGGGACAACGCGATCAACGGCGACGCGCCGGTGGTGGTGATGACCACCGAGGTACTGCGGAACATGCTCTACGCCGGCTCGTCGAGCCTGGCCGGGCTGGCGTACGTGGTGATGGACGAGGTGCACTACCTCGCCGACCGGTTCCGGGGCGGGGTCTGGGAGGAGGTGATCATCCACCTGCCGGAGTCGGTGACCCTGGTCTCGCTCTCCGCCACCGTCTCCAACGCGGAGGAGTTCGCCGACTGGCTGGTCACCGTGCGCGGTGAGACCGAGGTGGTGGTCAGCGAACACCGGCCGGTGCCGCTCTGGCAGCACATGCTGGTCAACCGGCGGATGTTCGACCTGTTCCACGACGCCGACGCGGCCCGCAAGCACGACGTGCACCCGGAACTGCTCCGCTACACCCGGGAGATGCTGCGCCGCCTCGAACTCGGCGACGGCCGTACGCACGGGCCGGGGTGGGGGCGTGGCGGTCCCCGGGGGCCCCGCTGGCGCGGCCCGCTCCGGGCCGACATCGTCGAGCGGCTCGACCGCGAGGGCCTGCTGCCGGCGATCCTCTTCATCTTCAGCCGGGCCGGCTGTGACGCCGCTGTCCAGCAGTGCCTGGCCGCCGGGCTGCGGCTGACCACCCCGGACGAGCGGGCCGAGATCCGCCGGGTGGTGGAGAGCCGGATCACCAGCGTCCCCGGCGAGGACCTCGCCGTACTCGGCTACTGGGAGTGGCTCGACGGCCTCGAGCGCGGCCTCGCCGCCCACCACGCCGGGATGCTGCCGGCGTTCAAGGAGGTGGTCGAGGAGCTGTTCGTGCGTGGGCTGGTGAAGGCGGTCTTCGCCACCGAGACGCTGGCGCTCGGGATCAACATGCCGGCCCGCTGTGTCGTGCTGGAACGGCTGGTCAAGTTCAACGGGGAGGCGCACGTCGACCTGACGCCGGGGGAGTACACCCAGCTCACCGGCCGGGCGGGTCGGCGGGGGATCGACGTCGAGGGGCACGCCGTCGTCGTCTGGTCACCGGAGGTCGATCCCCGGCACGTGGCGGGGCTGGCCTCGACGCGTACCTATCCGCTGCGGTCGAGCTTCCGGCCGTCGTACAACATGGCGGTGAACCTGGTCGGGTCGGTGGGTGCCGCGCCGGCCCGGGAGCTGCTCGAATCGTCGTTCGCGCAGTTCCAGGCGGACCGGTCGGTGGTCGGCCTGGCCCGGCAGGTGCAGCGCAACGTCGAGACCGTCGAGGCGTACGGCGCGGAGGTGCGCTGCGAGCACGGCGACTTCGACGAGTACTTCGGGCTGCGGCTGGCGATCCACGACCGGGAGCAGGCGCTGGCCCGGCAGGGGCAGTCGCAGCGCCGGGCGGCGACCCTGGCCGCGCTGGAGCGGCTGCGGGTCGGTGACGTGATCCGGGTGCCGGCGGGCCGGCGGGCCGGGCTGGCGGTGGTGCTCGATCCCGGTGTCGGTGGGTTCGGCGAGCCTCGGCCGCTGGTGCTGACCCAGGACCGGTGGGCCGGGCGGATCACCCCCGGCGACTTCACCACCCCGGCCGAGGTGCTGGCCCGGATCCGGGTACCGAAGCACTTCAACCACCGTTCCCCGGCGGCCCGCCGGGATCTGGCGGCGGCGGTCAGCGGGACGGGGCTGGACCGGCACGCCCGGCGCGGCGGCCGGTCCCGGGGCGGCGGTGGCGAGGACGAGCGGCTCAGCCAGCTCCGGGCCGAGCTGCGCCGGCACCCCTGTCACGCCTGCCCGGACCGGGAGGAGCACGCCCGCTGGGCGGAGCGCCGCCGTCGCCTGGAGCGGGACACCGCAGAGCTGCGGCAGCGGGTCTCCGGGCGTACCGGATCGCTGACCCGGACCTTCGACCGGGTCTGCGGCATCCTCACCGCCCGTGGCTACCTCTCGGAGTCCGGCGAGGTGACCGACGCGGGCCGGATGCTGGGCCGGATCTGGACCGAGGCGGACCTGCTGGTGGCGGAGTGTCTGCGGCGCGGGGTCTGGGACGGGCTGTCCCCTTCCGAGCTGGCCGCCGCGGTCTCGGTGGTGGTCTACGAGGCGCGGCGGGACACCGACGAGCGGGCCTCGGTGCCCCGGGGTCCGGTGTCGGACGCGGTCGGCGAGACCCTGAAGATCTGGGCCGAGCTGGAGTCCGACGAGGCGGCCCGGGGGTTGGAGGCGACCCGGGAGCCCGACCTCGGCTTCGTCTGGCCGGTATACCGGTGGGCCCGGGGCGAGGCGCTGGCGAAGGTACTGGCCAGCGGCCACAACCTGGACGGCGACATGCCGGCCGGTGACTTCGTCCGGTGGGCCCGGCAGGTGGTGGACCTGCTCGGGCAGGTCGCCGACTCGACGGGTGCCTCGGTGGAGCTGCGCGGCACGGCGCGGCAGGCGATGGCGACGATCAACCGGGGCGTACTCGCCTACCACGGCGCGACCTGACGGTCGAGCGAACCGGCTCGACTGTTCAGCCAGCCGACATCTTCCGTCAGGTCAACCGGCCCTCCTCCGGGGATGATCTTTCCGGTCACCCTGCCCACAACCCGTCGGCCCACCGAACGCGCCCGAAGCATCACCAGATGCACCCGAAGCACCGTTGTGGCCGTTCGGACCGCAAGTGATCATCATTCGCGGGGCGCGGAACCGCCGTGCGACGGCGCGAGGGGATCACCGGGATGGGCACCATCGACCACTTCCAGTACGGCTGGGTCACGCCCGTGCTGAGCTACGGACTCTCCGTCCTCGGCTCGTTCCTGGGGCTGCTCTGTGCGGTACGGGCCCGGGAGGCCCGCACCTCGGTACGCCGGATCTGGTGGCTGGCGCTGGCCGCCTGGGCGATCGGCGGTACGGCGATCTGGACCATGCACTTCACCGCGATGCTCGGGTTCAGCGTCGCCGGTACCCCGCTCCGGTACGACGTGCCGACGACCGTGGCGAGCGCCCTGGTCGCGGTCGTCACCGTCGGGATCGGGCTGGTCGTGGCGGTCTTCGGGCGGCTCGACCGGCTGCGGATCCTGCTCGGCGGGATGTTCGCCGGGCTCGGCGTGGCCGCCATGCACTACCTGGGCATGTCGGCGATCCAGCTGCGCGGGCGGCTCGACTACGAGACGTCGCTGCTGGTGGTGTCGGTGCTGATCGCGGTGGTGGCCGCGACCGCCGCGCTCTGGCTGGCCGTCACCGTACGCGGCACCGGTGCGGTGACCGGTGCCGCCGTCGTGATGGGGTTCGCGGTCAGCGGGATGCACTACACCGGGATGGCGGCGATGTCGGTGCATCCCCAGCCGTCCGCGCCGGCCCCGACCGGTGCCAGTGGGGCGAACCTGCTGCTGCCGATCATGCTGATCGTCATCTTCGTGGCGTTCGTGCTGTTCTACGCGCTGCTCGCCACCCCGACCGCGGACGACCGGGCTGCCTCGGCGTACCTGGCCGACCGGGCCGCCGAGCGGCTGGACGCCGAACGGCGCACCGTGGAGCAGACGGCCGAACGCGCCGTCGAGCCCTCCGCCCCGCCCGGGGTGGCGGGCCGCGAAGTCCCGCCCGCTGGCCCGGGCCGGCGCTTCAAGACCCGCCAGCCCTTCTGAACCCGCCCGACTCCTGACGCGTCAGGCGGGCACGGTGTTGCCGGCGAGGGCGTCGACCAGCCGGCGGCACGGGCCGGCGAGGTTCCACTGCTCGGCGAGCGCGAGCAGCCGGTCGGGGTCGACCGGCGCCGCCGGCAGGGTGGGGTCCATCGGCGGTAGCGGCACGTCCAGGGCCACCCGGACCACCGTCGGGGCGACCGCCAGGTAGTCCCGGGCCGCGGTCAGCTTGGTCCGCAGTCCGGGCGCGAAGCCGGAGGACGGGTCGTCGAGCGCGGCGAGGATGCCGTCCAGGCTGCCGTACCGCTCGACGAGCCGGGCGGCGGTCTTCTCACCGACGCCGGCCACCCCGGGCAGGCCGTCGCTGGGGTCGCCGCGCAGCGCGGCGAAGTCGGCGTACCCGGCGGCCGGTACGCCGTACTTGGTCCGGACGGCGGTGTCGTCGCAGTCCTCGAGTTTCGCCACGCCACGGCCGCAGTAGAGCAGCCGCACCGGCCGGCTGTCGTCGATGAGCTGGAACAGGTCCCGGTCGCCGGAGGCCACCTCCACCGGTGCCGGCGAGGTCGCCGCCAGCGTGCCGAGTACGTCGTCCGCCTCGTAGCCGTCCACCCCGATCGCCGGGATGCCGATCGCGGCCAGCAGTTCGAGGATCAGCGGCACCTGTGGGGAGAGGGTGTCCGGCACCACCTCGCCACCCTCCGGCGCCACCCGGTGCGCCTTGTACGACGGCAGCAGCGCCACCCGCCAGGCCGGGCGCCAGTCGTAGTCCAGCGCGCAGACCAGCCGGTCCGGCCGGCGGGTGCGGATCAGTGTCGCCAGCATGTCCAGGAAGCCCCGGACGGCGTTGACCGGGCTGCCGTCCGGCGCCTTGGCGGCCGATTCCGGGATGCCGAAGTAGGCCCGGAAGTAGAGGCTCGGTGCGTCGATGAGGAGCAGGGGGCGGCTGTCGTTCACCCGGACAGCCTGGCACAGCCTCGCCCGCCCCGGTCACAGGCCCCGCGACGGCGGGTCGACAGCCTGGGCCGTCCCGCCGGTCGATTCCGCCCGAACGACCGTTAAGCTAGTGACGTGGGTTACGAAGACCTCTATCCGCCGCACCGGCTGGCGGCAGCCCAGGAAGCCACCGCCGACGCCGGCCTGGACGCCCTGCTCATCCCGCCGGGCTCCGACCTGCGCTACCTGACCGGCTACCACGCGCACGCCCTCGAACGACTCACCTGCCTGGTGCTGCCGGCGACCGGCGAACCGACCCTCGTCGTACCGACCCTGGAGCGGCCGGCCGCCGAGGCGTCCCCGGCGCCGCGCACGGGCGTACGCATCGTGGACCACCCGGACGGCACCGACCCGTACCCGCTGGTGGTGCAGGCCCTCGGCGGGCCGGTCGGTGCGGTCGGGCTCGGCGACCGGATGTGGGCCGAGCAGGTGCTCGCGCTGCGCACCGCGCTGCCCGGCACCGCCCAGCGGCTCGCCGGCGAGGTGCTGCGCGGCCTGCGGCTGCGCAAGTCGCCGGCCGAGGTGGCGGCGCTGCGGGAGGCCGGCGCCGCGATCGACGCGGTACACGCCCGGATGGCCGAGTGGCTCCGGCCCGGCCGGACCGAGGGAGAGGTCGCCGCCGACATCTCGGTCGCGATCCGGGAGGCCGGGCACGCCACCGCCGACTTCGCGATCGTCGCCGCCGGCCCGAACGGGGCCAGTCCGCACCACGGCACCTCCGACCGGGTGATCGGCGCCGGCGAACCGGTGGTCGTCGACATCGGCGGGACCATGCCGTCCGGCTACTGCTCGGACTCCACCCGGTGCTACGTGATCGGGACACCGCCACCCGATTTCACCGACTACTACCAGGTGCTGCACGCCGCCCAGCAGGCCGCGGTCGGTGCGGTACGGCCCGGGGTCAGCGCGGCGGCGGTCGACTCGGTCGCCCGCGAGGTCATCGCCGACGCCGGCTACGGGGCCGCCTTCCTGCACCGGACCGGGCACGGGATCGGGCTGGACGGACACGAGGACCCGTACCTGGTCGCCGGCAACGAGCTGCCGCTGGAGCCGGGGATGGCGTTCTCCATCGAACCGGGGATCTATCTGGCCGGCCGGCACGGCGCCCGGATCGAGGACATCGTGGTCTGCACCCCGGACGGGGTGGAGCGGCTCAACACCGTCTCCCGGGAGTTGGTGCGGCTGTGAGCGTCGACCGGATCCTGCCCACCGACGAGGCGTACGAACTGCTCGACCTCGTCACCGAACTCGCCGACCGGGAACTCGCGCCCCGGGTGGCCGACTTCGAGCAGCGTGGCGTGTTCCCCCGCGAGGTGCTGCGTACCCTCGGCCGGGCCGGACTGCTCGGCCTGCCCTACCCGGAGGAGTACGGCGGCGCGGCGCAGCCGTACGAGGTCTACCTCCAGGTGCTGGAGATCCTGGCCAGCCGCTGGCTGGCGGTGGCCGAGGCGGTCAGCGTGCACACCCTGTCCTGCTACCCGGTGGCCAGCTACGGCAGCGAACAGGTACGCAAACTGCTGCCGGACATGATCGGCGGCGAGTTGCTGGGGGCGTACTGCCTCTCGGAGCCGCAGGGCGGCTCGGACGCGGCGGCGTTGACCACCCGGGCGAGGCGGGACGGCGACGACTATCTCGTCTCCGGCACCAAGGCGTGGATCACGCACGCCGGCAGCGCCGACTTCTACAACATCTTCTGCCGGACCGGCGGCCCCGGCGCCCAGGGCATCTCCTGCCTGCTCGCCGACGCCGGCACCGCCGGGATCGTCCCGCAGACCCCGGAGCGCACCATGGGGCTGCGCTCGTCGCCGATCGCGCAGATCGCCTTCGACGACGCCCGGGTCCCGGTCGACCGGCTGGTCGGTGCCGAGGGGGAGGGGTTCCGGATCGCGCTGTCGGCGCTGGACAGCGGCCGGCTCGGCATCGCCGCCTGCGCCGTCGGGCTGGCCCAGGCGGCCCTGGACTACGCCGTCGACTACGCCCGGCAGCGGGAGCAGTTCGGCCAGCCGATCATCGACTTCCAGGGGCTGGGCTTCCTCCTGGCCGACCTGGCGACCCAGGTGTCGGCGGCCCGGGCGCTGACCCTGGCCGCGGCCCGGCTGCGGGACGCGGGACGGCCGTACTCGATCGAGGCGGCCAAGGCGAAGCTCTTCGCCACCGACGCCGCGATGCGGGTGACCACCGACGCCGTGCAGGTGCTCGGCGGCGCCGGCTACGTGGCGGACCACCCGGTCGAGCGGTACATGCGGGAGGCGAAGGTGTTGCAGATCGTCGAGGGAACCAATCAGATCCAACGCCTGGTGATAGCCCGCTCGCTGGCCCGCTGACCACGCCGTCCCGGCCTGTCGACCCGAGCCTTCCCGACCCGCTGACCACGCCGTCCCGGCCTGTCGACCGGGCCGGCGATCGACACCGTGGGGCCGCCGCCGGCTATCGACCTGAAAACGTGCGGCGGCGACGCGGCCGGTTCGGCGTCGTCCGGAGCACCGTTTGCCGGTAGGTTGCACGCCGTGGAGGAGACCGATCGGGCCATCCTGGCGGCTCTGGCCGCCGACGGCCGACTGTCGTACACGGATCTGGCCGAACGGGTGGGGCTCTCGGTGTCCGCCGTGCACCAGCGGGTCCGCCGGCTGGAGCAGCGCGGCGTGATCAAGGGGTACGCGGCGCGGATCGCGTTCGAGGCGATCGACCTGCCGTTGAGCGCGTTCGTGGCGATCCGGCCGTTGGATCCCTCGCAGCCGGACGACGCACCGGACCGACTGGCCCACCTGCCGGAGATCGACTCGTGCTACTCGGTGGCGGGGGAGGACTTCTACCTGCTGCTGGTCCGGGTGGCCAGCCCGGTGGACCTGGAGCGGGTACTCCAGGAGATCCGTACCGCCGCCAACGTCACCACCAGGACCACGGTGGTGCTCTCCATCCCGTACGAGAGCCGCCCGCCGAAGCTGCCCCCGGCGTCGAAGGTCAGTTCGGATCCGGCGACGGCCCGGCTGCGGGCGCTCCCGCCCGGCCCGGCGAGTTCCACCTAAGGATGACTGGGCGGCCGTGCTCGTAGCCGAGCGCGGAGACGGCGGCGGTGTCCAGCCGCAGCCGGCCGCCGCCGCTGGCCGGCAGCCCGATCCAGCGCGCCCCGGCCACCCGCAGGCTGTGCCCGTGCGCCACCAGGGCCACGTCACCTGTGTCGAGCAGCGCGGTCGCCCGGGCCAGTACCCGGTCCAGCCGGGCACCGACCTGCTCCGGGGACTCGCCGCCGGGGCAGCCGTCGCTCCAGAGCACCCAGTCGGGGCGTTCCCGCCGGATCTCGTCGGTGGTCAGCCCCTCGTATTCCCCGTAGTTCCACTCGCCGAGGTCCTCGTCCACCTCCGTCACGGGTAGTCCGGCGAGTTCCGCGGTGCGCAGTGCCCGCCGCCGAGGGCTCGAGAGCACGGCGGCGAACGTCCGGCCGGCGAGTTCCGCGGCCACCTCGCGGGCCTGCCGCTCGCCGTCCGGGGTCAGCTCCAGATCGGTGTACGAGGTGTGCCGGTGACTGGCACTCCAGGTGGTCTCGCCGTGGCGGATAAGGACGATCTCGGCCATCTCTCCAGTCAACCAGCTTCGCCGTCTGCCTTGGCGCGGATGCGGTGGGTGCCTTTCTCCAGGTACCAGTCGATCGTCTCGGTGTGGTCGGGCAGCCGGTCGCGGTATTCCCGCAGGATCGCCTGGGCACCCGGGTAGAAGGTGCGGCAGAGGCCGTCGAGCGCGGCACGCCGTACGCCCGGTACGGGATCCTCCAGCCCGCGACGGAACGCGGCGAGGTATCGCTCGTCGTCGGCGATCAACCGCAGGTCCGGATCGTCCGGATCGAGTGGCGCCTGCGGTGCGGCCTGCATCGCCGCCACGATCTGGAAGTATTGCAGCGCCCGTAGGGCACGCATCCGCACCAGCGGGTCTGCCGCCGACTGTGCCTGCGTGAACAGGTCGTCCGCGCTCCACAGTGGAAGGGACCCGGCGATCCGGTCCCGGATCAGGTCGGGTGCGGTGACGGCCCGGTAGCCCGCGATGTGGTCGTCGATCAGCTCCATCTCGTCGACACCCGCACCGGTCTCGGTGCCGCCGGTGACCCGCCACCGTCGGATCGCCACCCTGTCGTAGCCGCGAGGCTGGTCGGCGACGAGTTCCCAGCCCTGCCCCACCGCCAGGTCCGACACCGCCGACGCGGGAGTGCCCGGGCGCAACACATAGCAGTGCGAGTCGCTGAGTTCGCTGGTCGTCACTCGTCGTCCTCGTCTTCGTCGTCATAGTCGTAGTCGGCGCCGCCCTCGAAGATGTCGGGGTGGCGGCTGTTGATGCCACGGTTGAGCACCCGGTGCAGCTGTTCGGAGAGCTGCTCCTCCGGCTCGGTGTGGGCCAGCTCCTCCAGCACGTACGCGTAGTTGTACGACAGCAGGAAGTTCATGGCCTGCGCCCGGTACGACGGGTTGTCGTGGTCGAAGTGGGGCCGCAGCCGGGCGAACGCGTCGAGGTCGCCGTATGCCAGCGCGGTGGCGATGTGCAACTGGCCGAGCATCTTGCCGGGGTCGGTCTCTTCCGCGAGTTCGCGCTCCAGCATGTCGATCGTCTGGAAGTCGAAGCCCAGCAGCGCGCCGATCACGTCGACCGGCAGGTCCGTGGGGAAGTACGAACCGAAGGTGGCGTTGAGCTTCTCCACCACCTCGGGGTAGGTGTTGGACCGGTAGCGCACCTCACCGACCAGCAGTTCGCCGTCGTGTGCCTCGATGGTCAGGTACGAGCCGCTGTGCGCGGTGCGCCACGTCTTCGACGGCACGGCGTCAGCCTGCTTCATGGCCTCGCGGCCGAGGCCGATCATCTCGATCGGTCGATGCCACTCTTCCGGGTACGGGTCGTCGAAGAAGGCACTGCCCCACGAGTTGACCTCGGTGTAGAGGTTCATCGTGTAGTAGCGGTCGAGGGTCAGCCCGTCGATGCCCTCGACCTGGCCGGTGTACGGGCTCGGCACGCCGAGCCGTCCGAGGTAGCCGAGGAAGCCGCGCGCGACCTTCGGCAGCGTCACCCGGGTCGGTCGCGGCACCGGGAAGAACCCGCGCAGCACCTGCGCCATCTGCTCCGCGGTGGTGCCGGCGGGCACGTGCAGGAACGGCGGGTACTCCGGACTCGGCGCGAAGAGCAGGTGCTGCGGGTCGCGGCTGTCGACGTACCACGTGGCGTCGCTCTCGGTACCCATCCCGCGCCGGGTGTATTCCGGCCCGGCCGCGACGGGCACCAGATGCGGCCGGTTCAGCCGGATGTGCTGCCTGGTGGCCTGGGTGTGCAGGCCCCAGTCGGACGGCCGCTCGTCGGCGTCCTCGGTCTCCTCGGCGATCGTGTCGTCGTCGTGCCACGACACGCCGAGGTCCTGGGTCGCAGCGTCGCGACGCAGTGTGCGCAGCCACTCGGGTGGATCCGCCACCAGCCGGGTGGCGGCCTTGCGGCCGAGGGTCTGGGCGCGGTTCACCGGTCGCCCACCACGAGTCGCTCTGCTCTCATCGTCGTTTGCCTTCCCCAGATATCGTGCGGCAGCGCTTCCAGCCGGACAGCAGGGAAGTAGTGTAATGAGCCCGATCAAATCCGACGTAACCACAGTGGAGGCCCAGCGATGACGAGTGACGCGACGCGGTGGACGGCGCTCAGCCCGGCGGGCATTTCCGGGTATCGCCACACCCGCGCGCTCGTCCATGATCCTGGCCTGCCAGGGGTCGTGCTCTTCACCCAGGGCGCCGGCGTGCACCAACGCGACCTGTGGCGGTGGTCCGGCGACCGGTTCACGCACCTCGCGGGCGGGATCTTCCCGGAACACCAGTACGGCAACGGTCTGCACGCCATCTTCGCGTGCCACGACCCGGTGGTCGCCGACACGCTGCTGTTCGGACTGACGGGGAGCCGCGCCGAGCCGGAAACCCGGGCGGCGCTCACCGGCGTGGTGCTGACCTCGCTGCGCCATCCCGACCGGGACCGGACGCTGGCGTATCCGCCGCAGCTTGCCGACGACCGGCGGGTGTTCGCCGCGTTCCGGATCGGCGAGCGGTTGCTGTTGCTCGCCCACGACGGCACCGTGCTCGGAGTGCCGCAGGACGGCGACACCCTGGACCTGGTGGCCGGCCCGATTCCCGACCTGGACGAGGAGAAGTACGAGCTGCGCACCGCCGCCGCCGATCCGGACCGGGGCATCATCGTCGCCAGCAGCGACGACTACGACGGTCGGATGTTCGTGTGGAGCCAGGACGCGGGCTGGGTCGAGGGTCCCGCAACCGGCGAAGAGGGGAACAGCGTCGTCTGGAACCCGGTTGACCGCCGGGTGGACGTGTTGTGCGGCAAGGCGCCGCAGACGGTACGTCCGTTCGACCAACCGGACGCCGACGGGCCGCGACTGCCGTTCTTCACCAGGGCCGCGCCGATCGCACGCGACGGGACCGACGGTTCGTGGCTCCTGCTGGACCGGGACAACGACGCCTACGTCGCGCGGGACAGCACAGTGGACGGCCCCGGGTTCGTCGCGGCACCCGTACCGCCGTGGAAGCTCCCGTTCGACGCCACCGACGACCGCTGGTGCCTGACCGCGACCTCCGATGGTCCACTGTGGGCGGCGAGGCTGGACGACCGTGCGCTGGCTCGTCTCGACGGCGACCGGTGGTCGTCGATGTCGCACGACGTCGACGACGTGGAGTTGGCCGCGGCGACCCCCCGCGGTCTGGTCGTCCTCGACGACGAGGGCGCGGTCCACCGGGTCGACAGCGCCGGGCGGGCGGTGCGGCTCAGCCGGCCCGAGGAGGACGTCGCCGGTCGGAGCTACGAGTACAACAACGACCGGCTCTGCTGGGACGAGGCCGGCGACCGGCTCGTGCTGTGGTGCGGCGAGGACCTGGAAACCTGGGTACAGCAGCGGGGCCGGTGGCACGAGCTGGAAACCGACGACACCCCGCCCGAGGGGGAGGCGCTGCTGTGCGCGAACCCCGGCGGCCTGTACTGCTTCGTCGCGGACGAGCTGTGGCTGCTGCGCGGTGACGAGTGGTCGCAGGTCGGCGAGGATGCCGACTGGCAGCCCCAGGCGCTGTTCTGGTCGGTACGGCGCGGCGGCCTGTGGTCGGTGTCGGCCGACGGCATCGCGGTGTGGCGCGACGGGCGGTTCCAACCGGTGGCGGAACTACCTCCCGGATGTGCGCTGTCGAAGCGCGAGCCCGGCAAGATCGTCCTGTTCGACACCGGCTGCCGAGTGGGGTACGACCCGGTGAGCGACCAACTGTTCGCGCACGGGGGCGGTGGTGGTTGGCGGCTCTCCCTCGCCGACCTGGTCCCGAGCGAGGTCCCGGAGCTGCCGGGTCTGGGCACCGACGAGCAGTCGCTGCCGCCAAGGCCGGCCGACACCGCGCGGGAGCCCAGCTACTACATCGTGGAGTGCTCCGGTTCGTCGGCCTGGCGCGACCTCGCGATGGCGTACTCCTACCCGGACCTCGACCAGGTGCGCACAGTGGTGGAGGCCAACGGTTGTGCCGCCCGGGGTGCGGCCTTCGACGATCTCGGGTTGGCGCTGGAGCTGGTCACCACGACCTTCACCTGGCGACTGTGGACGGTGCAGCACGGCGTGCTGAGCGACGGTCTCGACCTGTTGCCGCATTTCGAGGTCCACTTCGCCGACGGCAGCTCGCTGCGCGCGGCACCCGGAAACCACGAGGCCATCTGGGATCGCGAGGGCGACGCCGTCGCGGTCACCGTCGACTGGGGGAGCGTCGTCGCGGCGGTCCCAGAGCTGCGCGAGCCGCGGATCCGCCCGGGTGACGTGAGCGAACTCCGGATCGACGGCCATCCGGCCCCGGAGGCGGCGAGCTTCCTCGTCGACGGGACCGTCCTACGGTACGGCGAGATGGACGATCGCGACGCTGTCGACGAGGACGATCCCGAGGACTGAGGTGGCCGACTGGCCGTGACTCGGTGCGTCGCGGTCGACGTCGAGACGGATCATCCTCGACCTTGGTCCAGCTCGTCGAGTCCCCCGGCCAGATGCCGCGAACTAGCGTCCTAGGATGGCCTACGCGATGTGCCTCGGCGCACAAGGCCGAACAGCGCCCCACGCATCGACTACCGCCCGAAGCCCTGTCCGGTCTGGGGCCGGATGGTCAGAACGAGATGATTAGGCAGGTTTCATCCTGGGCACGTCGGGCAAGTTACCTGCGGGCCAGCCGCCGCGAGCGGAGCCATCGAGGTGAGGAGTGCGACATGAGTGCCATGGACAAGATGCGCAACAAGGCGGAGGAGTTGAAGGGCGCCGCCAAGGAACGGATGGGCGAGCGGACCAACAACGAGCAGATGCGCGGCGAGGGCGCCTCCGAGCAGATGCAGGCCAAGGCGAAGCAGGCCGGCACCAACGTGAAGGATGCCGGCCGCAACGCGAAGGAGTCGTTCGACCGGTGACGGTCGTACGTCCTCAGTGAGTGGTCTGAGTGCCGTGCCGGGCCCACCAGGTCCGGCCGGCCTCGGGCAGGGTGTCGATCGGGTCGTAGTAGGCGTACCGCCGGTCCAGGGCGGTGAGGTCGTCCGACTCGATCGACGTACGGTAGTTCTTGGTCCAGTACGAGATGCCGCGTTCGCGGTCGTAGTCGGTGACCATGTGCACCCAGCGCTTGCCGACGAACGGCACGTCGCAGACGATTCGCGGGGTGGCGTACCCGGGCAGGTAGCCCATCATGTCGTGCTGGAGCCGCTGGGCGTGCCAGACCGGTACCCGCCAGTGTTCGGCGTTCGGGATCATGTCGCACATGTAGAAGTAGTACGGCAGGATTCCCGCTTCCCCCTGGAGTGCGAAGCAGAGGTCGAGCAGGTCGGCGGTGCTGGCGTTGACGTCGCGCATCAGCACCCCCTGGTTGCGTACGTCGCGGACGCCGACCTCCAGCGCGGTCTGGGCGGCCCGGGCGACCAGCGGGGTGAGCGACTGGACGTGGTTGACGTGGGTGTGGATGGCGAGGTTGACGCCGCGTCGGGCGGCGGTCCGGGCGACCCGTTCGAGTCCCTCCACCACCTCCGGCTGGAGCCAGTGCTGGGGGAGTCCGGCGAGTGCCTTGGTGGCGAGCCGGATGTCCCGGATCGTCTCGATCTCCAGTAGCCGCATCAGGTACGACTCGAGGTGCCGCCACGGCACGTTGGCGACGTCGCCGCCGGAGACGACCACGTCGCGTACCCCGGGGTGGGCACGCAGGTAGCCGATGTGCGCGTCGTACCGGTCGACGGGCTTGAGGCTGAGCCGCAGCTTGTCGACGGTCGGGGTGGAGTTGCCGACGAGGTCCATCCGGGTGCAGTGCCCGCAGTACTGGGGGCAGGTGGAGAGCAGTTCGGCGAGGACCTTGGTGGGGTAGCGGTGGGTGAGGCCCTCGGCGACCCACATGTCGTGTTCGTGCAGCGAGTCGCGGGTGGCGTACGGGTGGGAGGGCCAGTCGGTGCGCCGGTCGGTGGCGAGCGGCAGCATGTAGCGGCGGATCGGGTCGGCCCGGAAGGCGTCGGTGCTGATCGGCCCGTCCGGCACCATCGTGTTGAGCATCTGCGGCGGGACCAGCATCGACATGGTGGCCTGGGTGGCCTGGTCGGTGCTGAGGTCGGCGTAGCAGTCGTCGTCGACGGTGTCGCCGAGTACGGCGCGGAGCTGCTTGACGTTCTTGACGCAGTTGGCGCGCTGCCACTGGGCGGATTCCCACTGTTCGCGGGTCACCTGGCGCCAGCCGGGGAAGCGGGTCCAGTCGGGTTCGACCAGGGCGCGGCGGCGGTATTCGTAGGGCTGGCCGGGGTGCGCCGGGTCGGTGGGGGTACGGGGGGCGAGCACGGCGGTTGCCGGTTCGACCTGGGTCACGGCGCCTCCTCCAGTTTTCGGGTGGCCGGTGGGCCTCGACGGGTTCGGTGGGACTTGACCTCGAACGCTACTGGAAGATTTCCCGCCTAGGAAATATCCTGCCGTAAGTTTTCCTGTTCACGGCGGGCTTGAAGGGCTGATGCCCCGCCGGACGGGTCGTCGGGAAGGGGTAACGGTGGAAACGACGCCGGGAGGTGTGGCGGTGACGTCGGCGGTCGGGCTGCGCCGGGTAGTCGAGCCGGCCGGGGTGCTGCCGCAGGCGGCGTACCGGCTGGACGCCCGGGGAGCGATCGCCGCCGACGAGGTCCGGATCCGGGTGGAGCGGCTGAACCTGGACGCGGCGAGCTTCCGGCAGTTGTCGGAGAAGCACGGCGGGGACGGGGCGGCGGTCCGGGCCGAGGTGCTGGAGATCATCCGCGAGCGCGGCAAGATGCAGAATCCGGTCACCGGTTCGGGCGGGATGCTGGTCGGCACGGTCGCCGAGGTGGGACCGGAGTCACCGCTGCCGGTCAAGCCCGGCGACCGGGTGGCGACGCTGGTGTCGCTGACCCTGACCCCGCTGGCGATCACCGACGACCTGGCGGACTGGGACGGCCGCTCCGAGCAGGTACCGTGCGCCGGGCGTGCGATCCTGTTCGCCAGGTCGATCGTGGCCGTACTCCCGGACGACCTCGACCCCCGGCTGAGCCTGGCGGTCTTCGACGTCTGCGGTGCCCCGGCGCTGACCGCCCGGACCGTGCGCGGCCATGCCGCCCGGCGGGCGGACGGCGCCCCGGCGGTGGCGGTGCTCGGCGGGGCCGGCAAGAGCGGCTCGCTGGCCCTGGCCGCCGCCCGGCAGGCGGGTGCCGGCCGGACCGTCGGGGTGGTGCCGGTGCCGGCCGAGCGGGACCGGCTGGTCGCCGCCGGGCTGGCCGACGAGGTGGTACTCGCCGACGCCCGGGATCCGGTGGCGCTGGCGTCGGCGGTGACCGGTGCGTTGGGTGGGCCGGCGGATGTCACGGTGGTCTGTGTCGACGTGCCCGGATGTGAGCACGGGGCGATCCTGGCCACCGCCGACGGCGGGACGGTGGTCTTCTTCTCGATGGCGACGAGTTTCGCCTCGGCGGCGCTCGGCGCGGAGGGACTGGCCGCCGACGTGACGATGCTGATCGGCAACGGCTACCTGCCGGGGCACGCCGAGTACGCGCTGTCGCTGCTGCGTACGGTGCCCGGAGTGCGCGCGCTGTTCACGGACCGGCTGGCGGCAGACTGATCCCATGACGAACCCCTCGACTCTCTTCCGTGGCGGCCGGCTCTACTGCCCGGCCGATCCGCAGGCCACCGCGCTGCTGGTCCGGGACGGCCGGATCGACTGGCTCGGCACCGACGCCGACGCCCCGGCGGCCGACCGGGTCGTGGAGCTGGACGGCGGCCTGGTGACCCCGGCGTTCGTGGACGCGCACGTGCACGCCACCGACACCGGGCTGGCGCTGTCCGGGCTGGACCTGTCCGGGGCGCGCTCGGCCGCCGACGTCTGCGCGGCGGTCGCCGGGTTCGCGGCGGGGTTGCCGGCCGACGCGGTGCTGCTCGGGCACGGCTGGGACGAGTCGGGCTGGTCGGACCGGCGGGTACCGGACGCGGCGGAGCTGGACCGGGCGGCCGGCGGCCGGCGGGTGTATCTGGCGCAGGCGTCGATCCATTCCGCGCTCTGCTCGTCGGCGCTGCTGGCGGCGGTGCCGGAGGTGGCCGGGGCGGCGGGCTACGACGCGTCGGGGTGGCTGCGCCGGGACGCCCACCACGTGGTGCGGGAGCTGGCCTTGGGCTCGGTGACCGATGCCCAGCGTCGGGCGGCGCAGCGGGTGGCGTTGCGCCGGGCGGCGTCGTTGGGGATCGCCGCGGTGCACGAGTGCGGCGGCCCGGAGATCTCCAGCGAGGCGGACTTCACGGCTCTGCTCGGCCTCTCCGGTGTCGAGGGTCCGGAGGTGTACGGCTACTGGGGCGAGTTGATGGGTGCGGAGCGGGCCCGGGAGCTGGGTGCGGTCGGCGCCGGTGGTGACCTGTTCGCCGACGGGGCGCTGGGGGCGCGTACGGCGCACGTGTCGGTGCCGTACGACGACGGTGAGCCGGGGGCGTGCGGGCACGGCTATCTGACCTCGGCGCAGGTACGGGATCATCTGCTGGACTGTGCGGCGCACGGGGTGCAGGGCGGTTTCCACGCGATCGGGGACGCGGCGATCGACACGGTGTTGTCCGGGTTTTCCGGTGCGGCCGAGGTGCTCGGGGTGGACCGGTTGCGGGCGGCTCGGCACCGGATCGAGCATGCCGAGATCATGAACAAGCGGCTGATCGCCGGGTTCGTCGAGTACGGGATCGTGGCGAGCATGCAGCCGGCATTCGACCGGTTGTGGGGCGGTGAGCAGCGGATGTACGCGTCGCGGCTGGGTGTGCGGCGGTCGTTGGAGTCGAATCCGATGGGTGCGATGCACGGGGTGGGGGTGACGCTGGCGTTCGGTTCGGATTCGCCGGTGACGCCGTTGGATCCGTGGGGTTCGGTGCGGGCGGCGGTGGCGCATTTCAACCCGGCGCAGCGGATGAGTGTGCGGGCGGCGTTCGCGGCGCACACCCGGGGTGGCTGGCGGGCGGTGCCGGCGGGCGCGGGTGGCCGGGATCCGCGGCTGACCGAGGGGATGCTGGTGCCGGGTGCGGCGGCGACGTTCGCGGTCTGGTCGACGCCGGCCGGGGTGGACGGTGGGCTGCCGGTGCTGGTGTCGGCGAGCCCGGAGGAGCGCGGGCCGGACGATCCGACGCCGCTGCCGACGTGCCGCCGGACGGTGTTGCGCGGTTCGGTGATCTACGACGGGGAGGACGCGTCGTGACGGAATGGTGGAGGGTCGCCGATGGCACGGGATAGTGGGTCGGGTGGCAAGCTGGCGCTGGATCCGGTGTTGGTCGGCCGGGCCCGGGAGTTGGCTCGGCGGGCCGGGCAGCCGGTGGTGGAGTTGGCCCGGGGCCACACGACGGTGTCGGTGGAGCGGGCGGTGTTGCGGCTGGCCGGGGTGACCGGTGCGGATCCGGACGGGATTCCATGGGTGAACCGGCTGGTCGACGCGGTGGTCGCGGACGTCGGTCTGGCGCACGGGGTGGCGGTGCCGGTCTTCGACGCGCTGCGGCGCGAGCTGGGTGTGCCGATTCCGGCGGGTTCGGATGTCGGGGCGGCGGTGACGTTGCTGGCCCAGAAGGCGGCGGCCGGGTCGGTCCGGTTCGAGGTGCCGGCGGGCCGGGCGGCGCGGTCGGCCGGGGCGGCGGCGCGTCGGGCGGTCGGCGTCGGGCTGCGCCGGATCGACCGCCGTCGTTCGGAGCGGGATCGGATGGTACGCCGGCACGGCGATCCGGGTCAGCGGCCGTGGATCTATCTGATCGTGGCGACCGGCGACATCTACGAGGACATTCCGCAGGCGCAGGCGGCGGCGCGGGCCGGGGCGGACGTGATCGCGGTGATCCGGTCGACGGGGCAGTCGTTGCTGGACTACGTACCGGAGGGGGCGACCCGGGAGGGGTTCGCCGGCACGTACGCGACGCAGCAGAACTTCCGGCTGATGCGGGCGGCGCTGGACGACTCGTCGCGGGAGTTGGGCCGGTACGTGCGGCTGACCAACTACGCCTCCGGGTTGTGCATGCCGGAGATGGCGGTACTGGCCGGCCTGGAGCGGCTGGACATGATGCTGAACGACTCGATGTACGGGATCCTGTTCCGGGACATCAATCCGGTACGGACCTTCGTGGACCAGCGGTTCTCCCGGCAGGTGCACGCCCGGGCCGGGATCGTCATCAACACCGGTGAGGACAACTATCTGACCACGGCGGACGCGGTCGACGAGGCGCACACGGTGACGGTGTCGCAGCTGCTCAACGAGTACTTCGCGCACGAGGCGGGGTTGCCGGACGCGCAGTTGGGGCTGGGGCACGCGTTCGAGATCGACCCGGATCTGCCGGAGTCGTTCCGGCTGGAGTTGGCGCACGCGCTGCTGGCCCGGGAGTTGTTCCCGGACGCGCCGTTGAAGTGGATGCCGCCGACCCGGCACATGACCGGGGACGTGTTCCGGGGCAATCTGCTGGACGGGTTCTTCAATCTGGTCGGGACGATGACCGGGCAGGGGATCCTGCTGGTGGGGATGATGACCGAGGCGGTGGTGACGCCGTGGCTGTCGGACCGGGACCTCGCCCTACAGAACGTCCGGTACGTGTTGGGCGCGGCCGGCGGGCTGCACGAGGATTTCGTGCCGGCGCCGGGCGGGTTCATCCAGCGGCGGGCGGCGACGGTGCTCGGTGAGGCGGTGGCGTTGCTGGAGCGGATCGTCGACGGTGGGCTGTTGCCGGCGATCGCGGACGGCACGTTCGGGATCACGAAGCGGCCGGCGGATCGGGGTCGTGGCCTGGACGGGGTGGCGGCGCACGCCGACGACTACTACAACCCGGCGACGGAGCTGTTGGAGGCGGGATCGTGAGCGGCGGTCCGATCGTGCGGCCGTACGGGGACGCGACCGGGGACGGGATGGTGCAGGTGTCGTTCACCCTGCCGGTGCCGCACGACAAGCGGGCGGAGGGGGCGGCGCTGCAACTGGCGGCGAAGATGGGGCTGGACCCGGCGATGCTGGTGCACTCCCGCCAGATGGGTGACGGTTTCACCTTCTTCGTCGTCTACGGCCGGGTGAGCCATCTGGTGGACCTGTCGGCGGTGCGGGTGGTGGAGCGGGACTATCCGCTGCTGTCGGCGAAGGAGGTCAACGGCCTCATCCGGCGGCGGCTGCGCCGCAAGCTGTCGGTGGTCGGGGCGTGCATCGGCACCGACGCGCACACGGTCGGAATCGACGCGATCCTGAACGTGAAGGGGATCGCCGGAGAGAAGGGCCTGGAGTACTACCGGGAGTTGCGGGTGACGAACCTGGGCGCCCAGGTGAGCGTGCCGGACCTGGTGGCGGCGGCCCGGGCGGAGCGGGCGGACGCGGTGCTGGTGTCGCAGGTGGTGACGCAGCGGGACGCGCATCTGCACAACACCCGGGAGATGTCGGCGGCGTTCCGGGAGGCGATGCCGGTGGGCCGGCGTCCGCTGCTGGTGGTCGGCGGTCCCCGGTTCGACGAGTTGATGGCCGGCGAGCTGGGCGTGGACCGGATCTTCGGCCGGGGTACCACGCCGGGTGAGGTGGCCAGCTATCTGGTGCACCGGCTGGTGGCCGGCGGCGCGGCGGGACCGGCCCGGGCGGCGGCCGGAGCGACGGCGGCACCCGGTGATCGGGATCGGTCAGCGGGGCGGGGAACGGAAGGGGTGGGCGGATGACCGGAGTTGACGGGGCGGCGGATCCACGGCTGGGGCTGACGGTGCTGCACCGCCGGTACGTGCCGTACTCGCACGCGCACTACGCCGGCAACCTGGTGGACGGGGCGTACGCGCTGGCGTTGTTCGGTGACGTGGCGACCGAGGTGTGTATCCGGACCGACGGCGACGAGGGGCTGTTCGCCGGCTACGCGGAGGTGCGGTTCCAGGCGCCGATCCGGGCCGGGGACGTGCTGGAGGTGGCGGCGACGGTAACCCGGGTCGGCAGCCGGAGCCGCACGTGCGAGTTCGAGTGCCGGGTGGTGTGCCGGGGCCGGCCGGACCGGGGCGAGTCGGCGGCCGAGGTACTCGATCCGCCGCTGGTGGCGGTGACCGCCGTCGGCACGGTGGTGGTCCCGGCCGCGGCTGCCGAGTCGGAAGCCGCTGGTGCGGCGGGCGGTCCGCTGCCAGCGCCGGCCGATGGCGGGCCCTGGTAGCGGTGACCTCGTACGCGGTCTGCGCCGACGTCGGCTCCACCTGGACGAAGGTGGCGGTGGTCGATCTCGCCGACGGCACGTTGCTGGCCTCGGCGTCCGGTCGGACCACGGTCGGCACCGACGTGCTGCACGGCCTGGACGCGGCGGTGGCCGAGGCGACCGCCGGGCTGTCCGGTGCGGCGTCGGCGCCCTGGTACGTCTGTTCGTCGGCCGGTGGCGGGCTGCGGCTGGCGGTACTCGGCTACGAGGAGTTGGTCACTGCCCGGGCCGGGTACCAGGTCGGGTTGTCGGCCGGGGCCCGGGTGGTGCACGTCGGCGCCGGCCGGCTCGACGGGGCGGGGCTGGCGGCGTTGCGGGCTGCCCGGCCGGACGTGCTGCTGCTGGTCGGCGGGACCGACGGCGGGGACGCGGAGGTGTTGACCGCGAACGCCGGCCGGCTGGCCCGGGCCCGCTGGCGGGTGCCGGTGGTGGTGGCCGGGAACGCGGTGGCCGCCCCGGCGGTCCGGGAGCTGCTGGCCGGGCGCGGGGTGCCGGTGACGGTGGCCGACAACGTGCTGCCGTCGATCGGCGTACTGGCGGCGGGGCCGGCCCGGGCGGCGATCCGGGAGGTGTTCCTGCGGCACGTGATCGGCGGCAAGCGGCTCTCCCGGGGTGGCCGGTTCGCCGGGCTGGTCCGGGCGGCGACCCCGGACGCGGTGTTGACCGGGGTGGAGTCGCTCGCCGACCAGCTCGGCGGTGACCTGCTGGTGGTCGACGTCGGCGGGGCCACCACCGACGTGTACTCGGTGCTGGTGCCGGACGAGCGGGCCGGCGGTCCGGGGCAACCGGCGGCCGGGATGCTGTGGCGGGCCCGGACCGTCGAGGGTGATCTCGGGATGCGGTGGAGCGCGCCCGGGGTGGTGCGGGCGGCGCTGGCCGAGCGGCTGCTGTCACCGGCCGAGGAGGGGCCGTTGGCGACGCTGGCGGCGATGCTGGCGGCCGAACCGGGCCGGCTGGTGGTCGACAACCCGGAGCGGGCGGCCGAGCGTCAGATCGCCGCCCTGGCCGCGGTACTGGCAGTACGCCGGCACGCCCGGGGTGGCGGTGCGGCCGGGCAGCCGGCGCGGGATCTGCGGGACGTACGGCTGCTGGTCGGCTCCGGCGGGGTACTCCGGCACGCCGAGCCGGTGGCCGCGGCCGGGGTACTCGACGGGGTGTTGACCGACCACGCCGGCGGCTGGCCGCTGCCCCGGGCCGCCCGTACGGTGGTCGACGTCACGTACGTGCTGGCGGCGGCGGGGCTGTTGGCGCAGCCGCATCCGGTGGCGGCGGCCGGGCTGCTGCGCCGGCACCTGCTGGCCGGCTGATTCGTCGACCGGGGCGTGTCCGGCCGGCGAACGGGAGGCGAACCGGGGGCGGCGCGGCGCGCCGGATCCGACACGCCGCATCGAACGGGACGACTGGCCGGGGGGCGGTTGACAGTGCCCGGGGGGTACCACGTACCGTCTTTGAGTCCTACAACGGGAAGCGGCTGTTGTTCGCTTCGTCCCTTCGTCCGCTGGCCGAGCGGCATGTGTTCGTGTCGTCGCAACGGCCAGGTCCAGCGGGCGGGGGTCGGCGGGGCGGCGCGAACCGGCTGCGGTTACCGGTGCTCGGGCAGGGTTTTGCAGGCGGCCAGTAGACAACGGCCCGACGGGAACAGCCAGTTCACGTCAGGTCGGTCCGAAGGTCGTGTTGCGGTGCCCTACCACACCGGCCGGGGAGGGCCTGGGAGCATCGGGGCGTGGCCTGTCGGCCGCGCCCCGATTTTCGTTCCGGCGCCGCGAGGCGAACAGGTCGCGGCGCCCGGGACGCCGGCCGGAACGTCTTCGCCGAGACCTGCCCGCGATTCCCCCGGCGGGCGTTTCGACTGTTCCGGGCGGGTTTGTGCCGCTGGGTCGGCGCAGAACCGGCGCGACTGCCGGGGCGGGCGGCCGGGCCGGTAGCCTTCCGCGTGGGTCGCACCGGCGCCGGGGCCGGTGGCGTGGGAGAAGACGTGAGGCGCGCGTGACAGTGGTGGACACGGCCGAGCCGACGGAGACTGCCGAGGGTGGGGACCGGCCCGCCGAGCCGGCCGGAAGACCCGTACCGCTGTGGCTGGCGCTGCCGGCCGCGGTCGGCGCCGGGCTGGTGCTGCTGCTGGCGTTCCCGCCGTACGGGGTCTGGTGGCTGGCGCCGGTCGGAGTGGCGCTGCTGTCGGTGGCCGTACACCGGCGGCGGATGCGGGCCGGGTTCGGGCTCGGCGCCCTCGCCGGGCTGGCGCTGTTCCTGCCGATGTTGAGCTGGACGAATCTCTACACCGGTTACGTGCCGTGGCTACTGCTGTCCGGGTTGCAGGCGGCCTATCTGGGGCTGCTGGGGCTGGCGTTGGCGTTCACCGGTCGGCTGGTGGACCGGTTCCGCTGGTCGTGGCCGCTGGTCACCGGGGTGCTGTGGGTGGCGCAGGAGGCGCTGCGCGACCGGACCCCGTTCGGCGGGTTCCCGTGGGGGCGGCTCGCGTTCAGCCAGGGTGACTCGCCGGTGCTGCGGCTGGCCGCGTACGGGGGTGCCCCGCTGGTCACCTTCGCGGTGGCGGTCGCCGGTGGGCTGCTGGTCGCGGCGGTGTGGCGGCCCTGGCGGGGGTTGCCGGTGGCCGGCTGGCTGCGCGGGGCCGGGTTCGTCGCCGGGGCGGCGGCCCTGGTCGCTGGCGGGCTGCTGGTGCCGCTGGCCGGGGCGGGCTCCGAGACCGCCCAGGTGGCGATCGTGCAGGGCAACGTGCCCCGGATGGGACTGGACTTCAACGCCCAGCGGCAGGCGGTACTGGACAACCACGTCAACGCCACCATCGAGCTGGCCGGCCGGGTCGCGCGGGGCGAGGCGGAGCAGCCCGACCTGGTGGTCTGGCCGGAGAACTCCAGCGACGTCGACCCGACCCGCGACGCGTCGGCGGGGCAGCGCATCTCGGAGGCGGCGGACGCGATCGGGGCGCCGATCCTGGTCGGTGCGGTGCTACTCGGCCCGGACGAGGGGCAGGTGCGCAACGCGGGGCTGGTGTGGCTGCCGGGTACCGGCCTGGACGGGTCGCAGATGTACGTCAAGCGCCATCCGGTGCCGTTCGCCGAGTACGTGCCGTTGCGGGACATCGCCCGGATGGTCAGCAAGGAGGTCGACCGGGTCCGCAACGACTTCGTCGCCGGCACCGACCCGGGGGTGCTGCGGGTCGGCGGGGTGACCCTCGGCGACGTGATCTGTTTCGAGGTCGCCTACGACGAGGTGGTCCGGGACACCGTGACGGGTGGGGCGCAGGTGCTGGTCGTGCAGACCAACAACGCCACGTTCAACGTGGCGGAGGCCGAGCAGCAGTTGGCGATGGTGCGGCTGCGGGCGGTGGAGCACGGCCGGGAGGCGCTGATGGCGTCGACGGTCGGTGTTTCCGGGTTCGTCGGGGCCGACGGGCGGGTAACCGGGGCGACCGGGTTCAACACCAGGGCGGTGGTGACCCGGCAGATGCACCTCGGGGAGGCCCGTACGGTCGCCACCCGGGTCGGCCTGTGGCCGGAGGTGGCGTTGCTGGCCATGGCGGTCGCGGCGCTCGCCGCCGCGACGCTGACCCGTCGTCGGCGTCCGCTTCCCGGGGTCGGTACGGCGACGGCCGGCGACCCGGCGGATGCGGAGGAGCGGTGAATGAGTCGTTCGGAGCGGATGACCACGGGGACGGCTATCCGGGGGTGGGCCGGGTGCTGGTGGTGGTGCCCACCTACAACGAGGCCGACAACATCGGGGTGATCGTCGACCGGGTGCACCGGGCGGCGCCACCGGTGGAGATCCTGGTCGTCGACGACAACAGCCCGGACGGCACCGGGGCGATCGCGGACCGGATGGCGGAGGCGGACCCCCGGGTGCACGTCCTGCACCGGCCCGGCAAGCAGGGCCTGGGCGCCGCGTACGTGGCCGGGTTCGGCTGGGCGGCCGAGCACGGCTACGACGCCGTGGTGGAGATGGACGCCGACGGCTCGCACGCCCCGGAGGAACTGCCCCGGCTGCTGGACGCGGCCCGGGACGCCGACGTGGTGATCGGGTCCCGGTGGACGCCGGGCGGCCAGGTGCTGAACTGGCCGTGGCACCGGCAACTGCTGTCCCGGGGCGGCAACCTCTACACCCGGGTGGCGTTGGGGATGCCGCTGTCGGATGCGACCGGCGGGTTCCGGGTGTACCGGGTGCCGGCGCTGGCTCGGCTGGATCTCGACTCGGTCGCCTCGCAGGGGTACTCGTTCCAGGTGGAGCTCTCCTGGCGGGCGCACCGGGCCGGGCTGCGTACGGTCGAGGTGCCGATCACCTTCGCCGAGCGGGAGCGGGGGACGAGCAAGATGAGTCCGGTGATCATCGGCGAGGCGTTGTGGCGGGTGACGCTCTGGTCGGTGGCGGATCGGCGGGTGGCGCCGGGCCGGGCACGCCGGGACGGTACCGGCGACCAGCGGCTCCGTTGGCCGTGACCGACGGCGTGTCATGCTGGACGTACGGGGTTTGTGGGCCCGACATCCGGATGGGGTGACATGCGCCGAGGGCTGAGGTTCGTACCGCTGGCACTGCTGCTGACCGGGATCGTGGAGGTCGCGGTCTTCGTGCTGCTCGGGCGGTGGATCGGGTTCGGCTGGGCGATCCTGCTGGTGCTGGTCGCCTCGCTACTGGGGCTGGCCCTGCTGCGCCGGGAGGGGATGCGTGCCTGGCGGGGGCTGCGGGCCGCCGTCGAGGGTGGCCGGCCGCCGGGCAGCGAGGTCAGCGACGGGCTGGTGGGGCTGCTCGCCGGGCTGCTGCTCGCGATTCCCGGCCTGGTCACCGGGGTGGTCGGGCTGCTGCTGACGGTGCCGCTGCTGCGCCGGCTGGTCCGGGGGCAGGTGCAGCGGGTGGCCGAGCGGCGGGTCTCCGCCCAGGTCGCCGGGGACCTGTTCGGGCCGCGCCGGGTGCGGGTCCGGCGGGGTCAGCCGCGACCGGACGCCGGTCCCGGGCCCGCCGATGCGGCCACTGCGCCGCCGGCCGCGCCAGGTGGGGCGCCGCCGCCGCCGGCTTCCCCGGGTGGCGCGATCGAGGGCGAGATCGTCGAGCCGCGCCGGCCCTGATCCTCCCCGGGGCGCGACGACGGGCTCCCGGCGTGACGGACGGCCAGCAAGCAGCGGCGCTGCCGGGAGTGCCCACGGCCAGCAGGCCAGCAACGGCGCCATCGCGCGGATGACGTCCCCGGGAGTGACGGACGGCAGGGATCGGCGCCGTGCTGCGACGGGCATCCCGATCGCAAGAAGGTGCCCGGGGTGGGAGCCAACACCGGCCCGGTTGGTGGTGCCGGAGACGCCCACCGCCCCCACGGCGTCGCCGTGGGGGCGGTGGGCGTGCTGTCTGCCGGCGGCGCGGTCAGGCCCGGCCGCGCCGGGTCCGGACCTCTTCGAGCCGTTCGGCGAGGATGCTCTCCAGTTCGGCGATCGAGCGGCGCTCCAGCAGCATGTCCCAGTGGGTACGCGGCGGCTTGGCCTTCTTCTGCTCCGGCTCGCTGCCGTCGACCAGCCGGGCGACGCTGCCGTCGAACTTGCATTCCCAGGTCATCGGCACTTCGGCATCGACGGCGAAGGGCACCTCGAACTGGTGGCCCTTGGCGCAGAGGTACTCTCGGGTCTGTCGCGGGGCAAGCTCGGTGTTGCGGTCGGACTCGTAGCTGACTGCTCCCAGACGGCTCCCGCGCAGCATGCGCTCGCCCATGATCGGCTTTCCCCTCGGTCGTGGTGCTTGTTCTTATCGGTGTAACGACAGGTGCCGGGTGGGCGATTCCCGCCGCCGGCAGAAACGTACAAGTGGTCAAACGCTCCGAGCGTAGCCGGATCTCCTCAGTGGTGATCGAGATCACCGGTGAAGGTGCTGAATTGCCGGGATATGTCGTGTTGGTCCGGCTGTCCGGTCCGAGAGTCGGAGCCCTGGTGGGTCACGGCTCGGGGGCCGGTCCGGCGGTGCGGGATCCGGCGGGCGCCGGGCTGCCGTTCGAGGCGTCGGCGACGGCCCGGGCGGTGAGCCCGGCCAGCGCGGCAGCGAGGTCGCTGACCTGGGTGGAGAGCTGACCGGCCCGCTCCCGGGCCGCGTCCCGGTCGGCTTCCGCCGCCGACAGGCGTACCGTCAGCGCGCCGAGTCGGGCCTCGGCGGTGGTCGCGGTGTCCCGGGCGGCCCGCAGGTCGGTCCGGGTCCGCTCCAGGTCGGCGCCGGCGGCGGCGGCCGTGGACCGGGCCTGGGTGGCGTTGGTCGCCGCCCGCTCCGCCTCGGCCCGGAACCTGGCCGCCTCCCCAGCCGCGTTCTCGGCGGCGGTCCGGGCCTCGGCCGCCGCGACGCGGAACCGTTCCGCCTGGCCGACCGCCTCGGCCGCCGACCGGGTTGCCCGCTCCGACTCGGCCCGGGCCGAGTCGCGGTCCCGGGCCGCCTCGGCGAGTTCCCGGGTCAGCTCGGCCGACCGGCGCCGGTCGGCGTCCGCCTCGGTGCGCAGCGCCCGCAGTTCCCGGCGGGCCGCGTCGCGGTCCTGCTCGGCCTGGGTACGCAGTGCGGCCGCCGCGCTGGCCGCCTGCTGGGCCGTGTCCCGGGCGGCGAGCGCGGTGGCGGTCTCGGCGCTGGCCCGCTCGGCGGTCGCGGTGGCCCGTTCGGACTCCTCCCGGGCGGCGGCCCGGTCGGCGACCGCCGCGCTGGCCGCCTGCTCGGCCTGGTGCAGGGTGATCGCCGCCGTCTCGGCCTCCCGGCGCGCCTCGTCCCGTTCGGTCTGCGCCGCCGCGATCTGGCTGGCCGCCTCGGCCCGTACCTCGGCGAGTTGGCGTTCCACCCCGGCGGGGGAGAGTTCGGCGTGCAGCGCCTCGGCGAGCGTCTCGCTGACCTGGTCGAGCCGGTCGACCACCTCCCAGGTGCGGGCCACCTGACCGGCCAGCCCCGGTGCGTTGCGGTGCCGCATCCGCTGGTTACGGGAGGCCCGCTGGCAGGCGCCGTCGTTGTCCCGGCAGTACCGGAACGGTCGGCCCGCCGCCGCCCGCTGCGGTACCGGCCGTCCACAGTGGGCACAGGGCCGGGTCTCGGCCGGCGGCTCCGGGGTGGGGTTCTGCGCGTCCATCGCCGGGGAAGTCTAGTGCCGGCCGTCCCCGGTGGTGGCGGGGCGGCCGGCGGGACAAATACGGGTGCCCTGCCGCGCCGGGAGCGGCGATACTGGCGCCGCACCCCGGGGCCGATGCGGGATGGAGGAGACGGATGACCGTGCAACACCCCGACTGGTGGCTCGACGAGCTGGCGTACGCCGGGCCGGAGCACCTCGACCCGGCGTACGTCGACGGCTACGACCGCAAGGCCGGCCACGACCCGCAGGCCGACCTGGAGCTACTGCGTCGGCACGGGCTGGACGGCGACGCCACCCTCGTCGACCTCGGCGCCGGTACCGGCCGGCTCACCCTGGCCGCCGCGCCGCACTGCCGGCGGGTGGTCGCGGTGGACGTCTCGGCGGCGATGCTGACCCGGCTCGGGGCCGGCGCGCAGCGGGCCGGACTGCGCAACGTCGAGGTCGTCCGGGCCGGGTTCCTCAGCTACGCCCACCAGGGCCCGCCGGCCGACCTCGTCTACAGCCGGCACGCGCTGCACCAGCTACCGGACTTCTGGAAGGCGGTCGCGCTGACCCGGGTCGCCGGCATGCTGCGGCCGGGCGGGATCCTGCTGCTGCGTGACCTGGTCTACACCTTCGACCCGGCCCAGGTGGCGGAGCAGTTCGAGACCTGGTTGACGCGGGCGGCCGGGTCGAGCGCCGACGGCTGGACCCGGGTCGAACTCGCCACCCACATCCGCACCGAGCACAGCACCTTCAGTTGGCTGCTCGAACCGATGCTGGCCAGGGCCGGCTTCCGGATCGTCGAGGCGACCCCGAGCCGCGACCCGGCCACCTACGCCGGCTACCTCTGCGTCCGGACCTGACACCACAGGTGGTACGGGACGGAGGGCTCAGCGACGCTCGGGCTTCGCCGAGCGGGCCATCAGCTCCTTCACCGCGACCTGCGGCGACTTCCCACCTCGGACGATGTCGACGACCATCTCGGCGATCGGCATCTCGACGTCGTGCCGGCGGGCGAGGTCCAGCACCGACTCGCAGGAGGTGACCCCCTCCGCCGTCTGCCGGGTCGCCGCGACCGTCTCGGCGACCGTCATGCCCCGGCCGAGGTTGGTGCCGAAGGTCTGGTTGCGGGACAGCGGCGAGGAGCAGGTGGCGACCAGGTCGCCCATGCCGGCCAGGCCGGCGAAGGAGAGCGGGTCGGCGCCCATCGCCAACCCGAGCCGGGTGGTCTCGGCCAGGCCACGGGTGATCAGCGACGCCTTGGTGTTGTCGCCGAGGCCGAGGCCGCCTGCGATGCCGACCGCCAGCCCGATGACGTTCTTGACCGCGCCGCCGATCTCGCAGCCGACCACGTCGGTGTTGGTGTAGGGGCGGTAGTAGCCGGTGTGGCAGGCGGTCTGGAGGCGCTGGGCGACGGCCTCGTCCCGGCAGGCGACGACGCTGGCGGCGGGCTGGCGGCGGACGATCTCGGGGGCGAGGTTGGGGCCGGAGACGACCGCGATCCGGTCCGGGCCGGCGCCGGTGACCTCCGCGACGACCTGGCTCATCAGCTTGGCGGTGCCGAGTTCGACGCCCTTCATCAGGCTGACCAGCACACTCTCCGGGGCGATCAGCGGCGCCCAGCCGGTGAGGTTGGCCCGCAGGGTCTGCGACGGCACCGCGAGTACCACGAATTCGGCCCCGTCGGCGGCCCGCGCCGGATCGGTGGTGGCGGTGATGCCGGCCGGCAGCGGGATGTCGGGGAAGTAGTCGGGGTTGGTGCCGGTGCGGTTGACGGCGTCGACGATGTCGGGGCGCCGTCCCCAGAGGGTGACCCGGCAGCCGGCGTCGGCGAGGATCATCGCGAAGGCGGTACCCCAGGAGCCGGCTCCGAACACAGCCATACGGGTGGTCACCGGGCGGCCTCCCTCGTGCGGCGCCGTCCGTCCGCGGCGCGGGTGTGGTCGTAGCGTACGGGGCTACCGGCGGCGGCCTGTACGGCCGGGCCGGTCGACGGTGCCGCGCCGGTCAACCGATGCCGGCGGGCGGGTCGACGGTGGTGTCGGCGGGCGGGATGTTGGCGGGCGGGTCCGGTGTGGAGCCGAACAGCAGCCCGAGGTGGGCGTCGAGGGCGGCGACCGCCTGCTCGCCGGAGTAGTGCTGGCTGAGGACGTGGATGCCGAGCCCGTCGACCAGGGCGAGCAGCGCGGTGGCCGCGTGCACCGGGTCGACCCGTGCTGCCGTGCCGGTCGTCGCCTGCACCGCCCGGATCTGGCCGGCGAGGAAGGTGTGCATCTGGTCGGTGCTTCCGCGCAGCCCTTCGGCGATGGCCGGCTTGACGGCGGCGTAGGCGAGGAAGGCGAGGGTGACGTGTCCTTCGAGCCGTCGGGGCTCGTCCAGCGGCAGGATCTGGATCATCAGCGTCCGGACGAATTCGGCGGGGGTGAGAGCCCGGCCGGCGGCAGCGGCCTCGGCGGTGATCCGCTCCTGCGCGTCGCGCATCACCATGTCGAGAGCGAAGGTCATCATCTCGTCCTTGGTGCGGAAGTAGTGCTGCACCATGCCGGTCGACACCCCGGCCTCGGCCGCCACGTGCCGGAGGCTGACCGCCTCCAGGCCCTGGCTGGCGGCGAGCCGCATCAGGGCGTCGGCGAGCTGCCGGCGGCGGGCGACGTGGTCGGCTTTCCTGGGCACCCCGTCACATTACATTGCAGTCGTATTGACATGGGATCACCGAGCCGGTTACGTTGCAGTCGTATTGGAAAAAATTGAGGGGAGCCTCGGGTGAACGTGATCGCGCTGGTCGAGACGTCCGCCGGCCTGGTGGAACTGGTCGGCGGCAAGGCTGCCGGGCTCGGCGAGCTGATCCGGATCGGCGAGCGGGTTCCGGCCGGGTTCTGCCTGACCACCGCCGCGCACGACCGGGGCACGATCCCGGAGGCCGAGGTGGCGGAGGCGTACCGGGCGCTGGGCGGTGGGCCGGTCGCGGTCCGGTCCAGCGCGACCGCCGAGGACCTGCCGTACGCGAGCTTCGCCGGCCAGCAGGACACCTTCCTCGGCGTCACCGGGGTCGACGCACTGCACGACGCCATCGCCAAGTGCTGGAGTTCGCTGTACGCCGAACGGGCCGTCGCCTACCGGGAGGCCAACGACATCGACGGCGGGACCGTCCGGATGGCGGTGGTGGTGCAGTGCATGGTCGACGCCACGGTCGCCGGGGTGCTGTTCACCGCCAACCCGCTCACCGGGTGCCGTACCCAGATGGTGGTCGACGCCGCACCCGGGCTCGGCACCGCCGTGGTCGACGGCACCGCCCCGGCCGACCACTACGTCCTCGACGGCACCCGCTACGACGACCGCGGCTGCCTCACCCCCGCCCAGCTCGCCGAGCTGCACCGGGCCGGCGAGCGGGTTCAGGCCCACTTCGGCGCACCGCAGGACATCGAGTGGGCGATCGACCCCGACGGCGTACTCTGGCTGCTCCAGTCCCGGCCGATCACCACACTGTTCCCGCTGCCGCCGCCGACCGACCGGCCGCAACCCCGGATCTACCTGGAGTTCGGGCACGTGCAGGGGATGCTCCGCCCGGTCACCCCGATGGGGATGTCCGCGCTGCGGGAGATCCTGGCCGGCATCCTCGGCTCCTTCGGCATCAGGGCCGAGATCGTCGACATCGGCGGACGCCTCTACGGCGACCTGACCGACCTGGTCCGCGACCCGGCGACCCGCAAACGGCTGGTGAAGCTGATGGCGGTGGACTTCGGCCCGCGCGCCCAGGCCGTGGTCGCGCACATCCTGACCGACCCCCGGTTCGCGCCCGCGCCCGGTGTTCGGTCCGACCGTGGCGGTGGCCTCGGCCCGGCCCTGCGCAGCGCGCCACGGGCGGTCGCCGGGATCGTGGGTGCGCTGGCCCGGCCCGAGGCGACCCGGACCCGGCTGTTCGCGGAGATCGAGCAGCTCCGGCAGCGGGCCGCCGCCGCGCCGGCCGGGCTGCGTACCGCCGCCGAACGGCTGGACTTCGTCGCGGGCCAGGACCCGTCGACCCGGTACGACCGGATCATCTGGCCGATCGTGGCCGGCATCCTGACCACCGCCCTGCCGGCCGAACTACTCAAGGGGATCGCCAGCCAGTCCGAGATCCACACCGTACTCGGCGGCATGCCGCACAACGTCACCATCGAGATGGACCTGGCGCTGTGGCGGCTCGCCGAGCGGGCCAGCGCACACCGCGAGCTGCTCTCGACGACCCCGCCGGACGAACTCGCCGCGCGGTGGCGGGCCGGCACCCTGCCGGAGATCGGACTGTCGGCGTTCCTCGACACATACGGGCACCGGGCCGCCGCCGAGGTCGACCTCGGGGTACCCCGCTGGGCCGAGGACCCGACCCCGATCCTCGCCTCGATCGCGAACTACCTGCGGGTCACCGACCCGGAGCAGGCCCCCGACCGGCGGTTCGCCCAGGCCGCCGCCGAGGCCGAGGCGGCACTCGCCGAACTCGTCGCCCGGGCCCGTCGCCGCCGACCCGTCCGGGGCCGGATCGCCGGATTCCTGCTGCGCCGGGCGCGGGTGCTGGCCGGGCTGCGCGAGTCGGGCAAGTTCGCCGGGCTGTATCCGCTGCGGGAGAGCCGCCGGCAACTGCTGCTGGTCGGCGCGGAACTGGTCGACGCCGGGCAACTGGCGCAGGCCGACGACATCATGTTCCTGACCCTCGACGAGGCACGTGCCGCCGTACGCGACGGGGGTGACCAGCGGGCGCTGGTGGCGGAGCGCCGGGCGACGTACCAGCGGGAGCTGCGCCGCCGGCACGTACCGGTCTCGGTGCTCTCCGACGGTACCGACGTCGAGGCCGTGCTCGCTCCGGCCACGGCGGCTCCCGGCGCGCTACGTGGGGTCGGCGCGGCGCCGGGCACGGCGACCGGCCCGGCCCGGGTGGTGCACGACCCGGCGACCGCACACGTCGAGCCCGGCGAGATCCTCGTCGCCCCGACCACCGATCCCGGCTGGACGCCGCTGTTCCTGACCGCCGGGGGACTGGTGACCGAGACCGGCGCGCCGATGGCACACGGCCCGACGGTGGCCCGCGAGTACGGCATTCCCGCCGTCATCTGTGTTCCCGGCGCCACCGATACGATCAGAACCGGTCAGCTCGTCACCGTCGACGGCGCCGCTGGGACGGTGACGGTGGTCGACCGGGTACGGTAGGCGGCCGACGTCGGCAACGTCCTGTTCGGACGGCCGCTCCGGCCGGCGGTCCAGCGCGGAGGGCCACTGGCCGGTGGCCGTGGTGTGGGAGGGTTCGACCGGGTGGACGACGTTGCGACGGCGGTCCGGTGGCGGCCGAAGTGGCGGCACCGGGGCGTCGACGGACCCGGCCGGTCGGCCTGGCGACGCGGCTGGCTGCCCGCCGCCCTGGCGCTGCTGGTCAGCCTGCTGCTGATCGGGCACACCGTGCTGCCCAACGGGTTCGGCCGGCTGGGCAGCCTGCTGGAGACCTTCCTGCCCTGGCTGGGAGCCGCCGTTCCGGTACTGCTGGTGCTGGCGCTGCTGCGCCGCTCCGCTGCCGCCCTGGTCGCGCTGGCGCTGCCCGCCACCGCCTGGCTCGGGCTATTCGGCGCGGAGCTGGTGCCTGAGGAAGGTTCCGTCGGGGACATCACGGTGGTCCAGCACAACGTCAGCGACACCAATCCCGATCCGGCGGGTACGGCCGACGCGTTGACCCGGGTCCGGCCCGACCTGATCGGGATGCAGGAACTGACCGAGCCGGCGCTGTCGGCGTACGCGGCGGCGCTGGGGTGGGACTACCCGTACCGTACGGTGCACGGCACCGTCGGCCTCTGGTCGCGGTATCCGCTGCTGGACGACCAGCCGCTGGACATCAGACCGACCGGGTTCGGCCCGGACTGGAACCGGGGGCTGCGGGCCACCGTACGGCTGCCCGGCGGTGACGTCGCCGTCTACGTGGCGCACCTGCCGTCGGTGCGGATCGGCCTGCCGGACGGGTTCGGCACCACGCGGCGCGACGAGAGTGCCCGGCTGCTGGCCGGGGTGCTCGACACGGAGCGGCTGGGCACGGTGATCCTGCTGGGTGACCTCAACAGCACCGTGCACGACCGGGGGTTGGCGCCGGTCAGGGCACTGCTGCCGTCGACTGGCCGGGCCTTTCCGTTCAGTTGGCCGACGGCACTGCCGGTCGCCCGGATCGACCAGGTGATGGCCCGGTCGGCGACCGTCGCCGACCTGTGGTCGCTGCCGGCCACCGGCAGCGACCACCTGCCGATCGCCGCCCGCCTCAGGCTCTGAACGCGACACGGCCGAGCGGGATCCGACCGGCGGGGCCGAGCGCCCGCCCCGAGGGTGGCGCCGCCGAGCGGAAGCCGGCCGGCTGGGCTCCGAGGGTTGCGCGGTCGAGCGGGATCCGGCCGGCCGGGCTCCGAGGGTTGCGCGGTCGAGGATTGCGCCGCCGGGCGGGATCCGGTCGGCGGTGTCGGGGTGGCGGCAGGCTGGTGGTCACCGGGCGCCGGTGGGGCGATCGGCGCCGGTCAGGCTTCGGCAGAGTAGCGGGCGGCGAGTTCGGCGCCGATCCGGGCCAGTTCGGCCCGGACCGACGGTGGTGCGAGCACCTCGACCAGGTCGCCCCAGCCGGCCAACTGGCGGGCGATGTCCAGCGCGGTGGGTGCGGCGAGCCGGACCTGGGTACGCCCGTCGGCCCGCTCGCCGTCGTCAGGATGGCAGTGCCGGCCGAACTGGTCGCGCAGCACCGGCAGGTAGCGGGCCGGCACGAGTACCATGGCCCAGGTCCGGGAACGGCGCTGCTCCACCTCGCCGACCACGGTGCGCCAGGCGGCGTCGAGGGTGAAGTCGTCCGGGCGTGCGGCGGGCAGTTCGGTCGACTCGGCCGCGACGATCCGGTCGACCCGGAACGTCCGCTGCCCCCGCTCCGTGCCGGCCAGCAGATACCAGACGTCGTCCTTGTCGACGAGTCCCCACGGGTCGACCAGCCGTTCGGTACGTTTCCGGTCGCCGCCGACGTAGCGCAGCCGGACCTTCCGCCGGCGGATCACGGCCGCCTGTAGCAGGTCGACCAGGGCGGGGCGGGGCCGGTTCCGGCCGCTCCACCGGGTCGGGTCGAGCATGGTGGCGCTGGCCGCCGCCTCGGCCTCGGCCCGGAAGGTCTGCGGCAGTGCCCGGACGAGCTTGCGCAGCGCCGCGCGGGCCTGGTCCGAGGCGGCCGCTGCCGGGCCGACGAGCAGGAACAGGGCCCGCGCCTCCGTCGCGGACAGGCCGGTGAGGTCGGTGCGGGCGCCGCCGACCAGGGACCAGCCGCCGTTGCGGCCGGGCTGCGGATACACCGGTACGCCGGCAGTGCAGAGCGCCGCCAGGTCGCGGCGGGCGGTGGCCACCGAGACCTCCAACTCCTCGGCCAGCTCGGCGGCGGTCACCCGGCCCCGGGCCTGCATCAGCAGGAGGACGGCGACGAGACGGTCGGCGCGCATTCCAGCAGCCTGCCGCAAAAAGTGCTCAGTTGGTGAGCACTTCTGCTCCGAGGATGGAGGTTGTCACCGACCGGAAGGAAGGAACTGCCATGTTGCGTGGAGTCACCACCATCAGCCTCTTCGCCGACGACGTCACGGCGGCCCGGAACTGGTATGCGGAGCTGCTCGGCGTCGAGGCGTACTTCGTGCGCCCGATCGAGGGGCCACCGGCGTACGTCGAGTTCCGGATCGGCGACTACCAGCACGAACTCGGCATCATCGACAGCCGGTACGCCCCGCACGGCCGTCCCGACCAGGCCGGCGGCGCGGTCGTCTACTGGCACGTCGACGACCTCCAGGGCAGCTTCGACCGGCTGCTGTCGCTCGGCGCCACCGTGCACGAGAAGCCGAACGAGCGCGGCCCCGGCTTCGTCACCGCCTCCGTGGTCGACCCGTTCGGCAACATCCTCGGCGTCATGTACAACGAGCACTACCTGGGGGTGCTCCGGTCGCGGACGGGCCGCTGACGGCGTAGGCGCCATCAGGCCGTACGTCCTCCGCGTCGGACAACTCACCGTTGATCGCTGTGATCAACGCAAGGGTCGGGATGACGGACCAGACAACCGAACCGGCGGTGAGCCACAACTGATCGTTGTGTACGTAGGATCTGGTCCGTGGACTTCGACGCTGTCCGTACCTTCGTCGCCGTTGCGGACGCCGGCCAGTTCCAGGACGCCGCGGCCGTGTTGTCGATCACCCAGCAGGCCGTGTCCAAGCGCATCGCCGGGCTGGAGAAGGATCTGGAGGTACGGCTGTTCACCCGCACGGCTCGCGGCGCCCAACTCACGGTCGACGGCCAGGTCTTCCTGCCCCACGCCCGGGAACTGCTCCGGGTGCAGGCGCGCGCCGACGCTTCCGTGCGCCCCGGTCGGCGCGCGCTCCGCGTCGACGTCCACAGTCGACGGATCGCGTCGGCGGTGCTGCTCCAGGACTTCCACCGTACGCATCCGCGGATCGAGCTGGATGTCGTGACCCTCGACGCCGATGTCCATGCCGCGACCGCCGCCGTCGAGGCGGGGACGATCGATGCCACCTTCCACGCCGTCACCGTCCCCGCGCGCCAGTTGTCAGGGGCGATCAGGACCGCCCGGGTGATCGACGAGCATCACGAGGTCCTCGTCGGGCCACGCCATGCGCTCGCCAACGCCCGCGCCGTCACGCCCGCACAACTCGCCGAACACCGCATCTGGATGCCCGGCATGGCCGCCGGTACCGAATGGGCCGACTACTACGACGAACTCGCCGCCGCGTTCGGCCTCACCATCGACAGGGTCGGGCCGGTCTTCGGAAACGAGGCACTGCTGGCCGAGATCGCCGACTCCGCGGAACTGGCGACGCTGGCCGGTGAACGCACCCGATACCTGTGGCCGGACAGCTACGACCTACGGCGCATTCCGGTACGCGACCCGGCACCGGTCTACCCCCTGTCACTGATCTGGCGCGACGACAACCCGCATCCCGCGCTCAGCAAACTGCGCGGCTACCTCGACTCCAGACGAGCGGAGGCACCCGTCACCGAGGTCTGGACACCGACCTGGGAGTCGCGATCGGCCTCAGCGGCACGAGCCAGACATTGACGAGGTCGTCCCGGAATTCCTCGTTTCCGGGCCCCCTCACCGGACGCCGAGATCATCCTTGGTACGACGTTCCCGAACGTCAGTTCCTCAGGTGCCGTCAATCGTCTCCGGGCGGCGTGAGATCCCATCCCCAGAGCACACCCTGCCCTCGCTCGACGGCGATAGCGGCGACGGCGCGGACGGTGGCGCGTAGGCGTGGATGGCTCTGGCCGTCCGCGCACGTCCCGATCCCGCTCGCCCGAGCGGCCCGGATCGCGGCGAAACTGGCGTCGATCGGCGGCAGCGCGACCTGGTCCAGTTCGTCAGCGAGAAACCAGGTCTCGACCGGGTCGAGCCAGCCCCGTACCCCGATGACAGCGTCCTCGTCGCCGAGGCTCCAGGCGCGGCCACGCTCCGCCAGCCACTCCAGACAGGCCCGAACATCGGGGTGGAACATCACCGGTTCGTCGAGGCAGAAGGCGAGTTCCGGGGCGTCCACGGCGTTGCCCACGAAGACACCGGCACCGAGGCACGTCGTCTCCACCGCCAGCCGGAAAAGGTGCCGCAACTCCTGCCACTCCCGCTCGTGCTCGACCGCCTCCTGCTCAACCGCTTCGGGGTCGCCCGGACCATCACCCGGGCCGCCGGTACGCGCCGCCGGTCGACGCCTTCGAGGGCGCGTGGGCGGCGCGATCAGCCCGGACGGTGTGGTGCCGGCGAGATCGGGGCTCGCGATCAGATCCGCTGTCACCTCACGAAGATGTGACGTGAAGCGGGGTACGGGCGTTGGCGGGTGGTGCCTGCTCTGCCACGCCGCCTCGAGCCACGGCTCGACCTGGCCGGTGGCGTGTAGCCGCCGAACGGCGGAAACGACCCGCTCCCGATAGAGCCGATGGTCGAACAGGTAGATCCCGGCATCTACGATCATCGACCAGCTCTCGTCTCGTCAGGTACGCGGTCGTGGCCGGTGGCGATACCACCGGACGATCTTCGCATTGTCGACGGAGTAGCGCGGTTTGCCGCAGGAACGCGGGAGGGACCCTGTGGCAGCGGCGAACCGGCGGGGGCGGCACCGGGATCACCGAGCGCGGCCGGTCGGCGCCAGCGGGAATCGGCCGGGTCCGTCCAGCCAGCCGAGCTGCCGAACTACGCCCCGGGCGATGTCGGGCACCGGTCGGCCGTCCGCGTCGACGCGCAGGTCGCCGAGCGCCGCGCTCTCCAGGGCCTCGGCGACGGCCGTCGCCTCGTCGGCGACGTCGCGCAGCCGCGTCGCCGGCTGTCCCTTCAGCTCGTCGCCCGCGATCAGGGGACCCTGACCCCGACCCCGGAGCATGACCCGCTCGGTCAGCGAGTCGCGGCCGGCGTGCAGCCGGCACAGTGTGATCCGCACCGACGGCAGCGCTTCCCGGTACGTCCGCACGGCCTCGGCACTCTCGACCGGACCCACCACGATCAGGCGCTCCAGACCGGTGGCCCGGTAGGTCTGCCAGACTGTGGCGAGGTTGCTCGCCCGGAGTCGATGGTCGATCGGAGCCCGGGTACCGGCCGGGCAGAAGAACCCGATCTGGTCGAGGTCCACGAACCCGCACCAGACCCCGGCGTTGCTGACGGTGGTGAAGATCTCCCAGCCCACCGCGGACTTGCCGACCGCGGTCGCACCGCACAGCCACAGCATCTCGCCGGTACCGGCGGGATAGCTGGGGTAGCGTCCCGACGTTCCGTCCGGGGCCACCGACGGTGTCGTGCGCGGACCCGCCGGTGCCGGCCAGCCGCTGGTCTCGCTCAGCACCAGTTCGAGGACCTCGGCGACGCTCCGGCCCGTCGTGTCGACGCAGGGGCCGGCCGGATGGTTGCGGTCCAGCGCCTCCGCGTACTCCAGCACCTGGTCGGCGGCCTCGTCGCCGGCCCGGCCACGCCCGGCCAGCCGCTGCCGCAACTCGTACGGCTCGGCACGCAGCCGGCATGTTGTCAGCGCCGCGTTCGGCAGCAGGTCGACCTCGATCCCGCGGACGGCGTCGACGACCCCCGAGACGACGAGGCAGCGGGCGCCAGCGGCCCGGACGTTCGCCGCCACCAGGTCGAGGTTGCGGGTCTGCCGGCGGTGGCGACCCGGGTCGGAGGCCGGCTCCGGCGCCGATTCGTGCACAGTGGGCGCGGCGAAGCACATGCCCAACTGGTCGAGGTCGACGTAGCCGGTGGGGATCCGGCGGGACAGCTCGGTGAACAGCTTCCAGGCGACCGTGGTCTTCCCGACGGCGGGCGGGCCGTAGAGCCACAGCACCGGCAGCGGGGCCGCGACGCTCATCGGCGGGCTCGTCGACGTGCCCGCAACGGAGACACCATGGCCCGGGTCATGGGCTCGAGTATCGTGACGGCTCGCGGCCCGGTCCATCGATTACCCGGCCGTGACGGCCCGGGGCAGGGCCGGCGGTGGCGCTCACGCACCTCCTGGCGCGGTCGTCGCCGGGCTGTCGGGCGGGATGCGGTAGACGGAGACGTGGGACCGGGACTCGGCGGTGAATTCGGAACCGGTCCAGTCCGCGTGTCTGGTCTCCAACGCGAAGCCGGCGAGCTGGGCCATGAGATCCAGTTCGGCCGGCCAGATGTAGCGGTGCGGGCTGCGGTACAGGCGTGCGTGCCGGCTGTCGTCGAACCGGAAGTGGTGCGACACCACCTGCTGGCGCAGCGGGTCGTAGGTGTCCAGTCCGATGTAGCCGGTCTCCGCCCCGAAGACGACGGCCTGCTGCCCGGGTGGAAGTTTGCGCAGCTCAGGCACCCATAGCTCGATGACGAACCGACCACCGGGCAGTAGGTGACGGGCGGCGTTGCGGAAGCACTCGACCTGCTCGGTCTGGGTGAGCAGGTTGGAGATCGTGTTGTAGACGAGGTAGACGAGGGTGTACCTCCCCGCGGCGGTGGCGGTGGCCCATGTCTCCGATGACAACCGGGACCGTCGCCTCGTCGGCCTTGGTGCGCAGTTGGTCGACCATCGGACGGGACAGTTCGATGCCGGTGACCGGTACGCCGCGTTCGGCGAGCGGAACGGCCACCCGTCCGGTCCCGATGGCGAACTCCAGCGCCGGCCCACCGGCGGCGAGTGTGGCGAGGCGGTCGACGGCTGGCCCGAGGACCTCGGGCGCGAACATTCCGCTGCCCGGGGTGTCGTAACGCTGGGCGCTGTCGGCGTCCCAGATCTCCTCCTGTCGCATGCCGCCAACGATCGTGGACCGTCGACCGCGCTGTCCATCGAATTCGCCAAGGAGCTGGCCGGGGTCGAGTACGTACCGCCGGATCTCGACGATTCGGGCGCCGCCCCGGCCACGGACCTGCACCTGGACGGGGGTCCTCGGCGGGGCAGCCGCTGAGTGGGTTATCAAATTGTCGTTACTGGTAATCCGATAATTGGGTGCCGGAGAGGCTGCGGAAGCGATGCGATGAACGTGCATCATAATGACAGTTCTTTGCCGTAAGGGGCTAGGCTGGTGTAAGCCAGTCCTCGCTGCGACCGTCCCGAAGCCCGGCTCGACGGCGCGTACCCGATGTCGATCGACAGCGGTCCGTCAGCGGTTCAACCTTGGGGGCGCGGGCCTGCCGTGCGACGTCAGCGACGTCGGCGGCTCTCTTCCCGCCGAACGTTCTGGTGTCGTTCAACACGAGCGCCCGGAGACGCCGAAGCTCCGGATCCTGCGGCCGGCGTCAGTCCGTTGCGCGGCCGTAGCTGGCGCGGCCCTCGGCAACCTGGCGTGCTTGCCGTTCGCGCCACCGCTTCTGCGCGTCGCCGTTGCAGCGTCGGCAGACCTTGCGATAGCGGCCGGTGTGGATATCGATCTCACGGTCGTGTCCATTGCGGCACCGAGGTTGCTGCTTGCGTCTACGACAGTTCTCGGCATGACTGACCTGACGCAGGTGGGTCGGCTCGATACAGTCCGGCACACCGCAAAGGTGGTCGACTTCCAACTCAGGATCGTAGTCGCCGACAAAGACGACGTATGCGGCGATGTGGGCCCATGCCCGGCCCGCGAGCTTCTGGTACTCGCCGCGCTGGCTACCGTAGCCGCGTACGACGAGGCAGCCGTCTTCCACACGCGCCGAGCGGTCCAACAGGTACGCCCGGAGCGTTTCCTCGGTGAAATGGCGGGACAAGCCTTTGATCTGGGAGAGCACGTCGGGAGGATAGCGAGCGCCTCCGATATTCCCTGTGGTCGGCGGCACTACCCCGCCATCCTGACCCGACCGGCGGGTCACCGGACGATGGCGTTCCGCCGGGCGCGCCTCGGCACGAATCCGCAGATCAGCTGAGAGTCTTTCTCACATGCTCTCTCCCGAAGTCGTGCCCCGCAGGTCGAGCAGCCCCGCGCTGCCAGCCGCTGGCCCCGCCGACTTCACCGAAGCCTGGCTGTACAACCGCCGGCTGTCCGAGCACACCCGCGACGCGTACCGGCGGGACGTCGCCGGGTGGCTGAGGTGGTGCGAGAGCCGAGACCTCGATCCGCTGCGGGCCACGTTCCTCGACGTCAACGCGTACGCCCGTCAACTGGAGGCGACGCTGGGGCTCCGCAGTGGCCGCCCGCTCGCCCCGAGCACCGTCGCCCGCCGCCTCTCCGCCTTGTCCAGCTGGTACGAGTTTCTGGTCAAGCTGCACGCCGTCGAAGCCAATCCGGTGGCCGCCGCCGACCGCCCGCGGGTCGACCGGGACCACTCCGCCACCGTCGGGTTGACCCCCGACGAGGTCGATGCGCTGCTGGCCGCGGCCGAGGCCGACACTGGACCGACCGCCATCCGGAACCGGGTCACCATCACCCTGCTGGCCGATCTGGGGCTGCGGGTCGGTGAGTTGATCTCGCTGGATCTGACCGACCTCGGTACCGAGCGTGGGCATCGCAGCATCCGCTTCGTCGGCAAGGGGGGCAAGGTCCGTCGCCGCGCCCTCAGCCCCGGCACCGCGTACGCGGTGGACGCCTATCTGGCCGCCCGGGCCGCCGCCCAGGGGCTGAGCGTGCCGGAGCTGACCGGTCCACTGCTGGTCACCGCGACCGGTGCGAGGCTGGATCGGAACACGGTGTTCCGGCTGGTCCGCCGGCTCGCCCAGGCAGCAGGCATTCACGCCTGGGCGAGGCTGTCGCCGCACTCGCTGCGGCACGCGTTCGCCACCACCGCCCGCGCCGAAGGGGTGTCCCTGGAAGACGTGCAGGATGCGATGGGACACGCGGACCCGCGCACGACCCGCCGCTACGACCGAGACCGGCACAACCTCGACCGCGATCCTGCGTATGTCATCTGGGCGGCCCGGGCCCGCCGGCGCGGCTGACGGAACGGGATCGGCGAGCCGAACGTCTCTTGAGACGCCGGTTCTTCCCACGTTGTCTGGTCACCCCGCCCTGTGGTGCTGCCAGACAACCGCGTGGGGGTTTCGGTTTGGCGGCTGTGAAGGGCACTCGGGGTGCTGGTAAGAAACGTGTCACCGGCCGCAAACGGCGTTGATCTCGCGGTGGGGTGGCCTCACTTGCCGTGCGTGGACAGCAGTCCGTCGTGCGGCTCGCCGGAGGGCGCCGGCCGACGGTCGGCGGGCAGCCGGGCGATCTGGGCGTCCGGCCGGGTCTGGGCGAGTTGGGGTGGGACGAGTTCGGGCAGGGCTTTGTAGAGGGTGCTGCGGGAGATGCCGAGCAGTTTGGCGATGGAGGACATCGACCGGTCGGGCTCGGCGAGGAGTTGGAGCGCGTAGGCGACCTTCTCGGGGGTCATCACCGGTGGGCGGCCTAGGCGTTGTCCTCGGGCGCGGGCGGCGGCTAGGCCCTCGTTGGTGTTGGCCACGATGATGGTGCGGATGAACTCGGCCAGGGCGGCGAAGACGTGGAATACGAACATGCCGCCGGCGGTGGTGGTGTCCAGCTTCTCGTGCAGGGACTGGAATCCGACGCCGGTGCGCTTGAGCTGGCCGACGATGGTGATGAGGTCTTCCAGGGAGCGGCCGAGTCGGTCGAGGGACACGACGGTGAGCGCGTCGCCGGGGCGCAGGTACTCGAACGCGTCGTGCAGGCCGGGCCGGTCGGCGTTCTTCCCGCTGGCCTTGTCGAAGAAGCACTTGGCGCAGCCGGCCACGGTGAGCGCGGCCTGCTGCCGGGCGAGGTTCTGCTCCCGGGTCGAGACCCGGCCGTAGCCGACGAGCACACCGGCAAGCGGGGTCGGCGCGAGCAGGTCGCCCTGGACGGGCGTGGGGGTGGCCACTCGGTCAGGCTGCCCGACAAACGCCTCGCCGCGTTGTTGGACACGCCGGTTTTTCGGACGGGTTTTTCGTACGGGGCTGCCCGCCTGCGCTACTCGTTTTTGATCTTGTCCGGGAATCGGCCGATTCCCGGACAAGATCAGGAAGCTGGGTGTTCACCGAGGGGATGATCAGTTGGCGTCGCTCGGCCTGGCGCACACGGAGGCCCATGCTGGCCGACGCAGTGCCATTGAGTCGACGTGCCGGTTTGCTGCCTGAGAGCGGCAGCCCGTCCTGCTTGCAGCCGGAGTGCCGAGGATGTTCCCCGGGCGGGTGGCGAGCGACGGAGACCCCCAATCAGATCGTGCGCGGCCTGACTTGACACCGCCATTATGCGAGTGATTAATTACTTCCATGATGAGCAAGCCGCGGCAACGCTCGACCGCCGACGAGCGCCGGCAGACTGTGCTGAGCACCGCGATCCGTGCTTTCGCGGCTAAGGGCTACTACGGCACCACGACCGTCGAGGTGGCCAAGGCCGCGGGGATCTCGCAGGGTTACCTGTACCGCCTGTTTCCCGACAAGGAGTCGCTGTTCATTGCGGTGATCGAGCACTGCTCGCAACGCCTGCGCGAGAACATCGCCAAGGCCATGGCGAGCGTGACGAGCACCGAGCCATCAGTCGTACTCTCCCAGCTGTCCGCCTCCTACCTCGCCCTCATCGCCGACCGCGACCTGCTGATGCTGCTCATGCATGGCAACTGTGCGGCTGGCGAGCCGGCCATCGGCGAGGCCGTACGGCAGTGTTACGCCCAGCAGGTCGAGTACGTCAGGGCCGCGTCGGGCGCCTCGGACGAGGAACTGCGCCGCTACTTCGCCGAGTCGCTGCTGGCCAACGTCGTGATGGCCGTCGGCGCCGAGTCCGTCGATGCTCCTTGGGCCCGCACCCTGCGCGCCTGATCCGCTTTCCTCTCCGGCCGCTTCGGCGGCCTCTCTTTTGACTACAGATGTAAGCGGTCAACCGCTTACTTAGAAGGGAATGTCTCGTGCCCAAGACCGTTCGCCGGACCGGCCCGCTCCTGGCCCTCCTGGCCTTCGCCCAGTTCATCAGCGCCATCGACTACAACATCGTCTACGTGGCCTTACCCGAGATCGGTCGAGAGGTCGGATTCTCCGCGCAGAGCCTGCAGTGGGTGGTCAGCGCCTATGCCGTGACCTTCGGCGGGTTCCTGCTTCTCGGTGGCCGAGCCGCCGACCTACTGGGCCGACGCCGCATGTTCGCCCTGGCCCTGGCCCTGTACGGCGCCTCCTCCCTCGCTGGCGCACTGGCGAGCGCGCCCGGCCTGCTCGTGGCAGCGCGCGCCGTACAGGGCCTTGGCGGAGCGCTGTTGCTGCCCGCCACCCTGTCCCTGATCAACACAACGTTCGCTGAGGGCGCTGCCCGCAACAGGGCCATGGCCGTCTGGGGCGGGGCGGGCGCGGTGGGCCTGGCTCTCGGTTCCCTGCTCGGCGGTGTGCTGACCAGCGCGTTCGGCTGGGAGGCGGTGTTCTATGTGAACGTGCCGCTGGCCCTGGGCGCGGCCGCCGCCGCCTTCGGCGTGATCGCCGCCGACGCTCCCCGCACGGCAGGCCGCGGCTTCGACCTACTGGGCGCGCTCACCGCAACCATCGGTTTCACCACGCTGGTCTTCGGCATCGTCCAGGGTCCGGAACTCGGCTGGACCAGCCCGGCGACCCTGGCCGGCCTCCTCGGCGGTATCGCACTCGTCGGACTGTTTCTGCTTGTCGAGAGCAGGACAGCGCACCCGCTCATGCCGCTACACCTGCTCCACAACCGCAGCCTCGTCACCGCCATGGGGATCACGTTCATGTTCATGGCCACCTTCGGCTCCCAGTACTACTTCTTCACCATCTACCTGCAAAACGTTCACGGCTTCAACGCGCTGCAGACCGGGCTGGCCTTCCTGCCCTCCGCCCTGATCGGAATGATCGGCACCAAGACCAGCGAGAAGCTTCTCGGCAGGCTCGGCATGCGGCCCACCCTCCTCATCGGTCTGCTACTCGGCGCGGCCGGAATGACGCTACTGGCAGCCGCCATGTCACCGACCAGCGGCTACCCGGCGCTGCTGCCCGGGCTGGCCCTGCTCAGCCTCGGTCAGGGCATCGCGTGGACCGCGATGTTCGTCGCGGCGGGCACCGGCGTTGACGCCGCTCAGCAGGGCATCGCCTCAGCGATGGCCTCAACGACGCAGCAAATCGGCGCCGCTGTCGGCCTGGCCGTCCTGGTCGCCGTCGCCAGCCTCGGCGAAAGAGAGACGACCGGCGCCGCACTGGTCCCCGGTCTGCGTGTCGCCGTATGGGTCGCAGCCGCCCTCACACTCGTCGGTGCCGGCATCGCTCTCACACTCCGTTCCCAGGGCGGGGCCACCATCGATGAGCGTCCGCTCGTCACCACCGGGTAGCCGAAGAATCAAATCACCGCATCATCTGGCTTGACCGGCTCGATGCGGGTCAAGGCTGCGGCCCGGTATCAAGTTCCCTGATCCGGGACACCGTGTTCGGAGCACCGAGTGCCAGTCGGCTGTTCATGTCGAGCTTGACCTCGCCGTACGGGGCCACGTGGGTCCAGAACAGCGGGGTCAAGCCGCGCCGGTCGGCGTCGGTCAGCCGCGTCGCCCAGTCCTTGTCGGCGAGGACGTCCTGCACCATCAACGTGTTGACGTAGACCAGCGCCGCCTGCAGCACGCGCAGGCAGAGCACGGAGAGTTCCTGCTCGTCGCGGCGGTTCGTGGCGATGTCGCCACCCTTGCCGTAGAAGATCACGCTGTTCGCCCGGTTCCACGACTCGACGACATTGAGGCCCTCGTTGATCTCGCGTTGCAGGTAACGGTTACGCAGGTAGCGGGCGACGAAGATGGTGCGCTGGGCTCGGCCGACCTCAATCATCGCCTGGTAGGTGGGGTGGATCGCGTTGGTCCGGGTGAATCGGCGCAGGATCGCCTCGGTGCTCGCGGTACCGGCCCGGATCGCGGTCGCGTACTTGATCATCTGGTCGTACTGTTCGGCGATGATGTCCCACCGGATCGGCCGCGACAGCGCCGGCATGAGCCTCGGGTACGCGTCGGGTTCGCCGGCGGCCGGGCGGTAGAGCCGGACCTTGTTGATCCGCTTGATGCGCGGTAGCAGATCGAAGCCGAGCAGGCGGGTGATGCCGAAGCCGACCTCGGACTGGCCGTGGGAGTCGACGTAGTTGCCCTCGACCTCCATGGTCGTGCCGTGCCGCATCGCGCCCTCGACCATCGCGGCGACCTCCGAGGCGGTGCACGAGATGAGCTGGGAGTGGATGGCCATGCTCTTGCGTTCGACGTGCCAGTAGATGAGCACGCCGCGGCCTCCGTAGCGGGAGTGCCACTCGGTGAAGATGTTCTGGTCGAACGCGCCGAAGTGCGTCGAGTCGCTGGCCACGGCGGTGGAGCCGGCGCCCCAGACGGTCTGTGCCCGGGCCGCGAAGGTGGCGTTGGCGATCTCGGTCGCGATCGTCCGGGCGACCTCGGCGGTCAGGTACCGGCGCCGCACGTAGCGGATGTCGTCCTCGCCGTGACCGTGCTGGGCGTTCCCGGCGATCGCCCGGATCCCGGTGTTGGTGCCGTACGCGTAGATCGCCAGCAACAACCGTTCCGCGAGCACCTCCGGCGCGAGGTCGCCGCGGCCGGCAGCGCCAGTCACCCCGTTCAGGCAGCCGGTGCGCAGCACCGCTTCCTTGAGCATGTCGATCAGCGGAACCGTGCCCCACCGGGTGCGGACCTCGTTCTTGAGCCGTCGCAGGTTCCGCGGCTCGGGCGCGGCGTCCAGGTCGGTCAGCTTGATCGCTCCGTTCTTGGCCCGGTCGGCGATCTCCAGCCAGGCCAGCTTCGGCAGGCCGGCGTCGAGCGCGGCCAGCTCGTCGCGCATCTCCTCGCGCAACTGGTCGATGAACGCGGTCGGGTCGAGCGGTTTGCGCAAGGCGGCGTAGTGGGCGTCGCGGTGGGCCTCGAAGTCGTGCGGAAGGTCCTGGTCGGGGTTGCGCCACTTGTCGGCGCCGACGACCCAGATCTCCTTGCAGCGCAGTTGCTCGCGCAACGCCTGGAAGGTGCAGATCTCGTACACGCTGCGGACCACCCGCCGGCCGGCCTTGCCGGCGTCCTTGAACACCAGGGTGGTCCAGTCGCCGAGCACACCCTTGTGGCTGGGTACGGTCTCGCCGGCCGGGTAGTAGGTGAGCCGGGCGTCGGCGTGCCGTTTGATCAAGTCCAGGGCGTCGAGAACCGGCCGGTGGGTGGCGTTGTTCGACCTGAACTCAAGCACGTCCAGCAGCTCGATCAGGCCGCGACGGTAGTGGTTGGAGTAGGACGCCTTCAGCGTGGTCTGCACAGTCCGCCGGTAGACCGGGCCCTTGGTCTTGAACTCGTGCACAAGCTCGCGCAGGGTCTGCTCGCCGCCGGACACGACCGGATAGACGACCTCGCGTACGGCGTCGTCGGGCCTCTCCAGCGCGGCCTCGGCGATCGCGAATAGTAGGTTCTCCTTGCCGGTGACCCGCTTGAACGCGTTGACCAGTTCCTCGGTGACCTTCCGGTCCGCGCGGGCGCCGATCCGGTGCACCGTGGAGATCAGCAGCTCGACCAGGGTGTCGGTGATCTCCCGCAGCCGGGTGTGTAGCAGGGCCGCGAGCAGGGTCAATGTCAGCGGCTCGGGGTGATCGCGCAGGTGCGACGGGGACTCCACCATCACGCGGGCCCGCCACCCGGCGAGCACCCGTGGGGCGACGTCGGCGAACAGGTCGCCCGGCAGGCCGATCGCCCGGGCCGCGCGCAGCTTGCGGATCTCGGTGAGCATCGACTCCAAGCTGACGTTGCCCGGCACCGACTTGATCAGCGCCAGCACCGAGTCCTCGCCGGTGTCGTCGTCCAGGACCTCGACCTCGACCGCGACCAGGGCGCGCAACCGATCGGCGACGTCGGCGGGAAGCCTGGCCGCGATCCGCGAAGTCACCGTCTGCTCGGCCTGGTGCAGCGCCGAGCGCACGATCCGATCGATCCGCCCAGCCGCAGGCGGCTCAATCCGCTCCGTCCGGCACCGTCCGAACAGCTCGTCGCGGACCAACTCCGGGCGACGCTCGGCCTCGCACACGTTCGAGGTAAGCCACTCAGTCAGCTTGTCCGCGTCAGCGACCGTGCACTCCCGGAAGCCCAGATGGGCCCGGATCTGCGCCCGGTGGTACTCGATCGTGCGGCCCGACCACTCGTACAGCCCGAGCACGCCCTGATCGACGCCAACCTGCCGAGCCACGAACTCGACCGCTTCGCCCGGCAGCTCGCTACGGCCGCGCGGAAACCGGCCGGCCCGGACGTAGAACTTCAACAGCAGCGCGAACCCGAGCCTCGTCGGCCCGCGCTTGCCCGCGATCAACTCTCGCTCGTCATCCAGCAACGTCCAATGCTCGATCAGCTCATCGAGATCCAGCGATCGCGCCATAACCAGACATCATGTCGTACCAGTCCCCAGGCTCAGGGTCGCCCCTCGCCAGGCCGCACCCCACCCTCCTGACCAGCGCGATCGCTCTCGTTTGCGGCCGGTGACACGTTTCTTACCAGCACCCCCACTCCGCGGCGAACCCTTGACCGCCTCGATCGGCTGTACGGCCGGTGGGGGAGTCGGGGTGCCATCGCCCACTCACAGCTACTTTGCGGCTCGCCGTAGCTTCGGGAGTCCCTGGCCCCACAGGCCGACATCGCACAGCAGTCGGATGATCGCGCGGGTGCGGAGGGCGGCCAAAGGCCAGGTCGGGCTCGACCAGTACGCCACCGGAAAACCCTTTGAGCCTTCCTTCCGCGTTCCCGTAGGTTGCCTGCGGCCCCGTCGTAGTGAGGACCGAGGACAACCGCGTGACCCCGCCTGCTCTCTAGACCTGACACCTTCTTCCGCGCACCTTCAAGCTGACCCTCCGGTCGGCTCTGCCGGGCTGCCCGTGTGCGCCCAGTCACTCAGCGTTTGAGGCCGCGCGCAATCGGCCTCGTGTCAGGTCTAGAGAGATCATGTCTTCACAACCTCATATCGTGCTGCCCTGGGTCGTTCGTCGAACCAGGCTGCCTCTGCTGTCGCTGCGCTGCGTGCGCTGCCGGTCGGAGTCGGCCACCACTGGCGAGGGCAGATTCCGCGTCAACGCCAACGGCAACCTGCTGGACGTGTGGCTACTGGTCCGCTGCGCGTCCTGCGATCGGACGAGCAAGCTCACCGTGCACGAGCGAGCGCCGGTCAGATCCATCGATCCGGTCGAGCTCGACGGCTATCACGCCAACGATCCGGAACTGGTGGCGGCCAGGCTGTTGGATCCGCTGCTCGCCCGGCGCAACCGCTTCACCCTGGACTGGAAGGGGGCCTGGCGGCTGGACACCCCGTCGGCATGGCACGCCGAGGCGTGGCCGGTGAAGGTGGAGGTCGTCTTCGAGGATCCGGTACCGGTGCGCCCGGAGTGGCTCATCGCGCAGGGGCTCGGCCTCAGCAGGAACGAGGTGCTGCGCCGGATCAAGTGCGACATTCCGCTACGCCGTTCGACGAGCTCCGGGTTCGCCTTCACGGTGATGGCCGGGGACTAGTGGGGATGTAGCCGCAGGCGCGGATCCCCTCAAGGATCCGTGCGAGATCGGCCTCATCCGGGGGCGGCTCCGGCGGCATGGAGTCGCCCCCGGCTCACCAGCCGTCGCGGGTACGGTCGGCCGGCCCGAGTACGTGGGCGTTGATCTCGGCCACGAGATGGCCCAGCTCGCTGATCTCGACGACGTCGACCCCACTCCGACGGAGGGTCTCCACGCCGTCGCAGTCGGCGAAGAGGAGCGGCTCCCGCAGCGCCAGCACCACCCGCGCGATGCCGGCGTCGAGCAGTAGGTCGGTGCAGGGATCCGGCCGTGACCTGCGGACGGTGCAGGGTTCCATCGAGGTGTAGATGGTCGCCCGGGACAGCTCCAGGTCGGCGCGGCCGGCAAGCTTCGCCAGGGCGGCCTCCTCCGCGTGGTAGTGCGGGTCGGTCTCGCCGGTGTAGCCGGTGGCCAGCGCGACGCCGTACCGGTCGACGATGATCGCGCCGACGGCGTAGTGGGTGGGCGAGGGTGGCGACAGCCGGGACAGTTCGATGGCCGACCTCAGCCATCGCCGATCCTGTACGGTGCCGTCGTTCATGCCCGGCCGTGCCGGACCGGCCCGGTCGTCACACATGCCGGGTCACCCGCGCTGCCGACGGTCACCACGTCGCCGACGCGGTGCCGGGCCCTGTCCTGCGCCCGCGACGCACGCCCCAGCCTCCCGAGCCTCTCGGTGTTCGCCCCCCGCTCCCCGTACGCTACGGCCGTGGTCAGGGGCCTGCTGCTCGGTTTCTACGGCACGGTGGTGGATGACGACGACGTCAAAATGGACGAGATCGCCGAACGGGTGGCCGCCACCGCTCACGGTGTGCGGGACGTTCTCGACGGTGTCGTCCTGCGGCTGCTTCGGAATCAGCCGTCGCTTCGGATACGGAATCTCTCGCCCGTCCTCGGTCACATGCACGGCGGACGGCACAGCGGAACTCTTCATCCTTCAAAGTCCACTCCTGTGCCTTCCAGCAAAATCCGCGCATTCTCTCTGACGTGCCCGACAGGATCATGATCTCGTAGATGCTCGACCAAGCCAAGCAAACCCGGCCACGGGACATACCCCGCAGCGATAGTCAAAGCCTGACGTACCCCCGCATCCGGGTCTTCCAAGAACTCTCGATAAGCATTGACCAATGAATCATCTTGACTCTTTGGCGCGGTAAGTGCAGCCGCATGGATAGCGACCAGCTTGTCAACTCTTGACCTCGCGATACGCAGCCGGTCAGTAGCTTCCGAAAATGACCAGAGATCGCATCGTTCCATCAACTGTGCGACCACGCTAGCACCGCCCTCTCCGCGCAACGTGATGTACCGCATCCCGATTGGACGGTCGTCTACGAAGTGGATCTCGACCCGCCCGTCATAGGTGACCCAAATATCAATGAGCGCCCCAGCCTCCTTCCTGCGAAAATCCACAACATCCCAATCGAGATCCCAAGCAACCCTCAGCAGCTCAGATCGTTCATAGTCAGGCTTCAGTACGAGCCGATTTTCGAATTTCATAAGACCCACTCCGCTCACTCAAGTCCGTAGAACCTTAGTCGGCGGACCCTCTCGCGAGACAGCACTGGGCAGGGTGGTCGAGTCATCGGCCGCCGTCACGCGCCGCCGGTCGGGCGGTACGGCGTCGGTCCGGCCACCCGCCGGTCGGCGATGGTTCGCTGGGTTGGTGCACCGCGCCTAGATTGACAGAGTGTGTGATCTCCGGTGGCTGGCCCGCGCGCGGAATGAACGCAGGTCGGGCCGTTCCGCTGAGCTACGCCGCTCGCCCCGGACGGGGCAGGGCTGATGATCGGCCGGAGAGCCGCCAGTTCGGCGCTGGCCGCGTTGCTTGACCGGTCGGTCGCGCAGATCGGGGCGGCTTCCGACGCCCGCCGGTTCGACCGGAGTGCGATCTACCGGGTCGCCGACGTCTGGGACAACAACACGTTCGCGCTGTTCCGCGCGGCCGTGACCCGGCCGTCCTGGTGTCGGGAGCGTCGATCCCGGGCGGCGCTCGCCTGGATGGCGGACCTCGGCCCGACCCGTCGGCAGTGGATGACAGAGCAGGCCGAGGCCGCCGGCTGTACCCTCGCCGGCCTGCTGCCGCCGCCGATGGAGGAGCCGGCGCACCACCGGGACCATCGGGGCGTCGTGATGCCGGCGGACACCCCGCTCACCGCCGGCGTCGCGGTCGACCTGGAACAGGACTACCACCTCGCCGGGGGTGAACTCCGGGCGCTGCGGGTCGAACGGGCGGGACACCGGCACGACGGCCTGCTCACCATCGCGGTTCCGCGCCGTTACCCGGTGCCGGGGGAGCCCGACGAGCCGGCGCTGCTGCGGCTGACCCTCACCGACGTGTCCACGGCGGACGTCGACTCGGCCGACACGTCCGGCGTACGCCTGCATGCCGGCCCGGACGGCGGCAGCGTACGCGTCGGGACACACGGCGTCGTACGCGCCACCGGCATCGACGTCGGCTACGAGGATCCAAGCTGGCATCTGTCGGCCGTCGGCCGTGCCGCCGACGCGCGGACGCCCCGACGGCAGGACCGACCACGACGCCCACGTCCGGTCGAGTCTCCTCCGTTGACCGAGGCCGGCGCGGTCGCCGCCCACGTGGTCCACCGGGCGATGCTCATGATCCGCATGGTCGGCCACCAGCACCTCGTCGACACGGTGCCGCTGCGCGCCCTGTGCCTCGCCTTCGCCGACGCCGGAGCGAAGGTCTTCCGGGCGGGTGCGACCGTACCGCGCCGCCGGGAACAGGCGTTCCGGACGCTGGTGGAGGAGTGGGTCCAGCACGACGCCCTGCCGGCCGGGTGGCCTGGACGGCTCCTGGAGCTGCCCCGGCGAGGAATCCGGGACGGGCAGACCGCCGAATGGCTGCGGGCACTGGTGTCCGACGCCGATGTGCGCCCGCGTACCGACCAGCCGCCCGCCGGGCTCCGGTCGACCGCCGAACTGGCGCTGGTCTCGTACACCGCCCGCCACGACCGGTACGGCGTCCAGCGGGACGCCTCGGCCGTCGTCCAGTTGGCCCTGCCGCCAGACAACCCGGACGACACCTGGCGGCTGCGGGGGCTGCGGATCGACGCCGTGCGACGTTTCCGCCTGACGGGTGCCGCCCTCGACGGTACGCACACCGTCCAGGTCGGCGACGGCGGCGACTCGGTGGAGACGGTCGACGGGGCACTCGCCGTGACCGGCGGACCGGCGGCGGTGTGACGGCGGCGTACCGGCAACCGAGCTGGTACTCCGACACCCCGGCACACCGCCGTCACCCGCTCGACCGACCCCCGCCGCTCGGGCGGGCCGATCGCGGACGAGCGTTCTCTGCTCGTCAGTCGGTCGTGACCGTGCCCCCGTCCGGCCGTACTAGCTGACCCGTCGCTGGATCCGCCACAGCCCGAAGACGGTCAACAGTGCGCTGAGGGCCAGGTAGATCACCGACTCCAGCCACTGGAACGGCCAGTAGCGGTGGTTGGGCTGGTAGGAGAGGTCGACGTGCAGGTCCAGCTCGCCGAGGCAGCGCGCGGCATCCCCGAACGTGCCGGTCGCCCCGGTCTTCGGCGGCCGCATCAGGCAGTCGTCGAACCGGTCGGCGTCGAGCGCCCGGCCGTCGGTGGTACGTAGTTCGCTGGTCCGGGTGACCCAGGCGTCGGGCACGGTCAGGCCCCGGACGACCGCGGCGCTGCTGATGCTGCCCAGTCCACGCGCCTCGTTGATCGCCTCGGCGGTCATCGGCCGGGTGACGTCGACCGGCGTCATCAGGTACGGCCGGACCAGGTTCGGCATGCCGAACTGGACGACGCCGAAGACGAGGATCGTGAGGGCCATCGCGGGCAGGGTACGCCGGACGAGGAGTCCGACGACGGTGCCGACCGTGACCGCGAAGAGGGCGTACCCGATGGGTGCGATGTTCCGGGCGCCGAACACGACGGTGCTGAACCGGTCGTCGGCGACCGCGTCGACCGGGCTGGCGGCCCAGGTGAGCAGCAGGCTGACCAGGCCGGTCATCGCCGCGCCGGCCAGGCCGACGAAGAGCAGCCGGGTCAGCAGCCAGCGGCGGCGGGAGACGCTCTGGTTCCACACCAGGCGGTGGGTGCCGGCGTCGAGTTCCCGGGCGACCAGCGGCGCGCCCCAGAACATCCCGAGGATCCCGGGGAGCAGGCCGAACAGGCCGGCCAGGATCAGCAGGGTGTTCTGGTGTTCGCCGACGAACTGGCTCATCGCCTGGGCGCAGTCGCCCTGCGGTTGGCAGCGGCCGAGATAGCTGTCCCGGCTGTCGCGGATCCGCATCCCGAGCTGTAGCAGGTAGGCGGCGAGCACCGCCAGGGCACCGACGCCGACGATCGCCTGGGTGCGGAACTGTCGCCAGCTCATCCAGATCATCGCCGGACCTCCCCGGCGGACGGCGCGGCACCGGCGGCGGACGACTCGGACGCCCGGGTCAGGTAGCCGAGGACCAGCTCTTCGAGCCGGACCGGCTCCACCGGCCACGGTATCGGCGGCAACCCGCCGGCGGCCCGGACGAGCACCCGAACGTGCCGGTCGGCCCGCTCCGCCCGGATCACCTCGACCCCGGTCGGCAGCCGGTCCAGCTCGTCACGGGGCGCGAGGATCCGGTGGTGCGCGGCGAGCAGATCGGGTACGTCGCCAGCCACCTGCACCCGGGATCCGGAGAGCACCACCAGGTGGTCGCAGACCCGTTCGACGTCGTCGAGCAGGTGCGACGACAGCACGGCGCTGGCGCCGAGTTCGGCGACGAACTCCCGCAGGTTTCCCAGGAATCCGTTACGGGCCAGCGGATCGAGCGCGGCGGCCGGCTCGTCAAGGATCAGCAGCTCGGGGCGTTTCGCGGCGGCGACCGTCAACGCCAGTTGGGCACGCTGGCCGCCGGAGAGCCGGCCCGCCCGCTGCCCGGGGTGGAGCCCGACCTGTGCGATCCGGCGTTCGGCGAGGGCCTGGTCCCACGATGGGTTCAGTCGGGCGCCCATCCGCAGGTGGTCGGCGACGGTGAACGACGCGTACACCGGGGTGTCCTGGGCGACGAAGCCGACCCGGGCCAGGTGTGCCGGGGTCGACGCCGGGCGTGACCCGAGCACCCGCAGGGTACCCGAGGTCGGGGCGATCAGGCCGCAGGCGAGCTGCAACAACGTCGACTTGCCGGCCCCGTTGGGGCCGACCAGGCCGATCAGCCGCCCGGCGGGGATCGTCAGGTCGCAATCGGTCAACGCCGGCCGGCGACCGTAGCGTTTCGTCAGGTGCTCGGCGTGCAGCACCGCAGGGGAGTCCGCTGTTCGCATCGCCCCATGCTTCGGCGGCCGGACCGCCACCGGCATCGGTCCACAGTACGGTCGCCGGTGCTCACGACCGTACTTCCGGCCGGTTCGGGGCAGGTCGGATCCTTCGTAGCGGGGTGCTGCCGGGTGGCGGCCGGCCGGAGCGCCACCCGGCCGGTCCGGGTACCGGTGACGCGGCGCTCCGGCCGGGCGGTCGGGTCAGACGTCGCGGCGGCGTACCACGATCAGGGCGAGGGCGATCGCGACCAGTGGCCAGGCCGCGTAGACGACCCACGACTCGGCGACGCCGGGCCGGTAGAAGCCGTCACCGGAGGGCGGTGCCCACATCGCGGTCAGCCGTTCCCAGGCGGTGAGCACCATCGCGTGGTTGATCTCGGCGGACCAGCGTGTCCGGATCGAGAAGAACTGCGGCAGCATCAGCAGGGTGAAGATCCCGGTGACCATCGTGGTGGCGCCGTGCCGGATCAGGACTCCGAGGCCCAGCCCGATCAGCGCGCAGACCGTGGGGAGCAGCGCCGCCGCGACCAGGGCGCGCAGCGCGACCGGTTCGGTGATCGAGATCGCGGCGTCCCGCCCGCTGAGGATGGCCTGGGAGACCGTGAACGCGCCGCTCGCGGCGATGGTGCCGGTCACCGTCCAGAGCGCGGTCACCACGACCGCCTTGGCCAGCACCACCGATTCCCGGGCCGGTACCGCGACGGTGGTGGTCCGGATCAGGCCGCTGCCGTACTCGCCGACCACCACGATCGCGCCCGCGCTGACCGCGACGAGCGCCAGTGTCCAGTAGCCCATCAGCGGAAACGCGTCGGAGAGCGCGAACATCGGCTCCCGCTGCATTGCCGGGTTCATGTTGGGGAAGGCGCGGTAGTCGTCGATCGCCTCCAGCGTGGCGGTACCGACGACGAAGAGCGTGCTGACAAGCAGGGTCCAGGGTGTCGAGCGCAGCGACCACACCTTGATCCACTCGGCGGCGACCAGGTCACGGAACCGGGCGGGTGGCTCGGCGACCGATTCGGAGCGGCTCGGCGGCGGCGCTGCCGAGGTGGCGGTGTCGGTGCTCATCGGGGCTGCCCGGCCAGGTAGTCGACGCGGTCGGCGGTGAGTTCCATGAAGGCGTCCTCCAGTGAGGCGGTCCGGGTGGCCAGTTCGTGCAGGATGATCCGGTGGTCGAAGGCGAGGGTGCCGATCTCCTCGGCCAGCAGCCCGGTCACGGTGAGGGTGCGTACCCCGGAATCGACCTCCTCCGCCGACTCCACCCGGGCCCCGGCGGCGGTGAGCAGCGCGGCGAGTTCGGCGTCCCGTGGGGTACGCACCAGAACGCTGCGCCGGCTGCCGCGCCCGGCGAAGCTGGCCAGCGACTCGGCGGCGACCATCCGGCCCTGGCCGATCACGACGAGCTGGTCGGCGGTGTTCTCCATCTCCGTCATCAGGTGGCTGGAGAGGAAGACCGTCCGGCCCTCGGCGGCCAGCCGACGGAACAGGTGGCGGACCCAGAGCACCCCCTCCGGGTCCATCCCGTTGATCGGCTCGTCGAAGAGCAGCACCGGCGGGTCGCCGAGTAGCGCCGTCGCGATGCCGAGCCGCTGCTTCATGCCGAGCGAGAACCCGCCGACGCGTTGCTGGGCCACCTCGGTCAGCCCCACCTCCCGGAGCACCTCGTCCACCCGCCGGGCGGGGAGGCCGTTGCTGCGGGCCAGCGCGGACAGGTGTGCCCGGGCGCTGCGTCCGCCGTGCAGGTGGGTCGCGTCGAGCAGGGCGCCGACGTGCCGTAGCCCACGCCGGTGGCTCCGGAACGGCACGCCGCCGACCGTGGCGGTGCCCCGGGTCGGCGCGTCCAGGCCGAGGATCATCCGCAGTGTGGTGGTCTTACCCGCCCCGTTCGGACCGAGGAAGCCGGTGACGTGCCCCGGCCGTACCGTGAAGGAGAGGCCGTCGACGGCGGTCTTGCGGCCGTATCGCTTGGTCAGGTCGTGAACTTCGATCACGACCGCAACCCTGCCGGGCCGGCCGGATCCGGACATCGGGCCGGCGGCGGTAACCGTCGGCCCGCCGCCAGCCTGCGGGATTACGTCCGTGGACTGATGCCGGGCCCGCCGGTCGGTGGCTAGTCTCGCGGCGTGGACACCCCGCACCTGCTCCGGCCATCGCTGCGGCACCGCTTGCCGACGGCGGTGCGCACGGCCCTGGTCTGGTGCGGAATAGCCGCGTTTCCGCTGGTACTGGCCCTTACCGTGGCGATCGTCCCGGACGATGGTCCCGGCCGCTACTACTACAACGTGCTGGAGACGATTCCCCGGTATGCGTTACCGGCCCTGGTGATGGCGCTGCCCGCCGTCCTGCTGCGGCGCAGCCCGCTGACCACCCTGGTCCTGATGCTGCTCGGGTCGGCGGCGATGACCGTGCTGATCCACTCGTGGGAGCGGGGCTACCTGGCCGACCTGCGGTACCTGCAACTGTTGGCGATCAACCTGGTCGTCGGGTTCGTCGCGGCGACCAGGTCCCGTCGGTTCTCGGTGACCGTCGCCGGGCTGACGCTCATCGCCGAGATCCTCATCGGCTACATCGAACCCGGCGACAACGCCGTCTTCCAGCCGGAGATCCCCACCCTGGGCATGCTGGCCACCTGGATGCTCGGCAATTCGGTGCGGACCCGGCGGCGGTACGCCGAGGCGCTGCGGTCGCAGGCCACCGCCCAGGCGGTCACCGCCGAACGGCTGCGGATCGCCCGCGAACTGCACGACCTGGTGGCGCACAGCATCGGCATCATCGCGATCCAGGCCGGGGTGGGCAGCCGGGTGATCCAGACCCAGCCGGCCGAGGCCGGCGCCGCGCTGCGGGTGATCGAGACGACCAGTCGGGAGACCCTGGCCGGGCTGCGCCGGGTGCTCGGCGGGCTGCGTCAGGCGGGCCCGTCCGACCCGGTGTCCCGGGATCCGGCGCCCGGGCTGGCCGACCTGGATCGGCTGGCCGTGGCGACTGCGGAGGCCGGAGTCCGGGTCGAGCTGTGCTGGCGGGGGGAGCGGCGCCCGCTGCCGGCCGACATCGAGCTGTCCGCGTACCGGATCGCGCAGGAGGCGGTGACCAACGTCGTCCGGCACGCCGAGACGCCGCAGTGCCGGGTCACCCTCGACTACCGGGACGACGACCTGTACGTCGAGATCGTCGACGAGGGGCGCGGCGGTCCGGTCGCGGCCACCGGGTTCGGGATCACCGGGATGCGGGAGCGGGTCGGCCTGCTGCACGGCGACTTCGAGGCGGGACCGGTTCCCGGAGCCGGTTTCCGGGTGGCGGCCAGGCTGCCGTTGCCGGAGAGCGTCCCGTCCTCGGCGGTGCCGGGATGAGCGTCCGGGTGGTACTCGTCGACGACCAGCCGCTGGTCCGCTCCGGTCTGCGGGTACTCATCGCCGACACCCCCGACCTGTTGGTGGTCGGCGAGGCCGGGACCGGCGCGGAGGCGGTCCGGCTGGCCCGGGACGTCCGGCCCGACGTGGTGGTGATGGACATCCGGATGCCCGGCATGGACGGTATCGAGGCGACCCGGCAGATCGTGGCCGGTAACGGACCGACCCGGGTACTGGTGCTGACCACCTTCGACGAGGACGAGCACGTCTACGGGGCGCTCCGGGCGGGGGCCAGCGGTTTCCTGGTCAAGGACATGGCCGTGGACGACATCCTCGGAGCGGTCCGGGTGGTCGCCGCCGGTGACGCCCTGATCGCGCCGAGCGTCACCCGCCGGCTGATCGCGGGCTTCGTCAGGGCCGCCCCGGCGACCGCCCGTCCGGTACGCCCGGTCGCCGGCATCACCGAACGGGAGCGGGAGGTGCTGACCCTGATCGGGCAGGGCCGGTCGAACGGCGAGATCGCCGAGGAACTGTTCATCACGATGGCGACCACCAAGTCGCACGTGGCCCGGCTGCTGACCAAGCTCGACGCCCGGGACCGGGTACAGCTCGTGATCATCGCGTACGAGCTGGGGCTGGTCGCGCCGGCCCGCTGACCGGCCGGCCGGTGTCCCGGGATTCCGGTCGCCGGGACCGTCCGCCGGGTGTTCGCCGCCGTCCTGACCGGGGACGCCGGATCGGGACGCTGGGCCGCGACCCGGTCCGTCGATGGTCGGGTTGGCCGGCGTCGACGACACGGTTGCGGTGTCGCCCCGACACACGCGCGCGAATACCTCCGCCGATACCACCGGGCGTACGATCCCGGATATGGCAGACAAGGTCACGCTCAGCCTGAACCCGGACACGCTCGCCCGAGCACGTGCCGCGGCGAAGCAGGACGGCCTGTCCCTGTCCGCCTGGATCGACCGGGCGGCCCGCAAGGAGGCGCTCCGGGCCGCGGCCGCGCAACACGAGGCGTGGCTGGCCGCGCACCCGGAGGTGCGGGACGAACTCGACGCCTTCGACCGCTACGCCGACCGGGTCGACGCGGGCTGGGCCGACCTGGCCGGCGCCGCGTGAACCGGGGCGAGATCTGGACCGTCGGCGACCGTACCCAGCAGGCCAGACACCGGGTCATCGTGCTCTCCGGCGCGGGGCACAACGACCGGCCGTCCACCTCGCCGTACTGTGCCCCGATCGTCCGGCAGCGCGGCAGCAGTGAACTGCCGCCGTTCGTGGTACCGCTGGCCGAGACGGATCCGGTGACCGGGGTCGTGGTGGTGAACCGGCTGCGCCGGGTGCCGGCGGCGGTGGCGGTGGAGCGGGTGGGGATGGCGACCGGCGCGAGCATGGCCCGGATCGGCGAGGCGCTGCGGGACCTGTTCGAGCTCTGACCCGTCCGCCCGGCGTTCGACGACCTCGGCCTGCCGCGGCCCGCCCGGCAGTGGTGCCGGTCAGGACGTCGGCGGTCGCTCGGCGGCGATCATGACTCGGCGCAGCAGGTCGGAGAGGGTCCGCCGTTCGTCTGCGGTCAGCGTGCCGAGCAGCCGGTATTCCTCGTCGCCGAGGATGTCCATCGCGCCGAGCCAGGCGGCCCGGCCCTGCTCGGTCAGCTCGACGTCGACCCGGCGCCGGTCGGTGGCCGACGGGGTCCGCCGGACGAAGTCGCGGGCGACCAGGGCGTCGATCCGGGCGGTGACCGAGGGTGGCGCCAGGTTGAGGTCGTCGGCGAGTTGGGACGGTACCGCCCGACCGTGCCGGCCGGCGAGCGCGTGCAGGGTGTCGAACTCGGGCCGCTGGAGGTCGAAGTCGACCAGCGACTTCTCCCGGACCCGGCGCAGGTGCTGGGCCAGCAGTTTCGCCCGGGTCACCGCGCCCTCGACGTCCGGGTCGAGGGCGGGCAGCACGGGGAGCCAGCGGGCCACGTGCCCGTCGGTCCAGTCCTCCTGATGGTCCACACCCGGATTCTACGTCGAAGCGGAATTATTCGTTGACGAAAGGTTCGGCTCCGAAATAATCTCCGGGACGTGACCCACCCGCTCCGGCTCCGCGCCTTCCAGTTGCTCTTCCTCGGCCGTACGCTCTCCGCGCTCGGCGACGCCGTCATCCCGGCCGCGCTCGCTCTCGCCGTACTGCGGGCCACCGGTTCCAGCTCCGCGCTGGCCCTGGTGCTCGGCTGTGCGATGGTGCCGAGACTGCTGCTGCTACCCCTCGGCGGCGTGCTCGCCGACCGGGTAGACCCCCGGATCGTGGCCATCGGCAGCGACCTGGTCCGCTGCGCCACCCAGGTCTTCGTCGGTGTCGAGCTGCTCGGCGGCGAACCGACCCTGCTGTCGATCGCCATCGCCTCGGCGGTCGGTGGGGTCGCGTCCGCCTTCGCGATGCCCACCACCTCACCGCTGGTCGCCGGGGTGGTCGACGCATCCGGCCGGCAGCGGGCCAACGCCGCGCTCGGCGCCGCCCGCAGCGCCACCAGCCTGGCCGGACCGGCGCTGGCCGGCGCGTTGATCTGGGCCGCCGGCCCCGGCTGGGCGTTCGTGCTCGACGGTGCCAGCTTCGCGGTCAGCGCCGCCCTGCTGGCCGTGCTCCGGGTACGCCGCACCACTGTGGAACGCCGCTCGCTCCTCGCCGACCTGCGGGAGGGCTGGTCCGAGGTCCGCTCCCGCGACTGGTACTGGACCAGTCTGGTCGCGCACGCGGTCTGGAACGGGGTGGCGGCGGTACTGGTCACCCTCGGCCCGGCGGTGGCGATCGACCGGCTGGGCGGCGAGGGTGTCTGGGTACTGGTGCTGGAGGCGGGTGCCGTCGGCCTGCTGGTCGGCTCGCTGCTGGCCGGGCGGGCCCGGCTGCGCCGGCCGATCCTGGTGGCGAACCTGGGCCTGGCCACGTACGCGCTCCCGCTCACCCTGTTCGCGGTGGCCGCTCCACCGTGGACCGTGGTGGTCTCGTACGGCGTCGCGCTGGCCGCCCTCGGCTTCCTCAACCCGGTCTGGGAGACCGTCGTCCAGGCGGAGGTCCCGCCGCACGTACTCGCCCGGGTCACCTCGTACGACTGGCTGCTCTCCCTCGCCGCGATGCCCCTCGGGTACGCGCTCGCGCCGCTCGCCGCCGATGCCTGGTCGCCGGCCGTTCCGCTGGCATTCTCCGCGGTCGCGGTCGCGGTGGCCTGCCTGGGCACCGCCGCGGTCCCCGGGGTACGCCGGCTCGTCGCCACCCGTCCGGAGGCCGCACCGGAACCCGAGCCGGTCACGGCCGTCCGCTGACCGGCCGCCACGCCGCGCTGACCGCCTGCTTGGAGCGGGGAAAACCGCTGGACGCGACGGTCAGACTGACCGGGTGGGAGACATCCTGACCCTGGGCTGGACAGTCCGCGCCGAGCCCGTCGACGGTCCGGTGGCGAGCGCCCTGCTGCGTGACTACTACACCGAGATCGTCAGCCGGTACCACCGCCGGCCGGCCGACGACACCGAGATCGACCAGGTGCTGGCGGACGAGCCGAGCGACGACCTGACCCCGCCGACCGGGCTCTTCCTGGTCGGCTGGTACGCCGGCGGGCCGGCCGGCTGTGTCGGCGTACGGCTCGGCGCCCTGCCGTACGCCGAGGTGACCCGGGTGTTCGTCCGGCCCGGCGCGCGACGGCGCGGGGGCGGGGCGCGACTGCTCGCCGCCGTGGAGGAGGCCGCTGCGGCGCACGGTGCGACGACGATGCGGCTGGACACCCGGCACGACCTGGTGGAGGCCCGGGCGCTGTACGCCAGGCACGGCTACCGGGAGGTGCCGGCCTACTCGACGGACCCGTACGCCGACCACTGGTTCGAGAAGCGGCTGGGTTGACCCTGCTCCGGACCCGCTCGGCCGGCCGGGCTATGCGGCGACTTGCTGCTCCAGGCCGTCGAGGAGGATCTGGAGGCCGACCTCGAATGCCTGGTCCGGGGCGGCGGCGTAGGTGGCCGCCGCCGGGGTCTCCAGGCGGGCGCGTAGGTGCGGGTAGCGCATGGCGATCTCCTGGGCCTTGGCCATGGCGTCCTGGAACTGTTCTTCGGCGGCGGTGTCGTCCCGGGTGAGTTTCCGGGTGAGCGAGGCGGTCGCGGCGACGCCGGCCGCGTTGCCGAGGACGTAGGTGAACACGGCGGAGGCGGCCTGGTCGGCCTGGTCGCGGGTGAAGCCGGCGGCCTCGTAGACGGCGAGGCTGTGGTCGTCGTGGCGGGCCTTGCCCTCGCCGTAGAGGACGTGGGCGGCGAATGCCTGCACCAGCCAGGGGTGCCGGGTGAACATCCCGTACAGGTCGACGGCCATGGCGGTGGTCGCGGTGCGCCAGTCGACCGCGTCCAGGTCGGGCAGCTCGAGTTCGCCCCACACCTGGTCGGTGGCGAGCAGGACGAGGTTGTCCTTGTTCTTGACGTGCCAGTACACAGCCGTGGCGGCGGAGTCGAGTCGCTTGCCCAAGGCGCGCATGTTCAGGCCCTCGAGGCCCTCGGCGTCCAGGAGCGCGACGGCGGTGTGGACGATCTGGTCCCGGGTGAGGGTGTCGCGTGGCATGACCGACACGGTACGCAGTGTCTTGCACAAAGTTCAAGATAGCTCTTGCACTTTGTTCAACTTGCCGGCTACGGTCGTTCCCGCCAGACGGTTGAACTAAGTGCAAGTGAAGGAGAGTCCAATGAACACCCTCGCCGCCGTCATGCAGCTACTCGTCGCCGTCGCCTTCGTCAGCATCCCGGTGGTCCGCCATCGCTTCGGCCCTGTCGCGAAGGCCGCCGCGGAGGCCGAGCTCCGCCGCCAGAACGTCCGCCCCGAGGTACTGGCGGAGAACAAGATCCGGTTCGACGCCAGCGGCCATGAGACCGCGGCCCCGGTGACCGTCGCCGCGGTGATGACCGCCACCGCGGCCCTGAACCTCGTCGGCGCCGACCTGGCCCAGCTACTGACCTGGATCTTCTCCTCGCTGGTCGTGCTGATGAACGTGGCGATCATCTACAGCAACCTCACCGCGGTGAAGTCCGTGCAGGCCGCCTTCCGCCGCAAGGGCGACCCGGAGCTGACCCGTGTCGAGGTCGCGCCCTTCCTCCGGGCCGCCGAGGGCGCTTTCCCTCGCTGGGTGCGCGTCCAGACCTACCTCCGCAACACGGTGGTCTTCGGCGGCTCCGCCGTCGCCCTGGTCGCCGTCTCCCTCGCCTGACAACCCGCCCGTGATCCCGGGCGGCGAGCCGACGGGTGCAACGCACAGGGCCTTCGCGGCAATGCTGTCGCCGCGAAGGCCCTGTGCGTGTCCGCGGACTGAAGTCGGGGGTCGGCCGCCGGAGCCGCAGGCACGGAGCTACCCGTCGGCCGTCCGGGGGAGCGGCGCCGGTCCGTCGGATGCGAGATCCAGTCGGTGCGGTGCGATCCGGTACCGGTCGGCCATCGACCGGGCGGTGGCCACGAACGTCGCCCGCAGCTCGGCCGGAGCGAGTACCTCGACGTCGGCGCCGAGCTTCAACAGTTCGATGTGCCCGTGCCGGACCGACTCGATCGGCACGGCCGTGTACCGCCAGCCGGCGTTGTCGACCGGTCCGGCCACGGCCCGCGCCGCCCGGGACATCGCCGGCGGGAAGACGAACGGCATCAGGTCCAGTGCCGCCTCGGTCAGCCGTACCGTCGCGGTGGCCCGGTAGACGCTCTCCTCGTAGCGGCGGCTCCAGGTGTGCCAGAAGGCGGCCAGGTCGAAGTCGTCCGGCCGGCCGAAGGTCTCGTCCAGCACCGTCAGCTCCAGCACGCTGCCGATCCGGTAGGCCCGGGGCTCGTCACCGGCTCCGGCCACCAGATACCACCGGCCCGCCTTGAGCACCACACCCAGCGGTGCGAGCCGCCGGGTCACCTCCCGGGGCGCCTTCCAGCGGCGGTACCGGATCTCGACCATGCGCTCCCGCCACACCGCGTCGGCGAGCGCGGCCAGGTACGGGGTCGGCTCGGCGTCGCGGAACCAGCCCGGCGCGTCCAGGTGGAACCGGTCGCGGGCCCGGGCGGCCCGGCCGCCCAGCTCGGCTGGGAGCGCGGCGAGCAGTTTCAGCTCGGCGCCGGCCAGTACCGGGCCCAGGCCGAGTTCGGCGGCCGGGCCGGGCATGCCGGCCAGGAACAGCGCCTCCGCCTCGTCGGTGGTGAGCCCGGTCAGCCGGGTCCGGTAGCCGTCGAGCAACTGGTAGCCGCCGGCCGGGCCGCGGTCGGCGTAGACGGGTACTCCGGCGGCGCCGAGCGACTCGACGTCCCGGTAGACCGTCCGGACCGACACCTCCAGCGCGGTGGAGAGTTCCTGCGCCGTCATCCGCCCCCGGGCCTGCAACAGCAGGAGCAGCGAGACGAGTCGGCTGGCGCGCACCCGAGCAAGATTATCCCGGTATTTCCGAGAGTTGGAGATCGCCGGGCGCGTCTGGCGGGGTCTCGGGCGAATGGTCTGAAAAACTTTCTCGCGTGTCCCGATCCACCCTGGTTCGCCGGGCGGCGACCCGACCGGCGCCGACCTCCGCTCCGGCCGACTTCACCGACGCCTGGCTGCGTAACCGTCGGTTGTCCGAGCACACCCGGGCCGCGTACCGGCGGGACATCGCCGGCTGGCTCGGCTGGTGCGCCGGCCGGGAACTCGACCCGCTCGGCGCGACGTTCCTGGACGTCAACACGTACGCCCGGGAGTTGGAGTCGAGCGTCGACCCGCGCAGCGGCCGGCCGCTGACCGCGGCCACGGTGGCCCGGAAGCTCTCCGCGCTGTCGAGCTGGTACACGTTCCTCGGCAAGCTCGGGGTGGTGCCGGGCAACCCGGTCTCCGGTGCCGACCGGCCCCGGGTCGACCGCGACCACTCCGCCACCGTGGGCCTGACCTCGGACGAGGTCGACGCGCTGCTCGCCGCCGCCGAGGCCGACACCGGCCCCAACGCGCTGCGCAACCGGGTGGTGCTGGCCCTCCTCGCCGATCTCGGGCTGCGGGTCGGCGAGTTGGTCTCGCTGGACCTGTCCGACCTGGGCCAGGAGCGGGGGCACCGCAGCGTGCGGTTCGTCGGCAAGGGCGGCCGGGCCCGCCGTCGGGCGCTGACCCCGAGTTCGGCGTACGCGGTGGACGCCTACCTGGCGGCCCGCGCGATCGTGACGGGGCGGTCGGTGGAGCAGTTGACCGGCGCGCTGCTGGTGACCGCCACCGGCAACCGGCTCGACCGGCACGCCGTGTTCCGGCTCGTCCGGCGGCTGGCTCGGGTGGCGGGCATTCCGGCCTGGGAACGGCTCTCCCCGCACTCGCTGCGGCACGCCTTCGCCACCTCGGCCCGTGCCGAGGGGGTGCCGCTGGAGGACGTGCAGGACGCGATGGGGCACGCCGATCCGCGCACCACCCGGCGGTACGACCGGGACCGGCACAACCTGGACCGGGACCCGGCGTACGCGATCTGGGCGGCCCGGGCCCGCCGCCGGAGTTGAGGCGGCGGGCCAGCACGCGGGTGGTGGTTGCTCAGTCCGATGCCCGCAGGCAGATGCAGAACGGCTGCCCGGCCGGGTCGGTGAGCACCCGCCACCGGTCACCGCCGGGCTGGAAGTCGGGCCGCGCGGCACCGGCTTCGCGGCAGGCCGCCTCGGCCTTGTCCAGGTCGTCGACGTAGAGGTCGAGGTGGTAGCGCTTGCCGCCGGAGCTGTCCGGCCAGGCCGGCGGCTGGTAGCCCTCGACCAGCCCGAAACCGAGCGAGGCGTGCCCGTCGCTGATCATCGCGTACTCGGCAGCGCTGGCGGTGACCTCCCAGCCGAGCGCCCGCGAGTAGAACTCGGCGTGCGCGCGGGGATCCGGGCTGTCCAGGTTGACCATGATGAGGTCGCCGATCTTTTCCATGCCGGCCAGCCTGCCGGCCGTACCTGACACCTCCTGTCAGGTACGGCGCCCCGACCGACCCCGGATGTTGGCGGGGACCTGGGCGCTGGGCGGGTCAGCAGAGCAGGTCCAGTTCGTGGTGCGCCTCCGCCGCGATGTCCGCGCCGCGCAGCCAGCGCCGCGCCCAGAGCCGGGCGGCCACCTCCGCCGCCTCGTCGCCGCCGGCCGCCTGCTCGACCAGCAGGGCGGTGGCCAGCGCGTACGCCATTCGCAGCGCCAGCCCGCGCGCCCCGGCCAGTACCGCGACCGACTCCGGAGTCACCTCGGCGATCGAGTCGCGCAGCTCCGCCGCCGTGCCGGCGAGCGCGTCGGCCAGCGCCGGGTGCAGCCGTCGGGCGGTGTCGGTGGCGGCGTCCAGCCGGGCCAGCAGTGGCGTGGCGGCGTCCTCCCGGAGGACCGCCCGGAGCACGTCCAGCGCGAGCACGTTGGTGGTGCCCTCCCAGATCGGCAGCACCTGGGCGTCCCGCAGCAGCCGGGGTATCCCGGTGTCCTCGACGTATCCGGCACCGCCGAAGCACTCGACGTACTCGCTGGCCGAGGAGACCGCCAGCCGTCCGGTGGCGAGTTTGGCCAGCGGCGCCACGATCCGCAGCTCGGCCGTGGCGGCCGGATCCGAGCCCACCTCGACCCGGCCGAGCAGCGCGAACGCGTGCCCGGCCAGTACGAACGCCCCGGCCGCGTCCACCGCCAGGGTGCCGAGGGTGGCCCGGTGCAGGGGTGAGGTACTCAACCGTCCGCCGGCCACCTGACGGGCGTCGGCGTACGCCCGGGCGTACGCGAGTCCTCGGCGCATCCCGGCGGCAGCCGCTGCCGCGTTGTGCAGCCGGGTCACCACGACCAGGGTCATCGCCCGGCTCAGACCCGGCCCGGACGGGTCCCCGAGCGGCCAGGCGTACGCGTCGTGCAGCCCGATCTCGGCGGTCGGCAGTGCCCGGGTACCGAGCTTGTCCTTGAGCCGGTGCACGGTGATCCCCGGCGCCGGGGCGTACCGGTCGGCACCCGGCCCGGCCAGTGGCGAGTCGGCGGCATAGCGCGGGATCAGGAACGGCACCAGCACCCGGCTGCCCCGACCGGCGCCCTCCGGGCGGGCCAGCGCGACCGCCAGCTCCGCGTCGGCGGCCGAACAGAACCACTTCTCCCCGGTGAGCCGCCAGGAGCCGTCTGCGGCGGGTCGGCCGGTGGTGGTCGACCCGGCCAGGTCGGAGCCGCCCTGCGACTCGGTCATCCACTGCCCGCTGCTCACCGCCACGGCCGGGTCGGTGGCGGTGAGCCGGGGCAGCCAGGCGTCGCGTACCGCCGGATCGACCTCGGGGCGGGCGAGCAGCGCGGCGGCGCCGTCGCTCATCGCCACCGGGCAGGAGAAGGTGGCCGACTCCGGACCGTAGAGGTGCAGCAGGGCGTGCTGGACGACCCGGGCCGCCGCTCCCCAGGTGCCCCGGGCCTCCGCCAGGTACGGCAGCGCGACCACGGCGTGTCGGGCTGCCGCCGCGCGCTGGGCCTGCCAGCCGGCGGAGGTCTCGATCCGGTCGATCCGGGCTCCCCACGGGCCGTAACGGACCAGGGTCGGCGGGTGTGCCTCGGCGTCGGCGTGCGCGGCCCGCAGCGGACCGGTGACGTCGGTGGCGAGCGCGGCCAGCCGGTCCGCCACCTTGGCGTGCCCGTCCGGGCCGAGCTGGCGGTCCAGCCAGGACCGCAGCAGCCGGTCGCTGACGTACGGGTCGGCGGGTACCGGGACCACCTGGACGTAGCGCTGCATGTTCGTCGTCCTCGGGGGCGAGGGCCGGCCGGGATGCCGGCGAGGCTGGCGGGGATGGTCCCGACCGTAGACCACGGCGGCCGGCCGGTGGCACCGCCCAAGCCGATCATGGTCGATCGATGCCGAACCCGGCCGGTGTCGATGCCGAACCCGGCCGGTGTCGACGGCGAACCCGGCCGGTTCGGCACCCGCCGGGCGGGCCGGCTATCTACCGTCGGTGGCATGGCCTACGAGCTGCCCGGCGGAGGTGGGGCACGGCGACCGCGCCGGCTCCGGGGCGTGCTGTCGGTGGTCGCGGCCGGCCTCTTCGTCTGCTGTGTCGGCGCGGCCGGCCTCGGGGCCTGGAACTTCCAGCACCTCCGGCAGTCCTCCGGCGCGGCCCAGGAGGCGGCGGAGGCGTTCCTCCAGGACGTGACCAGCGGCGACCCGGGCGGCGCCTACGACCGGCTCTGCGTCGACACCCGCGAGCGGTGGAGCCGGGAGGAGTTCGAGCGACGGCTCTCCGTACCACCGACGATCACCCGGTACGCCATCGACGACGTCAGCGTCGCGAGCGACCAGGGCCAGCTCCGGGCGACCGCGACAGCGAAGCTGACCCGCCGGTCCGGTGCGGTGGACCGGCGGGAGATGCCGATGATCAAGGACGGTGACCAGTGGCTGGTCTGCGGCGACCCGTTCTGAGCCCGGTCGCACGGCCGGCGCCGTCGGACCGGGGCCGGTACCGGTCGCTCAGCGGTTGTCGCCCAGGTCGCCGGAGCGGAAGTGTCGCCGGCAGAGCACCTGGTAGCGCACCTCGGCCGCCTCGACGGTGTCCCCGATGACCACCTGCTCGCCGTGCCGGGCCACCGCGCCGCCGACCACCCGGGCGTTGAGCTGCCCCGGGCGTCCACACCAGCAGAGCACCTCGACCTGGATCCGGGACACCTCGTCGGCAAGCTCGAAGAGCCGCTGCGCGGCCGGGAACAGGCAGGACCGGAAATCGCTGGCCAGGCCGAACGCGAAGACGTCCACGTCGTAGCAGTCGACCAGCTCGGCCATCTGCTCCACGTGCCGCACCGTGTAGAAGCACGCCTCGTCGCAGATCAGGTAGTCCAGCCGGTCGCCGTCGGCCCACCGGCCCTTCACGAGTTCACAGAGGTCGAGGTCGTCGGTGACCTCGATGGCCTCGTGCGCCAGACCGATCCGGGTGGTGATCTGCGGGCCGAGGGAACGGTCGATCCTGGTCAGTACCAGTCCACGCCGACCCTGCCGGGCGTGGTTGTAGTTCATCTGCAAGGCCATGGTCGACTTGCCACAGTCCATCGGTCCCCAGAAGAACTTGAGGGCGGCGCCCTGACGTAACCGGCCGTCGCCGGCGGCGAAACACGCCTGGGCGAGAGCGGATTCGTCGCCGGCGGACAGGGTACGGCTGGTGCGGCTGTCGTCGGTCACGGTCGGGGAGCCTAGGCCACCAGGCGTTTCCGGTTCGACCCGCCGTGTCGTTGACCACTCTGGTCGCCGATCTCCGCCGGGCCGCGACTCAGCCCGGAGCGGCGGTGACTCAGCTCGGTCGGGTCGCGACTCAGCTCGGTCCGGAATCCCCGCCCGGTGGCCGGCCGGTGATCCGGGCCCGCTCGTCCGCCGACAGCGCCGGCACGAGATGCTGGTCGACGAGATTCCGCAGGTCAGCGGCGAGGGTCGGGTCGCCCTGCACCAGGGTCCGCAACCTCTGCTGCCAGGTGTCGGCGAGGGTGCGTTCCAGGGCGGGGTCGCCGGCCTGGCGGGCGGCGAGGACCTCGGCGCGTACCTCGGCCAGCTCGGTGGCCGCGTCGTCCGCCTCCGCCGGCCGGACCCGCCGCCAGAACGCCACCACCTCGGCCCGGGCCACCGGCCAGCCGGCACCGGCCATCGCGCCGACCAGTGCCGTACCGGCGGCCACCTCGATCGGCTCCATCCCGCGCCTCCTGCCCGGCTAACGCCCCGGGCCCACCCTAGGCCAGATCGTGCCCCCGATTGGCCCGGTCGGCCCGGACAGGCTGGCTGTCCGGGCCGACGAAGCCGCCGGTCAGAGGCGTTCCGGCGGGGTGTTGCCGGCGGCGACGATCGCCCGCCGGATCGGTACGGCGGCCAGCAACACGAACCCGATCACGAAGAACGCCAGCAGCGAGATGATCGCCACCCGGTAGCTCTCGGTCATCCCGTACGCCAGCCCGAACAGCAGCGGCCCGAGCCAGCTCGTGCCCTTGTCGGAGATCTCGTAGAGCCCGAAGTACTCCGCCTCCTTGCCCTTCGGGATCAACTGGCTGAAGAGCGACCGGCTCAGCGCCTGGCTGCCGCCGAGCACGATGCCGATCCCGCCACCGAGCAGTACGAACGGCAGCGCCTGGTTGGCCGGCAGTCGGAACGCGACCGCCAGCACCACCGTCCAGAGCACCAGGCTGACCAGGATGGTCTTCCAGGCGCCGATCCGCTTCGCCAGCGCGCCCATGCCGAGCGCGCCGAAGAAGGCCAGGAACTGCACCATCAGGATGGTCGGCACGAGTACGTCGTCGGAGAGCTTCAGCTCCTCGGTGCCGTACACCGCCGACAGCGAGATCACCGTCTGGATGCCGTCGTTGTAGACCAGGTAGGCGACCAGGAAGAACAACGTCAACGGGTACGCCTTGAGGCTGCGCAGGGTGTGCCAGAGCTGGCGGAACCCGTCGAGCAGTACCGGTCCCTGTGCCGGGCCGGCGACCGGCGGCCGGTTACGCAGCCGGATCAGCGGGATGGTGGTGAACGCCGCCCACCAGATGCCCGCCGACACCATGCTGTACCGGGCGACCTCGCCGGTGTCCAGCCCGAGCGAGTCCTTGAACAGCACCGCCGCGACGTTGATCGCCAGCAGCAGGCCGCCGCCGATGTAGCCGATCGCCCAGCCGATGCTGGAGACGCTGTCCCGTTCCTCCGGCCCGGCTATCTGCGGCAGGAACGAGTAGTAGACGACGATGCTCGCCCCGTAGGAGATGTTGGCGATCAGGAACAGCCCGGCGCCGAGCAGGTAGCGGTCGCCGGTCAGGAACAGCAGCCCGACGGTGGCCGCCGAGCCGATGTAGGCGAAGAGCGCCAGCATCTCCTTCTTGCGCGGCGACCGGTCGGCGACGGCACCGACCAGCGGCAGTACGAAGACGGTCAGGAACACCGACAGCGAGACCATGTACGGAAAGAGCGAGCCGGGCGCGATGTCGATGCCGAGCAAGCTGACCCGCCCGCCCCGACACGGGTCGTCGGAGGCACAGCCAGCGGCCGACTTCGCGATCGAGGTCAGGTACGGGCCCAGGAAGACGGTGATCACCGTCGTGTTGAACGCCGAGTTCGCCCAGTCGTAGAAGTACCAGCCGACCCGTTCGTGCCGGGTGCTGGGTGGCGCCTCCGGCGCCGTCGCGGGGATGGTCTCGGCCATGTCGGTCCTTCGGTATCGGGGGCGGCCTGGTCCGGCCGACCTACCGATCGGACGGCCAGTGACCGCGGCTCTGGTACGCCTCGCGCAGCACGTCGACGTGATCGGTCATGATGCCATCCACACCGAGGTCGAGTAACTCGTTCATCTCGGTGACTTCGTCGATGGTCCAGACGTGCACCTGGAGCCCGAGCCGGTGCACGAAGTCGACGAACCGCCGATCGACCACCTTGATCCCCCGGTAGCGGACCGGCACCTGGGCGGCGACCACCGTCGGCGGCAGTACCAGCCGCCGGTTGGCCAGCGAGGCGAGCCGTACCCGGGCCACCCCGCGCAGCCCGAGCGAGGTGGCGATCTTCGGCCCGGCCAGGATCCGCAGCCGGGCCAGCCGGGTGTCGCTGAACGAGGCGAGCAGCACCCGGTCGCCGGCCCCGGCCCGGTCGACGGTACGCACGGTCGGCGTGACCGCGTCGTCGGCCTTCACGTCGACGTTGAACCGGATCTGTGGCCAGGCGGCGAGTACGTCATCGAGCCGGGGCACCGCCGCCGCCCCGCCGATCCGGATCGTCTTCAGGTCCGCCCAGCGCAGCCCGGCGATCCGGCCGTGCTCCCCGGTCATCCGGTGCAGTGTCGAGTCGTGGAAGACCACCGACACCTCGTCGGCGGTGGCGTGCACGTCGGTCTCGACGTACCGGTAGCCGAGCTGGACCGCCCGGGCGAACGCCTCGGTGGTGTTCTCGTCACCGCGTGCGGCGCCGCCCCGGTGCGCGAACGCCAGCGGCGTCGGCGCGTCGAGGTAGGCGAAGTCCCGGATCACGTTGCGTAGTATGCCCCGCCCGGTTGGCCGTCCGGTGACCGGTGGGCGGCGCCTTTCCCCGCCCGACGGGAACTTTTGCCGGCAGTGGGCCGTTTTCGACCCTGGCCGGCGCCCCGGCTTCCGCCCGGGGAGGTCGACGAGGCTTCAGTATGGTTCTCGCCATGCGGCTGCTCGCCATCGACTTCGGCACCTCCAACACCGTCGCCGTGGTGCGGGGCGCCGACGACCGGGCCCGGCCGCTGCTCTTCGACGGCACCCCGCTGCTGCCGTCGGGAGTCTGCCTCGACCCGGGCGGCACGCCGCTGACCGGCCGGGACGCGGCTCGGGCGGCCCGGCTCGACCCGGCCCGGTTCGAGCCGGCACCGAAACGGCGGATCGACGACGGAGCGGTGCTGCTCGGCGACCGGGAGGTACCGGTCACCGAGCTGGTCGGCGCGGTGCTGCGGCGGGTCTCGGCCGAGGCGTACCGGCAGCTCGGCGGGGTCGACGAGGTCCGGCTCACCCATCCGGCCCGGTGGGGCGAGCGCCGTCGTGCGGTGCTGGTCGCCGCCGCCCGCGCGGCCGGGCTGCCACCGCCCCGGCTGGTCGCCGAGCCGGTCGCGGCGGCGGCCTACTATCCGGCGGTACTCGGCACGGTGCTGCCGCCCGGCCGGGCGCTGGCCGTCTACGACCTGGGCGGCGGCACCTTCGACGCCGCCGTGGTCCGCCGCACCGCCGCCGGCTTCGACGTGCTGGCCGAGTCGGGCCTGACCGACCTGGGCGGGCTGGACTTCGACCACGCCCTCGTCGAGCATCTCGGCCGGGGCTACGCCGGCGGCCGGACCGAGCGGTGGCACGGCCTGCTGAGCCCGGCCGACGCGGGCCAGCGCCGGGCGCGGGAACTCCTCTACGACGACGTCCGGACGGCCAAGGAACTGCTGTCCCGGGCCGCCAGTGCCGAACTGCACCTGCCGGCGCTGGACCTGCGGGCGCATCTGACCCGGGACGAACTGGAGTCGCTGATCCGCCGGCAGCTCCAGCAGACGGTCACCTGCCTGGCCCGGACGATCGCCGCCGCCCGGCTCGACCCGGCCGACCTGGTCGGGATCTTCCTGGTCGGCGGCTCCAGCCGGATTCCGCTGGCCGCCCGGCTGATCCACGCCGACCTGGGCGTCGCCCCGAGCACCCTGGAGCAGCCGGAGACGGTGGTCGCCGAGGGAGCCCTCCGGCTCGACGACCCGCCGCCCCGGCCGGTTCCGGGGCCGGCGGCACAGACCGCTTCGGTGCCGCCGTCCGGACCGGCCCAGGGCCGACCGACTCCCGGCGGATCGACTCCCGGCGGGCCGGTTCGCGGTGGATCGGCCTCGGCCCGGGCCGTGGTGGTGGTGCCGCCGCCAGCCCCGACCCAGCCCGGGGTGGAGCCGGTCCCCCCGGGCGGTCGGTTCTGGACCGGCACGGCCGGGCTGGTCTGGACCGGAATCCTGGCCGGGTTGGTACTGGTCGCGCTTGTCGTGCTGGTCGCGGTCGTCAACGCCGGGCCCGGCTGACCCGGTGAGCCGGACCCGGCGTCGCTGATCGCTGAACCCGGTGGCGGCCGGCCGTCAGGCCGGGGACTCGGCGCGGTCGCCGGCCCACCGGGTGTGGAAGCTGCCCTCGGTGTCGACCCGCTGGTAGGTGTGCGCGCCGAAGTGGTCCCGCAGCCCCTGGATCAGCGCGGCCGGCAGCCGGTCCCGGCGCAGGCCGTCGTAGTAGGAGAGCGAGGAGCCGAAGGCGGGGGCGGGTACCCCGGCCTGCGCGGCGTAGCTGACCACCCGCCGCCAACTGGCGACGCTCTCGGCGACCCCCCGCACGAAGTAGGGCGCCACCAGCAGGGTCGGCAACTGCGCGTCGGCGTCGTACGCCTCCCGGATGCGGTTGAGGAAACGGGCCCGGATGATGCAGCCGCCGCGCCAGATGGTGGCCAGCGCCGCCGGGTCGATGTCCCAGCCGTACTCCTGACTACCGGCCCGGATCTGGTCGAAGCCCTGCGCGTAGGCGACGATCTTCGAGGCGTACAGCGCCTTGCGGACGTCCTCCACGAAGGCGTCCCGGTCGACGTCATCGGTCGGCGTCTCCCCGCCCGCGTCGGCGTACGCGCGGGTTGCGGCGGCGCGCTGGTCGGCGTGCCCGGAGAGCGAGCGGGCGAACGTCGCCTCGGCGATCCCGGTGATCGGCACCCCGAGGTCGAGCGCGCTCTGCACCGTCCACCGGCCGGTGCCCTTCTGCTCGGCCTGGTCCTGGACGATGTCGACGAACGCCCTGCCGGTGCCGGCGTCGACGTGCCCGAGCACGTCTGCGGTGATCTCGATCAGGAACGACTCCAGGTCGCCCTCGTTCCAGCCGGCGAAGATCTTGCCGATCTCGGCCGGTGTCGCACCCAGCCGCTCCCGGAGCAGGTCGTACGCCTCGGCGATGAGCTGCATGTCGGCGTACTCGATGCCGTTGTGCACCATCTTGACGAAGTGGCCGGCGCCGTCCGGCCCGATGTGTGCGCAGCACGGCGACCCGTCGACCACCGCGGCGATCGACTCGAAGATCGGCCCGAGTTTCCGGTACGCCTCCACCGAACCGCCGGGCATGATGCTCGGCCCGAGCAGCGCGCCCTCCTCGCCGCCGGAGACACCGGTGCCGACGAAGTGCAGCCCGTGCTCGCGCAGCGCCTCCTCCCGCCGCCGGGTGTCGGCGAAGTGGGCGTTGCCGCAGTCGATGACGATGTCGTCGGGTTCGAGCAGCGGGATCAGCTCGTCGATGACGTCGTCGGTGGGCCGGCCCGCCTTCACCATCACGATGACGGCGCGGGGCCGCTCCAGGGAGGCGACGAAGTCGGCCAGCGACTCGCTCGGCACGAACGTCCCCTCGTCCCCGTGCTCGGCGACCAGGCTCCGGGTCCGCTCCGGCGACCGGTTGTGCACCGCCACCCGGTGACCGTGCCGGGCCAGGTTGCGGGCCAGGTTGCGGCCCATCACCGCCAGCCCGGTGACCCCGATCTGGGCCGTCGCCCCGGTGCCGCCGCTCGTCGTCTCCGCCATCTGCTGCTCACTTCCGTCTGGGCCAGAGGTTCGGCCGGTTGCCAGTTCCCGTGCCGGCGTCGGAGGAGCGCGCAGAATCCCGCAGCAGGGCGGAAGGCCCGGTGTTCGTCAGCGCTCGTCCGGCAACCAGAACCGGGCAAGCGTACTCGTCGCCGGATCGTCGGAGGCGGCCAGCGCCGACCAGGGATCGCCGTCGGCCGGCAGCCCCTCGCCGGCGTACTCGGCCAACTCGTCGGGGCCGACAGGTGTGGTGTCCGGCCCGGACAGTGCCGGCGGTACCGCGTCGACCGGCTGGCCGAGCAGGGCGGGATCGGTCCACGGAAAGCCGTCGACCGGCTCCGGCGGTACGCCGAGATCCGGCAGCTCGGTCGACTCCCACCAGTCCGGTCCGGTGTCGGCGTACGGGTCGAGGTCCGGGTCGGCGCCGAGCGGCGGGTCCGCCGCACCGAAGCCGACCTCGGCGGGTACCTCCGGATAGCCGTCCGGCCCGTACTCCGACTCCTCCGCCGGGTAGGGATCCGTCTCGGCGTACGGGTCGGTGGTCGGCAGGTCGTCGTAGCCGAGCGGCATCGGCGGGTCGGCGGGTGACCCGGAGAGGTCACCTGGATCGGGGTCGGCGGCGCCGAACCCCTCGACCGGGAAGCCGACGTCGTCGGGCTGGTCCGGGGTGAGGTCGCCGAAGTCCTCGCCCTCCGGGCCGCCGAACTCCGGCTGGTCGGCGGACCAGCTTCCCCAGTAGTCAGTCATGATCCCGCCCTCGTGCGTCGGTGGCCGGGGCCGGGGCCAGCACCCGGGCCCGCACCAGCACCTCGTCGACCTGCTTGACCCTGGCCCGGGCCGTCTCCCGCTGCTGCTGCGTCGCGGCCCGGCGCCGGGCCCGGACGGCGGTGTCCTCGGCCGCCGCCGCGTCGATCTCCGCGATCCGCTCGTCGAGCTGCCGCAGCCGGCGCTCGATCGCGTCGTCCAGAGCGAGGGTCAGCGCATATTGCAGATCGGTGAACCGGTTGGTGATCTCGTCCGAGAGCGCCGCCCGGGCGTCGGCGACCACCTCCCGCAGCCACATCCGGGCCTGCTGCCGGTCGGTGTGCGCGCGGCGCCTGTACAGGATGAAGCCGCCGGCGGCGAGCCCCAGGCCGAGCCCGGCGAACGGGATCAGCAGGCTGCCGCCGACCAGCGCGCCCGCGCCGAGCGCCGAGGCACCGGCCATCGCGCCCCGGCCGGCCAGGAACGCCATCGACCCGGCCGACATCGCGATCATCATGTTGTCCGGGCCACCACCCTCCCGGCGCGGCTTGCTGGCCAGCGCGTGCCGCAGGGTCGCGTTCAGCCGCCCCAGCACGAACCGCAGCTCGTCCGGCTGGAACACCTCGGCGAGGACCCGCTCGCCGACCTGCCGGAACCGCACCTCCAGATCGTCGGAGAGCCGCACCGACAGCGCGTGCAACGCCTCGTCGACCTGCTGCGGCAGCCCCTTCAGCTCCTCGCCCCGAGCCTTGTCGACCCGGTTCAGGAACTCCTCCTGGAGGGTACCGACATAGCCCCGGAGCAGCCCGGTCGCCTCGACCCGGGCCCGCTGCGTCTCGGTACTCAACGCCAGCGACCACTGCCGCGACTCGGTACGCTTCCGCGCCGCCAGCGCCGCCCGGTCCTGCTTGATCCGGGCCAGGTCCGCCGGGTCGGGGTCGGCGGCCCGCATCCGCTCGCCGAGTTCCAGGTCGTACCGGACCAGTTCGCTGCGTACCGTGCGGAGCAGGTTCGCCTGGCGCAGCAGGTGGCCCCGGCCGGCCACCCCGATCAGGGCGTGCTGCAACTCGGCGATCCGGGACTCCCGGATCAGCTCCCCGGCCGCCTCCGCCGGCATCGTCCGGGCCAGCTCGGCCAGCCGGGCCGAGACCGGAAACCACGACGCGCCGCCGAACCGGGGGGCGTGGGCCTGCAACTGTGCCCGGTTGTCGGCCAGGATCGTCCGCCATCCCGGGTACGCGTCCGTCTTGGCCAGCGCAAAGACCACCAGGTTGACCCGCTTGCTCGCCTCGACCAGGAAGTCCAGTTCCGGCTGGGCGAACGGGGCGGCGGCGTCGACCACGAAGAGCAGGGCGGTGGCCCGGGCCGCCGCGTCCAGGGCGATCTGGGCGTGCGCCGGATCGAGCCCGCCGGTACCCGGGGTGTCGACCAGGCTCAGGTATTGCAGCAGCGGCGCCGGATGGGTCACCTCGATGTGCCGGGGCGGGCGCTGGTCGTCCGGCAGCCGGCCCAGCGGGGTGGCCCAGTCCCGCAGGTCGGCCAGGCGCAGCGGCAGCGGCTCGGACCGCCCCGGCACGAAGGCCCGGGCGCCGGCCTCCGCCCCGGGCACGAACTCCAGATAGCAGCAGGTGGCGACCGCGACGTCGACCGGCGACAGCCCGGGCACCCCGACCAGCGCGTTGACCAGGGAACTCTTCCCACGTTTCGTCTCGCCGACCACCACGATCGACGGGCGGGTCACCACCTGGCGGCGCAGCGTGTCGACCTCGGCGGCGGCGTCCGGGGCGACCTTGCGCAGGAACGCCAGCCCGCCGTCGACCGCCCCGGTCAGCGCCGCGCCGAGCGCCGCCTCCGGGTTCCCGCCGCCCTTCGCCATCGGGGCACCGGCCCCAGCACCGGCCCCGGTGGCGGTACGGCCGGCGGTCACCGCGGGCTCCCCTCGGCGCGTACCCGCTGGGAGAGCAGGAAGAAGCCGCGGTGCGCCACCTGTGCGACCCGGGACTGCGCCGGGCTCGCCCCGGCGACCGCGTACACCCGCCACCTCGTGGCGGCCTCCAGCGCGGCCCGGGTCAACTGCTCCGGCGCGGCGGCCGGCAGGCTCAGGATCCACCGGGGGTCGGTGGAGAGCGCCAACCGGGTCAGCTCCTGCTCCATCGGCTCCGGCAGCTCCACCGACCCGGAGCTGACCAACTGGGCCACCTCCAGCAGCCGAAGGCGGTGGTATTCCGGCTGTTGCAACACCTGCTCGATCGCGTCCCGGAGCAGTTCCCGGTCCTCGGGCCGGGGAGCGTGGCTGGCCAGCTTCTCCAGTGTGGACAGCCCCCAGCCAGCCTTGATCGCGTCGGTACGCCACCGGAACGCCTGGTCCAGGGTGTTACGGAGCCGGGGGAACCCGGACGCCTGGAACAGCAGCCGCACCAGGTCACCGCTGGCCAACTGCGGCTGGGCGGCGAACTGGGCGATGGCGAAACCGATGCCGTACAGGTCGAGCAGCCGCAGCAGCCGTTCCCGCTGCTCCCGGGGGACCGGGCAGTCCCGGGAGGTGAACAGGTCGACCGAGGCGAGCAGCACCATCCGCTCGCTCACCGGCAACCCGGCCATCGTCCGCAGCGCCTCGCAGTCGGCGGCGGTCAGCCGGCCGGCCTCGGTCGTCTCGGCCAGCAGCCCGACGATCGGCACCACCTCGGAGACCACCCGGCGCAGCACACCGGTCTGGTCGGCGGCCAGCGGACCGGCCACCGGCCACGGGTCGGCCGCCCCGCCGACCAGCTTGTCCACCTTGTTGAACAGGCCGAGCGAGTTGATCGGGTTGCTGGCCAGCCGAGCCGAGACCGACCGGAACGCCTCGAGCGCCGCCACGTCGTCGTCCCGGACCGACTGGGTGAAGACGTAGACGATCGCCTCGGCGCCGGCGATCGCACCGGCCGAGTCGTCGTCGATGTTGTCGTCGAACGGGGCGGCGGCGGCCTCGAAGAGGAACCGCCGGGCACCCGCGCTGACCGAGGTGTTCGTCGAGGCGAGCCCGGGGGTGTCCAGCACGGTCAGGTCGCGCAGGTGGTCGCTGGTCAGCGTGACGTCGACGTACCCGATCTCGGCCCGGGGCACGCCGAGCCGCTGCGGGATCATGCCGGCGTCGTCCAGCGGCAGGCTGAGCCGGCTGCCGTCCCGGCGTACCACGTCGACCCGGTCGGCGGTGCCGTAGCGGAACTGGGTGACGATCCGGGTGCACTCGCCGACCTCGGTCGGGGCGACCCGCCGGCCGATCAGCGCGTTGACCAGCGTCGACTTGCCGGCCTTGAGTCGACCGGCGATCGCCACCCGCAGCGGCTCGTCGAGCCGGCGACGTACCCCCGACACCTGGGTTCCGGTAGCGGCACCGAGTCGTGGACCGACCTCGTCACAGAGGCCGGCGACCCGGGCGCTGAGCGGACCTGCTCCCATCGCTCGTCAGCCGGCGGTGCGGTCGGCGACAATGGCAGGAACCCGGTGGAGCACGCTCATCTCGTCTGCTGTCCTTCCGACACAACGGCGGGGGCGGGCTGCCCCTGCCGGACATCACACTACGAATATCCTGCCGGCGCAGGATCCCATGTTCGTGCCACCGTCTTCCACGGTGGTAAGGCTCGACCCGGGCGGGGGAGGGACAGTGCGGCACGCGTCGGTCGGTGATCTGCCCGACCAGTTCCGGCCCGCCGACCTGCCGGACGACGGGCCGGTCGGCGATCGGGCCCCGGACGTCGTCGCGGTCGGCTCCGGCCTGCTCGGCAGCCCCGGCCTGGTGGTGCTGCACAGCGGGCCCGGTGGCGGGCGCAGCACCGCGCTGGCGCGGCTCGGCGACGCCTTCCGGGGACCGGTCTTCGCCGGTGGCGGCCTGGCCAGCCTGCCCGGCGAACCGGCGTTCGCGCTGGCCCGCGCCGTCCGGGTCCGGCTGCCGGGGCACGATCCGGCCCTGCTCGCCGAGGCGGTCCGGTCCCGGGTACGCGGCGGCCTGCTGCTGCTGGACGACCTCCAGTGGGTCGATCCGGCCACCCTCGCCGCTCTGGTGCCACTGGCTACGCACTGCCGGATCGCGGTCGCGCTGCGTACCCCGCACCGGCTGCCGGGCGCGGCGGTGGCGGCGCTGCGGGCCGTCGCGGCGGGCTGGCTCGCGGTGCCGCCGCTGACCGTGCGGTCGGCGACCGCCCTGGCCGGACGGATCGCCCCCGGACTCGGCCCGTCGACCGTCGCCGACGTGGTCCGGCGAGCCGGTGGGACACCGCTGGCGGTGGTGACCCTGGCCCGCCAGGCGGCTGCCCACCGGCCGGCCGGAGTGCCCCGACCCGGCGGCGGTGCCGAACGGCGACCGGAGCCGGTGCCGGCGGACCACGACGCCGACCAGGTCGGCTACGCGGTGGCGGCGGCACTGGCCGACCTGACCCGGCCGGCGCGTACCACGATGGCCGCACTCGGGCTGCTCGGCCGGCCGGTGCCGGCGAACGTGCTCGGTACCGGGGTCGACGAACTCTCCGCCGCCGGCCTGGTGACCGTCGGAGCCGGCGGTGTCGCCCCGGTGTCGCCGTACGTCGCCGAGGTCGCCGCCGGGCTGCTCGACGAGACCGGCCGGCGGGCGCTGCACCGACGGCTCGCCGAGCTGGTACCTCCCGACGAGGCGGTCCGGCACCTGGCGGCGGCCGGTGACGGTGTGGCGGCGTACCGGCGGGCGCTGGCGGTGGCGGCCGACGCCGACACCGCCGGTACCCGGGCCGAGCTGCTGCTGCTCGCCTGCGCGCTGCCCGGCGTCGAGCCGGAGCCGGCGGTCCGGGTCGACGCCGCCCGGGCCGCGCTGGCCTGCGGCCGGCCCCGGGCAGCGGCCCGGGTGCTGACCACCGGCACACCGCTCGGCGTCGACCCGGACCTGTTGCGGGCGGAGGCGCTGGTCCAGCTCGGCGACCTGGCCGGCGCCCGGTCGGCGGTGGCCGGAGTACCGGACTCGGCCACCCCGGAACAGCTCGCCGCCCGGGACCGGATCGTGCTGCTCGCCCAGCTCGGCACCGACCCGGCCGAGGCGACCCGGACCGCGGCCCGGATCACCGCCGGACCCGGCCCGGAACCGGCGCATCCGGGCCTGCGAGCCGCACTGGCGGCGGTACGCGCCGCGAACCGTGCCCCGGGCTGGGAGTCGGCGCTGGCCTCGGCCGCCGGGGCGGCGGGTGCGGCCGGTGATCCGCTCTCCGCCCGGTGGAGCGCCTGGCTGCTGGTCGAGACGCTGCTCGCCGACGGCCGGCTCACCGAGGCCGGGCAGGCCGCCGAGGCGGCGGAGCGGGCCTGTGCGGCCGACCTCGCCTACAGCTGGCAGACCCGGTTCCTGGCCGCCCGGCTCTGGTCCGCGGCGCTGCGCGGTGGGCCGCCCGCCCTCGACTCCGATCAGGCATCCGACTCCGCCAACCCGCTCGACGCCGCCTGGGCGCTCGGTGCTGACGAGGCGCTGCGCCGGGCGGGCGACCTCACCGACCGCACCCTGCCCGCCCTGGCCCGGGGCTACGCGGTGGCCGCCGCCAGCCTGGTCGAGGCCGACGGTGGGCTGCTCGGCCCGGCCCGATCCCGACTGGCGGCCACCACCGGCGGCTCCGCCAGCGCCGACGCGCTGCTCGACTGGGTGAGCCGGGAAGCGGCCTGGCTCGACGGCCAGCCGGACCGGGCCGGCGGATCGTCCTCCGGCGGCCCGCCGCTGATCGACGGGCTGCGGCAGATCACCGCCCGCTGGGCGGCGTACGACGGCGCCGAGGCCGCCGGCGGTCCGGGGCTGCCCGACGGGGCGGTGACCACCGTTCCGCCCGAGCCGGCGCCGGTGTGGCAGACCCTCGCCGCCTGGGACACCCCGGGCGGCGACCCGGCCGGCTTCACCCGGGCCGCCGACGGCTGGCGGGAGCTGGCGGTCCGCGAGGAGGTACGCTGCCTGCTCGCCGCCGGCCTGCACGAACCGGACCCGGCCCGGAGCGTTCCGGTGCTGCTGACCGCCGAGGAACGCGCCGAACGCGCCGGACTGGTCGTACTGCTCGGCCGGATCCGCCGGGCGCTGCGCCGGCACTCCGTACGCCGGGACATCCGGGGCGCCCGCGCGGACGGCGACCTCACCGACCGGGAACGTGAGGTACTCCGACTGGTCGCGGCCGGCGAACCGACCCGACGCATCGCCGGCCAACTGGGTATATCCGCGGAGACGGTGGAGACCCACGTCCGGTCCGGGATGCGCAAGCTGGGCGCCCGCACCCGTACCGAAGCCGCGGCCCTCGCCCTGGAGGCGCTGTGACTGGTGCTGGAGGTGCAGCGATGACCGACCCGCCACGCTACGTCGTACCGTCGGCGACCGACGCGACCACGGTGCTGCGCCGACTGGCCCGGGACGGATGGTCGACCCGGGAGGGGTTCGCCGTCGCCGAGCCCGGCTGGGACCTGGCCGCTGCCCGGCTGGTGCTGTTCGGCCGGATACCGGACGCCGAGACGGTCCGGCTGGCGATACTGGCCGCCGCCCGTGGTGCCGGGGTGGTGGCCATCGTGGACCCCGCCACCGAGCTGGGTCGGGCACTCGTCGACGACCTGAGCCGGCTCGGGCCGGTACACCGGGATCCGGACGAGGCGCCGGAGTCCGATACCGAGTCGGTGTTGAGCCGGCTGATCCCGGAGCAGCGGGCGCTGCTGGAACGGCTCGCCGACGGGGAGACCATCGCGGCCGCGGCGGCGGCGGAGTTCCTGTCGCTGCGTACCGCGAACCGGCGGATCGCCCAGGCCCGCGAGGCGCTCGGGGTGCGGACCACCCGGGAGGCCGTGCTCGCCTACCTGCGGCAGCGCCGCTCCGACTGACGGACGCGACCTTTCACGAGGGAGTGCGAAGGCGCTGTGCGGTCCGCTGGTGCACCGAGGACCTTGACTGATGGCCCATCGGCGGCGGCGACCGGGGTCGGCCCGAGAATGAACTGTGTCCATGCCGGGCCGACCCCGTCGACGCTTCGCCGGCTACCTGATTGTGATGCCGACCATGTTGATGTACGGCAGTTTGAAGTTGCCGCCGGCCGGAAGGTCGTAGCTCCACAGGCTGCCATCGGGCTGGGTGAAGTAAATGATGCACGACCATACTCCGGTGGACACACTGTGCACCCCGGCAATGTGCGCGGGGTCGAAGCCCGAGCCGGAGAACGCCTGACAATCGAAAATCGTGCCAGCACCGTACGCGATCCAGACATCGTCGACGTACGCCAGCCAGCATGGCCGGCTCCCGATGAGGACGGAGGGTCCCTCGGCAGGAAGGCTGTCGACCCGGGTGGGGCTGGGAGTCGGAGCGGTCGGAAGACCGGTGGTGATCGCAGTGCCGCGGGTGTCGTCGGGTGCCTCGGCGGCGGACGCCGGCGCGGTTATCACCAGGCTCGCCATTGTCAACGCTCCAGCCAGCGCACCCAATATCATCGCCTTCTTGAGACGCATTAGACAGACCTCCAGTAATGTGATGGTTGGATGGAGCATTTCTGCACCCGGACTCGTGGTGGATCGGGCCCGATTGATATCGAACCCGCCGCTGCTTTCAGCGCTCTGTCACAGCCCTTTCGGTGAGCGGGCGGGGCGGTGGGTCGCGGCATTCCGGCGGTGCGAACGACGATGACCTCGACGACGGCGTTGCCGGGTGACCGGGGCCGCCGAACGAACGTCCGCCAGTCCCGCCGGCCTAAATGGTTGGTCCGGGATCCTCGTGGTGCGTACCGTTTTCGATCACCAGGTCGGTCGTCGTCAGGAGCGGATCATGCGAGTGCCCTACCCTCGTACCCCGCACCTGCCCTGGTCGCCCGGAGTGGCCGCCGACGACCTGCGGGTCGGGGACCTGTCCGGCCTGCGCGGCCGGGAGGTCGTGGTGACCGAGAAACTCGACGGCGAGAACACCACCCTCTACCGGGACGGCCTGCACGCCCGCTCGCTGGACTCGGCGCACCATCCGTCCCGGGCCTGGCTGAAGGCGCTGCACGGCCGGATCGCCGCCGGACTGCCGGCCGGGTGGCGGATCTGCGGCGAGAACGTCTACGCCCGGCACTCGATCGGCTACCAGGAGCTGGCGAGCTGGTTCTACGCCTTCTCGGTCTGGGCCGGTGACCACTGCCTGGACTGGGACCGGACGGTCCGGTTCACCCGGCGGCTCGGCCTGCCGGTGCCGCCGGTGCTGTGGCGGGGCACCTTCGACGAGAAGGCGCTGCGTACGCTGCGGCTGGACCCGGCCCGGCAGGAGGGGTACGTGGTCCGGACCGTCGACGGCTTTCCCCGCGCCGAGTTCGCCGCCCGGGTCGCGAAGTGGGTACGCCGGAACCATGTCCGCACCGACGCGCACTGGATGCTTGCTCCGGTGGTACCGAACGGCCTCGGCCCGCACGCCGCGCTCTGGGAGGTGCGGTCGGGCGGCCCGGTGGACGTCCCCGCGCTACTCACCGCCACCCTCGGCGGCAACACCTCCAGCAATGGCGCCGATGCCGCCGGCCCGAGCGGTGCCGGCGGGACGGTCGAACGGGCCGAGGAGGTCGTTGCTGACGTCCGGGCCCGGCTCGACCTGTTGGGCCGCTCCGGTGACCCGCGCCTGGCCGGGGTGCTGGCCGCCCTCTTCGCCGAAACCCGCCGGTCGGGGCTGGCGGCTCACCTGGTGGCCCCGCTGGGGATGCCGCTGGCGCGCCGGGTCGCCGACCTGGTGGACCTGCACACCGGCCCGCACCGGCCGTTCCCCGACGAGGCGCGCCGGGCCGGCCTGGTCCGGCTCGCCGACGCGGTCGACATCGGTGTGCTGCACGCCGTCGCCGCTGCGGTGCTGACCGGCCGGGACGACGCCGCCACCGCCGAGGCGCGGGAGCAGGTCGCCTGGTCGGAACTGCACGCCGACGAGGCCGGCCTGCTCGGCGAGGCGCCACTGCGACCGCTGCGGGCCGAACTGCGTACGGCGTTGCGCGGGTGCGACCCGGAGGCGGCGGACCGGTGCTGGGCCGAGGCACGCCAGGCGTACGCGGACGGCCGGATCGGCGTACCCGAGGAGGCGCCGGCCGCGACCTGGCGGTGGCGGTCGGGGCACTTTCCCCGGCTCGTGCTGATGGCCGGGCCGGCCGGCAGCGGCAAGAGCAGCTTCGCGCAGCGCCTGCCGGGCGTCGACGGGATCGTCTCGCTCGACGAGCTGCGCCAGGCCCGGGGGTCCCGCGCCGACCAGCGGGCGAACGCGGCGGTGCTGCGTACCGGCCTGGACCGGCTCGACACGCTGCTGGCCGGCGGCGGGACGGTCGTCTGGGACGCGACCGCGCTGAACCGGCAGCAGCGTTCCCTGGTGCATGCCGTGGCCGGCCGCCGCGACGCGCTGACCACGCACGCGGTCCTGCTGGTCCCGGACGACCTGCTGGAGCGGCGCAACGCCGACCGGACGTACCCGGTGCCGGCGGAGGTGCTCGCCGGACAGCTTCGCCGGTTCCGCCCGCCGCTGCCCGGCGAGGCGCACCGCACCTGGTACGTCGGCCCGGACGGCACGGTCGGGGACGTCGCCGGCAGCCTCGCCGACGAGGAGCCGGAGATCCCGGTCGAGGGCGGCTCCGTGCGCGACGGGACACCCGTGTTCGGTGAGGTGGGTTGAGGGTGCGGACCAGCGAGGAGATCTACCACCGGATCCGCTGGGATCCGCGCTTCGACCCGGCCCGGTTCGTGCTCGGGGTCAACGTCCGGGGTACCGATCCGAAGCGGGTGCCGTTGCCCGCGTTCACGCCCGGCGGCGACATCCCGTGGCACCGGGTGCTGTTCATCGAGGCGGACGGCGAGGTGGTCTGGGACCGGGCCGCCGGCCTGGACCGGATCGACTCGGCCCGGCTGGGCCTCAGCCGCCGCCCCCGGCTGCTCCGGGCACCGTCGTTCACCGCCGGTACGCCGTTCCGGTGGTCGGCCGGGCCGGGCGGCGACCAGTCCGGCGTACCGGCCGACGGCTGGCACGCCGCGCCCGCGCCGCCCGGCGCCGTGGCGCTGCCCGGCCCGGCCCGGCTGCGGGTGCTGACCTGGAACACCCTCTGGGACCGGTACGACAGCGACCGGATCGACACCGCCCGGCGTCGACCGCTGCTGCTGGCCGCGCTCGAACACGCCGACGCGGACGTGATCGCCCTCCAGGAGGTCGAAGCCGACCTGCTGCGCCTGCTGCTGCGCGCCCCGTGGGTGCATGCCGGCTACACGCTCGGCACCGACCCGACCGGCCGGGACGTCGACGCCACCGGGCTGCTGCTGCTCAGCCGGCTGCCGGTCCGGGAGGCGGGCCGGCACCTGCTCGGCCCGCACAAGGCGGTCGCGGCGATCACCGTGGAGTCCGCCGCTGGGCCGGTGGTGGTGGCCGGTACCCACCTGACCAGCGACCACACCGACGGCGGGGCGGCCCGGCGGCAGGTCGAACTGGCCCGGCTCGCCGAGGCGCTGGCCGGGATCGACGGCCCGGTGGTACTGGTCGGCGACTTCAACGACGGCGGAACCGGCCCCGGCGTACTACCCGAGGTGCGGGACGCCTGGTCCGACGTGCACGGGTCCGACGACTGGACGCCGACCTTCGATCCGCTGGTCAACCCGTTGGCGGCCGTCTCGTCACTGTCCGGCCGGGCGGCCCGGCTCGACCGGGTACTGCTGCGCGGCACCGGGTTGCGGGCCGAGGCCGCCGTCCTGCTCGGCGACGCCCCGGCCTCCGTCGACGGACTGTTCGTGTCGGACCACTACGGCGTCGCCGTGGACATCGTCGTCGACGGCTCGGCCGACCCCGCCGACGTACCCGCCGACCCGGCCCCGCCCACCGGAGTCGACGCCTCGCCGACGGCGCGTACGGCGGTCGCCTGGATCCCGCCCCGCTCCTGCTGGCCGGCGATCGACGAGATCCGCCGCCGGTACGACCCGCAGGTCGACCGCTGGCCGCCACACGTCAACCTGCTCTTCGGCTTCGTGCCGGAGTCCACCTTCGCGCAGGCGGCGCCCCGGCTGGCCGAGGTGGCCGCCGGCATCGCCCCGTTCCCCGCCCGGCTGGCCGGGGTGCGCAGCTTCGCCCACCGCGACGACAGCACGGTCTGGCTCGACCCGTCGGCGGCCGGCGCACAGCCGTGGACCGCACTCCACACCGCGCTGGAGCGGGCCTTTCCGCAGTGTCGGGGACGCGCCGACGGCTACCTGCCGCACCTGACCCTTGGCCGGGTGCCGGCTCCGGAACGGCTGACCGCCGAGCTCGCCACCCGGCTCGGCGAGATCTCGACGCAGGTGGGTGAGCTGGTTCTGCTCTCCCGCCGGGGCACCGAGCCGATGCGGCCCCGCGCGGCGATCACGCTCGGCACCGGCGAACTCCGCTGGCTCGACGCCGATCCGTCCCGGCCGGCCGCGACCGTACCGGAGGAGTCGCCGTCCGACCCGCTGACCCGGCAGGTGGTGGCGCGGCTGCGAGACGTCCTGCCGGCGGCGGTGGTGCACGTCGTCGGGTCGCGGCGGCTCGGCTGCGCCCTGCCCGGCGCCGACCTGGACCTGGTGCTGGCGCTACCGGGGGTGGTCGAACTGTCGGCGGTCGAGGCCCGGGTGCGGGCCGGACTGCCGGCCGCGACCGGGCTGCGCCAGGTGCTCGGTGCCCGGGTGCCGGGGCTGCGGCTGCGCGTCGGCGACCGGGACGTCGACCTCGTGGTGGTCGCCACAGGGGACGTCCCGGTCACGGCGGCGGTGACCCGCCGGGCCGAGTTGGGCGCGGCGGCGGCGGTCGCGCTGAGCGCGGTCAGCGACGCCGAGGAACTGCTCGCGGCGGTACCCGCGCACCGGTCCGCGTTCGTCGGGCTGGCCCGGCAGGTGAAGGCGTGGGCGCGGGTACGCGGACTCGACTCGGCGCCGTTCGGCGGACTCCCCGGGCTGGCCTGGACGGTGCTGGCGGCTCGCACGGTACGCCGGGCCGGCGACCTTTCCCCGGTTCCGCTGCTCCGGCAGTTCTTCGCCGACTGGGCGGCCTGGGACTGGCGCGACCCGATCGCCCTGCACCCGCCGGCCGCCCCCGCCGAACCGGGCGGCTCACCGGCCCCGGCACCGGTCGACGACGACACCGATCCGCCGGTACAGATCATGACGCCCAGCGCACCGGTCCGGTCCTGCTCCGAACAGGTCTCCGCCGCCGGCCGCGACCTGCTGACCCGGGAGCTGTACGCCGGGTGGGAACTCCTCGACGCGGCCGGAGCCGCCCCGGAGCCGGTTCCCGGGCTGTTGTCGCCGCCACCGCTGCACCGCCGGCATGCCGCCTGGGCCGTACTGACCGTACGGGCGGTCCGGGGCGAGGCGTTCAGCGTGACGCTCGGCCGGGTGCGGGGCCGGATCCGTGCCCTGCTCAGCGCCGTGCAGCGGGCCGGCTCGGCAGAGCCGCACGCCTGGCCGCGCCCGTTCGAGCGCACCGCCGAGCTGACCCGGTACGCGATCGGCCTCGGTCCGACGCCGCCGGATCGGGCCCGGCTCGCCGAGGCGACCGCGACCTGGACGACGGGACTGCCCGGCACCACCGTCGAGTGGCTGCCCGGCGGCGACGTACCGACCCTGCCGTAACCCAGACCCGCCACACCCGAGAGAGCTTCTCCAGGAGCCTGGAAGGGGGTCCTTCAGGACCGCCCGTCGCGCGCCGGAGGACACCTGCCCGGTTCAGGTGCCGGCCGTGCTGTCGGGGTGCCTGCGGCGGTGCTGCCGACGGATCTCGGTGGGCCGGGTCGGGTCGACGTACCGGGGCCGGTCGGGTTCGTCGGGGCGCAGCGGTGCCAGGGTGACGGTGAGCGCCTCGATGATCGCGTCGGTGGCCCGGGCGGCGGCGCCGGGGCTGGCCGGGTCGATCCCGGTCAGGTCGACCGGCGGGCCGAAGTGCACCCGGATCACCGGCCGGCGGAGCATCGCCCGGCCGACCGACCGGAGCATTCCGGTCGGCGCCGCGTACGGCAGCACCTCGTGCGCGCCCCACTGGGCGACCGGCACGACGGTGGCGCCACTGGCGAAGGCGAGCCGGGCGGTGCCGGTCTTGCCCCGCTCGGGCCACATGCCGGGGTCGAGTCCCATCCGCCCCTCCGGATAGACCAGCACCACCGAGCCCTGGGCGACGGCCACCGCCGCGTGCTCCAGGGCGAGTCCGACGCTCGGGGTACGCCGGTCGACCCGGATGTGTCCGCTGGCCCGCATCGCGGAGCCGACGATCGGGGCCCGGAACACCCCGCCGGTGGCCATGATCCGGGGCGCGATCCGGCGTACCCGGCAGGCGGCGGTCAGCACCACCGGGTCGAACGGGTTGATGTGGTTGGCAGCCAGGATCAGCGGCCCGTGCCGCAGGTCGTCCGGTACGTCGCCGGTGACCCGCAGCCGGGCGAGCAGCCCGACCACGCCCCGGGCGAGTACCTGGAGGAAGAGCCAGAAGCGGGGGGCGCGCCAGGGTGCGGCGGTGGTGGTGGTCTCCATCAGCGGTCGATCGTCGCACGGGCCGCCCGCCGACCGGGGGTGGGGCGGGGGTGTCGCGCCGGCCAGGACGCGTGCACCGCCGACGACCGCACAACGACTCGGGTGCCCGGCGGACGTGATCGACCTCCCAGCACCATCGTCTACGACGGCAGGTAGTATTTACTACGTCCGGTAGTAAATACCTGGGGGTTTGCCGTGGACGCGCTCGACGTCGCCCGGTGGCAGTTCGGTGTCACCACCGTCTACCACTTCCTCTTCGTACCGCTGACCATCGGGTTGTCGGTGCTCGTCGCGATCCTGCAAACCCGCTGGCATCGGACAGGGGAGCTGCGCTACCTGCGGCTGACCAAGTTCTACGGCAAGCTCTTCCTGATCAACTTCGCGATGGGCGTGGTCACCGGCATCGTGCAGGAGTTCCAGTTCGGGATGAACTGGAGCGACTACTCCCGCTTCGTCGGCGACGTCTTCGGCGCCCCGCTGGCCATCGAGGCCCTGCTCGCCTTCTTCCTCGAATCCACCTTCCTCGGCCTGTGGATCTTCGGCTGGGACCGGCTGCCCCGGCGGATCCACCTGGCCACCATCTGGGCCGCCGCGATCGGCTCGACGCTGAGCGCGTACTTCATCCTGGCCGCGAACTCCTGGATGCAGAACCCGGTCGGCTACCGGATCAACCCCGACACCGGCCGGGCCGAACTCACCGACATCGTCGCCGTACTCACCAACAAGGTCACCCTGGTCACCTTCCCGCACACCCTCGCCGGCTGCTTCCTGGTCGCCGGGGCGCTGATGGTCTCGATCGCCCTCTGGCACCTGCGCCGCCCGTCCGGGAAGAAGGCCGACAGCGGCAGCCAGCAGAGCGCGGCGGCGGGGGAGGACCGCGCCGCGTTCCGGTTCGCCGCCCGGTTCGGCGCCTGGGTCACCCTCGCCGCCGCGGTCGCCGTCGTCGTCACCGGCGACCTGCAAGGCAAGATCATGACGCAGGTGCAGCCGATGAAGATGGCCGCCGCCGAGGCGCTCTACACCACCGAGCAGCCCGCCTCGTTCTCCGTACTCACCGTCGGCAGCCTGGACGGCAGCCGGGAACTCTTCGCCATCAAGATCCCGTACCTGCTCTCGGTGCTCGGCACCGGTGACCCGAACGGCCAGGTCCGGGGCATCAACGACCTCCAGGCCCAGTACGTCGCCCAGTACGGCCCCGGCAGCTACACCCCGATCATCCCGGTGACCTACTGGAGCTTCCGATTCATGATCGGCTTCGGGTTGGCCGCCGCAGCCATCGCGCTCTGGGTGCTCTGGGCACAGCGCCGTGGGCGTACCCCGAATTCTCGCTGGCTGGTCCGGGCCGGCCTGGTCATGCCGGTCCTGCCGCTCGCCGCGAACTGCTTCGGCTGGATCTTCACCGAGATGGGCCGGCAGCCGTGGGTCGTCTTCGGCGAGATGCTCACCCGCGACGGCGTCTCCCGCAGCGTCTCCCTCGCCGAGGTGATCACCTCGTTCACCGCCTTCACCCTGGTCTACGCCACCCTCGCCATCGTCGAGGTCCGGCTGCTGATCCGGTACGCCCGCGCCGGCCTGCCGGACACCGCACCACCCGCCGAACCGGACCCCGACACCGACGACGAGAACCGCCCCCTCGCCTTCGCCTACTGACCGGCGCCCGCAGCCCGAACCCCCACCGACCCGACGGAGTCCACGATGGACCTGCCCACCTTCTGGTTCCTGCTCATCGCCGTGCTCTTCACCGGCTACTTCATCCTGGAGGGCTTCGACTTCGGCGTCGGCATCCTGCTGCCGGTACTCGGCCGCGACGACCGGGAACGCCGGGTGCTGATCAACACCATCGGGCCGGTCTGGGACGGCAACGAGGTCTGGCTGATCACCGCCGCCGGTGGCCTCTTCGCCGCCTTCCCCGGCTGGTACGCCAGCCTCTTCTCCGGCTTCTACCTGCCGTTCCTGCTCGTGCTGCTCGCCCTGATCTTCCGGGGCGTCGCCTTCGAATACCGACACAAGCGCCCCGAGGCCCGCTGGAAGGCCCGCTGGGATCTCGCCATCTTCCTCGGCTCGCTGATCCCGGCCGCGCTGTGGGGAGTCGTCCTCGGCAACCTGCTGCGCGGCGTACCGCTGGACGCCCGACACGACTACACCGGCGGCCTGCTCGACCTGCTCAACCCGTACGCCCTGCTCGGCGGGGTGACCACGACGGCGCTGTTCGTCACGCACGGCGCCGTCTTCCTCGCGCTGAAGACCACCGGCGAGATCCGGACCCGGGCCGGCCGGCTCGCCGCCCGGGCCGGCACGGCCACCGCCGCCGTCACCGCCGCGTTCCTGGCCGTCGGCCTGACCATCCGGCACACCCCGGCCGCCGTCGGGCTCGCCGTGGCCGCCGCCGTCGCCCTGGCCGGCACGCTGGTCGCCACCCGGGTACGCCGGGAGGGCTGGGCCTTCGTCGGTACCGCCGCCGCGATCGGGCTGACCGTCGCCGCCCTGTTCGCCGCGCTCTTCCCGACCGTGCTGCCGTCCACCACCGACCCGGCCGGCACCCTCACCGTCGACAACGCCGCCTCCAGCGCCTACACCCTGAAGGTGATGACCTGGGTGGCCGTCTTCTTCACCCCCGTCGTCCTCGCCTACCAGGGCTGGACCTACTGGGTGTTCCGCAGGCGGATCGGGGTCGCCAACATCCCGCGATGACCACCCGCCGACGGCCACCACCGTGATGCCTACCGCAAGTTGAGACTTTCCAAGCCGTCGACCGGTGCTGGCCACACCAGCCCGCGCACAAAGTCTCATGAAGGACTTCAATGAAACAATTGAAGCGAAAGGCTCACCCAGGGCATCGACTTCTCGTAACCTTCGGAGGCCCCCGATGGGACCACTGCCGATCCGGTTCATCCGGGTCGCCGACGTCGCCCGGATCACGCCGCGGATGGCTCGGATCACCTTCACCGGCGACGACCTCGGCGACCTCCACCTCGACGGACCCGACCAGCAGGTGAAGCTCTACTTCCCGAGGCCGGGGCAGCGCCGCCCCCGGCTGCCCGACCCCGACCCCGACCTCTGGCGCTGGTACGCCGGCTTCGCCGACATCCCCGCACCCGACCGCCCCTGGACCCGCAGCTACACCATCCGGGCACACCACCCGCACGGGAACCTGATCGACATCGACTTCACCCTGCACGAGCACGCCGGCCCCGCCACCCGGTGGGCACAGTCCGCCACCCCCGGCGACACCCTCGGCATGTTCGGCCCGTCCGCGGTCTTCGCCCGCCCCGTCCCGATCGGCAGCACCGACTGGATGCTGCTCGCCGGCGACGAGTCGGCGCTCCCGGCGATCGGCACCATCGTCGAGGCGCTGCCCGCCGGCGCCCACGCACACGCCTTCGTCGAGCTCCCCGACCCGGCCGAGGAGCAGCACTTCGACACCCCGGCCGCGCTCACCCTGCACTGGCTGCACCGTGGCGACCCGCCGACCGCGCACGGCAGCCGGCTGCTCGACGCCGTACGCGCCGCGGCCTTCCCGGTCGGCTCCGTCTTCGCCTGGCTGGCCGGCGAGGCCGGCACCGTACGCGCCCTGCGCCGGCACCTCGTCGACGACCGGGGCCTGCCGAAACAGTCGATCGACTTCACCGGCTACTGGCGGCGGAACCTGACCCAGGACGACGACCCGACCGACGAGGACCTCGCCGAGGCACGCGAACGCCTCGCCGACGCCGCCGCGCCCACCGGGTGACCTCCACACCCTCGGGTGCCGGCCCCACCCCTGGGACCGGCGCCCGACCCGGCGGCGGCACCCCGACGACGAGCCCGCCAAGCGGCACCCGACCAAGCGGGACCCGGCCCACGGTTGCGGGCCGTCGACCTGAGCCGGCTCGACCTGAGCCGGCTCGGCTTCGGGCCGGACGTCGCGGGCCCGGCCGGATCACCGGCGAGCCGGAATCAGCCCAGGTCGACCACCGGATACAGCGGATAGTCCGCCAACAGGTCGGCGGCCTGCCCGGCCACCCGCTCCGCCACCGCCCGGTCCAGCACGTACCGCGCCTTCGACGGCGCACCGTCCGGGCCGACCCCCGGCCGGATCGCCGACAACACCGTGTGCAGCAGCCCGGCGACGTCGTCCATCTCCGCCACCCCGAGCCCCCGGGTCGTCAACGCCGGCGTACCGAGCCGCACCCCGGAGGTGTACCAGGCGCCGTTCGGGTCCCGGGGCACCGAATTGCGGTTCGTCACGATGCCGGCGTCCAAGAGCGCCGCCTCGGCCTGCCGCCCCGTCAGTCCGTACCCCGACACGTCCACCAGCAGCAGATGGTTGTCCGTACCCCCGGTCACCAGCCGCGCCCCGCGCCGCGACAGCCCCTCCGCCAGGGCCACCGCGTTCTCCACCACCCGACCCGCGTACGCCGCGAACTCCGGCCGCCGCGCCTCCGCCAACGCGACCGCCTTGCCGGCCATCACGTGCGGCAACGGGCCACCGAGCACCATCGGACAACCCCGGTCCACCTGGTCGGCCAACTCCGGCCCGCACAACACCATGCCACCGCGCGGGCCCCGCAACGACTTGTGCGTCGTCGTGGTCACGATCTGCGCGTACGGCACCGGATCGAAGTCACCGGCGAACACCTTCCCGGCCACCAGCCCGGCGAAGTGCGCCATGTCGACCAGCAGCGTCGCACCGACCTCGTCGGCGATCTCCCGCATCAGCCGGAAATTCACCCGCCGCGGATACGCCGAATAGCCGGCCATCAGGATCAGCGGCCGGAACTCCCGGGCAATCCGGCGCACCTCGTCGTAGTCGAGCAGACCCGTCTCCGGATCGGTCCCGTAACTACGCTGGTCGAACATCTTGCCGGAGATGTTCGGCCGGAAGCCGTGCGTCAGATGCCCACCCGCATCCAGCGACATGCCCAACATCCGCTGGTCACCCAGCTCCCGACGCAGCACCGCCCAGTCCTGGTCGGTCAGCTCGTTCACCTGCCGGACCCCGGCCCGGCGCAATGCCGGCGACTCCACCCGGTCGGCCAGTACCGCCCAGAACGCCACCAGGTTCGCGTCGATCCCCGAGTGCGGCTGCACGTACGCGTGCGCTGCCCCGAACAACTCCCGGGCATGCTCCGCCGCGATCGACTCCACCGTGTCGACGTTGCGGCAACCGGCGTAGAACCGGCGGCCGACCGTGCCCTCCGCGTACTTGTCGCTGAGCCAGTTACCCATCGCCAGCAGCACCGCCGGAGACGCGTAGTTCTCCGAGGCGATCAACTTCAACGACTCGCGCTGGTCGGCCAGCTCCGCGCCGATCGCGTCCGCGATCCGGGGCTCGACCGCCCGTACCACGTCCAACGCGGCGCGGAACGCCACCGACTCGGTCGACCCCGTCTTCGCGGACTCCGTGGCTGGCGTGGCCTTCGCGGCAGTTCCGGTCTTCGCCGTCGTCGTGGTCATCGCTGCCGTCGTGCCGAGCGGGGACACCTGATTCGCCATGCAAGCCTCCTGGGCAGGGAAAAGCGGCCCAGGCGCACGGCACACGTCACTCGACGGGACCGCTTCCCGATGGTTGACCCCATCCCAGCACGCCAGTCACGGTCCGGGCCGAGCGTACCAACCCGCCCGGCCCGCAGCGACCAACCACGCCAACCCGGCTCAGCCCGCGTCGCGCAGCTCCGCCAACCGCGCCTCGATCTCCGCCAGCTCGGCCCGCAACTTCTCCGCCTGCTGCTCGGCCTCCCGCCGCTCCACCGCCATGATCTGCTCCACCGCCTCGTGCACCCCGGGGACGTCGATCAACGCCACCATCTTCAGCGCCTCGGCCGGCTTGATCACGTACGGCTTCGCCAGCGACTTCGTACCCTGCGTCGCCGCCAACGTCCACTCGCCGTCCACGTACGTCAGGGTGACCGTCAACGCCGCCGGACCCTTCGGCTTCACCGCCTTCGTCGCCCGACGGGCCGGCCTCGCCTCACCCTCGCCCTCACCGTCGGCCGGACGGGCCGGGGGAGTGTCCACTGCGGTCACTGTTGCCTCCTCGCGGGGCGCCGGAACCGGCTCCCTGACAATCTTGAACTCTGGTTCGGCGGCCGGCTCGGGCTCCGGCTCCGGCTTTGCCGCCGGCCGCCGCGTCGCACCCTTCGGCGCAACGGCCAGGTCGGTGGGGGAGAAGGGCAACTCGTCCCGGCCGAACCGGACCACCACCCACTCCTCGGACACCTCCGGATCGGTCAACTCCACCACCTGACCGAGCTGACCGGCAATCTGCCCCGCCGCCTCGGTGAACATCACCTTCGGCTTGCGACCACCCGCCAACGCGTCCCTGATGTGCTGTAACTCCTCGGTGGACAACCCCTGTTCAGCAGTACGCGCGGCAGCCATCGGATCCCTCTTCCGTACACCTGTTTGATTCATGACTTACTACCAGGCCGACCCGACAACGTCGAGACGGACACACCGGTCCGAGATCAACAAAACCAGGTCCCGATCCCGACCGGCCCGCCGCACCCACACGTGGCAAGATCCCCAGCTACCGGACTCGCGTGGACAACCCCGCGACACCGGCACCGCCGGCCCGGGCACCACCGCGCAGGCGACAACCGAGGGGGAGAGGCCCATGACTCCGTTGACGGTGGTGACCGGCGGCGGCCGGGGTATCGGCGCCGCGACCGTACGACAACTCGCCACCGCCGGACACGACGTGGTCTTCTGCTACCGCCGCGACACCGACGCCGCCGACGCCGTACTCCGCGACATCACCGCCGCCGGACGCCGGGGCCTGGCCGTCCGCGCCGACACCACCGACCCCGACCAGGTGGCACGACTCTTCGACGAGGCCGGGAAGCTCGGCGAACCCACCGGCCTGGTCAACAACGCCGGAGTGACCAGCCCGATCGGCCCGTTCGCGGAGCTGACCGTCACCGACCTGCGCCGCGTCGTCGACGTCAACCTCATCGGGTACGTCCTCTGCGCCCAACAGGCCGCCCGCCGGTTCGCGTCCGGCGGGGCGATCGTCAACGTCTCCTCGGCGGCGGCCACCCTCGGCAGCCCCGGCGAATACGTGCACTACGCCGCCGTCAAGGCCGCCACCGACACCCTCACCGTCGGCCTGGCCAAGGAACTCGCCCCCCGAGGCATCCGGGTCAACGCCGTCTCACCCGGCATCGTCGACACCGAACTCCACATCATCTCCGGGGTACCCGACCGGGCCCGGCAGGCCGCCGGCCGGATCCCGCTCGGCCGCGCCGGCCGGGCCGACGAGATCGCCGCCGCGGTCGTCTGGCTACTCGGCGACGGCGCCTCCTACACCACCGGCGCGGTACTCCGGGTCGCCGGCGGCCTGTAGCAGCACCACCGCCCCCGGCACCGTCCGTCGTGCGCTGCCGGAGTGCGACACCGCCGAGGGGGCTGACACGTAGACGCCAGCCGGGGCGCCGGCGGCGCTGGGCAACGTCGGCCCGGTATGGCACCATCTCGCAGGTGACCAGCACATCCGCCGAGGCACAGCACCTGCGCGATCTCGCGCGGCTGCGCCGCGTCCGCGACCGGATCGACCGGGAACACGCCCGGCCGCTCGACGTCGAGGCGCTCGCCCGCGGCGTGAACATGTCCGCCGGGCACCTCAGCCGCCAGTTCCGGCTCGCCTACGGGGAGTCCCCGTACGCCTACCTGATGACCCGGCGCATCGAGCGCGCCATGGCACTGCTGCGTCGTGGCGACCTCAGCGTCACCGAAGTCTGTTTCGCGGTCGGCTGCTCGTCGCTGGGCACCTTCAGCACCCGCTTCACCGAGCTGGTCGGCGTGCCACCGAGCACCTACCGGGCCCAGGCAGCGCACGCGACCGCCGAGATGCCGCCGTGCGTCGCGAAACAGGTGACCAGACCGATCAGGAATCGAGAAGCGCGGGTCAGCGAGCCGCAACTAGCGTGATGGCCATGGACATCACCATTCACGCGGCCTTCCTCCCGCAGACCGACCCGGACGCCGCCCTGGCCTTCTACCGCGACGCCCTCGGCTTCGAGGTCCGCAACGACGTCGGCTACGCCGGCATGCGCTGGATCACCGTCGGTCCGGTCAAGCAGCCGGAAACCTCCATCGTCCTGCACCCGCCGGCCGCCGATCCCGGCATCAGCGAAGACGAGCGCCGCACCATCCTCGAACTGATCGCCAAGGGCACCTACACCGCCATCACCCTGGCCACCGAGGACCTCGACGGCGTCTTCGACCGGCTACAGGCCAGCGGCGCCGACGTCGTCCAGGAGCCGACCGAGCAGCCGTACGGGATCCGCGACTGCGCGTTCCGCGATCCTGCCGGCAACCTGATCCGGATCAACCAGCTCCGCTGACCCGCGCCGTTCACCCCGATCGCGTCCGGGAAGTCGACGCAGTCCCGGAATCGCCACCGAACCGTCCCGGATCACCGCCACCACCCGACCAGGTGGACACGCGTACCGTTGTCGCGACCGCCGACGAGAGACAACCCGACATACTGCCCGAACTCGGTCAGATCGCGCCAGGCGACGCCCGACGGGAGACCGCGAAGACGGCCCCGCCAGAACAAGATGGAGACACGACAAGCATGGCCCCGAGGACGGACACCCAGTCGCCCGCGCCGCACGTCGCGGACAGCCACGATCTGATCCGCGTGCACGGCGCCCGGGAGAACAACCTCAAGGACGTCAGCGTCGAGATCCCGAAGCGCCGGCTGACGGTCTTCACCGGCGTCTCCGGCTCGGGCAAGAGCTCGCTGGTGTTCGGCACGATCGCCGCAGAGTCGCAGCGCATGATCAACGAGACCTACAGCACCTTCGTGCAGGGCTTCATGCCCACGCTGGCCCGGCCCGAGGTCGACGTACTCGACGGCCTGACGACCGCGATCATCGTCGACCAGGAGCGGATGGGCGCCGACCCCCGCTCCACGGTCGGTACCGCCACCGACGCCAACGCCATGCTGCGCATCCTGTTCAGCCGGCTCGGCGAGCCACACATCGGCTCACCCAGCGCGTTCTCCTTCAACGTCGCCTCGGTCCGGGCCAGCGGTGCGATCACGGTCGCCGGCAAGACCACGAAACAGACCTACAGCCGCACCGGCGGCATGTGCCCGCGCTGCGAAGGCCGAGGCAAGATCTCCGACATCGACCTCAGCCAGCTCTACGACGACTCCAAGTCGATCGCCGAGGGCGCCTTCACCATCCCCGGCTGGAAGTCGGACAGCTGGTGGACCGTAGGGATCTACGCCCAGTCGGGCTTCCTCGACCCGCACAAGCCGATCCGCACGTTCAGCAAGCAGGAGATGCAGGACTTCCTCTACCGGGAGCCGACCAAGGTGAAGGTCGAGGGCGTCAACCTCACGTACGAGGGGCTGATTCCCAAGATCCAGAAGTCGTTCCTGTCCAAGGACCGCGAGGCGATGCAGCCGCACATCCGGGCATTCGTGGACCGGGCGGTCACCTTCACCAACTGCCCCGAATGCGGCGGCACCCGGCTCAGCGAAGCCGCCCGGTCGTCACGGGTCAAGGGCGTCAACATCGCCGAGGCGTGCGCGATGCAGATCAGCGACCTGGCCGCATGGGTCCGCAGCCTCGACGAGCCGTCGGTGGCACCACTGCTCACCACACTGGGGCAGACCCTCGACGCGTTCGTCGAGATCGGGCTCGGCTACCTCTCCCTCGACCGGCCGTCGGGCACCCTCTCCGGCGGCGAGTCGCAACGCACCAAGATGATCCGCCACCTCGGCTCCTCGCTCACCGACGTCACCTACGTCTTCGACGAACCCACCATCGGCCTGCACCCGCACGACATCCAGCGGATGAACGACCTGCTGCTGCGGCTGCGCGACAAGGGCAACACCGTACTCGTCGTAGAACACAAGCCGGAGACGATCACGATCGCCGATCACGTCGTCGACCTCGGCCCCGGCGCCGGTACCGGAGGCGGCACCGTCTGCTACGAGGGCACCGTCGACGGACTCCGGACCAGCGGCACCATCACCGGCCGACACCTCGACGACCGGGCCACCCTCAAGAAAACGGTCCGGAAACCCACCGGCCAGCTTCCGATCCGGGGCGCGACCGCGAACAACCTGCGCGACATCGACGTCGACATCCCACTCGGGGTACTGGCCGTCGTCACCGGCGTCGCCGGCTCCGGCAAGAGCACGCTCGTGCACGGCTCGATCCCGGCCGGCGCCGGTGTGGTCTCGATCGACCAGGGCGCCATCCGCGGCTCACGACGCAGCAACCCGGCCACGTACACCGGGCTGCTCGACCCGATCCGCAAGGCGTTCGCGAAGGCCAACGGCGTGAAGCCGGCGCTGTTCAGCGCCAACTCCGAAGGCGCCTGCCCCAACTGCAACGGCGCCGGCGTCATCTACACCGACCTGGCGATGATGGCCGGCGTCGCCACCACCTGCGAGGAGTGCGAGGGGAAGCGGTTCGAGGCATCGGTACTCGAATACCACCTCGGCGGTCGCGACATCAGCGAGGTACTCGCGATGTCGGTCAGCGAGGCCGAGGAGTTCTTCGGCACCGGTGCGGCACGCACCCCGGCCGCGCACGCCATCCTGCACCGGCTCGCCGACGTCGGACTCGGCTACCTCAGCCTCGGCCAGCCGCTCACCACGCTCTCCGGCGGCGAGCGGCAGCGGCTCAAGCTGGCCACCCACATGGCCGAAAAGGGCGGCGTCTACGTCCTCGACGAGCCGACCGCCGGCCTGCACCTCGCCGACGTCGAGCAGCTACTCGGCCTGCTCGACCGGCTCGTCGACTCCGGCAAGTCGGTCATCGTCGTCGAGCACCACCAGGCGGTCATGGCACACGCCGACTGGATCATCGACCTCGGTCCCGGCGCCGGCCACGACGGCGGCCGGATCGTCTTCGAGGGCACACCCGCCGACCTCGTCACCGCCCGCTCCACCCTCACCGGCCAGCACCTCGCGGCCTACGTCGGCCGCTGACCGACCCACTCACGGACCGTGAGACGAACCCGACACAGGTCCTGACCAGGGCGATCTTCGACATGCGCCGACGTCGATGATTCGGCTGGGGTGCCCGGGGGAGTCACGCGCCGGTCGTCGTCACGGTGGTGCTCGATCCGGCAGGGAGGACCCGGGCGCCCGGCGATGACGGCCGCCGGTTTCGGCGCGGTGAGCCGTCCGGGCAGGTCTGCCGAACTCGCGGCCCGGGTGCCGACCGGCGCGGCCAAGCCTCGCGCGCGCCGGTCGGACGTCGCCGAGCGGTTGTCAGAGGTGCCGCGAGGGGCTGGGACGAGTCCAGTCGTGTCCCGTCCAGTTGGACTCTCGCCCGGGTTCTGTCAGGTCGATAATCTACATTATGTCAACTAGTCACCCTCGGGGGTGCGGTGATGCCGGGTGGGAGAAGGTCCTCGGTTGTCCCGCCCGGCATCGCTCGGCCCGTCGGAGGTTCGCGAGTTGGCGGTACATGGGCGTGTGGGACTGGCCGGCCGACGTCGACCTGACGGCGACGGGCTGGGCTGTGGCTGGTCGGGTGCTGGAGTGATCGCGCCGTGCACCGTCACCGGCGAGAGCCGCAGCACGTGCTTGGTCTGACGGAAGCCGAGTTCGGCGCCCCTCTCCTGGTGGCTCCTCTCCTGGACCAGCGGGTCCGGCTAGCCGAGCTGGTCCGGCTCGGGAGCACCAACTTTCAAGATCATTCGACTGGCCGTACTGTCCTAAATCATGCATAATATTCGTTATGCAGGACAAAGAGGACTTTCTGCTACTCCCCCTCGTCGAGCAGTTCCTGACCTCCCGCGCCACCCGCAAGCCCTCCCCGCACACGCTGGCGGCGTACCGTCGGGATCTGCTGGCGGTCGCCCGGTTGGTCGCCGACGACCCCGCCACTCCCCTCCCCCTGGCAGCGTTGCCGATCCGCGCCCTGACCGCCCGGTCGCTGCGGGCGGCCTTCGCCCGGTTCGCCATGCCCCGGGCCGCCGCCTCGATCTACCGGGCCTGGTCCACCTGGAACGGCTTCTTCGACTTCCTGGTCGCCGAGCAGGTGGTGACCGGCAACCCGATGCCCGCCGTGGACAAGCCCCGGGTGCCACCCGCCCCACCGAAGCCGCTGCGCGGCGAGCGTACGCCGGAGCAGTTGCTGGCCGGGGTCGCCGGTCCGGACCAGCGGCAGCGTGATCCGTGGCCGGAGCGGGACCTCGTGGTACTGGCCCTGGCGCTCTGTGCGGGGCTGCGCCTGGCCGAGTTGCTGGCGTTGCGGACGGGGTCGCTGGCTGGCCGGGACGGTGAGCGCCGGGTCGAGGTGACCGGCAAGGGCAGCCGGTCCCGGTTGATTCCGGTGGAGCCGGAACTCGACCAGGTGGTCGTGGACTACCTGGAGAGCCGGCGTCGCCGGTTCGGCTCCCGTACGGTCGGGCCGGACTCGGCGCTGCTGGTCGATCGGCAGGGTGCGCCGCTACGCCGGGGTGGCCTTCAGTATCTGGTGGAGTCCTGTTACCGGCGGGCGGGGATCACCGACCGGGTTCCGCCGGGGGCACGGCTGCACGCGCTGCGGCACACCTTCGCGACCCGGTTGGCGGAGGACGGGGCGAGTGCTCCGGAGATCATGCGGCTGTTGGGGCACGCGAGTCTGGCGACGAGTCAGAACTACATCGAGGTGACCGCCGAGCAGGAGCGGGCGGCGGTGCGGGCCAACCGGACCAACCGGTCGCTGCGCCGGCTGTTGTCGGAGCGGTCGGCGGCGGGTGGGCCCGGTTAGCGGGGTGCGGCGGTGCGCAGGCCGGAGACGCTGAGGACCAGGGTCCGGCGGTCGGCGGTGACGACTCCGACCAGGTTGTCGTCGATCGCCACCTGTTCGGGGGCCTTGTCGCCGACGGCGAACCGGTTGGTGCCTTCGCCGACGGTGGTGTCCTCGACCTGTAGGTGCCAGCGCGGTGGTGATCCGCCGACGGTGCTGAGCAGGAGTCGTCCGTCGGCGGTGGCCTCGAGGCTGGCGAATTTGGGGAGTTCGCGTTCTGTCTCGCCGGTGGTGCCGTTGACGAGTCGGGGGTTGTTGATCGTGTCGAAGGTGCCGCGTCCGGTGACCAGGGTGTTGCCGTGGGCGTACCAGTTCTCGTCGGAGTGCTCGACGGTGCTGGTCCAGCGTTTGTCGCCGGTTGCGGTGTCGAGGGCGATGACGCGGTGGTCGCCGCTGTTGGTGACGGCGACGCAGACGAGGGTCGCCGCGCAGGGTTTGATCCGTTCGACGTACTCGCCGGCGGCGAGCGGCACGCTCCACTTGGCCCGGAGGTCGGGTACGGCGTAGGCGGCGAGGACGTGGTCGTCGCCGGTGGTCTTGCCGATCACCGTGTTGTCGTACGCGGTCCAGAGGTCGGGTTCGAGTGGTAGTTTGCCGCTCCCCCGGATCTTTCCGGTGTTGGCGTCGAGCACGTGGCCGCGGTCGTTGGCGGGGTCGAGTTCGACGATGGTGGTGCCGCCGCGGGGTGCGTCGTGGAGGGTTCCGGCGACGGCGGGCAGGACGCCGGGGGCGGGTGTGCCCAGGGTGCCGGGGGTGCTCCACTGCCGTACCGGTTCGGCCCGGTGTTCGCCGGAGGTGAGCAGGTCGGGTTCGCCGGGTCTGCTCCACACCTGGCGGCCGGTGCGCAGGTTGACGCGGCTGATTGCGAGGTCGTCGGAGCTGCCGAGGGTCTCGACGACGGCGTGGCTGCCGTAGTAGGCGACGTCGACGCGGTCGGGCCAGGCGCGTTGCCAGAGCACCGTGCCGTCTTTGCCGGAGAGTACGGCGCGGACGTCCTGGCCGCCGTTGGTGACGGAGTTCTCGCCGTCGACGATGATCAGGTCTTCGACGGCGGTGAGCCGGAGGTCGGTGGGTTCGATCGGCAGGGTCGCCGTCCAGCGGGGTGGGCCGGCGGAGGGGGTCAGGGCCACCACTTCGGTGCTGCGGTCGCCGGCGACGGCGGAGATCACGTCGGTGCCGTGCACGGTGACGGCGGCGGCGCCCCGGCGGGTGCCGGTGTACGCGTTGGCCTGGTCGAGGGTTCCGGCGGGTGTGGCGCCGGGGCCGAGGATGCCGAGGCCGCTGAGCTGGTTGGTCAGCCATTCGCCGCCGACGACGACGGTGCTGACGCAGCCGGCGACGGCGAGGAACGCGGTGGTGGTGACCAGGAGGCGACGGATCCGTCGGCGGCGGGGGTTGGCCGGGGGTGCCGGTCGGGCGGGGACGGGTCGTGCCGTGCTGGTGGTCGGGGCGGGTGGCTGCGGTAGCCGTGCGACGGCCGGGGTGGCTGCCGCTGGCCCGGGTACCGCTGGTCCGGTAAGCCGTGGAGGGGCGGGGCTCGCGGGTGCGGGCGGGCCGCTGGTCGGGTGGCCGGGCGGGCCGCTGGTGGGGTGGCCGGGCGGGGTGGCCGGCTGTCGCGGATCGGGTCCGGTGTGCTGGATGGCGCCGTACGCGACGGGGAGTTCGGGTTGTTCGGGGACGGTGGGTGCGATGCCGAGCCGGGCGTGTAGGCGGCTGGCGACCAGGGGCAGCCGGCTGGATCCGCCGACGAGCAGCAGGCTGCTCAGGTGTCGGGCGTCGATGCCGGCCCGGTCGAGGGTGCGGCGGGTCTCGTCGACGGCGCGGGCGACGAGTGGTCCGGCGATCCGGTCGAGTTCGTCGCGGGTGAGGTGCAGCGGGTCGTCGCGGCCGGGTACCTGGACGGGGGCGCTGGCGGTGCGGGAGAGCATTTCCTTGGCGGCGCGGACCTCGGTCCAGAAGGTCTGCCGGTCGCGGCGTTCGGCGGGGGTGTCGGGGTGCCGTAGTCGCCGCCACTGTTCGGGGTCGCGGAGTTCGACGAGTTGGCCGAGGTGGGCGACGAGGGCGTCGTCGATGTCGAGGCCGCCGAGGTCGTCGAGGCCGCCGGTGGCGAGGACGTGTGGGCCGGTGGGGTCGAGGCGGACGACGGCGACGTCGAGGGTGCCGCCGCCGAAGTCGAAGATGCCGATGCTGCCGCCGACGGGGATCTGCTGGTGGAGGATCTGGGCGCAGTAGGTGGCGGCGGCGACGGGTTCGTCGAGGAGCCGGACGGCGCCGAGGCCGGCGTCGGCGGCGGCGGTGCGGAGCAGGGTACGGCGGGGTTGGCCCCAGTCGGCGGGGCAGGTGAGTACGGTGCCGCCGGTGGGGTCGACGCCGGCGGTACGGGCTTCGTCGGCGACCCGGCGCAGGGTGGCGGTGAGGAGTCGTTCGACGGGTACCTCGTCGGTGCCGAGCAGCAGGGTGCCGTCGTCGACCCGGCGTTTCGGGTGTGGTTCGTAGCGTTGCGGGTCGGTGCCGCCGAGCCGGACGGCGTCGCGTCCGGTGTGCACGGTGCCATCGGGGGTGAGGTGGCCGGCGGAGGCGAGTAACGGGGTGCCGTCGAAGATGAGGGCCCGGGCCGGTTGGTGCGGGTCGCGGCGGACCACGGCGACGGTGTGGGTGGTGCCGAGGTCTATGGCGAGCCGGACCGGCTGGTCCACCGATGTCACCTCCGGGTGCGGCGGGCGCGGCGGGTGGGTCGGCCGCGTGCGGATGCTACTTCGCGCCGGGTTGCCGGCCGGGCGGGGGTGTCGCGGGTTCGGGCGCCTGCGCTCCCTGTCCCGGTGGCTGCTGGCTGTGGGATGTTCGGCCGGCTCGGTCTTTCCGGCGGCTGCTCGCTGGCGACCGGACGCTGGTGCGCGCCGGGTTCCGGTCGATTGCGCTCCGGGTTCCGGTCGATCCTGGACGGCGAGGAGGGCGTCGAGGTGGTCGACGAGGAGGGCGTCGAGGTGGTCGACGGTGCCGGACCGCCGCCGGGTGACCCGTGTCGTTGCCGCCGCCGGCTCGACGCCGCCCCAGAGCCGGCGTGGTCAGGCGAGGTCGACGACGAGTGGCCGGTGGTCGGAGATGGTGGCGATCGGGGCGTCGACGGCGGTGACGGCGGGCAGTGGGTGTCCGTCGCGCGGGTCGGCGAGGATGTGGTCGAGTTGGACTCGGGGTTGCCGGGCCGGGTAGGTGGGGCGGCGGGCCAGGGAGCGCCAGCCGGAGACGAGGGTGGCGAGCCCGGCCGGCAGGTTGAGGTCGCCGAGCAGGATCCGGGGCGGTGGCAGGGTACGCAGGGCGCGGATCACCTGGCGCAGTTGTCGGATGTTCCAGCCGGGTACGAAGGACAGGTGGGTGGCGGCGGCGGTGATCGGCCCGTACGGGGTGTCGAGGATGGCGGCGAGGACGACCCGGGGTTCGTCGCGGAGCATGATGATCCCGCCGCGTGGGCCGGGGTCGAGCACCGGAGAGCGTACGGGTACCGGGGCCAGCCGGGTGACCTGCCAGGTCCGGACCGGGTAGCGGCTGATCAGGCCGATGCCGTAGAGGGGTTCGCCGTGCCCGTCGTCGTCGTGGGTCAGGGGCCGGAACCGTTCGCCGGGGGTACCGACGACGGCGGCGGCGAACCGGTGTTCGGGGGCGTCCATCGCGCTCGCGGCGATGGCGGTCAGGTCGAGGTGGTTGCTGCGGGACTGGTCCCGGTCGACCTCCTGGAGGGCCAGGATGTCGGCGTCGAGGGTGGCGACCGCGGCGGCGAGCCGGGTCTCGTCGACGAGGCCGTCGTGCGGGGATCGGCCGTGCAGGAGGTTGAAGGTTGCCAGGCGCACCTGCACACCTTACGGCGGGATGTGCGACAGTTTCGGCGTGATCTTCAAAGCGCTGTGTTGTTCCGCGCTGGTCTTCGTGCTGCTGGGCGCGGTCGGTGTCTGGTTGCGGCGTCGGCGGAGCCGCTGACCCGGGGGCCGGCTCCGGCTGGGGTCACCGGTCGGGGGTGGCGAACCGTCCGGCGCGGATTTCCCGCAGGGCGCGGCGTCGGGTGTCGCCGCGCAGGGTGTCGACGTAGAGGCGGCCGGCGAGGTGGTCGGTCTCGTGTTGCAGGGCGCGGGCGAGGAAGCCGCTGCCGGTGATGGTGAGCGGTTCGCCGTACTGGTCGACGCCGTGTGCGGTGGCGTGCATGGCGCGCGGGGTCGGGAAGTAGAAGCCGGGTACGGAGAGGCAGCCTTCGTCGTCGTCCTGTGTTTCGGTGGAGAGTTCGAGGGTGGGGTTGATCAGGTGGCCGCGCTGCCCGTCGGCGTCGTAGACGAAGACCTGGGCGCTGATGCCGATCTGCGGTGCGGCGACTCCGGCTCGGCCGGGTGCGCCGAGGAGGGTGTCCATCAGGTCGGTGACCAGCTTACGTAGTGCGGCGTCGAAGCTGGTGACCGGTTCGGACGGGGTGCGGAGCACGGGGTCTCCGATGATCCGGATGGGCCGCATCGTCATGACCGGAACCCTATCGGTTCGTTACCCGCCCGGGTGTCCCGGCGCACTCGCCCGTCGGCCTGCCCGTCGTCCCGTAGGTAGGGCCGGCGGGCTCGGACGGAATTTCCGTACAGTGTATAATGTCCCGGGCCGGTACGGGTGGCGCCCTGGTCGGTGGGAGTTCCGAGGCGGGGCGGCTGGCGGACGAGGGGGCACGACCGGAGATGCGACCGAAGGCGACGGCGGAAGCCGGAACACCGCCCCGAACCCGGGACCGGCGCATCGGTGGCCCGGACGACCGGTGGCCGGCGAACTGTGCGGTGGTGTTCGAGCCGTCCGATCCGCCCCGGGCCGGTGTGCTGGCGTTCTGGCGGCCGGACGGCGGTCGGCTGCCGGACGGCGGGCCGGGACGGGACGGCGAGCTGACGGTCGTCGTACCGGACGGGGCCGGAGTGCGCGCCGAGGTGGTGCCGGCCCGCCGGCTGCCGGTCGGCGACGCGCTGCCGCTGCTGCTGGCCATGCGCGAGAAGGTGAGGGCGGCCGAGAGCGACCACCCGGCACCGGCCGACCCGGCGCTGGCGTACTGGGCGGCGGCGACGGTGCTGGCCCTGCACCTGGTGGCCCGGCGCCGGATCCTGCCGACGGTGTCACCGGCCGGCTTCGACGCCTGGACGGTCGGGGCGCTGGACGCGGCCGACGCGGGCCGGATCCGGGAACTCGCGGCGGCGATGCCGGCCCGGGCCCGGGCGAATCCGGTCCCGACCGACGAGGCACCGCCGACCGACGACCGCAGCCAGCTCGCGCAGCCGGGCCGACCCCCGTCCCCGCCCAAGGACGAGTCCGTGGCCCGGCAGGACGAGCCCGTGGTGGGCCCGGTCCTGCCGGACGCGGCCGGCCTGCTGCGCGGCTTCCTCGACGCGGTCGCCGACACCCTGCCCCGGTCCCCCGCCGCCCGGCACGCCGCCGGCACCGACGCGTACGCCGCGACGGCGCCGCAGTCGGTACCCCGGCTGCGCGGCTGGGCGGAGGAGGTCCGCGCCGGTCTGGACTCCGGGATACACGTCTCGGTGCGGCTGGAGCCGGTCGACGGCGACTTCACCCGGCCCGGGCTGCGCGCGGTGGTACAGGTGCACAGCCTCGTCGACCCGGCGCTGGTGGTCGACGCCGCCGCGCTGTGGCAGGGGGACGTCGCCGGGTTCGGGCCACGGGCCCGGCTCGACACCACACTCGCGGTCCGCCGCGCCGCCGGTGTCTGGCCGCCGCTGCGGCACCTGCTCGACGCCGCCGTCCCCGACGAACTCCTGCTGACCGACGAGGAGGTCACCGAGCTGGTCGCCGACGCGGCCGGCCGGCTCGACGCGGCCGGGGTACCGGTGCACTGGCCCCGCGAGCTGGCGGCCGGGCTGACCTCCCGGGCGGTACTCGGCGCCGCCGAGGAGCCGCCGTCGGACCTGGCCGCCTTCTTCGGCGGCGACGGGCTGCTGCACGTCGACTGGCAGCTCGCCCTCGGCGGGCGACCGCTCACCGCCGCCGAACTGGATCTGCTCGCCGAGGCGCACCGGCCGGTGGTCCGGCTGCGCGACCAGTGGATACTGCTCGACCCGGAACTGGCCGCCCGGGCCCGCAAGCCGGGGCTGCCGCCGGTCGGCGCGATCGAGGCGCTCGGCGCCGCGCTGACCGGGACGGTCGAGGTCGACGGGCGGCCGGTGGAGGTGGACGCCACCGGCTGGCTGGCCGGGCTGCGGCGGCGGATCGCCGACCCGGAGCCGGCCGCCGGCGCCGGGCCGGAGCGGGTCGCGGTGCCGGCCGGGCTGACCGCCACGCTCCGGGACTACCAGCTGCGTGGGTTGCGCTGGCTGGCCCGGATGACGGAGCTGGGGCTGGGCGGCTGCCTCGCCGACGACATGGGGCTCGGCAAGACCGTCACGCTGATCGCGCTGCACCTGCACCGGCAGGCGGATCCGGCGACCGCCGGCCCGACCCTGGTGGTCTGCCCCGCCTCGCTGCTCGGCAACTGGGAGCGCGAGATCGGCCGGTTCGCCCCCGGCACCCCGGTACGCCGCTTCCACGGCGGCCGACGCAGCCTGGACGCGCTGACCGACGGGTTCCTGCTGACCACGTACGGGACGATGCGGCTGGACGTCGAGCGGCTCGCCGCCGTGCGGTGGGGCCTGGTCGTCGCCGACGAGGCGCAGCACGTGAAGAACCGCGCCTCGGGTACCGCTCGGGCGCTGCGTCGGATCCCGGCCGCCGCCCGGGTCGCCCTCACCGGTACGCCGGTGGAGAACAACCTGACCGAACTGTGGGCGATCCTGGACTGGACCACTCCCGGGCTGCTCGGCCCGCTGTCCCGGTTCCGGGCCCGGTGGGCGGGGCCGATCGAGTCCGGTCGGGATCCGGCGGCGGCGGGTCGGCTGGCCCGGCTGATCGCGCCGTTCCTGCTGCGCCGCCGCAAGTCGGATCCGGGGATCGCTCCGGAGCTGCCGCCGAAGACCGAGACCGACCATCCGGTCGGGCTGACCGGTGAGCAGGCCGGCCTCTACGAGGCGGTGGTCCGGGAGACGCTGGCGCGGATCCGGGACAGCACCGGGATGGCCCGCCGTGGCCTGGTGCTGGAGTTGCTGACCTCGTTGAAGCAGGTCTGCAACCATCCGGCGCACTACCTGCGGGAGGCGCGACCTCGGCTGGCCGGCCGCTCCGGCAAGCTGGAGCTGCTCGACGAGCTGGTCGACACGATCCTCGCCGAACACGGCGCGGTACTGGTCTTCACCCAGTACGTCGCGATGGCCCGGCTGATCGAGCGGCATCTCGGCGACCGGGGCGTACCGACCGAGTTGCTGCACGGCGGCACCCCGGTGGCCCGCCGCGACGAGCAGGTACGCCGGTTCCAGGCCGGTGAGGTGCCGGTCTTCCTGCTGTCGCTGCGGGCGGCCGGGACGGGGCTGAACCTGACCCGGGCCGACCACGTGGTGCACTACGACCGGTGGTGGAACCCGGCCGTCGAGGAGCAGGCCACCGACCGGGCGTACCGGATCGGGCAGACCCGTCCGGTGCAGGTGCACCGGCTGGTCACCGAGGGGACGGTCGAGGACCGGATCGCCGCCCTGCTCGCCGTGAAGCGGGACCTCGCCGACGCGGTACTGACCGGCGGGGAGGCCGCGTTGACCGAACTCTCCGACGCCGAACTGGCGTCCCTGGTCGAGTTGCGCGGGCCGGCGTGACCGGGATCGGGTGCGGGGCGCGGTGCACCGGCTCCGGTCGCCCCGAGCCGCAGGACGACGGCAGCCGGTGGCCGCGCCCGCCGTGGAAGGTGGGGGCCGATGAGTAGCGGCGACGACCGGGTCCGGGGCTTTCCGGCGTTCCCGCCGGGGCGGCGTGCCCGGCAGAGCCGCTCCTGGTGGGGGGACGCCTGGATCCGCGCCCTGGAGGAGACCGCGCTGGACCAGACGCTGCTGCGCCGGGGGCGGCGGGCGGCGTCGGCCGGGCAGGTCGGCTCGATCACCGTCAGCCCGGGCCGGATCGCGGCCGAGGTGCACGACGGGGTACGGGACCTGCCGTACCGGACCCGGGTCTTCGTGGAGCCGATGACCGACGCGCAGTGGTCCCGATTCCTGGGCCAGGTGGCGGCGAAGGCCGGGCACATCGCCGCGCTGCTGGACGGGGAGATGCCGCGCGACCTGGCGTCGGCGGCCGACGATGCCGGGATCGCCCTGCTGCCCGGGCTCGGCGACCTGCAACCGGAGTGCGACTGCCCGGAGTGGGCGGCGGCGGCCTGCCGGCACGCCGCCGCGCTCTGCTACCAGGTGGCCTGGCTGCTCGACGCCGACCCGTTCCTGCTGCTGCTGATCCGGGGCCGGGGTGCCCGGGAGGTACTCGCCGAGTTGCGCCGCCGAGGCCACCGGCCGGCGGCCGACGCGCGACCGGAGGCGCCGGCCGGTCGGTCCGGCGCCGGGGTGCCGGCCGCGCGGGCGTACGCGCGGCCGGATCCGCCGCTGCCCGCCCCGCCACCACCGCCGGAGCCTGGGGTGTCCGGGCCGGTGCTGCCGGAGGCGCCGGGTATCGCGGCGGAGGTGCTGCGCGGGCTGGTCGAGAACGCCGCCGTACGGGCCGCCGCGCTGCTCGGCGCCGCCCCGTACGGTGCCGGCCCGCCGCTGGCGCTGCCGGAACGGGTGGACGCGGTCCGGCTCGCGGTCGGGGCGAGCGGTCCGGTGCTGGCCCGGCTGCGCCAGGCCGGCGCCCGGACCGCCCGGGAGTTCAGCCGGGCCGTCCGGGCCTGGGAGTACGGCGGGCACCCCGGCCTGTCGGTACTCGACGAGCCGTGGGCTCCGCCGCCGGTACGGCTGGCCCGGGCCCGGGCCGAGCTGGCCGCCGGCTGGGCCGGTGACGACCCGCCGCAGCCGCAGGTGTGGCGCAACCGGTGGACGTTCCCCCGGCACCGGGCCCAGTTGCGGTACGGCCGCGACGGCCGCTGGTACCCGTACCGGGAGCTGACCGACGGCGACTGGTGGCCGGCCGGGGTACCCCGGGACGACCCGGCCGACGCGCTCGCCGATCTGCTCGGCGCCTGACCGGACCGCCGGCCGGCGCGGTGGTCAGCGGGCCCGGTGGTGGGGGCCGGCCAGGGTGGCCCGGACCGGGCCGGACTTGGCGGCCGCCTCGGCGACCTCGGCCGCCGGGTCGCTGCCCCAGGTGATGCCGCCGCCGGCCCAGACGTGCACCCGGTCGGCGTCGACCGCCGCGGTCCGGATGGTCAACCCCAGGTCGATCCGGTCCGGGCCGATCCAGCCCAGTCCGCCCATGCTGGCGCCCCGGCCGACCGGTTCCAGGGCGGCGATCTGGGCCAGGGCGGCGAGCTTGGGCGCACCGGTGACCGACCCGCCGGGGCAGACCGCGCGGAGCAGGTCGGCCAGCCCGCACCCGTCGACGAGGGTGGCCGAGACGGTCGACTCGGCCTGCCACAGGTCGGACCAGCGCCGGATCGCGTAGAGCTGGTCGACCCGGACGGTGCCGGTACGGGCAATCCGGGCCAGGTCGTTGCGCTCCAGGTCGACGATCATCACGTGTTCGGCGCGTTCCTTGGCGGACTCCAGCAGTTCCCGTCGGCCGGGGCCGGTCGCCGGCCGGGTGCCCTTGATCGGCCGGGTGTAGATCATGCCGCCGGTCACCTCGACCAGGGTTTCCGGGGAGGCGCAGCCGATCGCCCAGCCGGCGCCGGTGAGCACGCCGCCGTACCGGGCGCCGGGTAGCCGGGCCAGCCGGTGCAGCGCCGGCAGCGGGTCTCCGGCGTACCGGGCGGAGCCGTGGCCGACGACGTTGACCTGGTAGACGTCGCCGGCCGCGATGGCGTCCCGGGCCCGCCGGACCGCGTCGGCGTGCCGCTGCGGCGTCCAGCTCTCATCCCACGGGCCGAGTTCCCAGTCGCCGGCCGGGCGCCGCCGGGGCCAGCCGTCCGCCGGGGCGGTGCCGTGCCGGTAGACCACCGCGACCAGGTCGGGGACGGCGGGCGCAGGGCTGGCCGGGCCGGCCGCCGCGCCGACCATCCGGGCTCCGGCGGCGGCGGAGACGAAGACGGCGGCGCCGCAGACCGTGCCGGCCGGGCCGTCCGGCCGGTGGACGCCGGGCCGGGTCAGGTCGCGGACCGGCAGGCCGTGTCCGGCGAGGAACTCTTCCAGCAGCGTGGCGGGGTCGTCCGGGCCATCCGCCCGGCATTGAAGCCGGTCGTGTTCGACGAGCCGGGGTGCGCAGCCCGCCGGCGCTCCCGGCGGCGCGAATGGGAGCGCTTCCACGACGTACGGATAAATCTGCCTCATCCGAAAAGTGGATTCTTCCGGTCAGAGACGGATACCCGCTCGTCATCACTGGGCGTGAGGGGGTACCGTCCGTCACTGGTCATGTGAACCATGCCACAGCGCCCCCATAGTCCGGAGAACCCGATGTGCCAGCACGAACCGACCTGCCCCTCCGCTGAAGCAACCGACCGGGAAGCGGCCCGCGTCCTCGCCTGCTTCCGTGAGCAGGGGTGGAGCCTGCTCTGCAATGGCGTCATCCTCTTCGAGGACACCGGCGAGCTGCTGCCCGACGGCAGCACCATAGCGCCGCACCGCGGTCCGGCCCGACACGCCCTGGTCGGCTGATCCATCACTTACAGTGACCGGCCGACGCCTGGTGCGCCGGCCGGTCATCCCGGTCACTACTCGAACGCCTCCGGCGGCGGGCAGGCGCAGACCAGGTTGCGGTCTCCGTAGGCGCCGTCGATCCGGCGTACCGGCGGCCAGTACTTCGCCCGCCGGTCGACCCCGGTCGGATAGCCGGCCACCGACCGCGGGTACGGGTGCGGCCACTCGTCCCCGGTCACCATCGCCGCGGTGTGCGGCGCGTTGGCGAGCGGGTTGTCCCCCTTCGGCCAGTCACCTGACCCGACCTTGTCGATCTCGGCCCGGATCGCGATCATCGCGTCGCAGAACCGGTCGAGTTCGGCCAGGTCCTCGCTCTCGGTCGGCTCCACCATCAGGGTGCCGGCGACCGGGAACGACATCGTCGGGGCGTGGAAGCCGTAGTCGACCAGCCGCTTCGCCACGTCGTCCACGCTGACCCCGGTCGCCTTGGTCAGCGGCCGTAGGTCGAGGATGCACTCGTGCGCGACCAGGCCCTTGTTGCCGGCGTAGAGCACCGGGTAGTGGCCGCGCAGCCGGGCCGCGACGTAGTTGGCGGCCAGTACCGCCACCCCGGTCGCCCGGCGCAGCCCGTCCGGCCCCATCAACCGCAGGTACGCCCACGGGATCGGCAGGATCCCGGCCGAGCCGTACCGGGCCGCCGAGATCGCCGGCCGGGCCGCTCCGTCCGCACCGAGCGGGTCGCCGGGCAGGTACGCCGCCAGGTGGGCCCGGACCGCCACCGGGCCTACCCCGGGCCCGCCGCCCCCGTGCGGGATGCAGAACGTCTTGTGCAGGTTCAGGTGTGACACGTCGGCGCCGAACCGGCCCGGCTTGGCGTACCCGAGCAGGGCGTTGAGGTTCGCGCCGTCGACGTACACCTGGCCGCCGGCGTCGTGCACCTTGGCGCAGAGCGCGGCGATGCCGCCCTCGTAGACCCCGTGGGTGGACGGGTAGGTGACCATGATCGCGGCGAGGGTGTCCCGGTGCGCCTCGATCCTGCGGTCCAGGTCGGCCAGGTCGACGTCGCCGTCGGTGTCGCAGCCGACCACCACCACCCGCATCCCGGCCATCACCGCACTGGCCGCGTTGGTGCCGTGCGCCGAGGACGGGATCAGGCAGACGTCCCGGTGCCCCTCGCCCCGGTCGCGGTGGTAGGCGCGGATCGCCAGCAGGCCGGCGAGTTCGCCCTGTGAGCCGGCGTTCGGCTGCACGCTGACCGCGTCGTAGCCGGTCACCTCGGCGAGCCAGCCCTCCAGGATGGCGACCAGGTCGCGGTAGCCGGCGGTCTGGTCGGCCGGGGCGAACGGGTGCACGTCGGCGAACTCGGGCCAGCTCACCGGTTCCATCTCGGTGGTGGCGTTCAGCTTCATCGTGCAGGAGCCGAGCGGGATCATGCCCCGGTCGAGGGCGTAGTCGAGGTCGGCGAGCCGGCGCAGGTAGCGCAGCATCGCCGTCTCCGAGTGGTGCGACCGGAAGACCGGGTGGGTCAGGTAGTCGCTGCTCCGGGCGATCTCCGCCGGCAGGGCGGTGGCCGGTGCCGCCGGGGCCACGGCCTGTCCGGCGACGGCGCCGAAGGCGGCCCAGACGGTCGTCAGGTGCGCCTCGGTGGTGGTCTCGTCGCAGGCGATCCCGACCTGGTCGGCGTCGACCAGCCGCAGGTTGATCCCGCGTCGTCCGGCCTCGGCGACCACCTCGGCGGCCCGGCCCGGGAACCGGGCCAGCACGGTGTCGAAGAACGCCTCGTGTACCACCTCGACGCGATCGAGGGTGCGTAGCCCGGCGGCGAGGGCCGCGGTCCGCCGGTGGGTCCGCTCGGCGATCGCCCGCAGCCCGGCCGGGCCGTGGTAGACGGCGTACATGCTGGCCATCACGGCGAGCAGCACCTGGGCGGTGCAGATGTTGCTGGTCGCCTTCTCCCGGCGGATGTGCTGTTCCCGGGTCTGTAGCGCCAGCCGGTAGGCGGGATCGCCGGCCGCGTCCCGGGAGACCCCGACCAACCGGCCGGGCAGCATCCGCTCCAGTCCGGCCCGGACCGCCAGGTAGCCGGCGTGCGGGCCACCGAAGCCCATCGGTACGCCGAACCGCTGGGTGGTGCCGGCGGCGATGTCGGCGCCGATCTCGCCGGGTGGCCGGAGCAGGGTCAGCGCGAGCAGGTCGGCGGCGACGGTGACCAGTGCCCCGGCGGCGTGTGCGGCGTCGACCAGCGGGGTGTGGTCGCGGACCGCTCCGGAGGCGCCCGGGTACTGCAGGTGCAGGCCGAAGTACTCCGCCGGCAGCGGCTCGGTGCGCAGGTCGAGGACGCGTACCTCGATGCCGAGCGGCTCGGCCCGGGTGGCCAGTACGGCGAGGGTCTGCGGCAGGGTGTCGGCGTCGACGACGTACACGCTGCTCTTGTTCTTGCCGGCGCGGCGGGCGAGGGTCATCGCCTCGGCCGCCGCGGTGCCCTCGTCGAGCATCGAGGCGTTCGCGGTGGCCAGCCCGGTCAGGTCGGTGACCATGGTCTGGAAGTTCAGCAGTGCCTCCAGGCGGCCCTGACTGATCTCCGGCTGGTACGGCGTGTACGCGGTATACCAGGCCGGGTTCTCCAGCACGTTGCGGCGGATCACCGCCGGGGTGTGGGTGCCGGAGTAGCCGAGGCCGATCATCGAGACCGCGACGGTGTTCCGGGCGGCCAGCGCGCGCAGCTCGGCGACCACCTCCTGCTCGGTGGCGGCCGGCGGCAGGTCGAGGCCGCCGGTCCAGCGGATCACCTCGGGGATCGCGGCATCCATCAGGTCGTCGACCGAGTCGTAGCCGACGGTCTCCAGCATCCGGCGTTCGGCGTCGGTGTCCGGGCCGATGTGCCGGTCGGCGAACTGCCTGCCGTCACGGGTGGGGTGCTGCGCTGTGGTCATGGGGGACGCTCCCGGGCGAGGTCGAGGCTGCCACCTCCCCCTCTGTCACGCTCCGCAACGTCGCGGGCGCTCCACAGTCGCCTGCCCGCGGGCTCCTTTTGCCTGAGAGGTTCCGGGGAGGATTTGCCCCTTCGGCGCCGCCCGACGCTGCCGGGCGGTCTCTCGCTCGCGAGTGGTGTCGGCGTTGGCAACGGTACCAGTGACCGGATTTCCGTCGGGTTTCGGCCGGTCCCCGTTGATCACCGTCAGCAGCGTCGGACCTGCGGGGGCGGTCGGGCCGCCGGCCGGGCCGGGGCCATCGGCAGAACCGGTTAAGCAGCGCGCCTCCGGCTCGCCTTCCGGCGGATTTCAGGTCTGGCCGTGCGTGTCCGGCCCGGGCGGGTGCGGCGGGTAGCGATCGTTTGTCGTCTATTGACTCTGAACCGGTTCGGTGTTGTCATCGATCTCACCCGCCCCGGACACCAGGCGGCAACCCGTCCGAAATCCCCCGACCCGGGAGGCAACGATGCGCCCCACCCTCGCCCGCCGGCTGCTCGCCGCGCTGGCCACGGCGGCGCTGGCCGTCGGTGTCACCGCCGGCTGCGGCGACGACGGCGACCGGTCCTCGGCCGCCGAGGGCAAGATCATCAACGTCTTCTCGGGGGCGAACGCCGGGTTCGTACCCAACTTCAATCCGTTCTCCCAGAACAGCGTCGCCGGCACGATGAGCGTGCTCTACGAGTCGCTGCTTTACTTCAACGCCGCCCGGGCCGACGACGTGCAGCCGCAGCTCGCCACCGGCTACGAGTTCGCCGACGACGGCCGGCGGCTGAACCTGACGATCCGGGAGGGGGTGAAGTGGAGCGACGGTACGCCGTTCTCGGCCGAGGACGTGGCGTTCACCTTCAACCTGATCCGGGACAACCCGAAGATCAACCAGAGCGGGCTGCCGATCGTCGAGGCGGTCGCCACCGACCCGACCCACGCCTCGATCACCTTCAGCCAGGGCGTCTACACCCAGCTCAACCTGATCGCCGGCCGGACCTGGATCGTGCCGAAGCACCTCTGGACGACCATCCCCGACCCGTCCGCCTTCACCAACGAGAAGCCGGTCGGCACCGGCGCGTTCACGCTGGCCTCGTTCAGCCAGCAGAACTACGTCTTCGAACGCAACCCCAACTACTGGGAGACCGGCAAGCCGAAGATCAAGGGGATGCGGTTCCACCAGTTCGCCAGCGCGGACAGCGCGATCGCGGCGCTCGCCGCCGGCCAGCTCGACTGGGCCGGCTCGTTCATCGCCGACATCGACAAGCAGTACGTCAGCAAGGATCCCGAGCACAACAAATACATCAACGAGTCGCAGCTCTACCTGACCAACCTGATCCCGAACCTGGAGCGGGCGCCGTTCGACAGCGCCGCGGTGCGCAAGGCGATCAGTCTGGCCCTGGATCGGGACCAGCTCATCCGGCTGGCCTTCTCCGGCTACGGCAAGGAGGCCAGTCCGGCGCAGCTGCCCCGGCCGCTCTGGGACGACTACATCAAGCCGGAGTACCGGGACCGGAAGCTGGAGTTCGACCCGGCCCGGGCCGAGCAGACCCTCCAGCAGGACGGCTGGGCCAAGGGCGCCGACGGGATCTACGCCAAGGCCGGCCGACGGCTCTCCTTCACGGTCAAGGTGGTACAGGGCTACAACGACTACATCTCCGCGTTGCAAATCATGACCCAGTCCCTGAAGTCGGTCGGCATCGAGCTGAAGACCCAGGAGATCTCGTTCACCGCCTTCTCCACCGACCAGCAGACCGGCGACTTCGACGTGATCATGACCAATCTGTACAGCGAGGGCACTCCCTACTCCTGGTACAGCCGGGCGTTCTCCACTGCCCGGACCGCGCCGCTGGGCCAGCAGGCCGGCTCCAACTATGGCCGCTTCCGCAACGCCGCCGTCGACGCCGCACTGCTGGCGATGGAGACCACCCCGCCGGAGGCGAAGGACGCGATCAGGGAACAACTGTTCAAGATCCAGGACGTGATCATGGAGGAGTTGCCGTACATCCCGATCCAGCAGTCCAGTTCGCTGATCGAGTACCGGACCGAGAACCTCGGCAACTTCCCCACCGAGCAGAACCACTACGCGCTGACCACCCCGTACAACGGGCCGGACATGGGGATCGTGGCCAAGAACCTCACCCCGGCCGGCTGAGCACCCGATGCGGTACCTGCGGCGCAAGGCGCTGTTCTACCTGGTCGCGGTCTGGGCGGCGGTCACCCTCAACTTCCTGATCCCCCGGCTGATCAAGGGCAACCCGGTCGACGCCGTACTGGCCAAGACGCAGAACATGACCCCGATGTCGCCGGAGGCCCGCCGCGCCCTGGAGTTGCAGTTCGGGGTCTCCGACGACCCGCTCTGGCAGCAGTACCTCGGCTATCTCGGCAACCTGCTGCGCGGCGAGTTCGGGCTGTCGGTCGCCTACTACCCGACCCCGGTGTCGAAGGTACTCAGCCAGAGCCTGCCGTGGACGGTGGTGATGGTCGGCATCGCCACCGTACTCAGCGTGCTGCTCGGGATCACCCTCGGCATGCTCGCCGGCTGGCGTCGCGGCACCTGGCTGGACGCGCTGGTGCCGACCACCACCTTCCTGGCCGCCATCCCGTACTTCTGGCTCGCGCTCGTGCTGCTCTACCTGCTCGGCGGGGTGCTCGGCTGGTTCCCGCTGAACAGCGGCTACAGCTACGAGACCACCATCGGGTTCAACTGGCCGTTCCTGCGCAGCGCGATCTACCACGGCATCCTGCCGGCGGCCTCGATCGTGCTCGCCTCGGTCGCCGGCTGGCTGCTCGGGATGCGCAACATGATGGTCTCCACGATGGCCGAGGACTACGTGCTGACCGCCGAGGCCAAGGGGCTGCGCCCGGGCCGGATCATGGTCCAGTACGCGGCCCGCAACGCCGTACTGCCCAGCGTCGCCGGGTTCGCCATCACCCTCGGCTTCGTGGTCAGCGGCTCCATCGCCACCGAGATCGTCTTCTCCTATCCCGGCGTCGGGATGAGCCTGGTCGCTGCGGTCGCGAACGCCGACTACCCGCTGTTGCAGGGCATCTTCCTGGTCATCTCGCTGGCCGTGCTCGGCGCCAACTTCGTCGTCGACCTGCTGTACGCGGTGATCGACCCCCGTACCCGGCAGGCCGGCTGAGATGGCGACCATCGAGACCCCGCGGGACGTGACCGGCGAGGTCGTACCCGTGGTGGTGCCGACCCGGCGACCCCGCTGGCGTGGCCTGCTGCGGTCCCGCAAGCTGGCCGCCGGGCTGGCCGTCGTCGGCTTCTTCGCCGTGGTCGCCGTGCTCGGCCCGCTGCTGGTCGACGACCCGAACCTGGTCAGCGACGACCGGCTGCTCGCCCCCTCCGCCGAGCACCTGCTCGGCACCACCACCACCGGTCAGGACGTGTTCCGGCAACTCGTCGTCGCCACCCGGGGCTCGATGCTGGTCGGCCTGGTCGTCGGGCTGCTCGCCACCGTCGTCTCGGTGCTGGTCGGGGTCCTCGGCGGCTACGCCGGCGGGCACGCCGACGAGAGCCTGTCGCTGGTCAGCAACGTCTTCCTGGTGCTGCCGGGGCTGCCGCTGGTGGTCCTGATCACCGACTATGTGCAGACCCGGGGCGCGCTGGCCATCGCCCTGATCGTCTCGATCACCGCGTGGGCCGGCTCCGCCCGGGTACTGCGGGCCCAGACCCTGTCGCTGCGCTCCCGCGACTACGTCGACGCGGCCCGGGTCAGCGGCGAACCCGGTTGGCGGATCGTCACCTTCGAGATCCTGCCGAACCTGCTGCCGCTGATCGCCGCCCAGTTCGTCTTCGCGGTGATCGGCGGCATCCTCACCGAGGCCGCGCTGGCCTTCCTCGGCCTCGGCGGCGCCGGCTCGTGGGGCACGATGCTCTACTTCGCGCAGAACTCGCAGGCGCTGTCCCAGGGCGCCTGGTGGTGGTTCGTGCCGCCCGGGCTCTGCATCGCGCTGGTCGGCGCCGGACTCGCACTGATCAACTTCAGTCTCGACGAGCTGATCAACCCGAGGCTGCGGGTGGCCCGCCGCCCCCGACGGACCGGACCGGCATGACCCTCGACACCACCGCAGTCACCGGCACCGACGTGGTGCTGTCGGTCCGCGACCTGAGCGTCGTCTACGACGGTGCCGATCCGGTACGGGCGGTCCGGGACGTCAGCTTCGACCTGGCCCGGGGCGAGGTGCTCGGCATCGCCGGCGAGAGCGGCTGCGGCAAGTCCACCCTCGCCTACGCGATCACCCGACTGCTCAAGCCACCCGGCCGGGTCGCCTCCGGCGAGGTCGTCTTCCACCCCGCCGACGGTCCGCCGGTCGACCTGTCGACGCTGCACGGCGAGCCGCTGCGCCGGTTCCGCTGGAACCGGGTCGCGATGGTGTTCCAGGGGGCGATGAACGCCCTCAACCCGGTGCTCTCGGTACGCCGGCAACTCGCCGACGTCTTCACCGCGCACCGCCCCGAACTGCGCCGCGCCGAGCGGGAAGAACGCTGCCGGGAACTGCTCGACCTGGTCGGGATCGGCCCGGAACGGCTCTCGGCGTATCCGCACGAACTCTCCGGCGGGATGCGCCAGCGGGTGCTGATCGCGATGGCGATGGCGCTGCGCCCGGACGTGGTGGTGATGGACGAGCCGACCACCGCGCTGGACGTGGTGGTGCAGCGCGACATCCTGGAGGAGATCGACCGGCTCCGGGCCCGGTTCGGCTTCGCGGTCGTCTTCATCACCCACGACCTGTCCCTGCTGCTGGAGATCAGCGACCGGCTCGCCGTCATGTACGGCGGCCGGATCGTCGAGTACGGCCGCGCCGCCGACCTGCACGCCGCGCCGGCCCACCCGTACACGGTCGGGCTGCTGCGCTCGTTTCCCCGGCTGCGGGGCGAGCGGACGGTACTGCACGGCGTCCCCGGCAGCCCGCCGGACCTGTCCCGGCCGCTCACCGGCTGCGCGTTCACCGCCCGCTGCCCGTACGTCTTCGACGCCTGCCACCACACCGATCCGTCGCTGCGGGTCGCCGGTACCACCCGGGCCGCCTGCCTGCACTACGACCCGGCACTGCGCCCGGACGGCCCACCCGAGGCGCTGCGCGCCGGCCGGTTCGACTCCGGCCCTGCCGAGTGCGCGGTCGAGGAGGCCGGCGGCGACCCGCCGGTCGACACCACCGGGCGGCAGCCACGGCGCGAGGCCGCCGAGCCGCCGCAAGCGTCCACGGACCCGGTGACAGCACAGGCCGAGTCGGCACCGGAGCGCGACGGGGCGGCGCCGGAGACCGGGCCGTGGCCGCCGACCGGAGGTGGGACGCGATGACCACGCTGACGGTCAGCCAGCTCAGCAAGCATTTCCCGCTACGCGACGGGCGGCGCCGCCGCACCCTGCGGGCGGTCGACGGAGTCTCCTTCGAGCTGCGCTCCGGGCAGACGGTGGCGCTGGTCGGCGAGAGCGGCAGCGGCAAGTCGACCATCGCCCGGATGCTGGTCCGGCTGACCCGGCCGACCACCGGCGAGATCCGCCTCGACGGTATCCCGGTGGCCGCCGACCGCCGGGCGGTCCGCCGCTACCGCCGGGACGTGCAGATGGTGTTCCAGGACCCGTTCGGGTCGCTGAACCCGGCACACACCGTCGAATACCACCTGCGCCGGCCGCTGCGCCTGCACGGGGTCGCCCGGTCCGCCGGCGACGTCCGGGCGGCCGTGCACGACCTGCTGGCCCGGGTCAACCTCACCCCGGCCGACCAGGTCGCCCGCCGGCTGCCGCACGAACTCTCCGGCGGGCAGCGGCAGCGGGTCGCGATCGCCCGCGCCCTGGCGCCCCGGCCCCGGATCCTGCTCGCCGACGAGCCGGTGTCGATGCTCGACGTGTCGATCCGGCTGGAGATCCTCAACCTGATCGACCGGCTCAAGCGGGAGGAGGAGCTGGCCGTGCTGTACGTCACCCACGACCTCGCCACCGCCCGCTACTTCGCCTCGTCGATCATGGTGTTGTACCGGGGCCAGGTGGTCGAGTCCGGCCCCGCCGACGAGGTGATCCTGCGCCCCGCGCACCCGTACACCCAACTGCTGGCGTCGGCGGCACCGGACCCGGGCCGGCCGCGTAGCAGCACGCCGGGCGGGATGCGGGCGCTGCGCGGCGGGCAGCAGACGGCCACCGACAGCGGCGGCTGCCTGTTCCGGGACCGCTGCCCGGCCGCGATGCGGGTGTGCCACACCGAGGTGCCGGAGTTCCCGGTCGGCGCCGGGCACATGGCCCGGTGCTGGCTGCACCGGCCCGACGCCGGTCAGCTCCCGCCGCAGCCCCGTTAACCGCCGGTCGGGGCGGTGCCGGGTACCGTCACCGACACCCGGCCGTCGGCCAGTTGGTAGAACATCCCGACCACGTCACACCGGCCACCGGCGACCGCGTCGGCGAGCTCGGTACCCGGACGGGTGATCATCTCGACGGTGTGCCGGGTGTGTATCGCGGCGATCCCGGCGTCGTCGGTGATCTGCCGCGCCTGGGCGGCCTCGATGCTCGGGGTGACCCGCTCGACGATCGAGCCGAGTTCCCGACCCGGCAGCCGGGCACCGTCCCGGGCCGCCCGGGTGGCCTGGATCGCCCCGCACGAGTCGTGGCCGAGGACGACGACCAGCGGCGCCCCGAGCACCACCACCCCGTACTCGATGCTGGCGGTCACCTCCGCGCCGACGATGTGCCCGGCGGTGCGGACCACGAACAGGTCACCGAGCCCCCGATCGAAGATGATCTCGGCGGCGAGGCGGGAGTCGGAGCAGCCGAACACCACCGCGAACGGCCGTTGCGCCGCGGCGACCACCGCGCGGTGCTCGGCGTCCTGGTGCGGGTGGATCCGGGTACCGGCGACGAACCGCTCGTTACCGGAGAGCAGCTCGTCGAGCGCCTCGCTGGGTGTTGCCGGCCGGTGGTCCAGGTATGCCATGACGTCCCCTTTTCGACGGCACCACCCCGAGGTGGTGAACCGAGGTCGGCGCCTTCGGCGACCTGATGCCTACCGATCAGATACCACGGAACACCGCGCCGCCCCGCCCGGAGTTGGCCCGACCGTGATCGACGGAACACCAGGCGGCGCCCCGGGGAAGCCCGCGTACGAACAGGCTACGGCCTGTCTCCCACCCGCACCGGCCGGCACGCGGCCGGACCGGATCCCGACTCTCGCCACGCGGTCCGTCGTGACCGCAGGCGGGGCGCCGGGCGTGACCTCCGCGCGGTCGAGCCGCGGACAGGTTCAATAGGGTGGCGACCGTGACCTACCTTGCCGTGGACGACCGCTACGACTCGATGACCTACCGCCGGGCCGGCCGCAGCGGCCTGCGACTGCCCGCCATCTCGCTCGGACTCTGGCACAACTTCGGTGACGAGCGGCCGTGGCAGCGGCAGCGGGAGATCTGCCGCCGGGCGTTCGACCTCGGGGTGACCCACTTCGACCTGGCCAACAACTACGGCCCGCCGGCCGGCTCCGCCGAGGAGAACTTCGGCCGGACCCTCGCCGCCGACCTCGGCCCGTACCGCGACGAGCTGGTCATCTCCACCAAGGCCGGCTACTACATGTGGCCCGGCCCGTACGGCGAATGGGGTTCCCGCAAGTACCTGGTCTCGTCGCTGGACCAGTCGCTGCGCCGGATGGGCCTCGACTACGTCGACGTCTTCTACCACCACCGGCCCGATCCGGACACTCCGCTGGAGGAGACGATGGCGGCCCTGGACGCGGTCGTCCGGGCCGGCAAGGCCCTCTACGTCGGGTTGTCGAACTACACCTCGGAACAGACCCGGCAGGCCGCCGCGATCCTGGAACGCCTCGGCACCCCGCTGCTGATCTCGCAGCCGTCTTACTCGATGGTCAACCGGTGGATCGAGGCGGACCGGCTGCTCGACACCCTCGAAGAGGTCGGTGCCGGCTGCATCGCCTACAGCCCGCTCGCCCAGGGTGTGCTCACCGACCGCTACCTGGACGGCATCCCGGCCGGCTCACGGATCCGCACCAGCGTCTTTCTCAACGAGAGCGCCCTCGACGAGACCACCATGGCGACCGTACGGGCGCTGCACGCCATCGCCGAGCGGCGCGGCCAGTCCCTGGCTCAGCTCGCGCTCGCCTGGGCGCTGCGGGACTCCCGGATGACCAGCCTGATCATCGGTGCGAGCAGCGTCGCCCAGTTGGAGACGAACGTGGCCGCGCTGGACAACCTGACCCTGACCGACAGTGAACTCGCCGAGATCGGCGACCACCTGACCGTCGGCTGACTCCGGGCGATCACCACCCCTCGCCGCGCGGCTTACAGGTACGCCCGCAGCAGTTCCGCCGAGCGCTCCCACAACTGGGTCGCGAGCCGGGGATCGTCGGCCTGCGGATTGACCCTGGCGTCCCGGTGGAAGCCGTCGTAGTACGCACCGCTCGACCCGGCGACCTCGGGCGCGGCGGCGAGCCAGACCAGCGGCATGGCGCCCTGCTCACCGGTGAGCTGGATCCGCCGCAGCGGCGTACGGGCGACCAGTGGAGCCAGCCGGGAGCCGGAGGCGAAGTTGGTCGGCGTCGCCTCCGGCCTGGTGCCACCGGCACGCTTACCGGCCCGCCCCGGGTCGGGATGGAAGGACACCGCGTCGATGTCGACGGCGGCGGTACGCCGGGCGAGTTCCCGGGTGAACAGGACGTTCATCAGCTTGGTGGTGGAGTACGCGATCCAGCCTCCGCCGTACCGGCGCCGCTCCCATTCGAGGTCGTCGAGGCGGAGCCGGCCGAACCGGTTGCCGAGACTGGACGTGGTGACGATCCGGACCGGGGCCTGCCGGGCGGACTCGCGCAGCCGGGGCAGCAGCAGGTTGGTGAGCAGGAACGGGGCCAGGTGGTTGGCCTGGAACGTCAGTTCGTGCCCGTCGCCGGTGACCTGCCGGGTCGAGACCAGCGCCCCGGCATTGTTGGCGAGTATGTCGATGCGCGGACACCGGGCCAACAGGGTCTCCGCGAGCCGGCGGACCTCGGCGAGCCGACCGAAGTCGGCGACGATCGGCTCCACCCCGAGCCTGGCGGCGACCTCGGCGGTGCGCCGGGCGGACCGGCCGACCGGTACGACGGTCGCGCCCAACCCGGCCAGCCGGAGCGCGGCGGCGGCACCGATGCCGGAACTCGCCCCGGTCAGTACGACGGTCCGGCCGGTCATGTCGACATCGATCACGCGAGCAGCCATGAATCATCTCCGTCTTGAAATGAGACACTATCGTCTCACTCGCGGGACCGCCCCGTCAACGCGCCCACTCGGCGGCGGCCGGCAAAGGTGGCCGGCAAAGGCGCCCGTCAGAGGTGGTCGCGCAGCCGCGACCAGGCCAGGACCACCTGCACCCGGTCCGGAACACCGAGCTTGGCCAGCACGTTCGACACGTGCACCTTCACCGTGTAGCGGCTGATCGTGAGCCGCTGCGCGATCTCGTCGTTGGAGAGCCCGTCCGCGACCAGTTCGCAGATCTCCCGCTCACGCCCGGTGAGCCGATCCAGCGAGCGCAGCAGCGTCCAGTCCTGCGGCACCGCCAGCCGGGGCCGGAGCACCTCGACCAGCCGGGTCGTCGCCTCCGGGGCGAGCACCGCCTGACCGGACGCCACGATCCGGATCCCGTCGCGCAGCCGTTCGCCCGGGGCATCCTTCAACAGGAAACCGCTGGCGCCGGCCTGGAGCGCGGCGTACACGTAGCTGTCCAGGTCGTACGTGGTCAGGATCAGGACCCGACTGCGCGGCCCGTCGTCGGCAGAAGCCCGGGAGACGATCCGTCGGGTCGCCTCGATACCGTCCATCCCGGGCATCCGGATGTCCATCAACACCACGTCGGGACGGTGCTCCCCGACCAACTCCACCGCCTGCTCGCCGCTGGCAGCCGTACCGACCACCGTCAGCTCCGGTGCGACGTTGACGAGCCGGGTCAGCGCCTCCCGGAGCAACTGCTCGTCGTCGCAGACCAGCACCCGGACCGGAGTCACGACGGCGCCCGTACCCGTACCGGCAGCAGTCACGACGGCGCCTGTACCGGCAACAGCGCCCGTACGGCGAACCCGCCGTCCGGCAGCAGGCCGGCCTCGAACGACCCGCCGACGAGTTGGACCCGCTCCCGCATACCGGTCAGCCCGATGCCACCGCCGGTCGAGATCGGCCGCCGGTGTCTCGGCGCCGTGTTGCTGACCCGGACCACGAGTTCCCCCGGCGAAAAGGTGATCGACACGTCCACGTCCACCGCGCCCGCGTGCCGGACCACGTTGGTCAACGACTCCTGCACCACCCGGTAGGCCGCCAGCTCGACGCTGGCGGCCACCGGGCGGGCGGTACCGCAACGGCGGAGCCGGACCCGCGGGCCCCGCTCCGGCACGGCCCGGACCAACTCGTCCAACTGGGCCAACCCCGGCGGCACGGCCAGCGGGTCGTGGCCGTCGTCACCTCCGGCACTGCGGAGTACGCCGAGCAGCCGGCGCAACTCGGCCAGCGAGCCCCGCCCGGTCTCGGCGATCCGCCGCAGCGCGACCCGGGCCTCGGCCGCGTCCCCGGTCTCCGCCGTCGCGTCCGCGTCCAGCACCATCGCGGTGACCGCGTGGTTGAGGATGTCGTGCAGTTCCCGGGCCAGCAGGACCCGTTCCCGTTCCGCGGCCCGGGTCACCGCCAGTTCCCGTTCGACCATCAGCCGCCGGGAATAGGCGTCCAGCTCACGGATCCGGCCGCGCTGCCGGGCGCCCAGCCGGCCGATCGTCCAGAACCCGGACAGGATGACGGCGACGACCACGAACGCCGAGGCGCTGAGCGCCGGGTTGCTTCCCTTGGTCACCAGACTGAACACCAGGATCGACAGCAGTACGCCCAGCCCGAAGGCGATGCCGAGCCGCTGCTGACGCCGCCGTCCCCAGGCGCCGAGGCCGGCGACCGCCACCAGCACCCCGACGAAAATCGACTGGTGCACCAGCGCCAACACCAGCTCCAGCCCGGTCACCACGACCAGGACGGCCAGCGGAAAGCGCCGGTATCCCAGCAGCGCGACGGACTGGGCGACGGCCAGCCCGAACAGCCGCCAGTGCCCGTGAGCCGGCCCGTCGGCAACCGCGACGACCCAGGCGGCCAGCGCCGGAAGCCCGACGACCAGGCCGTCGCTCAACCACTCCAGCCCTCCAGACCGGCCCGCCGACGCAGCGGCCTGGTCCGGATCCAGCCGTACACCAGGAGGGGGACGATCGGGATCCAGGGGAGCACCGAGACGATCCAGCTCACCGCGAACGGCGGCCCCGGCGCCGGCTCCACCCGCAGCGGGAGGACGCCGGTCACCGTACCTTGTGGACTCTCCACCGTGAACTCGAATCGCCACGTGCCCTCCTCGGTCAGCGCGACGACGTCGAGACCCCACACGTCGCGCGCCCGGGGGTGCCTCGGCAGCACCAGTGCGTCGCCCCGCCGGTCGAGGCCGATCGTCCGGACCGCGTCCTCGGTCTCGCCAGACGGCGAGACTACCCGGAGCAGACCCGTACGGCCGTCGATGCCGCCCTCGGGCTCGAAGGTGAAGTCCAGGGAACGGTGCGACTCCAGTGGCCACCGGCTGAACGAGGCGGTCAGGGTCGACGCGCCGATCTGGACCCGTTCGGCGTGCACGATGTCGATCGGCGCCGGTGCCGCCGCGGCCGGTGCACCGGTCGCCACCACCAGCAGGACGGCCGCCGCACAGGTGGCCCACAGTCGCCTCATGCCGGTGCCCCGTCCAGGGCGAGCCCTGCCGGTCCGGTGCGGCCCGGTGCGGCCAACTCCCGGCCACGAACCAGGGCGGCGCAGCGCCAGCCGAACCAGCCCGTCGCGCCGGAGAGCAGGGCGGTGACCAGCAGGGTGACCGGCCGGTTGAGCCCCGACTCCAGGAACGCGTACATCAGGGCGGTGAGCAGGCCGGCGACCACCCCGAGGACCGGTACGACCCGGGTCGGCGCGGCGGCGCGGCGGCGGGCGTACCAGAGCACGGCCGCGACGAGCAGCATCACCACCGGGTACGCGGCCGGCAGGAAGATGCCCGGGGAGATGCCGGCGGCGTAGTCCCGGAACGGCATGTCGATCGCGTCCGCGTACCAGCGGGTGGCGGCCGGGGTGAAGAGGATGATCCCGACCTGCGTCGTGAGGAAGACGAGTCCACTGGCCAGCAGCCACCGCACGCTCCGGGTGACCCCGACCGCGAGACAGACGACCAGGGCGGACGCCACCCCCATCAGCACGGTACGCGGCCCGAGCGCCGGAAACACCCGGCTGACCGGATCCGACAGCACGTTCGCCAGCTGCGTCGAGCCCATCACCCCGACCGCGCAGGCTGCGGCGAACGCCCACCGCTGCCCCCGGCTCGGGCCGAGCACCGTGGCGGCCATCACCACCCCGACAAGCTCGGTGAAGATGCAGAGCGCGAGGCCGAGATGTGACGGGGTGGAGGCGAGCGCGATGTCGAAGCCGTAGAAGTCGTGCCACCACAGGTCGGCGACGCCGTACAGCAGGTTGCCGGCCGCGCCGACCCCGCCGACCAGGAACGGGAGCGGGGCCCGGAAGACCCCGAACACCCGTACCGCCGGGCGGTCGCCGTCCAGGCCGGGCCGCCAGGTGTTCACCAGGACCACGGTGAGGCAGGTCAGGCCCATGATCGCGGTACCGGAATAGAGCAGCAGGTGCGGCGCGGTCCAGAAGTTGTCCGGTCCCACGTCGTTGTGCCACTGCCCGTCCCAGGTCAGCCCGAGCAGCAGGCTGAGGTACCCCGCGAGCAGGAACCAGGCGCCGATCACCTCCCGGCGTGGACGGCCGGAGCCGGCGGTCGCCGCCGGTTCGGACCCACCGGATTGCAGCACGGTCATGCTCTCTCCCTTTCCTATCGCTGGACGGAAATGCCGATGGTGACGGCGTCGGCGCCGGCGGCACCGTGGATCCGGATCGTCAGCTCCCAGGCGCCGGGCATGGCGAAGAACTCGCCCCGGGCCCGGAACCGGCCGGGCCGCTCGGGTTCGGCGGCAATCTCCGGCATCGCGTGGCCCATGCTCGGCATCGCCGCCGAGAGCGACACCACCGTGCCGGCCGCCGCCGGTACACCACCGGACGCGACGTCGAGGTCGGCCTCGACAACTCCGGTACGGGCCGGCACCAGCGCGATGCTGACCGCGTACCGCTCGCCGGAGCCGGTCAGCCGGGCCGGCGCGGAGTCGGACCCGACGGCACCGACGACCCGGAGCACCCCGACGGTGGCGGCCAGCACCAGCAGGACCAGGAGCAGGCGGGCCCGCTTCATGCCGCCCCCGGCCCGGGTACGACGTCGACGACGAACGGCACCGTGACGATCTCGAAGTTCCGGACGTACTGCGTCCAGGCCAGGTAGCGGCCGGGGGCGGGGAAGCTGAAGGTGAACCGCAGCCGCGGCCCGTACCCGCCGACGGTGTCGTCCGGTGCCTGACCGGTGCCCGACATCGCCATCGCCATCGCCATCGACCCCGACTCGTGTACGTGGCCGAGGAAGTCGCCCCGCTGGTTCCGTACGATCAGGTGCCCCGCCATCCCCAGCCAGGACTGTAGGTCGGCGTGCCCGGTGTCGACCTCGACCAGGGTCGGCCGGCCAACGACGGGCCGCTGCGGGCTGGTCGTCACCACCACCCCGGCCTCCGGTACGGCCGTCCCGGCCCGGGCCTCGCCCGCGACGGTGAACTCCCCGGTCAGCAACTGCGCGCCGGAGTCGAGCCGTTCGACCTCCACCGCCGCCAGATACCGGCCGGGTCGGTCGACCCGCAACCCGACGGCGAGCCGGCCGGCAGCGGTCCTCAGTGGATGGGCGTGCCGGAAGAAGCCGCCGTCCTGACTGGTCACCACCAGGTGGCCCAGCGCCGCGTGGTGCGGGACGAGATCGTCCACCGGCCGCCCGGTCGCGCCGTCGAACAGGTCCAGCCGCAGCGTGAACTCCTCGCCGGCCCGGGGCACGGCCGGATCGGTACCGACGACCGGCTCGACGTACGGGCGGCCGGCCGGCACCGTCCCGGCCGCCCGTACGGCCGCCGCTGCGCCATCGGGCGGCACCGGTGGCAGTTGTGCCGACATCACCGCGACGGTGAACGCGACCACGAGCGCGACGACCGCGCCGCCACCGAGGGCGGTCGCTGGCAGCCGCCGGGACGCGGCGGCGGTGAACAACGCCCCGACCAGCAGGAGCGCGGCGACCCCGAACGCCACATGCCCGGCCAGGACCCAGGGCGCGACCCGGGGCCGCAACACCCGGAACGGCAGGATCGACCGCTCCGCGCCGGCCCGGAGTTCCAGCTCGTGTGCCCCGGTCTGGGTCACCCGCAGAGTGCTGGGATAGGTGCCGGCCCGGGCCTGCACCAGGTGCACGGTGCCGGTACTGGCCCGCTGCCCGGTGCCGGGACCGACCGCCAGACCGACGGCCAGGTCCCGGACCGGCTGGTGCGCGATCACGTCGACGTACAGCGGTCCGGGGACCTGCCGGGCGTACCGGATCACCACCGTCAACTCGACGCTGCCGATGGTCTGGGCCAGGCGTACGTCGTCGGTGTCGGCACCGCCGTGCGCCGCCGCCGGGGCCGGCCAGCCGAGCACCACGACGAGGCCGAACACGAGGACGGTGCCGAACAGCCGGGTGAGCATGCGCAAACACTAGGAATTCGCGCTGCCGCGCACATAGGGCCCGGGAACTGACCCTGGCTAGTTCCCAGGAACTATCCCGACGGGCCGGTCCGGGACCGGGACGCCGCCGGTCGAGCAACCCGAACCGGTGCGTGGCTCCTCGGTTAGTGTCTAGGTTGTGGCGCGGCAACATCGAATCCCTGATGGTCGGGTTCCCGAGTGCAAGAGACTCATCGGGCGAAGATCGAGCGAGCCGCCCAGGCCGGCGGCCGGCAGTGGGGCGTCCGACCGTGGCTGAGCGGATCTTGATTACCGGCGCCACCTGTCACCTGGGGTCGCGTGTGGCCGAGCGCGCAGCAGCTGCGGGTGGTCGGTCGTCGGCACCTACCTGCGCGCCGCCAGTGAGGTTGCTGACGAGCAGTTGGACGTCCGAGACGCTGCCGCGGTTCGTGCGCTGGTGCGCCGGTTCCGTCCGGATGTGGTGATCCATACCGCTGCCGGCCGAGGTGACTGGCGGGTCATCGCCGATGGCGCCGCCCACGTCGCGGTGGCCACGGCTACGCAGGGCAGTCGCGTGGTCCAGATGATCCGTACGGGTCTGCTCCCGCTCGCCGTACGCCCGCAGCTCACCCATCGCGATCCCGAGCCGCTGCGACAACCGGCCCACCGCGGCGGCCGGCGCCGCCGACACCTCATCGGGCACGAACCCGAGTCACGGCAGCGTCCACAACTGGACCGCCACGCCCAGCACGTTGCGGCCCGTACGGAACTGGCGCACGAACACCTCGTCCGCACCGGTCAACGTGAAGTACCGGATCAGCTCAGCCCGGTTGAGCTCCGGGAAGCCCCGAAGCCGCGCCAGTTCCTCCGCCGAGAACACGTCCTGAGTCGCCACGAACCCACCACCTGAGCATCGACCGTCACCAAACGGGACGGGACGCTACGGCCCGGGTCAGAGCTTGATCAACCCTCAGTTCTTGGCGTTGTTTTGGTCTGGAAACTACGGGAGGGCCCGCCCGCGTCGCCGGCGCCCAGTGGAGGAATGCCTCCAGCAGGGCGAACAACGTCCACCCGAACATGGAGTTTGGGGGAGCACCTCCGTCCGGTTAGGGTACATCGACGTAACAAGATCCGTTCCCCGGAAGAGGAGTTGCAGCATGAGGCTGAAAAGATGGCGTGCCTATGTGGTGGCGACCATGGTGGCGACTCTCAGCGTGGTGGTCGGACTGCAGGCTCCGGCCGCGGCGGAAGAGCACACCATCTATGTGACCGGTGGCTACGGAGTGTTCAATGACGACCCGTACGGGCCGTGGCCCGGTGACGCGATTCGGGCTTGCGACACTTATAGCGACGGGTGGGGAATCGAGGTCCGAATGGACATCAGCAACAACGGCAGTTGGGACCTTATCATCAGCACCCGGGGTCACAATGCGATCTACTGCACCGATTACCACAGCAAGAACGCGGTCGAGAATGACTTCATTCGCATCCGCGTTACCCCGGTGAGGGGCGATGAGAGAGGGCAATGGACCGAAGCGATCCGTCGCGCCTGACAGAGGGACCTGCTTACCAGAGTCTGGGTGGGGACCGTCCTTAGGAGTCCCTGACGCGGGCAGTGTGGGCGTGGGTGTCGTACCCGCAGTCCCGGTAAGCGCGGCGGTGCCCTGTGGAGAGGTCTCTTCGCAGGGCACCGCTGAAGCCCGCGTCGTCCTGCACGGTTCGGTCGCCAGACTTGCTGACGGGCGTCCTGCTGACCGCCGCCGGGTACGCGATCCTGCGCAGCGGAGTCCTGCCACGCTGGACCGGCCTCCGACGGGCCACGTAGTTGCGCACCGTCGAGTACGACGCCTCGGTGAAACTATGCTCAATCGCCAGACGGTCATATCGGGAGGCCGGGGTGTTCACGCGTGTCGAGTTGAACCGTGTTCGCACAGGCCCGCAGGTCCGGGCGGCCAAATCAGAGCCACGGCGACCCACGATGAACATGATCGGTCACAAGACCATGCTCGGCCGGCCCGTCGGCACGTGCACGCCCTGGCGGCCGGCTGACGTCGGCGTCAGCGTTCACGGAAGGTGACGATGGTTGCGCCCGGACGCGCCCGCACGGCGGCAGATCCGCGCACGTGACCGTGGGCTTGCTGCTCGCCATCTCCTTCGGCGGCGCCCCAGTCGTGCTCGTCGGCCCGCTCTACACCGCCCGCAACTACCGACTCAGCCACCGAGGCCAGGTCACCGACCGGCTCACCAACGCCCTGGAACGCCTCGGCTCCGACTGGGCTGGCCGGTCAGGTCGGCCATCTTCTCGCCGACCAGCCCATCACCGTCCTGCGTTCGGGCACGACGAACTCGCCGCGCTGGTCGGGGACCTCGGCCCGACCGACCTGGTCCGGCGAGGGGCCGTCGTCCGACGTGAGGTACTGGCGGAACAAGTCGGATCTTGAGCACACCATGGGACGGCGGAATTCCGCTGGCTAGCTTTGCCGGCTATGGGGGACAACAGAACAGTACCGGTGATCATCGTCGGGTGTGGACCGACCGGAGCGACCGCCGCACTCGAACTGGCGCATTATTCCGTTCCGTCCATTGTGCTCGACTCGGGCGCCGAAAGGCCGCAGGGATCACGCGCGATCGCCATTCATCGCACCGCGCTTGCAGTCTGGGAGAAGCTCGGCTGCGTCGAGCCGATGTTGGCGCGGGGCATCGCCTGGCGTACCCGGAGAACCTATTTCCGGCAGCACGAGATGCAGACCCAGACCGCAGCCGCACCGGCGCCCGGAGAACTACCGCCCTTCCTCAACCTGCCGCAGCACGAGACCGAACGCCAACTGCTGGCGGCGATGGCCCGTTCACCCCTGGTCGACCTGCGCTGGCAGCACACCGTGGTCGGGCTGCACCAGGACGCCGACGGGGTCACCGTCACCGCGCGGACACCGTCCGGCCCGGTGTCGATCCGGGGCCGATACCTGCTGGCCTGCGACGGCGCGCGCAGCGCCACCCGCAAACTGCTCGGGCTCGACTTCCCGGGCCGGACGTATCCGGACCGGTTCCTGATCGCCGACATCCGCGCGAAGTTGCCCTTTCCGGCCGAGCCGCGGTTCTTCTTCGACCATCCCGCCAACCCCGGGCACAACATCCTCGTCCACCCGCAGCCGGACGACGTGTGGCGCGTCGACTGGCAACTCGGCGGCGACGCGGCCGTCGAGGACGAGCGCTCCCCCGAGGCGATGGACAGCCGGATCCGGGCGCTGATCGGGGATCTGCCGTATGAGCTGGTGTGGCTGACCGACTACCGCTTCCACCAGCGTCTGCTGCGCCGGCTCCGGCACGGCCGGGTCTTCCTGCTCGGAGACGCCGCGCACCTGGTCGCGCCCTTCGGGGCACGGGGCATGAACGGCGCCATCCACGACGTGGAGAACCTGTGCTGGAAGCTCGCCTACGTGCTGACCGGCCGCGCCGGGCCGGACCTGCTCGAGACGTACCAGACCGAACGCTGGGCGGCGCAGCGGCACAACCAGGAGGTCACCGAGGCCACCATGCGGTTCATGGCGCCCCGGACCCGCTGGCAGCGCCTGCGCCGGAACGTGATCCTGCGACTGCGACTCCGGCGGCTCGTCGACAGCGGCAGGATGAGCACGCCGTACACGTACGCCACGTCGCCGCTGTCCCTGGCCGACGACGTAGCGAACTGGGGCGGGGCACCCGCGCTCGGGTCCAAGCTGGTACCCGCGGATCCGGACGTACGCCGACGGCTGGGGCACGGCTTCACCGCCCTGTACTCTTCGCCCGAGCCGGTCGACGCCGTCGGTGTCGTGACGATGCCGCCCGACGAGGTGTCGCCACCGGGCACCTGCTACCTGCTGCGGCCGGACGGACACGTCGCGGCACGGCGGCGGGACATCGCGCCCGCCGCCCTGCCCGCCCTGGTACGGACGGTGCTAGGCGAGCCGGTCCCGCACACCCTGGCTCAGCACGGCCACGTCGGTGGCGACGTTGACCATGACGAAGCCCTGCTCGAGCCGCTCGGCGGCCGCCTCGGGTGACGAGCAATAGATTCCTGCCGGCAGCCCGGCCGCCCTGGCCGCGCGCAGGATCTCGTCCAGCGCCTGGCGGAAGGCCGGATCGCGGCTGTCCGAATCCGGACCCAGGCCCAGCGAGATCGCGAGGTCGACGGGGCCGACGAACACGCCGTCGAGTCCCGGCACACCGCAGATCGCGTCGAGGTGATCCAGAGCCGCACGGTTCTCGATCTGCACCATCGCGATGGTCTGCTCGTTGGCGACACGCAGGTAGTCCGGCGCGGCCACATCGAAGGCGAGCCCTGCCCAGGCGCTGCCGAAGCTGCGCTGCCCGACCGGCGGGAACTTCGCCGCCGCCACGAACGCCTCCGCCTCGGCGCGAGTGTTGACCATCGGGCCGATCACGCCCCACGCACCCGCGTCCAGGGCGCGTTTGACGTTCTCCACACCCGGGCTCGCCAGCCGTACCAGCGGTGCCGGGCCGCGGGCGTCGGCGATCGTCGCCACCATCCGGGTCATCGTCTCCGCACCCACCGGGGCGTGCTCGACGTCGACAACCAGCCAGTCCGCCGGCATCCGTGCCATCAGCCGGGCGGATTCCACGCTGGGCAACGCCAACCACACTCCGCGGACCGGCTCGCCCCGCCGCATCCGATCCTTCAACGTGTTCCCCCGCATCCGCCCGAGCCTATACCCGGGTCGGCGGTCACCGGCGGGTCGATCGTGGTGCCTGCCCCGACGGGCCCAACCGACCACGCCGACGGACCGGGTCAAGGCCGGCCCGCTCCGAAAATACTTGCCTAGGGGTCTGTGCTCGTTGACACTATCCTTCATCGATCGACTGCGACCTGCCTGATCGCCCGATCCACCGTGGAGTCTCTGTGTCTGGTTGTCGACGTCTGTTTGGACCCTGGTCACGGGTTGCCGGCGAGGCTCTGGCCGCGGCGTTGCTGACCATCGCCTGTTGCTGGCTGGTACTGACAATTCTGGGCGGCGGTGCGGCCGACGCCGGCCCGATCGGCGCCTTCCTCGCCCGTGACCTGCCCGGACTCGCTGCGGCGGTTGCCGCGAGTACCGGAGCGCCGGTCGACTGGACCCTGGCCGGATCCGGCGGTCGGCTGTATCCGGTCTCGATGCTGCTGTCGGGTTCAACCCTGTCCCTGCTGGCGGTCGGCCCGGCTGCGGGCGTCACGCTGCTCGCCTGGCGGGTCCGCCGCCGCGCCTACGGCCACCCGGTCCAGGCTGCCGGCGTTGCCGTCGGGTACGCCGCACTGATCGCCGCTTTCGCCGCCATCGGCGCCGGGGTGGGCAGCGATCCGCTGGTACGGCTGGCCGCGCCGGCCGGGCTCGCCGGGCTCGCCGCGCTGGCCTGGGCCGGCACCGCGTTGCTGCTCAGCGCTGCGGCACCGAACCGGCCCTGGCGCCGGGTCGGTCGGGCCCGCGTGGCCGTGTTCGCAGCCGTGCTGCTGCTGATCCCGACCGTGGTCCCGCCGTCGGCGCAGGCGCAGCCGGTGACCACGGACCGGGTGGTGCCGTTCGGCGCCGATGCCTCGCCGCCACCCGTCGGGTACCGGCGCTCCGGGGTCGCGGCGGCGCTCTCCCGGCTCCGCGCCGAGCAGGGCTCCGATCCGGTCGTCTCGTACGAGCCCTGGCGGGGCACCCCGTCGATGGTGAGCCTGCGCAGCCGGGTCGACGGCGACGTGACCGGGTGGTTGCGCCGTAACTCCGGCCTGTTCGGTGTCCCCGACGCGGCTGCCCAACTCCGCCCACTGCGCGAGGAGCGGGAGCCGACCGGCGAGCGGCACCTCTGGTATGAGCAGTACGTCGACGGGGTGCCCGTGTTCGGCTCACGCGTCGGCGTGCACCTGGACACCACCGGTCGCTACGTGGAGTTCTTGACCAACGCGCTGGAGCCGGCGCTGGCGGTCACCGGCGCCCCGGCCAGCGTCCCGGCAGCGACCGCCATCGGCACCGCCGCCAAGGCGCTGCCGCAGGGCCGGCTGGTCGAGCCGGCGAAGCGCTACCTGCTGCCGGCCGGCGCCGACCCGGGCCGCAGCACGCCGACCGTACTGGCCTGGCACGTCTGGCTCACCGACGACAAAGGACTGTCCACGTCGTACTTCGTCGACGCGACCTCCGGCCGGCTCGTCTACGCCCTGCCCCGGACCGCACACGCGAAGAAACGTTCCATCTACGACCTGAACAAGCTCAGCGAGGACAAGATCCCGGCGTTTCCCGTACGCACCGAGGGCGAGGGCCGGTCCGGGATCGCCGACGTCGACGAGGCGTACGACAATCTCGGCCACACGTACGACTACTACCACGACACCTTCGGCCGGGACAGCTTCGACGGGAACGGTGCCACGCTGCGCACACTGGTCCGGGTGCGACAGAACGTCAACGAGCCGATGCGCAACGCGATGTTCGTGCCGGGCGGCATCGACACGATGATCTTCGGCGAGGAGATGACGAAGCTGGACGTGGTGGCGCACGAACTCACCCACGGGGTGACCTTCCACAGCGCCGACCTCTGGTACATGTACCAGTCCGGCGCGCTCAACGAGAGCTTTTCCGACATCTTCGGCGAGGCGATCGAGCACTTCGCCACGGGCAGGAACGACTGGTTGATCGGCGCCAGCATCCCGGGCGGTGCACTGCGCAGCATGGCCGACCCGCCGCAGTACGGCGACCCGGGCCACTACACCGACTTCGAGCGGAGCTGTCTCGACCTGGGTGGCGTGCACACCAACAGCGGCATCCAGAACAAGGCCTTCTACCTGCTGGCCAAGAGCATCGGCATCGAGAAGGCGGCGAAGCTCGCGTACCGCACGTTGACCACGTACCTGGCGCCGAGGGCCCGGTTCACCGACTCCCGGGTCGGCTTCATCGAGTCGGCGAACAAGCTGTTCGGCAAGGGCTCGAAGGAGGCGACGGAGGCGGCGGCGGCATGGACCGCGGTCGGTGTGGACGGCGTCTACGAGCAGCCCCGACAGGACTGTCTGTGCATCGCCGACACGTCACTGACCGGCGCCGGTCCGGAGGGGATGGATCCGCAGGGACCGAACGTGGACGCGGTGCTCGGCGCGCTGCTGCACGTGCGGGACCTGTTCAGTGACGCGCGTACGCCCGCGCTGCGGCACTACGAGGTCGTCTACGCGCACGGCGGCGACCGCGCGATCGAGCTGATGACCGCTGACGACGGCCTCCGGCGTCGCACCGCGCACGCGCTCCAGACGCTGCAACCGGTGCTGCGTACCGTCGGGACGTCCGAGGGGGACACCACGCCGGTTACCGCGGCCATGCTCTCCGAACTGGAGACGCTGCTGCGCGACTACGCCGCGGCGGACCGGACGGCAGGCGGCGGCGGGCTGGCCAGCACCATCGAGAGCGAACTGGCCAAGGCGAACATCCAGCAGCTCGCCGGGCAACCCGCCAACCAGGCGCTCGCGTTGCTCGACGAGCGGGTCGGCTGACCCGGTTCCGGCCTCCTGCCGACGGTGGCGGGCGTGAGCGCGCCCGCCACCGCCTCCCTTCCACCGTGACGAGGTCTCCATGCCCAGCCCGCTTTCCCGGCGACTTGCGTCCGTGCTCACCGCGCTGCTCGCCGCCACCCTGCTGCCCACGCCGACACCGGCCGGGGCGGCGCCGCCCGGTGCCGCCCCGGCCGACCGCCTCCAGCCCGCGGCCCGACAGGCGCTCACCGGCGGCCGGACCGCCGACCTGATCGTGGAGTTCACCGAGCGGGCCGACCTGAGCGCGGCCCGTGGCCTGCGCAGCCACGGCCAGCGCACCGGGTACGGCCGGAGCGCCCTGGCCGCCGTCGCCGAACGCAGCCAACGTGACGTTCGCGACCTGCTCACCGCCCGGAAGGTCCGCCACCAGCCGCTCTGGATCGTCAACGCCGTGCACGTCACGGGCGCCGACGCGAAGCTCGCGGCGGAGCTGGCCCGCCGGCCGGAGGTGCGGACCGTCCGTACCGCCCGTACCTTCGCCGCGCCGAAGCCGACCCCGACCCGGACCGCCGCCGCGGCGGCCGGGGTCGAGTGGAACATCGAGCGAATCCGCGCCAACCGGGTCTGGTCCGAGTACGACATCCGCGGCGAGGGCATCGTGGTCGCCAACATCGACACCGGGGTGCAGTACGACCACCCGGCGTTGGTCCGGCAGTACCGGGGCAACCTCGGCGACGGCCGGATGGACCACCGCTTCAACTGGTACGACCCGTACGGGGATTGCAGTGGCGAGCCGTGTGACACGAGCGGCCACGGCACCCACACGATGGGCGCGATGGTCGGTGACGACGGTGAGGGCAACCAGGTCGGCGTGGCCCCCGGGGCCCGATGGGTGGCGGCCCGGGGCTGCTTCGCCGACGGCTGTAGGGAGCTTGCCCTGCTGCTGGCCGGCGAGTGGGTGATGGCACCGTTCGACGACACGCTCCAGTTCCGTCCGGACCTGGCCCCGCACATCGTCAACAACTCGTGGGGCTCGGACGTCGGTGGGGACCCGTTCTTCCAGGACGTCGTGCGGCGGTGGACCGAGGTCGGGATCATGCCGGTGTTCGCCGCCGGCAACGCCGGCCCCGACTGCGGCAGCGCGGGCTCGCCGGGGGACTACCCGCTCTCGTTCGCGGTCGCCGCGTTCGGGAGCGACAACGCCATTGCCGACTTCTCCAGCCGGGGAGCGGCCGGCGCGGCCGAGGTCAAGCCGGACATCGCCGCTCCGGGGGTGGCGATCCGCTCCACCGTGCCGGGCAGCCGGTTCTCGTCGTACGACGGCACCTCGATGGCCGCCCCGCACGTGGCCGGCTCGGTGGCCCTGCTCTGGTCGGCCGCGCCGGAGCTGATCGGCGACGTCGCCGCCACCCGCGCGCTGCTGGCCGGCGCCGCGATCGAGACGGCCGACCTGAGCTGCGGCGGCACCGCCGCCGACAACCCGGTGTGGGGCGAGGGCCGGCTGGACGCGTACGCCGCGGTGACGGCGGCGCCCCGCGGACCCCGCGGAACGCTGACCGGCGTGGTCCGGTCGACGGCCGGGCAGCCGGTGTCTGATGCGCTGGTGCGGATCACCGGCGGCAACCGCACGGAACGGGTCACCCGCACCGACGCGACCGGCCGCTACACGGTGACCGCGCCGCCCGACGACTACCGGCTGACCGTGGCGGCGTTCGGCTTCACCGAGGGAGGTACGTCGATTCGGATCACCGCGGACGCGACCACCACCGGTGACCTGACGGTCAACGCCCTGCCCCGGCACACGATCCGTGGCGTCGTCCGCGATCCGGGTGGCACCGGCGCCCCGGGTATCGCGGTCCGGCTGCTGGCCACGCCGCTGCCCACCATCCCCACCGGAGACGACGGCAGCTACCGGATCGACGACGTGCCGGTCGGGTCGTACCGCCTCACCTTCGGGTCCGGCCGCTGCCTCACCGCCGGCAGCCGGTGGGTGACGGTGGACGGCGACGAGACGGTCGACCTCGAACCGCCGGCCGAGGTGGACGCTCAGGGCTACCAGTGCAACGGTACGGACGCCGGCTACGTGGCCGGTACCGATGTGCTGCCGCTCACCGGCGACGACGAGTCGCTGCGGGTCACGCTGCCGTTCACGATGCCGTTCTACGGGCGTTACCAGAGCAGCGCGTGGATCGCGACGAACGGCTTCCTCTCCTTTGACAGGGCGGCCGACAACTCCATCAACCGCGAGGTGCCCAACCCGTCCATCCCGAACGCCGCGATCTTCGGGTTCTGGGACGACCTGGTCGTCGACGCCCAGGCCAGCGTCCGTACCGCGAGTTTCGGCAGCGCGCCGGACCGGCGGTTCGTGGTGGAGTGGCGCAACGTGACGTTCTACGACGAGCCGGAGCGAGTGAGCTTCTCGATCGAGATGTTCGAGTCTGGCGACGTCGTCGTGCACTACGGGGACCTGTCGGCCGGCGCGTTGGCCCGGGGCGCGGGCGCCTCGGTCGGGGTGGAGAACCAGGCTGGCACGGTCGGCCTGGAGTACTCCCGCGACGTGGCGGCACTCCGGCCGCACACGGCGATCGCCTTCCGGGCCGCCGGGGCGATCCACGGCACGGTGACCAAGCCGGACGGCTCGCCAGCCGATGGTGCACTGGTGTCGGCGACGACCGGCGACTCGGCGGCGGTCACCACGACCACTGCCACCGACGGCATCTACCTGCTGCATCTGCCGCTCGGCACCTATCAGGTGGAGGTAACGCTCGCCACGTTCGGCGTGCACCGCTCCACGGTGGCACTGGACACCAGCGGCGCCCGGGTGGTGCACGACGTCCGGTTGGCGCTCAACGAGCGGGTGGTCAGTGGCGTGATCCGCGATTCACTCGGCGCGCCGGTGCGCGGCGCCCGGGTACGCCTGCAGCATCCGCGGTTCACCACGCCAGCGGTGACCACCGGGGGTGACGGGGCGTACCGGTTCGAGAAGGTGCCGGAGAACGACACCGCGACGTACGTCTACGCCAGCGTCGACGGCTGTCAGCGCGACGGCCGACTGTACCTGCCGGAGATCATCGGCGGGGACGTCGTCGGTGATGTCACGGTCGTCGCGCCCACGGGTGTGGTGGACGGCGCGGACAGCTACGGCTACCAGTGTCTGCTGGGCGGGGTGGAGCAGAGCTTTGCCACCACCCCGGTGGCGGTCGACACGGCGGCCGGCCCGACCGCCGTCGCCCTGCCCTTCCCGTTCCGGTTGTACGACGAGTCGTACTCCACCGCGTACGTCTCCGCGTACGGATACCTGACGTTTCTGCCCGCCACCTACCAGAGCGGCTCGAACTCGACCCTGCCGACGACTGTGTCGCACCAGCCCGACGCGGCGGTCTACGGCTTCTGGGACGGCCTCACCCTGGACGCGACCTCGCGGGTCAGCTTCGGGACGGCCGGCAGCGCCCCGAACCGCCGGGTCATGGTGTCCTGGCAGAACGTGCTGCTGGGCGACGCCGCCCGGGCGAGTTTCGATATCGTGCTGCACGAGAGCGGACGGATCGACATTCAGCACCGGGCGCTGCCGGACACCCCGGCCGGACGTGGGCGCTCGGCGACGGTGGGAATCGAGGATGAGTCCAGCGACCAGGCGCACGAGTACCTGTACATGGACGAGCGTCTGCGGTCCGGGCAGTCGATCCGCTATCTGCCGCCGGGCACCGTCACGGGGCTGGTGACGGACGCCGTGACGGGCGCGCCGGTGGCCGGGGCGACGTTGGAGTTCCTGCGCCTCGACGACGTGGAGGAGCAGGTCACTACCGACGCGGCCGGTAGGTACACACTGCGCGCGCCGCTCGGCACGTACGCGGTGAGGGTCCTTCGGACCGGCTGGTTCGGGGCCGACGGTCAGGTCACGCTGGACCTTCCGTTCGGCACAGTGCACCGGAACTTCGCGCTCGACGCCGTGGGCTGATGCCCGATCGGGGATCGGTCAGCGATGAGGTCGTGACGACGAGGCGGCCCCGCCGTTGACGATGGAATGTCGAGGAACCATTCCTCGGCGGCGGCCAGACGCGCCCACGGGTCGGAAACCTAGGGGCCGCCTGGCGGTGTCAGACGTCCGCCCTGCCCCCTCCCCCCGAAGGGAGGGGGCAGGGTTGGGTAGGGCAGGGGTCGTGTGAGTCTCACGCGTGACACCGGGGCGGCCGGCGGCGTGCCAGCGCCTGTCCGATAGAGGCGAGGGCGGTCACCGGAGCCGATGACCTGCTCACTCCCGCTAGGTGCGGGCCTGGCGGCGGAGGCCGAGGGCGCCGCCGGTTAGCAGGGCGATGGCCCCGATGACGAGTGTCCAGAACCACGTGACGCCAAGAACCTCGGGCTGATCCCAGGCGCCCAGGGCTCCGAGTGACAGCATGGCGATGATCAGCGGGATGAGCAGCACCCCGGCCGCGATGGTCGCTCGCGCATCGACGGCAACCCATAGCAGGAAGCCGGCCATCACGACGACGGTGGCCCCCGGTTGCAGGCCGATCGTCACGTCGTAGTCCGTGGGTAGCAGAAACACCGCGACCGGCACAGTGAGCAGCCAGGCCACAGGCCGCCGCGTGCCCGGCGCCGGCCAGAGAATCAACGGCACGATCAACAGCACGGCGAGCGGCAGCGGCCAGAGGGTCGAGTCAGTCATGGCGCCGTCGCGGACGAACTCGATCGGTGGATAGTGGCGCTCACCGGTGACGCTGTCTACGCCGACCGAGACGAGGCGCAGAACGACCAGCGCCGCGGCGAGCGCGCCAAGCGTCGCCAGTAGGCCCAGTACGTATCGCCCGCCGGCTACCGCGACGACCGCCAAGGCGGCGATGACGGTTACCAGTGGATAGATGAGCTCAGGTGGGTATTCCACGCCGTCCGTGACGATGCGGGGAAGGACTCTGCCGGTCTCGGCCAGGCTGCCGGCCGTGGCATACACCAGCAGCAGGAGCACCGCCAGGCGCAGCGACCCACGCAGGCCCCGGCTTGTCGAACCCGCGTCGTGCGTCCTGGCACGGGTTTGCAATCCCCTTAGGACCAGCATTGCCCCCTCCCGCACCGTTGGGCGCCGCTGATCAGGGCCGGCCGCCTCCATGAGCGTGCCGATCATCTCAGCGCCACGCTCACGCCGGTAGCGCTTCGGGTACGCCAACAGCAGCCGGTACCGCGCCTCGAGTACCTCCTGAGTCATGCCGGCCTCACCACCCGAACGGCCAGCGCCGGTCGGTCGGTCACGACGCGCGCAGCCTGGATCATCCGATCGGCCTCGGCTCGGAGCACGGCGGTGCCCTCCTCCGTGAGGTTGTAGTAGCGGCGGGCCCGCCCGTTGACCACCTCCTCCTCGACGACGTGTAGGAGCCCTTCGGTGCTGAGTCGATCGAGCGCCGCGTAGAGGGTGCCAGCCGCCATGCGTACCCGACCTTCCGACAGTTCCTCGGCGCGCTTGATGATCGCGTATCCGTGGAGTGGGCCGTCCATCAGCGCGGCGAGCGCGAAATAGCTCTGTTCGCGGATAGTCATGACGAAAGGATATCTAGCTGAACTGAGTATGGCAAGGTTGGTGCGATAGAGGGCGGAAACGACCACACATGGCTGACACGCTCCAAGGCAAGAGTTCCGCACGGCGCGCAAGCGCCGTACAGCAGCGAGATCCCCCGAACGGCCAAACAGAGCGGCTCGACTTCCTCGTCACCCAGATCGCTGGCACCAGGTGGACCGGCCACGAGGTGAGGGAAATCGAAGGGCCAAGGATCGCGTCGCCCGGCCGGCGGCCCCCACAGCCGCCGGCCGGCCCAACACGCATACCAGGGCCGGCCCACCACCGGACCGGGCCAGGGCCGGCAGCTCACATCTGCCGCGGATGCTCCGGACGCGGCGACAGGGCCGGCCGGGCCCCACCCGGCGGTGTGTTGCCGATCCCCGGACTCGCCTCCCGGACGATCCGGTCCATCGTCCGGGCCAGATGCTCACTGCCGTCGTCGAGATGCCGGGCCGCCGCCTGCATGTGCGAGATCATCATCTCGCCGAAGATCCGCAGCGCCTCCCGGGTCGCGACCGTGTCGTCGAAATTCGACCCGGCCGACGCCCGATAGTCCTGCACCGCCCGCTCCGCCTCGGCCCGGGCGTCCTCGGCCGCCGCCCGCAGATAGTTCTCGTACTGCACCCGGGCGTACTCGGCGACCCGGCGGGCGTAGTCGTGCGCCTGGGCGATGATCTGCTCGGCCTCCCGCTGCGCCGCCGACAGCAGGTTGACCTCCTTCGACCCCGGCAACTGCGGCCGGCTGCTGGCACTCGGCAGCACCCCGTGCCGGTGCAGCTCCACATGGTCGTGCAGCCGCTGGTTCTCCGCCCGCAGGTCCGCCAACTGGGTCGCCAACAGGTCCAACTCGTCGGCGACCTGGTGCCGGAACCGGTCGACGTCCCGGTCGTCGTAGCCACGCCGGGTGAACGACGACGTCGAGAACTCCCACCGCCGCACCCGGTCCGCCGTCATCCTCACCCGGGGACTCGGACCCGACAGCGCCGTGGCGCGGTCGTACTCGCTGATCGGGCTGACGCTCACTGCGTACCTCCGTCTGCCGGCCTATGCTCCTGCACCTCGCCGATCCGCCGCCCGGGCGAATACCACTGCCCACCCAGCGCCTCGTAGTGCAGCTGCCCGGCGTGGTAACCCGCCTGCGCCAGTCCGGAGACCGAGCCCGACACCATCGGATCGGACCCACAGACGAAGACGTGCCGGTTGCGCCAGTCGCCGTCGGCGAGGGCGCGGTCCACCACCTGGACGAACTCTCCGGGCCGCGACGGGTCGGCATTGACCACGTACGTCACCCGCAACCATGGGTACGACGCCACCAACTTCTCGGTCGCGTCGACGTCGTAGAACTCGGTACGGGACCGGGCGCCGACATACGCGTCGACCCGCCGGCCGCCGCCCTCGGCCGCCGCCTGCTCCACCAGCGCCTTCAACGGCGCCCAGCCGGTGCCGTTCCCCAGCAGCAGCAGGTCGGCACCGCCGGACGCCTGGCGCAACGTCAGCCGCTCCCCCACCGGGGCCGCCAGATGCACCTGGTCACCGACGCTGGTGCCATACACCAGCCGGGAACTCACCGCCCCGCCCGGGGCCGCCCGCACGTGCAGCTCGATCGTGCCGTCGGCGCGGGGCGCGTTCCCGGGTGAGTAGAAGCGCCACGCCCGGTTCGCCGGACTCGACACCCCGATCGACTGCCCCGCCTCGAACGGCAGCAGATACTGCGGGCGCAGCGTCAGTACCGCGATGTCGAACGTCCGCGGCTCGTGCGCGACGACCTCGCCGACCCACCACGGCGGGCTGACGTTCTCCGCCGCCGTCGCACCGTCCGACATCACCTTCGCGACCAGCCCGTACGCCGCCGTCCAGTCCGCGGCCAGCTCGTCGGTCCAGTGCTCGCCGAGGAAGTGCGCCAGGGTGGCCAGCAGCGCCTCCCCGACCGCCGGATAGTGCTCCGGCCGGACCGCGAACTTGCGGTGGTCGGCGCCGAGGGAGGAGAGGAAGCCGACGAGCTGCTCCACCTGGTCCACGTTGGACACGATGTGACCGAGCGCGGTGACCAGCCGGTCCCGCTGGCCGGCCATGTTCGTCGGGAACATCTGCCGGACGTCGGGATGGGCGAGGAAGAGAGTCGAGTAGAAGTAGAGCGGCACCTGGTCGCCGTGTCCGGCGACCAGGTGCCAGCTCTGCTTGAGACGAGCGACGTCCACGGTCAGACGCCCGCGGAGGTGCCGCTCGACACCACCTGGTCACGCACCGAACCCAGCGTCGCCCGCACGTCGTCCAGGATGTCGTCCGGCACGCCGAGCCCGGTCAGGGTGTCGACCAGGTGCACACCGACCCGGGCGTAGTGCTCGTCCGGGATGTTCAGCGGCTGATGCGCCTCGGCCAGGCCCCGACCGGCGTAGGTGTTCGGCCCGCCGAGCACCACGGTCAGCATCAGCACCATGTGCCGCCGCTGCTCCTCCATGTTCACCGAGGTGAAGTAGCCGGCCAGCTCGGGGTCGACGAGCACCCGGTCGTAGAACAGCCGCACGGCCGCCTTGACCGACTCCGCCCCGCCGATCCGCTCGTAGTGCGTCGGCTGGGGAGCCGAACCGTTACCGCTGGTCGTGGCGCCGTCCGCGGGGGATGACACGGCGCTGTCATGTGGATCCGTCACGGTCTTCCTTCCAGCGCGAGGGGGATCGCGCGGCGTGTGGGGGTGTAGCACCGACAGTGCCGAACCGACGGGCCGACGGGCGACACTGGGTGGGGACACTACCCCGCCCAGCCGTTCTGTGTCATCCAACCCGAATCGGGGTCATCCATACCCAACCGGCTCGGCAATCATCGCGCTCGATCCGAACCCGGACCATCATCCCCATCGGACACCGCGCCGGCCACCCCGGGGTCACACACCTCGACGATCCTCCACCCCACCGACGTACCGTCAGCCGGCCAACGCGTCCCGGACCCCCGGTTCGGCCGGACCCAGGAACACCGGATCCCGCCCACTCAGCACGTCGTAGACCGCCTTCACCGCCGCGAAATTCTCCCGGAACCCGCCCCACCGCCAGGCCCGCTCGAACCGGCGTACCGAGTCGTCGCCGACACCGACGGCGTCCAGACCCACCCGCCGGCACACCGTGACCGCCCGCTCGACGTGGAAGCTCTGGGTGACCACAATGGCCCGATCGACCCCGAAGACCCGACGAGCCCGCGAACACGAGTCATAGGTGTCGAACCCGGCATGGTCCTGCACCACCAACCGGGCCGGCACACCCCGCTCCACCAACCAGCGACTCATCGCACCCGGCTCGTCGTACGCCCAGCTCCGGTGGTCGCCGGAGACCAGGATCGCCCGGATCTTCCCCGCCGCCAACAACTCCTGCGCCAACCCCAACCGGGCGGCCAGGAACGCTGCTGGAGTGCCGTCCGGATACACCCGGGCACCCAGCACCAGCGCGACCGGCGCCGCCGGAACATCGGCCAGCGGAAACACGTGCTCCCGCGCCGACTGCCGCACCCAGACCACACTGCCGACCACCGACACCGGCAACAGCAGCGACGCGGCCAGGACCCCGAGCAACACCCGGCGACGCCAACGGCGCCCAACGGTTCGACGCGGACGGTCGGACCCGGACGACTCCGGCGACGAAGCAGACGGCATACCGCCAATTATGCGATAACGATCAAGACGGACGGCGGCGGGAGACGAGCCACCAACCCACCCCGCGCCCCGGCGGGTACACCCGGACAACCCCGACCCCGACGGCCGGGGACGGGTCAGCCCGCGCGCCGGCGGGCCCGACGGGCCGCCAACTCGTCGCCGGCCTCCACCGCGGCCGGCTCCGGCGACTCCCCCGCCAACGGCGTCTCCCCGGCCGGCTCCGCCGGCAGATGCGACAGCGAGCCCTGGACCTCCTTGAACGCCCCACCGATGGCGATCCCGAACACCCCCTGCCCACCCTGCAACAGGTCGACGACCTCCTCCGGAGACCGGCACTCGTAGACCGTCGTCCCGTCCGAGATCAGCGTGATACCGGCCAGATCCGCCACCCCACGCGACCGCAGCGCGTCGATCGCCCGCCGGATGTTCTGCAACGAGACCCCGGCGTCCAGCAGCCGCTTGACCACCTTCAGCACCACCAGGTCCCGGAACGAGTAGAGCCGCTGCGTCCCCGACCCCGAGGCGTCCCGCACACTCGGCACCACCAGCGCCGTACGCGCCCAGTAGTCCAACTGCCGGTAGCTGATCCCGACGGCGTGGCACGCCGTCACACCCCGATAGCCGACCGAACCGTCCTCCACCGACGACCCGGCACCCGGGTGATCCTCCGCCACCCGACCAGACCCGTCGACACGCCGCTGATCCGTACCCTCGAAACTCGACCTACCCGGATCAGGGTCCTGTGGCTCATGCATCGGACAACCTCCCCGCCCGTGCGGTGACACGTCGTTTCCGGGACGTGCACCCCTCGACAGGCCCAACCCTATAGCCCGGCTGGAGGGTTGCCCCGCAGGAAATGCCGCGACACGCCGCACACGGGGATCACCGCAGGGTTACCCCACGGCGAATCGATCGTTACCCGACCGACAGAAACACGACCACCCGCCGGGGCAACCGCCACCGACCGACAGGTCAGCCGGCGAAGTCCTCCGGGCGGACCTGCTCCAGGAACTCCCGGAACTTCTCCACCTCGTCCTCCTGCTCGTCCGGGATGATGATCCCGGCCTCGGTGAGCACCTGCTCCGCACAGCGGATCGGCGCACCCACCCGCAACGCCAACGCGATCGAGTCCGACGGCCGCGCCGACACCCGCAGACCGTCCCCGATCAGCAGATCGGCGTAGAAGACGTTCTCCTTCAACTCCACGATCTCCACCGCCCGCAGCGGCGCCTGCAACGCGGCGAGGATGTCCCGGAGCAGATCGTGGGTCAGCGGCCGGGCCGGCTTGACCCCCTGCTGCTCGTAGGCGATCGCGGTAGCCTCCACCGCCCCGATCCAGATCGGCAGATAACGGTCGCCCTCGACCTCTCTGAGCAGGACGATCGGCTGGTTGGTGGGTAGCTCCACCCGAACCCCGACCACGCTCAGCTCGCGCACCGCCGCCTCCGTGTCGCCGTCGTCTCGTTCCCCACCACCGCCCTGCGGCGGCCGATGCTACCCGCCGCCGGAGCCGGTATGCCCCTTCCCTGCACGGTACACGGGCTCGGATAACACCGCCCCACCCGCGCCGCCCGCAACCGCCGCACCGCACGGGTTACCCCGGGAAGCGTACGCCACGCACACCGCCACAGATCTTTCCCGCCGGCCGAGTGCGCCAGGCCACACCGGCCCCACCCGCGGAACCCACCGGACAACCACCCCAGGACGGCACTATCAGCCGCCCCGGCCGTCACCGGCCCAACGTCCCGCGCAACCCCGCCCGGACCAGCGCCGCGTGCAGCCGCTGCGACAGCCCCACCAGCTCCCGCGCCACCTCCGCCGCCCGCGCCCGGGCCGCCGGATCGTTCTGCCGGGCCAACGGCGCCACCAACTGGGCGAACAACCCCACCTCACGATCCGCCGCCGTCCGGTAACCCCGCAGATGCCGAGGCTCCAGCCCGTACGCCGCCAACCCCGCCACCGCCTGCGCGATCACCAGCGCGTCCGCGTCATACCAACCGGGTGGCTGCGACACCACCAGACCCATCCGCTCCAACTCGGCCAGCAACCGCTCGCCGAGCCCACTGCGGGACAGCAACTCGGTCCGGTCCAGTCGGGTCTCCGACGACTCACCGACCGGGGCAGCCAGCTCCCGACCCGGCACCTCGCCGTCCGGCCCCACCGCCACCAACGACGGCCGGTGCCGCTCCGACCCCGGCAACCCGTCCCGATCCGCCTCCGCGAGCTGCTCCCGGATCACCCGCAACGGCAGGTACTGGTCACGCTGAGCGGTCAACACGAACCGCAACCGCGCCACGTCGTCCCAGCTGTACTTGCGGTAACCCGCCGGCGTGCGTTGCGGCTCGACCAGACCCTCGGACTCCAGAAAGCGCAGCTTGGAGATCGTCGTGTCGGGAAACTCCACCCGAAGCTGCGCCAGCACCTCACCGATACTCATCAGAGAACCCTTTTCAACCTCCCCCTGCGGTCCGTCGTGGCCGCGGGTGGAAGTCGGAGGTGGAAAAAAGTTCGTTGGCTGGCCCCGAGCCGCCGCCCCCGGGCCGGGAACAGCCGCCGCCGCACGCTCGCTCACCCCCGGACGGCCCCCTCCTCCGGACGCGGACCGGCGATGAAGACCAGCCGGAACTTCCCGACCTGGACCTCGTCACCATTACTCAGCGTCGCCGCCTCGACCCGCTCCCGATTCACGTACGTCCCGTTCAGGCTGCCCACGTCCCGGACGGTGAACGTGCCACCGTCCCGGTGGAACTCGGCATGCCGACGGGACACCGTGACGTCGTCCAGGAAGATGTCACTGTCCGGGTGCCGGCCACTCGTCGTCACATCGTGGTCCAGCAGGAACCGGGCGCCGGCATTCGGGCCACGCCGAACCACCAGCAACGCCATACCCGGAGGCAGCGAACCTGACATCCGGCTCGGTACGACGTCGGTCTCGGGCCCCTCCAACATCTCGTCGAGAGAACCAAGGTTCAGCGTCGATGTGACGTCGAGTGGGGGGAACTCGTCGTCTGGGCGCGTCATTGGGACCACCTCACGGATCTGTTCGGTCGGCGTCGGGTGTGACGGGTCTGGCCGCCGGGCGCCCTCGATGCCCAGCGGCTGGCTCCCCCGTGCCCGGGAAGGCATTTCCGCAACGCGCAACTATTGGTTCTCGGTCGACTGGGCGAGCCTAGCCAGCGCCGAAATACAGGGCAACCAGACGCGCGGACACAACCACGCGCCGGCCTCACCACGATCAGCTCTCGGTCAGCTCCCGATAGGCGTCGGCGGTCAGCAGACCCGCCACCGCCGACGCGTCACTGGGCGCGATCTCGACCAGCCAACCCGAACCGTACGGGTCGGTGTTGATCACCTCAGGGGTGTCCGTGAGCTGCTCGTTCCGCGCCACCACCGTGCCGGTCAACGGGGCGTAGATCTCCGAGACACTCTTCGTCGACTCGACCTCGCCGAACGATTCGCCGGCCTGCACCGTCGCACCCTCGTCGGGAAGCTGGACGTACACGATGTCGCCAAGCGCGTCCTGCGCGAAGTGGGTGATGCCCACCCGCACCGGTCCGCTGCCGTCGCCAGCCACCCACTCGTGCTCGGCGGTGTACCGCAGGTCCTCAGGAATCACCAGACGCGTCCTTCTTCGTCGCACCACCCGATAACCGGGACGCCGAGTCGCCGCCCCGACCGCACCCGGTCAGGAGACCGGACGCGCATGTTGCAGATCCTTCGGCGGGCTGAGGGCCGTCACGTCGACCACCTCCCGCTCCTGGATCGCCACGTTACCGCCGTCCCCGCTGACCGATGCCACCACCCCGCCCGGGATGTTCAGTGCGGTTTGCATCGTCTTCGGATCGCCGATGACCGTGATCATGTACGGTCCGGTCAACCGCCGTCCACTCACCGAGATGCCGCCCTCCGCGTCGAGGAAGTACGTCGACGCGATGATCCGCACCGTGGCACCGTCACCGCCGGAGATCTGCATCGCCTCCGCCCCCGCGCCCCGCAACTCCTGCACCGCGTCCAACACCCGCGACGCCGCCACCGGCTTGCTCACCGGCATGAAACTGACAGTCAACCCCGGCCCCCGGGCCGGCAACGTCCCGGCCAGGATCCCCAACTCGTCCGCCCGACGGGTCGCCTCGTCCAACGCCGCCTGCCGCCCCTCGGCACCCGAGTTCAACTGCCGCTGGCTCTCCTCCAGCCCCGCGATGTCCTGCCGGACCCGCTCCTCCTGCGCGTCCAGGTCCGACAGGATCCGCACCAGGTCCTCCTGGCGGGTCGTCTCCAGCGACGCGTCCGTGGAGTTCGTCCGCAACTGCACCACCAGGGTGAACCCCAACAGCGCCAGCAGCACCCCGATCATCGCGTTCGCCGCGGTCAGCCGGGGCAGCAGCCGTCGACCCGCCGACACCGGCCCGGCCGGCGGCTCCGCAGCCTCCGCGGACGGGATCGGCACCGTCTCGTCGTCCCCCGGCAACGGCACCGTCGGCCCGTCGTCCGTCGTCGACAGCCGCACCGTCGGCCCGTCGTCGGCCGAGACCTCGCCCCGGTCGACGACCGGGTCCGCGCCGCCGGCCGTCGCGTCCGGCGACTTCGGGGTACCAGGGTCCCGGCCCGGCGCCGAACCATCCGACCGCCCAGCCGCCTCGGCCGGGCCGTTCCGCTCGCTCGCTCCCGCCATCGCCGTCGAACCTACGCCCGGAACAGGTGCCGGCGAATAGCCGCCACGTTGCCGAAGATCCGGACACCGAGCACCACCACGACACCGGTGGACAACTGCCCACCGACACCGAGCTGGTCACCCAGGTAGACGATGATCCCGGCGACCAGCACGTTCGAGATGAACGAGATCACGAACTGCTTGTCGTCGAAGATCCCGTCGAGCTTGGCCCGCACCCCACCGAACACCGCGTCCAAGGCCGCCACCACGGCGATCGGCAGATATGGCTGGAGCGCCGACGGAACCGTCGGATCCAACCAGACGCCGAGCAACACCCCGGCGAGCAACGCGAGCACAGCGATCATCGGCCGCCTCCAAGCGGACTCGGGGATCCCCCGCCACCCGCCGACGACCCGGACGGCGTCGGAGTGGGCTCGGGCGAAGGAGTGGCATAGCGCAGCCGCGGCTCGGTCGCGGCCGGCAGGGTCAGGTCGTCGACCCTACGGAACTCGAACGACATCCCGTGCTCCTCGGAGACGCTCTCCAGCAACCGCGCCGCCGCGCTGTCCCGGAACCGCCGCTCCAACTGGCGGGGACCGATCGCGGACACCTCGTACGGGCCGATCACCGGCTTGAAGTCGACCAGGATCGCCCCACCCGCCGCCCGGATCGTCGAGGTGGCGGTCAACCGCTGTCCGTTGATCGAGACCGCCTCCGCCCCGCCGCTCCAGAGCGCGTTCGCGATGTCCTGGAGGTCCCGGTCGAGCACCCGGCCGAGATTCGTCCCACCGGCACCGGTTACCGCGTCCGACTCGTCCGGGGCGTCCGCGACCCGCACCACCAGGCCGTCGCCGCGCACCCGGCCCAACCCGGTGGCCGCCTCCAGATTCCGCAGCCTCGCCGCCGCACTACCGGAGAGCGCGGCGTCCCGCTGCCGGAGCACCTCGGCCCGCAGCCGGTCGGCCCGCTCGGTCAGCGCGGCGTTCTCCGCCTCCCGCTGCTTGATCTGGGCCACCAGGCCGGCCCGGGCCTCGCTGCGGCTCGGCTCCGCCGCCATCGTCTGGCGGTAGGCCATCGCCAGCAGCAGCCCCAGCACCACCAGGGTCACCAGGGTCACCGCCCGGGGCGTCGACCGGCGCCACCCGGTGGCCGGGGCGTCCCGCCGGCGCCGCTCGGCCGCGTCGGCGTACCCGGGGTCGAGGGGGTTCTGGAACAGCTCGGTGAGGAAATCGGGCGTGTACGTCCGCCTGCCCGGCCCGGTCATCCCGCCTCCGCCCGCGCCGCCCGGATCAGCCGACCCGCCTGGATCAGATAGAGCCCGCCGGCCAGCCAGTAGAGGCCCAGTCCCCACAGCGCCAGCCCCCAGCCGATCGCCCCGGCGACGGTAGCCGCCCCGGGCACCGTAGCCGCGAGCAGCAGTACCGGAAAAGCGGCCAGCAGTACGAACGTCGCCGTCTTGCCCAGATAGTGCACCGGCGGGGGCTGGTAGCCGTACCGGCGCAGCACGGCGAGGTTGACGGTCATCACGGCATCCCGGGCCAGCAGCGCGACGGTGAACTGCCACGGCACCACGTCGCGTACGGTCAGCGCGATCAGGGTGGCCAGGATGTAGAGCCGGTCGGCGACCGGGTCGAGCAGCTCGCCGAGTCGGCTGACCTGGCGCAGTCGCCGGGCGACGAAGCCGTCCACCCAGTCGCTCATGCCGCCGACGGCGAGGACGACCACGGCGGCCACGTCCGCCTCGGCGACCAGGAAGAGATAGAGGAAGAGCGGTACGCCGAGCAGTCGGACGAAGCTGATCAGGTTGGGGACGGTGAGGATCCGCCCCGTCGAGCCGGCAGGCCCGGCGGCGGCGTCACCGGTTGGCTGGGCGTCATCCGCCCGCGCCGGCCGACGCGACACCGAACCTCCCTCCGCGCCACGGCCCGGCGTCCGCACCATGGCGGAGGACGGTCCAGAAACCGATGCGCGCTCCGACCGACCTCTCCCCGGCAGGCTGACGCATTCCGGACGAGTTGACGGCACCTGACGCAGCCCCGGTTACGGCCCTTTCGGCTTCCGTGGCTGCTCAATTGCCGTGCCACTATATCCGGCCCGATTTTGGCGCGGCCGGCCGTGTCCCGGTGTCTTCGTGTTTCTGTCGTTCCGGTGTGCCAGTGGGCACACCCTGTAACGCATCCTAGGACGCTAGTTCAATGGGATCGGCTTGGGGCCGGGCAGGGTCGGAGCGGGGAGCGGTGCGAACTCGGAACGGCGGGGTCAGCCGCTCAGGCCGGCGCGGCCGAAGAGTGCGGCGTACCCGGACGGGAGCTGGGTCAGCACGTCGTTGAGCTCTCCGCCGGAGACGGCCTCGGCCACGGTGCACAGCACCGCGCTGGCGTCCCACTCGGCGGTCCGGGCGGTCGCCCCCGCCCCGGTGGCGACCCGGGCCAGGAACTCCCGCGAGCCGAACGCGCCCGCGGCGCCCTGCCCGGCCGAGATCAGGGTGGCGGCCAGCGGGCCGGGCAACTGGGCGGCCAGATCCTCCGCCTCGTCCGGGTGCAGCCGCTGGGCGAGGATGCCGAGCACCAGGTGGGTCACCCGTTCCGCCTCCGCCGGATCGGCGTACTCGCCACGGTCGCGCACCTTGGCGACGAACTCGTCGTACCGCACTCCCCCACCCCCGTAGCCGGCCTCCGGAACGCCGATACCCGCCGGCACGCCGATGATGCCTCCGGCGGGTATCGGGCAGCTACGAATCAGACCCGGGTGACCCGGACGGCGTCGGCGATCACGTAACCGGCGGCGCCACTCCACCGGCTCACCCCGACCACGTTCTTGTCACCGGCGGTCAGCGTGAAGTTGCCCAGCGAGCGCCACGCCCCGCCGCCGGTGCTCTGGTCCACCACCACCGTCTGGTTGCCGCTCTTGGCCAGCACGATGTACGGAGTGGCGGTGTTGTAGCCGGCGATGCCCGGATACCAGGCGTCGACCCGGTACGTCCCCTCGGCCGGGATGTTCACCTTGTAGTAGGCCACGTCGCTGATCGCCTCCGGGTTGGCGTACCGGTAGTCGGCGCCGTACCGCTCGGTGGAGTACGTCGAGGTGAGCCAGTTGGCGCTGGCGGTGAACCGGCCGCTGGTGGTGTTGTCGACGATCGCGCTGAACGCCGGCGGCGGGGTGGTGCCCCCGTCGAGCGCGTCGGCGACGTCGGCACGCAACTGCGGGAGCATGCCGTAGAGCACGTTGCCGGGGCAGGCGGTGGCGATGTAGTCCCGGTGCCCGTAGATCCGGGACGCGGCGATGCCGTACTGGTCGCAGATGTACGCGCAGAACTGCACCAGGCTGTCGTAGAGCGCGGCCGGCGGGGTGGCGCTGGTGTAGGTGCCCTCGTTCTCGATCCCGATGCCCTTGTCGTTCTGCCCCGGGCAGTGCGCGCCGACCACCATGCCGCTGCCGGCACGCAGCCGGGTGAGGCTGTTGTGCCGGCCCTCCATGATGTAGCCGCCACGACTGATGGTGAAGTGCTGCCCCGAGTCGGCCCAGCCGTTGCCGTCCATGTGGAAGCTCTGGATGCTGCGGGCCATCGCGAACGCCTGTGCCTGGGTGTAGTTGGTGGTGTTCGCTCCGGCGGTGTGGTGGATCACGATCTTGTCCGGCGAGGACGAGATCACGCTGAGCGCGCCCGGCGACCGGGCGCCCCAGGTGGCGCAACTGGCGATGGTCGGCACGGGTACCGCGAGCGCGGCTGCCTCGTCGGGCGCGGCCAGCGCCGGTGGTGCGCCGGCGATCGACAGGCCGCCGGTCGCGGCGCCGACGCCGAGGAAGACCGCGCCGCGTACGACGTCGCGGCGGGACAGGGGGTTGCCGGTCACGGTGGACCTCCAGGTGAACGGGGGTTGAAGGTTTCTTTGATGACGGCCGGGCAGACTGAAGGAATTCTTACCAGAGGATCGACGTCCGCCGCTAGAGCCTGATCCATCCGGGATACCGGCCCATTCCGATAGCGGGGTGCCGCCGGCAACGCGCCTGGCCGAGTTCGACGCCTCGGAGTCTTGGACACCGACCGACCCAGGACGCGATCCGACGCCACCCGCCGGCGGTCGGGCGGTGGTCGGCCGCCGGGCTCGGCGGGGAGGCTCGGCTGCGATCCGGGTCAGCCGACCGGGGCCGCCTCGCCGGGTACCGGCACCTCGTGGTGGATCCGGCCGGAGAGCGCCGACAGCGGGCTGCCGGTACCACCCCAGCGGCCGGCGACGACCTCGGCGGCGATGCTGACCGCGGTCTCCTCCGGGGTACGGGCGCCGAGGTCGAGCCCGAGGGGTGAGGAGAGCCGCCCCAGTTCCGCCGCGGAGAGACCGGCCGCCCGCAGCCGGGCCAGCCGGTCGTCGTGGGTACGCCGGGAGCCCATCGCGCCGACGTAGCCGAGCGGCAGCCGCAGCGCCACCTCCAGCACCGGTACGTCGAACTTGGGATCGTGGGTCAGCACGCAGACCACGGTCCGGGCGTCCACCCGGCCGGCCTCCGCCTCGGCCCGCAGGTAGCGGTGCGGCCAGTCGACCACCACCTCGTGCGCGTCCGGCAGCCGGCGCGGGGTGGCGAAGACCGGGCGGGCGTCACAGACCGTCACCCGGTAGCCGAGGAACGTGCCGATCCGGGCCAGCGCGGCGGCGAAGTCGATCGCCCCGAACACGATCATGCGGGGCGGGGCCGCGTACGCCGCGACGAAGAGCAGCAGGTCGTCGCCGCGCCGCTGGCCGTGGTAGCCGTACCGGAGGGTGCTGGTGCGGCCGGCGGCGAGCAGGCCCCGGGCGTCGTCGGTGGCCGCCGCGTCCAGCCGCGCGGTGCCGAGGGAGCCGGCGGTGCGGTTCGGCCAGACCACCAGCCGCCGGCCGAGCCGCCCGGCCGGGTCGGAGTCGCCGGCCGACACGCAGGTCACCACCGCGACCGGCTCGCCGGCCCGGATCGAGTCGGCCAGCTCGGCGAACTCGCCGTACCCGGTCGGGTCGACCCGTTCGACGTAGACGTCGAGAATGCCTCCGCAGGTCAGGCCGACCGCGAACGCGTCGTCGTCGCTGACCCCGTACCGTCGCAGTGCCGGCTCTCCGGTGACGGTGACCTGCTGGGTCAGGTCGTAGACCGCGCCCTCGACGCAGCCGCCCGAGATGCTGCCGACCGCCGCGCCGTCCGGGCCGACCAGCATGGTGGCGCCGGCCTGGCGGGGCGCGGAACGCCAGGTCGCGACGACCGTCGCCATTCCGACCGGCTCGCCCGCCCGCCACCACCGGTCCAGTTCGTCCAGCACGTCACGCATGACCCGCTCACCCGTACCCGTTCCGCCGTCGGCCGGCAACAACCCACCTGTCGGGCTCCCGCACGGTTACCGGGCCAGCTCGCACCATCCGTCGATCGTCCCATATGTCCGATCACTCGGGGTCGGGCCGCCCCATTCCGCACTGCGAGATTACGTGGGCCGGCACGCGCCGTCGGGGGCGTCACGCTCCGTGAATGGCCTGGACCCGTGCGGGTAGACCAGCCGGGACGGCGCCGACACGACGGGAGGCAGCCCATGCCAGGACCACGACCGGGCAGCAACGCGTACGACGTGGAGCGGGCCCGACTGCGCAAGCGCATCGACGACTCCGGCCGGGGGACAACCGACCGGAAGGCCGACGACACCGCGAACCGGTATCTCCGGGAGGACAGCGGTCGGCCGGGCTTCGTCCGGGGCGAACGAGGGCTCGGCCCCAAGGGCGAGCGCGGCCGGGGAGAGCCGAAGTGACGGGGTACGTCTCCGCCCTGCTGGAGCGGCCGGCACCCGGTGGTCCGGTCAGCGACGCGGTGGACGGGGCGATCGCCGGAGCGGTCGGCAGCGTGGCGCTGAACATGGTCACCTACCTCGACATGGCGCTGCGGGCGCGACCAGCCAGCAGCACCCCGGAGGAGAGCGCCCAGCGGCTGACCGAGAAGCTGCACATCGGTCTGGGGCCCGAGGACCGGGCGGCGAACCGCCGCTCGGGCCTCGGGCCCCTGCTCGGCTCCGCGACCGGCGTACTGTCCGGTGCCGCGCTCACCGTGATCGGGCTGCGGCGGCTCCCCGGGCCGGTGGCGGCCGGGCTCTTCGGTGCCGGCGTGATGCTGGCGTCGAACGGCACGCTGACCGCGCTCGGCGTCAGCGATCCGCGCCGGTGGAGCCGGACAGACTGGCTCTCCGACATCGTGCCGCACCTGGCGTACGGGCTGGCCGTTGTCGCGACGCTCGGACAGCTACGTCGCGGCCGGTACCGACGGTGACACCCGGTACGAGGGATCCCGCCGGGGTGCCGACCGTCCAGGACGGTCAACCGCACGCCGGATCGGATCAGCTGGACTCGACCCGACGCGCCCCGCTCCGGCCCGCGGCATTCCGGTCCGGGTCCTCGGCGACGGGCCGGGCCGACGGGCCGTACGGGGACACCTGCTCGGGCGGGATCCGCCGACCGGCGCCGCCCCGGACCCGGGTCGGGTCACCCGGGCGCGGACGTTTGCTCTCCTGCACCGTCGGGTTCAGTTCGTTGCGACGCATCTCCGGCTGCTGCACGTTCGTCATCGCCGTCCCCTTCCGCCGTCGTACCGCTCGATGGTGGGCGCCGGCCGACGGTGGTCCGCCGACCGGCGGGGTGCCCCGGGGGTTCGCAACCGACCCGGTTCGCCGAGCGCGTCACGCACACCCGGGTACCCGGCACGGGATTACCCGGTGCGGGTGCCGCCATTCGGTCGCCCGCCCTGGTGCGCGGAGCGGCTGCGCGGGTAACCGGACGAAATGAACCGTGACCGCGCACTGGTACGGGTGCTGCTGGACCGGCAGGGCCGCACGTACGCCGACGAGGCGGGCATCCGGCTGGCCGACCGCCCCGGCCCGCTCTACCAGTTGTTGGTGTTGACCACGCTGCTCAGCACCCGGATCCGGGCGGGTGTGGCGGTGGCCGCCGCCCGGGAACTCTTCGCCGCCGGCTGCCGTACCCCGCAGGGCACGGACGCGCTGAGCTGGCAGGACCGGGTGGACGCGCTGGGCCGGGGCCACTACCGGCGCTATGACGAACGGACCGCGACGATGCTGGGCAACGGGGCGCGGCTGTGCCTGGAACGCTGGAACGGCGACCTGCGCCGGTTGCACCGGGAAGCCGGTAGCGACCCGAGCGCGCTGCGCCGCGAACTGACCCGGTTTCCCGGTATCGGGCCCACCGGGGCGGACATCTTCCTCCGGGAGGCTCAGGCGGTCTGGCCGGACGTCCGCCCGTACGCCGACCGCCGGACGGTGAACGCCGCCGGCCGGCTCGGTTTGCCGTCCACACCGGACAAACTGGCCAGACTGGTCGGCGGCGCCGATTTTCCACGACTGGCCTCCGCGCTGGTCCGGGTCTCCCTCGGCCAGCAGTCGATCGGCGAACTGACCAGGGCGGCGGGCGCCCGCTGACCGGCCCGCCCGGGTGCGCGGTCAGCTCACCGGCTTGCCCGAGGTGGGTCTGGTCAGATACCAGACGATCAGTCCGGCGGCGACCGCCAGCAGCAGGACGGTGTTGGTGACCCCGTCTCCCCCCTCGCCGGTGCTGCCGAAGTAGATGACGGCGAGCGCGGCGCCGATCGACAACAGGGTCCGCAGTCCCTTGTTCTTCACACAAATCATACTAATTACGGCAGGGCTGCCCTCTTCCGGAAATCGGCCCAACAAACCCCGATCCGGTGACCCGGACCGGAGGTCCGCACGGCCGACGGGTAGCGCGTACGGAGGTCGGTCCGGCGGGGCCGGGACATCCGAGGCGACCGATGGCCGTACAGTTTTCCGCCGTGACCGAAATCCGGACCAGCGTCGAGCTGCGCCATCCCCCGGAGCGGGTCTGGCGGGCCCTCACCGACCGCGAGCTGCTGCCGAAGTGGTTCGCCGCGATCGAACCACGACCCACGTCGATCAGCCGGTTCGAGCTGCGCCCCGTGGACCTGCCCGAACTCGACGAGCTGATCGTCATCGAGCTGATCGAGGTCGACCGGCCACACCGGATGGTGCTGCGCTGGCCGGAGGAGGGCCAACCGACCCGGCTGGAGTGCGAGCTGACCCCGACCGCGGAGGGCTGCCGGCTGACCGTCGTGCAGGGCGACGACGAGGAGCCCTGGCTGCCGGCCGACCCGGCCCGGCGCGAGGAGTGCTACCAGGGGCTGCTCGACACCCGGCTGCCCGCCGTACTCGACTGGTTGGCCTTCCGGGAGGTGGACCTTCCCGTACCGACCCAGGTCATCGGCGCCGTGCCGGCCGGACGGGCCGGACCGGGCCGGCGGTCCCGGCGCCGCCTCGGCGCCGGGATGGCGGCGCTGGCCCTGGCGGTCGGCGCGGTGGTCGTGGTCGCCGGCCTGGCCCGCGGGCGGGGCGACGACTCGCCGTCCGGAGCGGCGGCCACCGCCGCCAGTGCCGCGCCGAGCACGTCATCGGGTACGACCACTCCGGTCGCCCGGACCCCGGCCAGCGGTGTCACCCCGGTGCAGCCCAGCCGGCCGGTCCCGCCCAGCGCCACGCCGCGCCGGACGTCGCCGGCCGCCACGACCAACCCGCCCAGGCCGGGCCAGCCGAGGCTGACCGCCGGGTACAGCACGCTGAACACCGAGCTTTTCGGCTTCCAGGGCGAGGTGGTGGTGACCAACGACGGCGACGCGACCGCGACCCGGTGGACGGTGGTGATCGTCCTGGCCGGCGGCGCCCAGGTTTCGGCCGCCACCGGGGCGGAGAGCTTCCGGCAGGAGGAGCAGCAGGTCACCTTCACCGGCGCCCCGCTCGCCGCCGACAGCTCGGCGACGATCCGGTTCGACGTAGACCGCGCCGGCGCGCTCGCCCAGAAGCGGCCGACGAGCTGCGCCGTGGGCGACCAGCCGTGCGCGGGGCTGTGACGCCGGGTCAGTAGAGCAGGTACGGCCGGCGGCGGCGGTCGAACTCCGCCAGCTCGGCCGACCAGGCGCCGACCACGTCCGGCACGTCCGCCCCGGCGTCGATCATCGTACGCAGCCGGGTGGAGCCGGTGAGCTTGTCGATCCAGTACGGCCGGGCGGTGTCCCAGGTGTCCGCCCGCCAGGCGAAGGCGGGATATTTCCGGGACTCGACCAGCAGCGCCACCCCGGTGCGGATCGGGTCGAACCGGGCCGGGTCGGTGACCTTCACCTCCACACCCGCGCAGAGCTTGTTGAGCAGGGCCGGCTTCTGCCCGGCCGCGGTCGGCGAGAAGTACGCCTCCCGGAACTCGACCCCGGGCAGGTCCCGGGCGACGAGCCGGTCCACCAGGTGGTAGTCGAAGTCGGTGGCCAGGCCGCCGATCAGCTCGAACGGCCGGGTGGTGCCCCGCCCCTCGGTCATCGACGCCACCCCCTCGAACATGCAGGTGCCGGGATAGGCCAACGCGGTGTCCGGGGTCGGCATGTTCGGGCTGGGCAGCACCCACGGCACCCCGGTGTCGACGGCGAAGTCGCCCCGGCGCCAGCCCTTGCACCTGATCACCGTCAGGTCGACCGGCCGGCCCGCCTCGGCCGGCAGGAACTCGCCGTTGTAGAACCGGGCCAGCTCGCCGACCGTCATGCCGTGCTGCTGCACGATCTCCTTCTTGCCGACGCCGGAGGTGAACGGCGTGGTCATCATCGGCCCGTACGCCCGCCCACCGATCGGGTTCGGCCGGTCGAGTACGACGTACCGGATGCCGAGCCGGGCGGCGGCGACCATCGAGTCGTAGAGGGTCCAGATGTAGGTGTAGAAGCGGGCGCCGACGTCCTGGATGTCGAAGACGACGGTGTCGACCCCGGCCTGGGTGATCAGTTCCCCCCACTTCGCCTGCGTGGCGCCGTACGCGTCGTAGACGGTGACGCCGGTCCGGGCGTCGATCCCGGTCCCCTCGCTGCCACCGGCCTGTGCCGAGCCCCGGAACCCGTGCTCCGGCCCGAACGCGGCGGTGAGCCGGACCCGGCCGGAGGCGTGCATCAGGTCGACCAGGTGGCGGTAGCGGGCGTCCACTCCGGTCGGGTTGGACAGCACCCCGACCCGCTGGCCGGCGAGGGCGGCGAACCGGGAGTCGACCAGCACGTCCAGGCCGGTGCTGACCCGCCGGCCGGACCCACCGCCACCCTGCGCACCGCCACCCTGCGCGCCCGATCCGGAGCGGTCCGCCCCGGTGTCCGGGGCGGCCGAGGCGGTGGCGCCACCGAGGGTGCCGGCGGTCGCGCCCAGGGCGCTCACGGCGGCGGTGCTGGCGAGGAATCTTCTGCGTTGCACGGCGGCCTCCCGGGGGCGGGGCTGCGGGCAGGGGACGTGTCGGAAGTTACCTACATCGTAATGGTTGGTCAAGAAGGAAAATTACGGCGTGCGCCGAGTGGCGGGGGTCGACGCGGAGCGGGGTCAGAGTTCCTCCGCCTCCAGATCGCCGAGTTCGAGGTTCTGGATCATCAGCCAGCGGGCCAGCGCCGGCATGCCGTACAGCCACAGGGGGGCGGACTCGGTGGTGCCGTTGGTGGCGTAGATGGCGAACCGCAGGTCGGGAGCGTGGATCGCCTCGATCCGCCAGCGATGGTTCTTGTCCCGCCAGATGGCGGATGGGTCCATGCCCCTCACCGTAGTGCCGCCCGCGGTAGCGTTCGCCGGGTTTTGTCGTACCCCCGGGGTTGGCTCGGGCGATCGGGTTGCGCCGCGCGGCGGGTGCGGATCGGGACGGGGGCGGCATGGCCGACTACGACTGGCTTGAGGAGGACGGCCTCCACGAGGCGTTCTGCCTGACGTTCGTCCGGGACCCGGACGACTCGGCGGTGCTGCGCCGGTTCGGCGTCGACCCGGCCAGCCTCCGCGCGTTGACCGGCATCGCCCGGGCCACCGAGCTGCCGTTCGACCACCTCGTGCTCGGCGGCCGGCTCGACGGCTGGGTATTCGTGCTGGAGGAGAACGGCTTCCAGGGGAGCCGGACGGAGGTGCTGCGGGCCGTCTCGGGCGGCACCGAGGCGGTGTCGGTCTTCACCAACGTCAACAGCGACCGGCAGTTCGCACACGCGGTGGACGGCATCCTCCGCACCGGGTTCGACCCGAGTTCCCCGGTACGACGCTGGGGCGCGGCACCGGACGCCCTGGTGCCGCTGATGCGCCAGGTCGGCCTGCCGGAGAGCGGCGACGCCGGCTGGAACGACGCCGGACTCGACGCGGGGCTGGACCTCGCCGACCTGATCACCGGTGTGCACCTCGACGCCGACCGGCTGACCGGGCCGTTGACCACCGGCCGGCTGGTGCCGCTGCTCCCGGATCCGCCCGCGCTGCCGAGCTGGATGCTGCGCGACGACCACGAGTTGCTCACCGCGATCACCTCCGCCCCGCCCGAACTGCTCCGCCGGGTGGTGGCGGCCGAGGCGCGGCGGCGCGCCGACGAGGCGGGACTCGGCACCGAGCCGGTGGTGGCGGAGGCGCTGGCCGAGGTGGACCGGGGCGGGACCCGGAGCGTGCCGGACGACTCGGCGCTCGGGCTGCTGCTGCGCGAGCTGGGCTGCCGGGCCGACGAGGCCGGCACCTCGCTGGCGTTGCCGACCGAGCGGGGCCGGATGACGGACGCGCAACGGCAGCAGGCGTTCCGCCGGCACGGGGCCGGGCTGACGGTGCTGGCAGCACTCTTCGCCGACCCGGTGCGGGCCGCCTACGAGGTGCTCGGCTGGGTGGCCCCGGCCCGTGACCCGGCCCGGGTCGCCCGCCGGGCCCAGTTCCTCGCCGACCTGCGGGCCTGACCATTCCGGTCGACCTCGGGGACTGATCCGTCCTCGTCGGCCTCAGGGACTGATCGTCCAGCCGGTCCACCGGCACAGTGCCACCGCAGGCGCTGAGCCAGCGTCAGACCCGGCACCTACTGTGTGCGGTGCTCGTTTTCGTACACCATTCGGGATATCGGGGGAACACGTGGCGGCCGACGACATCGTCATCACCGGGGCCAGGGAGAACAACCTCAGGAACGTCTCGCTGCGGGTGCCGAAACGCCAACTGGTCGCCTTCACCGGCGTCTCCGGCTCCGGCAAGTCGTCCATCGTCTTCGACACCATCGCCGCCGAGGCGCAACGCCAGCTCAACGAGACCTTCACCGCCTACGCCCGGAACTACCTACCCCGCTACGGCCAGCCGGACGTGGACACCATCGAGAACCTCTCCGCCGCGATCGTCGTCGACCAGAAGCGGCTCGGCGGCGGCTCCCGGTCGACGGTCGGCACCATCACCGACATCTACTCGCTGCTCCGGCTCCTCTACTCCCGGGTCGGCAAGCCGCACGTCGGCTACTCCAACGCCTTCTCCTTCAACGATCCACAGGGGATGTGCCCGGAGTGCGAGGGCCTGGGCAGGTCGGTCCAGCTCGACCTCGACGCCTTCCTGGACCGGTCGAAGTCGCTCAACGACGGCGCCCTGCTGCACCCCGACTTCACCAGGACCGGCTGGTACTGGAAGATGTACGCCGCCTCCGGCTTCTTCGATCTGGACAAGCCGCTGGCCGACTACTCCGAGCAGGAGTGGCAGACCCTGCTGTACGGCGACGGCAAGATCCCGCTGGACTGGCAGGGGAACACCCTCAACGCCACCTACGAGGGCGCGGTCGCCAAGTTCACCCGGCTGCACATCCGCAAGGACGCGGCGGAGATGTCCGAACGCAACCGGGCGATCTTCCTGCGCTTCGTCACCGAGCAGACCTGCCCGCTCTGCCAGGGTGCCCGGCTCAGCCAGGCGGCGCTGGGGAGCGAGATCGACGGCTACAACATCGCCCAACTGGCCGCGATGGAGGCCACCGAACTCGTCGCGGTGCTCAAGACGTTCACCGACCCGCTCGGCGCGACGGTGGTGGAGAGCCTGCTCGACCGGGTCGGCAACCTGGTCGAGATCGGTCTCGGCTACCTGAGCCTGAGCCGGCCGACCCAGACCCTCTCCGGCGGCGAGTCCCAGCGGATCAAGATGGTCCGGCACCTGAGCAGCAGCCTCGTCGACATGATGTACATCTTCGACGAGCCGAGCGTCGGCCTGCACGCCCGGGACGTCGAGCGACTCAACCGGCTGCTGGTGAAGCTCCGCGACAAGGGCAACACCGTGCTGGTGGTCGAGCACGACCGGGACGTGATCGAGATCGCCGACCACGTGATCGACATCGGCCCGGCCGGTGGCGCGGGCGGCGGGCGGGTGCTGTTCGGCGGTACCGTCGACGAGCTGCGCACCGCGGACACCCCGACCGGGCGCTACCTGGAGCACCGGCTGCCGCTCAAGACCGACCACCGGCAGCCGACCGGACACCTGACGGTCACCGCGGCCGACCTGCACAACCTGCGGAACGTCACGGTGCGGATCCCGACCGGGGTGCTGGTGGTGGTCACCGGGGTCGCCGGGTCGGGCAAGAGCACGCTGATCAACAACGTCTTCGTCGGGCAGCACCCCGAGGCGATCGTGATCGACCAGTCCGCCGTCGGCGCCTCGATCCGGTCCAGCCCGGCGACGTACACCGGGCTGCTCGATCCGATCCGGCAGCTCTTCGCCAAGGCCAACGGCGTACCGGCCTCGCTGTTCAGCTTCAACTCCAAGGGCGCCTGCCCGAACTGCCAGGGACTGGGTGTGATCTACACCGACCTGGCCTTCATGGACGGGCTCAGGTCGGTCTGCGAGGTCTGCGAGGGCCGCCGGTTCAGCGACGACGTACTCGAGCACAGGCTGCGCGGCAGGTCGATCAGCGACGTACTGCGGATGCCGGCCTCGGAGGCCCTGGAGTTCTTCCCCGAGAAGAAGCTGCGGAAGATCCTCCAGGCGGTCAACGACGTCGGGCTCGGCTACCTCCAGCTCGGCCAGCCGCTGAGCACCCTCTCCGGTGGCGAGTGCCAGCGGATCAAGCTCGCCACCGAACTGCACAAGAGCGGCACCATCTACGTGATGGACGAGCCGACGACCGGGCTGCACATGTCCGACATCCAACACCTGCTCGACATCGTCGAGCGGTTGGTCGGTGGCGGGAACTCGGTCGTCGTCATCGAGCACAACCTCGACGTGATCAAGAACGCCGACTGGATCATCGACCTCGGACCGGAGGGCGGCAGCCAGGGCGGCACGGTGCTGTTCGAGGGGACCCCGGCGCAACTGCTCGACGCCACCAACTCCTACACCGCCGAGTACGTCCGGCGCGACGTCGGCATACCCGTACCGGCCTGAGCCGCCGGGGCGCACGGGTATGTCCCGGGCGGCCTGGCACCGCCCACCGTGCTCGGGTGCGATGACGGCCGGTGCCCTCGTCTTCCGGCACGGTCTCTCACCGTACCGGGTGTCGCCGGGCGCGGGTCGCCCATCGTGGTGAAGCCGGGAACCGGACCGTGCCGCCGTGGTACGACTGCTTCGACAGGGCGGCGTGCGACGGGTCGGCGCAGGTCAGCGCGCTGGCCGGTGGCCCGCGTGCGGCGGATCGGGGGAACGGGCGGCCGATGGCGACGGGCAGACGCTCCACGCTGATCCGGGACCGGAGTCGCCCGCAGCGGGCCACTCCGGTGGAGCTCTTCTACGACCTCGTCTTCGTCTTCATGCTGGCCCGGCTCGCCGAGGCGTTGGTCGCGAATCTGCACCCGCTCGGCGCCTACCAGACGCTTCTGCTGCTGCTGGCGATCTGGTGGGTGTGGTCGTACACCAACCTGACCACCGAGACCCTGGATTCGCGGCGTCCCGCCGTCCAACTGATGGTCATCACGATCATGCTGGGCAGCCTGCTGATATCGACCGCGCTGCCCGAGGCGTTCGACAGCCGGGCAGTGCTCTTCGTCTCCGCGTACGTCGGGATCCATCTGTTCCGCAGCGTGGCCCTCGCGGTGATCCTGCGAGGTCACCGACTACGGAACCGACCGCTGCGCGGGATCTTCTGGTTCAGCCTCTCCGGCACGCTCTGGTTCACCGGGGCCTTCGTCCCCGGCACCGCACGGCTACTGCTCTGGACGGCGGCGCTGGCGATGGAATACCTGGGACCGACGGTGCGCTGGCCCACCCCGAAGATCGGACGCTCGCCGTCCTGGGAGTGGAACCCTCCCAACGAGTACCTGGCCGAGCGGTACCGCCAGTTCGTCATCATCGCCCTCGGCGAAACCGTGGTGGTCATCGCCCGGACGGTGCGCAGAACGAACTACGCGCCGGAGCAGGCCACCGCCCTGGTGGTCGCGTTCGTCACCACGGTGCTGCTCTGGTGGATCTACTTCTACCGGGCCAGGGAGAAGCTCGGCAGCGCCATCACCGGCTCGCCCGACCCGGCCCGGGAGACCAAGTGGGCCGGGTACGCCCACCTGATCATGGTAGCCGGCGTGGTGCTGACCACGGTCGGCGACGAACTGATCATCCGGCATCCGCTGGAGGACACCCCCGGGGGCTGGGTCGCGGTGATCGTCGGCGGCCCCGTGCTCTTCCTCGCCGGCCGGGTCCTGCTGGGACACGAGGTCTTCGTCCGGGTGGCCCGCCCCTGGCTGGTCGGGATCACGGTGCTGGTCCTGATGGCACCGGCGATGGTCCTGCTGCCCCCACTGGCAGTCTCCGCGGCCGTCATGGTGGTGCTGCTCGGAGTCGTCGTCGTGGACGCGACAACCGTCCGGGAACCGAACGACATGCCGGGAACGGGCTAGGCGCGGCCCTGACGCCGGGGCCGTCCGTACGGACGGCAGCGCCGCCGCTGAGGGCCGCCGACCAGGGCCGCCGCTGCTCGGGGCCCGCTGCTCGGGGCGGAGGGGAGCTACGAATCCCCCGGGCCGGTCAGCATGATCCGGGCGTCGTCCGGCAGCCGGCGGGTGGCGCCGCGCCGGTCCAACAGTTCGAGCAGCGGCACGGCGACCCGACGGGTCGTACCGAGGGCCTGCCGGGCGGTGCTGAGGGTGAACGGCTGCGGCAGCGCGGCGAGTACCCGGATCGCCTGCTCGGGGGCGTCCGGCAGCAGTACGACGTTGTCGGCGAGCTTGAGCAGCACGCCGGCCCGTACCGCCGCGCCGATCTCCCGGTGTCCGAGCCCGACCTCGGCGAGCCGGGCCGCCTCCGGGGCGACGAACGGGCGCTCGGCCAGTTCCGCGCCGACCCGCCGGACCGCCCGGGCGACCTGCTCGGGCAGCCTGCCGGTCGCCCCGCCCCGGCTGATCCGGCCGTCCCGGGCCACCAGCGGCGCCGCGACCAGGGCCTCGACCAGGGCCCGGTCCGGCAGGTCCAGCAGCCGGCGCGCGGTCTCGACCGGTATCCCCGGCTCCAGCGGATGCGTCTGCGCCCACCGGGTCACCTCGTCGAGCAGCCGCCGTCCCAGGTCCCGCCAGTGCGCGGGATCGGCGTGCCACACCCCGGTCACCGGCGCGGTCGTCACGGTCACGCCCATCCGCTCCAGCTCGGGCCGCCGGGCCAGGCCGCGCCGGGCCAACTCGCCGGGCTCGTCGGGCCGGCCGTCCAACCCGGCCAGCACCGCCGCCCGGGCAGCCGCCGCGCCCCGCCGGTCCAACCTCGGCGGTACGACGTCGAGCACCGTCACCCCACCCGCCACGTGCCGCCGGCCGGGATCCCGCAGCAGTGCCCGGTCACCGATGCGCAGCGGCAGCGGCCGGTCCAGCCGCAGCCGGGCGGTGTCGGCGCCGAGCGGGCGTACCCGGGCGGTCACCGCGGCCGAACCGACGTGCAGGGTCACCTCCGCCGGCAGCTCGGCCACCGGGTCGCCGGCCAATCGGACGTCGACCAGGTCGGTCTGCTGGAACCGTCCGGGGGTGAGCAGCGCGTCGCCCCGGCCGACCTGCTCCCGGGCCACCCCGCGCAGGTTGACCGCGACCCGGGCCACCCCGGCGACCTGCGACACCTGCTCCCCCAACGTCTGTAGCCCGCGGACCCGGACCCGCTGCCCGGTACCGGTCAGCTCCAGCTCGTCACCGGCACGCAGCTCGCCCGCACCGAGGGTGCCGGTCAGCACGGTGCCGCTGCCCTTGATGGTGAACGCCCGGTCCACCCAGAGCCGTACCGGCGCGGCCGGCTCGGGCACCGGCAGCCGGGCGGCGAGCCGGTCCAGCGCGGCGCGCAGCTCCGGCAGCCCGGCGCCGGTGGTCGCGCTGACCGCGACCGCCTCGACCTCGCCGAGCGAGGTGGCCGCGATCTCCGCGAGCGCGAGTTCGGTGGCGACGGCGGGGTCGGCCAGGTCGGTGCGGGTCACCGCCAGCAGCCCGTGCCGGACGCCGAGCGCGTGCAGCGCGGCCAGGTGTTCGGCGGACTGCGGCATCCAACCCTCGTCGGCGGCGACCACGAAGAGCGCGGCCGGGGCCGGACCGATCCCGGCGAGCATGTTGGGGACGAACCGCTCGTGCCCGGGTACGTCGACGAACGCCAGTACCTCCCCGGACGGCAGCGCGGTCCAGGCGAAGCCGAGGTCGATCGTCATGCCCCGGCGCCGCTCCTCGGCCCAGCGGTCCGGCTCCATCCCGGTCAGCGCCCGAACCAGGGTGGACTTGCCGTGGTCGACGTGTCCGGCGGTGGCGACGACGTGCACGTCAGCTCTCCCGCCGGGACCGGGGAACCCGGCTGATCGCGGCCCGCACCGCCTCGTCCCGCTCGACGGGTACGCAGCGCAGGTCGAGCAGCAGCCGGCCCCGCTCCAGCCGGCCGAGTACCGGCGGGTCGCCGAGGCGCAGCGGTTCGGCGTACTCCTCGGGGAGGGCGAGGGCGCACGAGTCGAGGGTGACCTCGGGTGCGCCACCACCCCCGACGACCGCGTCGGCGGCCACCACCTCGGCTTTGCGGCCGTCGGCCGCGAGCTGGTCGCGGAGCCGTTCGGTGCGCAGCCGCAGCGCGGCCGGGGTGGCCCGCAGTGCCCGCCAGGTCGGGGTCTCCGGACCGGTGAGGGTCGCCTCCAGTGCGGCCAGGGTCAGCTTGTCCACCCGCAGCGCCCGGGCCAGCGGGTGCCGACGCAGCAGCTCGACCAGGTCGGCGTCGCCGAGCAGCAGCCCGGCCTGCGGCCCGCCGAGCAGCTTGTCGCCGCTCGCGGTGACCAGTGCCGCACCGGCCCGCAGCGCCGAGGCGGCGTCCGGCTCCTCCGGCAGCAGCGGATCCGGCGCCAGCAGCCCGGAGCCGATGTCCACCACCACCGGTACGCCGAGGGTGGCCAGCTCCTCCACCGGTACGGCGGCGGTGAAGCCCCGGACGACGAAGTTCGACGGGTGCACCTTGAGCACGAACGCGGTATCCGGCCCAACCGCTGCCGCGTAGTCGGCCAGCGCGGTCCGGTTGGTGGTGCCCACCTCGCGCAGCGTCGCGCCGGTACTGGCCAGCAGGTCCGGCAGCCGGAACCCGTCGCCGATCTCCACCAGTTCGCCCCGGCTGACCACGATCTCCCGCCCGGCCGGGCCACCGCCGGCCGCCTCGCCGTGCTGGCGCCGCCCGGCGGTGAGCGCGGTCGCGACCAGGGCGAGCGCGGCGGCACCGTTGTTGACCACGTGCACCGCCCCGGCCGCCGGCGCCGCGGCGGCGAGTGCGGCCAGCGCGCCCCGCCCCCGCCGGGCCCGCCGCCCGGTCCGCAGGTCAAGTTCCACGTCGGTGTGCCCGGCCGCGGCGACCACCGCGGCGACGGCCGCCGCCGACAGTGGCGCCCGGCCGAGGTTGGTGTGCAGCACCACCCCGGTGGCGTTGAGCACCGGGCGCAGCCCGGCGGCGGTCTCCGGCAGCGCCGCCAGGGTGGCCGGGACGACCTCCTCCGGCCGGATCTCGCCGCGCCGGACCCGCTCCTGGGCGGCGACGAGTACGGCCTTGAGCCGGGCCCGCCCGAGGGTGGCCTCGGCGGCGGCCAGCCGGGGGTCGGCGAGCAGTACGTCGGTGCGTGGCACCCGGCGCCGAGGATCGACCGCCCCGTTCATCCCCACCTCACTCCGAAACCCGTTCACCGGCACTTAACCACACCTGATCTCCAGCCGCTCCGGGAAGTCCCACCGGCCGCCCATGTGATCGGCCGCACAGGCGTGGCGCGACAATCGACGGCTGCCACCGGCCGGCGACGGATGGCACAGTGGTCCGGTGACGACCACGGAACGGCACCGGCTCACCCAGTACGCGCACGGCGGCGGCTGCGCCTGCAAGATCCCGCCCGGCGAGTTGGAGGAGGTGGTCGCCGGCCTGGTCGGTACGACCGCGCCGGCCGGGCCGGGTGAGCTGCTGGTCGGGCTCGACGACGGCGACGACGCGGCGGTGGTACGCCTCGACTCGGGTACGGCGGTGGTGGCGACCGCCGACTTCTTCACCCCGGTCGTCGACGACCCGTACGACTGGGGCCGGATCGCCGCCGCCAACGCGCTCTCCGACGTCTACGCGATGGGCGGTACCCCGGTGGTCGCGGTGAACCTGCTGGCCTGGCCCCGGGAGGTGCTGCCGCTGGCGCTCGCCGCCGAGGTGCTGCGCGGCGGGCTGGACGTGGCCCGGGAGGCGGGCTGTCACGTGGCGGGCGGGCACAGCGTGGACGACCCCGAGCCCAAGTACGGGATGGCGGTCACCGGGATCGCCGACCCGCAGCGGCTGATCCGCAACGACGCCGGCCGGGCCGGGCTGCCGCTGACCCTGACCAAGCCGCTCGGCGTCGGGGTGCTGAACAGCCGGCACAAGCAGACCGGTGAGGTGTTCCCGCAGGCGGTGACGGCGATGACCGAGCTGAACCGGGCCGCCTCGGCGGCGGCGGTGGCGGCCGGGGTCCGGTGTGGCACCGACGTGACCGGGTTCGGACTGCTCGGCCACCTGCACAAGCTGGCTCGGGCGTCCGGGCTGACCGCCCGGGTGGAGGCGTCGGCCGTACCGTATCTGGACGGCGCCCGGGCGGCGCTGGCCGACGGTTTCGTCAGCGGTGGCACCCGGCGCAACCTGGCCTGGGTGCGTCCGCACCTCGAGGCGGCCGGGGTCGACGAGGACGAGTTGCTGCTGCTGGCCGACGCGCAGACCTCCGGTGGCCTGCTGGTCGCCGGCGAGCTGCCCGGCCATCCGGTGGTCGGCGAGCTGCTGCCGGCCCGGGACGACGGGCGGACCCTGGTCGTCACGGGCTGAGAACCGCGGTGACCGGCCGCGAAAACGGGACGGGTCCCCGGGATCGTCGATCCCGGGGACCCGGTCGGTGCAACCCGCTGCTACCGGTGCCTACTTGGCGCCAGCGGTGAGCGGGGCCAGCTTCGGGTCGTTGGCGTACGCCTCGACCACGTTCTTCTTGGTGACGATCAGCGGCTCCAGCAGGTTGGCCGGAACGACCTTGACACCGTTGTTGTAGGACTCGGTGTCGTTGGTCTTCGGCGCGTTACCGGCCTGGAGGGCCTTGACCATCTCGATGGTCTCCTTGACCAGGTTCCGGGTGTCCTTGTTGATGGTCGAGTACTGCTCGCCGGCCACGATCGACTTGACCGACTCCACCTCGGAGTCCTGCCCGGTGACCACCGGCAGCGGCTTGCCTGCGCCCTTGACCGAGGTCAGGATCGCCCGGGCCAGGGTGTCGTTCGGGGAGAGCACGCCGTCCAGGGTCTTGCTGGTGTAGGTGGAGGTGAGCAGCGAGTCCATCCGCCGCTGGGCGTTCTCGGCCTTCCAGCCGTCGGTGGCGGTCTGCTTGATGTCGGTCTGGCCGGAGCCGACCACCACGTTGCCGGCGTCGATCTCCTTCTTCAGCACGTCCATCGCGCCGTCGAAGAAGACGCCCGAGTTGTTGTCGTCCGGCGAGCCGGAGAAGAGTTCGATGTTGTACGGCCCGGTCGGCTTCTTCGCCTTCATGCCCTCCAGCAGCGCCTGCCCCTGGAGCTGGCCGACCTTGAAGTTGTCGTACGCGACGTAGTAGTCGACGTCCTTCGAGTTCTTGATCAGCCGGTCGTACGCGATCACGGAGGCGCCGGCCTGCTTGGCCTGCTCGACCTGGGTGGTGAGCTGCGCGGCGTCGGTCGCGCCGATGACGATCACCTTGGCGCCCTTGGTGACCATCGCCGAGATCTGCGCCTGCTGGTCGGCGACCGTGCTGGTCGCACCGGCGTACTGCACGTCGGACTGGAAGCCGGCCTCCTTGAGCCCGTTGGTGAACAGGTCACCGGCGAGTACCCAGTTCTCGGAGGTCTTGGCCGGCAGCGCCACCCCGATCAGCGAGTTCGCGGCGAAGCCCTTCTCGGCACCGGCCTCCTCGCCGCCGCCGTCGGCGGACCGTTCGGAGCAGGCCGTGAGGGCCAGCAGGGCGATGGCGCCGGCGGCGACACCCCTGGCTAGGTATTTGCGCATTGCGGGTTGCCCTTCTTTAGCAAGGTGGTGGGGGGTGGGGTGGAGGTTTTCCGCCCCACCGGCGGTGACCGTCAGCCGGCCACCGGAGTCTTGGCGGGCTCCTGACCCGCCTCGACGCTGGGCGCCGGCCCGGTGGGTGTGTCCCGGCGGAACGGACGGGTCACCGATCCGATGATCGAGAAACGCCCGCGGTTCTTGTTGTAGACGTCGAGGGCCACGGCCAGCAGCAGAACCAGGCCCTTGATGATCTGTACCCGGTCCGAGCCGACACCCATGAGCTGGAGACCGTTGTTGAGTACCGCCATCACCAGGCCACCGACGATCGACCCGCTGATGGTGCCGAGGCCGCCGGAGACGGCCGCGCCGCCGATGAAGACCGCGGCGATGGCGTCCAACTCCCAGCCGATGCCGTCCTGCGGCCCAGAGGCGGCCGACCGGGCGACGAAGATCATGCCGGCCAGCGCGGCCAGGATCGACATGTTCATCATGACCAGGAAGTTGACCCGCTTGAGCTTGACGCCGGAGAGCTCGGCGGCCCGCGAGTTGCCGCCGACCGCGTAGATGTGCCGGCCGCCGGCGGTGTTCCGGGTGATGAAGGAGTAGATCACCACGAGTACGCCGAGGATGATGCCGGAGACCGGGAAGCTGGTCCCGACCCGGCCGCCAGCGAACCGGAAGGCCGCGTAGAGGATCACCGCGACCGGCACGGCGACCCGGATGACCGAGATCCACATCGGCGCCACCTCGGCGTCCATCTCCCGCCGGGTACGCCTGACCCGCCACTCCCGGACCACGATGGCCACGGCGACGAGCAACCCGAGCAGCAGGGTCAGGTTGTTGTAGCCGGTGTTCGGGCCGACCTCCGGCAGGAAGCCGGCACCGATCACCTTGAAGCCCTCCGGCACCGGGATGGTGTCGGCGTTGCCGATGTACTGGTTGCCGCCCCGGAACAGCATCATGCCGGCCAGGGTGACGATGAACGCCGGTACCCCGATGTAGGCCACCCAGAAGCCCTGCCAGGCACCGATCGCGGCGCCGACCGCAAGGCCGAAGAGGATCGCCACCGGCCAGGGCAGCGACCAGTCCTGCATGGCCCGGGCCACCACGATGCCGACGAAGGCGGCGATCGAGCCGACCGACAGGTCGATGTGCCCGGCGACGATCACCATCAGCATCCCGATGGCCAGGATCAGGATGTACGAGTACTGGCTGACCAGCGAGATCAGGTTGCTCGAGTTCAGCGTCAGCCCGTCGGTCAGGATCTGGAAGAGCAGGACGATCGCCACCAGCGTAAAGATCATCCCGAACTGCCGGGCGTTGGATGTCGTCCCCGCGAACAGGGACTTCTGGAGTTCCTTGATGCGACTCACCGGATCTGCGCCTTCTTCGCTGAGGTCATCTGCTTCATGAGGAGTTCCGGATCGGCGTCCCGCCGTTCGATGTTGCCGGTGATGGTGCCCTCGAAGACCGTGTAGATGCGGTCGCAGAGGCCGATCAGCTCCGGCAGCTCCGAGGAGATGACGATGACGCCCTTCCCCTGGTCGGCGAGCTGCTGGATGATGCCGTAGATCTCGTACTTGGCGCCGACGTCGATGCCCCGGGTCGGCTCGTCGAGGATGAGCAGGTCCGGGTCGGTGAACATCCACTTGGCCAGCACGACCTTCTGCTGGTTGCCGCCGGAGAGCTTGGTGACGCCCTCGTCGACCGTCGGGGCCTTGACCCGCAGGCTCTTGCGGTAGCTCTCGGCCGCCCGGTATTCGCGTACCGGGTCGACGACACCGTGGTCGGCGATCTTCGAGAGCTTGGCGGAGACCACCGAGGTCTTGATGTCGTCGAGCAGGTTCAGGCCGAGCGACTTGCGGTCCTCGCTGACGTACGCCAGGCCGTGCTTGATGGCGTCGGCCACCGACTTCAGCACGATCTCCTCGCCGTCCTTGAAGATCTGACCGCCCTGGTAGACGCCGTACGACCGGCCGAAGACGCTCATCGCCAGCTCGGTACGACCGGCGCCCATCAGCCCGGCGAACCCGACGATCTCGCCCCGCCGTACGGTGAAACTCGAGCCCTTGGCCACCATCCGGTCGGCCGAGATGGGGTGCCGGACGGTCCAGTCCCGTACCTCGAAGAAGACCTCGCCGATCGTGGGGGTGTGGTCCGGGAATCGGCTGTGCAGTTCCCGGCCGACCATGCCCCGGACGATCCGGTCCTCGTCCACCCCGTCCGCCTTGACGTCCAGGGTCTCGATCGTCTTGCCGTCCCGCAGGATGGTGATCGAGTCGGCGATCTCGGCGATCTCGTTCAGCTTGTGCGAGATGATGATCGAGGTGATGCCGCGCTGCTTGAAGCCGCGCAGCAGGTCCAGCAGGTGCTGCGAGTCGGACTCGTTCAGCGCGGCGGTCGGCTCGTCCAGGATGAGCAGCTTGACGTCCTTGGCGAACGCCTTGGCGATCTCGACGAGCTGCTGCTTGCCCACGCCGATGTCCTTGATCAGCGTGTCCGGGTCCTCCCGCAGCCCGACCCGGGCCATCAGCTCCAGGGCCTGCCGGTTGGCGCTCTTCCAGTCGATCGCGCCAGCGCGCCGGGGCTCGTTGCCGAGGAAGATGTTCTCGGTGATGGACATCCCGGGCACCAGGGCGAGTTCCTGGTGGATGATCACGATGCCGGCGTGCTCGCTGGCCCGGATGTCGGAGAACCGGCTCTCCGCACCCTGATAGACGATCTCCCCGGCGTAGCTGCCGTACGGGTAGACCCCGCTGAGCACCTTCATCAGGGTCGACTTGCCGGCGCCGTTCTCTCCGGCGATCGCGTGGATCTCGCCGCGCCGGACCACCAGGTTGACGTCGGAGAGCGCCTTGACCCCGGGGAACTCCTTGGTGATCGCACGCATCTCCAGCAGCACGGGCGCGTCACTCATCGCCGACGCTCCCGACCGGCCGCCCGTCGGGGCGCCAGAGGGAACCGCGTACGTCCGGCGGCTGGTCGCCGCGCCGCGTCATCAACATCATTGTTGCCTCCGGGCAGGTCGTCAGACCGGCTGACATACTTTTGTTGCCTGGAGGAACTTATTGGAAGGCGAGGAAGTTTCGCAAGATTTCGTGACCTGGTCTTGACAAACTCACAGGGTCCCGGCTCATCGGCCGGCGCCGGGAGTCACTGCGGGCATCGGGCGTCCGCGCTGTCGCCACCCCGGGCAATGGACGCCGCTCCGGCTGGGCACCCAGCTCGACAGTCTCTGAGTCGGGTTCTCCGTCCCGAGCTCCCGGTACCGGCCCCGGTGCCCGACCGCTCCGCCCACGCCTCGGCCAGGTGCGTCCGCCCGGCGGTCGTGGCGGTCGCCGGGAGCGCCCCAGCGGGCGCCCCGCCGTCGGGGCGGAACGATACGATCTCCGCCGACCAGCAACCGGAGCACCGCACGGAGGTAGTGATGACCGTCAGCGCGGACGACCTGGAGACAGCGGTGGCCAGTGTCGTCGACACGCTCCGCCCGGCCACCGGGCGGGACTGGCGGGTGCCGGCGGACGGGCTGGACTGGGACTGCTGGCACACCGGGGAGCACCTCGGCGACTGCCTGCTGTCGTACGCGATGCAGCTCGGCTCCCGCCCCGCGAACCGGTACGTGCGGTTCCTGGCCACCGTCAACCCGGAGGCGACCCCGGCCCAGGTGCTGGAGTTCGTCGAGGGCAGCGGGCAGGTCCTCGCCGCGATGGTCCGGACCGCCCCGCCGTCGGTACGGGCCTGGCACCCGTCCGGCATGGGCGACCCGGTCGGATTCGCCGGGATGGGCTGCGTCGAGGCGCTGTTGCACGGCGACGACATCGCCCGGGGCCTCGGGCTGACCTTCGCACCGCCACCCGAGGTCTGCGCCCGGGTGCTGGCCCGGATGTTCCCGAAGGTCGCCGACGAGTTGGCCGGGGTCGACCCGTGGCCGGCACTGCGCTGGACCACCGGCCGGACGGAGCTGCCCGGCCGACCCCGGGTGGGGCAGTGGCGCTGGCACGCGGCGCCGCTGGACGAAGGCGACTGAGGGACTCCCCCGCCCGCCGGGCCGAGGTTCGACGAACCAGCACGCCGGCCGGCACCGTCGGCCTACCGTCAGGGCGTGGGGGAAGAGACGGCGTGCAGATGAGCAGCACCCGCATGTACCGGGACGGTGCCCTCGTCGACCAGGGCTTCCCGGCGCAGGAGGTCGGCGACCGGCTGGCCGCCGACGACCGGGTGGTGATCTGGCTCGACATCTGCCGGCCGACCGGGGACGACCTGACCCTGCTCGCCGAGGAACTCGGGATGCACCAGTTGGCGGTCGAGGACGTCGTCCAGCAGGCCCAGCGGGCGAAACTCGACCGGTACGACACGCACCTGTTCCTGAACACCTACATGGTGCGGCTGGACGCGGCCGGCGGGCTGACCGACAACGAGGTGTCGGCGTTCATCAAACCCCGGGCCCTGGTGACGGTCCGCTACACCGACCGGTTCGACATCCGGGAGGTGCTGGCCCGCTGGGACGAGAGCGTCGACCTCGCCTCGCACGGGGTCGCGTTCCTGCTCTACGGCCTGCTCGACACCCTGATCGACGGCCACTTCTCCGCGGTGCAGCAGCTCGACGCGACGCTTGAGCGGGTGCAGGCCGCGATGTTCAAGCAGGGTCCGTCGGGCGGGGCCGCCGGCGGTGGCCGGGGCGGCGACGTCGGTGGGGTCAACGAGATGGACCGCAACGAGGTGCAGCGGCGGATCTTCCTCGCCCGGCGGGACCTCGTCCGGCTGCGCCAGGTCACCCTGCCGATGCGGGAGGTGGTGAACGCCCTGATGCGTCCCACCATGCACACCGTCGACGAGGCGATGGTGCCGTACTACCAGGACCTGTACGACCACGTGCTGCGGGTGATCGAGTGGAGCGACTCGCTGCGCGACCTGAACACGACCATGCTCGAAACGAACCTGATGTTGCAGAACAACCAGCTCAACCTGATCGTCAAGCAGGTCACCGCGTGGGCGGCGGTGATCGCCGTACCGACGGCGGTGACCGGGTTCTTCGGGCAGAACCTCGCCTTCCCGTGGCGGCACACCCCGGCGGAGTTCATCGTCTCGCTGATCGTGACCTTCGGGCTGGCGATCGCCCTGTACGTGGTGTTCCGCAAGAAGAGCTGGATCTGACGCCGGCTGCCTTCCGCCGCTGCGGGAACTGCGGCTGCCGTCCGGCCCGCTGACGCTTGTCCAGCCCGCTGACGCTGTCCGGGCCGCTGACGGTTCGGGGAGGCCGGCGCGTGGCCGAGCCTCCCCGAAACTGTTCCGCCTCGTTACCGGGACCAGACGTCCTGGACGATGTCGGCGGCCTGGTCCTCCCACTGCGCGTACGCGTACGGGTACGCCGACACCTGCACCTCCTGCGCGGCGTCGGTCAGCGGCCGGTCCCACCAGCGGTCGACCCGCTTGAGTCCCTCGAAGAACGCGGTGGACGAGTAGTCGCGGTCCCGGATCTGGTCCGGCGAGCCCCAGCCCGACGACGGCCTCTGCTGGAACAGCCCCAGCGAGTCGTGGTCGTTCCAGTCGCCCAGGTGGCCGAGGTTGCGCAGCTTCGACTCCTGGAGCGAGGTGGCCACGCCGATCACCGCACCCCGCTGGCCCATGTCCAGCTCACGGGCCACCCGGACGATCTCCCGGGCGTTGTCCCGCTGCTCGACGTCGAGGTCGATCCGCGACTGGTCGCCCAGCACGCCGTTCGGGACCAGCTTGTCCCGGGACGCCTTGTCGTCCGAGTTCCCACTGTCGGCAGGCCGGTTGCCGCTGTCGGGCGAGTCGTCCCGCATCGACTGGCTGTACGCCGCCGGCTGCGCGCCCGGGTCGCCCGCGGCGGCGACCACGCCGATCGGGCCGGCCACGGCCGAGCAGGCGGCCGCGCAGGTGAGGCCCGCGACGGCCAGCGCGGACCGGCGGGCGATCGGGGTTTCCGCGACGGCGGGAAGCCGGCGCGTGACCGGATGTGCGGCGATGGCGGGAAGCCACCGCGTGCGAGCGGTCTCCGCGATGGCGGGGAGCCATCGTCCGAAGATCGGATTCATGGTTGCCCTTTCGTCTGGATTCCGGGAGGCCCTGCGCGCCTTGGGGGATCAGCCCCAGGGCACAAGGGAGGTACGCCCGCGGTCCAGGGGGGGCTGACCTCGCGGGCGTACCGAGATAAACAACCAGCCGGGCCAGTCCGGCATTCCGGATTTGCCTGGCTGATGCCCGCCGCCGGTCCGACCCCGGTTGCGACCGGTTCCGGGCCGGTCCGGTGCGCCGGCGGCAGGCCGGACAGACCAGCAATATCGGGTACGGACGATCCGCACCCGACATCTTCCGGCTACCCTGAGCACATGCAGTCCGCCGCCGTGGCCGGAACCGGCGTGGTCTACCTGGCCCGCCCGGGCCGGCCTGCCGTGGTGACCCCGACCGTGGCCGAACTGACCGGCCCGACCCGGGGCACGGTCGTGCTGCCGCTGCGCCTGATGTGGGGGCCGGAGCGCAGTTTCGACCTGGACGACCCGGACCAACTGCTCTGGATGTACGAGAACGTCCTGCGCGAGAGCACCCGCTCCGACGACCTGCGCCGGTTCCTCGACGGCCGGGTGCTCCGCCGGGTCTGGCCCGCACTGAACCTGCCGCGCGGGGTGCGGGCGGCGTGGGAGCGACGGCATCCGTCGCTGGCCGCCGGTGATCGCCGGGCGGCATGACCACCACCCATCTCGACGACTTCTACCGCCAGGTCGCCCGGGTCGCTCTCTCCGTGGCCGACAAGCACGGGTTCGTGCTCGGTGGTGGGGTGGCCTGGGCGGCGCACGGGCTGGTCTCCCGGCCGACCGAGGACGTCGACCTCTTCGCCGACGTCGACGGCGCGGCGGCCAGCGCCGAGGCGGAGGTCCGGACCGCGCTGGAGGCGGCCGGCTTCACCGTCCTCGACGAAGATCCGTCGAGCGACCTGGCCGGGCTGTTCAGCGGATTCGAGCTGGACATGAAGGACTTCCTGGTCGGCCGGGGCGGCCGGCGGCTGCGGCTCAGCCTGGGCCGGCTGGACCGGCACCGCAGCCCGGTGGTGATGGACCTCGGGCCGGTCATGCACGTCCAGGACCTGGTGGCCAGCAAGACCGCCGCCCTGGTCACCCGCCGCGAGGTCCGGGACTACATCGACGTCGCGGCGGCGCTGGACCGGTACGCCGTGGCCGACCTGATCCGGCTCGCCACCGAGTACGACCCGGCGATCGAGCCGGACGACATCACCGCCGCCGGCCGCTACCTGGACCGGCTGCCCGACCAGCGCTTCGCCAGGTACGGCCGGGACGCCGCACAGGTCCGGTCGATCCGCGCGAAACTGGCCGACTGGCCCCGCTGACCCGGCCGCGCCCCGCCTCGACGATCCGACCGGCGACCGAGATACGCCGATGGCCGGACCCGGGTCGGATCCGGCCATCGGTTCCTGCCTTAGCTGTTGTTCCAGGTGTTGGCTACCAGGTCAGCGGCCTGGTCCTCCCACTGCGCGTACGCGTCCGGGAACGCCGACACCTGCACCTTCTGCGCCGCATCCGTCAACGGCATCTCCTGCCAACCGTCAACCTGCTTCAGACCCTTCAGGAACGCGGTCGTCGAGTACTCCGGATCCGTGATCTGATCCGGCGAACCCCAACCCGACGACGGACGCTGCTGGAACAGGCCCAGCGAATCGTGGTCGTTACGGTCACCCAGGTGACCCAGGTTCTCCAACTTCGACTCCTGGAGACTGGTACCGACCGCGATCACGGCGGCACGCTCACCCAGACCAGCCTTCTTCGTCGCCTTCACGATCGCCTTCACATTGTCGGACCGCTCACCCGACACATCGATCCGAGACTGGGAACCCTGCACACCACGCGGAACCAACCTGTCCCGCGACGGCTTACCCTTGTCACCCTTGCCCTTGTCAGCCTTACCCTTGTCGCCCTTGTCGGCCATCACCGACTGCGACACCGGGGACCCGGCATGCTCAGGAGCGGCCTGCGCGGCCACGGCCGGGCCGGCGACAGCGCCACCAACGAACGCCAGACCAGCCACACCCAACGCGGTCTTACGAAGAATCGAAGTCTGCTCGACGGCCGGGAGCCATCGGCTGAACAGAGTCGTGTTCATGATGGTCACCTTCCAATCGGGGGAACAACACCCACACAGGGAACGGGGTGCCATTGGAGGACGTCCCGAGACCCCATGGGCCTCCAGGGACAGAAGAACGCCCGACTACCTGCGGGGGATGCGTGGTACTCAGGCGAACGCCATATGTAACGACCGGTGGCCCCGGATCATTCCCCGAAGCCCAGCCACCAGCCCAGGCCACAGGCGGTGGTACTCGGCCGTACGCGAGATGTAACGACCGACCGGCCCCCAACATTCCACCGGGGTCGACTTGATCATGAAATCGAACCGGACACCGGGGACGGGACGGCCATGTCGGCTAATCCACCGCAGTCAGGCGGCTCACCAGGTGGCCGAGGTGACTCTCCACCTGCGTCCGGTCGTAGCCGCGCAACCGCACGGTGAACACGGGCCGGCGAAGCTGCTCGGCGACAGCGGCACGTTCCGCCGGGCTGCCCGACGCGAGCGCGTCGTTGCCGCGACGGATCAGCTCGTCCACCTCGTCCCGGTCGTACCCGCGCAGGCTCACCGTGAAGTCAGGATCTTGAGTCACCCCGGCAGTGTGCCAGCCCGTGTCCAGGCCGCCGCTTACCTGCCGAGCATCACCTGGGCACGCCTGCTCACCGACCGGATGTGGGCACGCGCGACGGCCGCCAGAACCAGGCGCTCGCCGCGCACGTGTCGACGTACGCCTACGAGTTCGCCGACCGACCGTGACGCACCGGCGTACCTGCCGTTTCCGGCCGACATCCCGGCCGGGGCGTACCACTCCCCTACGTGTTCCGCGACGAGCGGTTCAGCGGCTCGGCCACCCCTGCGCGGTTGCGACTCTCCGACCAGATGATCCGGTACTGGAGCAACTTCGCCCGTACCGGCGACCCGAACGGCGGTTGACCGCCGTCGACGAACTGGAACGGCCACCGTCGCCGTACGGCTGGCCTGGACGACCATCCGTGGGCGACGGTGGCTGCCCCCGCTTTCGACCACCCGGCTGGCCGCCCGCCGCTCCGTACCGTCCGGCTCCGACTCGCGGCCCGGCCGCTGTCCGTCGCGCTGCTATCCGGCGCGGGTTCGGCCGAGCTGATGCACGGCCAGCAGCGACGTCCAGGTCAGGACGAGCCCGATCGCGACGGCGAAGGCGACGTTGGCCGGTCGGGATCCCATCAGCACGAAGATCGACATCCAGCCCGCCAGGAAGAGCCCGCCGATGGCCGCGCTGAACAGCGCCCAGCCACGACGACCGGCCGAGGCGAACCGCCGGGCGAACCCGAAGCACGCGGCGATCATCGCGAGGAAGGCGACCCCGGCGACCAGGAAGTGCAGCATTCCGGGCCAACTGACGCTGGTCGGCGGGCCGGTCGGGGTGCCGGGTGGGAAGCCGTCAACGGGGTCGGCGGAGAAGATCGCCGCGCCGACCATCCCGGCGCCGAAGACACCGACCAGCCGGGGTACCCAGCCTCCGCCCCGGCCCGCCGCCGGCTCGGGCAGCCGGTGTAGACCGATCGCGTACGCCACGAACAGCAGGCCGGTGACCGCGAAGTTGGTGATCTGGATCCATCCCTGGGCACCGTTGCTCAGCAGGCTGGCCGGGTGTCGGCTGATGTCGAACCCGTCCCTGGTGAGCATCTGTAGCACGACCACCACAATGTAGAGGGGCCCGGCGACGACGCCGCAGGTCAGCAGCGCTCTCGTCGAGCCGTCGACCGTGCCGGGAAGCCTGCCGGTCGCGGCACCGACCGTCCCGGTCACCGGGCCGCCCCGTTCGCCGGTACCGGACGGGTCGCTCCCGCCCGACGCTGGTCAGCCATTGTCGTCCCCGGTGGTGTCGGGGGCGTAGTGCTGCACCGCGAACGCGATGGCCGCGGTCAGGTCCTCGTCGCTGGTCCCCCAGGCGGCCTGGACCGCCGGTCCCCAGGCGTGGCAGCTCAGCCTGGCGAACTCCCGCACCTCGCGCGTGTCCTCCCAGGTGGCGGGGTCGAACTCCGTACCGTCCAGGAACAGGTCGAGGCCGAGCAGGGCGAGGTCCCAGCCGCCGCCGATGCCGATCGTCCCGCCGGGACCGTAGGTGCCGACCATCTCGTCGACGATCTCGGCGGGTGACGCGTGCTCCAACTCCAGGACGGTACTGCCGGCCGCGTCGGGGGCGAGCCGGACTTCGACCTCGGTGGACATGCCCTCGCCGAGGACCCAGGTCACCTTGATCAGGCGGGGCTCCTCGCAGCGCAGGATCTCTCCGCCGGCGTTGCCCTTGAGCTGGAACTTGCCGCCGAGCCGCAGGTCTCCCTCGATCGGGGCCAGCCACCGGCTGATCCGCTCGGGGTCGGTGCAGGCGCTCCACACGTCCTCGATCGGTGCGTCGTAGGTACGACGCAGCAGTACCGACCGTCCTTCGCCGCTGGCGACGGCCTGGTTGCCGATCTTCCGGTGGGTGGCGTTCACCTGGTTGACGATGTCGATCACGTTTCTTCCTCGCTCTTCGTGGATGGTTGGCTGCCCGCAGACGACGTCCCGGTAGCGTTGTCGCATGGTTCGCGGCGCTCGCGCCGGCCGCGGGCAAGTTCGGTGCCCAACGCGTCCAGACGCTGGGTCCAGAACCGGCGGAAGCGCTCCAGCCAGATGTCGACCTCCCGCAGTGGCGCCGAATCGACGGCATACAGGCGGCGGGTGCCGTTCGGGCGGACGGTCGCGACCCCGGACTCCCGCAGTACCCGCAGGTGCTGCGACACCGCCGGCTGGGAGATCCCGAACTCCGTCCGGATGACCCCGCTGACCGCGCCTGCGGTCAGTTCGCCGTCGGCGAGCAGTTCCAGGATCCGGCGCCGCACCGGATCGCCGAGCACATCGAACGCCTGCACGGCAGAGAGAATGTCATCTGCCGCTTATATAAGTCAAGCCTAAATTTAGGTTCAGGGGTGCACTTCGGCGCGGAGTGCCTGGCCGGATTCGGTTCGCTGTCTC
>NZ_BONX01000010.1 GCF_016862935.1 Plantactinospora mayteni
CCGATCGGGTACGCGAACGCGGGAGGGCCCTCAGCCGCCGAGGGCCCTCCCCTATCGTCCCGGGGTCACGGCAGCGATGAACCGTGCCGGTGCCCCGTTTTGGGTAAGGTCGCCGGGTGCCAGTCAACGTGAGCACCTCTACCGAGCTAGCCGACCGCGCCCGATCCGCCCTCGCACGCTCCGGCGCGGTGCCGCCGGAGTGGAAGGTGGACCCGGCTGACCGGATCGGGTGGGCGGTGGCCCGGTTCGACGGCGGTGACCACGCCGGTGCCGTCGAGGAACTGACGGCATGCCTGGACGGCTGGCTACCGAGGGAGTTCGCCGAAGCTGCGCCTCGAATCCTTACCGGCGAGCAGGCTGTGCGGGTTGCCACCGCCGCACTCGGCGGCGAGCATCCGTACCGTCCGTTCCAGAGTGGACGCAACGGCCCGGAGTACGCGGTCGCCGGGACGCTCGCCCGCCTGGTGGCCGGCGACTCCGACGCGGAGGCGGCGCTGCTTCGGGCCGTACTGGTGGTCCGGCCGGACGAGGACCGCAGGTGGGCCCACTTCCGGGCCGCGCGCATCTCGGCGGTGTTCGCGGCGCTGGCCGAGGCGTACGTCGGTGAGCCCGAACATCTCGACCGCTGGTCGGCGCTGCTGGACCGGGACGACCAGTCCTGCCTCGCTGCGGCAGCCGCCCTGTTGGGGCCCCTCGGCCTCGCCGAGGCTGACCGGCGCTGCGGGACCGTCAAGGAGGTCGACGCCGACCGGCTCGTCGCCGCGTTCGTCGCGGCGGACCGGTTCGACGACGCGTTCACCCTGGCGACCCGGCTCGACCCGGGTCAGCAACAGCGCGCGCTGCTGACGCTGGCGACGCCCGGACTCACCCCGGCGCGGGCAAAGGCGCTGGTGGCCGCGTTCCGGAAGTGCCCGAAGGGAGGGCGCGAACGCGACGTACAGATGATCTACCAGCACCGATTCGCCCGGCTGTTCCTGGCACTGGAGCGGGTCGACGACGCGCTTGCCGTGCTGAGCCGGATGCGGGACTGCCGCGTGTCGGGATACGGGCCGGGCCCGCTCGCCCTCGACGTGTTGCGCTGGCTCGACGGCCGGCGCGAGGCGGCAACCCCGGAACGGCTCCGCGCCGTACTGGACACGCTGGCCGGCCCAGGGGTCATCCCGCAGGAGCTTGCCGCCGTGGTCGCGGACGTCGTACCGCTCGGCTATGCCCTGGCTGACGAGCCGCTGCGTACCGAGATCGTCGACGTGCACGTGCCCCGGCTGCGGGCCCGCCTGCGGACCGTACCGTGGGCGCTGCTGGCCGACGCCGGGCTCGGCGCCGCGCTTGTCGAAACGGGAGACGCCACCGCGCTCGACCCGGTGTACGCGCAGGCCACCGCCGGCCGACCCGACTCGCGGCTGAGCCTGGTACTGACCCGGCTGGCCAGCCGCACCGGCCTGTTCGCCCGGGATCGCGAGCTGTTCACCCGGCTGGTGACCGGCGTGTTGTCGGACGGTTACTGGTGGTTCGCCGAGGCGCTGCTACCGGCTCTCGACGCCGAGGCTCGGACCGTCGTGCCGGACGCGCTGGCGGCGGTGCCCGCCGACTGCCGTCGCCAGGTCGTCGCCGTCGCGCGCTTCGCCGAGCGGGTCGGCGACTCCGGTCTACTCGCCGCCATGCTCGATGCGGCACCCGACGCGGAGAGTACCCGTCGAGTGGCCGGCCGCGCCGCGATGCTGCTGGCCCGGCACGGCGAGCTGCCCGAGGCGCTGGACCTCGCACGCCGGTGCGGTCTGGTCGGCGGAGAGTCGAGGTAAGCCGGCCGGGTGTCCTCGGTGCCGGTGCCGAGCATGTGGCATCGCGGCGTTTGTCTCCGATGAACCCCGAGACCACGGTTGGGACCAGCCGTCGAAGAGCAGCCACGCCGAGATCTCACATGGCCGAACTTATATAAGTTGCTCCTGATACGCTGCCACCCGGTCCGACCGGAAGGCCAGCGTGAGGGAGTGATGGTGGACATCGTCGACGAGATCAATGCGATCCACCGGAGGGTCGGCCGGGCCGGGACGCCGGTCGGCGAGGCCCGGACCGTCCTGTTGCGCCGGACCTACGACACCTCCGTGGACGACCTCTGGGACGCCGTCACCAACCCCGAACGGCTGCCCCGCTGGTTCCTGCCGGTCAGCGGGGAGTTCACGCTCGGCGGGCGCTACCAGGTGGAGGGGAACGCGGGCGGCGAGATCATCCGCTGTGAGCCGCCCCGCCTGCTCAGGCTGACCTGGGTCTTCGGCGAACCGGTCGAGGGCGGCTTCAGCGAGGTCGAGGTACGCCTCTCCCCCGCCGACGCCGCCGAGCAGGCCGCAGCCGAGCGGGCCGTACTCGAACTGGAGCACGTCGCTGTCATCGACCCGGAGCGGTGGACCGAGTACGGCCCCGGGGCGGTCGGCGTCGGCTGGGACCTGGCCCTGCTCGGCCTCGGCCTCTATCTGGGCGGCGGCGCGATCACCGACCCGGACGCCTGGGGCCGGTCCCGGGAGGCCCGGGAGTTCATGACGTTGAGCAGCAACGCCTGGGGAGCGGCGACGGTGGCCGGCGGCGAGCACCCGGACGAGGTGGCGGTGATGGTGGCCAACACCAGCCAGTTCTACGCCCCGGACCCGCCCGCCGGTCCGAACGCGCCCTGAGCCTGCACGCCCTCGGCGCGATGTTCGTGCTCTGCCAGGACGAGGCACTACGGCCGTACCTGCTCGAAGTGGAACTCCCGGATGAAGCAGTCCCGGGGCTGCCCGACCGCGAACAGCACGCACTCCACGACTGATCGGGCGGTGAGGGGTGCGCCCGCGACCCGTGGGCCGTCCTGCACGAAGTCCGGCGGATAGAGCGAGATCACCCGGATCCCCTCGGCGCGCAGCCGCTGCGACAGGATGCCGGCGAACCCGGCCTGGGCGTGCTTGGCGGCGTAGAAGGCCGGGTGCGCGTCGGACCGGTGGTGGCCGACCTCGCCGCAGGCGGAGACCAGGTTCACGATGTCGGGCCGGTCCGAGGCGCGGAGCAGCGGCAGCAGGTGCCGGGTGAGCAGTACCGTGCCGGTCACGGCTCCGGCGACGGTGTCGACGATCTCGTGGTCGGAGGCGTCGTCGAGCCCGGCACCGGGCAGATAGGCGGCACCGTTGTTCACCAGCACGTCGATCCGGTCGGTCCGGTCGGCCAGCGCCGCCGCGAAGCCGCGTACCGAATCGGGTTTTGTCAGGTCGCAGCCGAACGCCTCGGCGGTGCCGGCGCCGCCCCGGGAGATCAGGTCCGCGGTCCGGCCGGCCGCCGCCGGGTCCCGGGCCGTGACGGCGACATGCGCGCCGCGCTCGGCGAACGCCAGTGCCAGGGTACGGCCGGTGTCCCGGCCCGCACCGGTGACCACGACCCGCAGTCCGTCGAAGAGCATCCGCCGAGTGCACCACCTCAAGCGCGGTCGAGGTCAACTCCCGGCCACCGCCGCCGATCCGGTCAACCGTCCTCGGTGCCGTCGAGCGCGGCGAGCAGGCCACGGATGGTGTCGGCCTCCAACGACTCCAGCTCGGTGTAGCCGGCGAGGGCGTGGCCGAAGTGCTGCCGGGCCCGAACCCGGTCCCCGAGGTCCCGGTACGCGTGCCCGAGACCGGTGTGTGCCCGCGCCTGCGGCTCCCCGGCGCTGACGTCCCGGGCGATGGCGAGCGCCTCGGTGTGGTGGCCGAGGGCGTCGCCGGGGCGGCCGGTGGCGCGGGCGGCGTCGCCGAGACCGTTGAGCACCCACGCCTGCACCTCCCGGTCGTCGATCTCGCGGCAGATGCCGAGCGCCTCGGTGAGGTATTCGACGGCCCGGTGCGGCTCGCCGAGGCTGAGGTGGACGCTGCCGAGGTTGTCCAGCGCGTTGGCCTGACCCTGCCGGTGCCCGAGCTGCCGGAACACGGCCAGCGCCCGCCCGAGGTGGTCGGCGGCCGACCGGTGCCGGCTCAGCCGCTGCTCGGCGAGGCCGAGGTTGGTCAGCGCGGTCGCCTCACCCAGCCGGTTGCCGGCCCGGCGGGAGAGTTCGGCGGCCCGCTCGAAGTGGCCGGCCGCGGACTCGTAGCGACCCTGCTGCGCGTCGACGGTACCCAGGTTGCTCAGCGCGAGTGCCTGCTGGGAGTCGTCGCCGGTCGCCTCCGCGAGATCCATCGCCCGCCGGAGGTACCCGGCCGCCGGCTCGGGCCGCCCCCGGAGCCGTTCGAGGTTGCCGAGCACGGTGAACACCCGCGCCCGCTGGCTGCGGTCATCCGCCCGCCGTGCCGCGTCCAGCGCCTGCCGGAGATGCTCGACCGCCCGCTCGTACCGGCACAGGTGCAGGTGGGTGACGCCGATGCCGAGCAGCGCGTGGGCCTGTCCGGACGGGTCACCGGTCGCCTCGGCGGCACGGTATGCCTGGGTGTGTATCGCCAGCGCGTCGGTGTAGTGGCCGCCGTCGAGATAGCGGTAGAGCAGCGTCGACAGGTCGATGGTGTGCGCGGGCCAGTCTCGGGCTCCGGTGTGCGTCACCACGGCGGTCAGGTTGGGCAGCTCGGTGTCGAGCCAGGACCGGGCGGCCTCGGGGCCGGAGAGCGGGCGGGCGGTGCCGGCCAGCGCGCCGACCCGGAGCGGGCGACGGGTGTCGGTCAGGTCGAGCAGGTCCGTCGCGGTCCGGACCGTACCGAGGTAGGTGTCGAGGAGCCGGCCCAGCGCGGCTCGGCGCCCGGCGTCCGACTCGTGGGTGCCGGCGAGCCGGGTGGCGTAGCCGCGCAGCAGGTCGTGCATGCCGTACCGGTCGGTCCCGACGGGGTGCACCAGGTGTGCCCGGGCCAGCACCTCCAGGTCGGTACGGGCGGCTGCCGGGTCGCTGGCGGCGAGCGCGGCGGCGGCGTACTCGTCGAAGTCCGTGCCGGGGTGCAGGCCCAGCATCCGGAAGGTGCGGGCGACCGGCGGCGGCAGGTGTTGCACCGACCAGGAGAAGACGGCGGTGACGGCGGCTCGGGGATCCCCGTCGGCGTCCATCAGCTCCAGCCGGCGCTGCCGGTCGGCCAGCTCGGCGGTGAGGTCGGCCAGGGTGGCGGCCGGATGCGCGGCGGCCCGCTCGGCGGCGACCCGCAACGCCAGCGGCAGTCGGGCGCAGAGCTGTGCCAGGGTGGCGACCGCCTCCGGTTCGGCCTCGGCCCGCGCCCCGACCAGGTGGGTCAGCAGCGCGACCGCGTCGGGCAGCGGCAGCAGGTCGAGGTCGACCCGGCGGGCGCCGTCCCGGGCCACCAGGCCGGCCAGCCGGTCCCGGCTGGTCACCACCACCGCGCAGGACGCCGTGCCGGGGAGCAGTGGACGGACCTGCTCCACCGTCGCCGCGTTGTCCAGCACGATCAGCATCCGCCGACCGGCGAGCTGGGTACGGTAGCGGGCGGCCCGCTCCTCGACGTCGATCGGGATCTCCGCGCCGGTCACCCGCAACGAGGTCAGTAGCCGGGCCAGCGCGTCGGTGGGCGGCATCGGCTGCTCCGGGTCGTAGCCGCGCAGGTTCACGTAGAGCTGACCGTCCGGGAAGCGGTCGGCGACCCGGTGTGCCCAGTGCACGGCGAGCGCGGTCTTGCCGACTCCGGCGGTACCGGAGACGGCGGAGATCACCACCCCGGTCGGGGCCGGGCCGGCGAGGATCGCGTCGAGGCGGGCGAGCTGCTCGCCCCGGCCCATGAAGGCGAAGACGTCGGCCGGCAACTGCCGGGGCACCGGGCGGTGGCCCGCCCGCACGCTCCGGCGCGGGGTCCGACGCTGCTCTTCGGCGACCCGGTCCCGGGCGGTGGCCAGCATCCCCTGCTCGACCGGTGTCGCGCCGAGCAGGCCGACCAGGATGTCGAACCGGTCGGTGGGCGGCAGGGTCCGGCCGGTCAGGTATTCCGCCACCGCCGCCGTCGACCAGCCGGTCCGGGCGGCCAGCTCACGGTAGGTCAGCTCGCCGTCCCGGCGCTGCCGCGCGTGGCGACGCCGAAGCGCCCGCAGCACCGCCGCCAGGTCGGGCAGGGTCCGTACCCCGGAGACGTCGAGCGGCGACTGGTCGAAGACCTTCCCGTCCGAGCGGTACGCCACCATCCTGCTGGGACCCCTCCGGTCTCGGGTGCCGCCGTTTCGCCCCCTCGCCGCCCGGAGGTCGCCCGGGGCACCGCGCCGAAACCTGGGCCCCGGGCGGCAGGTCGTGGAGCCGGTGGCGATCCGACGGACGAAGCCTAGACCGCCGACTCAGATGATCAACAGATGTCTGCCGATTTCTGCTCCTGTTCGGAATCCGGAGATCGCCGCCCGCCGATCCGCGACCATCGCCACGTACATCCGGTGCTGCTTCGGGGCCGGTCCAGCGCCTCCACCGGGCCGGCCGGATCTCGCGGAGGTGTGGCGGCGACGCGACGACGAGGTCGGTCGGCTCGACACAGGTCCCACTCCAGAAGTCCGGCCCGAGGCGGCCCGGAGGGTGTTGTGCGGGAAAGGAGACCTGTCCATGTCCGACGAACACGTCCCCTTGCGGGGTCCGGTGTGGAGCCGGCGACCGCTGACCCGACGGCGCGGGATCACCGCCGCCGTCGGCCTCGTCGCGCTGCTGGCCGGGAGCCTCGCCGCCCCCGGGGTGGCGGCCGGCGCCGAACCGACCCGGCGCGGCGGGCCCGCGCCGCTGCTCACCGCGACCGGGCCGGCGCTGGCCGGTAGCTACATCGTCGTGCTCAACGGCGAACCGGGGGCGGGTGCCGCCGCACGCGGCGGCGCGGCCGTGGCCCGGGCGACAGCGCTCGGCGGGGCCGTGCAACACCGCTACCACAGCGCGCTCAACGGCTTCTCGGCCAAGCTGACCCCGAGCCAGCTCGGCGCGCTGCGCAACGACCCGGACGTGGCCTACATCGCGCCCGACCAGCAGATCAGCCACGACGTCGTGCAGTCACCCGTCACCTGGGGACTGGACCGGATCGACCAGCGCAACCGGCCGCTGAACAACGCCTACGAGTACGTCCGGGGCGCCGGCGGCGTCACCGTGTACGTCATCGACAGCGGCATCCGGGCCAGCCACGTCGAGTTCGGCGGGCGGGTGGCCGGCGGCTTCACCGCGATCGCCGACGGCAACGGCACCAACGACTGCCACGGGCACGGTACGCACGTCGCCGGTACGGTCGGCTCGGCCGCGTACGGGGTGGCCAAGGCGGTGCGGCTGGTGCCGGTACGGGTCTTCGGCTGCTCGCCGTACACCAGCACGGCGGCGGTGATCGCCGGGGTCGACTGGGTCACCGCCAACCGTACCGGTCCGTCGGTGGCGAACATGAGCCTGGGCGGGCCGCCACAGCCGGCGCTGGACACCGCGGTGACCAACTCGGTCAACTCCGGCGTGACGTACGTCGTCGCCGCCGGCAACGACGCCGTCGACGCGTGCGGCCAGTCCCCGGCGTACCTGCCGAACGTGATCACCGTGGCCGCCAGCGACTCCGGGGACGCGCGTAGCTGGTTCTCCAACTTCGGCGGCTGCGTGGCCCTGTTCGCCCCCGGCTCCGACATCCTCTCCGCCGGGATCGCCTCGGACAGTGCCGCCCTGGTGGCCAGCGGCACCTCGATGGCCAGCCCGCACGTGGCCGGCGCGGCAGCGATCTATCTGGACGCCAACCCGACCGCACCACCGGCCGAGGTCGCGGCGTGGCTCACCGAGACCGCGACCGCGGACGTGATCTCCGACGTCCGGGGCTCGCCGAACCGCCTGCTCTACGCCGCCAGTCCGGCCACGCACGCGGCGATGACCTGGCGGGTCAAGGAGCAGCGCGCCGACAACGTGTTGCTGGTCGGCTCCGACGACCAGACCAACCCCTACCAGGGCGACACCCCGGTCACCACCAGCCTGCCGATCCTGTGCCTGACCCAGACCGGCGCCCCGGTCCCGGCCGGCGTCATTCCGGACCGGTACAACGGCTGGGCCGGCGGCTCGGTGCAGCTCACCGCGCCGGTGCCCGGCCGGCGGCTGACCAGCCTGGCCGAGGCGGACCGGATCTGCGCGGCGAGCTTCGGCGGCGGCTGGCGGATGGCCGAGTTCCACGACGGGTACTACAGCCTCCGGCCGGGCTTCCCCGGATTACCGTTCCCGCCCCTGACCGCACGCAGCGGGTGGAACTTCTGGGCGCACGGCACCCTGCCGGCGAACACCCGGTTCTGGGCGCACATCAACGACCAGCCCGGCAACCCCTGGAGCTGACCACTGCCGGACCGGACAGAATGATCGCCAATGCGGCGCACGGTGGATCGACGCCGTGCGCCGTACCGGTCCGACCGCCGACCAATGTACGGTTAGCTACGGGTTTCCACGGGAGCGGCCGCAGCCAGCAGGACGCGGTCTGGGGCGGTGACGGCCGGTGGGTAAGGCGGGGCTTCCCGGTGCCCTTCGCGGGTTCCGCGAGCGCGCCGGGCTGACCCAACAGGAGCTGGCCGACCGGGCCGGGCTGAGCGTCGGTGGGCTGCGCGATCTGGAGCAGGGACGTGTCGCCGCGCCGCGTCCGACCACCCTGCGCCGGCTCGCCGCCGGCCTCGCCATGTCCGATGTGGAGACCGCCGAGCTTGTCCACCTGGGCCAACGTGCCCAGCCGCCGGCGTACGGCCTGCGGTTGCGGGTGTTGGGTCCGCTCGCCGTCCTCGTCAACGGGGTCGGCGTGGATCCGGGTTCGGTCAAGCAGCGCACCCTGCTGGCCGTGCTGGCGCTGACCCCGAACGAGCCGGTGCACCTGGACACGCTCGTCGAGGTGATGTGGGCCGGGCGACCGCCGGACGGCGCCGCCGGCCTGGCGCAGAACCACGTGTACCGGCTACGCCAGAGGTTGCGGTCGAGCGCGTCGCCCACTCACCCGGACCACCTGCTGCTGGCCAGCCGGGGCGGCTACCAGCTCTCCGTCACCGACGAGCAGCTCGATCTGCTCGATTTCCGTCGCCTCGTCGAGCGGGCCCGCGGCGCCCACCGGGACGGTGACCTGTCGGCCGCGTACGAGTGGTACCGACAGGCGACCGGTCTGTGGCGTGGTGCGCCGCTGGCCGACCTGGCCGGCCTACGGGTCCTGCCCGAGGTGGCAGCGCTGGACCGGGAACGGCAGGCGGTCGTCGTGGAGTACGCCGACACCGCCACCGCGCTCGGCCATCATGATCAAGTGCTGCCTGTGCTGCGCCAGGCCACCGACGCCGATCCGCTGCACGAGGCCGCCCACGCGCGGTTGATGCTCGCGCTGGCCGGCAGCGGCCAGCAGGCCGCGGCGCTGGGGGTGTACGAGGCGCTGCGGCGACGGCTCGCCGACGAGCTGGGCGCGGACCCGGGACCCGAGTTGGTCGGCGCGCACCGGCGGGTGCTGCGCCAGGAGGTGACCCGACCCGCCGGGACCGGCCCGGCCCCGGTGAGCGCGCATCGGCAGCTGCCGCCGGACATGGCCGACTTCACCGGTCGCGAGGCCGAGCTGCGTACCCTGTGGTCGGCCCTGCCGCAGCCCGGGGAGGCGGGCACCACGCTGGTGATATCCGCGATCGAGGGAATGGCCGGGGTGGGCAAGACCCGGCTCGCCGTCCACCTCGCCCACCAACTGGTGCGATCCGGCCGGTACGTCGACGTACAGCTCTACGTGGACCTGCACGGTCACGCCGACGAGCCGCCGGCCGATCCGGCCACCGTGCTCGCCTCCTTCCTCCACCTGCTGGGTGTGCCCGGCGCCCAGATCCCCGACGGGCTGGACGCGCGGGCGGCGCTGTACCGGGACCGGTTGCACGGCCGGCAGGCCCTGGTCCTGTTGGACAACGCCGCCAGCGACGACCAGGTGTTGCCGCTGCTACCGGCCAGTCCGACCAGCCTCGTCCTGGTCACCAGCCGTCGGATGCTCGCCCTCGACGGCACCCACACCCTGAACCTCGACGTGTTCACCGCGCAGGACGCGCACGCGCTGCTCGGCCGGGTCGCCGGGGAACGGCGGGTCGCCGCCGATCCGGCCGCCGCCCGCCGGGTCGCCGACCTGTGCGGGCGGCTGCCGCTAGCGGTGGTCCTGGCCGCCCACCGGCTGCGGTCCCGACCGGCCTGGACATTCAGCGACCTTGCCGCCCGGCTCGACGCGGAGGGCAGCCGGCTCGGCGAACTGGCGGTCGGGAGCAGGCAGATCCGCGCGGTATTCGACCTCTCCTACCGGGCCCTCGATCCGGCCGACCAGCGGCTGTTCCGGTTGCTCGGACTGCACCCCGGCGACGACTTCACCGCCGAGTCGGCGGCGGCGCTGGCGGGCGTGGCGCCGCCGGTGGCCCGACGGACCCTGGAGCGACTGGTGGACGAGCACCTCGTCACTCCGGTTACCGCCGACCGCTACCGACTGCACGACCTGCTCCGCGACTACGCCAGCACGCGGGCCAGGACGGATGACGGCGACGGCGGCACCGGTGCCGCCGTCGACCGGATCCTCACCTGGTACCTGTACGCCGCCCACGCGGCCGTCCGCAGGCTGCTTCCGCTGAACGTCGAGGTCGTCCTGGACGAGGGAGCCCGACCATCCCATCTGCCCGTGTTCGACGCGGACGAGCAGGCGTTCCAGTGGCTCGCCGCGGAACAGACCACACTGGTCGCCGCCGTCGCCAGTGCGGTCAGCCGTGGCAGAGATGACCTCGCCTGGCGCCTGCCCGCGGTCCTCCGGCTGTACTTCGAGCGCCGCAGCAACTGGCACGACTGGTTCGGTACCAGTGAGATCGCACTCGACGCGGCACGCCGGGCCGGCGACCGGGTCGCCGAGGCGCTGATCCTCAGTGGCCTCGGTATCGCCTACGGGCAGCTCGACCAGACCGAGAAGGCTATCGAATGCCTCACCCGCTCGCTGGAGATCCGTCGTGCCGTCGACGACCGACATGGCGAAGGCCGGGCGCTCAACAACCTCGGGGTCACGTACGGCCGGCAGGGCAAGTTCCACGACGCCATCGAGCACCTGACTGCGGCCCTGGAGATCCGCCGGGAGACCGCCTCCGAGTACGACCAGGGCATGACGCTGGGAAACCTCGGTCGGGCGTACGCCGGGGCTGGGCAGCACGAGGAGGCGATCCGCTGCCTGGAGGAGGCGCTCGACCTCCGGCGGCGGCTGGCCGATCCGGTCGGTGTCGCCTCGGCGCTGTTCAACCTCGGTGAGGGGCTGATGCGCGCCGGGCAGCACCGGCAGGCCCTCGCCCACCTGTACGAGGCACGCGACCTCTACCACGAGAAGCACTGTCGCGGATTCGAGGCGGAAACCCTGGAGGTGCTCGGTGACTGCCTGCTGCTCTGCGGCGAGTCGATCCGGGCCCGGGAGTGCTGGCAGCAGGCGCTGGAGGGGTTCGACGAACTCGGCCACCCGCGCGCCGAGGGACTGCGCCTCCGGCTGACACAGCACTCCGGGTAGCAGCACCCCGGGCAGCAGCACCACGCGAACCCGTAGCCAACCCGTACCTGGCCGCCCGCGATTCGCTCACCACCCTTGCTGAGCAGCGCCGGGCCGCGACCGGGTACGGCTGGCGGGATGCGAGGGCTCGGTGAGCGTCGTTCGCCACCGTAGGAGCGGTGAGACAGGCGTGAGCACGGCTGACCGGTGTCGTTCTACTGGGGAGGATTCGGATGTCCGGAGGTCGGACGGGCCTCGGCCCGGACCTGCGCGCGGCGCGCCGGGGCGGTACGCGTCATGGACGAAGCCCGGCGCGGCCGGTTGTCCCTGCACCGTCACCGCGTGCACGGCCGAAGTCCCAGTGCCGTTCACCCGTGCCGCCATGCCCGCACGACCGCCGTTGCCACACACGGTCGGCGGTGATCCGCAGGATCACGTCCGGGCGTAGAGGTTCACCGCGGACCCCGACCAGCGGCAGGTCCACCGGCACCGCCATCATGTACGCCACCGCCCGCTGATCCGGTTCGTGGCGAGCGTCCGGGAGCGCTACGACCACACCGGCTACGACCTCGATCCGAGGCTGGCCGAGTCGCTGCTCTGGGCCACCCTGGCCGGCGAACCGACCCCGAGCCGATGCGCGCCAGGACCCACACCGCGCAGACCCTGCTGCTCATCGGCCTACTCGACGACGAGGGCCTGTCCCGTGCCGAGCTGGACCGCTTCCTGTCCGAAGCCGACGAGGATGCGAACGCCGGAACAGCCCTACACCAGGTAGTACGTGAGGAAGGCGAACGGGGCGGCGAGGAAGCAGATGCCGAAGCCGAGCCGGGCGTACCGGGCGGGTCGGCCGACGATCATCCGGGGTTTGCCCCAGATGCCGAGCGCGAGATAGCCGAGGAAGAAGGCCATCGTCGGCAATCCGGCGCAGCTCCACGAAAAGACCGGGACCGTGCTGGCGTCGAGGCCCTTCATGCCCCGCACCTCGGCGACGGTGAGCACGATCCAGATGACGACGATGAGCAGCCCGGCGCAGATCAGGTAGACCGTCGCCGCCCGGGCCAGCGGTGACATCGACGGAAAGAGCGGCGCCTGCTGGGCCATCGTCTCCGTCTGCACGATCATGACGTCGGCGCCGTCCGCCGACTGCCGGGCCAGGTCCAGCTCGCGCAGCGGATCGACCGGCTGGGCCGGTGGCGCCCCCGGGCCCGCGCCGGAGACCGGGCCGACACCGGACGGCGCCGCGTCGGAGGGCAGCCGAGGGCCGGGCACCGGGCCGGCCGCCGGGGTCGCCGGCAGCGCGCGCCGGGCCGGACCGGCCGACAGTTCCGGGTACGCCGCACCGGGCCCCGCGTCCGACGGGCTCGGCTCACCCGGGGCGGGGTTGCCGAACCCGGTCGGCCGATAGGTGTGCGCCGGCGGGGGCGGCGGCTCGGGCGGATCGAGCTGGTCCGGTCCGGCGTACTGGGCCGGCACGGTGGGATGACCGCCGGACCCGGGCGGCGGGTAGCCGACTCCCGGCGGTGGCGGGCCGGGCAGTGGCGGTCCCGGCTGCGGGGCCAGCGGCACCGACTTGCCGATCATCTGGCCGAGCGCCGTCAACCGCTGCTGCTGCACCGCGAGCCGCTGGTCGAGCCGGTCGACGGCGGCACCCGTACTGCCCCGGGCCTCGGCGAGCTGGGCGGCGGTCCGTTCACCGCTGCGGCGCAACTCGTGCAGGTGCCGGGCCAGGGCCGCGTACTCGGCGAAGCTCGCCACCTCAGTTTCCTTCCTCGTCGTGCTCGTAGCCGGCCCGGACGAACGGCACGATCAGGCGTACCCGCTGGTCGTGCCGGTCCACCAGGAGGGCCCGGTTCGCCCTCGGGGTGTAGGCCAGGTCGTGCAGCCCGAGATACATGCTCAGCTCCGACCCGGGCACGTTCAGCGCGACCAGGCAGGCAACGTCGTCCCGGTTGCTCGACCCGCCGATGTCGTCGGAGAGCCGGCGCAGCCCACGCCACCAGCCGAGCAGGTGCACCCCGTACGCCGGGCCCTGCCGGAGCATCGCCTGGAGGTCGTCCAGCCCGGACTTGAAGTTCTCGTCCCGGGCGCCGAGGATGCCGCTGGCACCGTCCATGCCGTACCCGATCAGGAAGGTCCGGGCCGGCGGCCCGTCGGCCGGCTGGGCGGCGAGTTTGCGCAGCTCGTCGCGGAGCCCGGCGGCGTCGAGCCGGTCCACCGGGTGCCCGGCGGCGGTCAGCTCGGCGATGGTCTCCTCGGCGATCTCGTCGGCGACCGCGACCAGCGGGGCGACCAGGAAGCGGGCGCTGCCCGGGGTGTGCTGCCGGGCCAGGCTGACGGTCGCGGCGTGCAGCACGCTCGCCCCGACCGGGGAGGTGCCGACCACCGCCAGGTGCCGCCCGGGGGTGGCGTCCAGCGGGAACAACGCCGAGGTGAGGTCCACGTCGACGGTACGACCCACCAGCGCCAACGGCCGCCGTCCACCCGGGACGAGTCCCCGGTACGTCGGATCGTCCTCGACGTGCGCCGACTCGTACCCCTTGAAGACCGCCGGTGGCCGCGAGCCCGGCTTGCGGGCCTGCCACAGCTCGTGCCGCAACTGGGCGACGTCGGCGGCGCTGGCGTGCGCGTCCGGGAACTGCACCACGGTGTTGGCGGCGGCCAGCCCGGCGGACGGGTTGACGATCGCCGAGCCGACCGGCAGTGGCCCGGCGGCCTCGTTGAGCGCGTCCAGCACTCCCCCGCCGCCAGGCAGGGCCACCCGGAGCGGGAACTGCCCGAAGATCGAGTCGGTCTTTCCGTAGAGCGCCTCGATCCCGGTCATGCTCTGGCTGGCCAGCACCAGGTGGATGCCGTACGAGCGACCCTTGCGGGCCAGCTCCTCCAGCAGCGAGACCGCCTCCCTGGCCACCGCGTCGTTGCCGGCGAAGAGGACGTGGAACTCGTCGATCACCGCCACGATCCGAGGTACCGGCTTGCCGTCCCGGGGCAGGTCGGCCAGCTTCGTCACGCCGTGCCGCTTCAGTGCCGAGGCCCGCCGGTTCAGCTCCCGGCGCAGCTCGCGGAGCACGGCCACCCCATATTCCCGGTCGGACTCGATGCCGACCGCCCGAGCGTGCGGAATCCACGACGGATCACGGCCGGTCGGCACGAACTCGGTGAAGCTGACGCCCTCCTTGAAGTCGAGCAGATAGAGCGCCAGCTCGTCCGGGGAGTAGCGGGCGGCGAGTCCGTAGAGGACGTCGAGCAGGAAGACGGTCTTGCCGGCACCGGTCCGGCCGCCGACCAGCCAGTGTGGGGTCTGGTCGTCGAAGGCGCAGATCACCGGCTCCCGACCCGAGCGGCCGACCACCGCGCGCAGCCCGTTGCCGGACGACTCCGCCCAGGGGCGGGACGGCAGCAGGTCGGTGAACCCGAAACTCGACTCTCGCCGGTAGACCTCGCCGAGCCGGTCGGCCAGTGCGGCGACCGCGCCGGCCGGCGGTTCGCCGTCCAGGCGTACCGGGGCGGCCAGGCCGGTGCCGTCCGAGCTGAACGGGTGGCCGGGCGGGTCGCCGATCCAGGCGTACCCCTGCGGGTCGAGGCGGACGTGCGTGGTGCCGCCGAGCGGCGGTGGGGCATGCCCGGCGCCCCGGGGCGGATATCCGGCGGCGATCACGCAGACCCCGGCGGTCGGACCGGCGTGGGTGAGCGCGGCGAGCCGGCCCAGCGCCCGGCCCTCCGGCAGCGAGGCGGCGACCAGGAGCAGCAGTTCCGGCGTACCGGTGGTGGCCTGCTGGGCGGCCCGGGCGTGCCGTTCGGCCGCGTCGAGCGCGGCGGCGATCTCGGCCTCGGTGGTGGCCGGCGGCGGTATCGCACCCGCCTCGACCAGCACCCGCAGCGGCAGGAAGGTGGCGCCGAGCGCGGCGTTGTCCAGGGCGGACACCCGGACCGAGCCGGCTGGTGCGGCGGCGAGCAGCCGGACCACCAGGGTACGCAGCAGCGCCGCGACCCGCCCGTCCCGGGCGTCGGCGTCGATCGCGAGGTGGGTGCCGCCGCTCAGCGGTACGACCGCCGGAAAGCCTCCGTCCACCGTGCTCGCCACGCCGAGCCGCACCGGCAGCGGGCCGGCGAAGAACCGGGCCGGCTCGGGTTCGGCGCTGACCGCCTCGCCGACCCGGCGCAGCCGGGCCACGATGTCGGCGGTCTCGCCGGAGTCGGGCGGCGGCTGGAGCTGGGCCAACCCGTGCCGGGCCGCGTCCAGGTGCGCCCGGGCCTGCCGGTGGGCGGCCACCGCCCGCCCGAATGTGGCTGCGAGTCCCACCCTGCCCCCAACCGTCGGGTACGCGTAGTCACCGGAACACTAACCGAAGCCGGCACGGGAACGAACCAGGCCGGCACCCGAGCCGCGTCCCTTCCCGCTGCGCGCCCTTGACCTTCGGCAGCCGGCGTTGCCGTCCACTTCGCCAACTTTCCAGTACGGCAGGTGGCCCACGCTTCTACGACGGGGGGAACGGTCGCTTCTGGATGCGGGATCACCGGGATGGACGGTCAGCGGGCGACCAGAGCAGCGTCACCAGTACCAGGGTGACCAGTGCGCCGGGGATCAGGCTGACCCTGATCCAGGTCTCGGGGATCGCGGCGAAGACGAAGAACCTACCGACGAACTGCACGGCGAGCAGGATCGTCAACAGGTTCCGCTGCCAGGGCCGCCCCGCGGGCAGCCGGAGCGCCAACCAGGCGTACGCGATGCCGAAGCTGAGGTGGAAGGCGTGTTCGACGCCGAGCTGGTATGGCGGGGTGACCAGCGCGTACAGGTGCTCCAGCACCAGCGTCCAGGTCAGCACGATCACGATGCGCGGCCGAGGGTTCGTCGCCGGGCGCACGGTCGCCACATTCCGGGTCAAGATTCCTCCAAGGGAAGGGTCAGCCGATCCACCGAGAAAGGATCGGTCGAGAACTTCTCATGTGAGAGTATCTGGTTCCCACCCTAGGATCCAGGCATGAGTTCCGTGCGATCCCAGGCCGACGCGTCCCGGCTCGACTTCCTGCCGGCCGATGTCATCACGGCCATGCAGATCAGCACCGTGCACCGGCAGGCGCAGAAGCTCCTCAACGACGCCCTGCGCCCGCTCGGTTTCGAGGAACGGCACTTCGCCACGCTGGCCGTACTCGACGGCGCGGGGCCGCTGACCCAGCGTCAGCTCGGCGATCTGCTCGACCTGGACAAGTCGTCGCTGGGCCGGATCGTCGACGATCTCGAACGACAGCGGCTGGCGGAGCGGAAGGCCGTACCGGGCGACCGGCGCGCCCACGCCATCCACCTGACCGACGAGGGTCGGCAGCGGGTCACGCAGGCCCGGCGCATCGCGGTGGAGGTGGGTAGGCGGCTCTTCGGACACCTCGCGCCGAGCACCCGGACCGCGCTCGACAACGCGCTGCGCCAGGTGCTGGATCCGCCCGACGCCGGTTGACCCGAACGCCGGGCTTCGGGGACGGCACGCACCCGTTCACCAGGCCACCCCGACGGCTCGACCGGGGCCACCCGGATGTTCACCCCCGTCGGGGCTCACCTGCGGCCGGGAGCCCTCGGGCGGAGAGGTCGAGTTGCATCAGTACGGTGTCGATCCACCGGCCGTGCTTGTAGCCCACCGAGACGAGCCGGCCGGCGTGGCCAAAGCCCGCTGAACGGTGCAGAGCGGCCGACGCGGGGTCCCCGGTGTCGGCGATGACCGCGACGACCTGGCGGACGTCCCGTTCCCGGCAGTGCCGCAGCAGGGCCGCCAGCAGCGCCCGACCGACGCCCCGGCCGGTCTCCTCCGGCGCCAGGTAGATGGTGTCCTCCACCGTCTGCCGGTACGCCGGCTTCGGTCGCCACGGTGCCGCATAGGCGAATCCGTGCACCTCGTCGCCGGTCTTCGCGGTCAAGAACGGCAGTCCGCGTGCGGTCAGGGCGTCGAGCCTGCGCCTCCAGTCGGCCGCCGTTGGCGGCGTCTCCTCGAACGTCGCGACGCTGTTGAGTACGTAGTACGCGAAGATGCCGGCGATCGCCGGGGCGTCGGCGGCCGTCGCCGGGCAGATGGTCACCGCATCGGTCGTCATCCCGGACCCCGTTTTCTCTATAGAAAAGATGAACGCTACTATAGCAAACATGGACCTCGTCGAGTTCGGCCGCCGCATCCAACAACTGCGATCCGATCGTCAGTTGACGCTCCAGTCGCTGGCCGAAGCCGCCTCGGTGAGCGTGAGCATGCTGTCCTCGGTCGAACGCGGCCTGAAGGCACCGACCATCGTGGTGCTGGCCCGCATCGCCGACGGCCTCGGCGTACCACTGAGCACGCTGGTCGCCGCGACCCGCGACGAACGCCTCATCGTGCGACGCGCCGCCGACCAGGACGTCGCGAACGAACCGGGCGGATGGCGGCGAGTCATCCTCACCCCGGTCGTTCCGGGGGTGAACTTCGAGTGGATCCGCTCCACCCTGCCGCCCGGCTGTGACGCCGGCAGCTATCCCGGATACGCCCCCGGCTCGCATGAGTTCGTGGCGGTCGACTCAGGGGAACTGCGCCTGACGGTCGGCGACGAGACCGTCGAACTCTCCGCCGGGGACTCGGTCTACTTCGCCGCCGACGTGACCCACAGCTACGCCAACCCCGGACCCACGCCGTGCACGTACCACGTGGCGGCCCTCATCATGCGCCCGCGTCACGCGGCACACCGGACGCCGGGAACCGATCCAGGTCGCGGGTCGTGACCTGCTCGACGTGCTGGTCGCGCATCCCCGCCGGGCGGACGTGACCGCGCGACTGGTCGAGTTGGATCCCCGCAACGCCCGGGTGGCCGCCGAGGCAGCCCGCGCGGCCGGCCTGGACGGCGTCGAGGTGGTGGTCGACGACGCCGCGCCCGTCGACCGGTACGCCGATCTGGTGCCGGCCGACCTCGTGGTGGTCTGCGGCGTCTTCGGCAACGTCACCGACGAGGACGTACGCCGCACCGTCGGCTACTGTGCCCAGCTCTGCGCGACCGGCGGCACGGTGGTGTGGACCCGGCACCGCCGCGAGCCCGATCTGGTACCCCGGATCTGCGAATGGTTCGCGGCGGAGGGGTTCGAGCTGGGCTGGCTCTCCGCGCCGGAAGCCGGCTTCGGGGTGGGCGCGCACCGGTTCACGGGTACGCCCCGGCCACTCGACCGGGGCGGCCGGATGTTCACCTTCGTCGGCGCACCGCCAGCGGATCAGCGGGCCGGGACCGCCAGCGGCTGCGCGGACGGCGCCACCGGAGCCGGGAGCTGGCTGGTTCCGCCCAGGTAGCGGTGGATCGCCGCTGCGGCGGCCCGGCCCTCGGCGATCGCCCAGACGATCAGCGAGGCGCCCCGGTGCATGTCACCGGCGACGAAGACGCCCGGCGTACCGGCCTGCCAGTCGGGGTCGGCGTCGATCGCGCCGCGTCGGTTGCGTACCACGCCGAGTTGGTCGAGCAGCGGCTGCTCCTCGGTACCGTCGAAGCCGATCGCCAGCAGTACCAGGTCGGCCGGCAGTTCCCGCTCGGAGCCGGGCAGCGCGGTCACGATCCGCTGGCCGCCCCGCTTCTCGACGGTCACCTCGGCGATCCGGACCGCGCGTACCTGGCCGGTGCCGTCGTCGACGAACTCCTGGACCGCGACCGCGAAGACCCGTTCGCCGCCCTCCTCGTGCGCCGGGTACTCGCGGAGGATCCACGGCCAGGTCGGCCACGGGTCGCGGTCCTCGTCGCGTTCCTGCGGCGGTCGCGGATAAAGGTCGAGCTGGTGTACGCCGGCCGCGCCCTGCCGGTGCGCCACCCCCAGGCAGTCGGCGGCGGTGTCGCCACCACCGATGATCACCACGTGCTTGCCGGCGGCGTCCATCGGCGTCGACGACTCCCGCCCGTTCACGCTGGGCTGGCCGCCGGCCGCCGAAGCGACCGCCCTGTTCGCCGCGACCAGGTGCTCCATCGCCTGGTGCACGCCGCGCAGCGAGCGCCCCGGCGTCGCCGGGGTGTCCCGGCCGGCGAGCGCGCCACAGGCCAGCAGCACGGCGTCGTGCTCGGCCCGGAGTTGCTCAGCGGTGACGTCGACCCCGACGTTCACGCTCGTGCAGAACTGGACGCCCTCGGCGGTGAGCTGGGCCAGCCGCCGGTCGATGTGCTCCTTCTCCAGCTTGAAGTCGGGGATGCCGTACCGGAGCAGGCCGCCGATCGCGTCGTCCCGCTCGTACACCGTCACCGCGTGCCCGGCCCGGACGAGCTGCTGTGCGGCGGCGAGTCCGGCCGGGCCGGAGCCGACCACCGCGACCGAGCGGCCGGACGGTGCCGGCGCCTCCTGCGGGGTCACCAGGTCCAGGTCGAAGGCCCGGTTGACGATCTCCACCTCGACCTGCTTGATGGTGACCGGCGCCCCACCGTTGATCCCGAGTACGCAGGCCGCCTCGCAGGGCGCCGGGCAGAGCCGCCCGGTGAACTCCGGGAAGTTGTTGGTGGCGTGCAGCGACTCGATCGCGGTCGCCCAGTTGCCGGTCCGGACCAGGTCGTTCCAGTCCGGGATGCGGTTGCCCAGCGGGCAGCCGTCGTGGCAGAACGGGATGCCGCAGTCCATGCAGCGGGTGGCCTGGTCGCGGATCAGGCCCTCGTCGGCGGAGGGGTAGACCTCGCGCCAGTCGGAGATCCGTACCGGCACCGGGCGGCGGGCCGGCAGCGTCCGGTCGTGCTTGAGGAATCCACTCGGGTCAGGCACGAGCCACCTCCTGGGACGGGCGCGAACCGGGGGCGACCGGTCGGGACGCGGGCGGGGTCGGTGCGGCCGGCGGCGTGCTGGCGGCGGGCTGGGCAGGTACGCCCGGTGCCGCGAGTGCGCCCATCACCGCCTCGTCCACGTCCCGGCCCTCGGCCTGGGCGACCCGCATGATCTCCATGACCCGCTTGTAGTCCCTGGGTACCACTGCGGTGAACTCCCGTACCGCCTCCGGCCAGCGCTTGAGCAGCCCCTCCGCCACCGAGGAGTCGGTCTCGGCGAAGTGCCGCTGTACCAGGTCGTAGAGGGTGACCCGCTCGTCGTCGGTGAGCGGGGCCAGGTCGACCAGCTCGGGGTTGACCCGGCGCCGGTCCAGTTGCCAGACGAAGGCCGTACCGCCGGACATGCCGGCCGCGAAGTTCCGTCCGGTCTGGCCGAGCACGACGACGATGCCGCCGGTCATGTACTCGCAGCCGTGGTCACCCACCCCCTCGACCACCGCCACCGCACCGGAGTTGCGTACCGCGAAGCGCTCGCCGACCCGGCCACGGAGGAACAGCTCGCCGCCGGTGGCGCCGTACAGGATGGTGTTGCCGGCGATGATCTGGTCCTCGGCCCGGCCGTTCGGGCCGGGTGGCGCGTCGAGGCTGCCGGCGAAGGGTGCCGCCGGGTCGGGGCGGACCACGATCCGCCCGCCGGAGAGTCCCTTGCCGACGTAGTCGTTGGCGTCGCCGGCCAGCCGCAGCGTCACGCCGCTGGGCAGGAAGGCGCCGAACGACTGGCCGGCGGTGCCGGTGAGGTCGAACTCGATGGTGTCGGCGGGCAGCCCGGCCCCGCCGAACCGCCGGGTCACCGCGCCACCCAGCATCGCCCCGACGCTACGGTGCTCGTTGCGTACCACCACCGCCGCCCGGATCGGCGTGCCGTTGCCGAGGGCCGGCTCGGCCAGCGCGAGGAGTTCGTTGTCCAGCGACCGGTCCAGCCCGTGGTCCTGGGCCCGTACGCCGCGCCGGGCCGCCCCGGCCGGCAGCTCCGGTACGTGCAGTACCGGCCGCAGGTCGAGCCCGTGCGCCTTCCAGTGGTCGAGCGCCGGGGCGAAGTCGAGCAGCTCGGTCGCGCCGATCGCCTCCTCCAGCGACCGGAAGCCCAGCTCGGCGAGGTAGCCCCGGACCTCCTCGGCGAGGAAGAGGAAGAAGTTCTGCACGAACTCGGGGCGGCCGGTGTAGCGCTCGCGGAGCACCGGATTCTGGGTGGCGATGCCGACCGGGCAGGTGTCCAGGTGGCAGACCCGCATCATCACGCAGCCGGCGACGATCAGCGGAGCGGTGGCGAAGCCGTACTCCTCGGCGCCGAGCAGCGCCGCGACGACGATGTCCCGGCCGGTCTTGAGCTGGCCGTCGACCTGCACCGTGACCCGGTCGCGGAGCTTGTTGAGCAGCAGCGTCTGCTGCGCCTCGGCCAGGCCCAGCTCCCACGGGGTGCCGGCGTGCTTGAGCGAGTTGAGCGGGGACGCGCCGGTGCCGCCGTCGTGCCCGGAGATCAGGATGACGTCGGCCTTCAGCTTGGCCACCCCGGCCGCGACCGTGCCGACCCCGACCTCGCTGACCAGCTTGACGTGTACCCGGGCGGCCGGGTTCACGCTCTTCAGGTCGTGTACGAGCTGGGCCAGGTCCTCGATCGAGTAGATGTCGTGGTGCGGCGGCGGGGAGATCAGCCCGACGCCCGGGGTGGCGTGCCGGGTACGGGCGATCCACGGCCAGACCTTGTTGCCGGGGAGCTGCCCGCCCTCGCCCGGCTTGGCGCCCTGGGCCATCTTGATCTGGATGTCGTCGGCGTTGACCAGGTATTCACTGGTCACCCCGAACCGGCCGCTGGCGACCTGCTTGACGGCGGAGCGCCGGGCCGGGTCGTAGAGCCGTTCGACGTCCTCGCCGCCCTCGCCGGTGTTGGACTTGCCGCCGAGGGAGTTCATCGCGACCGCGAGGGTCTCGTGCGCCTCGGCCGAGATCGACCCGTACGACATGGCGCCGGTGGCGAACCGCTTGACGATCTCGCTGGCCGGCTCCACCTCGTCCAGTGGCACCGGCTCGCGCAGCCCGGTGCGGAGCCGGAACAGCCCACGCAGCGAGCCGGCCCGCTCGGCCAGCCCGTCGACCTTCGCGGTGTACTCCCGGAAGACGTCGTACTGCCGGCTCCGGGTGGCGTGCTGGAGCAGGAAGACCGTCTCGGGGTTGAAGAGGTGCAGTTCACCCTCGCGGCGCCACTGGTATTCGCCGCCGACCTCCAGCGGCCGGTGGGTGAGCTGACCGGCGTTCTCGGCGTACGCCCGGGCGTGCCGGGCGGCGACCTCGGCGTGGATCTCGGCCAGCCCGACCCCGCCGATCTTGCCCGGCGTACCGGCGAAGTAGCGCTGCACCAGCCGGTTGTCCAGGCCGACCGCCTCGAAGACCTGCGCACCGCAGTACGACGAGACCGTCGAGATGCCCATCTTCGACATGATCTTGAGTACGCCCTTGCCGAGCGCCTTGACGTAGTTCCGCACCGCCGACGCCGGCTCGACGCCGACCAACGCGCCCGTGCTGATCAGGTCCTCGACCGACTCGAACGCGAGGTAGGGGTTGACCGCCACCGCGCCGTACCCGATCAGCAGGGCGGTGTGGTGCACCTCGCGGCAGTCGCCGGACTCCACGATCAGCGCCACCTGGGTACGGGTCTGCTCCCGCACCAGGTGCTGGTGCACGGCGGCGGTGAGCAGCAGCGACGGGATCGGCGCCAGGTCGGCGGTGGAGTCCCGGTCGGAGAGGACCAGGATGCGTACGCCGTCCTCGATCGCCTCCGAGACGTGCCGGCAGATCTCGGTCAGCCGGGCCTTCAGCCCCGCCGCGCCGTCCCGGACCCGGTAGAGCCCGGAGACCCGGACCGCCTTGAAGCCGGGCAGGTCGCCGTCCTCGTCGATGGAGAGGATCTTGGCCAGCTCGTCGTTGTCGATCACCGGATACGGAAGCACGACCTGCCGGCAGCTCGCCGGGTTCGGGTCGAGCAGGTTTCCCTCCGGCCCGATGGTCGCCTGGAGGCTGGTCACCAGCTCCTCCCGGATGGCGTCCAGCGGCGGGTTGGTGACCTGGGCGAAGAGCTGGTGGAAGTAGTCGTAGAGCAGCCGGGGCCGGGTCGACAGCGGCGAGATCGGGGTGTCGGTACCCATCGAGCCGACCGGCTCGGCACCGGCCCGGGCCATCGGGCCGAGCAGGATCTTCAGCTCCTCCTCGGTGTAGCCGAAGGTCTGCTGCCGGCGGCGTACCGAGTGGTGGGCGTAGACGATGTGCTGGCGCGGGGGGAGGTCGGCCAGGTCGATCAGGCCGGCGTGCAGCCAGTCGTCGTACGGGTGCTCGGCGGCCAGCTCGGACTTGATCTCGTCGTCCAGCACGATCCGGCCGGCTGCCGTGTCGACCAGGAACATCCGGCCCGGCTGGAGCCGCCCCTTGGCGACCACGGTCGCCGGGTCGAGGTCGAGTACCCCGGCCTCGCTGCCGAGTACCACCAGGCCGTCGGAGGTGAGCCACCACCGGCCCGGCCGCAGGCCGTTGCGGTCGAGTACCGCGCCGACCACCGAACCGTCGGTGAAGGCGACCGAGGCGGGGCCGTCCCAGGGCTCCATCAGGCTGGCGTGGAAGCGGTAGAACGCCCGCTTCGTCTGCGCCATGTCCGGGTCGTTCTCCCAGGCTTCCGGGATCATCATCAGCACCGCGTGCGGCAGGCTCCGCCCGGCCAGGTGCAGCAGTTCGAGTACCTCGTCGAAGTTGGCCGAGTCGGAGGCGGCCGGGGTGCAGATCGGGAAGAGCCGCTTGATGTTCCCCGGGATGCTCGGGCTGCGCAGCAGCGCCTCCCGGGCCTGCATCCAGTTCTTGTTGCCCCGGATGGTGTTGATCTCGCCGTTGTGCGCGATGAACCGGTAGGGGTGGGCCAGCGGCCAGGACGGGAACGTGTTGGTGGAGAACCGGGAGTGCACCAGGGCGATCGCGCTGGCCACCCGGGAGTCGGTCAGGTCCGGGAAGAACTCCGGGAGCTGGTCCGGGGTGAGCATCCCCTTGTAGACCACGGTCCGGGCGGACAGCGACGGGAAGTAGGCGGGTACCCCCCGCTCGGCGGTCTCCCGCTCGGCCTGCTTGCGGACGCAGAACGCGACCCGGTCCAGGTCGAGGCCGGTCAGCGGGGCGCCGGCCCGGCCGGCCGGGGAGTCGGTCAGCCGGCGCGCGGCGAGGAAGACCTGCCGGATCACCGGCCGGGCCGCCAGCGCGGTCTCGCCGAGGTCGTCCGAGCGGACCGGTACGTCCCGCCAGCCGAGGATCTCGGCCCCCTCGACCAGGGCGTACTTCTCCAGCACCGTCCTGGCCCGCGCCTCGTCGGCCGGGTCGGTGGGCAGGAAGACCAGGCCGGTGGCGTACTGCCCGGCCGGCGGGAGCGGGAAGTCGACGACCGCCCGGAGGAACTCGTCCGGCACCTGGAGCATGATCCCGGCGCCGTCCCCGGTGTTCTGCTCGGCGCCCCGGGCACCCCGGTGGTCCAGTCGGCAGAGCGCGGCGAGACCCTTGGCGACCACGTCGTGGGAGCGGCGGCCGTGCAGGTCGGCGACGAAGGCCACCCCGCAGGCGTCCCGCTCCGCGGCCGGGTCGTAGAGCCCCTGCGGCTCCGGCGTCCGGGCCGTCCGGCCGGGTTGCTCCGGGACCCGGCCGGGGCCGGTCGACGCGGAGTCGGCACCCGCCGACGAGGAGAGGTGCGGTTCCTGAGGGTACGGAAAGGCCACCGGGGCTCCTGTCGTCACTCACGTTCAATCATTAGGTCGGGACGACGTCGGCCCTGATGGGTTTCTCGAGTCTACGTTAGGGGCCGGCGGGGTCCACCAGTACGAACCGATCACAGGCAGCGGAATTGATCACATGGCCCGGATCCCGTACGTGTACGCTCCCCCGGTGGCATCTGTACGAGACGAGCCGTTTGACCGGTTGGAACGCTTTTACGATGCGGTGCCGCGAGACGGGGCACACACGGAGGATTTCGGCGGGCTGGTGCTCTTCGTCCGCGACGGGGCGGGCTGGCCATTCTACGCCCGACCCAGGCTGGATGCCACGGAGCAACCGTCGGCCGCCGACGTGACGGCGGTCCGCCAGCGCCAGCGCGACCTCGGGCTGCCCGAGGCGTTCGAGTGGGTACACGAGAACCACCCCGACCTGCTCGCGGTGGCCCGGTCGGCGGGGTTGGCGGTGCTGGAGGCGCCGCTGATGGTGCTCGACCCGGCCGCCCTGCCGCCGCCCGGCGACTTCCCGACGACGTCGGTCCGGATCCTGGACCCGCAGGCGCCGACGTTCGCCGCCGACGTGGCGGCCCGGCGCGCGGTCGCGGCGGTCGGCTTCGCCGCACCCGGTACCGAGGTCGGCACGGCCGGCCCGGCCGCCCGGGACACCGCCCTGGTCGAGTTGCCGGTGGACTCGCTGGACGAGGAGCGCACCCGGACCGCCGCCGGCCGCCGGATCTCCGCCGTGGTCGAGATGCCCGGCCAGGGTCCGGTGGCCAGCGGGATGGCGCTGCGGGTGGCGGAGGTCGCCGAGATCGCCGGCATCGCCACCCTGCCCACGGCCCGCCGCCGGGGCCTGGGCGCCGCGGTCACCGCCGCGCTCGCCCGCCGGCTGCTCGACGACGGTACGAACCTGGTCTTCCTCTCCGCCGGCAGCGAGGAGATCGCCCGGGTCTACCTGCGGGTCGGCTTCCGCCGGATCGGCACCGCCTGCATCGCCGAGCCCGCCCCGGTGGGCTGACCGGCCGGAGCCCGGCTCCGAACGGGGGACGCGGCGGCCGGGGGGTCGGCCGAGGATGCTCAAGACATCCTCAAGATCATTGCATCGCCGCACGTCGGGGATCATGATGACCCCGCAGTGCAGTCCCCCCGACTCCTCCCCCTCGGAGTTCACATGCGAATAAGGAAACCGACGGTAGTCGTACTCGCTTCGTTGCTCGCGGCCACCCTCGGCACCGTCACCGCCCCCTCGGTGGCGCTCGGCCAGCCGACCTCGGCGGTGCCCGGCACCACGGCCGCGGAGCCGAACCAGGTCACCGGACTCATCGTCAGCCAGGCCGACGGCTACGCCACGGTCGCCTGGACGCCGGTACCCGGTGCCACCGACTACCAGATCGAGCGCACCCCGGTCGACGCCTCCGACGTGGCCACCGGCCCGGCGGTGGTGGTCGGGGTCTGGCGGCCGAACCGCCAGATCAACAACGAGTCGCCGACCTTCGCCGACGCCGGCTTCGACCCCGGCCTGCGGTTCCAGTGGCGGGTACGGGCCCGGATCGGCACCGCCGAGCAGCCGTACTCGGCACCGGTCACCGGCACCACCCAGCAGCCCTGGGGCGACCCGGCCGTACCCGGCGAGAACCTGCGTACCCAGTGGGAGACCACCAAGGCGGCGCAGTACACCAGCGACGTCAACGAGTACGCCTACACCGCCGAGATCGACCGGCTCAGCGACCGGGTCCGGGTGGTGGAGATCGGGCGTACGGTGCTGAACCGGCCGATCAACATGCTGGTGATCGGCTACCCCGCACCGCCGGCCACCCCGGCCGCGGTCGCCGCGACCTCGCCGCTGGCGGTCAACTGCAACGTGCACGGCAACGAGCCCGGTGACCGGGAAGCCTGCCTGGTGCTGGCCCGCAAGCTGGCGTTCGGCACGGACGCCCGGACCATCGACCTGCTCAAGAACACCACCGTGCTGATGGTGCTGACCATCAACGGCGACGGCCGGGCCGCCAACACCCGGGGCAACTCGACCGGGCAGGACCTCAACCGCGACTACTCGCTGATCCGCCAGCCGGAGACCGCGGCGTACGTCGGGATGCTCCGCGACTACCGGCCGGTGGCCGGCTACGACGGGCACGAGTACGGCAACTCGACCGCCGGTGACCTGCCGATGCTGCCGCCACGGCACCAGAACGTGGCCAAGCAGATCTTCGACGAGTCGCTGGACATGATCGAGGGTCACATGTACGTCGAGGGCGCCAAGGACGGCTGGTGGGCCTGCCCGTACGGCTGCCAGGGCGGCAGCGGCGTGGGGCTGAGCGAGGAGACCATCCTGCGCAACACCCTCGGGCTGAAGAACACCGTCAACTCGCTGCTGGAGCTGCGCAGCTCCGGCGGGCAGACCCGGCCGGACGAGGGCAACTCGGCGAACAACCGGCGCCGCAAGACCTACTCGGCGCTCTGGACGTTCAGCCAGTTCCTCGACTACCACCGGGCCAACCTGCCGGCGATCAAGAAGGCCCGGGGCGAGGCGATCGAGTTCCAGGCCAGCAACACCGGCCGGCTCGTGTTCCGGGGCTCCCGGCCGATCCCGCTGCACCCGGCGCCGCACCCCGGTGAGGCCGGACCTCGGGACGACCTGCCGGAGCCGGAGATGATCCTCGACGACGCGCCGTGTGCGTACAAGCTCACCGAGGAGCAGTACAACGGGGCGCGTACCGACGGCCCGAACGGCGTGGGCGCCACCGTGGCGCAGCGGATCGCCGCGCACGGCTGGAAGGTCGTCAAGGGCACCGACGGGTACTACGTGCCGCTGGCCCAGCCGGAGCGGGGCCTGATCCCGCTGCTGCTGGACGCCCAGGGTGCGGAGGAGTGGGTCGACGGCACCCGGGTCTACCCGACCCGTACCGGCCGGCACAACGGGCCGCTGACCATCTCCGGCTTCGCCTGCCTGTCGGACGCCACGGTGAACGGACCGGTCACCGTCCGGCCCGGCGCCATCCTCGTCGCCACCGGTACGACGATCAGCGGCCCGGTCAGCGCGGCCGGCGCCACCGGCGTCTTCCTGGCGGACAGCACCGTCCGGGGCCCGGTGTCGATCTCCGGCACCACCGGCGCGGTCTCGCTGGTCGACAACACGATCTCCGGCCCGGTCTCGGTGGCGGTGAACAACACCGGCAACGACCCGGCCCTGATCGCCGGCAACTCGGTGAGCGGTCCGCTGAGCTGTGCGGTCAACAGCCCGGCACCGGTCAACATCGAGGTCGCCAACTCGGTGAACGGCCCGAGGTCGGGCCAGTGCGCCTCGCTCTGACCGGCGCGGCGCAGAACTGAACCGCGCACCATCCGCCGTACCGGTGGGTCGGGCCGCCGACGCCCGGCCCACCGGTACGGCACACCGGTCCGACCCGTCGTGGAGGTTGTCGTGTCCGAGCCGTCCGTCCCGCCGTACCCGGCCGACGATCCCGCCGGACGGCGCCGGCTTCGTCACCGCCTCCGTGGTCGACCCGTTCGCCCGGCCGGCCGTACCCGGATCGGCCGGACCCGGTTCCGGGCCGCGCTGGTGCTGGCCGCGACCGCGCTGCTGGCCGGTACCGTCGCCGGCTGCACGGACGACGGTCCCGACGGTTCCGACGCGGCGGCCGGCTCCGGGGTGACCGGGCCGCTCTGCGAGGCGCTGCCCTCGGGCACCGATCCGGGCAACCCGGCATCGCTGGCCGACCAGCCCGGCGACGTGGCGTTGCAGTGGATCCCCGTGCTGACCCGGTTCGAGGCGGTGGTACGCGCCGCCGACCTCTCCGCCGAGCTGCGCGCCCCGGGCGGGGTGACCATCCTGGCCCCGACCGACGACGCGTTCGCGAAGAAGTTCTCCGAGGAGAACCTCGACGACCTGATGATTCACCGCAAGGACGAGTTGCGGGATCTCGTCCGGGCCCACCTGGTGGCCGGCGCCCACCCACTGGCGGACCTGGTCGCCGACGGCACGCTGCGTACCCTCGACGGCAGCACGGTACCGGTCAGCGAGGCCGGGCCGATGGCGCGGATCGGCGAGCAGGTGCAGAGCGTCTGTGCCGACTACCGGGTCGCGGGTGGCCGGATCCACATCGTCAACGGCGTACTCGGCAAGCTGCCGACCACCTACGACCCGAACGCCGACTCCGGGCACTGAACCTCCAGCACGGCGTCCAGCGGTGCCTCCCGGCCGTACCGGTGGGCCAGGGCGAAGCCGCCCGCGCCGGTGCCGGGGAGGTGGCGTACCGGAGCGTCCAACTGGGCCCGTAGGGCCCGCGCCGTCGCCTCGGTGTCCGCCCGCTCGCAGGCCGGTACCGGCGCCCCGATCTCCTCCCGGATCCGGTCGGCCGCGCCGAGCAGCCGGGCCCCGCGTACCGGGTCACCCTCCTGCCGGGCCACCTCGGCGAGCGCTTCCAGCACACTGGCGGTACGCCACCGGTCGCCGACCTGGCGGTGCGCGGCCAGGCTGATCCGCAGGTGCCGGGCGGCCCGCCGGGTACGCCCAGCGCGCAGCTCGACCAGGCCGCGCAGGTTGTGCGCCCAGCCGACCCCCTCCGGGAAGCCGATCGCGGAGTACCGCGTCAGGGCCACGTCCAGCAGCGACGACGCCCGGTCGATGTCGCCCCGGTAGAGCGCGACCGCGCCGAGGTTCATCAGCGCGCTCGCCGCCGCCAGCGCGTCACCGAGCCGCTCGTGCCGGCGCAGGCTCGCCCACAGCCGCGAGTCGGCCCGGTCCAGGTCACCGGCGAGCCAGGCGGTGAAGCCGCGCTGTTCGGCGGTCTGCGCCTCGCCCCACTCGTCGGCGCAGTCGGCGAAGATGGCCCCGGCGGTGGCCAGGTGACCGGCGGACTCGGCGTACCGGGCCTGCTCCCGGGCCACCGAGCCGAGGATCTGCTCCACCTGCGCTTCGGCGCGGCGGTTCCGGGTGGTCCGGCAGGCGGCCCGGGCCAACTCCGCGTGCCGGATCGCGGCCGGATAGTCGCAGGTCAGCATCGCCAGCATCGCCGCGCCGATCCCGGCCCGGGACCGCAGCCCGGCCGGGGCGTCCGGGTGCCGGGCCAGCGCCGTCGACAGCCAGCCGTGCCCCTCCCGGTACTTCCCCTCCAGTCGGCAGTACATGGCGAGGGCGGCGGCCAGCCGCAGGTCACCGTGCGCGGGCCCGCCGGCGCCGGCCTCGGCCAGCCAGGTCATCGCGGAGCGCAGATTCGGCTCGTCGGCGCGCAGCCGGGCCAGCCACCAGTCCCGGTCCGCGCCCCGCAGCCGGGCGTCGGCCCGCTGGGCCAGGTGCAGGCAGTACCTTGCCAGCGCCTGCCGGGCGGCCACCTCGGCACCGGAGCCGACCAGCCGGGCCAGCGCGTGCCGCCGGATCGGCTCCAGCATCCGGTAGCGGGTCCGGCCGTCCTCGCCCGGCCCGGATGTCCCGGTCCGGCCACCCGACTCGGGCAGCCCGATCCGCGCAGCGGACTCGACCGGCTCGGGCGAGTCGGTCGGGCCACCCGGCTCGGGCAGCCCGATCCGCGCAGCGGACTCGGCCGGCCCGGTCGGCTCTGCCGGGCCGAACGACTCGGGCGACCCGAGCCCGTCGACCGGACCCGTCGGGTCGGGCGGCGTGGTCAACGCGGTCGGCCCTGTCGGGTCGGCCGGCTCGGGCGAGTCGGTCGGCTCCGGTGGCCCGGTCGGGAGGGGTTCCACCAGGGACGCCTCGACCAGCGCGGCCAGGGCGGCCGGTGCGGACGGGCCACCGATCGAGCGGGCCGCCTCGGCGTCGAACCCGCCCGCACAGATCGAGAGCCGGTCGAACAGCCGGCAGGCGTCGGCGTCCAGCAGGACCAGACTGGACTCCACCGCAGCGGCGACGCTCCGGTGCCGGTCCGGTGGCCTCGGGTCGGGGCTGCGCAGCAGCCGTACGTCGGTCCGCAGCCGCGCGATGATCTCGTTGACGGTCAGCATCGGGGTACGTGCCGCGGCCAGTTCGATCGCCAGCGGCAGCCCGTCCAGGTCGACGCAGAGCCGAACCACCGCGTCGGCGCTGCTCTCCGGTACCGGCCGACCGGCGAACTCCCGGGCCCGTTCGAGGAAGAGCCGGGTCGCCGGGTGTGCGGTCAGCGCCGCCAGGCTGTGCCCGGTGCTGACCTCGGGTACGCCGAGCGTCGGTACCCGGATCCGGGACTCGGCGGGCAGCCCCAGCGCGGCCCGGCTGGTCGCCAGCACCCGCAACCCGGGGCAGCGGGACAGCAGCCGGTCCACCAGTTCCGCGCAGCCGGTGACCAGGTGTTCGCAGTTGTCCAGTACCAGCAGTGCCCGGACCGGGCCCAGGTCGGCGGCGAGCCCCTCGACCAGGTCCCGCCCCACGTCCGGTACGCCGAGCGCGGCGGCCACCGCCTGCGGCACCCGTACCGGGCTCTGTACCGCGGTCAGGTCGACGAACCAGACCGGGCGGTCGGTGACCGCCCCGGCCGCGGCGACCGCCAGCCGGGTCTTGCCGGCCCCACCCGGTCCGGTGAGCGTGACCAGGCGGTGCACGTCCAGCCGCTCGGCGACGAGGCCGAGCAGTTCGTCCCGGCCGAGCAGGGCGGTGAGCGGGACCGGCAGCCGGGCGCCCGGACGCGCCCGGGACGTCGACGGGCCGGCGGCGACCTCCATGCTGGGCGCTGGACGGGGGGCCGTCGCCCAGTCCTCGGGCAGCTCACCGGCGCGCACCGCCGCCGCCAGTACGCACACCCGGCCGGCCGGCTCGACGCCCGCCTGGTCCTGGAAGACCTCCCGAGCCCGCTGGTACACCTCGGCGGCGGCCCGCCGCCCCTGGTCCAGGTACGCGGCGACGAGCAGCAGTTCCCACAGCCGCGCCCGCAGCGGATGGGCCGCCACCGCCGAGGTCAGCTCGGCGACCGCCGCCCGGGCCACCCGGGCGGCCGTCGCCCCGGCGGCCACCACCGCCCGGTCGGCGACCGGGCCACCGGCGGCGGTGTGTGCCGCCACGGCGAGCCGCAGCGCGCACTCCCAGCGCTCCTCGAAGGCGTCGAGCCGGGCCTGCCGCAGCCGCCCCAGCTCGGCGGCGGCCCAGCCGGACGGGCAGAGCCGGTAGGGATCACCGGCGCCGGCCCGGCCGCCGTCGGGCGGGACCAACGGCGTGTCGTCCCGGCTGTCCTCGGTCGGTACCGGCGGCTCGGGCCAGACGGCCAGGGCGGCCCGGAACAGCCGGGCGGCGGCGCGCAACTCACCACCCGCCATTCGACGCCGAGCCCGGTCGAGCAACCGGCTGAACCGGCTCGCGTCGATCCGGCCGCTCGGCATCCGGAGCAGGTATCCGGTGGGGTGGATCTCCAGTGTGCCGGGCGATCCAGAGCCGGCCAGCGCCGCCGCCAGCAGCGTCGCCGCCTGGTCCAGGGGACGGGCACCGGTCCGGGACAGCGCGTCCCGACCGGTCAGTGCGGCCAGCAACTCCGCGTCCGGGACAGGCTCGTTGGGCCGCAGCGCCAGCAGTCCGAGGAGTGGACCGGCGCCGTCCGGCAGCGCGACCGGCCCCCGAGGGCCGAGCAGGCGGACCGGCCCGAGCAGGCGTACCTCGCCGGGAGCGGGGTGCCTCCGCTCCGTACTGGCCTGTTGATCAGGCACGCTGTGCCGCAACTGGGAGCCCTCACCTTCGCTCCCGGGTAGTGTGCGCGACGCGGCGGCGTGCCGGGCATCCTCCCGATCGGTCGGTTAGCCGACGAACCGGACGGTCCGGCCCGACCCGCTCGGGCAGCGGCCCGCTTCGATTCGGATATCGGCCGGTCGACCCGATCGGGCCTCCGCCCCGCCCAACCAGCGGGAGCAGGACGCGCTCTCGGCGTTGGCGACCGAAGATCCGCCGACGGTCAGCCGCCGGCCGACCCCCGGTCGATCACTCCGGTGGCCGCCACTGGGCCGCCACGCTCGCCGCGCTGCCCAGCAGCCGGGGCGTGATCGTGCCGAGGGCGGCGTCCCGGGCCCGCAGCGCCAGCCGCCCCCGCGACTGCAACACCGCCGACATCCGCCGGGTCTGCCGGACCACGGTGACGGTCCGGGGGCGGCGCATCCGGTTGTACGACTCGACCGCCTCGCGCAGCGGCGCACCGGGAATCGCCTCCCGGACCACCGAGCGCAGCGTCGCGGCGTCCTCGAGGGCGAGGCAGGCACCCTGACCCAGGTGGTGCGGCATGGCGTGCGCCGAATCGCCGAGCAGCACCACGCCCCCGGTGCCAGCCGGGAAGCCGTACGCGCGGGGCAGCGGGCGCAACTCGCGTACCTCCTGCTGGACCAGGTCCTCCGGCTCGGTGGCGGCGAGCAGGTCGGCGATCGGCGCCGGCCAGTCCGCGAACCAGCGCCGAAGCAGGCCGAGCTGGGTGGCCGGCGGCTCCGGGCGGGACGCGCCGGCCGCCGTCGCCACCCAGTAGATCCCGCCCCTGGTGGAGCCGCCGGAGTCGCCCCGGTCGCCCAGCGAGGCCGCGACGAACCGGTAACCGGCGCCGAGCGTCTCGCCGTCCACCGGGCGGTCGGCCGGAAGCTGCGGCGCCCGGTACCACGGGATGACCGCCCGCCACGCCGCGCAGCCGGAGCTGACCACGGTGGCCTCCGGCGCCAGCCGGCGGCGTACCGCGCTGTCGATGCCGTCGGCGGCGACGACCAGGTCGGCCTCGTAGCTGCCGCGCCCGTCACCGACCGCGGGCCGGTCGCCGTCGCCGACCCGGACGGTCCGCACCTCGACGCCGGTCCGGATCTCCACCCGGTCGCCGAGGCCGGCGACCAGCGCGTCGTGCAGGTCCTCCCGGTGTACGACGACCGGTGCGCGTTCACCGAGCCCGGGGCGGGGCTGCACCAGCCAGTGCCCGTCGGGGCGCCGGACGCCGACGTCGGGTAGCGGGGTCGCGATCGCGGCCAACCCCTCGCCGAGGCCGAGGGCACGCAGCGCGCGTACCCCGTTGGGCCAGAGCACCAGCGCGGTGCGCTCGGCGCGTACCCGGTCGTCCTGCTCCAGCAGGGTCACCTGCCAACCGGAGCGGGCCAGTGCACCGGCGGTCGCCAGCCCGCCGATTCCGGCGCCCACCACAACGGCCGTACGCATCGGGCCGGCTCCCCCGCTCAACGATCCCGGTCTGCGGTTCCCGGCGCTGCCCCGGCGTCAGCCGGCTCGCCGTCCCGGGCGTCGGCCGGTTCCCCGGCAGCGGCCGGTTCCCCGGCAACCTCGGACTCCCCTGCCGGAGTCGCCGGCCGGGCCTCGTCGTCATCATCGTCGTCGGAGTCGTCGTGCTCGGCCGAGGCCGGCTCCTCGACCGGCGGGACCTCGCCGGTTTCCTGGAACCGCCGGAACTCCTCCTCGGTCACCACCCGGTACGCGGTGGGCACGCCGATCGCGGCCGGTTCCCGGGAGACGTCGACCTGGGACACGTCGCCGGTGGCGGCATCGCTCGCGGCCAGCGGGGCGGGCGCGCCACCGACCGGCACCAGGAACTCCTGCGGACCCCGGACCCGGACGAAGTAGATCAGCGCGCCGAGGAAGACGACGACGGCGGTCCAGACGTTCAGCCGGGCGCCGAGGATCTCGGTCGCCGGGTCGGTACGCATCATCTCGATCCAGAACCGTCCGGCGGTGTAACCCATCACGTAGAGCGCGAACGCCCGGCCCCGGCCGAGTTTGAATCGCCGATCGAGGAGGAGGACCAGGCCGGCGACGCCGACGTTCCAGAGCGCCTCGTAGAGGAAGGCCGGGTGGAAGAGCCCGGGTTCGAGGATCGGGTTGCCGCTGTCGTCCCGGAGCGCGTGCCCGGGATTGGCCGGGTCCATCCGGTGGATCTCCAGGCCCCACGGCAGCGTGGTCGGCCCGCCGAACAGCTCGTTGTTGAACCAGTTGCCGATTCGGCCGACGGCCTGGGCCAGCGGCAGGCCCGGGGCGAGAGCGTCGGCGACCACGGTCAGCGGCAGGCCGAGCTGCCGCACTGCGAGCCAGGCACCGACCGCGCCGCCCGCGACGGCGCCCCAGACGCCGAGCCCGCCCTCCCAGATGTAGAGGGCCTTGACCGGGTCACCGTCCTCGCCGAAATAGGACCCGGGTGAGGTGATCACGTGGTAGATCCGGGCGCCGACGATGCCGAACGGCACCGCCCAGACGGCGATGTCCAGCACCGCCCAGGGGGCGACGCCACGGCGGCGCAGTCGCAGCTCGGTCACCACGCAGGCGACCACGATTCCGAGCACGATGCAGAGTGCGTACGCCCGGATCGGCACCGGCCCGAGCTGCCACACGGCGGTGGCGGGACTCGGCAGGGCCGCCTGAGGAGAGAGCGAGGCGAGGGTCACGGGTGCACAGGCTACCGTCGCAACCCCTGCCGGCGGCACCCCGGTCCGGTTGTCAACCCCGGGCGATTCCTGCCTGGTTCGTCCGGATACACGCCGCGAACAGGGCTGTCGTCCGTTTTCCACCGCAGGCGTGCCCGGTCGAATCGAACAGCGCCACGCCGGATCCCGACCGTCCGGAGAGCAGCGCAGGGCCGCAGTCGAACCGGCTCGGAGTGCCCGCCGTCGTGGCCGGCGCCGGGACCGAGGTCGATGATCCAGTCGGCGTGCTGGGGCTGCCGGTCAGCGTCGGACGGCTCGGACGCCCTCGGCGAGTTCGGCGCTCAGCGTGCCCAGCGCGGCCAGCCCGGCTGCCTCGTCAGGGGCGTCCAGCACGCAGCGGACCAGCGCGCTGCCCACGATGACGCCGTCGGCGTACCGGCCGACCTCGGCGGCCTGGGCGCCGGTGCCGACGCCGAGCCCCACCCCGACCGGCAGCGCGCTGACCGCCCGGACCCGGCCGACCAGGGTCGGTGCGGCATCCGAGGTCTTCTCCCGGGCACCGGTCACCCCCATCAGGGCGGTGGCGTAGACGAAGCCCCGGCAGTGCTCGACGGTCATCGCCAGCCGCCGGTCGGTCGACGAGGGCGCGACCAGGAACGTCCGGTCCAGCCCGTACGCGTCAGAGGCGGCCAGCCACTCGCCGGCCTCCTCCGGGATCAGGTCCGGTGTGATCAGTCCGGTGCCACCGGCGGCGGCGAGGTCCCGGGCGAAGGCGTCGACACCGTACCGCTCGATCGGGTTCCAGTAGGTCATCGTGACCACCGGAGCCCCGGTCGCGGCGACCGCCTCGATGATCCGCAGCGCGTCCCGGGTGCGTACCCCGCCGGCCAGGGCGATGTCGCTGGCCCGCTGGATGACCGGCCCGTCCATCACCGGGTCGGAGTATGGGATCTCGACCTCGATCACGTCGACCCCGGCGTCGACCATGGCCCGCATCGCGGCGATGCTGCCGTCCACGGTCGGGAAGCCGGCCGGCATGCAGCCGACCAGCAGCGCCCGCCCCTCGGCCCGGGCCTTCTCGAACGCGACCCCGATGCTCCGGTCGGCGGCGGTGGCCATCTCGCTCACCTCTGCTCCCCGTCGAGGATGCCGAAGTATTCCCCGGCGGTGTGCACGTCCTTGTCGCCCCGGCCCGAGAGGTTGACCACGATCGTCGGCTCGCGACCGAGTTCGGCGGTCAACTCGGGGATGATCTTCAGCGTGCCGGCGAGCGCGTGCGCGCTCTCGATCGCCGGGATGATCCCCTCGGTCCGGCAGAGCAACTGGAACGCGTCCATCGCCTCCGCGTCGGTGACCGGGGCGTACCGGGCCCGTCCGGCGTCGTTGAGCCAGGCGTGCTCCGGGCCGACCCCGGGATAGTCCAGCCCGGCCGAGATCGAGTGCGACTCGATCGTCTGCCCGTCCTCGTCCTGGAGTACGTAGGTGCGGGTGCCGTGCAGTACCCCGGAGGAGCCACCGGTGATGCTCGCCGCGTGCCGGCCGGTCTCGACGCCGTCGCCGCCGGCCTCGAAGCCGTAGAGCCGGACGTCGGCGTCCGGTACGAAGGCGTGGAAGATGCCGAGCGCGTTGGAGCCGCCGCCGACGCAGGCGGTCACGGCGTCCGGCAGCGCGCCGGTCAGCTCCAGGCACTGCTGCCGGGCCTCCACCCCGATGCCCCGGACGAACTCCCGGACCATCGCCGGGAACGGGTGCGGGCCGGCGGTGGTGCCGATCAGGTAGTGCGTCCGGTCGACGTTGGCCACCCAGTCCCGCATCGCCTCGTTCATCGCGTCCTTGAGGGTGCGCGAGCCGGCGGTCACCGGGACGACGGTGGCGCCGAGCATCCGCATCCGGGCGACGTTGAGGGCCTGCCGCTGGGTGTCCAGCTCACCCATGTAGACCACGCACTCCAGGTCCAGGTACGCGGCCGCGGTCGCACTGGCCACCCCGTGCTGGCCGGCACCGGTCTCGGCGATCACCCGGGGCTTGCCCATCCGCTTGGTGAGCAGCGCCTGGCCGAGTACGTTGCGGACCTTGTGCGCGCCGGTGTGGTTGAGGTCCTCGCGCTTGAGTAGCACCCGCGCCCCGACCCGGGCCGAGAGCCGCTGCGCCGAATAGAGCAGCGACGGGATGTTGGCATACTCGCGCAGCATCCGGGTGAACTCGGCGGTGAACGACTCGTCGGCCAGCGCCTCCCGGTACGCCGTGTCGAGTTCGTCGAGCGCGGCGACCAGCGCCTCGGGGACGAACCGTCCGCCGTACGGGCCGAAGTGCCCGGCGAGGTCGGGCAGCGCGGGCAGCGCGGGGGCGCTCATGCCAGCACTCCGCTTCGCTCCGTGCCGCCACGAGGCACATCCGCACCGAGCTGGCTGATTCGCTCGCAACGCTCACTCATCGGACCGGCCGGGGGGTCGCCGGGTGGTTGCCAGCGTTGACCAGTTCGGCCACCGCCTCCCGGGGGCTCTTCTGGGTGACCAGCCCCTCGCCGACCAGTACGGCGTCGGCGCCGGCCGAGGCGTACCTGATCAGGTCGTGCGGGCCGCGTACCCCCGACTCAGCGATCTTGACGACGTTGTTCGGCAGGCCGGGGGCGATCCGCTCGAAGACCGACCGGTCGACCTCCAGGGTGCGCAGGTTGCGGGCGTTCACCCCGATCACCCGGGCACCGGCCTCCAGGGCGCGGTCCGCCTCCTCCTCGTCGTGCACCTCGACCAGCGCGGTCATGCCGAGGGACTCGATCCGTTCGAGGAGACCGACCAGCACGTTCTGCTCCAGCGCGGCGACGATCAGCAGCACCAGGTCGGCGCCGTGCGCCCGGGCCTCGTGCACCTGATAACTGGAGACGACGAAGTCCTTGCGGAGCACGGGGATGTCCACCGCGGTCCGGACCGCCGCCAGGTCCTCCAGCGACCCGCCGAACCACCGCCCCTCGGTGAGTACGCTGATGCAGCGCGCCCCACCGGCGGCGTAGTCACCGGCCAGGTCGGCCGGGTCGGCGATCTCGGCGAGCTGCCCCTTGGACGGCGAGGAGCGCTTCACCTCGGCGATCACCCCGACGCCCGGACGGCGCAGTGCCGCGTACGCGTCCCGGGGTGGCGTGGCCGCCGCCGCGAGTTGCCTGATCTGCTCCAGCGGCACCTCTTCCTGCCGCCGTGCGACGTCCTCGCGGACTCCGGCGAGGATCTCGTCGAGCACGTTGGCGGACGTGGCCGATCCGGCATCGTCTCCCGCCGTGTGCGGATGCTCAGCAGTCACCAACGGACTCCCCTCTCCGGGTGTCATGGGCCGATGCTAGGCGTCGCCACCGGACGGACGCCCTCGGGGGTATGGCGTGCTTCACGAGATGGGCTGGGGCATAATGGCCGGCCCTGTGAGCGGAATATCACGCTGCGCCATCGACAAACGCCCCGGCGCCCGACAGCCCGCCACCGCACCGCTCCGGCGCGCTCGGGTGACTGCTGTGACGGAAGTCAAGGAAGCCTCGGCCGACGGCGGAGGTTGTCCCGGATGGTGGACCGGGCCCGGGCCGAACCGTTGATCCGGGGGTGACCGACCGGAAACACCAGGTGGGCACCATCAACGTCGGGCACACTGGTCGCGGGGCCGCCGCCGACCAGTCGGATCGATTTCCGTGCGGGGAAGACCATGAGCGCTGCGAAGCCTGACTCGACCATCGACCTGACCAGCATCCCCCGGGCCGTACTCTCCGTCGCCGTCGGCATGGTGCAGAGCGTGGAGCGGGTGATGATCGGCGACGCCCGGATGCGGACCGCCCGGGGCAACGCCTGGGAGGCGATCTGCGCGGACCGGGACCGGGCGCTGCGCCGCGACGAGATCCGTGCCCTGGTGGCGGCGCTCGCCGCCGTGCCACCGGCCGAACCCGCGACCATCGCCAACCCGGCACGCCTGCCCGCCGGCCAGCTCACCGCTACCGCTACCGCCACCGGCACCGGCACCGGCACCGGCACCGCGACAGCACCAGGCTCGACCATCACCCGCACCGCCACCGGCACCACGGCAGCACCAGGCTCGACCGCCACCCGCACCGCCACCGCCGCCACGACGGCACCCGGCTCGACCGTCGGCCGCGCCGCCGCGCGCCGCGGATCGCCGGCTGCCCGGCAGCGGGTCAGTTGACCGTCGGGTCCTCGCCCCGGTCCAGCGCGTCCCAGGCGGCCGTCGTCCGCCGGGCATCCACCCGGCCGTCGGGGGCGATCACCGGATTCTCCCGGCCCGCCCCGCCCGGCCGGGCCCGCTCGTAGCGGGCACCCATCTCCGGCCATCCTCCGCTCCGCACGGCGGTAAACCCGCCGGCAACCCCGGCCAGCAGGCCGCCCAGCACGCAGAGCAGCGGCCAGCCGGCACTCACCTCGCCGCCGGTGCCGAACCCGGCGTAGCCGGCACCGACCGCCACCCCGACCCCGAGCAGCGCCAGCAGCCCGCCGACCAGTCGCCGCCCGATGCCCCGGGTGCCGAGTACCGCTCCGGCGCCGGCCAGCCCGACCAGGGCCAGCGCCGGCAGCCACGGCAGCAGGTCGCCGCCGGTCCGGGTCACCCGGCCGGGTGGCAGCGGCGCGGGGCGGGCGGTCAGTTCGACGGACCAGGTCCGGGTCGCCGCGAAGACCGCCAGGCCGGCGCCGAGCAGGCAGAGCAGCACGGTGTACGCCAACTCCCGCCGCCCCGCCACCCGTGCCCCGTCACCGGACGACGGCCCGGACACCGGCGGCCCGTCGGTGTTCACCGGGCCGGCCGCAGCGTCTCGGCCGCCGCGATCGCGGCCAGTACGGCAGCCGCCTTGCTCCGGGTCTCCCGGTCCTCGGCGGCCGGGTCGGAGTCGGCGACGATCCCGGCACCGGCCTGCACGTACGCCCGTCCGTGCCGGATCAGCGCGGTCCGGATCGCGATCGCCATGTCCAGGTCGCCACCGAAGCCGAAGTAGCCGACCGTGCCGCCGTACAGGCCGCGACGGGTCGGCTCCAACTCCTCGATGATCTCCATCGCGCGTACCTTCGGTGCGCCGGAGAGGGTGCCGGCCGGGAAGGTGGCGGCCAGCGCGTCGAACGCGGTCTGGTCCTCCCGCAGCGTCCCCACCACCGTCGAGACGATGTGCATCACGTGGCTGTACCGCTCGATGGTGGCGAACTCCGGCACCTCGACCGTGCCCGGCCGGCAGACCCGACCCAGGTCGTTGCGGCCCAGGTCGACCAGCATCACGTGCTCGGCCCGCTCCTTCGGGTCGGCGATCAGCTCGGCGGCGAGCCGCCCGTCGTCGGCCGGGCTGCTGCCCCGGGGCCGGGTACCGGCGATCGGGTGCAGCATCGCCCGCCGTTCGCCGTCGGCGCTGGTGCTGACCTTCAGGTGCGCCTCCGGGGACGACCCGACGATGTCGAAGTCGTCGAACCGGAGCAGATACATGTACGGACTCGGGTTGGTCGCCCGCAGCACCCGGTAGACGTCCAGCGGGTCGGCCTCGGTCTCCCGCTCGAAGCGCTGGGCCAGCACGATCTGGAAGCACTCGCCGGCCCGGATCGCCTCCTTGGCCGCCTCGACCGCCTTCGGGTACTCGCCGTCGGCGGTCCGGCTGAACACCTCGCCCGGGTACGGCCGGTCGACCGTGGCGATCATCGGCGGGATCGGTCGGGACAGTGCGCTGGTCATCGCGTCCAGCCGGCCGACCGCCTGGTGGTACGCCGCCGTCACCTGGGCCGCCCGCTCCGGGTCGTCGGCACCGAGCGCCGTGTCGGCACCGACCGCCGCGCCGTCGGCGGTGCCGTTCGGGGGCGCCGGTAGGAGGGCGTTCGCCACCAGGATCGCGGAGCCGTCGAAGTGGTCCAGCACCACCAGGTCGGTGGCGAGCATCATGCCCAGCTCGGGCAGGCGCAGGTCGTCCTCGGTCAGCGAGGGCAGCCGCTCGAACCGGCGTACGACGTCGTAGCCGAGGTAGCCGACCATGCCGCCGAGCAGCGGGGGCAGGGAACCGCGCTCGGGGTCGACCGGGCCGACGGCGGCCGGGCCGGTCAGCGCCTCGACGGTGGCCCGCAGCGCCGCCATCGGGTCACCGCCGGTGGGCAGACCGGCGGGGGGCGTACCGAGCCAGTGTGCCCGGCCGTCCCGCTCGACCAGGGTGGCGGCGCTGCGTACCCCGACGAAGGAGTAGCGCGACCAGGCGATCCCGGCCGCCCCGGCACCCTGCTCCGCCGACTCCAGCAGGAACGTCCCCGGCCCGCCGGCCAGCTTGCGGTAGACCCCCACCGGGGTCTCCCCGTCGGCGAGCAGCCGCCGGACCACCGGCACCACCCGCCGGGTCCGGGCCAGCTCCCGGAAGGTCGCCTCGTCCGGGCTCACCGCTCCGGTGGTCATCGGATCACCGCCCCAGCCTCGGTCATGTCGTCGGCCCGGCCGAGGTCGGCCCGGCCGAGGTCGCCCCGCTCACCGGCAGCTCGTCGGAGAAGCAGCTCCAGCTTCCGGTGTGGCAGGCCGCGCCGACCTGGTCGACGCTGACCAGTAGGGCGTCGCCGTCGCAGTCCAGCGCCACCGTGCGGACGTACTGGTGGTGGCCGGAGGTCTCGCCCTTGACCCAGTATTCCCGCCGGCTGCGCGACCAGTAGGTTGCCCGGCCGGTGGTGAGGGTGCGGTGCAGCGCCTCGTCGTCCATCCAGGCGACCATCAGCACGTCGCCGGTGTCGTGCGCCCGGACCACGGCGGCGACGAGTCCGTCGGGGGTGCGGCGCAGGCGCGCGGCGATCGCCGGATCGAGGGCCGAGGGCCGCGCGGGGCCGCTCGGCGCCGGCCCGGGCGCGGTCACCGGGGAGAGATCGGGTACGGGCATAGTTCCCGATTGTTTCGCACGCGGCACCGGAACCGTCCACCCGTACCCGCTCCCGCCCCCCGGAGTGGCCAGCGCCACGCCGCCCTGCGGGCCGTCCAGCCCCGGGGAGGTGGTCGCCGCGATCCAGTTCGGCCGGGCGAGTTGGGCGACGTAGCGGTCCAGCCGGCCGTCGCGCAGGGCGGCGCCGAGATCCGCGCCGACCACCTCGGCCAGTTCCTCGGCGTACGGGCGGGCCAGCGCCACCGTGCCGGCCACCAGGCGGTACGCGGCGGCGTGCAGCCGGGCCAGGGTGTCGGGGCGCAGCCCGAGGCAGGTGAGCATGTCGTCGCGGTAGCCGTCCGGCGCGACCGGCAGGTCGAGTGCGGCGGCCAGCGCGTCGGGGCGGCTGGCCACCGTGACCGCCGGGTTGGCGAGCCGGAGTACCGAGGGGCAGCGCCGGGCCAGGTCGGCGGCGGCGAGCCGGGCGTCGTACTCGGCACCGCTCGCGCAGGCTCCGCCGACCTTGCCGAGCGCGGCGACCAGTTCCTCCAGATCGGGCTCGGCAGGGCGTTGGCGGATCTCGGTCAGGTCGACGGACGAGCGCCAGGCGCCGTGTGCCCAGAGTAACCGTACGGGAGCGATGACCGGCAGTCCGAAGGACCATTCGGCGGGCCGGTCGAGCCGTTCGAGCCAGGATTCGACGTCCCGTACGGCGACCGACAGGTGGGTCAGCCGCTCGCCCGCCTCCACCAGAAAAGCCGGGTACGCCGCATACGGTCCCCCGCTGACCAGGACATCGATGTCCACGTCGCTGTACGGGGTGGCGGCACCCCGGGCGTAGCTGCCGCGCAGCAGCACCCCGACGACGGGCGGGCCGGGCAGCCGGCGCAGCCGGTCCGTCCAGTCGTCGAGGAACCCGAGTTGCCGTGACGGACCGTGATCCACGGCGCCATCGTGCCGCAGGTCCGATCATGACGCAACGCCCGATCACGCGCCGCCTGGGCGTTTCATCCCTTACACACCGATAAATCGCATTGGCCGTTCCGGATCGGCCGCCCGAAAGCCGGCCGCTCCTCGATCGAGACGATCGCAGCGGGCCGGCGATGGTGCGGCGCGCGCCTCCGCACGACCGGCGGATCGTCCGGCCGATACGCCAGGACCGATCAGGACGGACGTACCCGGTCGGGTCGCCGACCGGCGATTGTCGGCGGCCAAGATTTCAACTAGCGTTGATTTCATCATCTGATGAGTTTTTGGAAGGAGGCTCCATGGAGACCGCGATCGAGGTCCGCGACCTCGTCGTGACCCGGGGGAAGCGGCAGGTCCTGCACGGGATCGGCTGCACCGTCCCGCGCGGCAGCGTCACCGGCCTGCTCGGCCCGAGCGGCAGCGGCAAGACCACGCTGCTGCGGGCCATCGTCGGCGTGCAGATCGTGGCCGGCGGCAGCGTCACCGTGCTCGGCGAACCGGCCGGCGCCCGCAGCCTGCGGCGGCGCCTCGGCTACCTGACCCAGGCGCCGAGCGTCTACCCGGACCTGACCGTCCGGGAGAACACCCGCTACTTCGGCCGGCTCTACGGCCTCGGCCGGGCCGACGCCGACCGGGCGATCGCCGACGTCGGCCTGGCCGACGCGGCCGACCAGCTCGTCGGCACCCTCTCCGGCGGCCAGCGCAGCCGGGCGTCGCTGGCCTGTGCCCTGGTCGGCCGCCCCGAGGTGGTGATCCTGGACGAGCCGACCGTCGGCCAGGACCCGGTACTCCGCGCCGAACTGTGGGAGAGGTTCCACGCGATGGCCGCCGAGGGCACCACGCTGCTGGTCTCCAGCCACGTGATGGACGAGGCGGCCCGGTGCGACCGGCTGCTGCTGATCCGGGAGGGCCGGCTGATCGCCGACGACACCGTCTCGGCGGTACGCACGGCGGCCGGCACCGACGACCTGGAGGAGGCGTTCCTGCGGCTGATCCGGACGAACGAACTGGCCGACGAGGACGGGTTGGCCCGTACCGGTGACGGGAGGGCGGCCCGATGAGCCTGCGGATCCTGGCCGTCACGACCGGCCGCATCCTGCGCCAACTGCGGCACGACCGGCGTACGGTGGCGATGCTGCTGGTGGTGCCGGTGGTGCTGCTCACGCTCCTCTACTACATGTTCGGCGACCAGCCCGCGCCGCCGGGACAGCCGGGCGTCTTCGACCGGATCGCGCTGGTCATGCTGGGCGTCTTCCCGTTCGTGATCATGTTCCTGGTCACCAGCATCGCGATGCTCCGCGAGCGCACCTCCGGCACGCTGGAACGGCTGCTCACCACCCCGCTGGGCAAGCTGGATCTGCTCTTCGGCTACGGCCTCGCGTTCGGGCTGGCCGCCGCGGTCCAGGCCGGCGTCGCGGCCGGTGCGGCGTACTGGCTGTTCGACCTCTCGACCGCCGGCAACGCCGGGCTGGTGGTGCTGATCGCGGTGGTCAACGCCGTACTCGGGGTGGCGTTGGGACTCTTCTGTAGCGCCTTCGCCCAGACCGAGTTCCAGGCCGTACAGTTCATGCCGGTCGTGGTGATCCCGCAGATCCTGCTGTGCGGTCTGTTCGTCGCCCGGGACCAGATGGCCGGCTGGCTACAGGCGATCAGCAACGCGCTGCCTCTGTCGTACGCGGTCGAGGCGCTTCAGCAGGTCGGCGCGCACGCCGAGCCGACCGGCACGATGTGGCGGGACGTGGCGGTGGTCTCCGGGGCGGTGGTCGTGGCCCTGGTGCTCGCCGCGGCCACGCTGCGGCGGCGTACCGGCTGACGGTCCGCGTCGCCGGTCGGCGCCCCGCGCGGGCGGCGCCGACCGGCAGCGGAGGAAACGAGCACGAGGACGGCGATGGCACGACGGAGCGGACGGCGACCGGGCAACCCCGACACCCGGGAGGGGATCCTGAAAGCCGCCCGGGAGGCGTTCGCCGAGCGCGGCTTCGACCACACCTCGATCCGGGCCATCGCGACCAGCGCCGGCGTCGACCCGGCCCTGGTCCACCACTACTTCGGCACCAAGGACCAGCTCTTCCTGGCCACCATCGACATCCCGTTCGACCCGCAGGAGCTGCTGCCGCAGATCGCCGCCGGCGGACTCGACGGGGTCGGCGAACGGCTGGTCCGGACGTTCCTCCGGGTCTGGGACTCCCCCGCCGGTACGGCCGCGGTGGCGCTGTTCCGGTCGGCGATGAACAACGAGTGGACCGCCCGGCTGCTCCGGGAGTTCCTGGAGACCCAGGTGCTCCGCCGGGCGACCGGGCTGCTCGAGATCGACCCGGCCGAGGCGCCGCTGCGCTCGTCGCTGGTCGCCACCCAGATGGCCGGCCTGGTCATGGTCAGATACATCCTCCGGCTGGAGCCGCTCGCCTCGGCGCCGCCGGACGTGGTGGTCGCGGCGGTCGGGCCGAACGTGCAGCGCTATCTGACCGGGGACCTCACCCGGCTCACCGGCCGGCCGCCCGATCCCGGCCCGCCGCGCGAGCCGTAGCGGCCCACCGCGCGAACCGTAAGCTACCGGTCCGACCAGACCTGGTCGGGCGAGCTGGCCACCGGCCACTCCTGGTCCGGGCGCTGCGGCTGGTGCCGCCGCCGGCAGAGCACCGGGTGCAGCAGTTCGGCCAGTTCCGCCTGGCCGGCGAGCGGGCGGGGGAAGGCGAGCCGGGCCCGGCAGCGGGTACCGCGTCCGCCGAGCGACACCACCATGCCGTACCGGTCCAGCCGGACCACCCGGGGCGGCGGCTCGTCCGCACCGTCCGGCGGTACGAGGTCGCCGAGCTGGCGCCGGAGGAAGGCGGTGATCTCCGGGCCGTGGTGGTCCGTGAGGTCGGCGAGCAGGTCCCGCTCCCGCTCGTGCAGCGGGTCCGGCTCGGCGGCGGCGTACTCGGCCAGCTCGATCTGCCGTACCGTCCCGGCACGCTCCAGCCGGATCTCCGCCGGCTCGAATCGATAGAGCGTGCAGCCCCGGCCGACGTCCAGCAGGTCTCCGGTCGGCACCACCTCGGCGAAGTCGACGGCCGCCTGCCGTGCCTCGACCCCGGTCAGCGGCTCCGGCCAGCCGGAGATCCAGACCCGGCCGAGCGGCGGCGCCCCGGCGGCCGGCGGCAGGTCGCGGACGTCGAGCACCAGCGCCGTGCCCCGGCTGGCCCGGGTCGGTCGGAGTGCCGCGGCCAGATCGCTGACGATCGAGACGAGCAGCAGTACCCGGCCGGACGGGTCGGTGGCGTGCCGGACCTGGTGCGGCCCGGGCCGGTACGCGACCTGGGCGGTGCCGGGGAGCCGACCGGCGGCCAGGGTACGGGCCACCTCCGCGGAGCTGGGCTGCATGACGTCGACCTCCAGCAGAAGTTAGCCTGACCTTAGTAAGGGCAGGCTAACTTATCGCGCGGTCGACGTCTATCTCGTCGCCGTCACCGCCACCCGCGCCCTCACCGGGTCTGTTCCAGCCAGGAGGCGTAGAGCAGGCCGTAGACCGACTGCGGATCGCTGACCAGTTCCTCATGCGGACCGCGCTGCACGATCCGGCCCCGGTCCACCACGATCACCTCGTCGGCGGCCTGCGCGGTGGAGAGCCGGTGCGCGATGGCCACCGTGGTCCGGCCCCGGGTCACCGCGTCCAGGGTGCGTTGCAGGCGTACCTCGGTGGCCGGGTCGACCGCACTGGTCGCCTCGTCCAGCACCAGCAGGTCCGGGTCGGCCACGTACGCCCGGGCCAGCGCGACCAACTGCCGCTCGCCCACGCTGAGCGCCTCCCCGCGCTCACCCACCGGCGTCGCCAGCCCGAACGGCAGCCCCTCCACCCAGTCGCCGAGACCGAGCTCGGTGAAGGCCAGCGCCAGTTCGTCGTCGGTCAGCTCCGGCCGGCCGAACCGGACGTTCTCCGCCACGGTCGAGTCGAAGAGGAAACCGTCCTGCGGCACCATCACCACCCGGGAGCGCAGCGAGCCGAACCGGACCCGGTCCAGTGGTACCCCGGAGAGCAGCACCGCCCCGGCGGACGGGTCCATCAGCCGGGTCAGCAGCTTCGCGAAGGTGGTCTTGCCGCTGCCGGTCTCGCCCACCACCGCGACCCGGGTCTTGGCCGGGATGTCCACCGTGACGTCGACCAGCACCGGCGGGCCGCCGGGATAGCCGTAGCCGACATCGGCGAAGCGGATGTCGATCGGCCCGGCCGGCAGGTCGACGCCCTGCTCGCCCGGGTCCGCCACGTCCGGCGCCACGTCGAGTACGTCCAGCACCCGCCGCCAGCCCGCCACCGCGTTCTGCGCCTCGTTCAGCACCTCGGTGGCGATCTGGACCGGCTGGATGAAGAGGGTGACCAGGAAGAGGAAGGCGGTGAGTTCGCCGATGCCGAGCGTTCCGTCGACACCCAGCCTGACGCCGAGCACCACCACCCCGGCCAGGGCCAGCCCGGCGGCGATCTCGCCGGTCGAGAAGCTGATCACGCTGGTCCGGATCGCCCGCTGCTGGGCCCGGCGCTGCGCGTCGATGGTCCGGTCCAGCCGCTCGGCGGTCCGGCCGGCGACCCCGTACGCCCGGATCACCGGGGCGCCCACCACGCTCTCCGAGACCGCGGCCAGCATCGCGCCGAGCCGCTGCCGGACCACCCCGTACGCGGCGGCGAGCCGCTTCTGGAAGATCCGGATCACCGCCAGGGCGGGGATGAACGCGCCGAACACCACCAGGGTCAACTGCCAGGAGTAGACCGCCATCACCACGGTGGTCACCACCACCTGGCCGAGGTTGATCAGGAGGATCACCCCGCCCCACTGGAGGAACTGGGTGATCTGGTCCACGTCGCTGGTGACCCGGGAGACCAGCGAGCCGCGCCGCTCCGCCTGCTGGTGCAGCATCGACAGGTCGTGCACGTGCCGGAAGGCCCGTACCCGTACCCCGGCCAGCGCCGTCTCGCTGACCGTGAAGAGCCGGCGCATCATCAGGTACCCGCAGATCGTGGTCAGCACCAGCACGGCGGCGGTGGCCGCCACCACCACGCCGACCACCCCGAGGTCCGGGCCGCCCGGTGCGCGCAGCCCCCGGTCGATGCCCTGCTGGATCGCCACCGGTACGGCGGCCCGGCCGACCATCGAGACCAGGGCCAGCCCGAGGGTGCCGGCCAGTCCGGTACGCAGTTCCGGGGAGAGCGCCAGCCCTCGCCGGAAGGTTCCCCAGGCGCTCTCGGCCCGCTCGGGTACCGCCCCGGCCGTGGTCGTGCTCACGCGTCCACCTCTTCGCCTCGCCGGGTCGCCGGATCCTCGTACGCCCGTTCCCGCTCCCGCTCCCGCTCCGCCTCGGCCCGCTCGTACGCGGTGACCAGCGCCGCGTACCCCGGCGTGGTGCGCAGCAGCGTGGCGTGGGTACCCCGGCCGACCACCCGGCCGTGCTCGACGTAGACCACCTCGTCGGCGAGCGCGATCGTCGCCCGCCGGTACGCCACCACCAGGATCGAGGCCCGAGATTCCGGCGGACCGGCCGGGTCGGTCGACTCCGCTCGCTCACCCCGGAGCGCGGCCAGGATCGCCGCCTCGACCCTCGGGTCGACGGCGCTGGTGGCGTCGTCCAGCACCAGCAGCCGGGGCCGGCCGGCCAGCGCCCGGGCCAGGGTGAGTCGCTGCCGCTGGCCGCCGGAGAGCGCCGCGCCCCGCTCCCCGACCATGGTGTCCAACGCGTCCGGCAGCGCCGCCACGAAGCCGTCCGCCTCGGCCAGCCGCAGCGCCGCCCAGACGTCGTCGTCGGTGATGCCGTCCCGGCCGAGGGTGATGTTCTCCCGGATGGTGTCGTCGAAGACGAACGGCACCTGGGCGACCAGCGCGGTGGTACCGGCGAGCGAGGCGGCGGTCAGCGCGCGCACGTCGACCTCGTCCAGGGTCACCGTGCCGGCGTCCGGGTCGACCAGCCGTACCGCGAGGGAGACGATCGTGGACTTGCCGGATCCGGTGGGCCCGACCAGTGCCACCGTACGGCCGGCCGGAACGGTGAACGAGACGTCGTGCAGTACCGGCACCGACCCGGGTGCCGGCGGCTCGGCCGGAGCCGGTTCGGTCGGCGCGGTGGCCGGTTCGGTCGGCGCGGTGGCCGGTTCGGTCGGCGGTGGTACCCCGATCGGCCGCGCCGCCGTCTCCGGCTCCTCGGTGGCCAGGCCCGGCTCGGCGGGGGCGGTGGCCGGCGGCGGTTCGGCGGGGGCGTACCCGAAGGTGACCCGGTCGAGCACGAGAGTGGCCGGGCGGCCGTCCCGGCGGTCCAGCGTGGTGTCGCCGTACGGCATCTCGCCGGTGGCGGTGAGCACGGACTGCAACCGGTCCCAGCCGGCGACACTGCGCGGCAGTTCGGCGAGGACCCAGCCGATCGCCCGGACCGGGAACGCCAGCACGGTGAAGAGGAACGCCACGCTGACCAGTTCGGTGATGGTGACCGCGCCCTGGTTCAACCGGGCCGCGCCGACCAGCAGCACGGCCAGGGTGCCGAGGCTGGGCAGCGTCTCCAGCATCGGGTCGAAGACGCCACGGAGCCGGCCGACCGAGATCAGCGCGTCCCGCAGCTCGCCGGCCCGGGCCGCGAACCGGGCCGTCTCCCGGGCCTCCTGGCCCATGGTCTTGACCACCAGCGCACCGTCGAAACTCTCGTGCGCGATCGCACTGACCTCGGCGCGCATCTGCTGGGCCCGGGCCTGCCGGGGCGCCATGCGTCGGGAGTAGACGACGTTCAGGGCGAACAACGCGGGGAAGATGGCCACGCCGACCATCGCGAGCACCCAGTCGGTGACGAAGAGCGAGCCCATCGCCGCGACCAGCATCACCAGGGTGCCGACCGCGAACGGCAGCGGCGCGATCGGGAACCAGGCCGCCTCGACATCGGAGTTCGCGTTGGAGAGCAGGGTGCCGGTGGCGTGCCGGTGGTGCCAGGACAGTGGCAGTTCCAGGTAGCGGCGGGTGATCCGGCGCCGGTAGCTGGCCTGCAACCGGTACTGCATGAATCCGGCGCCGATCCGGCGGCCGAACATCCCGAGTACCCGGCCGAGGCTGACCGCGAGCAGCGCGGCGGCGCCGAGCAGTACCGCGGCCAGGTCGGCCCGGCCGCTCTCCAGCGACGGCACCACCACGTTGCCGACGACGGCGCCGACCACGTACGCGCTGGCGATGATCAACAGGCTGTAGAGGATGCTGCCACCGACCGCGACCGCGAAGATCCGTGGCTCGTCCCGGATCGCGTAGCCGAGGACCCTGATCCCCCGGATGAGAATGTCCCGGCTTGTCTTGCCCGCCACGCTGTCCCCCGCCGTAAGCCACCTGCGTCCAGCTCATCCTTACTGATCAGGGGAAGGGATGACGAACCGATTGGCGTGGGTGATACCGACTAGGCCCTGATTGTGTCTGCTGTCACAGCCTGTCCCACCACGCAGAACCGGGTGCGGAACGAAGGTCGGCCGGGCCGTGACGCGCCGGTCGGCCGGATCAGGATTTACGATCAAGACATGCCCCGCTACGCGGACACGGAGCGACAGTCGTTGGCCGATCTCCTCCTGGCGATCGGGCCGGACGCGCCCACGATCATCCCGGAGTGGGCCGCCCGGGATCTCGCCGCCCACCTGGTGGTCCGGGAACGCCGCCCGGACGCGGCGGCCGGACTCGTGCTCCCGCCGCTGCGGCGGCACGGGGCCCGGGTCCAGGCGGCGGTGGCCGGCCAGCCGTACCCGGCCCTGGTCGACCTGGTCCGGCACCCGCCCCGGTGGAACCCGATGACGCTGCCGCCGGTCGACGAGCTGGCGAACCTGGTCGAGTTCTTCGTGCACCACGAGGACGTCCGGCGGGCCCGGCCCGACTGGCAGCCCCGGGAACTTCCGGCCGGGCAGCAGGCCGCGCTCTGGAAGCGCGTTCCGGCGATGGCCCGGATGTCGCTGCGCCGGTTTCCGGCCGCCCTGCTGGTCCAGGCGCCGGAGCACGGCGAGACCACCGCCGGAGCCGGCGGCGAGCAGGTCCGGATGGTCGGAGCACCCGGCGAGCTGATCATGTTCCTGTTCGGCCGCCAGCGCGCCGCCCGGGTGCAACTGGTCGGTCCACCCGCGCTCACCGAGCGGTTGCGGACCACGAAACTCGGACTCTGACCTCGGCGGCGGGCCGGACGTGCCGATGCGCGCCTTCGCCCTGGCGTCCCTGACCCGGCCGCCCTTTCCGGAACGGGTCAGCGCACACGTCGGGCAGGTCGGGCCGGAGTCCACCCGGTGGGCCACCGAACTCGGCCTGGTCGGCAGCCCCGCCACGGCCCGCCGGCTGGACCGGGCGAACGCGGCCGAACTGGCCGGCCGGACCTGTCCGGACGCCCGACCCGAGCAGCTCCGACTCCTCGCCGACCTCTTCACCTGGCTGTTCACCTTCGACGACCGCTGCGACGACGACGGCCTGGGCGACGACCCGGCCCGGCTCGCCCCGGTCGTCGGACAACTGCTCGACGTCCTCGACCTGCGCGGCGGGCCGGCCCCGCCGGGCTCGGCCGCCGCCGCCGGCCCGACCGCCGCCGCCCTGCACGACCTCTGCCGACGGGTACGCGCGCACGGCCCGCCCCGGCTGCTGCTCCGGTTCGCCGCCCAGATGCGGGACTACCTGCTGGCGCTGCTCTGGGAGGCGGCGAACCGGGAACGGGATCGGGTACCGGCGGTCGCCGAGTACCTCCAGATGCGCCGGCACACCGGTGGGGTACGCCCCAGCTTCACCCTGACCGACCTGGCGTACGGCGGACTGGCCGAGGCGATCTGTCAGGCCGACCTCGACGCGTCCCACCTCGACGACCTCGCCACCGACCTGGTCTGCTGGTGCAACGACGTCTTCTCGTACGCCAAGGAGCGCCGGCAGGGCCGGGACGGGCACAACCTGATCGTCGTACTGGCCCGGGAGGCGGGACGGGAGGAGCGGGCCGGCCTCCTCGACGCGGCCCACCGGTTCAACGCCGGGCTGCGGGCGTACCTGAGGCTGGAGTCCGAGCTGCTGGCCGGCGGCGACCCCGACACCCTCCGGTTCGTCAACGCCCGCCGGGCCTGGATCCGGGGCAGCTACGACTGGTCGCTCGGGGCGGGCCGCTACCACTGACCCGCTCCGCGCCACGGGGGTCGACCGGCCCGGGCCGCCGTGCGGCCGGCCGGGCTCAGTCGTCGTCGCCGTGTGACTTCCAGCTCGGTACCGGCTTGCCGGCCACGCACTCGACCTCGACCTCGATCCGCCCGCCCGAGCCGTGGAAGGTCACCTCGGCGTCGTCGTCCGGGCCGCGCTCGACCTCGCCGACCCGGTAGCCCTGGGCCGGGGTCCAGGCGGTCAGCCACACCTGCCGGCCGGCGCACTCGGCCAGCACCGTACCCCCGGGGGTGGAGACCAGCCGGCGCGAGTCGTCGGTGCCGGCCGGCGAGCCCGGCGGGACGGCGGAGGGGGTCGGCGCCGCGCTGGCGGTGCCGCCGGTCGGCGTCGGACCGCCCGGCGGGACGGCGCCCGAGGTGGCCGGCGGCGGGGTGGCGGCGGCCAGCGCCCGGGCCACCTCGTCCGGGCTGCGCAGCTCACCCGCCGGCCCGGTCAGCCCGGCCCCGATCACCTGTACGGCCGCCAGCCCGGTGCCGGTGGCGACCAGCGCGGCGAGCAGCCAACCGGCCACGGCGAGCAGGGTACGTCGACGCATGCTCCGATGATGCCCGCCGCCGGGTTAAGGCCGGCGCCGGTGGACCCTAAGGAACAGTTAACGGACCCGGTCCGCCGGCCCCGCGCGGGGACGGTCGTGGTCAGCGGGGCTGCCGCCAGCGGGTACCGGTGGGCGTTTCCGGGTTACCGTGCCGGGTGTGGCGCGCCTACTGCTGATCGAGGACGACCCGGCCATCCGTACCCCGCTGCTGCACGCGCTGCGCGACCGGGGGCACGCGGTGGCCGCCGTGCAGTCCGCGATGACCGGGCTGCAACGGGTCCTCGACGACCGGCCCGACCTCGTCGTCCTCGACCTCGGGCTGCCCGACCTGGACGGGCTGGAGCTGTTGCGGATGCTCCGGGCGGTGAACAGCACTCCGGTGATCATCGCCACCGCCCGGGACGAGGAGGCCGAGATCATCCGGGGGCTGGACGCCGGTGCCGACGACTACGTGGTGAAGCCGTTCACCGCCGCCCAACTCGACGCGCGGATCCGGGCGGTGCTGCGGCGCGGTGCCGGATCGGCGGACGGCCCGGCCGTGCTGACCGTCGGGGAGCTGCGGGTCGATCCGGCGGCCCGGCAGGCGACCCTGGCCGGGGTGCCGCTCGAACTGACTCCCCGGGAGTTCGATCTGCTGCACCACCTGGCCGCTCGGGCCGGTCGGGTGGTGAGTAAGCGGGAACTGCTGACCGAGGTGTGGCAGCTCCCCTACGGCGGCGCGGACAAGACGGTGGACGTACACCTGTCGTGGCTGCGCCGCAAGCTCGGCGAGACCGCGCAACAGCCCCGCTACCTGCACACCGTGCGCGGGGTGGGGGTCCGGCTCGACGTACCCGGGACCCAGTCGTGAGACGCCGACTCATCCTGCTCGTCGCGACCACCACCGGTCTGGTGCTGCTGGCCTTCCTGGTCCCGCTCGCGGTGCTGCTGCGCGGGGTCGCGGCGGACCGGGCGGCGGTGGCCGCCACCGCCGACGTACAGGCGCTGGTTCCGCTGGTCGGCACCGCCGGCCGGGAGGGACTGCGGCTCGCCGCCGAGCAGGTCGGAGCCGCGGCCGACCGGCCGGTCACGGTCTTCCTGCCGGACGGCGCGGTCCTCGGCGACGACGCGCCGCGCACCGACGGGGTGGAGTTGGCCGCCCGGGGCGAGAGCCTCACCGTCGCCCGCGAGGACGGCCGGGAGATCCTGGTCGCCGTGCAGGGCCGCCCGGACGGTACGGCGGTGATCCGCACCTTCGTCTCCGCCGACGAGCTGACCCACGGCGTCTACCGCTCCTGGCTGGTGCTGGCCGCGCTCGGGGTGGCGCTGCTGCTGCTCGGCCTCGCCGTCGCCGACCGGCTGGCCCGGTCGCTGACCGTCCCGATCACCGAGCTGTCGGCGGTCTCGCACCGGCTGGCCGGCGCCGAGCTGACCGCCCGGGCCACCCCGTCCGGCCCGGCGGAGCTGCGCGCGGTGGCAGGCGCGCTCAACCACCTCGCCAACCGGATCCAGGAGTTGCTGCGGGACGAACGCGAGCAGCTCGCCGACCTGTCGCACCGGCTGCGTACCCCGTTGACCTCGCTGCGGCTGGAGTCCGAGTCGCTGGCCGATCCCCGGGAGGCGGCCCGGATCACCGACCGGGTCGACGCGGTGGAACGGGCGGTGACCGGGCTGATCCGGCAGGCCCGGCGGCGGGGCACCGACACCGGTACCGAACCGGCCTGTGACGCCACGGCGGTGGTCCGGGAGCGGGTCGCGTTCTGGACCGTACTGGCCGAGGACACCGGGCGGGCGCTCGGCCTCGACCTGGTCGACCGCCCGCTTCCGGTACGGCTGCCCGCCGACGAACTGGCGGCGGTGCTGGACGCGCTGCTCGGCAACGTCTTCGCGCACACCCCGGACGGCACCGGCTGCACCGTCGCGCTGGCGCCGCGCCCCGGCGGCGGTGCGCTGCTGACGGTCACCGACAGCGGCCCCGGGCTGCCACCGGCCCTGGTCGGCCCCGCCTCGACCCCACTCGACCCGGCCGGACCGGTACGCGGGGCGAGCGCCGCCGGCTCGACCGGGCTGGGCCTGGACATCGCCCGCCGGGCGGCCCGGGAGAGCGGCGGCCGGTTCCAACTGTCCAATGCGGATGGTGGCGGGGCACGGGTCGCGGTCACCCTCGGACCGCCGCTCGCCACCCGCGAGTCGCCGTCTGGGGTGACCCCGAACTGAACTCCACCGGCTCGGGCGCGCCTGCGCCTTCCTGCCCGACCCGGCTCCGCCCTCCCCGCCCGTCCACCTGTGCCTTCTGTTGCCCCGGGGGCTGCCACAGGCGCCGGTCGCGCTCTTTACCGAGGCTTAGGGTTCGCACAGCGCGCCGCTATCCCGATCCGGGCGAACCTCGGTGTCGAGAACCCGGAACAGGGTGTTCCGCGACGATGGAGGAGACTGCGATGCGGCGTAAGACTCTGGTATTGAGCGTCGGCGGCGCGCTGGCGGCCGCCGCCGTGATCGGCACCGCGATCGGGGCCAGCGCGGCGGAGGGCGAGCGGCAGGGGTTCGGCGCCGTCGCCACCACGGCGGCCGGTGAGCTGACGCCCGGCGCCGACCTGACGGGTACGCCCGGTGACGACCCGACCGACGGTCCGACGGTGGTGCCGAGCGACGCACCGTCGGGCATCCCGACCGGTTCGCCCGCCCCGACCGGCGCCGCGCCGGCCGGATCGGTCGACTCGGCACGGGCCGTGGAGATCGCGCTGGCCAGCGCTGGTGGCGGTCGCGTGGACGAGGTCGAGCGGGAGTGGGAACACGGCCGGACGGTGTGGAAGGTGGAGATCGTCAAGGACGGTTGGGAGATCGAGTCGTACGTGGACACGGCGACCGGCCAGATCATCAAGACCGACCGTGACCGGGACGACGACCACGGCGGCAAGTACGACGACGACCGCGACGACGACTGAGGTCAATCCGCTGAGCCGATCCCGGGGAGCCGGCGGAAGCGCCCGGCCCCGGGGTCGTTCGTTCGATCGGCTTGCCGGACCGCCGGACAAGGTGGCTGCCTTGGCCCGCGACCTGCGAACGCTATCCGGGATTTATTGCCAGCCGGCTCCCGGCTGACCGTCTGGGCGACGCCGGACGGCGGCGCGACCTGGTGGACGAAGACCTACCGAGGTACGGGTGAGAGGATAAAGCAGTGACATACCGGGTCAGCTACGACATGGACGAAGAGGCCCTGCCCGACGCCGAGGCCGTTTCCGCCTTCTTCGACAAACGGGCCCACCGGATCGCCCCGCACGGCAGGCGAGCGAACGCGTACTGGATCGGCCCGGCCGGCGGCGAGGACATCATGCGGGTGGACATGGACTACGACGCGGGCCGCGCGGCACTGCGCTGGCTCCCCGACAACAGCCACGGCGTGGAACTGGAGCCGGGCGCCCCCATCGTGGTCCTCGAATCCTCCGATCATCCGCCGGTCACCATCCCCGGAACGCTGGCCCGGGTATCGATCGACCTGGCCCACGCGGCCGTCGCCGCCTACATCCAGACCGGCCAACGCCCGTCCACCGTCGTGTGGGCTGCTGGCTGATCGGCTACGACATGGCGATCGTCAACGACCAGGACCAGGAGCTGCTGTCCGTCTCGACGGTCGAAGAACTCGACAGGGTGCTCGATCGGATCGCGGCCCAGTCGACGCCCGCCGCTCCTCCGCTGGTCGCGCTGGACATGCCAGACCGGCAGCGCAGCACCAACTGGCAGTGACTCACGGATCGGTGTTTCGGTGACAGGCACCGGGGTGGCTGTCCCGCGCGCCGCATCGGCCGCCGGCCGGTAGCAGTCGATCGCAGAAGACCCGATGACGTACGTCCTGGGCGTCCTCGGCCGAGACGGTGATCTCGCCTGCGTCGCACAGGCCGAGGAAGGCCAGCGAGTCGGCCAGGCAGGCCGCCAAGTCGGCGGCGGCCTCGATGTCGGGTACGACAACCGGCAGATGGATGACGTGGCGACCGGACACGTCATCCACCCGGTCGTCGCCGTTCATCGCCGCTCCGCGCGATGGCGGCCCGACGAGTTCCGGCTCTGCCACTGCCGAAGATGCACCTTCAGCCGCTCGTTCTCGGTCCGGACTACGGCCAACTCGTCCTCGAGCGCCGCCAGGCTGTCCGCCAGCGCGGCGAGGAACCGCCGTACCTCAGACGGTCGGTAGCCACGCCGACCGAACGGCGTAAGCGGGAAACTCGCCGCCCGGATCTGGCCGGGGATCGGCGGGAAGTGCACGCCTCCGCCGTAGAGCGTGCCGCTGGGCTGGGTCCCGGCCGGCGTACGCCGTGCCATCCCGCTGGGCTCGCTCATGCCTCGTCCATGACGATACTCAGGTCGATGTAGGGGTCGGCCCGCTGCACCACGACATCGATGGCCTCGTCGGAGAGCCCACGGGCGGCCAGCACTCGGCGGCCCCACCTGGCAAGCCGGCACGGGTGCGGGTGTTCGTCCCAGAGACAACGCGGCCCCGTCGGCTCGTCGCCCGGCAGATGCAGGACGAGCGCACGGACGGCAAACCGGACGTGCTCCTCACCGATCCAGACCGGAAGCGGGATCTCCCACTCCTCCGACTCCGGCTCTTCCGACTCCGGTGACTGCGCGGCGGCCGGCAAACCATCCACCACATCTCTCCCTTGATCGGCTTCTCTGGAGTGGCGCCGAGGCGGGCGGGGTCGTTCGTCACGTAAGGGGGAAGGCGACGACCGGCGGCCCAGCACCCGCCCCGGGCCATACATGTACGTTGGGCGAACACCGCTGCTCTGCCTATCCACTCGCCACAGTGAGCGATATGCGTGCGGCGCATACACGCAACGCAGTTGACCATGTAACGAACCACACGCAAGGACGAAACATCGCTACACTGCGAATGCGATGGAGCCCCAGGCCACAACAGTCAGGCGCAACATGAACCGGACCGAGGCACGCTACTGCCGCTCATGCGGAACTCGACTTGCCAGCGATAATCGAGGCACAGCCTGCGCCCCGTGCCAGACCAAGGCGCGAAGTCTGCTTGTTGGTGCGCCCGAGGTACCTCGTGAATTTTGGGTTGTAGACGAGATTCGGGATGCCCTTGAGAGCTGGCATATGGGACGGGTTATAGCCGCGTACCGCCGACATCCTTATCATGCGCGACAACTCCCGCAATCTCTCGTTGCGGGTTGGGGCCGAGTGACCCAGGCACAACTCAGTCGTATCGAAACCGGACCACCCGTAAAGGACCTCGATAAGCTCATTGAGTGGGCGCGCATCCTCCGTATTCCGGCTGCGATGCTATGGTTTAGAATGCCTGAGCAAGGTGCACTGACCAACGGCAATGACGCCGAACAAACGAAGGAATCGGACCGTCATCTGTCAAGTGTCACTAGCCTCTTCGGCAGCCTGAAGTCTAGAAGCGACACGACTCCTGGCGAACAAGATGTTCGGGTAGCCGCTATTGCGTTCGCGACGAACACCGACCTACCGCTTTCGCAGTCCACCGCTCTTCTGATACGACTCTTCCTCCAACTCGATGACGAGGTCGGCGGCGACACACTTTACCTGCCATTCTCCCGGTACCTTGCCCAACTAAGGCAAGACGCGCATCAAGACAAGGCGACCCTTGCCGCAATCGGAGAACTGAACCAGATGGCTGGTTGGCTAGCGTTGGACGCAGATCGTTCGGCCGCCGCCCGTGATCATCTGACAGCATCCGTCTACCTGGCCAACGCGGCCGATAATGTTGCTCTCGGATCCAGCGCACTCGCTTATCTGAGTCTGCAACAGACATACCAGGGAAGCCATAAACCAGCATTTGCCCTTGCCCAGACCGCGCTGTCACTCGCCAAGGGCAGGGTGACACCGCTGGTAGAGAGCATGTTGATGACCCGACTCGCCCGGGCCCATGCCAACTGGTCGGAGCAGAGTGCGTGTCTGTCAGCGCTTGACCAGGCTCGTAACGCCTTCGACCGCTTCGGAAGTGACGAGGAGCCGTTGTGGATCAAGTACGTCGATGAGATAGAAGTTATGGGACAGGTTGGCGCATGTTACCTGGATCTCGGCATGCCGCAGGAGGCCGCGAGCTCGCTCAATCAGGCACTGAGCCTCCTTCGGCAGCGAGCACCACATCGATACCGCGATCGGGTGCACTACCTCATACGTCTCGCCAAGGCACATATCCTTTCGAGGGAAATTGAACGTGCGTGCGATACTGCGACCAAGGCCCTGGAGTTGATCGCAAAGACAAGTTCTTCGAGGATAAGAGACAGACTTTCAGAGCTTAATTCAGCGTTTGAGCCGTTCGATAAAAGCAGCGATGTGCGCGCATTTCGCAACTCTCTCGTCGAGCATGCCCGACGACGTTAAACTCACGATCGAGTCTTCATCTATTGTAAACCGAAGCCCGAAGTTTCTCGATATCTGTAAGATCCTCAAGTACGGCATCGGCACCAGCCTCATTTAATTCACTAATGGAGCTTTTGCCGGTCGCGACGCCGATCGCCCTGGCCCCTACCTCGCGAGCAGCCAAGATATCCAAGGGCGTGTCGCCGATGACAATGGCACCGTTGGCCAGGAAGGGGATGCCGTATTTCTTCGTCGCTCTGGCTAGCGCACAAAGCACCAGTTGAGAGCGAATATCACCGTCCGAACCATATCCGCCGACCTCAAAGTCGATATGCTCATCCAGCCCGAAAACCTTCAACTTGACCCGGGCAATAGTCGCCAGGTTACCCGTCACTAGCGTCTGCACCAAATCGGCATCCGCGAGTGCCGACACGGCGGCGCGGGCCCCTGGCAGAGGTCTTCCCACCGCCAACATTCGGCTTTGGAGTCTTTCCGCCGCTTCGCCCAATGCCGAGTAGAGATCGGAAACCACAGACGATGAGGCAGCGATATCATGCAGAGCAAGGGTGTCGGCCAAAATTGCTTGTTCCGTTCGCCCGGTCATGTCAGCCAGTTTTTCAAGGCGACGACCAAAAACAGCAGCAAACGCAGATTCGTATATCTCCCTACTAACGCCGGAAATATCAACAAGAGTATGATCGACATCCCACAGGATCAAGGTCGGATTGTTTGCCATCAGTCGTGATTATCGAAATCAAAGCTCGGTCGATGGCTTCCCCTACCAGCTGCCATGCTCTTCATCGCAAGCAGGTCTGGCCACGATGTCACGAGGCTATTGAAGGCATTGCCGTTTGCGCCCACTTCCGTCGCAGCTCCTTCATGTAGAAACCGGCTATGATCGTCATCCCGCACCCGGGTCGTCGGCGAGCACGAACCGCAGCGGCACCTTGTCGAGCATGTGCCCGTAGACCGCTTCGATCTGGTGCGGCAGCGGCTCCAGGTCGCTGGTGTTGACCGCGATCATCTCGTCGGACTGAGCGGCGCACTGTATCCGCAACGCCTCGGCCGCGAGCTTGAACTCGACCGGGTCCGCATCGAACGCCGCGATTCGGGCCGCCTCCTCGGTCAGGCCCGACTCGTCGGAGCGAAGCAGGATCCGGTGATCGGGCCGCTCGCCCGGCGCCTGGTAGACGACGAGGATCGAGTCCGGACCCATCGGAGTCACCGCGATGACCTCGACCACCTTGTCCACGACGACGCCACGCACCCGTACACCCCGGGCGAGTTCCTCCAGCCGCACGTCGCCTCCACCGCCTTCATCCTCACATCCCTGGCTCCCTGAACCTTACGGCCGCGAGTCCCCTATGGAGGCTGACCGCCACGATCAGCAGTGCATTGTGGAGCACTGCTGCTAACGTTCGCCGCCGTGGAACCTGGAGACGACGCCGACGAGTTCCGGCACCTGGTCGAGGAGTACGTCCGGCGGCACACAGCGCTCGGCGAGCTGCCGTACGACGCGATCGTGGCCGGTGCCGTCGAATACCTGGACGAATACGATCCGGTGCGGGTCGAGGCGCTGGCCGGAGAGATGGCCCGCACCGAGTTCGCCGCGCACGCCGCCGCGCAGCCGGACTGGCCGGAGCCGACCGACAGCGATCGGCTCACCCTCGCCTTCCGGGCACTGGACGCGGCCGGGATCGTCGCCCGGGAGAACTTCACCTGCTGCCAGAACTGCGGCCTCGCCGAGATCGGCGCCGAGGTGGCCGACGGCGAGACGCCGCGCGGGTACGCCTTCTACCACCAGCAGGACGCGGAGCGCGGCGCCGCCGGCGAGGCCGTGTGGATCGCGTACGGGCTCTTCGGGCAGCCGCCGTCGGCGGAGATCGGTGCGGAGGTGGCGGCGGTACTGCGCGAGCACGACCTGCCGGTGGACTGGGCCGGGGAGACCGGCACCCGGATCAGGGTCCCGCTGACCTGGCAGCGCCGTCGTACCGGTCGGCTGGCTGCCTTCCCGCCCCCGGTCGACGACGACATCACCGTCGAGATCGAGGTGCCCGACACCTGGCGCGGGGTGTACGCACCGACCTCGGGACCGATCTCGGCCACCAGGCTGACCAGCCTCTATCTGCCCTGGCTGCCCACCGGCACCCGGCTCGGCATCACGCTGGACGGCGCGACCGTCACCGTATGCCGGGACTGGGACACCCTGGTCGGCTCCTTCCCCGACCCCGACCGCCCCGAGTCCCCCGATCGGCCCCAATCCCTCGATCGGGCCGAGTCCCCCGACCGCGCCCAATCCCCCGACCGGGACCAGTACTCCGATCGAGCCGAGTCCCGGGTCGACCGGTATGCCGGAATGGCGCTGGTCCGGCGGCTCCGGGGCGAGCCGCCCGGCTCCACTTCGGACGCGGCGGCGGGCCCGGCCGACCGGGTCGGACTGCTGGATGCGACCTGGGAGCACTCGGCGGGGCGCGAATACCAGGGCGTGCCGCTCACGCTCTGGGAGAGTGTCGACGTGTTACGCCGGATGCCGGTCCGTACCGGTGCCTGGGCCTCCTTCCTCGGCCGCTCCGGCGGCATCGTGCAGGTGCGGTGGGCGGAGCGCCGGCTCTGGCTGGAGACGCCGGACCCGGAGGCGGCCGCCTCGGTGGGTCGGCACGTGACGATTCCGGAGGCCGAGCGAATGGTCGGCGTACTCGCGGTGGAGGACCGGGTCGCGGTGGCCGAGTTGGGCGATGTGGCCACCGTGCCCTGGGCCTGAGCGCCCGGCGGTGCCGCGTTCGCCGGGTCATCCGGTCGGCGGCACCGCGCCGGCCCAGCCGGAGGTCGCGTCGATCAGCGTCCGGTGCCCGGTCGTCGACCCGATCCCGCTCGGTGGGCCGGCGACGCAGCCGCCCCGGTGCCCCTCGCGCTCGCCGCACCGGCCGCTGCCGAACAGCAACCGGTCGCAGAACACCCGGTGCCGTTCGTGTTGCGCGTCCTCGGCGGAGACGGTGACCTCGCCGGCGTCGAGTTCCGGCATGAAGGCCAGCGACTCGGCCAGTCGCGCGGCCAGTTCCGTGGCGCCGTGCAGGGTGTGTACGGCAACCGGAAGGTGGATGACATGGCCCGGCACCGCGTCGCCGCGACCGAGACTTCCCATGACCGGTCCTGCATGACCCATGGTTGATGATCCTCACCGGTGGTTGATGAACCTCCGCGCCCTGGTCCGGCGGCGCTACCTGCTCGGCCGACCTGGGCCGACGCCTCGATAGCTTAGAGACGTACCCGGAAATTTCCGGTTTGCCACTCGGACCCGACCCGGACGGACCGCCGGAAACGGCGAGGTGGCGGCCGGTCGAACCGGTCCGATCGGTACGGGCACCCGGACCGATCGGGACTAGCCCTGGCGCCAGGGAACCAATACCGTACGGTAACCGCGATTTAACGTGATCACCGTCACGCGACGATATCCCGGAGGCTCCCCCCGCCATGGCACTCGACGTCCCCTACCGGTCCATCCCCGACATGTTCCTGAAGCGTGTCTCGGCCACCCCCGACCGGGACGCATTCGCCCACCCCGCCCCGGACGACTCCGGACCGGTCTGGTTGAGCTGGGCGCAGGTCGGCCAGCGCGCGAAGGCGATCGCGGCCGGGCTGCGCGGCCTCGGCGTCGGTTCCGAGGACCGGGTGGCGATCCTGGCCAACACCCGGCTCGACTGGGTCCTCGCCGACCTCGGCATCATGTGTGCCGGTGGCGCGACCACCACGGTCTATCCGACCACCGAACCGGAGGACACCGCCTTCATCATCGCGGACTCCGGCTCCAAGGTGCTGATCGCGGAGAACGCCGACCAGGCAGCCAAGATCGCCGGAGTGGAGTTGCCGGCGCTGACCCACGTCGTACTGATCGACGGGCCCGCCGTCCCGGGCGCCACCCCGCCGCAGCTCACCCTCGCCGACCTCGAGGTGCAGGGCGCGCTGGCCCTGGAGAGCGACCCGGACCTGATCGACCGGGTGGTGGCCGAGATCGACCAGGACCACCTGGCCACGTTGATCTACACCTCCGGTACCACCGGCCGCCCCAAGGGCGTCGAGCTGCTGCACGCCGGATGGTGCTGGGAGGGCGTGGCCCAGGCGAACCTGGGGCTGATCAAGGCCGAGGACCTGCAGTACCTCTGGCTGCCGCTGTCGCACTCGTTCGGCAAGACGCTGATCTGCGGCGTGATCCACGTTGGCATGCCGACCTATGTGGACGGCCGGCTCGACCGGCTGGTCGAGCTGCTCGGGGTGGTCAGGCCGACGCTGATGTGCGGCGCGCCCCGGATCTACGAGAAGGTCTACAACCGGGCGGTCACCACCGCACAGACGGCGGGCGGGGCGAAGGCGAAGATCTTCGCCTGGGCGGTACGGACCGGCAAGCACAAGGTGACGCTGGAGCAGTCCGGCAGGCCGGTCTCGGCCGGGCTGCGGCTGCGCTACGGGCTCGCCGAGAAGCTGGTCTTCAGCAAGCTCCAGGCCCGGCTGGGCGGCCGGATCCGGGTACTCGTCTCCGGCGCCGCGCCGCTCAGCCAGGAGATCGCGCACTTCTTCGCCGCGGCCGGCCTGCCGATCTCCGAGGGGTACGGGCTGACCGAGACCAGTGCCGGCAACTTCGTCAACCGGCCCGGTGCGCTCAAGATCGGCAGTGTCGGCAAGGCCATGGGCGACCTGGAGTGCCGGATCGACTCCGACGGCGAGATCCTGCTCCGGGGCATGCCGGTGATGCGCGGCTACCACAACCTGCCCGAGGAGACCGCCGAGGCGTTCACCCCGGACGGCTTCTTCCGGACCGGTGACATCGGCGAACTCGACGGCGACGGTTTCCTGAAAATCACCGACCGGAAGAAGGACCTGGTCAAGACGTCGGGTGGCAAGTACATCTCGCCGTCGCACATCGAGGGCATGTTCAAGGCGCTCTGCCCGTACACCTCGCAGGTGGTGGTGATCGGGCAGGCCCGCAACTACTGCACCATGCTGGTCACCCTGGACGCCGACGCGATCACCACCTGGGCCGCCAGCGGTCCACTCGCCGGCCGCCCGTACGCCGAAATCGTCGGCTCGGTCGAGGCGCGCGCCCTGGTCGACGGCTACGTCGCCGAGCTGAACGAGAAGCTCAACCGCTGGGAGACGATCAAGAAGGTCACGGTGCTGACCCGCGACCTGACCGTCGAGGACGGCGAGATGACGCCGTCGATGAAGATCAAGCGCGGTGCCGTGGAGAGCAGCTTCAAGACGGAGATCGACCAGATGTACGAGGGCACCCTCGCCCAGATCTGAGCCCGTCCGGGATCCGGTCCCACTCCCCCCGGGGACCGGATCCGGCACCCCACCGGACCGCCGTGCGACCCGCGAATCGCGCGGCGGTCCGGTGCTGTCCGCAGGGTGCTGCCCGGCACCGCGCGGGCGGACGAGCGCGCCGCTGCCCGCTGCGGCTGGTCATCCGGCGGGTGCCACCCTCGCGCGGCGTGGCACGACACCCGGCCGGGCCGTGGCACGGCACCTGCCACCTCCTAGCACGGCACCGGCCGGGTCGCGCGGCACCGGCCGGGTTCCGGAGTCTGCGGGGTCGGTGGGATCAGCGCAGCTCGCCGATGCCGTGGAAGTGGTCGAAGATGACCTGGTCGACCGGGGAGACGCGGTGCCGGTCGGCGAAGCCCAGCCAGACGATCTCGGCGATCTCGTTGGCCGGCCGCAGCATGCCCCGGTAGTCCGCCGCGTAGCAGGTCATCCGGACGACCGTACCGGCCGGATGCCCGTGCGCCGGTGCCTCGAAGACGCCGACCGGCTCGGCCGTGCCGGGGAGGACGGTGACGCTGAGTTCCTCCTCGATCTCCCGTACCAGGGTTTCGAGGTCCGTCTCGCCGGGCTCCCGCTTGCCGCCGGGCAGATAGTAGACGTCCTTGCCGTGCGAGCGGGAGCTGAGGATCCGGCCCTCTTCCAGCCGGATCCAGGCGATCTTGTCGATCATGGTCACCCGGCCGATGATCGCAGGCGAGCCGCTCGGACGCGCCGGCAGGGGTCGTTCGGGCCCGCCGGCAGGAGCCGCTCGGACGTGCCGGCGAGGGGCTACTCGGACGCCCGGAAGGGGTGTGCCGTCGGTCAGGCGATCACCACGGGCTCCCGCCAGAGTGGGCGTTCCGCCCGGTCGATGTCGTATCGGACGGCCGCGATCCGGCGTACCGCCTCGGTCAGCTCGGCGACGGGCAGCGTGAACGGCAGCCGGAGGAAGCGTTCCAGGGTGCCGTCGAGGCCGAACCGGGGGCCGGGCGCGAGCCGTACCCCGACCTCCTCGGCCGCCCGGGCGAGCGCGCTGGCAACCGGCCCGTCCAGCTCGGCCCAGAGCGTCACCCCGCCCGCCGGGGTACGCACCCGCCAGTTGGGCAGCTCCGCGTGGAGCGCGGCCAGCAGGGCGTCGCGCTGGGCGGCCAGTTGTGCCTGGCGGGCCGCCACGATCGTCTCGGCGTCGGCGAGCAGCCGCACCGCGACGAGCTGGTCCAGCACCGGACCGGCCATGTCCACCCCGACCCGGGCCGCCGCCAGCCGCTGCACCTGGGGTGCCGAGGCACGGATCCAGCCGATCCGCAGGCCGCCCCAGTATGGCTTGCTCATCCCGCCGATGGTGACGACCCGGGAGTGCCGGTCGAAGACGGCGGTCGGCGGGGGCACCTCGGTGCCGTCCAGCGCGAGGTCCACGAAGGACTCGTCGACCACCAGGTCGGTGCCGCTGGCGTGCGCGGTCGCCACCACCCGCTCGCGCAACTCGGCCGACATCAGGTGGCCGGTGGGATTCTGGAACTCGGGGATCAGGTAGGCGAGCCGGGGACGGGTCTGCCGCAGGCTGCCCAGCAGCAGGTCGGCGTCCCAGCCCGTACCCTCGGTGGCCAGGCCGTGGGTGGCGATCCGGGCGCGGCGCGCGGCGAGCGCGGCGAGCGCGTTGGGATAGGTCGGCGACTCCACGAGTACGCTGCCGCCGGTCGGCAGCGCGAGCCGGAGCACCAGGTCCAGGGCGTGCTGCACCCCGTTGGTCACCATGATCTGCTCGGGGCTGGTGGCCAGGCCACGCTCGGTGTACGACCGGGCCACCGCCGTGCGCAGCTCGACGATCCCGGTCGGGTGGTAGCCGGCGCCACCGAGATAGCGCGGCAGGTCCTCGGCGGCGGCCCGGGCGGCCGAGGCGAGTTCGGCCGGGGCGGCCAGCGCGGCACAGCCGAGGTCGATCATGTCCAGGTCGTCCTGCGGGGTCCAGAGTCCCGAACTGGCCACCCGGTGCCCGCCCGGCAGGGTGGTCCAACTGCCGGCGCCCCGGCGGCTGTTCAGGTGCCCGCTCTCCCGCAGTTCCCGGTAGGCGGCGGACACGGTGGTCCGGCTGACCCGGAGCGCCTCGGCCAGCTCCCGCTCGGCCGGCAGCCGTACGCCCAGCGGCAGCCGGCCGTCCGCGAGCAGCCCGCGCACCGCACCGGCCAGGGCGACATAGTCGGGGCTGCGCCGGCGCCCCGGAAGTGCGTGCCACTGCCCGAGCATTCGCCCCAGTTGTGACCCTCGAACGAGGCTGGTCATAGCCACTTCACCTCGATTGGCCCTTCATGGCTCCTGGATTGGCCCTCAGAGTGGCATGCATGGCAAAAATTGGCAACCGTGCCGACCGGCTCGCCCGGCGTCTCGGACAGCTCTACGTCGGCCTGACGCTCTACGGCGTCAGCATGGCGCTGATGGTCGAGGCGTCCCTCGGGCTCGACCCCTGGGACGTCTTCCACCAGGGGCTGTCCGAACTCACCGGAGCGTCGATCGGCACCGTGGTCATCGCCGTCGGCGCCCTCGTACTGCTGCTGTGGATCCCGCTGCGCCAGCGTCCCGGCCTCGGCACGGTGAGCAACGTCGTGGTGATCGGGCTCGCCGTCGACCTCGCACTGGCCCTGCTGCCCACCGTCGAGGCACTGCCCACCCGGATCGGCTTCCTGGTCGCCGGCATCCTGCTCAACGGAATGGCGACCGGCCTCTACATCGGCGCCCGGCTCGGCCCCGGCCCGCGCGACGGCCTGATGACCGGGTACGTCGCCCGCCGGCCGCACCGGTCGCTCCGGCTGGTCCGCACGGTCATCGAACTGACCGTACTGGCGATCGGGTTCGCCCTCGGCGGCCAGGTCGGGATCGGCACGGTCGCGTACGCCCTCGCCATCGGCCCGCTGGTGCACGCCTTCATCCCGATGTTCACCGTGCCACCGGTGCCCCGGGCCGACCCGGACGACCTGCCCCGACCGGTCGCCGAGGCCGGTACCGGCTGACCGGCGGCACCGGCCGACCAGCGGCCACACGACCGACCAGCGGCCACACGACTGACCGGTGGCTCAGGACTGACCAGCGGCCACACGACTGACCGGTGGCACAGGACTGACCAGCGGCCACACGACTGACCGGTGGCACAGGAGTGATCGGTGGCCTCGGACTGAGCGGCGGCACAGGCGATCGGTGGCCCGACGGAGACAGGTGTCGGCGGACGCGCCGGCCGCCGGCCGAAAAAGATCGTCGATCTGGATCGGATCATCCCTCGTGGAACGTGGGTCGTCCCGGTTCGGCGGAATGAACCGGTGCACAACGGTTCCGTCGGATGGCGCGGCACGGCATCATTTCTCCCATGGGGGACGACGGATGGCGTTGGTCCGACGCATGGATCTTCGTATCGCTGATCATCGCCGGCGGCGCCGGCCGGCACCGGCGGTCGAGCAGCACCCGTCGGCCGGAGGGCGTCCGGCTCGCCGACGTGCTCTCCACCGCTGACCATCTCAACCGGGCTCTGCCGGCCCGGCACGAGATCGAGGCGGCGGTGCGCCGCCTGGTGGGCGCCGGTCTGATCACCGTCTCGGACGGCTGGTTCCGGGTCACCTCCGCCGGTGAGCACCTGTGGCGTACCCGGCCGCACGGCGGTCTCGCCACCACTGTCGAGACGGTGCACGGGGTGCTGACCCGCCGCCACTCCCCCGGCAGCCACGACTGGGAACTCGCCGAGGACGAGCACGCGGCGGCGGTGCAGGAGTACGCCGCCCGGTTCACCCTGCCGATGCCGCGCCGCTCACCGGAGAACGGCGGATAGTCCCAGGTCGCGGCGGGGTCAGCGGACCGGGTGTCCGGCGCCGCGCAGCGCGTCCTTGACCTCGCCGACGCTCAGCTCGCCGAAGTGGAAGACGCTGGCCGCGAGGACCGCGTCCGCGCCGGCCGCCACCGCCGGGGGAAAGTGGGCGACCGCGCCGGCCCCGCCACTGGCCACCACCGGTACGTCCACCACCTGCCGCACCGCGCCGATCAGCTCCAGGTCGAATCCGGCCTTGGTACCGTCGGCATCCATCGAGTTGAGCAGGATCTCCCCGGCGCCCAGCTCGGCGGCCCGGGCGGCCCAGCCGACCGCGTCGATCCCGGTGCCCCGCCGACCGCCGTGGGTGGTCACCTCGAACCCGCTCTCGGTGCCGGTGCCATCGGGGGTACGCCGCACGTCGAGCGAGAGGACCAGCACCTGCCGCCCGAACCGCTCGGCGATCTCGGCGATCAACTCCGGCCGGGCGATCGCGGCGGTGTTCACCCCCACCTTGTCCGCCCCGGCCCGAAGCAGTACGTCGACGTCGGCGACCCGGCGTACGCCGCCGCCGACGGTGAGCGGGATGAAGACCGTCTCGGCGGTCCGGCGTACCACGTCGAGCATGGTGCCCCGGTCGTCGGAGGAGGCGGTGACGTCGAGGAAGGTCAGCTCGTCGGCACCGGCCTCGTCGTACGCCGCGGCCAGCTCGACCGGGTCACCCGCGTCCCGCAGGTCGACGAAGTTGACCCCCTTGACGACCCGCCCCGCGTCCACGTCGAGACAGGGGATCACCCGTACCGCCACCGTCATGGGCCGAGCCTAGCCGTTGGCGGTGCCGGCCGCCCTCAGGGTGACGTCGACGTTGCCGCGCACCGCGTTCGAGTACGGGCACAGTTCGTGCGCCTTGGCCGCCCGGGTCGAGGCAGACTCCCGACGGCAGGCGGTCAGCGCGCGTCGTACCATCTCGGGGTGGGCGCCCGGCGTCTCAGGCCGCGCGGAGTACGGCGAGGGCCTCGGCGACGGTGAACGCCCCGGCGTAGAGCGCCTTACCGGCGATCACGCCCTCCACCCCGATCGGTTCCAGCGTGGCGAGGGCCCGCAGGTCGTCCAGGGTCGAGACGCCACCGGAGGCGATCACCGGCGCCTCGGTACGGGCGCAGACCTCGCGCAGCAGGTCGAGGTTGGGGCCGCGCATCGTGCCGTCCTTGGTGATGTCGGTCACCACGTAACGTGCCGCGCCCGCCTTGTCGAGCCGCTCCAGCACCTCGAACAGGTCGCCACCGTCCCGGGTCCAGCCCCGGGCCGAGAGGGTACGGCCACGCACGTCCAGCCCGATCGCCACCCGGTCGCCGTACTCGCCGACGACCCGGTCGCACCACTGCGGGTCCTCCAGCGCGGCGGTGCCGATGTTGACCCGGGCCGCGCCGGTGCCCAGCGCGGCGCGCAGCGACTCGTCGTCCCGGATCCCGCCGGAGAGTTCCACCCTGACGTCGAGCCGGCCGACCACCTCGGCCAGGAGTGCGGCGTTCGAGCCCCGGCCGAACGCGGCGTCGAGGTCGACCAGGTGGATCCAGTCGGCGCCGTCGCGCTGCCAGGCCAGGGCCGCCTCCAGCGGCTCGCCGTAGCTGGTCTCACTGCCGGCGGCGCCCTGGACCAGGCGGACGGCCTGGCCGTCCGCGACGTCGACGGCGGGAAGCAGGGTCAGGCTCAACGTGCTCTCCTCGGTTCACGAAACGGTGCTGGCCGACCGGTCGACCGGCCCGCCGGCCGGGTCCGGTGATCGGTGGGAAACGGGCCGGGCTGGAGCGAGCGGGCCGGGGCGGGGCGGGGCGGGAGCCCGGCGGGCCGGGCAGCCGGAACAGGGTTTGGGTGCATCTGCGATGGGCTCAGGTCCGGCGGCCCAGCGCGATCACCACGACCGCCGGCAGCACCAGCAACAGCAGTGCGATCAGGCCGAGCCGCAGGGCCAGGTCGTCGACGAGCAGCCAGATGCCGATCACCGCCGCCACCGAGAGTACGACCACGCCGGCCCGCTCGCCCCGGCTGCGCCGCGCGAACAACCGCCCGGTACGCCGGTCCGGCAGCTTCGGGCTGAGCCGGCGCAGCAGGGTACGCCGACGCTGGCGGCGGGCCACCCGTCGGGCCCGGGCGGCCCGTTCCCGTTCCACCTCGGCCAGCCGGACCGCGCGGCGACGGGCCCGTTCTTTGCTCACCGGGCGGCACCTGCCCCGACACCGCAGGCCGGGACGGCCCCGGCCCCGGGCGCGGGGACGGGGACGGGGACGGGGACGGTCCGGGACACCGCAAAGGTCCCGGTCAGGGACACCGGAACGGGCGCGGTCAGGGACGCGGGGACGGGCGCGGTCAGGGACACCGGAACGGTCCCGGTCCGGGACGCGGGGACGGGCGCGGTCACAGTGTGGCCAGCCAGTTGTGCAGCAGGATCCGGCCGGCCTCGGCGGACTTCTCCGGATGGAACTGGGCAGCCGACAGTGGGCCGCGCTCCACCGCCGCCACGAACCGTCCGCCGTGCTCGGCGGTGGTCGGCAGCGCACCGGCGTCGGTCAGCGCGGCGGCGTCGGTCGGGGCGTAGGAGTGCACGAAGTAGAACCGGGCGTCGACCGGCAGGCCGGCGAAGAGCCGGGATCCGGGCGGTGGTGTGACCATGTTCCAGCCCATGTGCGGCACCCGCTGGGCGGCCAGCCCGGTCACCCCGCCGGGCAGCAGGCCCAGCCCCTTGGTGACGACGCCGTGCTCCTCGCCGTACTCGAAGAGGACCTGCATGCCGACGCAGATGCCCAGCACCGGGCGGCCCGCCGCGACCCGCTCGGCGATCACCGGCCCGGCCCGCAGCGCCTCGATCCCGGCCATGCAGGCGGCGAAGGCGCCGACGCCGGGCACCACCAGGCCGTCGGCGTCGGCCGCCGCGTCGAGGTCGTCGGTGACCGTCACCTCGGCGCCGGCCCGGGCCACCGCCCGCTGCGCGGAGCGCAGGTTGCCGGAGCCGTAGTCCAGCACCACCACCCGGGGCAGCGCCGGCCGGTCGGCGGTCATCCGCTCTGTCCGGGTACGAGCCACAGCAGGCCCCCGGCGGTGGCCAGCACGGCCAGCAGGCCGACGATCACCAGTGTCCGGCGCGGCGCCCCCTGGCGGTGCAGCGACCAGGCGCCACCGATCAGCACGCCACCCAGCGCGAAGAGCGCCACCGGCAGGACGGCTCCCATCAGAGCAGCCCCTTGGTGCTCGGCACCGCGCCGGCCGACCGTGGGTCGATCGCCACCGCCTCGCGCAGCGCCCGGGCGACCGCCTTGAACTGTCCCTCCACCACGTGGTGCGCGTCCGGGTGCCCGCCGGGCCGGGCGGCCCGGAGCACCGAGACGTGCAGGGTCAGCCGGGCGGACTGCCCGAAGGACTCCCAGATGTGCCGGGTCATGCTGGTCGGATAGACCGGCCCGATGTACGGCGCCAGCGCCGGCTCGTCGTGCACCACGTACGGCCGGCCGGAGACGTCGACGGCGGCCCGCACCAGCACCTCGTCCATCGGGATGGTGGCCGAGCCGTACCGCCGGATGCCGATCTTGTTGCCGAGTGCCTGGTCGAAGGCGGTGCCGAGGGCCAGCGAAGTGTCCTCGACGGTGTGGTGGGCGTCGATCTCCAGGTCGCCGACCGTGTGCACGGTCAGGTCGAAACCGCCGTGCCGGGCGATCTGGTGGAGCATGTGGTCGTAGAAGCCGACCCCGGTGGTGATGTCGGCCTGTCCGGAGCCGTCGAGATCCAGTTCGACGAGCACCTTGGTCTCGGCCGTGGTCCGCTCGACCCGGGCGGTTCTGCTCACGGTAGGACCTTTCGCTGTCCGGGGCGGCCGACTGGGTGTCCGGGTCGGCCGACCTGCTGTTCGGTAACGCATCACACCGTCCCGGAGTCGGTCGGCGCCGGGCCGGTGGCCGCCGGTCGCGGACCGGTCGGGCCGGAGCCGGTCAGGCCGGAGTCGGAGCCGGTCAGGCCGGAGTCGGAGCCGGTCGGCACCGATTCTATGGCGGCTTCTATGGCGGTGAGGAAGGCGTCGGTCTCCTGCGGCGTGCCGGCGGTGACCCGGAGCCAGCCGGGCAGCCCGACGTCGCGGACCAGCACGCCGTGGTCGAGCAGAGCCCGCCAGGCCACCCGCTCGTCGTCACCGACCTCGAAGAGCACGAAATTGGCGTCGCTGTCGGCGACCCTCCGGCCGCGCAACCGCAGCCCGGCGACGATCCGGTCCCGCTGCTCCTTGATCGCCTCGACGGTGCCGAGCAGCAGGTCCCGGTGCGCCAGCGCCGCCCGGGCGGCGGCCTGGGTGAGCGCCGAAAGGTGGTAGGGCAGCCGGACGAGCTGCACCGCGTCCACCACCGCCGGGTCGGCGGCGAGGTAGCCGAGTCGCCCGCCGGCGAAGCCGAACGCCTTGCTCATGGTCCGGGTCACCACCAGCCGGGGGTGGCCGGGCAGCAGGGCCAGCGCGGTCGGGGTGCCGGGGCGGGCGAATTCCGCGTACGCCTCGTCCACCACCACCATCCCGGGCGCCTCGGCCAGCACCGCGTCCAGCACCTCCGGGTCCAGCGCGGTACCGGTCGGGTTGTTCGGCGAGCAGAGGAAGACCAGGTCCGGCCGGTGTTCGCGGACCTGCGCGACGGCGTCGGCGGCGGTCAGCCCGAAGTCGGGGCCCCGGTTGCCGTCCCGCCACGCCGTGCCGGTGCCGGTGGCGAGCAGTGGATGCATCGAGTACGCCGGGGTGAAGCCGAGCGCCGTCCGCCCCGGCCCGCCGAAGACCTGCAACAGTTGCTGCTGGACCTCGTTGGAGCCGTTCGCCGCCCACACGTTGCCGGTGCCCAGCCCGTGCCCGAGATAGTCGGCCAGGTCGGCCCGGAGCGCCACCGCGTCCCGGTCCGGATAGCGGTTCAGGTCCCGCAGCTCGGCCGCGACCGCCTTGCCGATCGCCTCCACCACCGGCTCCGGCACCGGGTACGAGTTCTCGTTGGTGTTCAGCCGCACCGGCACGTCGAGCTGCGGCGCCCCGTACGGGCGGCGCCCGCGCAGGTCGTCGCGGATCGGCAGATCGTCGAGGGAGGTCACGTCGTCGCCGCCCCGTCGGTGCTCTCCGGGAACGTCCCGCCGAGGCTCTCCGGGAAGGCCCCACCGGTCTGCTCCTGGAACCGGACCCGGACCGCCTGGCCGTGTGCGGGGAGGTCCTCCACGGCGGCCAAGGTCACCACGTGCCGGGCGGTGTCCCGGAGCGCCGCCTCGTCGTATTCGACGATGTGGATGCCGCGCAGGAAGGACTGCACCGACAGCCCCGAGGAGTGCCGGGCGCAACCGCCGGTCGGCAGCACGTGGTTGGAGCCGGCGCAGTAGTCGCCGAGCGACACCGGCGCGTACGGGCCGACGAAGATCGCCCCGGCGTTGCGTACCCGCATCGCCCAGGCGCGGGCGTCCCGGGTCTGGATCTCCAGGTGCTCGGCGGCGTAGAGGTCGACCACCCGCAGCCCCGCCGCCAGGTCGTCGACGAGTACCGCACCGCTCTGCGGCCCGCCGAGCGCGGTGCCGATCCGGTCGGCGTGCTTGGTCTCCGGCACCTGCCGGCGCAGTTCCCGGTCGACCGCCTCGACCAACTCGACCGACGGGGTGACCAGCACGCTCGCGGCCAGCGGATCGTGCTCGGCCTGGCTGATCAGGTCGGCCGCCACGTGCACCGGGTCGGCGGTCTCGTCGGCGAGTACGGCGATCTCGGTCGGGCCGGCCTCGGCGTCGATCCCGACCACGCCGCGCAGCAGCCGCTTGGCGGCGGTGACCCAGATGTTGCCCGGACCGGTGATCATGTCGACCGGCTCGCACCGGGTCTCCCCACCCGCATCCGTGGCCGCCCCGTACGCCAGCATGGCGATCGCCTGGGCGCCGCCGACCGCGTATACCTCGTCGACGCCGAGCAGCGCGCAGGCGGCCAGCACCCGGGCGTCGGGCAGGCCGCCGTTCTCCTGCTGCGGCGGGCTCGCCACCACCAGCGAGCGGACCCCGGCCGCCTGGGCCGGCACCACGTTCATCACCACGGTCGAGGGGTACATGGCGAGGCCGCCGGGGACGTACAGCCCGACCCGGTCGACCGGGACCCAGCGCTCGGTGACGGTACCGCCCGGGACGACCTCGGTGGTCACGTCGACCCGCCGCTGGTCGGCGTGCACCCGGCGGGCCCGGTCTATCGCCTCGACCAGCGCGGCCCGGACCTCCGGCTCCAGCGTCGACTCGGCCTCGGTGATCGCCTCGACCGGCACCCGGAACCGGTCCAGCCGCAGGCCGTCGAGCCGATGTGTGGCGTCCTGGATCGCCGGGAAACCATGCTCGCGGACCGCCTCCACGATCGGGCGGATCTTCTCCACCGCCACGGAGACGTCAAGCTGGGCACGGGGCAGCAGGGCGCGCGGGTCGCGCCAACCACCGCGCAGGTCGATCCGGTTCAACACCCTTGGCAGTCTATTCGGCGCCCACCGACCGGGCCGCGTCCGCCCAGCCGGCGGGACGGTGAGCCGGACCACCCGGCCGGGTGGGCGGGCCAGCACCGCCCGACGAGGCGGCCGCACCATTCTGGGCGACGGCGGGTACACCACCGCCGGGCGCCGGTCTGGCCTGCGTAAGGGCGGCCCGTGGCACGACCAACAACGGAACCGGTCGGAGTGGGCAGACCGGCCGGGCGGGCCGACCTCTCACGCCCGGAACCCGGCCCGTCACAAGGCAAACCCGGACAGACAACTCAATGTCGTGGACTATTTGGCAGGGCCGCCACACATGAGTGCGGTGTCCAGTAACGTTCGCCGGGTTTCCGTCGTACCCGCGGGTTTCACTGTGCTGGTGCCTCGTCGTCGGGATCCGGCCGCTCCTGCAGCGGTGTATCGGACTGCGCGGGTGGGGCTGCGGTTGACGGTTGGTCAGCGGCGGCGGTGCTTCGGCCTGCTCCGGTCGGCGGGAGATGTGTGGGCGTGTGTGTTGGAGGTCAACGCGTGGCGTCGGGCTCGTCGGGACGTGCCGTTGGTGGGTTGTCAGGAGTTGTGCCGGGAGTTGGCCGCTGCCGGACCGGGCACATTCGGGGAGTTGGACTCGAGGGGTGCCCGCTCGGTATTACGCCGGTTCTCCGACGCCTGGTTCGGGGCGGCGAAACGCCGCAACAGCGGCGACATATCGGCCCGCTTTCCGCGTCGTCGCCGGTTCCTGCTGCCCGTGCGCTGGTACCACGGCACCTTCACAATCGAAGACCATCGGGTGCGGGTCCCGACCGCTCGTGGCACGGCCCCGTTGTGGCTGCGGCTGGCCCGACGCCTGCCGTACCCAGCCGAGCAAGTCCGGTCGGTCACCCTGCTGTCCGAGGCCGGCCGCCTGTACCTAGACGTGACCGCCGAGATCCCGGTCGTGGAACCCGAGCCGGGGTGCGGTCCGGACCCGCAGCGGGTGGCCGGCCTGGACCTCGGTGTGATCCACCCGTACGCGGTCGCCGGCCCCGACGGGCAGGCCCTGTTGGTGTCAGGGCGGGCCATCCGGGCCGAACACCGCCAACACCTCGCTGACACGAAGAAGCGCCGTCGGGCGGCCGCCAGCCGGGCACCCGCAAAGGGGCGGCGGGGGTCGCGGCGGTGGCGCCAGTACCGACGTCGGGCCCAGCTGGTGGAGGGTCGGCATCGGCGGCGGATCCGACAGGCCCAACACGAAGCCGCGAAGACCGTGATCGGCTGGGCCGTCACCCACCAAGTCGGTGTACTGCGGGTTGGTGACCCGCGTGGTGTCCTCGATCTCAAGGCGGGGCGGCGGCATAACCTGCGGTTGCGGCAGTGGCAGATCGGTCACCTCATCCGTATCCTCCACGACAAGGCCCCCTGGCCGGGATCAGGGTCGATCTGGTCGACGAGCGGGGGACGTCGTCGACCTGCCCCGCCTGCACCCGGCGGATATCGAAGCCTCGGGGTAGGAATCTCAGCTGCCCGCACTGCGAATACAGGGGCCATCGTGACCTGGTCGCGGCGGCCATCATCGCCACCCGCACCCCGGGCGGCGGACCCACCACCCCACCCGCTGCCGCCACCGCTGTGCCGGTGGTGTCGGGTGGGGTGGTCACGCACCGTCGAGCCGGCCGACACCTACCCGGTGCCGGCCAGTCCCGACGTGACCCCCGCCGCCCACCACAACACCCCGGGCGGCGTGCGGATCGGTTGGCCAACGGTGGCCCGCCCCACCAACCACACGGTGGGGAGTCGCTCGCCCAACAGGCGAGGATCCACAAGACCACCGGGAGACCCGGTGAACTTTGGTGGACACCGCACTAGTCTCGGACCGTGGACGCGCGGCTGCCGGTGTTTCCGCTCGGGACGGTGCTCTTTCCCGGCCTGGTCCTGCCGTTGCACATTTTCGAGGCGCGCTATCTCGAACTGATGCGGCACCTGCGCGGCCTGCCGGACGGCACGCCCCGGGAGTTCGGCGTGGTCGCCATCCGCCGCGGCGGGTCGGCATCGGTCTCCGCCGGCCCGGAGCCGGAGTCCGGCATCGGGCCGGAGCCGCGGTCGGGCCGGCCAGGGCTGACCGACCGGCACCCGAACGGTTCGCCGGTCACCCTGCACGAGGTCGGCTGCACCGCCGAACTCCGGCAGGTGACCGAGCTGCCGGACGGCCGGCTGGACGTGGTCACCGTCGGCCGCCGACGGTTCCGGATCGCCGGGGTCGAGGAGGGCGCCACCCCGTACCTGACCGCCGAGGTGGAGTGGCTGCCCGAGCCGGCCGGGCAGGAGCAGCTCGCCGACCTGCTCGCCCCCCGGGTGCTGTCGGTCTTCCGGCGCTATCTCACGCTGGTCCGGGACGATCCGGAGGAGATCTCCGAGCAGTTGCCGGACGACCCCACCGTGCTGTCGCACCTGGTGGCCGCGACCGCCGCGCTCACCCTCACCGACCGGCAGCGCCTGCTGGCGACACCGGACACCGCCGGCCGGCTGAGCGCGGAACTCCGGCTGCTCAATCGCGAGGCGGCTCTGTTGCGTCAGGTACGGGCGGTGCCGGTGCCGCTGACGGAGCTGGCGGTACCGGCAAGTCCCAACTGAGCGGCCGGGGTGCCGGCTCCACCTCGGGCCGGAACACGGGCTCTGCCTCGGGCCGGAACACGGGCTCTGCCTCGGGCCGCAGCCCCGGATACCGGGACCAGCCGGCCAGCAGGGTATACATCACCGCGGCGCCGAACGCCGGCACCAGCAGGTCCTGGATCGCGGGGATGAACCCGAGCAGCAGGTCGTACTGCCCGCCGTGCAGGTCCGGCGGCTTGCTGAACGTCGCCCCGGGCGGGGCGCTGGCCAGCAGCCGCTCGTAGCCGGAAAGGCCGATCTGCCGGCCGAGCTGCCAGGCCAGTACGGCGGCGCCGAGCATGCCGAACACCACCACCAGCATGCCGACCGGGCCCCGGTGGCGGCGCAACACCAGCCACATCACGATCGCGGCCAGCACGCCGAGGCCGAACCCGAGCACGCTGAACCAGCCGTCGGCGGCGATGAACTCCTCCGGCTGCGGCGCGGCCAGCAGTGCGCCGTCCTCGGTCTGCACCACCGGTACCCCCGGTGACACGACCGACCAGAGCAGGCCGAACGGGATGCCCAGCAGGATCAACACCAGCAGTGCGCCGACGCTCGCCGCCCCGCCCCGGAACAGTCGGCGGGCCGGGTTGCCGTCGACCGGCTGGGCGACACCGGGCGGACCGACCGGAGCCGGCCAGGTGCCGTTCGCGGTGGCCGGGTCCGGCCCGGGCCAGCCGAGCGGGTCCACGACCGGCCCCACCCCGGCCGGCGGACCCGGAGTACCCGGACCAGCTCCGACCGACGCACCCGAGCCGACCGGCACGCCCGAGCCAGTCAACGCACCCGAGCCGGTCGGCGTGCCCGAACCGGTCGGCGTGCCCGAACCGGTCGGCGTGCCCGAACCGGTCGGCGTGCCCGGGGCCGGCCCGGCGGGTGTGCCGTACGGCGGGGTCGGGGCTGCCGGCGGAGGCGGCGGCGGTACGCCGGCACCTCCGTGTTCGCCGTCGCCGAGCGGGCCGTCGGAAGGGGAGGTTGCCGGACTCACACGTTGATCCTCTCAGGCCCAGCCACCCTTCGGAGGCCCGACCCGGGGGTAGCCCGCGCCGGAGTGGCCGGCGGTCCCCTCCGGCCCCGGTCTAGGGCCGTCGGCCCGGCGCCACTCAGCCCGCGACGGCGCTCGGCCCGAGTAGTGCCTTGAGGTCGGCCATCAGCGCGGTGGTGGGGGCGACCCGGAGCGGGCTGAGCCGCAGCAGGGTGGCCCGGGAACCGTTGACGAGTTTGACGTGCACCTCGGCCGAGCCGGGATGGCTGGTCAGCACCTCGCGGAGCCGCTCGACCAGCGGCGGCGTGCAGCGGGACGGCGGCAGGGCCAGTACCACCGGCTTGACCTCGTCCGCCGCAGTGATGTCGGGCATCGAAAGGTCCATCGCCATCAGCCGGGGCTGGTCGTCGCGGCGGTCGACCCGGCCCTTGACCACCACGATCGCGTCCTCGGCGATGTACTGCCCGACCAGCTCGTAGGTGTTCGGGAAGAAGAGCACCTCGACGGCGCCGCCGAGGTCCTCCAGGGTGGCCGAGGCCCACGCCCGGCCCTGTTTGGTGATCCGGCGCTGCACCCCGGAGAGGATGCCGGCCAGGTTGACCACCTGCCCGTCGGCGACCCCGCCCTCCTCGGCGAGCGCCGCGATGGACATGTCGGCGGCGGCGGCGAGTACGTGCTCGACGCCGAAGAGCGGATGGTCGGAGACGTAGAGGCCGAGCATCTCGCGCTCGAAGGTGAGCAGGTCGGTCTTGTCCCACTCGCCGGACGGGATCGGCGGGGTCACCACCATGCCGCCACCGGCGCCGCCGTCATCGCCACCGCCGAACGCGTCGCCGAACAGGTCGTACTGGCCGACCGCCTCGTTGCGCTTGAGCGCGATGAACGAGTCGATCGCGTCGGTGTGTACGGCGAGCAGCCCCTTGCGGGCGTGCCCGAGCGAGTCGTACGCGCCCGCCTTGATCAGCGATTCGATGGTCTTCTTGTTGCAGGCCACCGCGTCGACCTTGCGCAGGTAGTCGTAGAAGTCGGTGAAGTTGCCCTTCTCCCTGCGGGACCGCCGGATCGACTCGACCACGTTCGCGCCGACGTTACGGACGGCGGCCAGCCCGAACCGGATGTCGGTGCCGACGGCCGCGAACCGGGCGTTGGACTCGTTGACGTCCGGCGGCAGCACCTTGATGCCCATCCGCCGGCACTCGGCCAGGTAGACCGCCGACTTGTCCTTGTCGTCGCCGACGGAGGTGAGCAGCGCGCTCATGTACTCCGCCGGATAGTTCGCCTTCAGGTAGGCGGTCCAGTAGGAGACCACCCCGTATGCCGCGCTGTGCGCCTTGTTGAACGCGTAGTCGGAGAACGGGACCAGGATGTCCCAGAGCGTCTTGATCGCCGCGTCGGTGTAGCCGTTGTCCTTCATGCCGGCGGCGAACGGCTTGAACTCCTTGTCGAGGATCTCCTTCTTCTTCTTGCCCATCGCCCGGCGGAGCAGGTCCGCGGCGCCGAGGGTGTACCCGGCGACCTTCTGGGCGATCGCCATGACCTGCTCCTGGTAGACGATCAACCCGTAGGTGTCGCCGAGGATGTCCTGCAACGACTCGGCGAGTTCGGGGTGGATCGGCACCACCGGCTTGCGGTTGTTCTTGCGGTCGGCGTACTCGTTGTGCGCGTTGGCGCCCATCGGACCGGGTCGGTAGAGCGCGCCGACCGCCGAGATGTCCTCGAAGTTGTCCGGCGCCATCGAGCGGAGCAGTGCCCGCATCGGGCCGCCGTCGAACTGGAACACCCCGAGGGTGTCGCCCCGGCCGAGCAGGGCGTACGTCGCCTTGTCGTCCAGCGGCAGGTCCTCCAGGACCAGTTCCTCGCCCCGGTTGTCCCGGATGGCGTCCAGGGCGTCGTCCATGATGGTCAGGTTGCGCAGGCCCAGGAAGTCCATCTTGAGCAGGCCGATGGTCTCGCAGGCACCCATGTCCCACTGGGTGATGATCGAGCCGTCCTGCTCACGCTTGTGGATCGGCAGCACGTCGAGCAGCGGATCGCGGGACAGGATCACGCCCGCCGCGTGCACCCCCCACTGCCGCTTGAGCCCTTCGAGGCCCTTGGCGGTGTCGACGACCTTGCGTACCTCGCCGTCGCCGTCGTAGAGCTGCCGGAACTCGGCCGCCTCCTGGTAGCGCGGGTGACCCGGGTCGAAGATGCCGCCGAGCGGGATGTCCTTGCCCATCACCGCCGGGGGCATCGCCTTGGTGATCCGGTCACCCATCGCGAACGGATAGCCGAGGACCCGGGCCGCGTCCTTGATCGCCGCCTTCGCCTTGATCGTGCCGTACGTGATGATCTGCGCGACCCGCGCCTCGCCGTACTTCTCGGTGGCGTAGCGGATCATGTCACCGCGCCTACGCTCGTCGAAGTCCATGTCGATGTCGGGCATCGAGACGCGGTCGGGATTGAGGAACCGTTCGAAGAGCAGGCCGTGCGCCATCGGGTCCAGCTCGGTGATGCCGAGCGCGTACGCGATCAGCGCACCCGCCGCCGAGCCCCGCCCCGGCCCGACCCGGATCCCCTCCCGCTTGGCGTACGCGATGAGGTCGGCGGTGACCAGGAAGTAGCCCGGGAAGCCCATCTTGATGATGACGTCGAGCTCGTATTCCGCCTGCCTACGCCGGTCCTCCGGCACCCCGCCCGGGAACCGCCGCTCCAGCCCACGCATCACCTCCTTGCGCAGGTACGTCTCCTCGGTCTCCCCCGCCGGCACCGGGAACTGCGGCATCAGGTTGCGGGAGGCGAACAGCGCCGAGTAGTCGCCGATCTTCTCGGCGATCTCCAGGGTGCTGTCGCAGGCCCCCGGCACCTCGGCGTCCCAGAGCGCCCGCATCTCGGCCGGCGACTTCAGATAGAAGTCCCGGGCGTCGAACTTGAACCGCTTCGGGTCGGCCAGCGTCGAACCGGACTGCACACAGAGCAGCACCTCGTGCGCGTCCGCGTCCTTCTCGTACGTGTAGTGCAGGTCGTTGGTGGCCACCGGCTTCAGGTTGAGCTTCTTACCCAGCCGGATCAGGTCCTGCCGGATCCGGGTCTCGATGTCGAGCCCGTGATCCATCACCTCCAGGTAGTAGTTCTCCGCCCCGAAGATGTCCCGGAACTCCGCCGCCGACTCGCACGCCTTCTCGAAGTTCCCGATCCGCAGCCAGGTCTGCACCTCACCCGACGGGCAACCGGTCGTCGCGATGATCCCCTTGCCGTACTCGTGCAACAGTTCCCGGTCCGCCCGCGGCTTGAAGTAGTAACCCTCCAGGCTCGAACGCGAGTTCAGCCGAAACAGGTTCCGCAGACCATCCGCGTCCGCGGCGATCATCGTCATGTGCGTGTACGCACCACCACCGGAGACGTCGTTCTCCCCGCCGTCCGCCCACCGCACCCGGGTCCGCTCCTGCCGCAGCGTGTTCGGCGTCACGTAGGACTCGACACCGATGATCGGCTTCACCCCGGCGGCCGTGGCCTGCTTGTGGAAGTCGTACGCGCCGAAGAGGTTGCCGTGGTCGGTCATCGCCAGCGCCGGCATGCCCAGCCGGTCGGTCTCGGCGAACAACTCCTTGAGTCGGGCCGCCCCGTCGAGCATCGAATACTCGGTGTGCACATGCAGGTGCACGAACGAGTCAGACACCCAGGGCCCCCTTCCCTCACGCGACCGCCGGCCGGCCCGCCGACGAAACGGCGGCTGCCGGTCACCCAGCGGCGCATCCCCCAAACGGCACCACGCAGCGCCTGGCGAGCGCAGGCCGGACGGCACGATCCGTGCCCCGACGGCAGGGCGCGTACCCCGACGCGCGACCGCCGGCCACCGAGCCTAGTCCCCGGGCCCGTCGGTCTCCAGGCTTGACACCCGTCCGGGCGAGGTGCCACACATTCCGCCTTCGGGCGTGTCGCCCGACCGGTGCGTCCCGGACCGAACCCGGCCCGGAGCACCCGCCACCGGCCCGACCCGGACAGCTCGGCGGAACGGACGGTACGGCGCCGGATCAGCGGGCGAACGGCTCCAGCATCATCGACGCCGCCTGGAGCCAGGCGTCCCGGGTCTCCTGCGCCAGGTGGGTGTGCTCGATCGACGAGCCGGTCTCCAGCGCCGGGTCGTACGGCACCACCGCCACCGCCCTGGTCCGGGTGGCGAAGTGCCGCTTCAGGTCATCGAGCAGCGGCGACCGGCCCGGCGTCGGGCAGGAGAGCAGCGTGACCGCGTTGTCGGCCAGCTCGCCCATGCCGATGTCGTGCAGCAGGTCGAGCATCCAGTCGGCGGTGAACGCGGCGTCCTCCCGGGGCACCGTGGTGACCACCAGTTGGTCGGCGGCGCGCAGCACCGTCTGCCAGTTGGAACTCTCCACGTTGTTGCCGGTGTCCACGCAGATCACGTCGTGGGTACGGCGGAGCAGCTCCAGCACCCGCCGGACGGTGTGCTGGTCGAGGCGCTGGGCGAACCGGGGGCTCTCCTCGCCGGCCAGCACGTCGTACGAGCCGTCGGAGGCGTGCCGGAGGTAGTCGTCGAGCCGTTCGATCAACTGGGTACTGGGCAGCACCTCGATCTCGATCAGGTCGGCGACCAGGTGCCGGATGGTCCGGGCGTGCCGGGCGCTGCCGGCCCGGAGGCCGAGGGTGCCGCGCAGTTCGTTGTCGTCCCAGGCGAGCACCCCACGGCCACGTACGCTGCCCACCGTCGCGGCGGCGAGCACCGTCGCCGTGGTCTTGTGCACGCCGCCCTTCGGGTTGGCGAAGGCGACCACCCGGGGTGAGCCGAGTTCGCGGCGGAGCACGTTCCGGGCGCGTTCCACCTCGGGGTCGACCGACCGCTGCTGCCGGCCCGGATAGGGGTCCAGGCTGGCCCGGCGGGACACCGGGGCGTACCCGACGTCCGCCGCCGGATAGCCGGGGGCCGGCGGATGACCCGGTGCCGGGGCCATCGGCGGGGCGGCCGGCGACCCCGGCGTGACCGGCAGCGCCAGCGAGGTACGGGGCGCCGGAACCGACCGGCCGGTGGCGGGCGGCGGCACCGGCCGGTGCGGCAGGGCCGGGGCGGCACCCGGGTCGGGGTGGCGGGCCGGGATCGGCGGGCCGGGCAGGGCTGGACGCGGTGCCGGCACCACCGGCGGTGGCGGCTGGTATCCGCTGCCGAGCGCCGCGTAGCGGGACTCGCCCGGGAAGTCCGGCCCGGCCGGCTCGGGGCGGTAGGGCTCCACCGGCTCGGGCCGGTAGCCGGGATCCGGCCGGTAGCCGCCGGGCGGATAATCCGGCTCCCGCCGGTCGGCACCCGTCCGGTAGTCCGGGCCGGACCGGAAGCCCGGCTCGGCAGGATGCCCGGGACCGGGCCGGTAGCCGGACTCGGCCGGGCGTCCGGAGCCGAAGCCGGGATCGGGCCGGTAGCCGTTCTCGAGGGCGGCGTAGCGGGACTCGCCCGACGGACCCGGCGGGGCCGGCGCGGCTCCGCCGCCGTATCCGGGCGCGGCCGGATAACCGGGGGCAGCCGGATAACCGGGGGTCCGGGAGTCCGGCTCCGGCCTGCCGGGATAACCGTTGCCGGCGAACCGGCCGGCGGCGTGACCGCCCTCGGCAGCCGGCTCTGTACCGGGTCGTTCGTCGAGGTCCTGCTGCTCGTCGCCCCGGCCGCCGTGCAGGGCCCGGTCGAGCAGCGCCCGCCAGCGCGGCGCTGATTCCGCCGGCCGGCCCCAGCCGGTCTCGGTGCCGTCCACGGCTCGCCCCTCCCAGCACCATCGGTCCCCGCCCTGACAGGCTACGAAGCAAACCCTATTCGGGCCACCTAGGGAGCGCATCCACCACCGTCGGCGTGCCCGCCGACGACCAGACGTCCACCGTGCCGCCCACCGTCACGCTCCGCCACTCGCCCCGGTGGCGGGCAGGTCGGCCGGGGGTGCCTCGACCGGCGGCCGGTCCGACGGTATCTCGGCCGACGGCGAATCGGCCGACGGGTCCGGCGCCGGCGGAAGCTCGTCGGGCGGCGAGTCCACGGGGGGCGGCGGTTCGGTCGCCCCGGGATCGGCCGGGCCGGCGGTCACCCCGACCGGCGGGTCGACGGGTGGCTCGGCCACCGGGTCGGTCGAGTTCGGCGGGGCGGCCGGGTCCGTACCCGGCTCACGTCCGGTGTCCGGCCCGCCGGTCCCGTCGCCCTCGGCCGGTGGCAGGCTCGCGTCGGCCGGCGGACGCACCACGTCGTGCTGCTCGGGCAGTGGCGGCGTGAAGACCGTACGGTCCAGCCGCTGTACCTCCGGGGCCGGGTCCACCGCCCGCACCTCGGATCGGGCGGCGACCCGCTCCAGCGCGGCCGGTTCACCCCGCACCACGGCGGCATAGACGCACGAGCACCGGGCCCGGTAGGCCGTCGCCTCCTCGTCGGCGACCCGGGCGCCGCTGGAGTAGAACTGCCGCAGTTCCCGCTCCCGGGCGCCGTCGCCGGTGACCCCGGCGGCCCGCTCCTGGTAGTCCTGGACCTCCTGGTCCTTGCGCGCCGCGATCTCCGACATCCCGGCGAGCACGTCGTCCGGGACCCGCTGGGCCGGGATCCGGACGATCTCGGTCTGGGTGCCGGGACGCCACAGCCGGGCGAAGACCTCCGAGACACCGATCCCGGTCAGCACCGGGGTCAGCCGGTCCGGCGCCAGGTAGGCCGACATGGTCACCAGGGCGTACGTCGGCTGCGCCGGCTCGGCCGCACCGGCCGCGACCAGCGCCCGCAGCTCGCCCCGGCTCGCCTCCACGTAGCCGGGGATGGACTGCCCCTGCACCACCCCGACCCGGGTGACCTCGCCGACGGTCTGGTCGCCGGCCGGTCGCCGATCGGCCGCCCACACGGCGGTGACGAGTACGGCCACCGAGCAGAGCAGCGCGACCGTGGTCAGCAGCCGGAGCCGGAGCCGGCCGTGCCCGAGTCGGGCCATGCCCCGGGCCAGGGGCGGCAACAGTCGGCTGTCCAACTGTCGCAACAGGTCGCCGAGGCGCACGGACGAAACTCCCTCGTCGGGTGATCCCTGCCGGTCGGTCAGTCGCGCAGGATGCGGAGTGCAACTTCCAGGTCGTCAGGGTAGTCGCTGACGAACCGGACCTGCTCGGCCGTCCGGGGGTGCGCGAAGGCCAACTCGCGGGCGTGCAGCCACTGACGGGTGAGCTGGAGCCTGGCCGCCAGGGTTGGATCGGCACCGTATGTCAGATCACCGACACACGGGTGCCGCAGGGTGGAGAGGTGCACCCGGATCTGGTGCGTACGCCCGGTCTCCAGCCGTACGTCGAGCAGGCTCGCCGCCGGAAACGCCTCCAGGGTGTCGTAGTGGGTGATGCTCGGCTTGCCGCCGGACACCACCGCCCAGCGGTAGTCGTGGGTCGGGTGCCGGTCGATCGGCGCGTCGACCGTGCCGCGCAGCGGGTCGAGGTGACCCTGCACCACCGCGTGGTAGCGCTTCTCCACCTCGCGCGCCTTGAACGCCCGCTTCAGCAGGCTGTACGCCTGCTCGCTCTTGGCCACCACCATCACGCCGGTGGTACCGACGTCGAGCCGGTGCACGACGCCCTGCCGCTCGGCGGCGCCGCTGGTCGCGATGGTGTGCCCGAGCGCGGCCAGCCCGCCGATCACCGTCGGGCCGGTCCACCCCGGGCTCGGGTGCGCCGCCACCCCGACAGGCTTGTCGACCACCACGATGTCGTCGTCGGAGTAGACCACCCGCAGTCCGGGCACCGTCTCCGGGATGACGGTCGGCGCGGTGGGCGGCGCGGGCAGCACCACCTCCAGCCAGGAGCCGGCCGAGACCCGGTCGGACTTGGGCCGGGCGGCGCCGTCGACGAGGGCGTCACCGGCCTCGACCAGCGCCGCCGCCACCGTCCGGGAGAGGCCGAAGAGCCGGGAGACCGCCTGGTCCAGCCGCATGCCGTCGAGTCCGTCGGGTACCGGCAGGGAGCGCCGGTCGCCGGTGGGCCGCACCGGACCCGCGTCGGAGATGGAGGTCACGACAGGTCCCGTCGCTCGGTCTCGGCCTCGGTCCGGCTCCCGGCCGCGGCGGTCTCGGCCGCCGCCCCGGTCGCCGCAGCCGACTCGGTCGACCCCCCGGAAGCCGGGGGCGACCCAGCCGACACCCCGGAGCCCCCGGCCAACTCAGCCGACGCCCCGGAAGCCCCGGCCGACTCGGTCGCCGCCCCGGAGGCCGGCGCGGGCTCGGCGGCCCGGTCGGCTCCGGCGCCGTCCCGCCCGGACCCGCTCGACGGGGTACCCGAAGCCGGGTCGGTGCTCTTCGGGCGGGAGCGCAGCCGGGTACCGTCCCGCTGCCGCCCGGTCAGTTCCAGCAGTACCGCCAGGACGACACCGCTGACCAGGGCACTGTCGGCCACGTTGAAGATCGGCCAGACCTGCCCGTACGGGTCGAAGAGGCTGACCATGTCGACCACGTGCCCGACGAAGACGCCGGGGGCCCGGAAGATCCGGTCGGTCAGGTTGCCGATCGCCCCGCCGAGTACGAGACCGAGCGAGATCGCCCAGGGCAGCGAGCGCAGCCGGACCGCCATCCAGCCGATCCAGCCGATCACCCCTGCGGTGACCAGCGGGAATACCCAGGTGTGGTCGGAGGCGAGACTGAACGCGGCTCCGCTGTTGCGGGTCAGGGTCAGATAGACCGCACCGCCGAGCAGGCGTACCGGGTCCTGGTCGGTCAGGGTCGCCAGGGCGAGGTGCTTCGTGCCGAGATCGGCGAGCCAGGCCAGTACGGCGGTGGCCAGCAGTACCGTGACCGCCACCCGCCGGGTCCGCCCCGGGGCGGGTCGATCCGACCCGGACCCGGTCGCCCGGGCCTCGGCGGTCGGCTCGTCGTCGATGGTCGTCCGCTCGTCGTCGATGTTCAGCAGGGGTTCCCTTTCCTGAGGTTCACCACCCGGTGGGGGTCACCGGCGCTCCTCCAACTGCTTGCACGAGACGCACAGCGTGGCGGACGGGAACGCGGCGAGCCGCTCCACCGGGATCGGGTTGCCGCACCGCTCGCACCAGCCGTAGCTGCCCTCGTCAAGCCGCTCCAGGGCCCGCTCCACCTGGGTGATGCGTTCCAGGATGCTGTTGGCGAGGGAGATCTCCTGCTCCCGCTCGAACGTCTTGGTGCCGGTGTCGGCCTGGTCGTCCCCGGCCGAGTCGGTCAACCGGTCGCGCTGTAGCTCGGTGATCTCGCTCAGCGTCTGATCGTACTCGGCACGGAGTTCGTCCCGGCGGGCCGCCAGCGCGGCGCGGATCTTCTCGGTCTCCGCAGCGCTGCGCGACGCCTTCGGTGCCGACTTGCGGCCGGCGGTCCTGGTCTCTGCTGGCTTAGCCATCGTCGCTCCCTCGGCCGCGGACTCCGCGGCGATCGGCCGTGCCTGGACAGGAACCTCCGACGCTCCCGTGACGGTCCGGCGGGTCCTGCGCGGTGCGGTCGCTCCGGCGGGCGCGACCGGTGGGGTACGGCCGGCGACGGGATCCGCCGCCGCCGGGTCCCGGGGGCGCCGGACGCCGATGCCGCGCGGCGGTGCGGGGCTGTCGGGCGGCGCCGGGCGCGGACCAACCAGACTTTCCGGTTGTCTTACCTCCGACCCTCGCCCGTCCGACCACGACGTCCCCCAATTGCAAAACGGGCGCGCGGCAGGACGCCGCGCACTCCGGAGGTTGGCAAGAATACGGAACGTACAGACGTCCGACAACATGCCGCACCGATGTTACCGATTTCAACCCGTAATAATCCGCAAACCGGGCAAAAGGAACAATAGCATTATTTGTTGCGGTCGTCGCCGTACTCCCCAAACCAGCGGGCCAGCCGGCCGCGCCGGTTCACCGCCCGTAGCCGCCGCTCGACCTCGTCGCGGACCCGGGCGGTGGCCACGATCAACAGGCTGTCCCCGACCTTCAGCCGGGTGTCCGGCGCGGGCACGAACCCGACACCGTCCCGGGAGACCAGGGTGACCGAGGCACCCACCGGCAACCGCAGCTCGTCCAGGTGTACGCCGACCAGCCGCGACCCCGGCGGGATCTCCAACTGCAACAGGTCCGCCTGCATCCGTTCCAGCGGAGCGGTCTCCACCCGCAGCTCGGTCAGCTCGGCCGGGGCGGCGATGCCCAGCCGGCGGGCCACCGGAGCCAGCGTGCCGGCCTGCACCAACGTGAAGATCACCACCAGCACGAAGACGGTGTCGAAGAGCTGGGCGGCGCCGGGCAGCCCCTCGGAGAGCGGGATCGTGGCCAGCACGATCGGCACCGCGCCACGCAGCCCGGCCCAGGAGAGGAACGCCTGCTCGCGCGGGCGTACCCGGAACCCGAGCCCGCTGACCAGTACCGACAGCGGCCGGGCCAGGAAGGTCAGCGCCAGTCCGGCGACCACGGCGGGCAGCAGCGCGTCCTCCAGCCGGCCCGGCGAGCTGAGCAGGCCGAGCAGCACGAAGAGGCCGATCTGGGCCAGCCAGGCCAACCCGTCGGCGAAACCGAGGATCGCCTGCCGGTGCGGCAACCGCGAGTTGCCGAGTACCACCCCGGCGACGTAGACCGCGATGAAGCCGGAGGCGTGCGACACGGTCGCCACCCCGTACGCCAGCACGGTGAGGCCGACCGCGGCGATCGGATAGAGCCCCGAGGAGGGCAGGGCGGCCCGGCGCAGCGTCCAGCGCCCGAGCATCCCCACCCCGAAGCCGAGTACGGCACCGACGGCCAGCTCGTAGCAGACGAGCAGCACGTCGTACCACCAGTCGTGGCCGGCAAGCGACGAGGTGGAGAGCAGCACCACCAGCAGTACCACCGGGGCGTCGTTCATCCCCGACTCGGCCTCCAGGGTGGTCACCAGCCGGCGCGGCAGCCGCAGCCAGCGCAGCGTGGCGAAGACCGCCGCCGCGTCGGTGGAGGAGAGCACCGCACCGTAGAGCAGGGCGAGCCGCCAGTCCAGGCCGAGCAGGGCGTGCACCACCGCCCCGACCACCCCGATGCTGACCACCACCCCGACGGTGGCCAGCGTGACGGAGATGCCGAGTACCGGTCGCAGGGTGCTCCACCGGGCGGTCAGGCCACCCTCGGCGATGATCACTATCAGCGCGCAGAAGCCGAGCGCCCGGGTCAGTTCGACGTCGTCGAACCGGATGCCGAGGCCGGACTCGCCGATCGCCACCCCGATGGCGAGATAGACCAGCAGGCTCGGTACGCCGAGCCGGGTCGAGAGCCGGACCGCGCCGACGGCGACGAGGAGTACCGCCGCGCCGATCAGCAGGGCGACGTCGAGCCGATCGGTCACGGCCGCCGCGCACGGGGCCGGGCGATCACCGAACCGGTTCCGCCCTGAACCGCGCGGCGGATGCGCCTCGACGTCCGACGGCGGTCACGAGGGACCGCGACGGGAGGCCGGAAAGGCTTCACCGCACGGGTCCGTCGCGCAGTTGGCGCAGCCGCGCGTCGACCTCGGAATCGGCCCCGTCCACCAGGAACAACTTGTCGCGGCTCGCCGCACCGGTACGCAGGCTGACCGCCGCCGGCCGCAGCCGGAGCGCCTCGGCGAGCGCCCGCCGGGCCGCCTCGGTGGCCCGCCCGTCGGCCGCTGGCGGATGCACCGCGATCACCAGCGCGGGCCCGTACGGGCCGTCGAACCGGCCGCCGACCCGGGCCCGGGACGCGCCGGGCTTGACCCGGACCGCGACGGTCAGCGCGGTACGCCCGGTCACGGCGCGCACACCGGAACCGCCCGCGCTCCCGGTACGCCGGAGGCCGCCGGCGCCCCGCCGTCAGTCCTGGCGCGCATCGGTGAGCAGGGCAGTGTCCGGCTCGCAGCGCCCACACGGGGTGAAGCCGAGCTCCACCGCCTCGCTCACCGGAATTGGTTCGCTCTCCCGACCGGACAGGTGTGCACAGTCGGCGAGGTGGTAGCGCGGCCGGCCGTCGACCACGTACACGTCGTCCAGCAGGGCGGCGACCAGCGCGGCGTCGGCCTCGGAGACCGGCTGGGGTGCCGGCTCGTCCGCCGGGACGTCGTCGTCCGGCTCGCCCTGCCCGACCGGACCGGCCGCGGGCGCCTCCGACGCGCCGGCCGGTTGCCGCCAGCCGGTGTCGTCGTTGTCTGCGCCGGACCGGGTGGCCTGGGCGGGGACCGTGACCTCGACGGGCTCGGTCAGCACCGACCCGCTCTCGGCGAACGGATCGGCCGCACCGTTCCCACCGAGACGGGGGTCGGTCGGTGCCATCCGGGTGTTGGTCGGTGGCCGGCGACGGCGGGGGTCGCCCGCCTCGCCGCCGCCCCGGGCGGTCAGCCCGTCGTCGTCGGGACCCTCCGGAGCGAAGCCGCTGGCCGCGCCCCGCACCCCGGCCGCCTGCCGGGCCCCCACCACCAGCGCGACGGCGGCCAGCAGGCTGACCGCGATCGAGCTGATCAGCAGCCCGCTCGACCCGCTCGCCAGGCCGAGCACCAGCAGCGCGACGGCGGCGAGGATGAGCACCAGACTGCCGACTATCACGGCTCACCCCCGACGCATCGGTTCCGGTTGTCGTACGGCGTCCTGTCGTACCGCGCTGGTCCCCGAGGGGATCAGCGCCCGGTCTCGAGTGCGCCGGAGCGCCCGCTCCCGCCGTACGAGTTCGCCAGGCCCGCGGTGGCGAGGCCGGGGGTGCTGCCGCCGGACCGATTGCCGTCGGTCCGGGTCATCTCCACCTCCAGGCCCTGGCCACGCCCGTCGAGGTCGCGCAACTGGCTCTCCAGGTATGCCTTGAGCCGGGTGCGGTATTCGCGCTCGAACTGCTTGAGCTCCTCGATGTGCTTCTGGAGTGCGGTGCGCTTGGCGTCCAGGCCGCCCATGGCCTCCTGGTGCCGCTGGCGGGCGTCCCGCTCCAGCGCGTCGGCCTTCGCCCGCGCCTCGCGGGTGACCTCCTCGGCCTTGGTGCGGGCGTCGGAGAGCAGCTTGTCGGCCTCGCGGCGCGCGTCGGAGACGTGGTCGTCCGCCGTGCGTTGCGCCATCATCAGCACCCGGAGAGCCTGCTGCTCCCCGTCGGCGCCACCGCCGACCGCCGGACCGCCCTGGGCCCGGACCTGCTCCAGCTCGGCCTGCATGGCCCGGGCGGCCTGCTCGGCCTGAGCCTTGTCGCGCTGCACCCGGTCGAGCTGTGCCTTGACGTCGTTGAGCTCGGCGGCCAGTCGGGGGTCGGCGCCCGGGCCGGCTGGTGCGCCGCCACGACCGCCGCGCTCCACCTGGGCGCGCAGCTCGTTGTTCTCCTCGATCAGACGGGCGAGCTCGCGCTCGACCTCGTCCAGAAACGCGTCGACTTCCTCCTCGTCGTACCCCCGCTTGCCGATAGGCGGCTTCTTGAAGGCGACGTTGTGCACGTCGGCCGGGGTCAGCGGCATCGAAACTCCTCGGGTCAGTTGCGGCCGCGTGGCACGCCGGTCACCAGGTTGTTCAACTGACGATCAACGGCCTTAACACGAACTCCATCAGCACGAACAGGATAACCAGGAGCACAAGGGAGGCCAGGTCGATGCTCACGGTACCAATTCGCAATGGAGGGATCACACGCCTCAACGCCTTGAGAGGCGGATCAGTGACGCTCCACACCGACTCCATTCCCGCCGACGCTCCCCGGCTCGGCTGCCAGCGGCGACCGTACTGTAGAACGGCACTTAGGACAAACCGGGCCAAAAGCACCAGGAGGAAGACGTAGAGAATCAGGTAGAGGACCTGAAACAGGATGGACAGAAACACGGCAGGCGGATCCCTCGGTCGGGCTAACTCAGGCTGAAAAACCCACCCTCAGCGATCTTGGCCTTGTCCTCCGCGGTGACCTGGACGTTAGCCGGTGAGAGTAGGAACACCCGGTTGGTCACGCGCTCGATCGTACCGCGCAGCCCGAACGCCAGACCGGCCGCGAAATCGACCAATCGGCGGGCATCGGCCTCGTCCATCTCGGTGAGGTTGATGATCACCGGGACGCCGTCCCGGAAGTGCTCGCCGATGGTGCGGCCCTCGCGGTAGGTCGTGACGTGCAGCGTCGTGATCTGGTAACGCTGCTCCGGCTGCTCGACCGGCAACGGCCGCTCGCGCACCTGGGCCTGCGGCGCGAGCGCGAGATTGTCCCGGGTCTGGTACGTCAGCGCGGTGGACGGCTCGGCACCGCTCGGCCGGCTGATCGACCGTACGCTGGATCGCTCCGCGCGATCAGTCCGCTCCGGACGGTCACCATCGGTGCGGTCGTGCTCGACGGACCGACCGACGTTGCGCTCGGCGAGCCGGGTCCGCTCACCGGCCCGCGGCCGGGGCGGTGGCGGAGCCTCGTCCTGCTCCTCGTCCTCGTCGGCGAACTCGTCGGCGTACCGGCGCTGCCGGTAACGCGACTCGCGGTAGCCACCCTTGTCGTAGCCACCGTCGTCGTAGGCCCGCTCGTCGTCCTCCTCGACGAGCCCGAGCCAGACCCCCGCCTTGCGCAGTGCACCCATCCCGCGCCCCTCCGTCCGCCGTGCGACACACACCCCCCGTGCCGTGCCCCTGTCACGCGCGTGAACACTGGCAGTGCCCACCGGCCCGAGACGGCAACCCCTGGCACGACCGTGAAACCGGTCTCACCCCGACCCCCGCCAGTGGGGATGTCGCCTCAAACAACACTGATGTAGTTTGGTGTCCAGTTGTCAGGCTACCGCAGCGTGCTACGCATTCCGAGCAACGCGCTGCCGATCCGCACATGTGTCGCGCCGTAGGCGATCGCCGCCTCCAGGTCACCACTCATCCCGGCCGACACCGCGACCGCCGCCGGATATTCGGCCCGCAGCCTGGCGGCGACCTCGGCCAACCTGGCGAAGGCGGGCTCCGGGTCCGTCCCGAGCGGGGCGACCGCCATCACCCCGGCCAGGCGCAGCGCCTCCGATCCGGCCACCGCCGCCGCGACCGCGTCGACCCCCCGGTCCGGGTCGTCACCGCCGACCAGCGCACCGCCCCGCTCGGCGGCGCCGTCCAGGTTGACCTGGACCAGCACCTCCAGCGGATGCTCCCGGTGCCGCCGCGCCGCGTCGGCGAGGGCGCCGGCCAGCCGCACGCTGTCCACCGAGTGCACCAGGTCGGCGTACCGGACGACCGAGCGGGCCTTGTTGCGCTGGAGCTGCCCGACGAAGTGCCAGCGCACCCGGGTACCGGTCGCCGCCACCTCGGCCGCCTTCGGCGCGGCCTCCTGGTCGCGGTTCTCCGCCACGTCGCGTACGTCCAGCCCGGCCAGCAGCGCCACGTCGGAGGCCGGATAGGTCTTGGTCACCGCGACCATGGTGACGTCGGCCGGATCCCGGCCCGCCGAGGCGCAGGCGGCGTCGATCCGGGAGCGTACCCGGGCCAGGTTGGCCGCGAGTTCTGCCCGGCGCTGGTCGTCCGGCGCCGGGAGGGGTGGTTCGGTCATCTGGTGGCTCAGGAACCGTTCTTGAGGAAGTCCGGCACGTCCACGTCGTCGAAGAGCACCCGACGCGGGGTCTGTACCGGCGGCGGAGGCGGCGGCGAGACCGGCGCGACGGCCGGCGGGCTGACCTTACGGGCCTGCTCCACCGGCTTGTAGGCCGGGGCACCGCCGTCGAAGCCCGCCGCGATCACGGTCACCCGGACCTCGTCGCCGAGCGCGTCGTCGATGACGGCACCGAAGATGATGTTCGCGTCCGGGTGGGCGGCGTCGGTGACCAGCTGCGCCGCGTCGTTGATCTCGAAGAGGCCGAGGTCGGAGCCGCCGGCGATGGAGAGCAGCACGCCCCGGGCACCGTCCATGCTCTGCTCCAGCAGCGGGCTGGAGATGGCCGCCTCGGCCGCCTCCACCGCCCGGTTGTCGCCCCGGGCGCTGCCGATGCCCATCAGTGCGCTGCCCGCGCCGCTCATCACGCTCTTGACGTCGGCGAAGTCCAGGTTGATCAGGCCCGGCGTGGTGATCAGGTCGGTGATCCCCTGCACACCGGAGAGCAGTACCTGGTCGGCCTGCCGGAAGGCGTCCATCATGCTGATGCCGCGGTCACCGAGGGCGAGCAGCCGGTCGTTCGGGATGACGATCAGGGTGTCGCACTGGTTGCGCAGCTCGTCGATGCCGGCCTCGGCCTGCACCTGCCGGCGCTTGCCCTCGAACGAGAACGGCCGGGTCACGACACCGATGGTGAGCGCGCCCAGCTTGCGGGCGATGTTCGCCACCACCGGCGCCCCGCCGGTACCCGTACCGCCGCCCTCGCCGCAGGTCACGAAGACCATGTCGGCGCCCTTGAGTACCTCCTCGATCTCGTCGCGGTGGTCCTCGGCGGCGTTCTTGCCGACGTCCGGGTTGGCGCCGGCGCCCAGCCCCCGGGTCAGCTCCCGACCCACGTCGAGCTTGACGTCGGCGTCGCTCATCAGCAGGGCCTGGGCATCGGTGTTGATCGCGATGAACTCGACGCCCTTGAGCCCGACCTCGATCATCCGGTTCACGGCGTTGACGCCGCCGCCGCCGATGCCGACGACCTTGATGACCGCCAGGTAGTTGTGCGGAGGTGTCATCGGGGTCCTTTCCTTCGATCTCGGCGGGGGGCCGCCCACCCCGCCCGGCGATCCGCCGGAGCATTGCCGACGACCATTCGGTACGAGGAGGCGAAGGGTAACCCTCACCCTCTACTAGAGGCTTACAGTTATGTCAACCATTTGATCCTCTCGGGGCAACGTATGCGGACGCGCGGCCGAACCCAAGGACCTGCGCGGCGTGTCGGCACGCCCGCCGACAAACGTCACCGGCGAGCCGGCCGGCCGGCGTGTCGACGCGACCGACCGGCGGGCGGGAGACGCCGTCCGACCACCCGGTCAGCGGATGGTCACCACGTCCGGCGTCCGTACGTCGATGGTGTCCCCCTCGCGCGCCAGCAACGACGTCGCCACCTGGGCTTTGGTGTCGCTGCGCGAGGCGTCGCCCCAGAGCACCGTACGGCCGCCGCGCAGCTTGACGGTGATCCGGGCCGGACCCTCCACCACCAACTCGGTGAGACGGTCCCGCAGTTCCGGGGTCAGGTTGGCGAGCACCGTCAGCGCACCTCGGGTGGCGGCGTCGTCGGGGCCGGGCGTGCCCAGCCGGGCCAACGGCAGCCCGGTCGGCCGGTCCGAACGGGTCTGGAAGACCACCCCGGAGGCGTCGAGTACGAGGAAGCGCCGGTTCTGCGGCACCACCGCGACCGGGGTACGTTCCACCAGCTCGACCCGGAGGGTGTTCGGCCACTGCCGGGACACCGTCACCCGGGCCACCGGCGGCAGCTCGGCGACCCGGGCCCGTACCGCGTCGACGTCGACCCGGGCCAGCGGGACGCCCTCGGTCAGCCGGGCCGCCTGGCGTACCTGGTCGTCGGTGACCAGGGTGGCGCCGACGACCCGGAGAGTGCGGAAGCCGAGGAGCGGGGTGCCGTACACGACTCCGGCACCGGCCAGGCTGAGCGCGAGCACTCCGGCGAGCACGGTCCAGGGCAGCGCGGCGCGTACCCGGCGTTGCCGGGCCCGGCGGGTGAACCGACGTACCGAGGGCGGCACCGCGTCGGTGCCGGCCCGGACCAGCCGCCAGCTCCGGTCGGCGCCGCGACCCGTACCCGATCGGCCGGTCCCCGGACGGCCCGCGCCGGAACGGGCGCCGCCGGAGCCCGGACCGCCCCGGGCGGAGCGGCCCGCGCCACGCCCACCGGCTCCCCGGCCACCCGGCGGAGGACCGCCGGAGCGACCTCCCGGCGCCGGACCTCCGGACCGGCCCCGGGAGGTGCCCGGGCTCATCCGGCGTCGCTGGCTGCCCCGGCGCCGCGCGGGGTCGCCCCGGTCTCCGGCCCGGCGGCCACCTGCTGCCCGGTGGCCGAGCCGCCGACCAGCACGTCGAGCAGTTCGTCGCCCATCAGCGAGATCGGCGGCGCGCCCATCGTCACCACCACATCACCCCGGCGGGCCCGGCGGGCGACCTCGGCCGGTACGTCCTCCCAGACGGGCAGGAAGATCTTCTGCTCGGCCGGCAGGTCGATCGCGTCGGTCAGCGCCGCCCCGCCCTCGCCGGGCGCCCGCACCTCGCCCGGGCCGAAGACCTCCAGCATCACCACCTCGTCGGCGAGGCCGAGCGCGGTGGCCAGCTCGGCCTGGAGGTCCCGGGTCCGGTAGACCCGGTACGGCTGGAAGACGACGATCAGCCGACCGTCGCCGGCCACCTCGCGCAGGGTCTTCAGCGCGGCGGTCATCGAGGTCGGGTGGTAGGCGTACTCGTCGTAGACCTGGACGCCGGCCACCACCCCCTTGCGCTCGAACCGGCGGCGTACCCCGGGGAAGGCTGCCAGCGTCGACGTGACGGAATCCATCGGCAGGCCGAGCTTGCCCGCGGTGAGCACCGCCGAGGCGCTGTTCAGCCCGATGTGCGCGCCGGGCACCGGCAGCCGGATCTCGCCCAGCGCCTCGCCGTGCAGGGTGGCGAGATAGCGTACGCCGCCAGCCGACGACGCCACGTCGGTCAGCCGCAGGTCGGCGTCGGCGGCGGTGCCGTACGTGTACACGGTCCGCCCCTCGGCGCGCAGCGTCTCGGCCATCCGCGCGGTGCCCGGGTCGTCCGCACAGGTCACCACGAACCCCTCCGGGTCGGTCAGCCGGGCGAAGTCGGCGAACGCCTCCTCCAGGCCGGCGTAGTCGCCGTAGGTGTTGAGGTGGTCCTCGTCGATGTTCGTGATGATCGAGACGTACGGCCGGTAGAGCAGGAAGGACCTGTCGCTCTCGTCGGCCTCGGCGACGAAGTATTCCCCGCTGCCGTGGTGGGCGTTCGAGCCCACCTCGGAGATCTCGCCGCCGATCACGAACGACGGGTCCTGGCCGGCGTGCTGGAGGATCAGCGTCACCATCGAGGTGGTGGTGGTCTTGCCGTGCGTACCGGCGACCGCGATGGTGCGCCGGCCGGTCATCGCGGCGGCCAGCGCCTCCGACCGGTGCAGCACCCGCAGCCCGCGTTCCCGGGCGGCGACCAGCTCCAGGTGGTCCTGCGGAATCGCGGTGGAGTAGACCACGGTGTCGACGCCGTCCAGGTTGGTCGGCGCGTGGCTCATGTGGATGGTGCCGCCCAGCGCCCGCAGCCCGGCCAGCGCCGGCCACTCCCGCAGCTCACTGCCGGAGACCTGGAGGCCCCGGGTGAGGAGCAGCCGGGCCAGGCCGCTCATGCCGACCCCGCCGACCCCGATCAGGTGGATGCGACCCAGGTCCTCGGCGGAGAGCGTGCCGACCGGGCTGAACTGCGCGGTGTTCATGACACCAGCCTTCCACTCGGAATGCGTCCGGTCACCGGGTTGCGCACCTCGGCCGCCCCCGATCCGGCGACCGCCCCGCTCGGCACGCCCGACACACTCATCGGGCTGGCCGTCGTTCGCGACTGCGGGGCTCGCAAACCCGGCTCACTCCTCGCGCTCACCGGGCTGGCCGTCGTTCGCGACTGCGGGGCTCGCAAACCCGGCTCACTCCTCGCGCTCATCCGGCCACTGCCTCGTAGACGAAGTCGAGCAGCGCCTCGTCGCCGTCGCGCCGACCGTACCCGGCGGCGGCGGCACCCATCGCGGCCAGCCGGCGCGGGTCGCGGATCAGCGGGATCACGGTGTGCTCGACCCAGGCCGCCGTCATCTCGGAATCGTCGACCAGCAGCCCGCCGCCGGCCTCGACCACCGGCAGGGCGTTGCGCTTCTGCTCCTGGTTGCTGTGCGGGTACGGCACGTAGACCGTGGGCAGCCCGATCGCCGCCACCTCGGCGCAGGTCATCGCCCCGCCCCGGCCCAGCATCAGGTCGGCGGCGGCGTAGCCCAACTCCATCTGGGAGAGGTACGGCAGCGTCACGTACGGCACCGGCAGGTCGTGCGGGACGTTGACCGGCTCGTTGCGGGCGCCGATCACGTGCAGTACCTGCACCCCGGCGGCGGCGAGCGACTTGGCCGCACCGGCCACCGCCAGGTTGATCGAGCGGGCGCCCTGCGAACCGCCGGCCACGAAGAGGGTCGGCAGGTCCGGGTGCAGGCCGAACTGCTGGCGCGCCGCCGCCCGGTGTGCCACCCGGTCGATGCCGGTGATGCCGCGCCGCAGCGGCACCCCGACCACCCGGGCGTTGCGCAGCGACTCGGCCTGGGCCGGCTGGTGCGGGAAGCCGACCGCCACGTGCTTGGTGAACTTCATGCCGAGCCGGTTGGCCACCCCCGGCGGCACGTTCACCTCGTGGATCACGATCGGCAGCTCCCGGCGCCACGCCGCCAGGTAGGCGGGCACCGAGACGTAGCCGCCGAACCCGATGACGACGTTGGCGCGTACCTCGTCGATCACCTTTCCGGCGGCCCGGGCGGCTTTCCACATCCGGTCCGGCGTACGCATCAGGTTCATGTTGACGGACCGGGGGAGCTGATAGGCCGGGATCTGCCGCAGATCGTAGCCGTGCGGCGGGATCAGGTCGTTTTCCAAGCCTTTCGGGGTGCCGACGCAGGTGATCCGTACTCCCGGGTCGTGCCGGCGCAGGCAGTCGGCGAAGGCCAGCAACGGGTAGATGTGCCCACCCGTGCCTCCTCCCGCTAGCACCACCGACCGCAGCGGACCCATCAGCGTCTCCTCTCGCTCGCCGTACCGGCGCGCCCTCGCCTCGCCCGGCCACCTGCTGGCCCGGCCTCGGGCTCCCGCCGCTTCCCGGAACCGGGCCCGGATTCGGGCTCCCGGGGGGCCGGCGCGGGTAGCTTCCCACGGCGGCGCGCCGAGGGAAGCGGCGGCAACGGGGCCCAGAGTAGCCGTACCCATCGGGGCGCCGGACGGGCGTGCAGGGCCCGCGCGGCGTCCGGTTCGGCACGGGCGAACGAGGCGAGCATGCCGATCGCGGCGAGGGTCACCACCAGGGCGCTGCCGCCGTCGGAGATGAACGGGAGCGGCAGGCCGGTGATCGGCAGCAGCCCGACCACCCCACCGATGTTGATCAGCGCCTGGCTGACCAGCCAGGCGGTCGCGGCGGTGGCGGCAAGCCGGCGGAACGGGTCGGCGACCCGGCGGGCGATCCGCAACCCGGTGTACGCCAGCACCGCGAACAGGGTCAGCACCACGGCGCAGCCCACCACGCCCAGGTCCTCGGCGAGGATGGCGAAGATGAAGTCGTTGTGCGCCTCGGGGAGCCAGTTCCACTTCAGGCTGCTCTTGCCCAGCCCGACGCCGAACCAGCCGCCGTTGTCGATCGCGTACCGGGCTTGCAGGTATTGGTAGCAGTCGGTCAGCCCGCACTCGTCCGCCGGTGGCGGGTTGAAGAACATGGTGAGCCGGGCCAGTCGGTAGTTCTGGGCGTCCTCGTCGCCGGATCCGGCACCGATCGAGGCGGCGGCGACCAGCAGCCCGACCCCGACCAGGCCGAAGACCGTCAGGGTGGCGAAAACCCGCTTGCGGATGCCGGCCGCCCAGAGCAGCCCGACCACCACGGCGAGCAGGCAGAGCATGGTGCCCAGGTCGTTGTAGCCGACCAGCAGGAAGAGCAGGCCGACCACCGGGAAGAGCGGGGTGGCCAACTCCCGCCACCAGCCGAGCGCGGCGCCCTTGCGGGCGATCATGTCCGCGCCCCATAGCACCAGACCGAACTTCGCCAACTCGGAGGGCTGCACCTGGATCGGGCCGATGTACAGCCAGAGCAGCCGGGCCTCCAGCGGGCCGAGGACGGCGTCCCCGTCGCCGTTGAGCTTGTCCCACAGGTGCAGGACGTCCAGCACCACCAGCAGCAGTACGGCGACACCGAGGGTCGGCAGCCCGACCGCCCGGAAGGTACGGGCCGGCAGGCGTTGGCAGATCCAGAACGCCACCAGCCCGATCAGCGCGAAGAGCGCCTGCTTGGCGACCATCGCGAAGGCGTTGCCGTCGGCGGCGGAGGCCCGGACGCTGGTCGCCGAGAAGACCATCGTCAGCCCGATCAGCAGCAGCAGTCCGGAGCTGGAGATGAGCAGGTAGTAGGAGGCGAGCGGGCGGGCCAGCAGCCCGCGCAGCGCGGCCAGCCCACCGGCCAGGTCGACCCCGGCCGGGGCGTCCGGTGGGCGTACCCCGGTGGGGGCGCCCCGGGCGGCGCCCGGGGCGGTCGGGCGTACCCCGGTCGGGGCGTCACCGCCGCTCTCCGGTCGCCCGGTGCCGGTGCGGGAGCGCGCGCCGCCGGTCGGTTCCGGGCGCTCGGTGTCGCCGGCCGACCCGTCGGTGGCGCTGCCCGGGCGCCCGCCGCCCGCCGGGTCGCGCCCGATCTTCTCGGCCGGCCGGCCGCTGCCGTCCGTCGGCCGACCCCCGCGCGGGCCGGCGGAGCCCGCCGGCCGTCGTGGCTGCTCCCCGGTCACCGCGCCGACCCCTCGTCCTCCCCCATCCGCCCATCATCGACGCTGGTCCGGCCACCTCGGCGCAGGTGGCCGACCGGCGTGTCGGACCGGTACGGCGTGTCCCGGGCCGTGGATCGACTCCGACCCGTCCGGTTCCACTCACTCGGACGGGTCGGTGCCCAGGAGGTCAGGTGACCGAGGCGAAGGTCAGGTGACCGAGGCGAGGAACTCGCTGTAGAAGAGGCCGAGGGCGATCGCCACCCCGATCCCAGCAATGATCCAGAACCGGACGACGATGTTGACCTCGCTCCACCCGGCCAACTCGAAGTGGTGCTGGAGCGGCGACATCCGGAAGACCCGTTTACCGGTGGTCCGGAACGAGATGATCTGGATGACCACCGACATCGTGATGATCACGAAGAGCCCACCGAGGATCAGCAGCAGCAGGAGCGTCCGGGTGGCCATCGCCATTCCGGCGATCAGCCCGCCCAGCCCGAGCGCACCGGTGTCACCCATGAAGATCCGCGCCGGCGAGGTGTTCCACCAGAGGAAGCCGACGCACGCCCCGGCCGCCGCCCCGGCGATCAGGGCTATCTCCAGGGGATCCCGCACCGTGTAGCAGTACGCCCCGCCCTTGGCGTAGTCGGTGTCCGCGCACCAGTGCCGGTACTGCCAGAACGCGATCAGGGCGTACGCGGCGAGCACCATCACCGAGGCGCCGGTGGCCAGCCCGTCCAGCCCGTCGGTCAGGTTCACCCCGTTGGTCGTCGCCATCACCACGAAGATGAAGATGACGACCGAGGCGATCTTCCCCACCTCCAGGGCGTCGATGTCCCGGATGAAGGAGAGCGCCGTGCTGCCGACCGTCACGCCCGCGGTACTCGGGAAATAGAGCGCGACCACCCCGAAGACCGCACCGACCAGTATCTGGCCGAGCAGCTTGCCCCGCTTGTTCAACCCGGCGCTGTTCCGCTTGCGAACCTTGAGGAAGTCGTCGATGAAGCCGACCGCACCGGAGAAGACCATCAGGCCGAGCAGCACCAGGGCGGTGATGGTGGGGGTGACCTGGGCGATCTGCTGGTCGGGCAGGGTGGTCAGGGCGAGGTGCCCGGCGACGTACGCGATCACCGTGGCGACGATGAAGACCACGCCGCCCATCGTCGGGGTGCCCTTCTTGCCCTGGTGCATGATCGGGCCCTCGGCCCGGATCGGCTGCCCGGCCTTCAACCGGGTGAACACCTTGATCGCGACCGGTGTGACGAAGAGCGAGATCAGGAACGCCACGAAGATGGCGACGATGACCGCCCTCACGCCGGCACGCCGTCCGCCGCGACCGGCACGACAGCCAGGACCGCCCCGCTCATCGGGACCCGTTCCCGGGCTGGACGGCCTCGGCGCGCAGCGCGTCGGCCACCTCCCAGGTGCGGTAGCGCGAGCCCTTCACCAGGACGACGTCGCCCGGCCGCAGTTCGCGGCGCAGCGCGTCGACCGCCGCCGCCTGATCGGTAACCAGCACCGACTCTCCTCCCCAATTTGCCATCGCCACCGCGCCGTCGTGGATCGGCGCGGCCAGCTCGCCGACCACGATCAGCCGGTCGACGCCCAGTTCGGCCGTGAGCCGACCGATCTGCTCGTGCCCGTCCCGTTCGAAATCGCCCAGCTCGGCCATGTAGCCGAGCACCGCGAAGGTGCGTCGCCGCTCGCCCATCCCGGCCAACGCCCGTAGCGCGGCGGAGGTCGAGGCGGGGTTGGCGTTGTAGGAGTCGTCGATCACCGTCACCCCGTCGGTGCGGTCGAAGACGTCCATCCGGCGGGTCGAGGGCAGGCCGAGCTGGCCGAGCGCCTCGGCCAACTCGGCCAGCGGCATGCCGAGTTCCCGGGCCACCGCCGCCGCCGCGAGCGAGTTGCCGACCTGGTGCCGGCCGCTGATCCCGAGCCGGACCGTCGCCCGGCCCTCCGGGGTGACCAGGGTGTACGACGCCCGCCCGCGATCGTCCAGGCCGACCTCCTCGGCCCGCACCTCGGCGTCGGCGGCCTCGCCCACCAGTACCACCCGGGCGGCGGTGCGGGTCGCCATCGCGCGTACCCGCTCGTCGTCGGCGTTGAGCACCGCGAGCCCGTCCGCCGGCAGCCCCTCGACCAGTTCGCCCTTTGCCTCGGCGATCGCCTCCTGCGAGCCGAACTCGCCGATGTGCGAGACGCCCACGTTGATCACGACCGCGATCCGGGGCGGCGCGACCTCGCACAGATAGCGGACGTGCCCCACTCCCCGGGCACCCTTCTCCAGCACCAGGTACCGGGTCTCCGCGTCGGCCTGCAACGCCGTGTACGGGTGCCCCAGCTCGTTGTTGAACGAGCCTGGCGGCGCCACGGTACGGCCGAGTCGGGCGGTGAGCTGGGCGACCAGGTCCTTGGTGGTGGTCTTGCCGGACGATCCGGTCAGCCCGATCACGGTCAGTTCGGGGAGCCGGTCCAGCACCGCTCGGGCCAGCCGGCCGAGCGCGGCCCGGGCGTCGGGGACCAGCACCATCGGCACCCCGTCGACCGGGCGGGAGCCGAGCACCGCGACCGCACCGCCGGAGGCGACCGCCGCCGCCGCGAAGTCGTGCCCGTCCACCTTCTCGCCGGGGAAGGCCACGAAGAGCCCGCCGGGGCGAATCTTGCGGGAGTCGAACTCGACCGGGCCGGTGACCCGGAGCGTCGGATCGGCGCCGACCAGCCGACCGTCGACCGCGGTGGCGAGCTCGGACAGGGTCAACGGGATCATCGGCGGCCCTCCACCAGGTTGCCGAACCGGGCGGCGAGCGCGGCGGCCAGCTCGACCCGGTCGTCGAACGGGTACGTCCGGCCGGCGATCTCCTGGCCGCGCTCGTGCCCCTTGCCGAGCAGCGCCACCACGTCACCGGGCTCGGCGAGCCGGACCGCCTCGTCGATCGCCGCCCGCCGGCCGGCCACCTCCAGCAGCCGGGTCGGCGTGCCGGCCAGTTCGGCGCCGCGCCGCACCTCGGCCCGGATCACCGCCGGGTCCTCGGTGCGCGGATTGTCGTCGGTGATCACCACCAGGTCGGCACCGTTCGCCGCCGCCGCGCCCATCACCGGCCGCTTGCCGTGGTCCCGGTCGCCACCCGAGCCGATCACGCAGATCAGCCGGTTGCCGGCGCCGGCCAGGTCGCGCAGCGCCCGCAGCACCGCGACCACCGCGTCCGGCTTGTGCGCGTAGTCGACCACGCCCCGGACCGGTCCGGGCGCGTCGACCAGCTCCAGCCGGCCCGGTACCCCCGGGCAGGCGGCCACGCCCCGGGCCGCCACCGCCGGCTCGACCCCGGTGCCGACCAGCATGGCGATCGCCAGCAGCGCGTTGGCCACGTTGTGCCGGCCGGGCAGCGCCACACCGGCCTGCACGACCAGCCCGTCCGGGCCGTACGCGGTGAAGGTCTGGGTGTAGCCGGACTCGCGGACCGCGCCGGCCCGCCAGGTGGCGCCCGGGTCACCGGCGGCCGAGTAGGTGACGGTGCCCGGCTTGCGCAGCGGCGCCAGCGCCGGGTCGTCGAAGTTGAGCACCTCGACGTCGCAGCGGCCGTCGAAGAGCCGCGCCTTGGCCGCGAAGTAGTCCGCCGCGTCGGCGTGGAAGTCCAGGTGGTCCTGGCCGAAGTTGGTGTAGCCGCCGACGGTGAAGCGGACCCCGCCGACCCGTCCCATCGCCAGCGCGTGACTGGACACCTCCATCACCACGGCGGTGACCCCGCGCTCCCGGGCCGCCGCGAGCATGGCGTGCAGGTCGGTGGCCTCCGGGGTGGTGCGGACGCTTTCCACCACCAGGTCGCCGAGCCGGGTCTCCACGGTGCCGATCAGCCCGGTGACGTGCCCGGCGGCCCGCAGCCCCGACTCGACCAGGTAGGCGGTGCTGGTCTTGCCGGCGGTGCCGGTGATGCCGATGACGGTCAGCCCGGCGGTGGGGTCGCCGTAGACCGCGCCGGCCAGCTCGCCGAGCACCGCGCGCGGCTCTGGCACCACCAGGGCGGGCAGCCCGGCCTCGGCCGCCGCCGGGGCGCCGGCCGGATCGGTGAGTACGGCCACCGCGCCGGCCGCCGCCGCCGCGGCCACGAACTCGGCGCCGTGCCGACGGGCGCCCGGAAGCGCCGCGTAGAGGTCACCGGGGTGCACCTCGGCGCTGGCATGGGTCACCCCGGTGACCGCCAGGTCGGCGGCGTCCGGGGGCGACTCGGCGGCGACTCGCGCGGCGAGATCGGCGAGCCGGACCGGCGTCACGGCGCGGGGACGGGGATTGCCGGGCACGGCGTCAGACCCTACCCCGTCGAGGGGGCCACCCCGCACAGCCGCCCCGGTGGTTTGCCCGCACCCACCGATGATGTCCCGTTTCGGCAGGTCATCGCGGATAGACGACGAACTTCGGCGGCGCGGTGCCGGTGGCGGGCACCCGATAGTGACGGAGTACGTACTCCATCATCTCCTTGAAGGCCGGTGCGGAGACGTCGCCGCCGCCGCCGGAGGGGGTGTGCGCGAAGACCGCGATGACGTACCGCGGGTCGTCGGCCTGGTCCATCCCGATGAACGAGGCGACCTCGCCGGGGGCGTACTGGCCGTCGACCACCCGCGATCCGGTGCCGGTCTTGCCGGCCACCCGGTAGCCCTTGATCGCCGCCTGGGTGGCGGTGCCGCCCTCGATGGTCAGCGGCGCCTCCAGCAGGGTACGCAGCGCGGCGGCGGTCTCCGGCCGCAGCACCTGCCGGCTCTCCGGGGCGGGTACCGGCTTCCGCTTGCCGTCCGGGCCGATGATCTCGCGTACGAGGTGCGGCTGGATCCAGGTGCCGTTGTTGGCGATCGCGGCGTACGCGGCGGCCATCTGCAACGGCGTGACGTCGACGCTGTGCCCGATCGGCACCGACCCGTACGTCGAGCCGCTGTATTCCGACGGCTTGAGTACCCGGCCGGACGCCTCGCCGAGCACCCCCTCCCCGGTCGGGCGGCCCAGCCCGAACCGGAGCTGGTATTCGTAGAGCTTCTCCGCACCGAGCTTGTCGGCGACCCGGATGGTCCCGACGTTGGAGGAGTACCCGAGCATGCCGGCCACGCTCAGCGTCCGGCCCCGCACCGGGTGGGTGTCCCGGAACGGCTGGTCACCCTTGCGGATGCTGGACGGGGTGGGCCAGGCGGTGTCCGGGGTGATCACCCCCTCCTCCAGCCCGGCGCCGAAGACGATCGCCTTGTGCACGGATCCGGGGTCGACCACGAAGCTGGTGGCGGCGTCGTTGCGGTCGCTGGGGTCGTATTTCTTCCAGTCGGCCGCGTCGTAGGTCGGATAGCTCGCCTGGGCCAGCACCTCGCCGGTGCGTACGTCGAGCACCACGGCCGCCCCGATGGTGCCGTTGACCTCCTGCATCCGCTTGGCGAGGATCCGCTGCACCATGTATTGCAGGTCCCGGTCGATGGTGAGTTGCAGCGAGCTGCCCGGCCGGGCCTCGGTGACCTTGTTGTAGCCACCGGGGATCTCGGCGGCCAGCTCCCCCTTGCCGACCTCGTACTCCCGCTCGCCGTTCACCCCGCGCAGCAGCTCGTCGTAGCGGGCCTCGATCCCCTCCAGGCCGACCCGGTCCTGGCTGGTGAAGCCGAGCAGGTTGGCGGCCAGGTCGCCGCCGGGGACCTCGCGCCGCTCGTCCCGCCCGGTGCCGATGCCGGGCAGGTTGAGATCCATGATCTTCTCGGCAGTGTTGATCTCGACGCCCTGGGCCAGGTATTCGAAGTTCGACGGGCGCCCGTCCGGCCGCTTCTGCTTGCCCATGTCCTCCGTCAGCCTGGAGACGGGGATGCCGAGCAGCGGCGAGAGCGCCGTGGCGGTCCGGGCCGGATCGTCCACGAGTTCCGGGTCGGCGAAGACGTACCGGGCCTCGACGCTCTGCGCCAGCGCCGCCCCGGAGCGGTCGTAGATGGCTCCCCGGGGTGCCGGCAGGACGACCGTACGCAGCCGGTCGCCGACGCCGCCGCCGGCGTATTCCGGGGCGTCGACGACCTGGAGCGCGACCAGCCGGATGCCGATTGTGGTGAACATGGCGAGCACGAGCAGCGTGCCGAGCCGCAGCCGCCGGTGCGCGTCGGCCAGCCGGGGCGGCCGGCGGGGCCGTCGGGTCGGGCGCCGGGCGGGCGAGCCGGCGCTCCGGGTCGGGCCGCCGGCCGGGTCGGCCGGGCGCCGCCGGACCGGCTTGGCGACGTCGCCGCCGCCCCGGACCGGGCGCGGGGTGATGGTGCGTCCGGCGCCGGGCGGCACGGTCCGCCGGGCGCTCCGGGCCGCGCCGGCCCGGCCACCGTCGAGCACCTGCAACGCCGGCCGGAACGGGTCCGCCGACCGTCCGGTCCTGGGGGTACGCCGAGACCGGCCGCCCGGGTCAGCGGAGCCGCCGGCACCCCCGGTCGTACGCCGGAGTTCCGGACTGTCCCGCACGGTCCGGCCACGCGGCGTGTACGCCCGGGCGTCGGAGATGCCGCCCAGCCCGGAACCGGACCGGCCGCCGGAGTCGGCGTCGGGTTCGGTGTCCCGGCCGGCACGCGACGAGCCGCGCCGGGACACCGAAGCGTCCCGGCGCGGCTCGTCGGACCGCGGTGTCACCGGGTCATCCCCCGGCGCCCTGCTGGCTGGTGATCGCCGGCTCGCCGCCGGCCGGCTGCGGTACGCCGATCACCCGGCCGTCCGGCAGCCGGATGAAGGCCGGTGACCCCGAGTCGACCAGGCCCAACTGGCGGGCCCGGGCGGCCAGGTTGCCCGGCACCTCGGCGTCGGCGATCTTCTGCTCCAGCTCCTGCTGTTGGATGTCCAGCGTGGACTGCTGCTGCTGCAACCGCTCCAGCCGGAACGCGTTCTCGTTGACCTTGCTGTTGACCACCAGGATGCCGAGCATCCCGCCGACCACCAGCACCAGGATCAGCGCCACGAAGGAGACCCGGGGTCGGGCCACCGGCAGCGGCGGCGCCACCCGGAGCCGGGAGCGCCGGGCCGGCGTCGCCGACTCCGGTGCCTGGTCCGGCCGCTCGTCCGAGCTGTCCCAGACCCGTAGTCCCCGGGCGGATTCCGCCGGCTGTTCCCAGTCCCGCTCACTCAGTGCGGCACTGCCCTGGGTCGGATACCGTCGCGCCCCCCGCGCCCGGGCCTCCGACGCCGGGTTCGACCGGCCGCCGCCCGCCCGCTGCGCCCGCTGCACCGTGGTCCGGCCCCCCGACCGCGGTGTACGCTGCGTCGCATCGCGCGTCGCGTCGGACTGTTCCCGGCGCTCGCGCTTGTTGACGTTCATCTTCCCTCCCCCTGTGATGTCGTGCCGCCGCCGTCCCCTGCCGGCCGCGACATGTCCCGTCGCACTTCGTCGGAGCCGCCCGGTGCCCCCGCACCGGCCGGACCCGTTACCCCGGCGACTCGGCCGGGCCGTTCGCGGACGGCCCGCCTCGTCGTCGCCGTGCTCGTACCACCGTCCCGCTCGATCCGCTCGGCCGCCCGCAGCCGCACCGATGCGGCCCGCGGGTTGGCCTGGACCTCCGCCTCGCCCGCCAGCTCAGCTCCCCGGCTGAGCAGCCGCAGCATCGGCCCGGTGCCGGGCAGTTCGACCGGAAGGTCGACCGGCCCGGTGCTGCGGGCCCGGCCGGCGAACACCTGCTTGGTGATCCGGTCCTCCAGCGAGTGGTAGGACATCACCACGGCGCGACCGCCCACGGACAGCGCGTCCAGGGCGGCCGGCAGCGCCGTTTCCAGCGCGGCCAGCTCCCGGTTTACCTCGATCCGTAAAGCCTGGAACGTCCTCTTGGCCGGATGCCCCCCGGTACGCCGGGCAGGTGCCGGGATGGACTCCCGGACCAGTTCGGCCAGCCGGGCCGACGAGGTGAGCCGGTGGCGTTCCCGCTCCCGCAGGATCGCCGAGGCGATCCGGCCGGCGAACCGCTCCTCGCCGTAGACCCTGAGCACCCGGGCCAGCTCGCCGTGCGAGTAGCTGTTGACGACCTCCTCGGCGGTCGTACCGGCGGACTGGTCCATCCGCATGTCCAGCGGCGCGTCCTGCGCGTAGGCGAACCCGCGGTCGGGCGCGTCGAGTTGGAGCGAGGAGACACCCAGGTCGAACAGCACGCCGTCCACCCGGTCGTGGCCGAGCCGCGCCAGCACCTCGGGCAGCTCGTCGTAGACCGCGTGCACCAGGTGGACCCGGTCGGCGAAGCGCTCCAGTCGGGCCCGCGCGTGTGCCAGTGCCTCGGTGTCCCGGTCGAGTCCGATCAGGACGGTACGCGGATGCGTGGCGAGTACCGCCTCGGCGTGCCCGGCCAGCCCGAGGGTGGCGTCCACGTGGACGGTCGTCCGGTCGTCGGCCCGGTCCAGGGCGGGGGCGAGCAGCTCGAGACACCGCTCAAGCAGCACCGGCACGTGCGTACCGCGTAGCTCCCCCATGTCGACCCCCAGTGACCCCTGTCTCGTCCGGACGTGCCCGGTATCTGTCACGCTCGTCGTACCGCCAGATCCCCATCCGCTCTGCTCCTCCGGGCCGACCTTCGGACCGTCGGAGGATCGCGCCTGGCACCGGGGAAGAGGCGCCAGGAACTTCGAGCGGGTGGAGATCTCGCAGTACGTCGGGCGTCGGCACGCGCCGCCCTACAGTCCGCCCGGCAGCACCCCCTCCTCGATGTCGGCGAAGTCCTCTTCGCTCTCCGCGAGGTAGGTCTCCCAGGACCGCTTGTCCCAGATCTCCACCCGGGTGCTCGCCCCGATCACCACCAGCTCCCGATCCAGTGCGGCGTATTCCCGCAGGTGGATCGGGATGGTGACCCGGCCCTGCTTGTCCGGGATCTCGTCGTGCGCGCTGGCGAAGAAGACCCGGCTGTAGGCCCGGGCCGCCTTGTGCGTCATCGGCTGTTCGCGCAACTGCCCGGCGATCCGCTGGAACTCGGGCATCGGGAAGACGTAGAGGCAGCGCTCCTGCCCTTTCGTGATCACGACACCTCCCGCCAGCTCGTCCCGGAACTTGGCCGGAAGGATCAGCCGGCCCTTGTCGTCCAGGCGCGGGGTGTGCGTGCCGAGAAACACCGGCCCAACCCCCTCGCCCTACCAGCGACGTTCGCGGCGCCGCTGCCCCCCGGGCCGGCGGGCCCTCCCGGCCCCCCATCGCGCCCCACTCTACTCCACTTCCCTCCACCCGCAACCAGAATCGCCCGGAAAGACCGGCTGTCCGCCGGATGAAACCGCACGTCAGAAGGGGTGGCCGTCGGTGGAGGGAAATGGACCCCCCACCGCGAAGGTCCACTATCCGACAGCCGTACGCCGGACGCCCGGCGCCCGGACATACACCCTATTTTCCGATCCATCCGGCCGCCCCGAAGGCCCCTGTGGAGCGGGGTGGGGAGCAAAGTGGAGGAAAAATTCGGGACGCCTCCCACCGGGTGCGGAGCGACCGGGACGGCAGCGCCGGACGGCGACCGACAACGCCCAGGTCAGCTCAGGTCAGCTCGGGCCGGCGGGCCGCGACGTCCAGGGCGGCGCGGACCGGATCGCCGCCCCACCGGCTGGCGAACGCGTCGACCACCACCCAGCCGGCCTGGACCAGCGCCCGATGCCGGGCGATGTGTGCCGCCGGGCCGGCCGGGTGGGCGGCACAGTTCAGCCCGACCGCCGACTCACCGGCACCGACACAGAGGTCCACCGTCCAGCGCCCGACCGGATAGTGCCGCCGGACCGGCAGCCCGAGCCGGGCCAGCTCCGCGGCCAACTCCCCCGCCCAGCCGACCGGCGCCAAACTCCCGGCCGCGGCCGGCGCCGGGCTGCCAGCCGAGCGTGGCGGCAGGCTTCCGGCCGCGGCTGGCGCCGGGCTGCCCAACGAGGCTGGCGGCGGGCTTCCGGCTGCGGTCGGCCCGGCACCAGGCGGCCGGGCCGGCACGGTCTCCGACGCGGTGCCACCCGCCGGACCACCGGCGGGTACGGCCGGAACGGCGACCGGCTCGCCGCGCGGCTCCGGCGGCGACGCCGCGTACCGCAGGTAGTCGCCGAGCAGGCCGTTCGGCGCGGACTGCGAGGTCAGCACGACCATCCGGCGCCGTGCCCGGGTGACCATCACGTTGAACAGGTTCGGGTCGGTCAGGAAACGCATCCGCCCGGCCGGGACCGGATCGGTCACCGCCAGCGACACCAGTACGGTCTCCGCCTCGCTGCCCTGGAACGAGTGGACGGTGCCGACCCGCAGCCCGAGCCGCTCGATCTCGGTCACCGGAAACGCGGCCACCAGCGCCGACTCCAGCGCGTCGGCCTGAGCCCGGAACGGAGTGATCACGCCGATGCCGACCAGACCCGCCTCGGCCAGCCGACGGACCTCGGCCACCGCCGCCGCCACCTCGGCCCGGTTCACCCCCGCCTCGGTCCCCGTCGCCGGCACCGTCAGCACGTCGATCACGTCCGCCGTCTCGTTGCCCGGATGGCGGGTGGCCACCGCGATCCGGTCGCCGTAGAAGCGGTGCGCGGAGAACTCGATCAGGTGCGGGGCGCAGCGGTAGTGCTCGTCCAGCCAGGTGACCGGGGCGGCCCCGGCAGCCAGGTCGAAGGCGCTGACCCGGCGTACGTCGACCCGGTTGTCGAGGCCGTGTCGGGAAAGGGTCGCCGCCACGTCCACGTCGGCGACGAACGAGACGAACCGGAGTTGCCGTGGATCACCCACCACCAGCGCCCGGCGGGCCCGGGCCAGGGCCGGCGCCGCCCGGATCTGGTCGGTGTGCGACGCCTCGTCCAGGATCACCAGGTCGAAGAGCCCGGCGATCGGCGGCAGCAGTTCCTCGACGTCGGTGACCGTACCGATCCAGAGTGGAAGCGCCCGGACCAGGGACTCCCCGCTCAGTTCGGCGAGGAGTTCCCGGCGCCGGTTGCGGCCCGCCCGCAGCGCGCCGGCCAGCGCGGCGGCGCTGCGCCGGCCGGCCGGGTCCCGCCGCTCCGGGCCACGGCTGCGATTACGCATCGCGGTGCCCACCGCCGCCGCCAGCCGCTGCCGAGCCTCCGCCAGCTCCAGCCACAACGGACCCGGGTCGGCGCCGCCGACGGTCGCCAGCCGGGCCGCCGCGACCTCCGCCCGGGCCGCCGTGATCGCGTCGTCGAGCCGGTCCAGCGACACCGTCCGGGCCGCGCCGAGCCGGCGGCGCAGCCGTCGACCCGGTGGCCCCGGCAGGCAGCGCCGCCACCACGCGCCCGCCGAGGCCCGAGCCCGGCCGGCCGCCCGGGCCGCCGCCACCAGGTCGGCACCGGGCGCGAAGGCACCGGGTACGTCGAGCCGCAGCCCGCCGACCGTGGACGCCCAGCGCTCGACCGAGCCGGCCAGCAGTTCGAGGTCGAGCAGCTCGGTGAGCTGGCCGGTCACCCGGTCGACCTCGGCGGCTGCCTCGGCCACGGCGGCCCGGTCCGCGTCCAGGGTCGCCGCCGTCACCTCCGCGTAGCCGGTCACGTCGAGGGAGGCCGCGAGCGCGGCCCGGCGTTCGGCGTCGCCGAAGAGCACCGGTCGCGGGCCCGGATAGCGCTCCAGCAGTTCGCCGAGTACGTCGGCGGCGTGCCCGGACTGGGTGACGACCAGTACGCTCCCGCCCCGGTCCACCACGTCGAGGGCGGCGGCGACCACGGCATGACTCTTCCCGTTGCCGGGTGGACCGGAGACCACGGTCACCGGCTGGTGCCGGACCCGGCGTACCACCTCGGTCTGGGCCTCGTTGAGCGGCAGTGGTGAGTCGACCGGTCCGGCGGGGTCGACCGGGGCGGTGGAGGTGTCCGGGGCGGTGGGGGTGTCCGGGGCGGCGGTGCCGTACACCACGGCGAGGGCGGAGGACTCGACGTCGGGCCGGCCGGCCCAGGCGCGCAGCCGGTCACCGAGGGCCAGCCCGGCGACGTCCCGTACGCCGAACAGCACCGCCGAGACGTAGAGCACCGGCGGCCGGGCCGGAAAGCTCGCCCGACCGGTACGCCGGGTCCGGTCGACCTCGCGTACCGGCTGGCCGGCCGCCCGGGCGACGGCGCGCAACCACGCCTCGGCGCCGGTACTGGCGAGCCACCCGGATCCGCCCACGCCCGGCGCCGCCTCCAACCGGGCGGCCAGGTCGCGGTCCTCGACCAGCGGAGTGATCTCGAAGTCGCCGGCCGGGACCACCCGGTATCCGCGCAGCGTGCGCTCCAACCGGACCGGCTCGCTGAGCAGCGGGAACCGCACCTTCCGGGTACCGCCGTCGGTCTCGACCACCCCGGCGACCAGACCCCAGCCCCGGCGCAGCGTCCGCTCGTCCCGGTGCAGCAGGTCGGCCGCGGCCAGCCGCTCCACCTCCCGGGACCGGCGGCAGGATCCCGGATCGGCCAGCCAGATCAGCGGCTGGCCGGGACGGGTCACGTCGAGCACCCGCTCGGGGGCGGCCGGTGCGAGGTCGGCGAGGGCCCGCAGCACGGACGCGACGGAGGGGTTCATCGGCCGCCCAGCTTGACATCCTCCCCGCCCTAAAGGACGGGGATTCCCTCCACGCTGCGCGTGGAACACGCGGCGTCCGGGTGGGTTACCGCTTCGCCGCGCGGTGCCACCATCGCTGGTGGTCTGACCCGCGCTCCACGGTCGTTTGAGTTGTCCGCCCGTCCGGCGGCCAACACGTTAACGGCGGCGTTCACGTCCCGGTCGTGGGCTGCTCCGCAGGGGCAGTCCCACGCTCGGACGTTGAGGACCATCTTCTGGTGGATACGGCCGCACTGCGAGCACATACGGGTGGACGGTAAATACCGGTCCACACGGACGAACGTGCGCCCGTACCGGGCGGCTTTGTACTCCAACATGCCGGTGAAACTGGCCCACCCCGCGTCGTGCACGGACTTCGCGAGCCTCGTCCGGCCGAGACCGGTCACGCACAGGTCCTCGACGTACACCGCTTGGTTTTCGCGGATGATCCGTGTCGAGAGCTTGTGCTGCCAGTCCCGCCGGGTGTCGGCCACCCGGGCGTGCGCCCGTGCGACCTTGACGACGGCCTTCCCGCGGTTGGCCGAGCCCTTCTGCTTACGCGAGAGTGCCTGCTGCAACCGCTTGAGATTGCGGGCCGCGCGACGCAGGAACTTCGGGGCCGCAACCTTCGTGCCATCCGACAGCACCGCGAAGTGGGTCAGGCCCAGGTCGATACCCACCTCGGACTCTGCGGGCGGCAACGGCTCATCCATGGTCCGCACGACGAACGAGGCGAAGTACCGGCCGGCCGCGTCCTTGATGATCGCCACAGACGACGGGTCCGACGGCAGCGAACGCGACCAGCGCACGGCGACGTCCCCGATCTTCGGCAGCCTGAGCTTGCCGTTGTCGAGGACCTTGAACCGGGCGTTCTTGGTGAACCGGATCGCCTGCCGGTTGTCCTTGCGTGACCGGAACCTCGGCGGCGCGACCTCGCGGCCCTTGCGCTTGCCCGAGACCGAGGCGAAGAAGTTGCGGTACGCGGTGCTCAGGTCCGCCAGCGCCTGCTGCAACACCACCGCCGACACCTCGCCCAGCCACGCCCGTTCTGGCGTCAGCTTGGCCTGCGTGATGACCCGCTTGGACAGCTCGACGTCCGAGACGTACGGCAAGCCCTGCTCACGGGCCTCCTGCCGGGCGCGCAGCCCGTCGTTGAACACCACTCGCGCGCACCCGAACGCCCGAGCCAGCTCGATCTGCTGGCCGGGCGTCGGATAGACGCGGTGGTTGTAACGAAGCTGCACGTACAACAGAGTACAGCAATGTACGATAATCGCCATGACCGACTTGACCGAGATCAGTGTGGCCGACCTGCGCAAGAACCTGGCCCAGGTTCTGAACGACACCGCCGTGCAGGGCAAGACCTTCTACGTGACCCGTAACGGCCGCCGGATCGCCGCTGTCGTGCCAGTGCCCGTGGCCGAGCAGCACGAGCAGGCGCGAGGTTAGGGCACTGCTCGGGCCTTGGCGGCCCTCCGAGCGCGTGCCTTCACCCCCGCCTGAAGGCGAAGCACTGGCCCGCATTCCGGTAGCAACCGGTTACCCCGGTGAGGTGCCTACCGGGGTCGGATTCCGCCGCCGATACCGGGCGGCGGGGCCGGGAAGCGGCCCGGCGGCGCCGGGTACTTTCGTGCGACGGTCACCCGCCCGGCGCCGTCCGGTAACCTCGCTCGCGTGACGGACGGGAAGATGCCTCTCCGGGCGAAGGTGGCCAGTTCGGTGTCGCGCACCGCCGCGGCTCTGTCCCGGGCGGCGGGCCGGGGTGACGGCTCGGTGATCGGCGGGTGGATCGGTCTCAAGATCGATCCTGATCTTCTCGCCCACCTGGCGTCCGGCCGGGCCATCGCGCTGGTGTCGGGCACCAACGGCAAGACGACCACCACCCGGCTGACCGCGGCGGCGGTCGGCGTACTCGGCCGGGTGGCGACGAACTCGTTCGGGGCGAACATGCCCACCGGGCACACCTCGGCGCTGGCCAAGGCCGGCAGCACGCCCTATGCCGTGCTGGAGGTCGACGAGCACTACCTGGCCCAGGTGCTGGAGGCGACCGAGCCACGGGTGGTGGCCCTGCTCAACCTCTCCCGGGACCAGCTCGACCGGGCCAAGGAAGTGGCGATGATGGCCCAGCTCTGGCGGGCCGCGCTGGTCCGGCACCCGTCGATCCGGGTGATCGCCAACGCCGACGACCCGATGGTGGTCTGGGCGGCGACCCCACCGGCGACCCGCAGCCCGCAGGTGGCCCCGGCACCGGTCATCTGGTTCAGCGCCGGCCAGCGCTGGCACGACGACTCCTGGGTCTGCCCCGAGTGCGGCTCCCCGATCGAGCGGATGGCGGACCAGTGGTGGTGCACCGGCTGCTGGCTGCGCCGGCCGGAGCCGCAGTGGGTGGTCGAGGACGACGGGGTGGTCGACCCGGCCGGTGACTGGCACAAGGTGGTCCTGCAACTGCCGGGCCGGGTCAACCTCGGCAACGCGGCGACCGCGCTGGCGGTGGCGGCCGAGTTCGGGGTACGCCCGACCGACGCGGTGTCCCGGCTCGGCGGGGTCGCCTCGGTCGCCGGCCGGTACGCCCAGGTGGCCAAGGACGGTCGCACGGTCCGGCTGCTGCTGGCGAAGAACCCGGCGAGCTGGCTGGAGGCGTTCGACATGGCCGAGGAGGCGCCGACCCTGCTCTCGATCAACGCTCGGGACCCCGACGGGCTGGACACCTCCTGGCTCTTCGACGTCGACTTCGCGCCGCTGCGCGGCCGGCAGGTGCTGATCACCGGCGACCGGGCGTACGACCTCGCGGTCCGGCTGGACGTCAACGGCGTACCGTTCCAGCACGTCCGGACCTTCACCGAAGCGATCACGAGCGTCCCGCCGGGCCGGCTCGAGGTGATCGCCAACTACACGGCGTTCCAGGACATCCGAGCGGAGTTGGACCGTGTCAACTGATCCCGCCTACCGCATGGCCGGCCCGGCCGGCGGAGAGAGCACGCTGCGGATCGTCTGGATCTATCCGGACCTGCTCTCCACCTATGGCGACCGGGGCAACATGCTGATCCTGGAACGCCGGGCCAGGCTGCGCGGCATGCCGGTGGAGTGCATCGAGGTCCGCTCCGACCAGCGGCTGCCGATCTCGGCCGACATCTATCTGCTGGGCGGCGGCGAGGACGGTCCGCAGGCGCTGGGCGCGCAGCGGCTGATCGCCGACGGCGGGCTGCGCCGGGCCGCCGAGCAGGGTTCGGTGGTCTTCGCGGTCTGCGCCGGCTACCAGTTGCTGGGCGGCTCGTTCTTCGCCAAGGGCACCAAGTGCGCCGGCCTGGACCTGCTCGACCTGCACTCCGACCGGGGGCCGTCCCGGGCGGTCGGCGAACTCGCCGGTGCCATCGACCCCCGGCTCGGGCTGCCGCCGCTGAGCGGCTTCGAGAACCACGGCGGGCGTACCCACCTGGGCCCCGGGGTGTCCGCGCTGGCCCGGGTCAGCACCGGGATCGGCAACGACGGCAACACCGAGGGGGCGTGGCGGGGCAAGCTGCTCGGCACGTACTCGCACGGTCCGGCGCTGGCCCGCAACCCGGCCCTGGCCGACCTGCTGCTGCGCTGGGCGATCGGGGTGCAGCAGCTACCGCCGCTGGACGACACCTGGTCGGACCGGCTGCGGGCCGAACGCAGCGCGGCCCTGGCCGCCGCCCGGCAGTGATCGGTCGCGTCCGGCGGCTGCTCCGGCAGCGGTCGGTCGCGCGGTTCACCGTACTGCTCCTGGTGCTCGGCCTCTTCGGGTTGGCGCTGCTTCTGGTGCCCCGGCCCGAGGTGGCCGAGCTGCCCCGGCTGGCCGACCGGCTCGGTGCGCTCGCGCCGGTCGCGGCGATCGGTGGCGGGGCGCTGCTGCTGGTCGCGCTGGTGCCCCGGACGGCGCTCACGGTGGTCTGGGGAGCGATCTTCGGGCCGCTGCTCGGCGCCGGCTACACGCTGGGCGCCGCCCTGCTCGCCGCGCTGGCCGGCTTCGCGGTCGGCCGGCTGCTCGGTCGGGAGTTCGTCGCGGAACGGGTACGCGGCCGGCTGGCCCGGCTCGACGGCTGGTTCGCCCGGCAGAGCGTGCTCGGGGTGGTCAGCGTACGGCTGATCCCGATCGGCGGGTTCGGGCTGATCAGCTACGGCTACGGCACCACCGGAGCGCGGCTGGCGCCGTTCCTGCTCGGCAGCCTGCTGGCGGCCACCCCGTCCGCGTTCGGGTATGCGGCGGTGGGCGCCGCGGCGGTCTCGCCGGACGAGGTGAACTGGCTGGCGGTCAGCCCCGGCGCGCTGGGTCTGGTCGCCAGCGTCGTGCTGGCGGTGCGCTGGTGGCGGGCGGAACGCGCCGCCAGGGAGAGCCGCCGGCCCGGACGCGTCGCGGACGGCCTCCAGCCCTCCCGGGCCGACCGACCGGCGCCGAACCCGGAGTAGCCGGCGGGCGGCGGGCGGCGGGCGGCGGGCGGCGGGCGGTCGATCATGGTGTCGACGCAGTCGGTAAGCTGCCAGCCGAACCTGCCCGCGCGCTGAACCTTTCTCAACCTGAACCGCGCGGCGCTCACACACCGCGTCCGACCCTGCGGTCTGACGGACCGCAAGGGGAGGTTGAAAAGGTTCACTGTCCCCGTCGGGCGCATTGGTACTCGCCGCCGCCCGCCCGGCTGCACGACGGCTTCGACATCGTGCATTTCGCGGTATTTGCCCTATAAGGACTGTTCGTCGATAGGCTGATGGGCACCACCGCCCTCCCGAGCGGCAGCCCCCGGAGGACGGCTGGTCGAGCCTCACCCCGGGGCCGGGCGACCCCCGGTCCCGGCGGTGGGTGTTCCCGCCGGGCGGTGCCCCGCGAAGCGATGGTCAGCGAGGTGACGGGTGAAGTCGTACGCCGAGACAGCCGGTGCGGTGGAGGTCGCCGACACCGCCGTCGTACGCGGCCCGAACGCGGTCGTCGTCCGGCTCTCCGTCAACGGCACCATCCGGAACATCCTGGTCGAGCCCCGGGTCAGCCTGCTGGACGCGCTCCGCGACCGACTCGACCTCACCGGCACCAAGAAGGGCTGCAACCAGGGCGCCTGCGGTGCCTGCACGGTCTGGGTGGACAGGCGGCGGGTACTGGCCTGCCTCACCCTGGCGATCACCTGCGAGACCCGCGAGGTCACCACGATCGAGGGGCTCTCCGACGGGGTGCACCTGCACCCGATGCAACAGGCGTTCATCAGCCAGGACGCCTTCCAGTGCGGATACTGCACCCCGGGCCAGATCATGTCGGCGGTGGCGTTCCTCGCCGAGGGGCACGCCGCGGACGACGCGCAGATCCGGGAGTGGATGAGCGGCAACATCTGCCGATGCGCGGCGTACCCGAACATCCGGGCCGCCATCCGGCAGGTCCGGGACGAGGCCGGCACGAGTGGGCCCGATGCGGCCGGTTAGCTACTCCCGGGTGGCCGACGTGGCCACCGCGATCGGGACGGTCGCGGCCGACCCGGACAGCACGTTCCTGGCCGGCGGCACCACCGAGGTCGACCTGCAACGCATCCACGTCGCCCGGTCGAAACGGCTGGTGGACATCAACGACCTGCCGCTGCGCCAGGTCGAGGAGCTGCCCGGCGGCGGGGTACGGATCGGTGCCGTCGCCCGGATGAGCGACGTCGCCCAGGCCCTGCCGGTCCGGCGCCGGTTCCCGATGGTCTCCGAGGCCCTGCTGCTCGGCGCCTCCCCGCAACTGCGCAACATGGCGTCGATCGGCGGCAACCTGATGCAGCGGACCCGCTGCGGCTACTTCCGGGACGTGGCGGCGCCCTGCAACAAGCGCGAGCCGGGCACCGGCTGCGCCGCGATGACCGGTGTCAACCGCGGCCACGCGGTCCTCGGCACCAGCGAGTACTGCATCGCCACCCACCCCTCCGACCTGGCCGTCGCACTGGTCGCGCTGGACGCGGTGGTGCTCACCCAGGGGCCGGCCGGACACCGCCAGATCCCCGCCGACGACTTCTATCCGATGCCCGGGGAGACCCCGGACCGCGAGCACCCGGTCGCGCACGGCGAACTCGTGGTGGCCGTGGAGATCCCGCCGCTGCCGATGGCGAGTACGTCGAACTATCTGAAGGTGCGGGACCGGGAGTCGTACGAGTTCGCGCTCGCCTCGGCGGCGGTCGCCGTGTCGCTGGACGCCGGAGTGGTCACCGACGTACGGCTGGCGCTGGGCGGGGTCGCGACGAAGCCGTGGCGGGCCCGTCGGGCCGAGTCGGTGCTGGTCGGCGCCCCGGCCACGGTCGAGTCGTTCCGGGCGGCGGCCGACGCGGAACTGGCCGACGCGGTGTCGCACGGGATGAACGCGTACAAGATCGAGCTGGGCCGGCGCACGATCGTCCGTGCGCTGCGCACGGTCACCGGCGACGCCCGGATGGTCAGCGACGACGGGAACCCGCCGTGAACGGAGTACGCGGATGAGCCCGGTGCTCGGGGCGGCCCTCGACCGGGTGGACGGCCGGGCCAAGGTCACCGGCGCGGCCCGGTACTCCGGCGAGCTGAACCTGCCCAACCTCGCCCACGCGGTACTGGTCGGTGCCCGGGTACCGAGCGGCCGGATCATCGGGATCGACTGCCGGCAGGCGAGTGTCGCGGACGGGGTGCTCACGGTGCTGACCCACCTCGACCTGCCCCGGGTCGCCGCCCGGCCGAAGCTGTTCCCGTCGCTGTTCGGGCTGACCGCGCACGGGCAGAGCTTCTTCCCGATGCAGGACGACGTGGTGCACTACGCCGGCCAGCCGGTCGCGATGGTGGTCGCCGACACCGTCGAGCGGGCCGAGCACGCGGCCACCCTGGTCCAGGTGAACTACGCCGAGACGCCCTCGGTGACCCTGCTCGACCAGGGGCGCGACCAGACGTACGAGCCGGCGAAGATCTTCGGCGGGCTGCTGCCGGGACGGAACCCGACCCGGGGTGACCCGGAGGCCGGACTCCGGGACGCGGCGGTACGGCTCGACGTGACGTACCGGTTCGCGGCCAACCACCAGAACCCGATCGAGCCCTCCACCACCACGGCGGTCTGGGACGACCTGGACCGGCTGACCCTCCACGACGCGACCCAGGGGCCGACCGCGACCCAGCTCTCGGTCGCCGAACTGCTCGGGCTGCCGCCGACCATGGTCCGGGTGGTCAGCCACTACGTCGGCGGCAGCTTCGGCGCCAAGGCGCTGATCTGGGCGCATCCGACCCTGGCCGCGCTCGCCGCCCGGCGGGTCGGCCGGCCGGTCCGGCTGGTGCTGAGCCGCGAGCAGATGTTCCACTCCTGCGGGCACCGCGAGGAGCAGGAGCAGCGGATCGGCCTCGGCGCCGACCGGGACGGCCGGCTGGGCGCGCTGCGCCACGACAAGACGTCGCTGACCTCGCACTACGACGACTGGGCCGAGACCTCGTTGGAGGCGCCCGCCGTGATGTACGCCGCCGCCACCTACGCAGGCGGCTACCGGCTGGCCCGGGGCAACACCATCACCCCGACCTTCACCCGGGGACCGGGCGCCGCCACCGGGATGTTCGCGCTGGAGTCCGCGATGGACGAGCTGGCGTACGAGATCGGGGTCGACCCGCTGGAGCTGCGGCTGCGCAACCACACCGACGTCGACCCGAGCACTGGCAACCCGTGGTCGAGCAAGGGACTCCGGGAGTGCTACCAGCGCGGCGCCGAACTCTTCGGCTGGTCCGGCCGCGACCCGCGCCCCGGAGCGCGCCGGGACGGTGACTGGCTGGTCGGCACCGGCATGGCCAGCGCCGCCTACCCGGTCGCCGCGCCGATGAACCCGCAACGGGCCCGGGCCCGGATGTACGCCGACGGCAGCGCGGTCGTCGAGGCCGGCATCTCCGAGTTCGGTACCGGGGCGCTCACCGCGATGACCCAGGTCGCGGCGGACGGGCTCGGCCTGCCGTTCGACCGGGTACGGTTCGTCGGCGGCACCACCGACCTGCCCAACATCGCCGCCGCGGTCGGTTCGGCCGGCTCCGGCGCGACGAGTTCCGCCGTACACCTGGCCAGCACCGGGCTGCGCGACCAGCTCGTCGGGCAGGCGGTGGCGGACGCCCGGTCCCCGCTGCACAACGCCGACCCGGCCGGGATAGTGGTCCGGGACGGCCGGATGTGCCTGCGCGACTCACCGCAGACCGGTGAGACCTACGTCGAGCTGCTGCGACGCAACCACATGCCGGACGTCGAGGCGCTCGGCGTCTGGCAGCCGACGCCGCCGGACGGTGGCGGGCACGGGATGTTCACCTTCGGGGCCCAGTTCGCCGAGGTGGCCGTCGACGCCGACCTCGGCCTGGTCCGGGTACGTCGGCTGGTCGGCGTCTTCGCCCCGGGCCGGGTACTCAACCGGAGAACCGCGCACAGCCAGTTGATGGGCGGGATGCTCTGGGGGTTGGGCCAGGCGCTGCTGGAGGCGACCCGGATGGACCCGCACACCGGGCGCTGGGCAAACGCCAGCCTCGCCGACTATCTGGTGCCGGTGAACGCCGACGTCCCGGACATCACGATCGACACCATCGAGGTGCCGGACTCGGTGGTGAACCCGCTCGGGGTGAAGGGGGTCGGCGAGATCGGCATCGTCGGCACCTCGGCCGCGATCGCCAACGCCGTGCACCACGCCACCGGGCGGCGGATCCGGCACCTGCCGATCACCGTCGAAGACCTGTTGTGAAGAGAATCGATTCTCATCCTTCGAGGCGGCCTTCTCGTCCTTCGAGTCGGCCCTTGGCGGGCCGTCACGCTCACCCGACACACCCTCAGTCAAGGTGATCAAGCGGGCCTCGTCGAGCACCACGATGGCGTCGACACGCCGAGGACCTGCGACAGACAACGGATCCAACCGCCGTCAGAGCGCCTCCGCACAGGCCACCCGTTGGCTGGACGGGTCCGGAGCACCTGACCGCTGGCCGCCGATCGTGAAGGTCGCGTCACTCCCTGGCGGACACGCCCCGACCATCATCTGGGTTATCCGGTGCGTCGGCTTGCGTTCGCCGGTGCCGTCGCAGCGGGTCTCCTCGACCGGGCCCAACCGTGGCTCCGAGACGCAGTCACCGACAACGATGCCGGGCCCGCCGCCCTCACCCGGATCGCCGGGATGTGGCGGCTTGAGGTTACGGGCACACGCGAAGGTGAAGCCGGCGGCACTCCCCTGCTGAGTCCGGATGACCCGCACGACATGGTCCGTTCCGGCCGGACAGTCTGGTTCGGCCAACGCGCCGGCCATGCCCAGACCGCCGACGTCCACGCTGATCACCGACGCGACCGCGGCCGCGTCGTCGCACGCGACCTCGCGCCAGCTCTCGCTGGTGGCATCAGGGCCTCCGGGAGCCACGCAGTCCGACACGCGCAGAGTGTCGTCCACCGCCCCGGTCGCACCCGCGTCTCGTGGTGACTCCTCCGCACAACCCGCCAACAGCACGAATAGCAGGGCTGCCACTCCGAGCGTCCTCGCTGCCCGCACACCGCCTCCATCCTCGTCAATGCGGGAAATATAACGCGGTCAGGCTACGGGCAGGTCGAACCCGACGCGGGTCCGGCCGTCGCCGGAGGGCCAGTTCGGCAGGTCGCGGGCGCTGCGTCGAGGGAACCGACCGGCGGGCTCAGACGACGATGCTGACCATCCGGCCCGGGATCACGATCACCTTCCGGGGCTCCCGGCCGCCCAACTGCTCGGCGACCGCGGCCAGGGCAGCGGCGCGTACGGGCGAGGTCGCGCTGCCGCCCCGCTGCGGCCCGGAGCTACCCGACGAGGGGCGGTCGGGTGCCGAGGCGGGACCCGGCGAGGTCGACCGGACCGTGGAAGGTGGCGACTCCGCTGCCTCCGCCGAGATCGAAGGTGGCCCGTGCGAAGCGGCAGCCGGCGAAGCTGGTGGCGCCGTGGAACTGGGCCCCGACGAACTCGGCGTACCCGCCCGCACCGCCGTGCAGGTCGAGGTCGACCAGGGTGGCGCCGCAGAGCCAGAGGTTGGTCTCCGGCCAGTACGGCTCGGCGGCCGGGCGAAGCCGCTCGGCGAGCACCTGTTGGACCTCCCGGCGCAGCCGCAGCTCCTCGGCCTGGGCGGGGTTCAGGTCGCCGTCGACCGGGAATGGCAGCGGGGTACGCAGATAGGCACAGAGCGCGTCGGTGACGCGTTCCCGCAGCTCCGGACGGGTGTCGCCGAGTTCGGCCAGCAGGCGTAGGCCGGTGCGCCGAGTGTCGGGGTCCGGGTCGGCGAGCTGCCGGGCGTACGGGCGGATGTCGTCGTCCGGCACCAGCCGGCCGGTGTCGGGCCGCACCGCCCAGCCCAGCGGCCAGTACGTCTCGCCGTATCCGTCCTCGCCGTCCTCGTCGGACCAGTGTGCGCCGGTCAGCTCCACGGCGGGCTGGTCCAGGTGCACCCGGGCGGCGAACTCGACCTCCCGGAAGTCCGCCGCCGCACCGAACCGAGCCTTGTAGAACCAGGCCGGGCCGGTGAAGCGGGCACCCCGGAACGAGACCGGCCCGGCAAAGCGCGCCCCGTCGCCGCCCTCCTCCCAGTCCTGGTAGTCCTCGACCAGCACGGCGACCGGCCACCGCGGATCGGTCTCGTTCGGCTCGTCCCAGGGCAGCGGGGAGAACTCCTCGAACACCTCCCAGGCCGGATCGTCCTCCCAGAGGGTCTCCTCACCCCGCCCGAACCAGGCGATCCCGCCGAACTCCGCCCCGGCGAACCCGGCCGTACCCCGGAACCGGGCCCGACCGAAGACCGCCTCGGCGCCGAAGCGGACGCCGTCGAACCGGGCGTCGCCCTCGAAGACCGTACGCGGAAAGAGCGCCTCGCCGTCGAACCTGGCCCCCTCGAACGACGCCGTACCGACGAACCGGGTGTCCGCGAACCGTCCCTCGGCCAGCTCGCAGCCGCGCAGGTCGACGTCGACCAGGGTCGTCCCGGAGAGGTCGAGGCTGATCCCCGGCCACGGTCCCGAGTCACCGGGGCGCAGTCGTCCGGCGAGCAGGTCGAGGACGGCCCGCCTCGGCTCGGTCTCCCCGTCGTCGCCGGACGCCGCCCGCAGCATCGAACCATCCGCTGGGCCGGTGGCCCGCAGATATTCGGAGATCGCGTCCGCCACCGGCTGTCGGAGTTCGGGCCGGGCGTCGGCGCGGGCCAGCAGCCGGCGTACCGCCGGGAGCCGGTCGGCCGGCTGGCCCTCCGCCAGCGCGACGAGGTCCGCCCGGTGCTCGTCCAGGTCCCGATCCGCCATGCCCGCCCGCTCCCCTTCCCCGACTGCTCCGATCACCGGCACCACCGACCCGCCGGTGCCGGAACGGACGCTAGCCGCAGCCGGCAACTCCGACCGCCATCGGCGGGCCGCTGCGCCGGACCGCACGTTGCCGACATCGCCGGCGGCCGGCAGGTCGGATCGGTCACCTGGACGCCAGGTGCGCTACCGGTGCTGGGTAACGCATCTGGCGTCCAGGTCGCCGGGGACTCGCGGCGTTGTCGGGCGGCGGGTCGCCGGCCGGACAACCTGTTCCCGACGAGACGGCGGACGGCGGCGGGTTGCCGGCGGAAGGTCGGGCAAGGTCAGGCGACGACGCTGACCATCCGGCCAGTCACCACGATCACCTTGCGCGGCTCCCGGCCGGCCAGTTGGTCGGCGACCGCCGCCAGCGCGGCCGTCCGGATCGCCTCCTCGGCCGCCTCCGCCGGCACCTCGACCCGGCCCCGGACCTTGCCGTTGACCTGCACGGGGTACGTCACCGTCTCGGCGACCAGCAGGCTCGGGTCGGCCACCGGGAACGGCTCGTACGCCAGCGACTCGGCGTGCCCCAGCCGCTGCCACAGCTCCTCGGCGACGTGCGGGGCGAACGGCGACAGCATCAGCAGCAGCGGCTCCGCCACCTCGCGGGGCGTCGCGTCCAGCCTGGTCAGGCCGTTCGTCAGCTCGATCAGTTTGGCGATCGCGGTGTTCATCCGGATGCCGTCCAGGTCGCCCCGGACCCCGTCGACGATCCGGTGCAGCAGCCGCCGGGTCTGCTCGTCGGCCGGCGCGTCGGTGACCCGCAGCTCGCCGGTCTGCTCGTCGACCATCGTGCGCCAGACCCGTTGCAGGAACCGGTACGCCCCGATCACCGCCCGGGTCTCCCAGGGCCGGGAGACGTCCAGCGGGCCCATCGACATCTCGTAGACCCGGAACGTGTCGGCGCCGTACGCCTCGCACATCTCGTCCGGGGTCACCACGTTCCGCAGCGACTTGCCCATCTTGCCGTAGACCCGGGTGACCTGCTGCTCGCCGAAGTAGTACTTCCCGTCGACCTCCTCCACCTCGGCGGCCTCGACGTAGCCGCCCCGGTCGTTCTGGAAGGCGTACGCCTGGATCATGCCCTGGTTGTACAGCCGGCGGTACGGCTCGAAGGACGAGACGTGGCCCAGGTCGTACAGCACCTTGTGCCAGAAGCGGGCGTACAGCAGGTGCAGCACGGCGTGCTCCTGGCCGCCGACGTACAGGTCGACGCCGCCGGGGTCGCCGGGCGACTGCGGGCCCATCCAGTACCGCTCGTTGGCCGGGTCCACGAAGCGGTCCGGGTTGGTCGGGTCCAGGTAGCGCAGCTCGTACCAGCAGGAGCCGGCCCACTGCGGCATCACGTTGGTCTCCCGGGTGTAGCGCTTCGGCCCGTCGCCCAGGTCCAGCTCGACCTCGACCCAGTCCTTGCGCCGGGACAGCGGGGTCTCCGGGTCGGAGTCGGCGTCCTCCGGGTCGAAGGTGCGCGGCGCGAAGTCGTCCACCTCGGGCAGCTCGACCGGCAGCATCGACTCGGGTAGCGCGACCGGGTTGCCCTGCTCGTCGTAGACGATCGGGAACGGCTCGCCCCAGTAGCGCTGCCGGCTGAACAGCCAGTCCCGCAGCCGGTAGGTGACCGCGCCGGAACCGTGCCCGTTCGCCTCCAGCCACTCGATGATCTTCGCCTTGGCGTCGGCGATGAACAGCCCGTCCAGGTCCAGGCCGCCGTCCGGCGCGGCGCTGTTGATCGCCGGGCCCTCCCCGGGGTACGCCTTGCCGTCGAAGTTCTTCGGCGGCTGCACGGTACGCACGATCGGCAGCTCGAAGACCTCGGCGAACTCCCAGTCCCGCTCGTCCTGCCCCGGCACCGCCATGATCGCGCCGGTGCCGTAGCCGGCCAGTACGTAGTCGGCGATGAAGATCGGGATCTGCGCGCCGTTGACCGGGTTGCTGGCGTACGCCCCGATGAAGACGCCGGTCTTCTCCCGGTTCTCGGCCTGCCGCTCGATGTCGGTCTTGACCCCGGCCGCCTTCCGGTAGGCGTCCACGGCGGCCCGGGGGGTGGCCTGCCCGCCGGTCCAGGCGTCCCTGGTGCCGCCCGGCCAGGCGTCGGCGGCCAGCGACTCGACCAGCGGGTGCTCCGGAGCCAGCACCATGTAGGTGGCCCCGAAGACGGTGTCCGGCCGGGTGGTGAAGACCCGGATCGGCGCGGCGGCGGTCGGGAACTCGATGTGCGCGCCGGTCGACCGGCCGATCCAGTTCCGCTGTTGCAGCTTGATCGGCTCGGGCCAGTCCAGCGCGTCCAGGTCCTCGATCAGCCGGTCACCGTACGCGGTGATCCGCATCATCCACTGCTTCAGGTTGCGCTTGAACACGGGGAAGTTGCCCCGGTCGGAGCGCCCGTCCGGGGTCACCTCCTCGTTGGCCAGCACGGTGCCCAGCCCCGGGCACCAGTTGACCGGCGCCTGGGAGACGTACGCCAGCCGGTGGTCGTCGACGATCCGGCGCCGCTCGGTCGGGGACAGCTCGGCCCAGCCACGCCCGTCCGGGGTGGCCCGGGTGCCCGCCTCGAACTCGGCGACCAGTTCGGCGATCGGCCGGGCCCTGGCGGCGACGCTGTCGTACCAGGAGTTGTAGATCTGTAGAAAGATCCACTGGGTCCATCGGTAGTAGTCGGTGTCGATGGTCGCCACCGAACGCCGGTCGTCGTGCCCCAGCCCCAGCCGGCGCAGTTGCGACCGGTAGTAGCCGATGTTCGCCTCGGTGGTGGTCCGGGGGTGGGTGCCGGTCTGCACCGCGTACTGCTCGGCGGGCAGCCCGAACGCGTCGAAGCCCATCGTGTGCAGCACGTTCCGCCCGACCATCCGCTGGTAGCGGGCGTAGCAGTCGGTGCCGATGTAGCCCAGCGGATGCCCGACGTGCAGCCCCGCCCCGGACGGGTACGGGAACATGTCCAGCACGAACAGCTTCTCCGCGTCCGCCCGGGGATGGCCGGGATCGGCCAGCGGCCCGACCGGGTTGGGCGCCCGGAAGGTGCCCCGCTCGGCCCACCGGTCCTGCCAGCGGATCTCGATCTCGCCGGCCAGCTCGGCCGTGTACCGGAACGGCGGGATGTCCGCCGCCGGCTCGGCTGCCTCGGTCGTCATGTCGTCTCCTCGCTACGTCTCCTCGTCGCTCCGCCCTGGTCGACCGAGCTGGCTGAGCACCGAAATTCAGGTTTGTGGGCCGGGTCCGTTCTCCGGGCATAAAAAAGCCCCTCACGCAGGAGGGGTGGCCGCGCTGTCGCTGTCTGTCGCGTCAGCACGGCTCGCTAAGGAGCAGGTGGACCCTGGACATGCGGCCATCGTACCGCGCCCCCGGTCGGGGTGTCGCACCCGATACCGGCCGGAGGATCCGACCCCGGGCTCTTCGGGTGTGCTCGGCTCTCCCGCCGAATACGGTTAGCCTGAGTGATGCGGGTGATCCGGTTACTCCGGACAGACGTATTCTCCCGCGAACCATACGGCCGGCCCAAGGACTCTTATAAGGCGGCGGCCGTGACCGACGAGGAGGAGGCCCGTGACTCAACAGACCTGGGACGAACTGGGTGGCACACTGCCGAGCGACCAGTTCCGTGCCGCCAGCGACGCGATCGTGGCCAACATCGAAGAGGTCATCGAGGGCAAGACCGCCACGGTCCGGCTCGCACTCGCCGTCCTGCTGGCCGAGGGCCATCTCCTGATCGAAGACGTACCCGGCGTCGGCAAGACCAAGCTGGCCAAGGCGCTCGCCCGGTCGATCGACTGCTCGGTCCGACGCATCCAGTTCACCCCCGACCTGCTGCCCAGCGACGTCACCGGGGTCAGCGTCTACAACCAGGAGACGCACGACTTCGAGTTCAAGCCGGGCGCGGTCTTCGCCAACCTGGTGGTCGGCGACGAGATCAACCGGGCCTCGCCGAAGACCCAGTCCGCGCTGCTGGAGTGCATGGAGGAGCGGCAGGTCACCGTCGACGGCGTCACCTACGAGCTACAGACCCCGTTCATGGTGATCGCCACCCAGAACCCGATCGAGATGGAGGGGACCTATCCGCTGCCGGAGGCGCAGCGCGACCGGTTCACCGCCCGGATCGCGATGGGCTACCCCGACCCCGGGGCCGAGCTGGCCATGCTGGACGTGCACGGCGGCCGGGACCCGATCCACGAGCTGCGGCCGGTCTCCGACGCCGCCACCGTCCGGAAACTGATCGCGACGGTACGCGACGTGCACGTCGCCGACGCCGTCAAGCAGTACGCCGTCGACCTGGTCACCGCCACCCGGGAGGCTCCCGACCTGCGGCTCGGTGCCTCACCTCGGGCCACCCTGCAACTGCTGCGCACCGCCCGGGCGGTCGCCGCGCTGGAGGGCCGCGACTACGTCCTCCCCGACGACCTCCAGGCACTCGCCGTACCGGTGCTCGCGCACCGGGTGATCTCCACGGCGGACGCGCAGCTCGCCCGGCGTACCACCGACGCGATCGTCTCCGACCTGGTGCACCGGCTGGCCCTGCCGCACGAGCGGCAGCGCTCGCCGTACGACACCCGGCCGTCGTCCGAGGACGGCACCGGGCGCTCCCAGTACGAGCCGCGGAGGCGGTGACGGTGCGCGAGGCGCTGCGCGGCCTCACCACCCGGGGGCGGTCCTTCCTGGCCGCCGCCGTGGCAGCGGCGATCTCCGCGCTGATCCTCGGCGAGAAGGACCTGCTCCGGGTCGCCGTCCTGCTCGGCGTACTGCCGCTGCTCGCCGCGCTCTACGTCGGGCGGAGCCGCTACAAGCTGGCGTGCAGCCGCTCGCTGGAGCCGCACCGGGTGCCGGTCGGGGCCAGCTCCCGGGTGGTACTCCGGTTGCAGAACATGTCCCGGCTGCCGACCGGGACGCTGCTGCTGGAGGACCGGCTGCCGTACGCGCTCGGCAGCCGTCCCCGGGTGGTGCTGGAGCGTCTCGGCGCGCACCAGGCGAGTTCGGTGGCGTACACCGTCCGGGCCGACGTACGCGGTCGCTACGAGGTCGGTCCGCTGGTGATCCGGCTGACCGACCCGTTCGGGCTCTGCGAGCTGACCCGGGCCTTCCCCAGCGTCGACCCGCTCACCGTCATCCCGCAGGTCGCCCCGCTCCCCTCGGTCCGGCTCGCCGGCGAATACGCGGGCACCGGCGACAGCCGGGCCCGCTCGGTCGCGGTGCACGGCGAGGACGACGCGGCGACCCGGGAATACCGGCGCGGCGACGACCTGCGCCGGGTGCACTGGAAGTCCACCGCGCGCACCGGTGAACTGATGGTGCGCCGGGAGGAGCAGCCCTGGGAGAGCCGGGCGACGGTGGTGCTGGACACCCGGGCGTTCGCGCACCGGGGCGAGGGGCCGACCGCCAGCTTCGAGTGGGCGGTGTCGGCCGTGGCCAGCATCGCGGTGCACCTGCGGCAGGCCGGGTACAAGCTCCGGCTGGTCAGCGACTCGGGGATCGACGCCAGCGCGAACGACGCCGGTGGCGAGGGTCTGCTGCTGGACTACCTCGCCGACGTGCGGCTCAGCCAGCGCGGCGACGTGGGGACGCTGGTCGAGCGGGTCCGGCAGCGTTCCGACGGCGGGCTGGTCATCGCACTGCTCGGCACCCTGACCACCGCCGAGGCGGACCTGCTGGCCGGGCTGCGCGGCAACGGCGCGACCTGCATCGCGTTCCTGGTGGACAGTTCGACCTGGCTGAACCTGACCCCACAGGCGCGCGAGGAGGCGAACCACGCGCACGGCGCGGCCGCGCTGGCCCTGATGCAGAGCGGCTGGCGGGTGGTCGGGGTCGAACACGGCAGCAAGCTGCCGGCGCTCTGGCCGCAGGCGGCCCGGGGCTCGCAGGGCTTCGCCTGGCGGGCCGTACTGGCCGAGACGGTCGCCGGCGGAGTCCGGTGACGCGCCGTCGGCGGCAGAGTGCCGGTGACCCGCCGTGCCCGGCGGAACCGGCGACGGAGTGAGGGTGAATCGATGACGCGGAACGGCAGCACCGCTAGGGACAGGAAGAAGTTGTGAGGGGACGCCGACACCTGGGGTTCGTGGCAGCCGCGGCCACCCTGCTCGCCGCCGCGCCGATGTCCACCATCTACGAGCGGTGGACCTGGCTGGTGCAGTGCGCGGTCATCGTCGCGCTGATCGCCGGTACGGCCACCCTGGCCCGCTGGTGGCGGGCACCGGTCTGGGCCCAGGGGCTCGGCATGGCGGCGGCACTGCTGTTCGGGCTGACCTGGATCTTCCCGAGCGGGCAGGAGATGCTCTCCCTGCTGCCCACGCCGGGCACGCTGACCCACTTCGGCTCGCTGCTGTCCAGCTCCGGCGAGGACATGCGCTCGTACGGCGTACCGGTGCAGGACCTCGACTCGCTGCTCTTCCTGACGGCGCTCGGCGTCGGCGGGGTGGCGATCGTGGTGGACCTGCTCACCGTCGGGTTGCGCCGTCCCGCCCTGGCCGGGCTGCCGATGCTGGCGATCTACTCGGTGCCGGTGGCGGTGCACGTCGACAGCGTCTCGGCGGTGCCGTTCGTGATCGGGGCGGTCGGCTTCCTCTGGCTGCTCGCCGCCGACAACGTGGACCGGGTCCGCCACTTCGGACGCCGGTTCACCGGTGACGGGCGGGACGTGGACGTGTGGGAGCCGTCGCCGCTGGCCGCCGCCGGTCGCCGGTTGGCGGTGATCGGTGTCGCGGTGGCCGTACTGCTGCCGCTGGCCGTACCGGGGATGACCTCGGGGCTGCTCAGCCAGTTCAACGGCGGTGGTGGCGGGGACGGCAGCGGCCGGGCCGGGCCGGGGGGCTCGCCGGGCCGGGTGAACCTCTTCGCCCAGCTCAGCGGTGAACTCAACCGCTCCGAACAGCGCGACATGGTACGGGTGAGCACCAACGACCCCGACCCGTTCTACCTGCGCTTCGCGGTCGCCGACGACTTCTCCCGAACCGGGTTCGGGCCACGCTCCCCGGAGGGGACGCCGGTGACCCAGGGCCTGCCGGACCCGCGTGAGGTGACCCGGGAGACCCCGGGCATCACCCGCGAGCAATACAACGCGGAGGTCGAGATCCTCGACTTCGCCATGCCGTTCCTGCCGGTCTACACCGCTCCGGTGAGCACTCGCCAGATCGACGCGAACTGGCGCTACGACCCGACCATGCAGGTCGTCTACTCGGAACGGGCGTCGTCGCGGAACCGGAAGTACTCCTTCGACTTCGTCCGCTCGGAATACACCCCGGCCGCGCTCGCGGCGGCACCGACGCTGGCGCCGGAACACGCGTTCCGGAAGCTCTACACCACGGTGGAGCCGGTACGGGAGGTCGAGGCACTCGTCGGCCGGCTCACCGAGGGCAAGCGGAACGACTACGAGCGGGTCCGGGCGCTCTACGAGCACTTCTCCCGGAAGAACGGGTTCAGCTATGCCCTGAACACCGAGGGCGGCACCAGTGGCCAGGACATCGTCAACTTCCTCACCAACAAGGTCGGCTTCTGTCAGCAGTACGCCGCCGCGATGACCTGGCTGGTCCGCGAGGCGGGCATCCCGGCCCGGGTCGCCTTCGGCTTCACCAGCGCCAACCGGTCGGGCAACACCTACACCCTGACCAACAACAACCTGCACGCCTGGACCGAGGTCTACTTCACCGGGATCGGCTGGGTCCCGTTCGACCCGACGCCGGCGGCCAGCATCACCGGCTCGTGGCGTTCGGAGTGGGCGCCGGACCCGGACGCGCCCGAGCAGAGCACGACCACTCCGGACACCCCGATCGGCCCGACCACCGACCCGTCGGCCGGCCCGGACGCGGCGAACGGGTCGGACCGGCCGCTCGACGAGGCGTTCGACGGCACCGCCGGGATCACCCCGGACAGTGGGCCCAACTGGCCGCTCTGGGTGCTGGCCGGGGCGTTACTCCTGGTGCTGCTGCTCACCGTGCCCGCACTCCGGCGGATGCTGCTCCGGCGGCGCCGCCAGACCCGGGCCGCCGCCGCGGCCAGCACGTGGGCGTCGGTGTCGGCGGAGCAGGACGCGGCGCCCGGGGTGGCCCGGGTGGTGCTCAGCGACACCGAGTTGGCCCGGGCCCGGGCCGACGCGCACGCCGCCTGGGACGAGCTGGTCGACACCCTGGTCGACTTCCGAGTCCGGGTGGATCCGACGGAGACGCCCCGGGCCACGGCCGACCGGCTGGTCCGGGAGGGGCTGACCGCCGGCAGCGCCGACGAGGCGATGCGGCTGCTCGGACACGCCGAGGAGCGCGCCAGGTACGCCCGGGAGCCACTGCGGGACGGCCCGCTCGGCGACGCCCTCCGCTCGGTACGCCGGGCGCTGAGCGCCGGAGCCGACCGGCGTACCCGGCTGGTGGCGGCCACCCTGCCGCCGTCGGTGCTGTTCCGCTGGCGATTGGCGATCATGGACCTGTCGGCCGGGTTCGTCGGGCTGACCGGCCGGCTCCGGGAACGCCTGCTGCGGTGGAGCCCCCGACGGGTGCTCGCCGGACGCGCGTCCCGCTGATCCGAGCCGCCCCGAGCCGTATCCGGTCGACCGACCGGCCCACCGAAGGGGGCTACTCCGCGAGTCTGCGGGGTGGGCCCCCTTCGGGCTACCGGACGCCGATCGACATGTGGCGTCCTTCGCCACCTTGACCGGGCGCGGCTCCTCGGGGACGGCTCCGGCCGTCCACCGGGGATGCCGGCAAGATCGTGAGGCGGATCACGGCGCCTGGATCCGGGCCAGGCCGATTCCCGCCGGAAAGCCGGCGCGCCACGCCGGAGCACCGGTAGCCGCAGGAGTCCGCCAACGCTCGCCAGCGGCCGCGCCGTACCGGAGCACCGGTAGCCGCGGAGTCCGCCAACGCTCGCCAGCGACTGCGCCGGAGACGCGAACGGCCGACGGAGGCGTACCACCGGCGGCAGGTGTGGAGGCATGGAGAATTGCCACTGGTCGCCGGAACGATCCCGGCGGTACCCCGTCAGCGGGGCGTACCCCCACGGACGGCAGGTCGGTCAGCGGTGGCCTTCCGGCCGCTGACGCCACCTCTCCTCAAGTCGGTCGATCAACGACAAGCGTCGCCCGCTGCGGACGCGGCGGCTGGTGGTGCCGCCGACCACGTGCAGGTCCGGTGACTGCGCCTTACGCTGCGACAACATCGCGAACGCCGCCGCACCGAGCATCACCACGAAGCCCGCCACTCCGAGCAGCGGAGTTTTGCTCACCGTGCCGTAGACGACCAATGCAAGGCCAGCGATGATCACGCTGACCGCGACGAGCAGGCGACGCCGCGCGTGGAAACGCGGATCGCTGGCGCGCACAGCCGAGGCGAACTTAGGGTCCTCGGCAAGCGACTGCTCGATCTGCTCGAACAGCCGCTGCTCGTGCTCCGAGAGCGGCACGGCACTCCTCCCCGGTCACGTTGGCCGGTCCGCTCGGACCGACAGACCGTGGCAGCCAACCGGCTGCTTACCCGCCAGTCTACGAGGGGGGTCGCGGGTCGGAAAGCGGGACGACCTATGGCCGGGCCTGATTTTCCGTCCGCCGCAGGTCGCCGTGCCCCAACAGACTCGCTGGGCGCACCATGGAACGCCCGAATCGGGCAGCCGCGGCGTCCGCCGCCGCCTCCGCCTCCCGCCAGCCGTGCTCGGGCGCGCCGAGCGCGAGCTGTCGGGGTGTCTGGTCGCCGTCGCTGAGCCCCTCGACCCGGACGCCGATCAGCCGGATCCGGTCACCGGGGTCGAGAGCGTCGAACAACGCCCAGGCGGTGTCGAACACCTCCCGGGTGACGTCGGTCGGACCACCGAGCGTCCGGGACCGGTTGACCGTCCGGAAGTCGGCGAAGCGGACCTTGATCGAGACCGTCCGACCCACCTGCCCGGCCCGGCGCAGCCGGACGCCGACCTTCTCGGAGAGCGCGAGCAGGGCCCGCCGGATCGTCTCCGGCTCGGCCAGGTCGGTGTCGAAGGTGACCTCGGCTCCGATCGACTTCTCCGCGTGCTCCGGACTGACCCGGCGCGGGTCCCGCCCCCAGGCCAGCTCGTGCAGGTGGGCCGCTGCCGCGTCGCCCAGGCTGCCCCGGAGCATCCCGACCGGCGCCTCGGCGATGTCCCGGACCGTCCGCAGCCCGAGCCGGCGCAGCGTCTCCGCCGCCCGCTCCCCCACTCCCCAGAGCGCCTCGACCGGCAGTGGATGCAGGAAGTCCAGCACCTGGCCGGCCGGCACCACGATCAGCCCGTCCGGCTTGGCCCGGGTGGAGCCGAGCTTGGCCACGAACTTGGTCGGCGCCACCCCGACCGAACAGGTCAGCCGCTCCTGCTCGGCGACCCGGGCCCGGATCAGCCGGGCGATCTCGGCCGGCCGGCCGAGCAGCTTGCGCGCCCCGGCGACATCGAGGAACGCCTCGTCCAGCGAGAGCGGCTCGACCAGTGGGGTCACGTCGCGGAAGATCTCCATCACCGCCCGGGAGGCGGCCGTGTACTGCGAGAAGTCGGGCGGCAGGAAGACCGCCGACGGGCAGAGCGCCCTGGCCCGCATCGTCGGCATCGCGCTGCGTACGCCGTATTCCCGGGCCTCGTAGCTGGCCGAGCTGACCACGCCGCGCGGGCCGACCCCGCCGACCACGACGGGCCGGCCCCGCAGGTCGGGCCGACGACGGACCTCGACCGCGACGAAGAACGCGTCCATGTCGACATGCAGGATCGGCGAGCCGGAGTCGTCGGCGTCCGCGCCGAAGCGCGGATCACTGCCCCGTGGCACGGACTGGCTGCGACCCATATCGGCAGGTTAACCCGGGGGTACGACGCAACCGCGCCGACAATTCCGGTTGGCGCCGAACGGGTACGGCTCTTTACCATTGGCGGTCCGGCGCAGCGGCACCGGACACGGGGAAGGAATTCGATGAAGACGGTGCCACTCGGTCAGACCGGCGAGCAGGTCAGCCAGTTCGCGCTCGGCTGCATGCTGATGGGCACGCTCGCCGACGACGAGTCCTCGTACGCGATCCTCGACCGCTACCTCGACGGCGGCGGCACCTTCCTGGACACCGCGAACTGCTACGCCTGGTGGCCCGGCCCGCCGTTCGTCGGAGGCGAGAGCGAGCGCCTGCTCGGCCGCTGGTTGGCCCGGGGCCGGCGGCGCGACCAGGTGTTCCTGGCCACCAAGGGCAGCGCCTGGATCCGTGACGTGGACGCGGTACGGAACAACCCGCACGACCCGCAGGCGGCGAGCCGGCAGTACGAGGGGGCCGGCGGCGACACCCTGCGCCGCGCGCTCGACGACAGCCTGCGCCGGCTCGGCACCGACCACGTCGACCTCTACTACGTGCACGTCGACGACCGGAACACCCCGCTGGAGGAGACCCTGGCGGCGCTGGCCGGGCTGGTCGAGGCCGGCAAGATCCGGTACGTCGGCTGGTCCAACGTCCGGACCTGGCGGCTGGAGCGGATCCGGCAGCTCGCCGACCGGTACGGCTGGCCGGCTCCGGTCGCCCTGCAACAGCAGCACTCCTACCTGCGCCCCCGGCCCGGTGCCGACACCCTCTCCATCGTGGACGACGAACAGCTCGACCATCTGCGGTCCAACGACGACCTGACCCTGGTGGCATACTCGCCGATCCTGAAGGGCAGCTACGACGACCTGGCGAAGCGCCGCGACCACCACGTGATGGAGTCGTACCGGGGGCCGGACGCCGACGCCCGGTTCGCCGCCGTCGCCGAGCTGGCCGCCGAACTCGGGGTGACCGGCAACCAGCTCGTACTGGCCTGGCTGCTGCACCAGCGGGATCCGCGCTTCGTGACGCTGTTCGGCCCGCGCACTCCCGAGCAGTACGCCGCCGCGCTGCCGGCGCTCGACCTCACCCTCAGCGACGAGCACCTGGCCCGGCTCACGGCCGCCGGAGCCTGACCCGGGCGACGCCCGAGCGGCGGTACGACGACCGGGCCGGCACCGCCGCCGACGTCCCAGCGGCCCTCGAAGCAGCCGAACTCACCGGTTCGCGAAGCGAGCCGGACCCACCAGCCCCCTTGAAGCAACCGAACTCACCGGTTCTTGAAGTAGCCGAAGAGGTGCCGCTCGCGGATCGTCGCGAGCGCCAGCACCGCACCGGCGTGCGCCGCCAGCGTCGCGGCGACCGGGCCCCGGATGTCGATCAGGTAGACGCTGCCCGGGTCGGCGGTATCGCCGAGCACCACCCCGAACACCAGGGCGGCGGCGGCGAGCAGCAGCGCGGCCGACGACCACGCGGCGGTCTCGATCAGGTGCGTGGCCAGCAGCGACCGGCGGGACTGGCCGAGGTGCAGCGCCCCGGCGATCTCCAGCCGCCGCATCCGTACGGCGAGGAAGCCCAGCACCAGCCCGGCCAGCGCGCAGCCGTGCGGTGCGTACCGGGTGGGGCGGCCGGCGAACTCCCCGAGCCCGTCGAACCGGGTGCCGAGCCTGGTGTTGAGCTGGCCGATGGTGACCGGGTCGGACGAGCCGGCGTCCACGGTGAACGCGGTGTGCAGCAGGCTGTCCCGGGCCTCGGAGAAGGGCCAGATGTCGGCCCAGCACTCGTCGAAGGTGCCGGCCGCCGGCTGCGGCAGCAGTGCCGCGTGGTGCAGCCGGCTGTCCCGGCCGTCGTCCGGGTAGTGGTAGACGCCGGCCACGGTCAGCGTCCCGCCACCCGTGGCCAGTTCCGCGCCGGGGCGTACCCCGAGGGTCTCGGCGAGCTGCGCCGGCAGCCACGCCCCGGCGGAAGCGGCCGGGACGCCACCCAGCACCTCGATCAGCCCGGGCGTCACCGCGTACGCCTGGATGGGGTTGCCGGCCATGGCCCGCAGTACCACCGGCTCGGTCTCCCGGAGCGCACCCGCGGACCGGACCCCCGGGATGCCGCCGAGCCGTTCACAGGCCGCCGCGTCGGTCGTCTTCCGGGCCACCATCACCCGTACCGAGGCTCCGGAGGAGACGAACTCGGCGGCCCGGCGTTCCATGGTGACCACGGACCGGGCGTCGGCGATCGCCAGGCCGGCGCCGACGGTGGCCAGGGCGATCGCCAGCAGCAGCGCCCGGGTGGTCCCCGAGGCGAGGTTCCGGTACGCCTCGGAGGCGATCGACCGCGCCCTCATCGGCCCGGCCGGGCGGGTACGCCGTCGCCGTCGGCCCGGACGTCGGGCCGGTCGTGCAGGGCGTCGGGCCGGTCGTGCAGGGCTGCCGTGGCCAGGTCGATCACCTGGGTGCAGGCGGCCCGGGTCTGCGGATCGTGGGTGGCGATCACCACGATGGTGCCGTCCTGCGCGACGGCGCCGAGGGTCTCGTTGACGGTCGCCGCCGTCACGATGTCGAGCTGGGCGGTCGGCTCGTCGACCAGCAGCAGGTCCGGCTCGGAACAGACCGCCCGGGCCAGCATCAGCCGCTGCGCCTCGCCGCCGGACAGCTCGCGGAACGGCTGGTTGGCCGCCCGGGCCAGGTTGAAGCTCGCCAGCACCGCCAGGGCGCGCCGCTGTGCACGGGCCCGGGTCTCGCCCCGGGCCAGCAGCGGGAGGCAGACGTGGTCGAGGGCGGTACGGCCGGGAACGCCGTACGGGTTCTGGAAGACCCAGCCGGTACGCGCGATCCCGGTCATCTCCACCCGGCCCTCGGTCGGGGTGACCCAGCCGGCCAGGATCGACAGCAGCGTCGACTTCCCCGAGCCGGACGGCCCGCAGAGCCCGACGATCCGCCCCGGCCGCAGCTCGAAGTCGAGCCCGCTGAACAGGTGGGCGGTGCCCGGGAAGCGGTGCCCGAGCCGGCTGCCGGTGACGAGCTTGCGATCGTGTTCCCGGTCCTGCGCCACCGGCCTCACCCGCACGAGTCGAGGGTGATCGACGAGCCGAGGTTGACCTGCGCCGGCAGGTCGCCGTCGGCCGGCAGGTCACCCGTCGGCCGGTCGCCGGCCGGGGCCACCAGGGTGGCGCCGAGCTTCGAGCCGACGATCGTCACGGCGTGGGCCCGGTCGCCGGACTGGACGCACCCGGTGTCGCCGTCGACGCCGAACAGCGCCCCCGGCGGCACCTTCAGGGTCGGCAGGGCGTCGGCCAGCGCGAGCACCGCGGTCAGTTCGGGCTCCTCGTCGGCGCGCTGGGCCAGCCGGTACTCCTGGGTGCCGGCAACCTTCGCCAGGAACTTCGGGTCCGTGGCGGTGCCGTCGGTGTCCAGCGGTCCGATGACGCCCATCAGCTCGATCACCCGCTTCCCGGCGACGGCGCCGGACGGCATCGACTCGACGACGACGGCGGTCAGCCGGGGCGCCACCTTGGCGTACGTCTGGCCGGACGAGACGTACCCGCCCTGGACCAGTTCGCACGAGTCCGGCGACACCGAAGCGGCGGGCAGCCACAGGATCTCGGTGGCGGTGATCCGGCCGTCCGGCCGGCTTACTCCGGCAGCCTTCTGGAGCTTCCGTACCGCCTCGGCCGTGCCCCGGTCGTACCGTCCGTCGGTGTTCACCCGGTGCCCGAGGCGGGCCAGTTCACGCTGGAGCGCCCGGACGTCGCCGCCCCGGTCACCCCGGTCCAGGTCCCGGTAGAGCGGCACCGAGGTGGCCAGCGCGATGAGCGGGGTGTTGTCGATCCGGGCGACGGCCCGACCCGACCGCAGCGGCGTACCCGGCCGGCAGGAGGTGCTGGTGACCCGGCCGGCGAACCCGACGACCAGCGGCGGCGCCGGTGACTTCGTCAGGGAGACCTTCACAGTGCGCTCGTCGACGAGTTCCTCCCGGCCGACCGGCGCCGAGGTCACCTCGGTCGCCGTACGCAGCGACTGCGGGGCGGACGCGGGACGGAGCAGGAATCCCGTCGCGCCACCGGTACCGAGCAGCGTCAGCCCGGCGAGCAGCGCCGTACCCAGGGTCCGACTCTTCACCGGCTCAGCCGCCGCTCGGGGTCCGGTCGACGACCAGGGCGATCCCGCCGGCGGTCAGGCACTTCTGCGCCTCGGGATGCATCGGATCGAAGTCGGTCATGTCCTCGACGTCGCTCTTCAGGAAGGTGCTGAGCTTCTCCACGGTGTAGTCGGGCGGCACCAGGCCGACCTTGACCAGGCAGCGCACCACCACGAGCTTCGGGTCGGCCAGCAGGTCCGGGTTGTCGACCTGGGTCCGGTAGAGGGCTTCCAGGCTGACCAGCCCGGCGTCCTGGGCGCACTTCACCATCACCTTGCCGTGCGCCTCGACGTCCTCGATCGCCGATGCCGGGGTGACCCGGTAGATCCCGTTCGGCAGCTTGGTGTACGTCTCGTCGAGCCCGGCGTCCTGGGCGCACCGCCGGTACCGGTTGAACGCCTCCTCGTAGTCCGCCGGATCGATCTTGCCCGTCTTGATGGCCCGGTCCAGGGCCTCCCGCTCGAAGTCCGACCTGGCCTGGGCGCGGGCGTCCTTGAACTGCTCCACCAGGGGCTTCATCTGCTCGCCCGTGCCACGCTGTGGCAGGGCGTCGGTCGTCGACTCGGTCGCACACCCCGGGAGGGCGATCAGCGCCGCGACGGCCAGCAGCGCCGGCCAGATTCTGGCTGATCTCATCTCCTGCTCCAATCTGACGTCCGACGTACCGGCAGGCCATGGCCGCACCGCTCGCGCGGCCATGGCCTGCGGTCCTACGGTCTGTTCCCCGACGGCCTAGCTGAAGAAGTTGTCCGCGTTGTGGCTGAACGACACCCCGACGTCCGCCCGGGCCCACGACGAGACGCTGTACCAGCCGGAGTAGATGGCCGAGCCGCCGTGCTGGGCGTACGAGTTGCTCCAGTAGGAGCAGTCCGCGGTCTCCGCCTCCGCGTAGGAGGAGTTGAAGCCGTGGCTGGTGTAGTCGTAGGCGCAGGCGGCCTGCGCCGGACTGGCCATCGCCAGGCTGGCGGCGACCAGCAGGCCCGCCGCGCCCAGCCCACCGGCCAGCTTGGTACGGAGCCCCGTCCGGAGACCCCTGTTGGAACTCGACATCCCGTGCTCCTCTCGTGTGGCGCCGGGCCGGTCTCCCGGACTCGCGCCGCCTCTACAGTGGGAGGTGAGGTGGCCCAACTTCGGCTTGGGCCACCTCGCCTCCGCGAGGAGCATCGACGACCGCCGTAACTGCGCACGTAAGCGGCGCGTAACTCGCGGCTGCCGGCCGGGTCAGTTGCCGGTGCCACCGTCGCCACCGCCACCGGGCAGGGCCGGTACGCCCGACGAGACGACCGGGTCCTGGGTCGGCTCGCCCGGCAGGGCCGCCCGGCCCACCCGGTATCGGACGGTCCCGGTGGTGTCGGTGGAGATCCGGATCACCAGCGTGCAGTTCGCCGGGGTCACCGCGCAGTCGACCGGGGTCGGGCCGGAGCTGACCAGTTCGCTGGAGGCGCGTACCTGGCCGCTGCCGTTGCCGCCCGCCTGGATCCGTACCCCGACCAGCCTCGGGGAGACCGGGACCAGTTCGATCTCGACGTCCTTGCCGACCGCCCGGAACGCCTCGACGTAACGGGACCGGTCGGCAAGCGGGTCCTTGATCCGGGCGACGAACCAGTCGCCCTCCTGCCTGATCTCGATCGCCGAGTTGGCGTAGGAGGTCGCGTTTCCCATCCGGTCGGGCAGCAGGCTCGGGCCGGCCACCACCGCGACGGTCATCACGACCAGGGCGGCGGCGGCCAGCACCAGCCGGCGGGCCGGCCGCGCGGGCCAGCGGTGCGCGGGTATCGGTGCCGGCCGGGCCGGGCGGTCCGGTTCCGCCACGATCGAGGCCAGCAGCGCCCGTGCGGCGGCGCCGGACTCCAGGCCGGCCAGCTCCTCGTCGCGTACCCGGGCGAGCCCGGCCACCTGACGCTCCGGCCGCGTCGAATCGTTCACCGGGTCCCCCTCCCCGACATCGCCAACCAGCCCGTCTGCACACCCGCCGTGGCGAGTTCCCGGGCGAGCCTCCGGCGCGCCCGGTGCAGCCGGATCCGTACCGCGTTGCGTGAACATCCCAGTACCTTCGCGATCTCGCCGTGTTCCAGGCCCTCCCAGGCGACCAGCGAGAGGATCTCCCGGTCGTCGTCCGGCAGGCCGCGGAGCACCTCGCCGACCGTGCCGAGTTCGGCGCTCTCCTCGGCGCTCGGCTGGTAGAGGTGGGCGACCTCGGCGGCGAGCGCCGCCGACAGGTCGTGCCGGCGCGCGACCTGCCGCCGGTGGTTGGCCAACACGTTGCGGGCCACGCCGTACAGCCAGAGCCGGGCCTGGTCCCCGGGTGGCACCGCGTCCATCCGGCGCCAGGCGATGGCGAAGGTCTCCGCCACCACGTCGGCCGCGTCCTCCGGGCCGTCACACCGGCGCAGGGCGAAGCCGAGGATGCGGCTGAACGTGGCCGCGTAGATCGCCTCGAAACGAGCCGTCCGCTCGTCGTCCACGGGTGCGTGCCCCCTCTCCCTGTCCGGGGTGACACTTCCTACATGTCGCGGGTGGGCCGAGCATTTCCGCCGCGGCGCGACTGAACCTTTCTTGAGAAAGCTGGCGCGACTGAACCTTCTTGAGAAAGCTTCAGTGGTCCGGATGGTCGCCGTGGCCCCGCCGGATCATGGCGACCAGTTCCGCGCCGTCGACGCCGAGCAGCAGCGCCCGGTGCAGCTCGGCCAGCAGGGGCGCGTCCAGCCCGGTCATGCCCACCAGGTGGTGCTGGGCCGCCCGGTACGTCTCGTCGGACGCCTCGACGCGCCGGCCGATCAGCGCCTGTGCGGCCATCAGTTGCAACCAGGGCCACTCCCGGTACTGGTGCAGGGTGGTCAGCGCCCGGAGGATCGGCAACGCCTCCTCCGGCTGCCCCAGCACGAGATATCCCTCCGCCACCATCTCCTCGGCCTGGAACCGGAGTTCATCCAGGCCGACGGCCTCCACCTGGAGATCGGGTACGTCCCGTACGTCGACCATCGCCTCCGGGCCGTGCCACAGGTCGAGCCCACGGGTGAGTAGCCGTACCGCCCCGGCCGCGTCCCCGGCGGCGTGCCGCAGCCGGCCCTCCTGCACCAGCGACCGGAACCGCTCCGCGTCGACCTCCACCCCGCCCGCCGAGAGCCGGTACCCGCCGTGGCTACGCTCCACCACGTCCCCGTCGAACGCCTCGAAGAGCCGGCGAAGTGCCCGGACCTGGTTGCGTACCATCTGGATCGCGCTCTCCGGCGGATCGCCGTCCCAGACCCGCTTCACGATCTGGTCGGCGGAGAGCGAGACCTCCCGGTTCACCGCCAGAACGGCCAGCACCTTGCGAAGCTGGGCCGGCAGGCCGCCGTGCCACCCGCCGGGCGTCTCGACGTCGACCGGACCGAGTAGATGGACCGTTCCCGCACACCCTGTTAACCCGTGCATTTCTAGCCCCCGCTCCTGCACAGTCTTTGTAAACAATGGGTTGGTGTGTGCCCCCATTCGTCATCATCCGACATTGGCGCACGCACCTCTGCCAGATCATGGACCCGTGCGACCGGCTGGCCAGCCGTCGCTCCACAGAGGATGGATCCGTCGAATGTAGATGTAAAGAACGGTCGACTGGGCAAGGCGGCCCGGAAAGGTGAATCGACCCGCCCGAAATGGTATCAGCCGACCATTACCGGATATGCCAATAACATTCCTCGGATAACGTCACCCGGCCGCCCGACCCAAACCGGAAAGTGCCTCCCGGGCAGTGCGGCTAGGGGCGTACGACCAGCAGCGGGATCGTCATCTCGGTGGCCGTACACGAGCCGTGGTAGGCGACCAACGTCGTCTCGATCGGGTTGTGCGTCTTCGAGGCGAGTACGACGGTCGGGGCGAGGCAGGCGACCACCACGTCGCCGATGCGGGGCAGGTGTGCCTCGGGTACCGGGCCGAACCAGCCGGCCGCGACCGCCTCCTCCCGGGTGGCGACCCACGCCTGCTCGCCGAGCACCGCCGTCCAGGCGGCCACCACGTCGGCGGTCGCCCCGGGCAGGGTGTGCAGGTAGCGGACCCGGGCCTCGCCGGCCACCACCCGTAGCCCGGCGCGCAGCCGGGGATCGGTGTCGAGGTCGTAGCGTCCCTCGGCCGGGATGTCGAGCTGGCCGTGGTCGGCGGTGACCAGCAGCGCGGCGTCCGGCGGCAGCCCGTCGACCAGCCGGGCGACCAGCGCGTCGACCTCGGCGACGGCGGAGCGCCAGTCGGCGGAGTCGATGCCGCTGCGGTGGCCGTGCCGGTCCACCTCGGGGTGGTAGCCGTAGACCAGGGTCGGACCGTCCCCGGCGGTGAGCGCGCCGAGCATCTCGGTGGCCAGCGCGTCGGCGTCGTCCGCGCCCCGGTGCGCCCCGCTCCGGTAGGCGGCCACGCTCAGCCCGGTGTGCGCCAGCGCCGGCCGGGTCACCACGGTCACCGCGACCCCGGCCGCCTCGGCCCGCTGCAACTGGGTCGGCAACGGCTGCCAGCGGCGCGGATCGGGGTCGTCGCCCGATCCGGCGGCGGGCGTGGGCACCGGATCTCCGAGCGGGGACCCGGGAAGTTCCGGCCCCGCCGGGTTCGCCGGCCCTCCGGCACCGGGGAACGGGTCACCGCCGGGCAGTTCGACGGCGCCGGTGGGTGGCCAGGAGCCGCTGGAGCGGTCGCCGCCGACCGGTGAGCCCGGGCCGCCGCCGGGGAAGTTCGGGCCGTCGACCCGCGACCTGGGCCAGTCGATGTGCGTGAGTACCCGGTCGGTGCCGGGCACGTTGACCCGGAAGCCGAGTACGCCGTGCGCGCCGGGCGCGGCCCCGGTGCCGAGGCTGACCAGGCTGGTCGGGGTGGTGGACGGAAAACCGCAGGTGAGCGGGCGTCCGAACCGGGCGGCCAGGTCGGTCAGCGTCGGCGCGTGCGGGGCGGCGGTCGGCAACTGGTACCAGCCGAGCCCGTCGACCAGCAGCACCGCGATCCGGCGTACCCCGGCCAGTTGGTCGGCCAGCCCCAACGGGTCGGCCCGGTCGACGCCCAGCACGGACAGGGCGCTGGGCAGCACGTCGGCGAGGCTGCCGCCGAAGTAGTGCGGACGGACCAGGCCGAGTGGGTCGACGGGGTCGACGGGGTTCGTCATGCCGGGCGGCGGGCGAACAGGTGCAACTGGGCGGCGATGTCCCGGTACGGCGGCAGGGCCGAGGCGGCCAACTCCAGGTCGAGCAGGGCCGGCGAATCCGCCTCGGCGGCCACCGCCGGGACCAGGTCGGCGAAGACGCGTACCCCGTGGGTCTGCTCGACCGCCAGCCCGGCGGCCTCCAGCAGCGCGGCGGCGCCGTCGGCGTCGTAACGCCGCCGCAGGGTGTCCCGGGGCCCGGCGTGCCCGTCCGGGTCACGCAGCAGCGCCGCCGCGACGTCGAGGTGGCCGTTCGTGACCCGGCTGAGCACGGCAGCCGCCCGGTTCGCCACCAGTACGCTGGCCGCGCCGCCCGGGCGCAGCGCAGTGCCGATCGCCCCGACCACCCCGGCCGGATCGTCGACCACCTCCAGTACGGCGTGACAGAGCACCAGGTCGGCGCTGGCCGGCTCGACCAGTCCGGCGAGGGCGTCACCGTCGCCCTGCACCGCGCGTACCCGATCGGCGACCCCGGCCTCGGCGGCCCGCCGGGTCAGCGCGGCGAGCGCGTCCGGGCTGGCGTCGACCACCGTCACCCGGTGGCCCGCCTCGGCCAGTGGCACCGCGAAGCCGCCGGTCCCGCCGCCGACATCGAGCACGGTGAGCGTCCTGCCCTGCTGCCGGGCAAGCTCACGGCGCAGCACGGTCCAGACCACGGCGGTACGCGGGCCGCTCGCCGGGCCGGCCGGACGGCTCTGAGTTCGCTCCACCCGACGAGCCTAATGGGCCGGCTAACGGAAGTCGCGGGAGGCGGGCGTGACCGGTGGGGTGATCGCGTCGAGCCGGTCGGCGACCAGGTTGGTCACCCCGTCGTGCTTCTCCAGCTTTCCCCGCACGACCAGGGCGGTGCTGGTCCGGGCCACCTTCCGGTAGCGCTGCCACAGCCCCGGTGAGCAGGTGACGTTGAGCATGCCGGTCTCGTCCTCCAGGTTGATGAAGGTGACCCCACCAGCGGTGGCCGGGCGCTGCCGGTGCGTGACGATGCCGCCGACCCGGACCCGCTGCCCCGGGTCGAGCCGGGCCAGCCGGGCGATCGGCACCGCGCCGACCGCGTCGAGCTGGGGCCGGACGAACTGGGCCGGATGGCTCTCCGGGGAGAGCCCGGTGGCCCAGACGTCGGCGACCAGCCGGTCCACCGCGTCCATCCCGGGCAGGGTCGGCGCCTCCGCCCCGGCGATGGTGCCGGGCAGCCGGTCCGGCTTGTCCTGCGCGGCGGCGCCGGCCGCCCAGAGCGCGGCCCGCCGGGTCAGCCCGAAGCAGGCGAAGGCGTCCGCAGTGGCCAGCGCCTCCAGGTGCGCGGCGGAGAGTCCGGCCCGGCGGGCCAGGTCGGCCATGTCCCGGTACGCCCCGTGTGCGGTCCGCTCCCGCTCGATCTTCTCCGCCAGGTCGTCGCCGAGGGTACGCACGCTGGCCAGCCCGAGCCGGACCGCCGGACCGCCCAGCCCCCACTGGTGCGGCGGCTCGCCAGGCTCGCTCCCCCACCGGGTCTGGAGGGTGGATTCCAGGGTGGCCTTGGCATTGCTGGCGTTGATGTCGGGGCGGCGTACCTCGACGCCGTGCCGGCGGGCGTCGTCGACCAGGGTCTGCGGCGAGTAGAAGCCCATCGGCTGGGCGTTCAGCAGCGCGGCCAGGAACGGCGCCGGATGGTAGCGCTTGAGCCAGGAGCTGGCGTAGACCAGGTAGGCGAAGCTCATCGCGTGGCTCTCCGGGAAGCCGAAGCTGGCGAAGGCGGAGAGTTTGAGATAGACGTCGTCGGCGACCTCGCCGGTGATGCCCCGCTCGGCCATCCCGGCGTAGAGCCGGTCCCGGATCTGCGCCATCCGCTCGGCCGAGCGTTTCGACCCCATCGCCCGGCGCAGCTCGTCGGCGCCACCGGCGTCGAAGCCGGCCAGGTCGATCGCGAGCTGCATCAACTGCTCCTGGAAGAGCGGCACCCCGAGGGTCTTCTCCAGCGCGTTGCGCATCAGCGGATGCGGGAAGGTGACCTTCTCCAGTTTGTTCTTGCGCCGGATGTACGGGTGCACCGAGCCGCCCTGGATCGGGCCGGGCCGGATCAGCGCCACCTCGACCACCAGGTCGTAGAACTCCCGGGGCTTGAGCCGGGGCAGCGTGGCCATCTGGGCCCGGCTCTCCACCTGGAACACCCCGACCGAGTCGGCCCGGCAGAGCATGTCGTAGACCTCGGGGTCGTCCAGGGACATCGCACTCAGGTCGAGGGTCGATTCGATCATGTCGTACGCGTAGTGCAGCGCCGAGAGCATGCCGAGGCCGAGCAGGTCGAACTTGACCAGCCCGACGCTGGCGCAGTCGTCCTTGTCCCACTGGAGCACGGTGCGGCCGGGCATCCGCCCCCACTCGACCGGGCACACCTCGATCACCGGCCGGTCGCAGATCACCATCCCACCGGAGTGGATGCCCAGATGTCGCGGAAAGGTCTGCAACTCGTTGGCGTACGCGACGACGTGCTCGGGGATGTCCTCCACGTCGACCGCCGCCACGCTGCCCCACCGGTCGATCTGCTTGCTCCAGGCGTCCTGCTGGCCGGGCGAGAAGCCGAACGCCTTGGCGATGTCCCGCACCGCCGACCGCGGCCGGTACGAGATGACGTTGGCGACCTGCGCGGTGTGCTCCCGACCGTATTTCTCGTACACGTGCTGGATCACCTCCTCCCGGCGGTCGGACTCGATGTCGACGTCGATGTCGGGCGGGCCGTCCCGCTCCGGTGCGAGGAAGCGCTCGAAGAGGAGCCGGTGCCGGACGGCGTCCACATTGGTGATCCAGAGCGCGTAGCAGACCGCCGAGTTGGCCGCCGAACCCCGGCCCTGGCAGTAGATGTCGTTGTCCCGGCAGAACTTCACGATGTCGTAGACCACCAGGAAATAGCCGGCGAAGCCGAGCGCCTCGATCATCCCCAGCTCGTGGTCGAGCTGCCGGTACGCCTCCGGGTGCGCGTCGCGCGGGCCGTAGCGCTGCAACGCGCCCTTCATGGTCAGCTCGCGCAGCCAGCTCATCTCGGTGTGTTCGGGCGGCATCGGATGGTAGTCCGGCAACCGTGGCGCGACCAGGTTGAGGTCGAAGGCCAGCTCGGCGCCGAACTCGGCGGCCCGGGCCACCGCGCCGGGATAGGCCGCGAACCGGGCCGCCATCTCGGCCCCGCTGCGCAGGTGGGCGGTACCGGCCGCCGGCAGCCAGCCGTCGATCTCGTCCAGACTGCGCCGGGCGCGTACCGCCGCCAGCGCGGTGGCCAGTCGGCGGCGGGACGGGGCGGCGTAGTGCACGTTGTTGGTGGCCACGGTGGGCAGCCCGGCCGTACCGGCCAGCTCGGCGAGCGCGTCGTTGCGGTCGGAGTCGTACGGGTCGCCGTGGTCGGTCAGCTCCACCGCCACCGTCTCCGGCCCGAACAGCGCGGTCAACCGGTCCAGCTCCCGGGCCGCCGCCTCGACCCCCTCGGTGAGCAGCGCCGCCGGCACCGCCCCCTTCCGGCACCCGGTCAGCACCAGTACGTGATCCTGCAACGCCTCGGCGACCTCTTCCAGCTCGCCGTAGACCGGGCGGCCCTTCTCGCCGCCGCGCAGCTGCGCCCGGGCGATGGTGCTGGCCAGCCGGGCGTACCCCTCGGGGCCGTGCGCGAGCACCAGCAGGTGCCGGCCGAGCGGGTCCGGTTCGCCGTTCTGCGGGCCGGGCAGCCCCAGCGACAGCTCGGCGCCGAAGATGGTGGGCAGCCGCAGTGCCCGGGCCGCCTCGGCGAACCGCACCACCCCGTAGAACCCGTCGTGGTCGGTCACCGCCAGCGCGGTCAGGCCCAGCCGGGCCGCCTCCTCGGCCAGCTCCTCCGGATGGCTGGCCCCGTCGAGGAAGCTGAAGTTGGTGTGCGCGTGCAGTTCCGCGTACGGCACCGCGCCCTCGGCCGGGGCGGGCAGCTCGGGTGCGGTGTAGCCGGGGCGCTTGCGGGTCCAGGCCGGGGAGTCTCCGCCGTCGGCATCGACCGCGAGCGGGTCCACCACGCGCAACCGGGGCTCGCCCGGACCACCCGGACCACCCGGATCGCTCGGACCGCCCGGCCTGGCCGGTCGACCGGAGAGCGCGCGTTCCAGCTCCGACCAGGGCATGTCCGGATTGTGAAAGCTCACCGCACCGCCCACCCGGTCACAGACCACCCGGTCACAGACCACCCGGTCACAGACCGCCTAGTCACAGACCGCCTAGTCATAGACGGCCTCCACCCACCACCGGCCGCCGGCCAGGGAGAGCAGCAGCGCCGTACCGTCGGTCAGTCCCACCTGGAACCGGGCCCGCCGCCGGGCCTCCGCCGGGGCCCACCAGCGCTCGTCGACCGGCCACGGACCGGCCCAACCGACGATCTCCACCGGCGCTCCGGGCGCCACGGATCCGGCCCCGTCCACCGCCGGGACAGCCACCTCCAGCCGGGCCGGCGGGGCGCTGACCGCCAGCCGGGCGGTCACCCGGACGAGTTCCCCGGCGGCGTCGTAGACCGCCGCCGGCAGCGGCTCGGGCAGCACGACCGCCGGCGCGGGAGACGGCAGCCGGCCGGGCCACGGCGGAGCCGCCGGCCGACCGGGCGCCCGTTCGTCGCCCCAGGGCACCAGCCGGGTCTGGTCGGCCGGGGACCGCCCACCGCCGAGCACCGCGGTCAGCACCGATTCAGGGCCGAGGATGCCCTGTACCCGGTTCAGCGCCCGGTGCGCCCGCTCCCGTTCCGCCCCGGTCTCACCCCACAGTCCCGGTTGCAGACCGACGTGCGCCAGCACCCCCTCGGGGACCAGGCGCAGCCGGATGATCCCGGCGGTCGGCCGGGGCGGGCCGACCCGTCCGGAGCCGGGACGCCGGCTGGTCCCGGTCAGCCAGCCGTCGAGCTGCCAGCGCACCCGGTCGGCGATCGCCGCCGCGGTCAGCAGCCCGTCATGCCGCCAAACCCGGCGCAACTCCTGGCCGTGCGCGGTGACCGCCTCGATGCCGAGCCGGGTGCAGGCCAGCCCGTGCCCGCCGAGCGTCTCGTGCAGCCGCTCGGCGAGCGTCCGCGCGGCGAACGCCGCCGCGTCGACCCGGTCGAGCGGATCGTCGTACGTCTCGGTCACCGCCAGGTCGGGCGGCGGGCGCCGGACCGCGAGCGGCCGGTGGTCCTGGCCGGCGGCCAGCCGGTGGGCCAGCGTCCCGTCGAACCCGAACCGGGCCAGTACGTCCCCGGCGGGCAGCGCCGCGAAGTCGCCCAGGGTACGCAGCCCGAGCCGGCGCAGCAGATCGGTCAGCCCCGGCCGACCCAGCGCCTCGACGGGCAGCCCGGCGAGGAACCCGGCGGTGTCACCGGGCGGGACGACCCGACCGGACCGGGCCGCCAGCCCGGCGGCGAAGACCCCGTCGGCGATCCCGATCTGGCTCTCCACCTCGCAGGTCTGCGCGACGTGCTCGACTATCCGCTCGGCGGCCCGCTCCTCGCCGCCGAAGTATCGGCTCGGGCCGCGCGCGGCGACCGCACACGCCCCCGGTCGGATCACCTCGACCCCGGCCACCACCTCCTCGACGGCGGCGACCACCGGCTCGAAGGCGCGTACGTCCCGGCCGGGGTCGTGGTCCAGTACGGTCAGCCGGGGGCAACGGCTCTGCGCCTCCCGCTTACGCAGCCCCCGGCGTACGCCCTCGGCGCGGGCGGAGGCGGAGGCGGCGACCACCCGGTTGGCGTACAGCACCGCGACCGGGGTGGCCGCCGAGACCCCGTCGACGATCTCCGCCGCGATCACCGGCCAGTCGGGGCACCAGAGCAGCATCGTCCGCACCGGCGCCACCGCACACACCTCCCTCGACCAGCAGATATGCGATCTTAGAACGTGTGTTCGACTCACGGTGGCCCACCCCGACAAAGGGCTCGGCCGCCTCGTGGCCGAGCCCTTTGTCAGCAGGGCACGGATCTGTTACTGCCGTTGCGGGGTGAGGCGTACTCGCCGTAGTAGTTGGGCGTTGAGGGCGACGACGATGGTGGAGGCGGACATCAGTACCGCTCCGATGGCTGGGCTCAGGGTCAGTCCTGCCCAGGCCAGTATCCCGGCGGCGAGGGGGATCGCGACGATGTTGTAGCCGGCGGCCCAGGCCAGGTTCTGCAGCATCTTCCGGTACGACGCCTTGGAGAGTCGGATGACGCTGGTGACTCCTCGGGGGTCGGAGGAGGCGAGTACGACGCCGGCGGATTCGATTGCCACGTCGGTGCCGGCGCCGATCGCGATGCCGACATCGGCGCGGGCCAGCGCCGGGGCGTCGTTGACCCCGTCGCCGACCATCGCCACTGTCAGGCCCCGGGCTTGGAGGTCGGTGACCGCCTTGTCCTTGTCGGCGGGCAGGACCTCGGCGTACACCTCGTCCACCCCTGGCCGGAAGCCGAGGTCGGCGGCGACCGCCTCGGCGACCGGCCGGGCGTCCCCGGTGATCATGACAATCTTGTCCACTCCCTGGTCGCGTAGTTGGCTGATCGCCTGCCGGGCCTCGGGGCGGATCTCGTCCTCCAGCGCCAGCGCGCCGATCACGTCGGGGCGTCCGTCGGTGAGCCGGAGCAGGTGCAGCACCGCCGCTCCTCGCTGGGACCATTCCCCGCTGGTGGCGGTGACCTCGGCGGGCACCTGCGCGTCGAGTTCGCGCAGCAGGGTCGGGCCGCCGACGGCGTACCGGGTGCCGTCGATGCTGGCCTGTACGCCCCGGCCGGTCAGCGAGCGGAAGTCCGATGCGGACGCCGGTCCGACGGGGGCGGCGGCGGTCACGATTGCCCTGGCGAGAGGGTGTTCGCTGTCGGCCTCCACGGCTGCGGCCAGTCGTAGCACCTCGTCGGTGGTGTGGCCGGGGGCGGCGGTGACGCCGGTGACGGTGTGGGCGCCCTTGGTCAGGGTGCCGGTCTTGTCGAACAGCACCGCCTGCACGGTACGCATCCGTTCCAGTGCGAGTCGGTCCTTGACCAGGATGCCGGCCTTGGCCGCCACCGCGGTCGACAGGGAGATCACCAGTGGGATGGCCAGCCCGAGGGCGTGCGGGCAGGCGATCACGAGCACGGTCACGGTGCGTACGACGGACTCGTCGAGGTCGCCGAGCGCCCACCAGGCCGCGAAGGTGAGTACGGCGGCGGCCATGGCGACGTAGAACAGCAGCGCGGCGAACCGGTCGGCGAGCACCTGGGCTCGGCCGCCAGCGGCCTGGGCCTGGGCGACGAGGCGCTGGATACCGGCCAGCGCGGTGTCCTCGCCGACTGCCTCGATCCGGACCCGGATCGCCGAGTCGGTCGCGACCGTGCCGGCGACGACCCGGTCGCCGGGCGCGCGGTGGACCGGCCGGGACTCGCCGGTGATCATGGATTCGTCGAGTTCGGCCTCGCCGTCGACGATCCGTCCGTCGGCCGGTACCCGGGCACCGGAGCGGACCAGCACCACGTCGCCGACGGTCAGGTCCGTGACCGGGACCGGCTGCACCTGGCCGTCGTCGGTGAGGCGTTCGGCGTCGTCGGGCAGCAGCGCGGCCAGGGCGGCGAGCGCGCCCCGGGCCTGACCGATGGCCTTCATCTCCTGCCAGTGCCCGAGCAGCATGATGGTGACCAGGGCGGCGAGTTCCCACCAGAAGTCGAGGTCGAACGCGCCGAGGCTGGTGGCCAGCGAGGCGAGGTAGGCGACGGTGATCGCCATCGAGATCAGCAGCATCATCCCGGGGGCACGGTCACGCAGCTCCTGTACGCCGCCGGCCAGGAACGGCCAGCCGCCGTACCAGAAGACCACCGAGCCGAGCACCGGGCCGACCCAGGACATGCCAGGGAAGTCCAGGCTGTAGCCGAACCAATCCATCACCATGTGGCTGGTCACCACGATCGGGACCGTCAGGGCCAGGCTCAGCCAGAACTTGCGCCGGAACGTCTCCGGGTCGTGGCCGGCGTGCTTGTCATGTCCCTGGTGACCCCCATGACCGGGCGGACCGTGATCATCGTGTCGGTCGTGCCCGCCCGGTGTTCGCGTGCCGCTGTCTCCGGCGTGCCGTCCTGCGGATTCGAGGTCCGCTTGTGCTGCGTGCGTGTGGTGTCGCATTTTCGAGCACCTCCTTGCCTCAAACCATACCCCCCGGGGGTATGTTGGCAAAGTTTGATCTCCGTGACGCGACCCACACCTTCCTGACGCCGCGTGCACCCGGGTGGGCGGACCAAGTGGCCGCCGCAGGATCCTCCGGTGGCTAACATGACGTTGATGACCGCCGCCATTCGCGTCCAGCTCCGCCGATCACTCGCGGTGATCCGCGTGGTGGCGGTACTGGCCGGGCTCGTCGGGCTGATCTTCATGCATCAACTCGTCGGTACCCCGATCGCGGACGGTCATCACTCGTCGCCTGTCGCCGTCGAGGAGACGGAGGGTTCCGGGCACCAGAATCTGGCGGGTCTGGACCCTCCGAGCGCTGTGCTTGCCGGGTCGGACACACACTGTCCGCCCGACGATCCCCACTGCCCTGGGCTGCCGCACGGGCACCCGGGGCAGGTATGCCAGGTCACCGCGCCGAGTCACGGGCCGGCCGCGTCGGTGCCGGCCTTCCTCCCGGTCCCTGGCCCGCTGCCGGCGCTGGTAGCCGTGTCGTCTCCACAGACAGCGGCGAACGAGGCCGCCGAAGGCAGCGGCTGCGGTCCTCCGTCGCTGGCCGGACTCTCCATCTGGCGCATCTAGGCCGACTCCCGGCCCGGTAACCGATCCCACCTGGTCACCACGTGGGACGTCGGGCATCCCGTCATGACTATGAACGGCTATCAGGGAGTCGACAACCCATGCGCGTCAACCGACCCATCGTTCGATCTGTCGTACTGACGGCCGCCGCGATCGGCGCCGTCGCCATCACCGCCGCCTGCGGCGGCAGCGGACACGGCAGCGGCCACACCACCGAACAGCCGGCCGCCAACCCGACCAGCGCACCGGCCTCCACGGCCGGGCACAACCAGGCGGACATCGCCTTCGCCCAGGGCATGATCCCGCACCACCAGCAGGCCGTGCAGATGGCCGAACTAGCGGAAAGCCGGGCCAGCGATCCGCAGGTCAAGTCCCTGGCCAGCAAGATCAAGGCAGCTCAGCAGCCAGAGATCGACCAGATGACCGCCTGGCTGCGGGAGTGGGGCATGCCGACGGCGCCTCCGTCCACGGGCGGGCACACCACGCACGGCAGCGCTCCCGGCGGCGCCACGCCAGGAATGATGACCGACCAGGACATGGCCGCCATGGAACGGGCCACCGGCAACGAGTTCGACCGGATGTTCCTGGAGATGATGATCCGCCACCACCAGGGCGCGGTGCAGATGGCCACCACCGAGACGGCCCAGGGCCAGAACCCGGCGGCGAAACGCCTCGCGGAGAAGATCAACGCAGACCAGACAGCGGAGATCAGCCAGATGCAGAACCTGCTCAACAACCGGTAGAGCAGCACGGTCCGGCGCGTCGGTTCGCGGCGCGCCGGACCACCACACGTCGGCCGCACCCTGCCGCCGCTGCCTACTCGACGAGGGGTGTCCCGGCACCAGTTCGTGCCGGGACACCCCTCGTCCGCCGGTTAGAGGACAACCTTGTCCGGGACGGCATCCCCGGGCACGCCACCACGGCGCCCACTCGTCGCCGTGGGCCGGCCGGTGCGGAGCGTGAGCGCGGCGAGCAGCGCCCCCGCGCCGGCGATCGCGGCCGCGCCGAGGAACGCGGCCGAGAACCCGTCGGTCAGCGCGGGCAGGTCACCGAGTTGCTCGGCGCCGTACGAGGCGGCCACCGCGGTCATCGCGGCCAGACCGAGCGCGGAGCCGACCTGGTAGCTGGTCCCTGGCCTGGCTCCGTCTCACAGCTGGCACACATCACAAGCCTCCTATATACGGCTACCCCGTAGGGGGGACGGAGATTCCTCGACTACGCCACGCCCCGTTCCGGCCTTCGCCATCGGTATCACCGGGATCACGTCTTCTGACAAGTGTCCGCCGTCGCCGAATCGAGGCACCCGAACCGAATAACGGAAGTGCGATGACTCACATCATCGGTGCAATTGTTTGGCAGCCGAAAGGCGCTCCTCGTAGCGTCGTCGCCGCCCGGTTCGGTTGTCAGTCATTCATCAATGATGTCGAGTCGGGCCCGCCTAATCGCCAACAGGCGAGCCGGGGACCCATCGCACCTCGGGGTGAATCCGACGGCCTAGCAGCCAGGTAGGGCAGATCTTCCCCGCCCGAACCCGTCAGCTAACCCGGTAGGCGGCACGGGAAGGAGACAACACGGTGCCCGAAGAACCATTCCGCAATCTGTTCCGACCTGGCGCACGTCGCCGGGTGCAGAAGGTGGCTCTACTGTCCGCCGCCGTCGTGACGGCCGCATCGGCCGCGACGGCTGGGGCGCTGCTCAACCAGCCGTCCACTCCAGCGGACACCGGCAGCACCACGGCCGCTTCACTCATTCCGCCCGCTGCCGCCCCCAACCCAGACACCGACACGTCCGCCAGCCCCAGTTCCGGCCCGCAGGCGACCAGTGAGAAGCCGCAGCCGGCCGAGCCGAAAGCTCCCGCGGAGAAAACGCTCGACGTCTCGTTCGAATACCAGCCCAACTTCTACTACTGCGGGCCCGCCGCCGTACGCAACGCCCTGAGCGCCCGCGGGATCGATGTGAGCCAGGACGAACTCGCCCGAGGTCTGCGGACCACGGTCAACGGAACCGACTCCGCCGAGGACACGACCCGCGTCCTGAACGATGTGGTCGGCAGCGACCGGTACCGCACCAGCGTGATCCCTGGCGAGGACGCCACACCCGCACAGATGGACCGGCTCCAGGCCGACGTGGTGCGGGCCATCAGCAGCGGCTACTCCGTCGTGGCGAACATCGTCGGCGGCGAGACCGACGCCGACGGGACGTGGCACGACTTCCCGGGCGGCCACTACATCGCGCTCGTCGGCTACAGCGATGACGGCCGCATGGTGAAGGTGTCGGACTCCTCCGGGATGTTCGGCCCCGCCAGCTACTGGATGAGCACGATCAACATGGCGAACTGGATCGGGACACGCGGCTACTCCGCCTGACAGCACCAATCCCCGGCTTCGCCATCAGCACGGACAACAGCACAGGCCAGGTAGTGGTGCCGGTGGGCCGGGTCAACTGGACCCGCCCACCGGCAATCCCGCGTGATCAGCCACCCCGCAGGCTGTGCTCGTCGCAGTCGGGGGTCAGCCGAACCCGCAGGTGGCTGCCGTGTCCTCGGTAGCGGGCGGCATGGTCGGGCCACGGGCGGGATGGTCGGCCCGATCGGGCCATCGGCGGGATGGTCGCCCAGGTCAGGCCACGGGCGGGATGACCGCCTCGATCAGGTGCGGGCCGGGCTCGGCGACGGCTCGGGCGAACTGCTCGGCCAGTTCCTCGGCGGTGCTGGCCCGGCTCCCGGGCACGCCGAACGCGCGGGCGAGCCCGACGAAGTCGATGTCGGGGCCGGTGAGGTCCAGCAGCCGGTTGGTGTGCGGGTCCGACGCCCCCGCTCCGAGGTGCTGCCACTCCTCTCGCAGGATCGCGTAGGAGCGGTTGTTCAGGATCACGTTGGTGATGTCCAGGTTCTCCCGGGCCTGGGTCCACAGCGCGGACAGGGTGTAGATGGCGCAGCCGTCGGCTTCGAGCGCGATCACCGGCCGATCCGGGGCGGCGACGGCGGCGCCGACGGCCAGCGGCAGGCCCTCGCCCATCGCACCGCCGCACATCGCCAGGACGTCGTGCCGGGGTGCGCCGGCGGTCGCCGCCGACAATCCGATGCCGGAGCTGATCGTCTCGTCCACCACGATCGCGCGTTCGGGCAGCAGTGCCCCGATCACCGCCGGCCAGGTGTCGACGGTGAGCGGCCCGGACGGCATCGCCGGACGGCCCGCCGCGGTCACCACCGGTTCACGGTCGGGAGCGACCAGGTCGGCCAGCGCGGTCAGTGCGGCGACCGCGTCCTGGCCGACCTCGGCGAGGACGTGCGTCTGCGCGCCGTCCGGTACGAGGCGGCTCGGCTTGTCGGGGTAGGCGAAGAAGGCCACCGGTACGGAGGTGCCGGCGACGATCACGTGTCGTACCCCGTCGAGTTGCCGCAGGACCTGGTCGGGATAGAAGCCGAGCCGGGGGAACGACGGCAGTCCCGCCCCGTGTTCCAGCCGACTGGAATAGGTCTCCAACAGGACCCGGGTACCGGTCCCGGCGGCGATCCGGCTCGCCGCGCACAGTCCGGCCTCCCGGCCCAGCGGACCGCCGATGACCAGCGCCGACGGTTCTCCGCTGCACAGCACCCCGGCGACCTGCTCGATCAGCCTCGGGGCGACCGGCGGTACGGGTCGGATCGGCGTCGCCGGTCGGTTCCCGTCGCCGTCGGCGGCGACACCGTCGGACCAGGACACGTCCGCCGGCATGATCAGGGTGGCGATCTGGCCCGGTGGTTCGAGCGCTTCCGCGAGCGCCGACACCGCGTCCTGGCGTACCGCGGCGACGTTCGCCGGTCGGCGGACCGGTCCCCGCAGCGAACGGGCCACGGTCTCGATGTCCGACTCCAGGGGCGGGTCGTACGGCTTGTGGTAGGTCGGGTGGTCGCCGACGATGTTCACGATCGGCGTGTTGGCCCGACGGGCGTTGTGCAGGTTCGACAGGCCGTGGCCGAGGCCCGGCCCGAGATGCAGCAGCGTCGCGGCGGGCTTGCCCGCGATCCGCGCGTACCCGTCCGCCGCACCGGTGGCCACGCCCTCGAACAGACCGAGTACGGCACGCATCCGGGGCACCTTGTCCAGTGCACCGACCAGGTGCAGTTCGGTCGTACCCGGGTTGCTGAAACAGACCTCGACCCCGGCATCGGCGAGGGTACGCAGCAGCGACTCCGCCCCGTTCACCACCGCCACCCCCTCCGACCCCGCCGCCGCCCTGGCGGCAGCCCGGCGGTGGCGGAAGACTCCTAGCAGCAGGCTAACCGCCCGCATAGGGTCGTTTCCGGACATCCGGAGGATCCACGGCTCACCTCGTGACCCACCACCGGCCCGGACCGTCGTTAGTCGCTCGTCCCGACGACGGTGAGTGCGGCCCGGCGCGATCCGGTCCGCCCCACGCCCGGTGGTGCCGCGACAGCCGGGCCGCCCGACGGCGGGACCACTCCGGCGGACGACACCCTGCCCGTCCGGCTCGACCCGTCGCCGGGCAGCCAGACCCGGATCTCCTTGGGGCGGGCCGCCGCGCCACGGCCCCGGGCGGAGATCGTCACCTCCCGGCGGCGCAACCTGCCCCGGCCCTGCCCCAGCCCCTCCCAGGCACCCCGGATCACCTGGAGCGTCACGTCGGCACCGGCCCAGCGGCCGTACGGGACGAGCACGCTGCCGCGCTGCCGGGCCCGGGCGGCCAGTCGGCCGACCACCGAGGCGGAGACCGTGCCGGGCACCGCCGCGACCACGACGTCGACCCCGTCGATCAGCGCGGCGACCACGGTCGCCCACTCCGGGCCGGGGTGGGGGACGAGGGCGAGCCTGCCCAGCTCGATGCCGAGGTCGGCGGCGGCTGCCGCACCGAGGGTCGGCACTCCGACCACGGCACACCACGAGCCGGCCCGGGACGCCTCGGCGAGCAGCGCCAGCATCAGCGAGGTGCTGCCGCTCCGGGCCGGATGCCCGAGACCGACCGCGACGGTGCTGCCCCGCCGCAGTCCCCGGTTGGGCAGCAGCCCGGCCAGCTCTGGGAGTACCGGCAGCAGTTGGTGTGCGCCGGTCGGGTCGGAGCCGCTCGCCGGGCGTACCAGCTCCGCCAGGGCGGTGGAACCGACGACCATCCGCCCCGCCATCTCGACCCCTGCTCCCCGCGTGTTTCCCTTGCCGCCTGCGACCTGTCCATCGTGCGCGACCTCGGCCGGACCGGCCCTCCGACCTCCGGGAGCCGGGCGCCCTGAGCTGCTGTTACGTCGTCTGCCCTGTCGATCCGTGCGACAGCGGTCAGGCGGCGATCCCGTCGAGGACGGGCTGGTGCGCCACCCCGAGCGCCACCTCGATCACCGCGACGAACTGTTCGGCCGCGCGGAGCAGGTCGTCGGCCTCCCGGGCGCTCACCACCCGGGGGATGCCCGCCTCGGCGGCGGCCCGCTTGGTGGCGCCGGTGGCGAAGTAGGTGGCCCACTCCCCCAACTCCGGGGCGACGACCACCAGCAGCGCCCAGACACTGGTGACCCGGTTTCGGCGGGTGGGTGCGGGACGGGCCCGGGCGGCGAGCATCGCCGCGGCGGCCCGCAGCGCGGCCAGGTGTGCGGCGGCGTACCGCAGGCCGTCGGGGCGGGTCTCGGCGGCCTCCGCCAGCCCCATCCGGGCGATCGTCAGTAGTTGGGCCGGGGTGCGGTGCGGCAGCACGTGCGACGGCACCGTCGGCGCCTGAGCCTGGCTGGTCGGCATGGGACTGTCTCCTCCGCGTCAACCCATTCACCGCGTCGCCGTTGTCGGCCGGAACACCACACTGGTCAGGGCCAGCGCGGCGGCCGAGGGCGACGCACCACGTCGAACTGGCCGGCTGCGGAGGAAGACGCACCGGTCTGTGGCCGGCCGGATGTGGACGCTTCCCCACACCACACCCGGCCGGCCGAACCGGCGGGTTCGTCGTCCGCCGCCCGGGGGTCGTGGGCGGCGGACGACGATCCTGCCTGGTGGGTCCGGACTCGCGGATCCGGATCCCGTGCGGTCCGCGAAACCGCACTCGGGGGTTACGCCGCGAACGCCACCCCCGGCATCAGCCCGAGCATCCGGCCGGCGGGCCGACTCACATCGAGCCCCGCCCAATCGAACACTCGTTCTAACTACTGGAGAGAGTACACCCCGGCACCGACAAAAACGCAAGCGAACGCGATCCGTCGACGCGGTTGTCGAGTACGGGTCAGCACCAGGTCAGCGTGGAGTTGTTCCGGGTGACGTTCCGGATCACGTTGTTGGCGCCGCCGCAGGGGCTCTGCCGGATGTTGGTGTTGGTCACCGTCAGGTTCTGGAGGGTGATGCCCGACGAGATCGGAAACTCGGTACGCGCCGCGATCCGCACCTCGCCACCCCCGGTCACCGTCCCGGACTGCCCGGCGATGGTGACGTTGTAGCAGTTCTCGATCAGGATCGAGTTGTTGCCGGTGTTCGAGATGGTCACCCGGTCGATCACCGCGCCGCCGCTCTCCGAGACGCAGAAGATGCCGCGCCCACCGCCCCGGGCGATGACGTTGCCGACCCGGATGTTCGTCGGGTAGCTGCTGCCCACCCGGCCGTTGCGGTTGGCCATCCGGAACGCCGCGTACCCGGTGCCGGCGCCGGCGTTGTCCGCGTCGACCGTACCGATGGTGGCGTTGATGGTGTCGTTGAGCAGCAGTCCGGACTCGCCGACGCTGCGCGCGGTGACGGCGCCGACGGTCAGCCCGTCCACCCCGTACGTCTCGACGCCCTGACTGCTGGTGCCCTGCACGTACACGTTGTCGATCCGGATGTTGCGGACCTTGATCGCCCGGTCGCCGCCGTGGTTGTCGATCCGCACCCCGAGGCCGCTGGAGAGCCGCATGTCGATCTGGCCCAGCGTCAGGTTGTTCACGTTGCGCATGAAGATGCCGTAGAGCGGCGAACCGGTCAGGTTGAGGTGCTGCACCTCGACGTCGGTGGCGCCCCGGGCGTACACCGGGGCCTGGTCTCCGGAGCCGGAGCCGGTCACGTTGATCGTGCCGCAGACGTCCAGGATCGTGTAGCTCGGCAGCGACAGCCGGGAGTTGGCGCTCACCGAGCCCGAGCCCCGGACCACCACCCGCTGCTTCGAGGTACGCCCCGCCGACAGGCTGTTCACCGCGGCCTGCATCGCGGACCGCATGTCGCTGCCGGTGTAGACCGTGCTGCCGCCGTTGCGGGCGGTCCAGGTGCTGCCGCTGAGCACCGCCTCGGCGTTGTACGAGCCGCTGCCACAGTCGGCGCTGTCGCCACCGCCGGATCCGGCCCGGATCATCTGCCACTGCTGGTTGTAGCCGCCCAGGTCCTCGAACTGGGCGATGATCCCGCCGTCGGCGGTGGACCACTCCCAGACGTCCAGCGCCTTGCCGCTGTGCCGGCTGATCAGGCGTACGTGCCCGCCGTCGGAGTCGGCGACCCCGAAGTGCTGGCGGGTGCTGCCGTTGTCGGGATTCTGGATCAACTGGGTACCGTCGGAGGCGTTCGGCATCTCCAGGAACTTGCCGCTGTGCCGCGACCTGATCTTGTAGTAGCCACTGCCCGCGTCGACGAACTGCCACTGCTGCTGGTTGCCGTCGTTGCGGGCCCACTGCACGATCGGCGCGCCGTCGTTGGTGGCGAAGTTGTAGAGGTCGAGCGCCTTGCCGCTGTGCCGGGAGACGAGCATGTAGTAGGCGCCGGTGTCGATGGTGGCCGCCGCCGCGGGCGGCAGCCCGACCGCGGTACCGGCGCCGACCAGCGCGGTCGTAAGCGCCAGTACCAGGCCGGCTCGCCAGCCGCGTCGTCGTGACCGGCGGTCGGGTGGTCTCCGGTTGGTGGTGGTGAGCGTCATTGGTCCTCCTGAGCTGGGGAACGGTGCCGGGAAGGCCCGGTGCCGGGCGACGCTCCGGTGCCGGGCGGACATGATTCGCTCCGCGCGAACGAGTGCTCGCCAGGACAACCACCGGAGCCGGTACGCCGAGGCGACGCGCCGGCAGGACAGGCCGGATCGGAAAGGGCTTTCCCAATGTCGGCAACGTATCGAATCGTTTCAATCAAGTCAACGCCATCGATGAATAAGGCCCCGGGTCGGCCTCTGCCGCGGCTCGACCGGAGGGTGACCGGCGTGGTAATGACCAAAAGCTATTCGGCTCCTGACCGGTAGCCGGCTACCCTCTCCCGGTGACGACTCGCAGACCCGCCCTCGGCGTAGTGATGGTGCTCTCGGCGGGCGTGCTGTTCGCCGTCAACGGCACCGTCTCCAAGCTCGTGCTCCGGGCCGGCATCGAGGCGGCGCAGCTCACCCTGATCCGGGCCGCCGGCGCGTTCGCCGGGCTGCTCGCGCTGAGCCTGCTGCTCCGGCCCGGCGCCCGCCGACTCCGGATCACCCCCGGTCAACTGCCACTGCTGGTCGTCTACGGCCTGGCCGGGTTCTTCCTGACCCCGATGCTCTACTTCGTCGCCATCTCCCGGATGCCGGTCGGCATCGCGCTGCTGTTCGAGTACACCGCTCCGGTGCTGGTCGCGCTCTGGGCCCGGTTCGGGCAACACCAGCGGGTACGCCCACGGCTCTGGGTCGGGCTGGCCTTCAGCCTCGCCGGCCTGGCCTGCGTGGCCGAGGTCTGGGGAGAACTCAAACTGGACGGGCTAGGGGTACTCGCCGGCCTCGGTGCCGCCGTACTGCTGGCCGGCTACTACCTGCTCGGCGCCCGGGGCGTACGGGAGCACGACACGCTCTCCCTGACCACCTGGGCGTTCGGCGCCTCGGCCGTGGCCGGGCTGCTCACCCGGGCGGTCACCGACGGCACCGGCGGCTGGGCGCCGCTGGGCGACACCAGCGGTGGCGTGCCGGTCGCGCTGCTCTGCGGGTACGTCGTCCTGCTCGGCTCGATCCTGCCCTTCCTGCTGGTGGCCGGCGCGTTGCGGCACCTGCCGGCGACCAGCGTCGGCATCCTCGGCATGGTCGAACCGGTGATCGCCGCCACCGTCGCCTGGATCGCGCTCGGTGCCGGCGAGGCGCTCAACGCCGCCCAGCTCAGCGGCGGCCTGCTGGTACTGGCGGGCGTCGCCCTCGCCGAGACGGCCCGGATCACCGAGCCACCGGGAGCCGACACCCCGCCCCTCCCCGCGCCCGACGTGCTCGCGGCGCCCCGCTGACGGTCGTGGCACCCCGCCGACCTCCCGGCGGGACCGGTCGGTAGCCACCCGCTCGGGAACCGGCGGGGCCTTCGCGGTGGGCGCTCGGCCACTGACGCGGATCCGGCCCTGGCCACTGAGCTGTCCCGGCGGTTCCGGAGCGGGGCTTGACAGCTCTCCGTCCGGACAGGATGCTGTCTGTCCTATAGTCCTACTGTCGTAGGACAATAAGAAGGGATCGTTCCGGGTGATCGAGTTCGTACTGGACGGCCGGTCGAAGGTGAACACCTACGTGCAACTGGTGCAGCAGGTCAAGCAGGCCCTTCGGGTGGGCCTGCTGAGCCCCGGCGACCAGTTGCCGAAGGTCCGTGACGTCGCGCAGGCGCTGGCGATCAACCCGAACACGGTGTTGAAGGCGTACCGCGAGCTGGTGATCGAAGGGCTGGCGGAGGGCCGTCCCGGGGTCGGCACCTTCGTCACCCGCACGCTCGCCGGGGCGTCCCTGCCCAACCAGGCCGAACTCCGGGCCGACCTGGTGGCCTGGCTGCACCGGGCCCAGGCCGCCGGTCTGACCACCGAGGACGTGACCGCGCTGGTGGAGACGACCATCCGGGCCACCCTCCCGGTCGATCCGGCAGCACACCTACCCGCCTGACGCGACGAGAGGACACCGCAGATGGAGACAGCGCTGGAGACCGACCAGCTCGGCAAGCGATACGGCAACACCTGGGCGCTGCGAGACTGCTCGCTGCACCTGCCGGCCGGACGGATCGCCGCGCTGGTCGGCCCGAACGGTGCGGGCAAGAGCACCCTGCTGCACATGGCGGTCGGGCTGCTCCGGCCCGACGCCGGAACGGTACGCGTCTTCGGCGAGACGCCGTACGACAACACGGCGGCGCTGGCCGAGATCGGGTTCGTCGCCCAGGACACCCCGCTGTACCGGGACTTCACGGCCGGTGAACTGGTCACGATGGGCGGCAAACTGAACCGTCGCTGGGACGGCACGCTCGCCCGGACCCGGCTGGCCCAGCTCGGCATCCCACCGGACAAGCCGGTCGGCAAACTCTCCGGTGGCCAGCGCGCCCAGGTCGCGCTCGCGCTGGCCCTGGCGAAACGGCCCCGGCTGCTGCTGCTCGACGAGCCGGTCGCCAGCCTCGACCCGCTCGCCCGACGCGAGTTCCTCCAGGCCCTGATGGGCAGCGTCGCCGAGTCCGGCACCACCGTGCTGCTCTCCTCGCACCTGCTGGCCGACCTCGAACGGGTCTGCGACTACCTGATCGTGCTGCACGGCGCCCGGGTCAGGCTCGTCGGCCCGGTCGAGGACCTGGTTGCCGAGCACCGGCAACTGGTCGGTCCCCGGCACGGCGACGACCCGATCCCCGGTGTCGCGTCGGTGGTCCGGGCCAGCCACACCGATCGGCAGTCCACGCTGCTGGTCCGCACCGACGGGCCGATCGGCGATACCTCCTGGGCGGCCCACGAGGTGACCCTGGAGGACGTCATCCTCGGCTACCTCGCCGACGGGGACCGGCCGACCAGCAACGAGGCGTGGGGAGTACCGGCATGATCTGGCTCGTCTGGCGGCAGCACCGCAAGCAGGCCCTGTTCGCGCTGGCCGCGCTCGCCGCCCTCGCCGCACTGGTGGTGCCGACCGGCCTGACCATGCGGGGCGCCTTCGCCGACCTCGGCCTGCCGGACTGTGTCCGTACCCTCGGCAAGGCCGGCCCGGCCAACAACGAGACCTGCCTCACGGCGTTCCAGCAGTTCAACGACGAATACCAGGGCTTCCTGCTGGTCGGCATCCTGTTCCTGGTGCTGCCCCTGCTGGTCGGCCTCTTCTGGGGTGCCCCGCTGGTCGCCCGCGAGGTCGAGCACGGCACCCACCGGCTGGTCTGGACCCAGGGCGTCAGCCGGCGGCAGTGGGCACTGGCCAAGTTCGGCCTGGTCGGCGCCGCCACGCTGGTCATCGCGGTCGGCTACGGGCTCGGCATCGGCTGGTGGCTCGGGCCGCTGAACTCGGCCGGCCAGCGGAACCGGTTCGATCCGCTCTTCTTCGACATGCAGGGAGCGGTGCCGGTCGGCTACACGCTGTTCGCGGTCGCGCTGGGCATCCTCGTCGGCACCGTCTGGCCCCGGGTACTTCCGGCGATGGCCGGCACCCTGGTCGGCTTCCTCGGGCTGCGCGTCGTACTGGCCACCCTGGCCAGACCGCGCTACCTGCCCGCCGAGACGCTCACCTTCCCCATCCAGGGCACCGCCGTCGCGCCACGCGAGACGGCCAGCGACTGGGTGCTCGCCAGCGGGGTACGGAACGCCTCCGGCGAGCTGGTGGTGCGCGGCGGGTCGATCGAGTGCCCACCGAACGCCACCGGGCCGGGCGCCGCCGGCTGCGGCACGGGGCTGGGTGTCGAGCCCGGGGCGTACAACTGGCAGCTCTATCAGCCGGCCGACCGGTTCTGGCTGTTCCAGGGCATCGAGACGGGGATCTTCGTCGCGCTCGCCGTACTCCTGGTCTACCTCGCCGTCCGGCGGATCCGCCGGATCGCCTGACCGCTCCCGTCCGCCGTTGACCGTCGGAGCGTCCGGCCGGCGGTCAACGGCGTACCCGCCGGGACGCTCCGGGCGCTGTGGGTTGGAGCGGTCCCGTCATGCTCACGGTCAGCCCCTATGGGGCCGGTGGGGACCAGATGATCGATACGATCTGGAGGGCTGCCGTGGCAAGGCGCTCGTCGCCGTCGATGCGGGCGTGCTCGGCCGCCTGCTCGGGGGTGATGCCGCGGGTGCAGAGTCGCCAGGTGGTGTCGGCGTCCAGTGCGAGCGTCGCGGTGGGCCGCGAATGCGGTCGGCGTTGCAGCCTCCACCGGTCCGATCCCCGCACGCAGGTCCAGGTCCCGCCGCCCGGCCCGGTCACGACCACCTGAAGACTGCTGTCATCCGCGGCGTTCGTCTCCCGCAGCGTGTGGGGCAGTGCGCGCAGGAACGTGTCGACGACAGGGCCGAGATAGTGCTCGTCGGTGAGTCCGGGCCGGCTGAGGGCGTCACAGATCTGCTGCTGGTGGGTCCAGTACTCGGTGTATTCCCGGGCGACGTCCAGCCAGTAGGGAGCCGCTTCGGGGCCGGCCCAGCGTACTGACCCGCCGAGGGTGTCCAGGTCGATGGTCTGCCAGAACCGCACGATCTCGTCGCCGAAGGTCGAGAGCAGTTCGATGAGCATCGGTGGGCTGAGGCGGCGGGCGGCGGTGACCCATTCGTCGTTGATGCGGTCGAGGAAGTGGGGGAACGGCTCGCCGTCTCCTGGATGCAGCACATGGAAGCCGTCGCGGTGGATGGACAGGCGGCCGACGAAGTCGCCGAGCACGTGCGCGGCGACATCTTTGACGTTCCATCCCGGGCAGACCGTCGGCAGGGTCCACTCGACGGGGTCCAGTTCGCGCAGCAGGTCGAGGAACGCTGCCTGCTGCTCGGCGAGTACGGGCCGGACGTCGATCGCGGGTCCCAGCCAGGTGGTGTCGGTCATCGGTTCCTCTCGGTGTTCGTCGCCGTGCGGGGACGGGCCTCGGGGTGTCCCCCATACTCCTCGAGATGCGCGATCGTGTTCCACTCGTGGCGGCCAACGGGATGGTCGTCGATGCGGTCGGCCCGCTCCGACGGCCACCGCGCCGGGTTGCCGTCGATGGCCGGCAACGGGCGTACCTCGGTCGTCCGCCGGCCCCGCCCCGGTCAGGCAAGATGGAGCTCATGCAGCCACATCCGAACGTGCAGGCGGTGCAGGACGCGCTGGACAACGCGGGCGGACGCGACGGCTCGGGCGCGTCCAGCCGGGTCCGGATCCTGCCCGACGCGGTGCACACCGCCGCCGCGGCGGCGGCGGCCCTCGGAGTCGAGGTGGGCCAGATCGCCAACTCGCTGATCTTCGACGCGGGCGGCGAACCCCTGCTGGTGCTCACCTCGGGGGCGCACCGGGTGGACACCGCCCGGGTCGCCGCCGACCTCGGGTTGCCCGCGCTGCGCCGGGCCACCCCGGAGTTCGTCCGGGAGCACACCGGCCAGCCGATCGGCGGAGTCGCCCCGCTGGGGCACCCGAAGCCGGTCCGTACCCTGGTCGACACCGCGCTCGCCGACCACCCGGAGATCTGGGCGGCCGGCGGCGTGCCCCGGGCCGTCTTCCCGACCACCTTCGCCGAACTGCTGCGGATCACCGCCGGCAGCCCCGCCGAGGTGGCGTGAGCGGGCCCGACCGCGACACGACCGGGCGCGGCGGGGTCGGGCCGCCCGGCGCCCCGACCCCGGTACGGCTGGTCACCCTGCACGTCTGGCGGGTGCCGCCGCGCGCCCTGCCCCGGGCGTTGACCCGGATGGCCGTCGACCGGCGCCGGCTACGGGCGGTTCCCGGCGTACGCTTCGGCAAGCTGCTCGGCACCGGGACGGGCACCGGGTTCGGGCCCACCGACGCCGACCTGACCCGCTGGGCCGCGCTGGTCGTCTGGGCCGATCCGGAGCGGGCCGCTGGATTCGACGAGACCCCGGTGGGGCGCGCCTGGCGACGTGTCGCCCTGACCGGCGCCCGGCTCGACCTGCGCCCCCTGGCCAGCCGGGGCCGATGGTCCGGAGTCGAGCCGTTCGACGGCGTGCCCCGGTCCGGAGTCGAGCCGTTCGACGGCGTGCCCCGGTCCGGGCCGGATGGCGCATCGGCGGGCGCACTGGCGGGCGCGGCGGCGGACCGGCCGGTGTTGGCGCTGACCCGGGCCCGACTCCGGCCGCTGCGCGCCGGCACCTTCTGGCGGGCCGTCCCGCCCGTCGCCGCCGCGCTGCGGCACGCCCCCGGCCTGCTGGCCCGGTTCGGCATCGGCGAGGCGCCGCTCGGCTGGCAGGGCACGGTCAGCGTGTGGCGGAACGCGACGTACCTGCGTCAGTTCGCGTACCGTTCCCCCGAGCACCGCGTGGCCATCACCCGCACACCCAGTCAACGCTGGTACGCCGAGGAGCTGTTCGCGCGGTTCGAGGTACGGAATCTCGCCGGTGACCCGGCGGTGCTCGGCTGGGTCGGGTCCGGCGGTGCCCCGGAACCCGACACCGGCCAGGTAGTGAGGAGCGGACGACCATGAGGCTGGTGCCGTGGAAACCGGACGACCTCGCCCGGCGGCTCAACGACGTGGTGTCGGTCTACGGCGAGGCGATGGGATACCGGGCCGAGTTGCTGGAGGCCCGCCGCGGCTACATCGCGACCCACGTACGCCGGCCGGGGTTCCGCGCGGTCGCCACCCTCAGCTCCAACGGTCACCTGGTCGGCTTCGGCTACGGATATCTCTCCGCGCCCGGGCAGTGGTGGCACGACCAGGTCTACAACGCGCTCTCCGGCGACGCCCGCAAGACCTGGTTCGCGGACTGCTTCGAGGTGGTCGAGCTGCACGTCCGCCCCGCCGCCCAGGGGCATCAGCTCGGCGCCCGCCAACTCCGCGCCCTGCTCGGCATGGCCGAGGGCAGCAGCACGCTGCTCTCCACCCCAGAGGCGGACGAGCGGACCTCCCGGGCCTGGCGGCTCTACCGGCGGTTCGGCTTCGTGGACGTGCTGCGGGACTTCCGCTTCCCCGGCGACGAGCGGGCCTTCGCGGTACTCGGCCGGGACCTGCCACTGCCCCCACCGGAGCGATGACCGCCGCAGGGGTCAGCGCAGCGGGGGTCATCGCCGAAGAGGTCAGCGCCGCAGGGGCGACCGCCGGAGAGACGACGACCGCAAGGACGACGACCGCCGGACAGACGGCCGCCGCAGGGACGGCCGCCGCAGGGACGGCCAGCGCAGGTACGGCCACTGGAGGTACGGCCACTGGAGGTACGGCCGTCGCCGGGCGGCTGAGCTGGCTGCTGTTCGGCGTACTGGTGCTGGCGCAGATCGGCTATCCGCTGACCGGGGGCACCGAGCGGGCCCGGCTGACCGTCGCCACGGTCTGCCTCGGCTGGCTGCTGTCGGTGAGCCACGCCCTGCTCACCCGGGGTCTGCGGGTGGCCGTCGGGCTGGTACTGGTCACCACCGGCGGCGGGCTGGCGGTCGAGGCGCTCGGCGTCGCCACCGGCCTGCCGTTCGGCGGGTACGCCTACTCCGGCGAGCTGGGCCCGAAACTGGCCGGGGTACCGCTGGTGATCCCGCTGGCCTGGACCTGGATGGCCTGGCCGGCCTGGCTCGCCGCCGTCCGGCTGACCCGACCCGGGCCGGCACGGGTCGCCCTGGCCGCGCTGGGGCTGGCCGGCTGGGACCTGTTCCTCGACCCGCAGATGGTCGCCGAGGGCTACTGGAGCTGGCGGGACCCTGATCCGGCCCTGCCGGGGGTGCCGGACGTGCCGGTCAGCAACTACCTCGGCTGGCTGGTCTTCGCCGTACTCCTGATGACCCTGCTCGGGCCGGTCGCCGGCCGGGCCGCCGCCCTCGCCGCCGACCGGGACGCCCCGATCTACGCCCTCTACCTCTGGACCTACGCCGGCAGCGTCCTCGCGCACGCGGTCTTCCTCGGCCTGCCCGCGTCGGCCGGTTGGGGCGGGCTGGCGATGGCGGTCGTCGCCGGCCCGCTCGCGCTGCGGCTGGCCCGGCACCGACCGCGGCCCCGCACCCGTGCCGCCACACCGGCATGACCAGCATCCCGCCCGGCCGGACACCGACCGCCGACGTCGGACCGCCGAGGTGACCGGCACGCCGCTGAGCCGGGCGCTGGCCGCCGCCGTCGAAGCGCTGACGTGAACGGCACGCTGCTGAGCTGGGCACTGACCGCCGTGGTCGGACTGCTGACCGGGCACGCCTGGCTCAACGCCACCCGCTGGCTGCGGCGGCCCCCGCCCGGCGCCGCCAGCACCGACGAGCCGGTCGCGGTGCTGCTTCCGCTCCGCGACGAGGCGACCCGGGTCGGGCCGTGCCTGCGGGCGCTGCTCGCCCAGCGGGGCGTACCCGAGTTGGAGATCGTGGTGCTCGACGACGGTTCGACCGACGGCACCGCCGAGCTGGTCCGGGCGGTCGCGGCCGGAGATCCCCGGGTACGGCTGCTCGGCGGTGCGCCGCTGCCACCCGGCTGGCTCGGCAAGCCGTACGCCTGCCAGCAGCTCGCCGACCGGGCCGGGCCGCAGGCGCGGGTACTGGTCTTCGTGGACGCCGACGTGACGCTCGGCCCGTACGCGGTCGCCGCGGCCGTGCGGACGCTCCGGTCGGCCTCGGCGGTGCTGCTCTCCCCGTACCCCCGGATCGTCGCCGGCTCCCCCGCCGAGCGACTGGTCCAGCCGCTGTTGCAGTGGCTCTGGCTGACCTTCCTGCCGCTGGCGGCGCTGGAACGCTCGCCCCGGCCGAGCCTGGCCGCCGCCGGCGGCCAGTTCCTGGTGCTGGACCGGGCCGGCTACCGGCGGGTCGGCGGGCACGCGGCGGTCCGGGACCGGATCCTGGAGGACGTCGAACTGGCCCGGGCGGTGAAGCGGTCCGGCGGGCGGATCGCGCTCGCCGACGGCTCCCGGCTGGCCGAATGCCGGATGTACGCCTCCTGGCCGGAGCTGCGGGACGGCTACACCAAGTCGCTCTGGGCCGCGTTCGGCCCGCCGGCCGGCGCCACCGCCGTCGTGCTCCTGCTGCTCCTGCTGTACGCCCTGCCGCCGCTGCTCGCCGTCGGCGCGGCACTGGCCGGCGCGCCGACGGTTGCCGGGGTGGCGCTGCTCGGCTATCTGCTCGGGGTGCTCGGACGCCTGGTCAGCGCCGGGGCGACCGGCGGCCGGGGCTGGCCGGACGCATTGACACATCCGTTGTCGGTCGCGGTCCTCGGTTGGCTCACCATCCGGTCGTACCATCTGCGAAGGCGGGGGCGGCTCACCTGGCGGGGCCGACCGGTGCGCTGATCCGTGGAGGGGACGGTCGGGCGCCGAGCCGGCGACGGGTACGCACCCGCGCGCCGCTCCGGCCACCGGTACGGCGACGGCGGTCGACCGTGCCGGGTCGACCACAACAAGGGGGCGTGGACGTGAGTCGGGTGGTCGTGATCGGTGCGGGCGTGGGCGGTTTGGCCGCCGCGGCCCGATTAGCGGCGCTCGGCCACGAGGTCGCCGTCTACGAGCGGTCCGATGTGGTCGGTGGCAAACTCGGCCGGTACGTCCGGGAGACGCCGGTCGGGACGTTCCGGTTCGACACCGGTCCGAGCCTGCTCACCCTGCCGCAGGTCTTCGCCGACCTGTTCGAGGCGACCGGCGCCAAACTGGACGAGTACGTCGACCTGGTGCCGCTGGACCCGATCGTCCGGCACGTCTTCGCACCGTCGACCACCTCCTCGACCACGGTGCTCGACTCGTGTGCCGATCCCGAGGTCTTCGCGGCCCGGATCGCCGAGCGGTTCGGCACGGAGGCCGCCGACGACTGGCGACGGCTGTGGCGCCGCGCCGAGCGGGTCTGGACGGCCGCCTGGCGGGACGTGCTACGCCGACCCGTCGACTCACCTCGGGACCTGGCGAAGCTCTCCTGGCGACTCGGGGACCTGGCCGCGATCGCCCCCGGCCGGACGCTCCGCGACCTGGGTCGGCGCCACCTGCGCGAACCCCGGCTCCGGATGCTGCTGGACCGGTACGCCAGCTATGCGGGCGCCGATCCACGCCGGGCGCCGGCCGCGCTCGCCGCCATCCCGTACGCCGAGCTGACCTTCGGCGGGTGGTATCCGCGCGGCGGGCTCGGCACCCTCGCCGACGCGCTGCTCTCCCGCTGCCTCGACCTGGGTGTGGTGGTGGCCACCGGCAGCACCGTCACCGGCATCGAGGCGGCCGGTGGCCGGGTACACGGGATACGGCTGGCCGGTGCCGTCGCCCCGGTACCGGCGGACGTGGTGGTGGCGAACACCGACGCGCTGACCCTCTACCGGGACCTGCTGCCGACCCCGGACCGGCTCGCCGGGCTGACCGAGCGCAGCCTGGCCGGCTTCGTCCTGCTGCTCGGGGTACGCGGCGACTCCGGGCTGGCCCACCACAACGTCTTCTTCCCCGACGACTACGACGCAGAGTTCGACGCGGTCTTCGGCGATCCCGGCCGGGGCGTACCGGCCCGTCCGGTGGCCGACCCGGCGGTGTTCGTCAGCGTGCCCGACGATCCGCTGGTCCGGCCGACCGGGCACGAGGCATGGTTCGTACTGGTCAACGCGCCCCGGCAGGGGCGGACGCTGGGCGGGGTCGACTGGCGCCGGCCGGGGCTGGCGGACGCCTACGCCGACCGGGTTCTCGACGTGCTCGCCACCCGTGGTGTGGACGTACGCGACCGGCTGGTCTTCCGCGAGCTGCGTACCCCGAACGACCTGGCCGGTACGGCCGGCGCCCCGGGCGGGGCGATCCACGGCAGCGTCGGCGGGCTGCTGCGACCCGCCAACCGGGGCCCGGCCCGGGGCCTGTTCCTGGTCGGTGGCTCCACCCATCCGGGTGGCGGCCTGCCAATGGTGGCGCTCTCCGCGCAGATCGTCGCGGGCGAGATCGGCCCGGCCTGACCGTCACCCCGGGCGGTTCGCACCCGTCACCCAGTTCGGTCTGCCGGGATGATGACCCCGAACGCGAGGGTGTTGCACCTGTGCACGACTTTCCGGGGGTCATCGAACTCGCGACGGCCCGCACCCAGCGAACGGTGATGGCTGACCTGGTCCGGTGTGCTCATGCCGGGCGCGTCACCGATATCGAGGACGTGTTCGTGCGATTCGCCTGGCTCGCGTCTCCGATGGCTCGGCGTTGTGCCGGGCTGAGGCGGTCGGGTCTGGCGGTGATGGTGTAGGTCTCGGGCTCGATGGCCCGCAGGATGAGCGGATCGGCGATGGCGGGGTGAAGCTTGATCGCGGCCAGAGCGGCGGTAAGGCGGTCCCGGGGCCAGCCGAGCGCGGTGGCCAGCGTGGCCAAGGTGAGCGGTCGACTGGCATGGACGAGTGCGGCGAGCACGGTCAGCGCGTCGTACCCGACGGGCTCGGCGAGGGTACTGCCGCTCATCTGTTCGCTGAGCCGGGCGAAGAACTGGCCCATCCTGCGCAGCCGGGCTCCGGCGGTCGTGTCGGTACCGAAGATCTTGACGCCCCGCTGCGCGGCCACCGCGATCTCGCCATGTGCGCCGCTGTCGGCCTGCCACGCCCGGAGCCAGACCTCGTCCTCGATGGCGTACCGCTCGCGGCGCCCACCGCCGTCCGGTCGGCGCACCACCAGTTCCATGGTTTCCAGGTGGCCGACGGACTTGGATACCGACGCCGGACTGACCTGCAACCGGCGCACCAGCTCGGCTGCCGTCAGGCCGCTGGCGTCGGCGGTGAGCAGGCAGACGAATATCCGGGCAGTCATCCTGGGCAGTCCGGTCGCGGCCAGCAGGGTCGCGAACTGGTCCACAAAACCACGCATCACCTCGGTCGACTCTCCGTCGGTCGTCGCCTCGGACGGTCGGGGCTTGCGCCGGCGAGCACGGTGGCCAGCGGCCTGCTGGGCGTGCTCGGCCAGGTAGGCGCCGGGCGCGCCGTTTCGGGCGACCTCGCGGCTGATGGTGGACGTCGGTCGGCCCAGTCGGCGGCCGATCTCGGCGTACCCGAGCCCGTCGGCCAGCCATGCCGCGATCCGCCCGCGGTCCTCGTGAGTCAGCCTGCCCCCTGGCACCGGCCCCTCCTCCCCTTGCGTTCATCCACAATACAATGCAACGGCTCGGCTGACGCAGTTGCTTTCATTCACAATTCTGTTGCAACGATTGGTCTCTGGCTTAGCTTTTCTGGACTCCCTCGGTTGACGGAAATTTAAATGCAACGTAGCTTTTCCGCATACCGAAAGGGAGGACAACGATCGTGCACGTCATGGCCGTATCGACCGTCTCGGACAACGACAGGTTCTGGAGTGGCCTGAAGAAGGCACACGCCATGCTCCCCAAGGGCGCCAAATGGAAGGTGGCGGTCGCGAGCAAGGACGGGGCCAAGGCGATCAACATCGTCACCCACGACTCCATCGACGGCGTGCGGGACTTCTTCGAAACACACGCGGGCGCCTACGCCACGACGGAGTACTTCGAAGCGGATGCCGCGAACGCGATCGGTCTCCCGCGATGACGATCGACGTGCCACGGATTCAGGCCCGGGTCGCCGTGCTCCTGGCCGAGCATGGCATCCCGAGCGCCGCGATCGGCGTGCTCCACGCCGGCGAGCTCACCGAACTCGCGGTCGGTGTCAAGAACGTGGAAACGCGCGAACCCGCGACGATCGACACCGTCTACCAGTGCGGCTCCATGACCAAGACATGGACCGCGCTGGCGTTCATGCAGCTCGTCGACGAGGGGAAAATCGACCTGGACGAGCCGGTGCGGACCTACCTACCCGGTTTCACGGTCGCAGATCCCGAGACAAGCGCCAAGGTCACCCCGCGTCACCTGCTGCACCACACCAACGGTATCGAGGAAGCCTACGGCGATCCCGGCGAGGACGACGACGTCTACGAGCGCATGGCCGACAACATCGCCGATGCGCCACAGGTCTTCCCGACAGGTCACACCCACGGTTACAGCGCGGCACTGGGGTACGCGATTCTCGCGCGGATCCTGGAGGTGCTCGACGGCAAACGCTGGGACGACGTCATGCGAGATCGTCTCTTCGATCCCATGGGTCTGACCAGCACGAGCAGTTGGCGCGAGCAGGTGGACGAAACCCGGGCCGCGACCGGGCACCTGATCCGCTCTCTGGACGAGGGCCCGATCGTCACACCGGTGGACCACCTGCCGCGCGCCTTCGGCCCCGGCGGCAACATCACCTCGACGATCCGGGAAGTGCTCACGATGGCGCACGTCCTGCTCCACGAAGGCACAGCACCGAACGGGAAGCTCATCGTCTCGGCCGAGAGCGTGCGGGAGATGATGCGCTCGCGGGTGCCCGTACCCGATCCGTACCTGTTCGGGCCGGCCTGGGCACTCGGTCTCATCGTGTGTGAGTGGCACGGCGAAACCGTCTACGCCACCGACGGCAGCACGATCGGCCAGAACGCCCGGCTCCGGATCCTGCCCGACTCGAACACCGCCATCGCGATGCTGACCAACGGCGGACCGCGGGAAAGCTTCTACCGCAAGGTGTTCAACGAGATCCTGACCGACCTCGGCACGGTCACCATCCCGGACCTGCCCGCACCGGACCCGACGCTGAACCTCGACCTGTCGAGGTACGAAGGCGTCTACGAGCGCCCCGGCACCCGGTACGAGGTGTCCGCCGACGACGGAAAGCTGTATCTGACCCTGGTCCTCGACCCGATGCAGGCAGATTTCCTCCAGAAGCCAGACCGCATCAGATACGCGCTACTCCCGGTGAGCGAGACACATTTCCTGCTGCCACCGACGGATCCGTTGGAGGACACCCAGACCGTCGCCATCTACGACTTCACCAACGGCACCGCCCGATACCTCCACACCAACTGCCGGATACACCCACGATCAGGGTGACCGGGTAGCCAAGGCCGCCGCCCTCACTCGGGCGGTTCGCGGCGGCTCAGTTCCACTGCGGTCGGCTCGCGGCGGGCCAACTCCTTGCCGGGGGGATCGTTGCTGGTCGGCTCCTCCGCGATCGACTGCCGGCCGGAGGACTCCGGGCCGACCGGTCGGCCGCCGTCGGCCGACGGCCTCCCGGCCGGCGCACTACCGCTCGCACCCCTGCCGGCCGGCTCGTTGCCGGTGTCCAGCGACCGGCGCACCGCCGAGAGCAACTGGACCATGCCGAAGAAGCCGAGCAGCACCCAGATCGCGGTGGCCACGGTGATCGTGCCGGCCGCCAGCTCCGGCATGATCAGATGAGCCACCCCGGCGATCAGCAGCCCCACCACGGCGACGCTGACCCGGCTCGGCCGCTCCCCCACGGTGACGGTGCCGATCTCCTTCATCCCCGCCGAGACCGAACGGGCCCGGGTGTACTCGTGCAACCAGGAGAGCGCCCCGGCCGCCACCACCAGCACACCCGGGGCTCCCACCAGCCAGAAGGCGATCAGCCACAAGACCTCGCCGACCCGGTCGGCCAACGAGTCGTAGACGTAGCCGAGCCGGGTCGTCCGGCCGGTGACCACGGCGACCGCGCCGTCGATGCTGTCCGCCACGGCGGAGAGCAGTACGAATCCCGCCGCAAGGAACGGCCCGACCGGCCCCGGCCGGGACTGGCTGACCGCCACCGGTACGCCGATACAGAGCAGCACCCCGAGCACGGTCACCGCGGTCGGCGGCACGTGCAGCCGGGCGAGGAAACAGCCGAGGGCGTACGACATCCGCAGCCAGCGGCGCACCGACGTGGTGGCCATCCGGGGGTCGAAGCCGCCGTGCAGCCGCGCCCATTTGTTGGCGTACTCGTCCCACGTCAACCGCTTGCCCACGCTGGATCAACCGCCGGACGGCGGCCCAGGTCGCGCCCGAGGGTCCGGAACCGGGCCGACGGTGGGGCAGGCACGGCGTGGGACGTCGCCGCATCGGCCCGGAACCGGCTCGGGCCGCATCCGATCAGACTCCGACGCCGGCCTGGAGGCTCTGCCAGACCTCGCGGGTCGCGGTCGACCGGTTGAGGGTGATGAAGTGGATCCCCGGCACACCCTCGTCGAGCAGTCGGCGACACATCTCGCTGGCCTGCTGGACGCCGAGCCGGCGGACCGCCTCCGGATCGTCGGCGACCCGGTCGAACTGGGCGGCCAGCGCGGGCGGGAACGGCGCCCCGGAGAGCTGCTGGGAACGCTCGATCGTGCTGAACTGGGTGACCGGCATGACGCCGGGCAGGATCGGCGTGTCGCAGCCGGCCGCCGCCACCCGGTCCCGCAGCCGGAGGTAGTCGTCGGCGTCGAAGAACATCTGGGTGATCGCGAAGTCGGCGCCGGCCCGGCACTTCTGGATGAAGTACCGCGTGTCGGTGGCGATGTCCGGCGACCGGGGGTGCTTGTAGGGGAATGCCGCCACCCCGACGCTGAAGTCGCCCGCCTCGCGGACCATCCGGACCAGTTCCTCGGCGTAGAGCACGCCCTCGGGGTGCCGCACCCACTCCCCCATCGGGTTGCCCGGCGGGTCTCCCCGGACGGCGAGCACGTTGCGCACCCCGGCGCCGGCCAACCGGCCGATCACGTTGCGCAGCTCGGCGACCGAGTGGTTGACCGCGGTCAGGTGCGCCATCGGCAGCAGCGTCGTCTCGGTGGCCACCCGCTCTGTCACCGAGACGGTGGTGTCCCGGCTCGACCCGCCGGCACCGTAGGTGACGGAGACGAACGACGGGCGCAGCGACTCCAGCTCGCGGATCGCCTGCCAGAGCAGCCGCTCGCCGTTCTCGGTCTTGGGCGGGAAGAACTCGAACGAGAAGGTCTGCTGGGAACCACGGACAAGGTCCCCGATCGACGGCCGCGAGTCGGGGAGGACAGAGGGAAGACCGAGCGCCACGCCGCGACTCTACCGGTCGAGCCGACCCGGTCTCGCACCTTTGGGTCCTGTTCGGGGCTTGGAGTCCACTTTTCGGTCCCATCTAGCGGTCACCACGAGGGTCGGGACCCCGGCAGGCGGCGAGCAGTCCGCGGACGGCGATCTGCCGGCCGTGGCAGGGCCAGGGGTCGGCACAGGTACGGCAGACGTTCGGCCCGGCCGGGCCGGAGACCGGGGTCACCGGGTCGGCGGGCAACGGACTGTGCTGCCGGTGCAGGCGTACGGCCAGCCGCCAGGCCATCGGCTGCACCACCTCCGGCGGCGGCTCGTCGGGCGGGTTCTCCGGGTCGAACGGCAACTCGCTGGGCACGGCGGCACTCCTCGACTCCTCGATCGGACTCGACGCTCACCGATGCCGGCCGGTGCCCGGGGAGGCGTACCTCGGGGAGGCGTACCGGTCGACGGTGGCCGTCGCCCTCGATCGAACGGCGGATCGGGCCGACCGGGAGGAGCCAGCGGGGAGGGGCCAGCCCGCTGGCCCCCGTGGCCAGTACGCGTACCGGCCCCTCGGATACCGCACCTTCCCGGGTACCCCTGATCCGGGTAGAACGTCGTACCCGGCCGGTAGGAATAGGGCCGCGCAGGGAGGGCGGCGTCGCCGGTCTCCGGGGGCATGCGCGGGGGTCAGCAGCAGGTTTGTCAGATCGTCACGCGCCGAAGGACCGCCATGCCCCGACCCGAGCACCAACCGCACGACTCCGCGCCCCGCTGCGCCGCCGCACCGGGTTCACTCGGCGCGTTACTGACCGAACTGCGCCTGGCCAGAGGCTGGAGCCAGCTCCGGGTGGCCGAGCAGCTCTGCGCCGCCTCCGGCGTACCGACGGTGAGCCGGCACGAGGTCTCCCGATGGGAGCGGCAGCAGCGGGTGCCCGGCGAGTTCTGGCTGAGCTGGCTGGCGGCCGTACTCGACGTGCCTGTCGAAGACCTGGCGGTCGCCGCCGCCGCGAGCCGGTCCGCTGCCAGCGACCACGGGGACGGCGGAGATCCCGGCGTGGCGCGGGCCCGGCAGGAGTTGCTGGCCTCGGCACACGCCTGGCTCACCGATCCGGACGGGCCGGTTGGACCGACGGTCACGATCCCGGTCGGGCCGCTGGTCACGATCCCGGTCGGGCCAGCGGCCACGATCCCGGTCGAACCGACCCGAGCGGTCTCGGGCCGGCCAGCGCGGATGGGAGCGGGTCGGTCGGGAACGGCGGGCGAGGCCGCGTCCGAACAGGCGCCCCAACAGGCGCCCGAGCAGGCACTCGAACTGCCGCTCGACGCGGCCGGAGTCGCCGGGCTGCGGCGGCTCGACGACCTGGTCGGTGGGCGGGACCTGCTGTCGTCACCGGCCGGCCGGCTCGCCCTGGCGACGGCACGATGGGCGACCGGCCGACCCGGGCGGCACGCACTGCCGCTGGTCGCCGAGGCGGCGCAGCTCACCGGCTGGCTGCACGCCGACGCGGGCGAGGTCGGCGCCGCACTGCGGGCGTACCGGCTGGCGCTGACCGCTGCCGCCGGGGCCGGTGACCGGAGCCTCGGCGCGCACGTACTCGGCTCGGCGAGTCACCTGCTCAGCAGCTTCGGTGACGCCCGGGGCGGCCTGCTGCTCGCCCGTACCGGATATCTCGGCGCCCGGCGCACCGCCCCGGCCGGGCTGCGGGCCCTGCTGCTGCACCGGATCGCCTTCGCGGCGGCGCGGTGCGGGCGGCGCCGGCCCGCGTACGCCGCGCTGCGCGCCGCCGACCGGGCGGCCGGGCGACGCGAGCCGTCCCGGGAACCGGCCTGGCTCTACTGGCTGGACGAGGGCGAACTCGCCGCGATGACCGGCCGCTGCCTCGCCGCGCTGTGCCGCCCGCTGCGCGCCGAACCACTGCTCCGCGCCGCGCTGACCCGGCCCGGGCAGCCGAGGACGGCGGCGGTCTACGGCAGTTGGCTGGCCCGCGCCTGTCTCGACCTGGGCGAGTGGGAGCGGGCCGCCGAGGTGGCGGACGCCGCGCTGCTCGACACCGTACGGTCGGGGTCGGCGCGGGCCGCGGCGGAGCTGGCTGGCGTCGGCCGGCGGCTCGCGGCGTACCGGACGGAGCCGGCCGGTCGACGGCACGCGGCGCTGACGGCAGCCGCCCGTCGCTACCTGCCGGCGGCGCCACCGACAGCTCTCGCCGGCAGTGTCGGATGACCATGAGCGGTCTTGGCGGCCGGCGCGGCGGGCACGCCGGGTGATCGTCGGCGACCTCCGCCGCCGGGTGTCAATCGATCGATCTCTCTGCGCGGCGCGTGGAGCGGGTGGGCTGGCGAGTGGGTCGATCATGTAGGTGAGCAGGGCAGACAGCCGGTCGAGCGGGCCGACGCCGGCCGCGCCCCGAAGCCGGTGGCGTGGCCGCGCCGCGCACTCGGATAGTCGATCCACTAGCGTCATGGCGTGACCGCATCCGCCCCCGTCCCACCGGTCGACCGTGCTGGCCTACGCCAGCGGGTCGACAAGTCGTTGGCCCGGTTCCTCCTCAAACAGCGCGACTGGATGATCGGCGTCGACGACGGGCTCGGCACGGTCGCCGAGGCGCTGGAGGCGTTCGTGCTCGGTGGCGGCAAGCGGCTGCGGCCGGCGTTCGGCTACTGGGGCTACCGGGGGGCGGGCGGGCTCGACTCCGACGAGATCGTCAGCGGCCTGGCCGCGCTGGAGTTCGTGCAGGCGAGCGCCCTGATCCACGACGACCTGATGGACCGGTCCGACACGCGGCGCGGCGAACCGTCGATCCATCGCCGGTTCGCCGCCCAGCACCGGGCAGCCGGCTGGGGCGGTGAACCGGAGGGGTTCGGCGAGTCCAGCGCCATCCTGCTCGGCGACCTGTGCCTGGTCTGGTCCGACGAACTGCTGCACGGCAGCGGCATCGACCCGATCGTGGTCAGCCGGGCCCGGCCGGTCTTCGACGAGATGCGTGCCGAAGTCACCATCGGGCAGTACCTGGACGTGCTCGCCCAGGCGACCCGGGACACCTCGGTCGACCGGGCGAGCAAGATCGCCCGGTACAAGTCCGCCAAATACACGGTCGAGCGACCGCTGCTCTTCGGCGCCGCGCTCGCCGACGCGCCCGCCGAGCTTCGGGCCGCCTATTCGGGGTACGGGCTGCCGCTGGGCGAGGCGTTCCAACTCCGGGACGACGTACTCGGGGTCTTCGGCGATCCCGGTCAGACCGGTAAACCGGCCGGGGACGACCTGCGGGAAGGCAAACGTACCTACCTGGTGGCGGCGGCCCTGGAGGCGACCAGTCCGGCCGGACGGGAACTGTTGAACCACCGACTCGGCGACCCCGGGCTCGACCGGGCCGGCATCGAGGTCCTGCGCGAGATCATCACCAGCAGCGGGGCGCTGGACCGGACCGAGCGGCGGATAGCCACGCTCACCGACACCGCACTGGCCGCGCTGGTCGGCGCCGAACTGGAGACCGAGGCCCGCGAGGTGCTGGTGGACCTCGCCGTCGTGGCCACCCGCCGCAAGGACTGAACCCCGGAGGCCCAGCCGGGAGGGCCGAGTTGCAAGGGGCCGGGCTGGAATGGCCGAGTTGCAAGGGGCTGAGCCGGGAGGGTACGAGAATCGGCTTTTTCTCACGCTTCCGAGCGGAAGGGACCGTTCGCCGCAGCGCCGGCTCCGATGCTGGTCTCGTGCGACCCGTCGGAGACCCGCCCTCCCGGGATCGGCCCACCCGGCTCCGGATGGCCGGTCTCGCCGCCAGCATCACGCTGGCGGTCAGCGCTTACCGGGCGGGTGCCCTGCCGGCCGGCGACGCCGACGCGGCGGTGCTGCCGGGCGGTCCACAGGCCGTGCCCTGGAGTTACTGGCTCGGTCTGGCCGGTTGGGTCGCCGGGCTGGTGGCGCTGACGGTCACCTGGTGGCGGCTCGGCGTACGGGTGCGGCGCCGGCCGGCGAGCGTGCCGCTGGGCTGGCTGCTGCGTACCGGACTGCTCTGGGCGACTCCGCTGCTGGTCGCGCCCCCGGTGGGCAGCCGGGACGCGTACGCCTACGCCTGCCAGGGTGCGCTCTGGCTCGACGGTGTCGACCCGTACTCCGTCGGCGTCCAGCCGGGCGGATGTGTCTGGTCGGCGGCCGTACCCGTGCTGTGGCGGGACACGACGACCCCGTACGGGCCGCTGGCGGTGGCCCTGGCCGGCGCGGCGGTCGCGGTGGCCCGGTTGGTCACCACGTCCACCGACGGCCAACTGCTGGTCACGATCGCGCTGCTCCGCGCCGAGGCGCTGGCCGGGGTCGTACTCGTCGCCGGCTGCCTGCCCCGGCTGGCCCGGGCCGGCGGGGTCGACCCGGTCCGGGCCGCCTGGCTCGGCCTGGTCTCCCCGCTCGTCCTGGTGCACGCGCTCGGCGGGGCGCACAACGACGCCCTGGTGCTGGGGCTGGTCGTGGCCGCGTTGTCCCTGGCAGCCGGTGGTTCGTCGGCCTTCGGCGCCGGTCGGGCCGGGCTGGTCACCGGCGCACTGCTCGGGCTGGCGGTCGCGATCAAGGTCACCGCGATCGTGGCGCTGCCGTTCGCCCTCCTGCTCACCACCATCCGGCTCACGACCATCCGGCTCACCAGTGTGTCGCTGTCCCGCGTCCAGCCTGGTCGCGCCCCGGACTCCGCTGGCCCGACCGGTGCCGACAGGGCCGGAAGGCGGCCGGCCGTTTGGCGGGCACGGCTGCCGGGCGTACTCCTCGATCGGCGGCTGGTCGCGGTGTCGGGCGCCGGCGGGTTGGCCGGTGCGGGCCTGGCCTTCGCCGGGGTGACCCTGGCCACCGGCCTCGACCTCGGCTGGATCTCCGCCCTCTCCGGCACGGGCCGGCTGGTGCAGTGGACCTCGGTACCCAGCGGGCTGGGCATGGCGGCCGGATACCTGCTGCGGCTCGCCGGACGCCCGGAGGCGGTCGACGGCGCGGTGGCGGCGGCCCGACTCCTCGGCCTCGTCGCGCTGACCGGGACGCTCGCGGCGCTGCTGGTCCGGGCCGGGCGGGCCGGCTCGGCACCCGACCGGACCCGCGCCCGCCGTCGACTGGTGACCATCACCGGCGTGGCCTTCACCGCCCTGGCCCTGCTCTCCCCGATCTTCTACCCCTGGTACGGGCTGACCGCCGTCACCGTGCTCGCGGCGGGACTCTCCGCGCGGCGCTGGGTCCACCGGGTCGCCGTCGCGGTGATCGTGCTCAGCTTCCTGGTCCTGCCCAGCGGGCTCGGGCTGGCCGTGCTCACCAAGCTGCCCGGCGCCCTCCTCGACGTGGCCCTGCTGCTGGTACTGGCCGCCGTGGCATACCGGAGGTGGCGCTCCCGGCGCCGAAGCTGACGGCCCGACACCGTCAACGGTCCAGTCGTCGCCGGTCCGGCCGTCAACGGTCCAGTCGTCAACGGTCCGGTCGTCGCCGGTCCGATCGTCGCCGGTCGAGCAGCCGGAGCAGCGGGGCACCCTCGCCGGCGGCCGGGGTCCGCTGCACGCCGGCCCGGCCCAGCCGGACCCAGACGGCCAGGGTCAGCAGTACCAGGGCGAAGCCGAACAGCAGGTCCTCCACCGGCGCGTACGCCAGCCGCCAGCCGAGGATCGCGTCCGGGGCGTACCGGACGATGCCCCGGCCGGTCAGGATGCCGTTGGAGATCAACTGGAAGAACACGATGATCGGGTACGTGGCCCAGAACACCGGCCGGAGCAGCAGCCGGGTACGCAGCACGAAGAGGTCGACGAGTACGGTGCCGGCCACCCCCAGCAGGGCGGCCACCGTATAGCTCACGACGACTCGTCGCCGGCCGGCCAGCGCAGCACCGCGCGCACCGCCTCGAAGCCGAGGACGGCACAGCAGGGTACGACGACGAAGAAGAGCAGCTCGTCCAGCGGCAGCCCGCCGGGCAGCAGTTACGCCGCTGGTCTGCGTCGGGTCGAAGGTCCAGTGTCCGGCGGCTATCGCGGTCAGGTCCCAGAGCGCGAAGAGCACCACCACGGGTAGCAGGGTGAGCAGCAACCGTCGCCACCGCCGCAGCACGTTGACCCGCAGTACCGGCTCCAGCCAGAGCGCGGCGCCGAGGCACCCGGCCAGCACCGCCAGGTAGGCGAATCGCTCCATTCGGCGGGATCCGGTCAGAAGCCGGTGGCCTGGGCCCGGCGCTTGACCTCGCGGGCCCGGTCGTCGCCGAGTGCCGCCGCCGGGGTGCCCGGCAGGGTGTCGTCGGGCAGGTAGAGCCAGCGCAGCGCCGCCTCGTCGTCGTACCCGGCGTCGTGCAGCAGGGTGAGGATGCCCGGCAGGTGCTTGCGTGCCGTCCGGTTCGCGACCAGCTCGGCCGGAACCACCCGGGTTCCGTCCCGGCGGACCGCCAGCAGTTCCCGGTCCCGGATCATCTGGTGCACCTTGCTGATCGTCACCTCGAGGCGTTCGGCGACGTCCGGGAGGCTCAGCCAGCCGGTCGGCTCGGTCGGCTGGGGGTCGGCGGGTGAGGATTCGGTCACCCGCTCACCTTGCCACGTCGCCACCGGGCCGGACGAACGGCTCCCCGCCAGCCCGCCGGACAGCTCCCGACCAGCCCGCCGGACGACCCTCGGGCGGGCGACGGAGCGGCACGACTCGGGAGGGTGAGCCGCGCGGCTGGGGTGGGCTGGGCGGCACGGTTAGGGTGGGGTGAGCCGCCGATACCGGCGGGCTGAGCAGGACGAGGCCGGCAAATCATGTCGAAGCGATCTCCGCCGCGCGTGGAACGGGCGACACGAACTTTTCGCTTCGGCGTCGGCTGTGGCATCCTGTTCTGCCGCTGCCCCCTGGAGACATAGACTGCCTGCCGATGGACATACAGGTCGCCGACACGCTGCTTAACACGCTGATCGACGGACGCTACCGCATCCGCGGTCGCGTGGCCCGTGGTGGGATGGCGACCGTCTACACCGCCATCGACGAGCGGCTAGACCGTACGGTCGCAATCAAGATCATTCACCCGAACCAGGCCCAGGCGGCGCAGGTGCAGCTCGCCGGGTTCCTGGAGCGGTTCACCGACGAGGCCAAGACCATCGCCCGGTTGACCCACCCGAACGTGGTGGCCGTCTACGACCAGGGCACCCACGGCGGCCTGCCGTACCTGGTCATGGAGTACGTCCGGGGCCGGACCCTGCGCGACATCCTGGCCGAGCGCAAGCGACTCAACCCGAGCGAGGCGCTCGCGATCCTGGAGCAGATGCTCGCCGCGATCGGCGCCGCGCACCGGGCCGGACTGGTGCACCGGGACGTGAAACCCGAGAACGTGCTGGTCGCCGAGGCGCCGAGCGGCGGTGCGGGCAACCTCGTCGACGGTGTGGTGAAGGTCGCCGACTTCGGGCTGGCCCGGGCGGTCGAGGCGAGTTCCGACACCGAGGGCGGCAACCAGCTCATGGCCACGGTCGCCTACGTGGCACCCGAGCTGGTCACCGAGGGCCGCGCCGATCCGCGTACCGACGTCTACGCCGCCGGCATCGTGCTCTTCGAGATGCTCACCGGCCGGGTCCCGTACGACGGTGACCGGGCCGTGGAGGTCGCCTGGCAGCACGTGGACCGGGACGTACCGCCGCCCTCCGGGCTGGTCCCCGGCCTGCCGCCGGTCCTCGACGAGCTGGTCCGCCGGGCGACCCGGCGCGACCCGGGCGCCCGGCCGACGGACGCGGGCGCGTTCCAGGCCGAGGTCCAGGTGGTCCGGGACGACCTCGGCGCCGTCGCCAATGCCAACACGGCGATACTGCGGCAGATCCCCGCCGTCGACCAGCCGACCATGGTGGTGCAGCAGCCCACCATGGTGGTCTCGTCGGTCAGCCCCACCAACCGTCCGTCCTGGGCCCGGCTGCCCGACCAGCCACGGGAACGCACCACCCCGCACCGCCGCCGGGCGGCGGCCAGCCCGGGTTCCGACCTCCTCGACCGGGTCCGCGAGGTCGGCGGGCGACTCTTCGCCGGCCGGGCCTCGGTCGTGGTGACCGTGGTCGCGCTCGCCCTGGTCGCCGGGATGGCCGGCTGGTGGTTCGCGTTCGGCCGCTACACCGAGACGCCGAGCCTGGCCGGGCTGGCCGGCACGGAGGCCAAGGTGCAGGCCGAAAGGGCGGGCTTCGTGATCAAATTCGCGGATCCCCGCTACAGCGAGGACGTCGCCAAGGACCAGGTGCTGGCCCAGGACCCCGAGTCGACCAGCCGGATCCAGCGGGGCGGCACCATCACCCTCACCCTGTCCCTCGGTCCGGAGCGCTTCCCGGTCCCGGACGTGGTCGGCAAGACCCTCGACCTGGCCCAGCTCGACCTGGAGAACGCCAACCTGGTCCTGGTCCGCGGCACCGACCGGTACGACGACAACCTGCCGGAGGGCGTGGTGATCGCCACCAACCCGAAGGTCGGCGCCGAGGTCAAGCCCGGCGACAAGATCACGGTCATCGTGAGCAAGGGCAAGGCGCCGATCAGCGTCCCGGTCCTGGTCGGCAAGAACATCAACGAGGTACGCGACATCGTCCGGGACCTCGGCCTCGAACTCAGTGAGACGTACAAGGACTCCGACAAGCCCAAGGACCAGGTGATCGCGCAGAGCCCGCAGGACGGCGCCGGGGTGGAGAAGAACGCGCAGGTCAAGGTCGACGTCAGCAACGGCCCGCCGGCGGTCAACGTGCCCCGGGTGATCGACCTGCCCTGTCAGCAGGCGAAGCAGCTCCTGGAGAGCCAGGGCCTGGCCGTCGGGGTGCAGTTCAACCCGAACGGGACGGTCCGGATCCAGAACCCGAACGAGAACACTCCGGTGCCGCCAGGGACCCAGGTTGTCATCACCTGCTTCTGAGCACGCCGCCGGCACCACCACCCCGGTTACCGGCAGCGCCGGCTCGCCGGGCGACCGACCCGGCACCGGCTCGGGCCGGCGGCCCGCGTCGAGCCGACCCGTCGGCTCGCACACCCCCACCTCGGGCGGACTGGCCAGGGCCGCCCTGCCGTACGCCGACGCGATCGGCTCGGAGGTGGTGCAGGTCTACGTCGGCAACTCGCGGGGCTGGGCACTGCCACCGGGCGACCCCGGGCAGGACGCGGCGTTCCGGGCCGGCTGCGCCGAACGCGGGCTGGTGGCGTACATCCACGCGTCGCTGCTGGTGAACCTCGGCTCGCCCACCCCGGCGACCGTGCAGAAGTCGGTGGCGACCCTGGCGCACGCGCTGGACCGGGGCGCCGCGATCGGTGCCACCGGGGTGGTCTTCCACGCCGGCAGCGCGGTCGACGCCGGGCACGCCGAGGCGGCGATGCGACAGGTACGCGAGGCGCTGCTGCCGCTGCTCGACTCGGCGGCGGCGAGTGGCGGGCCGAAGCTGCTGGTGGAGCCGAGCGCCGGTGGCGGCCGTTCGCTGGCCTCCCGGGTCGAGCACCTGGAGCCGTACCTCGCCGCAGTCGACTGGCACCCGTGGCTCGGCGCCTGCTTCGACACCTGCCACGCCTGGGCGGCCGGCCACGACCTGGCCCGGGAGGGCGGCATGCGCGAGACGCTGGACACGCTCGTCGGCGCGATCGGGGCGGAGCGGCTCTGGCTGGTGCACGCCAACGACTCGCGGGACCTGTGCGGCTCGACCCGGGACCGGCACGAGACGATCGGCAAGGGCAGCATCGGCGAGGCCGCCTTCGCCGAGCTGATGACCCACCCGGCGACCACCGGCATCCCGGTGGTCGTGGAGACGCCGAGCGAGAACCAGGGCCACGCCGACGACATCAACCTCCTCAAACGCCTCCGCCCGTAGGGCTGTCTCTCGGCGGGGCGTAGCGTGGCGGCGGTGGGACGGGGTGTGCGGGGTGTGCTGCTGGTCGGGCTGCTGACCGCGCTCGCGGTGGCCGGCTGCGGCGGCCCACCGACCGGCCCGCCGAGCGACCCGGGCGGCGGCGCGGGCGGGTCGACGATCCCCTTCGGGCCGACGAGCACGGCCCCCGAGTTCCGGCACGACGTGTCCACGGTCACCGCCGCCGAGCTGGGCGAGAGCTGGCGCCCCGGCTGCCCGGTCGGCCCGGACCAGCTCCGGCGGATCCGGCTCGACTACTGGGACTTCGACGGCCGCCCCCAGATCGGCACGATCGTCGTGCACCGGTCGGTCACCGCCGAGGTGGTCGAGATCTTCGCCACCCTCTACCGGGAACGCTTCCCGATCCGCCGGCTACAGCCGGTCGACACGTACGCCGGGGACGACGACCGGTCGATGGCCGACGACAACACCTCCGGCTTCAACTGCCGCAGGGCGGTCTCCGGCGGCGCGGCGAAGTGGTCCGTGCACGCGTACGGGAAGGCGATCGACGTCAACCCGGTGGAGAACCCGTACCTGGTCGACGGTCGGGTACTGCCACCTGCCGGGGCCGCGTACCGGGACCGCTCCGGCCACCGACCCGGGACGGCGGTCCCGGGTGGCGTACTGGTCGAGGCGTTCGCGGTGGCCGGCTGGCAGTGGGGCGGCGACTGGCGCTCCCCCGACTACCAGCACTTCACCCGCACCGGCGGCTGACCAGCGCGGCACCGACCCGTCAACCCGCGCCCGACCCGTCAACCCGTCGACCCGCTGCCGGGCTCGTCGATCCGTCGGGCGTTCGGCAGCGGGCCCGCCGGTCCGGTCAGTGGCGGAAGATCTCGGTGAGCACCTCTACCGCCCGGTCCACTCCGGCATCGTCGAGGTCGTGATGGGTCACCAGCCGGGCGATGCGCGGGCCGAGCACCGAGACGAGTACGCCCCGGTCCCGGGCCGCCGCACCCAGCTCGGGAGCGTCGAACCCGCACTTGGTCAGGTCCAGCGGAACGATGTTGGTGCGTACCGGACCGGCCAGTACTCCGAACGGGGCGAGCGCCTCGGCGAGCCGGGCCGCCCGGACGTGGTCCTCGGCGAGCCGCTCGACGTGCTGGCGCAGCGCGTACCGGCCGGCGGCGGCGAGGATCCCCGCCTGGCGCATCCCGCCACCCATCCGCTTGCGGATCACCCGGGCCCGGGCGATCCGTTCCGCGCTGCCGACCACCAGCGAACCGGCCGGCGCGCCGAGCCCCTTGGAGAGGCAGACGGACAGGGTGTCGAAGAGTTCTCCGTAGCTCGCCAGCGGCACCCCGTCGGCGACGTGCGCGTGCCAGATCCGGGCGCCGTCGCAGTGCAGCCCGATCCCGGCGTCGTCGGCGACCCGGCGCAGCTCGGCGAGGGCGGTCAGCGGGATCACCCCGCCACCGCCCCGGTTGTGGGTCTGCTCGACGGCGATCGCCCGGGTCGGCACCGCGTGGTAGCCGTCCGGCCGGATCATCGCCGCCACCACCTCGGGGTCGAGGTCGGCGCCGACCGGCGACCAGGTCCGGGTGGAGACGCCGCCGATCGCCGCCGCCGCGCCGATCTCGTACGTCACCACGTGCGCGTCGGCGTCGCAGAGCAGTTCCTCGCCCGGCGGCACCAGCACCTGGATGGCGATCTGGTTGGCCATCGAGCCGGTCGGGGCGAAGAGCGCCGCCTCGTGCCCGAAGAGCGCGGCGACCTCGGCTTCGAGGGCGTTGACGGTCGGGTCCTCGGCGTACACGTCGTCGCCGACCTCGGCCGAGGCCATCGCGGCACGCATCCCGGGGGTGGGCCGGGTGACCGTGTCCGACCGGAGGTCGACCGGACCCGGGGTCGCCGGGGCGCCCTGGGCGGCGAAGGGAACGAGTTGGGAGATCGGGTCGTCAGCCACGGAGCATCTCCGCCACGAGGAAGGCGAGTTCCAGCGACTGCTGGGTGTTGAGTCGGGGATCGCAGGCGGTCTCGTAGCGGTCCGGCAGGTGGATGTCCTCGATCGCCTGGGCGCCGCCGAGACACTCGGTGACGTCCTCGCCGGTCAGCTCGACGTGCAGGCCGCCCGGGTGGGTCTCCAGCGACCGGTGCACCTCGAAGTAGCCGAGTACCTCGTCGACGATCCGGTCGAAGTGCCGGGTCTTGTAGCCGTTGGACGACTCGTGGGTGTTGCCGTGCATCGGGTCGCACTGCCAGACGACCTTGGCGCCGGCCGCGGTGACCTTGGCCACGATCGGCGGCAGCACCTCGCGGACCAGGTTGTTGCCCATCCGGCTGATCAGGGTGAGCCGGCCGGGGACGTTGTCCGGGTTGAGCTTCTCGCACAGCTCGATCGCCTGATCGGGGCTGGTGGTCGGGCCGAGCTTGACGCCGATCGGGTTGGCGATCCGGGAGATGAAGTCGAGGTGCGCCCCGTCGAGCTGCCGGGTGCGCTCGCCGACCCAGAGGAAGTGCCCGGAGAGGCCGTACGCCCGGCCGTCGGAGACCCGGGTCAGCGCCCGGTCGTACTCCAGGGCCAGCGCCTCGTGCGAGCAGTAGAGGGTGACGGTGCGCAGCGCCTCGTCCTCGGTCATCCCGCAGGCCCGGATGAAGGCGAGCGCCCGGTCGATCTCCCGGGCGATGGCCTCGTAGCGCTCGCCGGCCGGGGAGTTCTTGACGAAGCCCTTGTTCCAGTCGTGCACGGCGTGCAGGTCGGCCAGCCCTCCGGCGAGGTACGCCCGGAGCATGTTCATCGCGGCGGCCGAGTTCGCGTACGCCCGGATCATGCGCTGTGGGTCGGCGACCCGCGCCTCCGGCACCGCCTCCAGCGAGTTGATCATGTCGCCCCGGTAGGCCGGAAGTCCCAGCGCGTCGGTCGGCAGCGAGCGCGGCTTGGTGTATTGCCCGGCGACCCGGGCCACCTTCACCACCGGCAGCGACGCCCCGTAGGTCAACACCACCGCCATCTGGAGCAGCGTCCGGGCGTTGGCCAGCAGGTGGCTCTCGGTGTTGTCGGTGAAGGTCTCGGCGCAGTCGCCGCCCTGGAGCAGGAACGCCCGGCCCTCGCAGACCAGCGCCAACCGCTGCCGGAGCTGGTCGACCTCGTAGGGGGCGACGATCGACGGCACGTTCTGGAGGATCCCGCAGACCCCGTCCACCACCGCCTGGTCCGGCCACGGCGGCGTCTGGGCCCGGGGCAGTTCCCGCCACCGGTCCAGGCCGAGCGCCTCGTCCTCGGCGGAGTCCTCGGTCGGCCGGCTGGTCTGCAACGCGGTGTTGCCCACGGCCGGGTAGGTCAACTGGTGCCACTCATGGCGCATGCCAGAAAGCGTACGGCGAGACCCGCACCGCGCCGGGAGCGAGGGGCGCCCGTCCGCTTCGTGGGAGCACGCGGCCAGCACCCGCCAGGAATCCGCACCGACCTGACCGGAGCCCCCGAGACGCGATGTCGACGACGCTACGGCGATGCCGAGGACGGACGCCCGGGGCGATCAGGTCGGCTCGGTCGGGGAGCCGGACGGCGCCGGGGTGTGGCCGCCGATCGCCTCCTTGGCGATGCACCACTGCCCGTCGGCCCGGGCGACCGTGAAGAGGACCTTGGTCGGGGTGGCCTTGCCGCTGACCTTCACCGTGATCGACGTGCTGACGTCCTGGTCGGCACCGTTGGCCCGGACGTCGGTGATATTCGCCGCCGAGACCGAGAAGTGCTTGGCGAAGTCGCCGTTCGGGCCGGTGGCCGCCTGGTCGAAGGACTCCCGCAGCGGTTCGCAGAGCTGTTCGCGGCCATCCGCGGCGCTCTTCGCCTTCATCGCGTCGAGGTACGCCTGCACCCGCTCCCGGGCCCGCTCCGGGCCCTCGTCGGGGGTGGGGGTGGGCTCGGCGCCCTGCCCGACGAGTTCGTCGAACGGGCCGCAGCCGGCCAGGCCGAGTGGCACCATCGCCAGCACCGCGACCACACCGACCACCCGACGCCGTACGCCGACCATCGCGCTCCTTCCACGCAGGGGTTCCCACCCTAGTCGAGCCGCCGCCGAGAGGTCCGCCCCGACGCCTCGGGAGCGCAGGCGGTGCGGGAGCGCGGGCGCCTCGGGAGCGCAGGCGCCGGGTCACGCGGTCGCCGGTTCCGGGGTACGGGTGTCGGTCGGGGTACGCAGCCCGGGGCGGAGCAGGAGCGTGACCAGCAGGGAGAGTACGGCCATCACGGTCATGGCGGCACCGACCGGCAGGTACTGGGCGACGGTGCCGGCCAGCGTCGCCGCCACCGCCTGCATGGTCAACATCCCCGAGGAGTGCAGTCCGAGCGCCTGGCCGCGGATCTGCTCCGGGGTGAGGTCGACGAGGCGCTGCTGGAGCAGTACCCCGCCGCCGAATCCGGCCGAGGCGACGGCGACGGCCAGCGCGGCCACCGGCAGCGGGATCGGCAGCGCGAAGAGCAGGTACGGCACCCCGAGCGACAGTTGCAGCGGTGTGACGAGCCGCTGCCGCCACCGGGCCGGGACGAACCGGCCGACGACCGTGTCCCCGGCGAGCATCCCGAGGGCGCCGGCGACGAAGAGCACCCCCGCGGATTCCGGGGCGTACGGGATGAACAGCGCCTCGCAGCCGACGACGAGCCCGTTCGGCAGCCAGAGCGCGAGGTAGACGTACCGGCGGGTGGGTGTCGCCCAGAGCTGGGCGTTGACCTGCCAGGTCCGGCGGACCGACGGTCGGCCGACCGCCCTCGGCGGGCGGCGGGTGAGGCCGAACCGGAGGACCAACGCGGCGCAGAGATAGAGGCCGACACCGATCAGCAGCACCTGGCGCGGGGTGGCGACGGTGAGCAGGGCGCCGCCGAGCGCGAAGCCGCTGATCTGCATCGCCCCGACCGACATGTTCAGCACCGACCGGCCGAGCAGGTAGCCGCCGTCGGGCAGGATCTCGCCGAGCAGCCCCCAGCGGACCCCGCCGCCCATCGAGCCGGCCAGCCCCATGAACCCGATCACCACGAACATGGCCCAGATCGGCATGCCGGGCAGGACCAGCACGAGGGTGCTGGCACCGAGGAACACCGCGACGCAGGCCAACGCGGCGCGCGGCGGTACCCGGTCGGCGACCGAGAGCAGGGTGGTGGCGCCGAGCACCTGGGCGAAGGAGGGGCCGAAGAGGCTGAGCGCGGCGAGCAGCGGTGATCGGGTGGCGGAATAGACCAGGGTGCCGAGGGCGAGCCCGTTGACGGTACTCGCCGCCACCTGGGCGGAGATCGCGAGGAAGAGGGGACGGAACTCGGGGACCCGGAACAACTCCCGATAGGTACGCACGGCCAGCAGTCTGGGTACGCCGCCCCGCCGGCCGTTACCTTTTCACCTGGAGACGAAACCGGAGGGGGGTCGGTCGTGGGGCTGTGGCTGCTCGACGCGGATGTACTGGCCCGGAGCCGGTTCGCCGTGTCCCCGCTGGTCGAGACCGTCGCGGCGCTCAAGGCGCTGGACGGGCACCCCACGCTGCCCGGTCAGCGGGCCTGGCTCGACGCGCACGTCCCCGCGTACCGGTCCCGGCTGGCCGGTGATCCATTCAGCGCGGCGTTCGTCCGGGCCGCCTTCCCGCCGCGCTGGCTGCCCGACTTCCTCGCCACCCCGACCGACTTCCTCGGCACGTCGGCCGGGGACGCGGCGGCGACGTTCGCCGGTGAGCTGCGCCGGATCCGCGAGACGCCGGCCGGGGCGGTCCGGGCCGACCTGCTGGCCGGGCTGGCCGGGCCGCTCCCGGCCGAGCTGCGCGGCGCCGACCTGCCGGCCCGGGTCGCCGAGCTGCTGGGCTGGGTCTGGACCCGCACCCTGCGCCCGGACTGGCCGCGCCGGCAGCGGCTCTTCGAGGCCGACATCGTGTCCCGGACCCATCTGCTCGGCTCGGGCGGCTGGGCGGCCACCCTGGACGGGATGCGGCCGGGGATGCGCTGGCTGGGGCACGGCCGGCTCCAGATCAACACGTACGACCTTCCGCCGCAGGACCTCGGCGACACCGGACTGCTCTTCGTGCCGAGTACGTCCACCCGGGGCTGGGTCGGCTCCGACCGTCCGGACCGGCACACGGTGGTCTACCCGTGCCGGGGAATCCTGGCCGATCCGGCCCGTAGCGCCCCGCCGGCGGCGCTGAGTCGGCTGCTCGGCCCGGTCCGGGCGGAGATCCTGGCCCGGCTGGAGTCGCCGACCAGCACCACCGGACTGGTCGCCGCGACCGGGCACGGGCTGGGCTCGGTCGGCGGGCACCTGCGGGTACTGCTCGACGCCCAGCTCGTGCACCGACGCCGCTCGGGACGGTACGTGCTCTACTTCCGCACCGCCGACGGTGACCGGCTGGTCCGGATCAGCCGGCGGTCCGACGAGCGGACCGCCGGCTGAGTCGCCCGGACCGTCGACTCGTTCCGCCGCGAGCTTGCCCGGTCGGCGGCCCTAGTCGAGCAGCGCGGTCACCGTTCCGGCGGCGACCGTACGGCCGCCCTCCCGGACGGCGAAGCCGAGCCCGACGTCCATCGCGATCGGCTTACTCAGCTCGACCGTGATCGCCACGGTGTCACCGGGGGCGACCTGGGGCAGTTCGCCCAGGTCCACCGCGCCGGACACGTCCGTGGTCCGGAAGTAGAACTGCGGCCGGTAGTTGGCGTGGAAGGGCGTACGCCGGCCGCCCTCGCCGGCGGTCAGCGCGTAGAGCTGGGCGGTGAACCGGCGGTGCGGCGTGACACTGCCCGGCAGGGCCACCACCTGCCCCCGCTGCACCTGGTCGCGCTTGACCCCGCGCAGCAGTACGGCCGCGTTGTCCCCGGCCTGCGCCGACTCCAGCGAGCGGCCGAAGGTCTCCAGCCCGATCGCCACGGTCGACAGGGTCGGGGCGAGCCCGACCACCTCGACCGGGTCACCGGCACGCAGCGAGCCCCGCTCGACGGCTCCGGTCACCACGGTCCCCCGGCCGGAGATGGTGAGCACGTTCTCGATCGGCATCAGGAACGGCCGGTCGAGTTCGCGCGGCGGCACCGGGACGTACCGGTCGACCGCGTCGAGCAGGTCCGCTATGGACCCGACCCACTCCGGGTCGCCCTCCAGCGCCCGCAGCGCGGAGACCCGCACCACCGGCACCTCGTCACCGGGGAAGCCGTACTCGCCGACCAGTTCCCGCACCTCCAGCTCGACCAGGTCGAGCAGTTCGGGGTCGGTCACCGCGTCCGCCTTGTTCAACGCCACCACCAGGTACGGCACCCCGACCCGCTGCGCCAGCAGGACGTGCTCCCGGGTCTGCGGCATCGCGCCGTCGAGCGCCGAGACGACCAGGATCGCCCCGTCCACCTGCGCCGCACCCGTGATCATGTTCTTCACGTAGTCGGCGTGACCCGGCATGTCGACGTGCGCGTAGTGCCGGGTGGCGGTCTCGTACTCGACGTGCGCGATGGTGATGGTGATGCCCCGGGCGACCTCCTCCGGCGCCCGGTCGATGCCGTCGAAGGCGACGAACCGGTTGACCGCCGGGTCCCGGTCGGCGAGCACCTTGGTGATCGCGGCGGTCAGCGTGGTCTTGCCGTGGTCGACGTGTCCCATCGTGCCGATGTTGAGGTGCGGCTTGGTGCGTACGAACTGGCTCTTGGCCATGACGATGTCCTCAATGGAGAGACGGGTTGGCGGGCGACGAGCGCGGGCGGATGCCAGACCGCGAGAGGGGGAACCGCGCCAGAACCGCGCATCCGGTACGCCATGAAAGGGCGGCACCGGGAAACCGGGCCACCCTCCTCCGTGGGTTCTGCTGGTGCGGGAGGAGGGTCAGCCTCGCGCGCCGCTATCCAGCCGGCCAGGCTGGTGCGACTGGGTCGACGCCACGCACACGGCGGCGGGGCCCAGCAGGAGGAACCCTGCGGGCCGCCCGAACCCGACCGTGCCGAACATGGCGATCACGTTAGCCCCCAACGCCCCCGCCCGCGACCGATATTCCCGCGCGGCAAGTCACCCGACGTCGGGGACAAGGTCGTCCCGCTCCTTCAGGGAACTAGTGGTCTCCGACCTCGGGCCGATAAAACAAGTTCCCTGATTCTGCGCGATCTTCTACCGTTGTCCGGCGGTGATCAGGGATACCCCGAGTGGGGTGGCTGGTTGCTTCTCTGCGGTCGGGAGTGGGCCGGGGGCTGTTGAGCGATCCTTACCGGAGGACGGGTGCGGGCGGTAGGGGCGTGGCTGCGCGACACGGCCGGCGGACTGCCGGCGGTCTTCTGGTACCTCTGGTCGGGGCTGCTGATCAACCGGGTCGGCGCGTTCGCCATGCTCTTCCTGCCGCTCTACCTCACCGACGCACGTGGGGCGAGCGACGCGCTCACCGGTCTGGTGGTCGGGGCGTACGGGCTCGGTGGGGTGGCCGGAGTCCTGCTCGGTGGAGTACTCGCCGACCGCTGGGGACGGCGCCGCACCCTGGTCTGGTCGCACCTGGCGGCGTCGGCGCTGATGGCGAGCATGGCGGTCGTGACCAGCCTGCCGGCGATCGCGCTACTCGCCGCGCTCGTCGGGATCGCCCACTCGATGCCCGGCCCGGCCTTCGTCGCCGCGATCGTCGACGTGGTGCCGGCGGCCC